>NZ_JYKO02000001.1:450000-1748923 GCF_000949385.2 Pseudomonas sp. LFM046 | reverse complement strand
ATCCTTCCTCCCGCACTGCGTGCTGTCAGCCGGACAGCGCCAGTCCCAGTCAATGAGGGTCACAGCACGTCCGGACCGAACCACGGGTACGAAAAGAAGCATCGAAAGGGCGAAGAACAGCGCCACAGAAATCACGCAGTCAATAAATCGTCACGCGATCCGGCGCCGAACCACTTCTCCGGTTTAACCCCGCCCCTGAAGTCTCTTGATTTGTGCTTGACCACAGTACGCATTCGCACGCGTGAGCCACGAGCCCCAAAACGCGCGAAGTGCTGGCAAAAAGATGTCTTGGAAATCCGACGGCTGCATAAGAATTTTTCCTGCTAAGCCTTGTTCCGATTTTTTCTTAGCCCGCGCAAAAGTTGTTCTTAGCTCTGATGTTACAGGCCTGAAACGGTTGGATAGGGAATTCCGCCAGATTAATGGCGCCAGGAATCAGAACTCTGACATGGAGAACGACTAGAAATGCGCACTTCCACCCCCCTGCTGTCTGGCTTCCTGCTGGCGCTGACGGCCACGCAAATCCAGGCGATGACGTTGACTGACGCCATCCAGAGCACCCTGGACAAACACCCCGAACTCCTGGCCAGCGGCCAGAATCGGCTCGTCGCCGACGAAGAGGCGAAAGTCGCCAAAGGGGGATACCTGCCGACCGTCGACCTGATAGCCGGTGCGGGTCGCGAGGGGACCGACAGCCCGACTACCCGGGCACTCGGCGATCACAACAAGGAAACCCTCAACTTCCGCGACTCCGAACTGCGCCTGCGGCAGATGCTCTTCGACGGCTTCAACACGCCCAACGAAGTGGAACGCACCAAGGCCGTGGTCAACTCCCGCGCCTACTTCACCCTGGGCACCGCCGAAAGCCTGGCGCTGCGCACCGTGGAGGTCTACCTGGACGTGCTCAAGCGCCGTGAAATGGTGGCGCTGGCCAAGAACAACCTGATGGCCCACGAACGCATCCATGACCAGATTGGTCTGCGCAGCCAACGAGGTGTGGGCAGCACCGCCGACCTCGACCAGGCCGAAGCACGCCTGGCCCTGGCGCGGAACAACCTCTACACGGAAGAAGTGAACCTGGCCGACGCCGAAGCCAATTTCATCAGCGCCGTCGGCATCCCCGCTGACGAGCTGGTGGCGCCCTCCACCATCAAGGGTGAGATGCCCGCCGACCTGGCCGCCGCGCGCCAGGGCGTGATGGACACCAACCCCCTGCTGAAATCGGCCCAGGCGGACGTGCATGCCGCCGAAAGCCAGTACGAATCCGCCAAGGCGCCTTTCTACCCACGCTTTGACGCCGAACTGGCCACCACCGCCGACAATGACATCGGGGGTGAGGAAGGCCACAACAACACGTGGCGGGCCGGCGTGGTGATGAATTACAACCTGTTCAACGGCCTGCGCGACAAGGCCCGGCTGCAGGCCGCCGCCTATGAAATCAACCAGTCCATGGACATCCGCAACAACGCGCTGCGGGTACTCAACGAGAACCTCAACCTGGCCTGGAACGCCATGGAGAACGCCCGCAAGCAGACGCCGGAAGCCCGCGCCTACGCCGACTACACCGCCCGCGTCCGCGAGGCCTACCAGCAGCAGTTCGGCCTCGGCCAGCGCACCCTGCTGGACCTGCTGGACAGCGAGAACGAACTCTTCACCGCCAACCGCCGCTACGTGGACGTGCGCTACACCGAAGAGTTCTCCATGTACCGAGTGCTCTCCGCCATGGGCGACCTGCTGCGCCATCAGAATGTCGTCGTTCCCGCCGAAGCCGTCGCTGTCACCGAAGTGAAGAGCGAGGCCAAGCTGCCGGACATGAAGTGAGCCAAGGTGGGAGACCGTAACCATGACCACCATGGAGCGGGCTGACAAACCGCGAGACCCGCGCCAGGGTCATGACGACCCGCTGCTGGACGGGCTGCTGATCCTCTGCCGCCTGCACGGTCGCCCCGCCAGCCGGGCGAGCCTGAGCAGCGGCCTGCCGCTGCCCGGCCAGCGGCTGTCCGCTGAGCTGCTGCCCCGCGCGGCGGCTCGCGCCGGTCTCCAGGGCCGCCTGCTGCGCCGCGAGCTGGACGCCATCTCCCCCCTCAACCTGCCCCTGCTGCTGCTCCTCAAGGGCGGCCGCAGCGCAGTGCTGACCCAGCTCGATGGCAAGGGCCGCGCACTGATCCTGCCGTGCGAGGCGGATGGCGGCGAACAATGGGTGCCCCGTGAAATGCTGGCCCTGGAGTACAGCGGCCAGGCCTTGTTCGCCCGCCCGCGCCACGAACTGGAGGACGCCCACAGCCCCCTGGTGCCCAGGGTGCAATCCTGGTTCCGCGACACGCTCTCGCTGTCCCGCTGGCTCTACGCCGACGCCATGCTGGCCAGCCTGCTGATCAACCTGCTGGGCATGATGGTGCCGATCTTCGTCATGCAGACCTACGACCGCGTGGTGCCCAACCAGGCCACCTCCACGCTCTGGGTGCTGACCATCGGCCTGCTCATCGGCACGGGCTTCGACCTGCTGCTGCGCGTGCTGCGCGCCAACCTGCTGGACAACGCCGGGAAAAAGACCGACGTCGTACTCTCGGCCACCCTATTCGAGCGCATTACCGGCATGTCGCTCAAGGCGCGGCCCGCCACCATCGGCGGCTTCGCCCAGAGCATCCACGACTTCCAGGGCCTGCGGGAATTCCTCACCGCCGTCACCCTCACCAGCCTGATCGACCTGCCGTTCTCCGTGATCATGCTGCTGGTGATCGGCCTGCTGGGGGGCTGGTTGGTGGTGATCCCGATCCTCGCCTTCCCCATCACCGCGATCTTCGCCTTCATCATCCAGGCGCGCCTGCGGGACACGGTGCAGCGCAGCCTGGCCCTCGGTGCCGAACGCCAGGCACTTTTGATCGAGACCCTGTCCGGCCTGGAAACCCTCAAGGCCTGTGGCGCCGAAAGCGAGCGCCAGCACCGTTGGGAACGCACCCACGGCGCCCTCACCCGCCTCGACAGCCACGCCCGCTTCCTCTCGGCCCTGGCCACCAACGGCACCATGTTCATGCAGCAATTCGCCGGCCTGAGCATGATCGTCTGCGGCGTCTACAGCATCATCGCCGGCGACCTCAGCGTCGGCGCCCTGGTCGCCTCCTACATGCTCAACAGCCGGGTGCTTTCGCCCCTGGGGCAGATCGCCGGCCTCATCACCCGCTACCAGCAAGCGCGGCTGACCATGAAATCCACCGACGCCCTGATGGCCCTGCCCCAGGAGCGCGAAGCGGGTCAGCAGCCCCTGGAACACCAGTCGTTCAAGGGCAACCTGGAAGTGCGCCAGGTGGAATTCCGCTACCCGGGGCAGAACGCACCGGCCCTGAACAAAGTCAGCCTGCGCGTGACGGCCGGCGAGCGGGTTGGCGTCATCGGCCGCAGCGGCTCGGGCAAGAGCACCCTGGCGCGGCTGATCCTCGGTTTCTACGCACCGGACCAGGGCCAGCTCCTGCTGGACGGCATCGACCTGCGGCAGACCGACATCGGCGACCTGCGCCAGCAAATCGGCTACGTCAGCCATGACCTGCCGCTGCTGGCCGGCAGCCTGCGGGACAACCTGACCCTGGGCGCGCGCTACGTCAGTGACGAACGCATGCTGGAGGTGGCGGAAATGACCGGCGTCGCCGACCTCGCCCGCCAGCACCCGCAAGGCTACGACCGCCCGGTGGGCGAGCGCGGCCAGCTGCTCTCCAGCGGCCAGCGCCAGGCGGTGCTGCTGGCCCGCGCACTGCTGCTGGACCCGACGCTGCTGGTGCTCGACGAACCCACCAGCGCCATGGACAACAGCAGCGAGGAGCAACTGCGCCAACGCCTCGCCAACTGGTCGGCGGGCAAGACCCTGATCCTCATCACCCACCGCAGTTCGATGCTCGCGCTGGTGGATCGTCTGGTGGTGATGGACAACGGCCAGATCGTCGCCGACGGGCCGAAAGACACCGTCATCGACGCCCTGCGCAAAGGCCGCGTCGGTCAAGGCAATTCTTGAGGAGACCGGCCATGGCCCGCGCAGAAGCCCCCAACCCCTATTTCGGGCACGGCCCCAGCGCCGACACCGAGTTCATGCCCGAAGTGGCCGGCGCCATGGCCGAGGATTCGCCACGGGCCACCCGCATCACCGTCTGGGTCGCCTGCACCCTGCTGCTGGTCGCGCTGGTCTGGGCGCATTTCGCGGTGCTGGAAGAAGTCACCATGGGCGAAGGCAAGGCCATCCCCTCCAGCAAGGTCCAGGTCATCCAGAACCTGGAGGGCGGCATCGTCTCGGAAATCCTCGTGCGCGAGGGGCAGGTGGTGGACAAGGGCGCGGTGCTGCTGCGCCTGGACGACACGCGCTTCCGCTCCAACAAGGGTGAGACCGAAGCCGACCGGCTGGCGCTGGTGGCCCGCGTCGAGCGCCTGTCCGCCGAGGCCGAAGGCCGGGAGATGAACCTGCCCGAGGAAATCACCCGCGAAGCGCCGCAACTGGCCGAAGACGAGAAATCCCTCTACGGCGCCCGCATGCAACGCCTGGACAGTGAGCAGCACATCCTCAGTGAGCAGCTGCGGCAGAAGTCGCAGGAACTGGCCGAGTTCCGCTCCAAGAGCCAGCAGTACCGCTCCAGCCTGGGGCTGATCCAGCAGGAGCTGAACATGTCCCAGCCGCTGGTGAAGGCCGGCGCCATTTCCCAGGTGGAAATCCTCCGCCTGCAACGCAGCGCCGTGGAAACCCGGGGTGAGCTGGAAGCCACCAACCTGGCCATCCCCCGCGCCGAGGCGGCCGTGTCGGAAATCGAGCGGAAGATGGAGGAAAGCCGCCTGTCCTTCCGCTCCGACTCCCTCAAGGAACTCAACGAGACACGCACCGAACTGTCGAAGATCACCTCAACCAGCAAGGCCATCGACGACCGCGTCAGCCGCACCACTGTGGTGTCGCCGGTGCACGGGGTGATCAAGCAACTCAAGGTCAACACCATCGGCGGCGTGGTGCAGCCCGGCAGCGACCTGGTGGAAGTGGTGCCCCTTGAGGACAGCCTGCTCATCGAAGCGCGCATCCGCCCGCAGGACGTGGCATTCCTCCATCCGGGGCAGAAGGCGATGGTCAAGTTCACCGCCTACGACTACACCATCTACGGCGGCCTCAAGGCCTCCCTGGAACTGATCAGCGCCGACACCATCACGGACGAGGAAGGCAAGAGCTTCTACCTGATCCAGGTGCGCACTGAGAAGAACCACCTGGGCAAGGACGACCACCCGCTGCTGATCATCCCCGGTATGGTCGCCACCGTGGACATCATCACCGGCGAGAAAAGCGTGCTGGATTACCTGCTCAAACCCGTGCTGAAAGCTCGCCAGGAAGCCATGCGGGAGCGGTAAGGCGGGAATACTCCCGTAGGGTGGAAATCGCTTTTTATTTCCACCGTTCGGTGCCGGGGCTGACGCCAATGGTGGATGAAAAGAGCGTCATCCACCCTACTTCTCAAGGCACACCAGAACACCAGGTGGAAGCGGTAAGGCGCCGCCCCCCGTAGGGTGGAAATCGCTTTTTATTTCCACCGTTCGGTGCCCGGGCTGACGCCGATGGTGGATGAAAAGAGCGTCATCCACCCTACTTCTCAAGGCACACCAGAACACCAGGTGGAAGCGGTAAGGCGCCGCCCCCCGTAGGGTGGAAATCGCTTTTTATTTCCACCAATCGGTGCCCGGGCTGACGCCAATGGTGGATGAAAAGAGCGTCATCCACCCTACGTCCCTATCGCTCGTCATTGGCCGTGGTTCTTCCTGAAGGTCTCCTCCCCCATCGCCTCGATCTGCCCCTGGATCAGCGCCTCGAACGGCCTTAGCAACTCATCGAAACGCGCCGGCGCTTCGAGGATATCCAGCGCCGCGGCGATGGCCTCGATGGTGGACAGCGCCTCCGCCATGGGCGCCTTGCGCAGGCGGTAGCGGGAGGTCAATCCAGCGGGCAAGGTCACCCGGGGCAGAGCCCTGAGCTCACGATTCAGGTGCAGCAGTTTGCGCGCCTTGCGCCAGGTGCCGTCGGGCACCACCAGCAACAGCGGGCGCGGGTCGCTGGCGGCCATATGCACCAGGGATCGGGCCTCCTCGCCCGGAAACAGCAGGCAGGCGCGGTATCGGGGATCGGCCAGGCATTCGCCCAGATCCTCGAAACGCTCGCCCACCCGCAGCTCGGCGTTCTCCAGCCCCAAGGCCGCCAGGCGCGCGGTGTTCAAGGCGTGGTTCACCTCGCTGGGATGCTGCAGCAACAGCACACGGGTGCGGCTCGGCAGATGGGGGATCAGCGGGCACAGGCAGTGGCTTTCGGGGCGCTGGCAGCGCGGGCAGTGTGGGCGGGGCATGGCGAATCTCCTGGGGCGAGCATTCTGCCAGACCCTCCGGCCGCATGCTGTAGGGGCGATTGCAATCGCCAAGCGAACCGCAGGTTCGCCCTGAACCCTGCCTGGGGCGGCTTCGCCACCCTTGGCGAATGAATTCGCCCCTACAAGGCCCCCATCCGCTCCAGCGGTGGGCTATCGGTTGAGACGCTCCGCCAGGCTGTGCAGGTAATCGGCCATGCGCTCCAGGTCCTGGCCGATGGCGGCGCCCTCCTGGGCCTGGCCGGCGCTGTGGTCGGACAGCTGGGCGATGCGGGTGATCTGCCGGTTGATGTCCTCCGCCACATGGCTCTGCTGCTCAGATGCGGCAGCCATCTGCTGGCTCATGCCGGAGATGCGGGTCACCGCCTGGCTGATGCCTTCCAGGGCCTCGCGCACCGCCTCCACGCTGCCCACACTCTCGCGGGAGATGTCCTCGCCTCGGCTGGCGGTGGCCACGGCGCGCTCGGCGCCGGAGCGCAGGGAGCCGATGATCTGGTGGATCTGTTCGGTGGACTGGCGGGTCCGCGAGGCCAGGGTGCGCACCTCATCGGCCACCACGGCGAATCCCCTGCCCTGCTCCCCCGCCCGCGCCGCCTCGATGGCCGCGTTCAGCGCCAGCAGATTGGTCTGCTCGGCGATGGCGGTGATCACGTCGGCCACGCTGCCGATGGACTGGGTGGACTCGGCCAGGTCATGCACCGCACGGCCGATCTCGCTCACCGCGTCGGCCAGATGACGCATGGCGCCGAGGCTCTCGCCGGCCAGATCGCTGCCCTGGCGCGCCAGGCGCTCGGCCTCTTCAGCGGCGTGGGCGGTCTGGGTGACGTTATGGGACACCTCCTGGATGGTGGCGGCCATCTCATTGATGGCGGTGGCCGACTGGTCCGTCTCGCTGCGCTGCTGCTCCAGCAGGTCCGCTTCCGAGCGGGACAGACGGGCGGCCTCGGCGGCGCGCTGCTTGACGCTTACCCCCGCATCCTCAAGGCGCGTCAGGGCAGCCTGTACGCGCGCCTTCTCGCTGATCATGGCCATGTCCAGCAGACCCTGTGCCCCGCGATTGTCGGAGTAGGTCAAAGCCACCAGGGCGCTGGTAAGGGCCTTCGGGTGCTGGGCCAGCAGCTGGCGAATGGTCTGGTGGTAGCGCTGCTGCTGGAAGCCCCCCAGGGCGAACAGGGTCACCAGGGTCAGCGCCATCAAGGGCCAGCCTTGCAGCAGCAGGTTGCCGCCCACCAGGACCAATGCCGTCAGGATCACGGGCCAGGAGCGGACCAGATCATGGGTCCAGGATTCCAGGTTCGTCGATGGCGCCTTGCCGTCCCGCAAGCTCGTGTAGAGGGCATCGGCGCGAGTCACCTGCTCGCGGGTAGGCAGCGAACGCACCGACTCGTAACCCACCATGCGGCCGTTCTCGAGAATCGGCGTGACATACGCGCTGACCCAGTAGAAGTCACCGCTCTTGGAGCGGTTCTTCACCAGCCCCATCCAGGGTTTGCCCTGCTTCAGGGTCTCCCACATGTGGACGAAGACCGAGGGCGGCATATCGGGGTGGCGGACGATGTTGTGGGGCTGGCCGATCAGCTCTTCGCGAGAGAAGCCGCTGATGGTGACGAAGGCGTCGTTGCAGTAGGTGATCTTGCTGCTGAGATCGGTGGTGGTGATCAGCCTTTCATCGGCCGCAAAAGTGCGTTCCCGCTGCGTGACGGGCAGGTTCTGGCGCATGGCTAATCATTCCCTGTTGGAGTTGTTGCTTGAGGGGCTGGCCCTCGATCCAAGCCGCTGGCGCGTGAGTTCCGGCCTGCACTATCAGCAAAGCACCGATTGCGCCGCCCGTCGTCAGAAAGACGAGTTCAACGCAGGTTGAGTTGCGCCCGCAGGAGGTCGCGGAAGGTCAGAATCAGCGGCTCCTTGGCCCTGCCCCGGCGCAGGATCATGGAGAACGGCGCCTGGTAGCCGAAGGTGGCCGGAAGCAATGCACGCAGGCGCTTCTGCTCGATCCAGGGGTGGGCGTAATGCTCCGGCAGATAGCCGATATAGGCGCCGGACAGCACGAGGATCAGTTGCGCCTCCATGGACTCCACCGTCGCCGCGCTGTGCTTGAAGCCGTGGCGCGCCAGTTCCGCCTGGCTCCAGTAGCCGCGCCCCACCATGCGCTGCTGGGTGATGAGTTCGGCGGGGATGCGCCGCTCGCTGTACAGCGGGTGGCGCTCGCTGCAGTAGAGCCAGTGCTGCTCGCGGTAGAGCGGCTGATACACCAGGCCGTTCATGCGCGTGGAGAAGGCGCCGATGGCCAGGTCCAGGCGGTTGTCCAGCACCCCCAGCTGCAGGTCGTATGGGCTCATCACCGACAGGTGCAGGTGCACCGCCGCGTGCTCCTGGCTGTAGGCACCGATCACTTCCGCCAGCGGCAGGGCCGGGTCGCTCACGGTGGAGTCCAGCACGCCGAGGTTGAGCGTTCCGCGCAGTTCGCCCTTCAGCGACGCCGAGTAGCGCTCGAAGCTTTCCAGTTCACCCAACAGACGCAGGGTCTCCTGATAGAACAGCTCGCCCTTGCTGGTCAGGCGGAAGCCGCCCCGCCCCCGGTGACAGAGGATGAGCCCCACCTGCCCTTCCAGCTGGCTCATGTAGGTGCTGATGGCCGAGGTGGAGAGGTTCAGCTCCTGCTGGGCGGCGGCAAAGCCCTGGTGGCGAACCACACTGGCGAAGATGCGCAGGAGTTTCAGGTCGGGCATGGAGGTGGACATCGATAGCTCCGAGGATGATTGAACGATGTAGGGGCGAATTCATTCACCCCTACAGAAAGCAGTCGCCCGCTCGGCAAGCCGGCATCTTACCCGCTCCCGATAGTTTAGAAATCCTTGAAGTAATTATTTGCGGCCAGCGATTTTTCCGTGATGGCACTGTCACCAGAATCCGCCCCACTTCCTACAACCACAACAATCGTGAGGCCACCCCGTGGACAAGAAACTGCATCAGCCCCTTGGTGGTAACGAAATGCCCCGCTTCGGCGGCATCGCCACCATGATGCGCCTGCCGCATATCCAGACCCCCGCTGAACTCGACGCCCTGGATGCCGCCTTCGTCGGCGTTCCGCTCGATATCGGCACCTCCCTGCGTTCCGGTACCCGCTTCGGCCCGCGTGAAATCCGCGCCGAATCGGTGATGATCCGCCCGTACAACATGGCGACCGGCGCGGCTCCCTTCGATTCGCTGAACGTGGCCGACATCGGCGACGTGGCCATCAACACCTTCAACCTGCTGGAAGCCGTGCGCATCATCGAGCAGGAATACGACCGCATCCTCGGCCACGGCATCGTGCCGCTGACCCTGGGCGGCGACCACACCATCACCCTGCCGATCCTGCGTGCCATCAACAAGGTGCACGGCAAGGTGGGCCTGGTGCACATCGATGCCCACGCCGACGTCAACGACCACATGTTCGGCGAGAAGATCGCCCACGGCACCACCTTCCGCCGCGCCGCTGAAGAAGGCCTGCTGGACTGCGACCGCGTGGTGCAGATCGGTCTGCGCGCCCAGGGCTACACCGCCGAAGACTTCAACTGGAGCCGCAAGCAGGGCTTCCGCGTGGTCCAGGCCGAAGAGTGCTGGCACAAGTCGCTGGGGCCGCTGATGGCGGAAGTCCGCGAGAAAGTCGGCGGCGGCCCGGTTTACCTGTCCTTCGACATCGACGGCATCGACCCGGCCTGGGCGCCCGGCACCGGCACCCCGGAAATCGGCGGTCTGACCACCATCCAGGCGATGGAAATCATCCGTGGCTGCCAGGGCCTGGACGTCATCGGCTGCGACCTGGTCGAGGTTTCCCCGCCCTACGACACCACCGGCAACACCTCGCTGCTGGGCGCCAACCTGCTCTACGAAATGCTCTGCATCCTGCCGGGCGTGGTTCGTCGCTGAGGGCAGACATGAGCGCACAACAAGTCCTGGAGGCCGCCAGCAAGCTGGTGGCCGCCTTCGCCGCGAACGATACCGACGCCTACTTCGCCGCTTTCAGCGAAGACGCCAGCTTTGTCTTCCACACCTGCGAGCAGCCGCTGCCCACCCGCGCGGCCTACCGCGAGCTGTGGGAGAGCTGGCAGCGCGACGGCTTTGCGGTGCTGGCGTGCGAATCCCTCAACCCCGTGGTGAGCCTGCAGGGCGACGTGGCGATCTTCTACCACGACGTCGCCACCCGCCTGCGCATCCAGGGTGAAGACATAGAAAGCCGTGAACGGGAAACCATCGTTTTCCGCCGGCAACAAGAAAGCGGCCGCTGGTTGGCCTGTCACGAGCACTTGTCGGCGATGCCGGAGCAACTGCCCCCGACCTGACAATGCTCCCTGGGAGAGAGAACGATGAATAACAACAACAACGACCACGCAGTCACCCGAATAGAAACCCACGGCGTCGAGCAGATTCCCGACAACGAACGGGATGCCAGCCCGCGGGACCTGTTCCGCCTGATCTTCGGCGGCGCCAACACCTTCGCAACCGCCGTACTCGGCAGCTTCCCGGTGCTCTTCGGCCTGTCGTTCGAAGCGGGCATCTGGTCCATCCTGCTGGGCGTGCTGGTGGGTTCGCTGATCCTCGCCCCCATGGGCGTGTTCGGCGCGCTGAACGGCACCAACAACGCGGTGTCCTCGGGTGCGCACTTCGGCGTGCATGGTCGTATCGTTGGTTCCTTCCTCTCCCTGCTCACCGCCATCGCGTTCTTCTCGCTGTCGGTGTGGAGCTCCGGTGACGCCCTGGTGGGCGGCGCCAAGCGCCTGTTCGACCTGCCGGAAACCGACCTGACCCTGGGCCTGGCCTACGGCCTGTTCGCCGTGCTGGTGCTGGTGGTGTGCATCTACGGCTTCCGCTTCATGCTGCTGGTGAACAAGATCGCCGTCTGGGCCGCCAGCGTCATGTTCCTGCTGGGCGTCTTCGCCTTCGCCGGCCCCTTCGATGCCGCCTACGCCGGTTCCGTGAACCTCGGCCAGGAAGGCTTCTGGGCCGCCTTCATCGGCGCCGCCCTGCTGGCCATGAGCAACCCGGTGTCCTTCGGTGCCTTCCTCGGCGACTGGTCGCGCTACATCCCGCGCGACACCTCGAAGAAGCGCATCATGCTGGCGGTGATCGCCGCCCAGTTCGCCACCCTGATCCCCTTCCTGTTCGGCCTGGTCACCGCCACCATCGTCGCCGTCCAGGCCCCTGACTACATCGCCCAGAACAACTACGTCGGCGGCCTGCTGGCCGTATCCCCGGCCTGGTTCTTCCTGCCGGTGTGCCTGATCGCGGTGATCGGCGGCATGTCCACCGGCACCACCTCGCTCTACGGCACCGGCCTGGACATGTCCTCGGTCTTCCCGCGCCTGCTGAACCGTGTGCAGGCCACCGTGATGATCGGCGTGCTGTCCATCGGCTTCATCTTCATCGGCCGCTTCGCCTTCAACCTGGTGCAGAGCGTGTCCACCTTCGCCGTGCTGATCATCACCTGCACCAGTCCCTGGATGGTGATCATGATCCTCGGCCTGATCATCCGCCGCGGCTTCTACTGCCCGGACGACCTGCAGGTCTTCACCCGTGGCCAGACCGGCGGCCGCTACTGGTTCACCAATGGCTGGAACTGGCGCGGCATGGGCGCCTGGATCCCGAGCGCGCTGGTGGGCCTATGCTTTGTAAACCTGCCGGGCCAATTCGTCGGCCCGCTGGGTGAGCTGGCCGGTGGCATCGATATCAGCCTGCCGGTCACTCTGGGCACAGCCGCCCTGCTGTACCTGGTACTGCTGGCGATCTTCCCGGAACCGGCCGCCGTCTACGGTCCCAAGGGTCCCCGTTGGGTCCCGTCTGGCAAGACCTCCCACGCCCCCGTCCAGGGCTCCCCGGACGCGGCGTAAGAACGAATCAGCTCCACTTTATTGCGACTGCCTACAACAACAACCACTGCAATACGCCTTGAAGGAGTTAACGATGACCAATCGTCCGCTGAAACTGCTCGCCCTCGCCGGCCTGCTCACCACCACCCTGGCTGGTGGCGCCATGGCTGCCGACAGCAAGCCCTCGTTCGTGAGTTCGGGAAGCTTCCAGGTCTGCTCCGACCCGACCTTCCCGCCGCTGGAGTTCTTCGAGAAGACCGGTGACCGCGAACCCAGCGGTTTCGACGCGGACCTGATCCGCGCCCTGGCCAATCACTGGGGCGTGAAGCCGCGCTTCATCGTCACCGAGTTCACCGGCCTGCTGCCGGGCCTGGATGCCAAGCGTTGCGACGCGGTCATCAGCGGCACCCTCATCACCCCCGAGCGTACCCAGAAGCTGCATGCCGTGGCCTACCTCGCCAGCGCCACCATCGTCTTCGGCAGCGGCAAGAGCGACGTCAAGCTGAACAGCCTGGAAGACCTGTCCGGCAAGGTGGTGGCGGTGCAGTCCGGCACCCGCTACGTGACCATCATGGAAAAGCTCAATGAGGACCTGAAAGCCGCCGGCAAGACCCCGGCCGTGCTGCAGACCTATCCGAAAGGCAGTGACGTCGCCCAGCAGGTACTGGTAGGCCGCGCCGCCGCCGGCCTGTCCCAGGACACCGAACTGGCCTACCGCGAACTGCAGACCCCCGGCCAGTTCAAGACCCTCTTCGCCTTCCCCGAGAAGGACATCTTCGGCGCCTACATGCGTCCGAACCCGGAAGACAAGCAGGCCGTTCAGGACGCCGTGTCTGCACTGAAGGCCGATGGAACCCTCAAGGCCATCGCCGAGAAATGGAAGCTCGATCCAGCCAACCTGGAAACCGCCGCTCAGTAAACAAGGCCCGCACCTGACCCTCTCCCCCAGGGGAGAGGGTTCACCGGCTCGCTTCCTTTCACGCAGGACACGTACATGAACTTCGATGTAACTGTCTTCTGGGACGCCCTGACGTCCTGGCACTTTTTCCGAGGTGCCTGCATCACCCTGATCCTGGCCCTGGTGTCGCACTCGGTCGGCATCCTGATTTCCATTCCCTGCGCCCTGGCCCTGGACGGTCCGCCGACGGTCTGGCGCAGCACCCTGCGCGCGGTGCTCAGTGTGTTCCGTGGCGCCCCTACCCTGCTGCAGCTGCTGTTCGTGTGGAACGCCCTGCCGCAGTTCTTCCCGGCCTTCCGTGAAGAGTGGTTCACCCCCTTCATCGCCGCCTGGATTGCGCTGTCTATCAACGAAGCTGCCTACCAGGTGGAGATCAACCGCGCCGCGCTGAAAGCCGTGGACAAGGGTCAGTACGCCGCCGGCCACGCCCTGGGCCTGTCGCGCTGGCACATCTTCCGCTACGTGATCCTGCCCCAGGCCGCGCGCATCGCCGTGCCGCCGACGGCCAACGAATTCATCACCCTGTTGAAGATCACCTCCCTCGCCTCGGTGATTTCCCTCCAGGAGCTGATGGCGGTGACCTCGCAGACGGTCTCCACCACCTTCCAGTTCTCCGAGTACTACGCCGTCGCCCTCGTTTACTACCTCGTCATGGTTTACACCCTGACCTGGATGCAGGGTGGCCTCGAACGGCGCCTGGCGTGGGATTCCCACACCAGCTCCAGCAGCAAGTCCGTCGGCCTGGTGCAGCGCACCCTGGCTCGTATGCGCCGTATCTGAGGAACCCGCCATGAACGAAATCATCCGTCTGCAGAACGTCGGCAAGCACTATGACGATTTCCAGGTGCTGCAGGGCATCAACCTCTCCGTGCGCCAGGGCGAAAAGATCGTGATCTGTGGCCCGTCGGGTTCCGGCAAATCCACGCTGATCCGCTGCATCAACCGCCTCAACCCCCACGACACCGGCACCATCACTGTGGAAGACCAGGACATCGCCACCAAGTCCGGCAGCGACCACGTGCGCCGCGAAGTGGGCATGGTGTTCCAGAACTTCAACCTGTTCCCCCACCTGACGGTGCTGGAGAACTGCACCCTGGCACCGATGAAGGTGCGTGGCCTGTCGCGCAAGCAAGCCGAGGAACTGGCGCTGCGTTACCTCAACCGCGTGCACATCGGCTCCCAGGCGCACAAGAAGCCCGGCCAGCTTTCCGGCGGCCAGCAGCAGCGCGTCGCCATCGCCCGCGCCCTGTGCATGAGCCCGAAGGTGATGCTGTTCGATGAGCCCACCTCGGCGCTGGACCCGGAAATGGTCGGCGAGGTGCTGGAAGTGATGACCGAACTGGCCCAGGACGGCATGACCATGCTCTGCGTGACCCACGAGATGGGCTTCGCCCGCAAGGTGGCCGACCGCGTGGTGTTCATGGACGCCGGCCAGATCGTGGAGACCGCCACCCCGGCCGAGTTCTTCGACAACCCCAAACACCCGCGCACCCGGGCCTTCCTTTCGCAAATCCGTCACTGATGAACGCACAGAACGAAGCCATCCTGCGCCGAGACCTGGCGGCCGCCTACCGGCTGGCCGCCCTCTTCGACTGGGACGACACCCTCTACACCCACTTCTCGGTGCGCCTGCCGGGAGTGGAGCCGCGCTTTCTGATCAACCCGTTCGGGCTGATGTTCGAGGAGATCCGCGCCAGCGACCTGATCGTGGTCGACATGCACGGCCGCGTGGTGGAAGGCAACGCCGACTACAACATTGCCGGCTTCACCATCCACAGCGCCGTGCACATGGCCCGCGCCGATGCCCACTGCGTGATCCACACCCATACCCTGGCGGGCATGGCGGTGGCCGCGGCGGACAACGGCCTGGCCCAGCTCAACCAGATCAGCGCCGAGTTCCACCAGCGGGTCGGCTACCACACCTATGAAGGCATTGCCCTGGACCTGGGCGAGCGCGAGCGCCTGGTGGCGTCGCTGGGCGACAACATCGCCCTGATCCTGCGCCACCACGGCCTGCTCAGCGTCGGCGCCAGCGTCGCCGACGCCTTCTACGTCATGTACTACCTGAACAAGGCGTGCGAGATCCAGGTCGCCGCCTCATCCCTGCGCGGTATCCGCGAGATGCCGAACGAGCTCAGCGTGCACGCCTGCGAACAGTTCCAGGCCAGCGAACGGCAGCGCCAGCTGGTCTGGGAAGCCTGGCTACGCAAGCTCGACCGGGAGTGCCCCGAATACAAGGACTAGGACAAGCCGGATTGCTTGAAAACATTGGCGCAGTGTGAAGCGTTGCGCGCCTTGCGACACCTGCCACGGCCTAACGAACCGTGGCGACAACAATAGAAAGTGAGATCTGAAATGGCTTTGGATATTTTCGTAGTACTGATCTATGCCGCCGGCATGCTGCTGTTGGGCTGGTACGGCATGCGCCGCGCCAAGTCCCATGAGGAGTTCCTGGTAGCCGGACGCAACCTCGGCCCGGCCTTCTACATGGGCACCATGGCCGCCACCGTACTCGGCGGCGCCTCCACCGTTGGCACCGTGCGCCTGGGTTATGTCCATGGCATTTCCGGTTTCTGGCTCTGCGCCGCCCTGGGCGCGGGCATCATCGTGTTGAACCTGTTCCTGGCGAAGCCGCTGCTGAAGCTGCGCATCTTCACCGTCACCCAGATCCTCGAGCGTCGCTACAACCCCATGGCGCGCCAGGCCAGTGCGGTGATCATGTTCGTCTACGCGCTGATGATCGGTGTGGTGTCCACCCTGGCCATCGGCACCGTGATGCAGGTGCTGTTCGGCCTGCCCTTCTGGATCTCCGTCCTGCTGGGCGGCGGTGTGGTCGTGGTCTACTCCACCATCGGTGGCATGTGGTCCCTGACCCTGACCGACATCGTGCAGTTCATCATCAAGACCGTGGGCCTGATGTTCCTGCTGCTGCCGATCTGCCTGTACCGCGTGGGTGGCTGGGACGAGCTGGTGGCCAAGCTGCCGGAAGCCGCCTTCAGCTTCACCACCATCGGCTACGACACCATCATCACCTACTTCCTGATCTACTTCTTCGGCATCCTCATCGGCCAGGACATCTGGCAGCGCGTGTTCACCGCACGCAGCGAGGGCGTGGCCAAGTACGCGGGCACCGTCGCCGGTGTCTACTGCGTGATCTACGGCCTGGTAGGCGCCCTGATCGGCATGTGCGCCAAGGTGCTGCTGCCTGACCTGGACAACGTCAACAACGCCTTCGCCGCCATCGTCCAGGCCTCCCTGCCGGACGGCATCCGTGGCCTGGTGATCGCCGCCGCCCTGGCCGCAATGATGTCCACCGCCAGCGCCGGCCTGCTCGCCGCGTCCACCACCCTCTCCGAAGACCTGCTGCCCAAACTGCGTGGCGGCAAGGAATCCACCCTCGGCATGAGCCGCCTGCTGACCCTGCTCACCGGCCTCGTGGTGCTGGTCATCGCCCTGATCGTCAACGACGTGCTCGGCGCCCTGACCCTGGCCTACAACCTGCTGGTGGGCGGCATGCTGATCCCGCTGCTGGGCGCCATCTACTGGAAGCGCGCCACCACCGCCGGCGCCATCGCCAGCATGGGCCTGGGCTGCGTCACCGCGCTGGTCTTCATGTTCACCGACGGCCTCGAAGCCAACACCCCGATCTACTACAGCCTGGCTGTAGGCCTGGTGAGCTTCGTGGTGGTCAGCCTGCTGTCCCGTCCCACCGAGACCGCTGGCGAACTGGCCTGACATGCACTGCCGCCTCTCCCCTGAGGCGGCTTTACGCCCCGGTCAGCGCCCGCCGACCGGGGCTTTTTTATGCCCATTCCACCGGCTGCCGCCCCTGGCGACCTAATCTTGTAGGGGCGAATTCATTCGCCAAGCAGACCGAAGGTCTGCCCTGCAACACCTCATGGGGCAGCTTCGCCGCCCTTGGCGAATGAATTCGCCCCTACAGGTTCAGCCCGCAGGCGGCCTACGCAAGGAGCACACCCCATGAAAATCGTCAGCCGCGACCAATGGTTCGAAGTCGAGCACTGCTACGACGGCATCAGCCTGATCAGCGAGCCCTTCGTGCGGCCCTTCTACCGCTGCAACCTCTGGCATGTGCAGGGACGTGACCGCGACCTGCTGATCGACTCCGGTTCCGGCGTCGTCAGCCTGCGCGAACAGTTGCCCTGGCTCACCCAGCGGCCGCTGCTGGCGGTGGCCAGCCACACCCATTTCGACCATATCGCCGGCCACCATGAATTCCCCGAGCGCCTGGTGCACCCGGCGGAGGCGGACATCCTGGCCATGCCGACGGGCGACAACACCCTGGCGAAGGATTACGTCGGTGATGAGATGTTCGAAGCGCACCCGGACTGCCCGCTGTGCTACGCCGAGTACCGCGTGAAAGCGGCGCCGGCGACGCGGCTGATCGATGAGGGAGATGTGCTGGATCTGGGGGATCGGGTGCTGGAAGTGCTGCATACCCCCGGACATTCGCCCGGTGGCATCAGCCTATGGGAAGCGAAGACGCAGACGCTGTTCAGCGGCGACATCATCTACGACGGCCCGCTGATCGATAATGCCTACCACTCAAACCTGGACGACTACGCGAAGAGCCTCGCACGGTTGCGCGACCTGCCGGTGCGAACCGTGCATGGTGGCCATTTCCCCAGCTTCTCGGGTGAGCGCCTGCGCGAGTTGGCGGACAACTGGCTCAGGGCTCACGAGTAAGCCGGTTACTACCTCGAACGGCGCTGCTCCGCGAGACGGCGCTGTTCTTCACTACGGACCGGAATGGGTTGCAGGCGCGGTGCCTTGATCAGGCCCAGCGCGACACCCACATGCCACATCCACGCTTCTAGCCGCTTCATCATGCTTGACCCCTTTTCCTGGGACGTTGGGCGGGTGGCCCGTGCTTCTTGGGCCACCCTAGGCAGGAGCTTAGTTGCTCCCGGCAGGTTCCAAAATACGCGCAGTAGGAAATTTCCGACTGACTTGAATCAAACCGCTGAACGGTAATCGGGAAAGCCCGGTGCAGATGCTGATGGGTATCGCTTCACTCCTGGAAGGCGGTCCGACCCCACTCCACGCGTTTCAACGTAGGGTTCGCCGTGCGCACCAGGGATGCGGGTGCAAGGCCGGATCGGTGCGCGCGGCGCACCCTACGCTTCAGCTTCATGGCCAAGGCTGAACATCGCCGTCCTATCCACCGTCCCACCACCGCCCTGCCCCGTTCAAGCCACCGCAAGCCGGCCCTGTTGCAGGTCGATCCAGGCCCGCAGGTTGGCGCCCAGCATGCCCTTGCGCCACATCAGCCAGGTGGTGGCGCGATTGAAGGGTGCGTCCAGTTGATGGACCCGCACCTCATCGCGTCCCGGCAGGCTTTCCAGCATGGAACGCGGCACCAGGGCAATGCCGCCGCCCGCGATCACGCAGGCCAGCATGCTGTGGTAGGACTCGATCTCCATGGGCGGCGACATGGGCACCCGCGATGCGACGAACCAGCCTTCCAGGCGGCGGCGGTAGGAGCAGCTCTGGCGGAAGGCGTAGACCTCCAGGCCAGCGACGTCCTGGGCTGACCGCACCGGCCCGTGGGCGGCCTCGGTGATCAGCACCATCTCTTCCTCGAACATCGGCAGGCCGTCCAGCTCGGCGAACTCCACCGGGCCATCCACCAGGGCAGCGTCCAGACGGCCGTTGAGCAGGCCGTCCAGCAATTCGCCGCTGGGCGCCGTCTGCACCTGCAGATTCACCGCCGGCCAGGAGCGGTGGTAGCCCACCAGCATGGGTGGCAGGTGGATGGCGGCGGTGCTGAACATCGACCCGATGACGAAATCCCCTGCCGGTTCACCACCGCGCAGGGCCGCCTCGGCTTCCGCCTGCAGGGCGAACATCCGCTCGGCGTAGCCCAGCAGCACCTTGCCCGCCGGGGACAGGGTGAGGCGCTGGCGCTCCCGCAGGAACAGCTCCACTCCGAGGTTTTCCTCCAGTTGCTTGAGCCGTGTGGACAGGTTCGAGGGCACCCGGTGCATGCGCGAGGCCGCGCGGGTGATGGAGCCCTCTTCGGCCACGGCCTGGAAGATGCGGAGCTGGCTGAGTTCCATGGCGACACCTTTCAATAAATCAGAACGAATGTATTCTGTTTTATTCGTTTTTAATGAACACATCCAGCCCCTAGCATGGATTTCCGATGACCAGCACCGGAGAACCACCATGCTCCCACTGATCCGACTGCTCGCCTGCTTCCTCGCCCTGCTGGTTGCCATGGGCGTCGGCCGCTTCGCCCTCACCCCGCAGCTTCCGCACCTGATCGCCGAGGGCCAGGTGAGTCTGACGGCTGCCGGACTGGTGGCCGCCGCCAACTACCTGGGCTATCTGGTCGGCGCCCTCGACGCCCTCAACGTCCGCTCTCCGGGCCAGGCCCGCCTGCGCCTGGTGGCCGGCCTCTGGGCGTGCGTCCTGCTCACCCTGGCGTCCGTTCCGGCGGAAGGCTTCTGGCCCCATGCCTTGCTGCGCTTCGGGCTGGGGGTCGCCAGCGCCTGGGTGCTGGTGATGGTGACTGGAATCAGCCAGCGCATCGCCGCTGAAGCAGGCCGCCCGCGTCTGGGCAGCCTGGTGTTCGCTGGACCGGCGTTCGGCGTGATACTGACGGGCACGCTGGCTCTGGGACTCAACTTGCAAGGCCAGGGCTCGGCCGCTATCTGGCTGGCCTTCGGCGCCTTGGCGCTGGTGCTGACGCTGGTCACCCAGCCGCTGCTGCCCTCCCCCTCCGCCGCCACACCCCAGACAGATGCACCGGCCCGCGCCCGGCCCAGGGCGCTGTACACCCTGCTCGGCGCCTATGCACTGGTGGGCCTGGGCTACATCATCCCGGCCACCTTCCTTTCGCAGATGGCTGCTGCACGCTTCCACGGGCAATGGCAGGCGGACCTGTTCTGGCCGGCCTTCGGTCTGGCGGCGGCCGTCGGCGTGGTGCTGGTGAGCCTGCGCCGCCAACGTCCCGGCAGCGCCCGCCGCTGGCTGGTGGCCGCCCTCTGGCTGCAAGCGTTGGGCACCCTCGCCTGCACCCTGCCGGGGATGGCCGGGCTCATGTTGGGCGTGATCCTCAGCGGCGGGCCTTTCCTCGCCGGCATGCAACTGGTCATGCACCACGCCCGTGAACTCGATCCCCACGGCCACACCCGCAACGTCGGCCTGCTCACCGCCGCCTTCGCCCTTGGCCAACTGGCCGGCCCGCTGCTGGCAGCCGTGAGCAGCCACCTCGGCGGCGACCTGCAACCTGCGTTGTATGTGGCGGGGGCCGGCTTGTTGCTGGCGGGTGGATTGATGTTGGCCAGGGGGAACGTTGAGTCCATGCCGCAGGACGCTGCCCTCACCCCCCGGCCCTGCGCCTAGGGTGGGCTTCAGCCCACCCTGTGAGTCCCCCAAAAAAGAACGGCGCGCGGGTCAGCAACCCCGTGCGCCGTAAAACTGCCTTGCAGCTGTGGTCCGGGTTCCGGTGGTGAGGGCCGGTTCCCGGTTGCGGGGCTGAATAAGCCCCGACTCCTGTGCGGTGGCGGGCACCGCAATGGTCTGTCAGCCCTGTAGCGTCGATGCGATCCGGTCGATCGCCCGGCGCTGGAAGGCGCGGAATTCTTCGTTCGGTTGCTGACCTTGGAGCATGGGCAGGAAGGGGTCCGTGACTTCGGTATGGATGCCGGACAGCTCCTCGATCACCGCATGGCCGCAGAACGGCACATAGGCTTCCGCGTAGCCGCCCTCGTGCACCAGCACCAGGCGCCCGCCGCAGAGGCGATCGGCGGCCTCGCGCAGGATGGCCGTCATGGCGCGGAAGGACTCGCTGTGCAGCAGCATCCTCGCCAGCGGGTCCACGCCGTTGGCGTCGAAGCCACAGGCGACCACGATCAGTTCCGGCTCGAAGCGTTCCAGGGCCGGCACGATCACCCGCTCCATGGCGTAGCGATAGGCGTCGTCGCCGCTGCCGGGGAAGAGCGGGACGTTGAGGTTGTAGCCGAACCCCTTGCCGCTGCCCCGCTCCTCCACCGCGCCCTCACCGACGGGGAAGCAGTTGTCCTGGTGGATCGACAACGTCAGCACGTCGTCGCGCTCGTAGAAGATCGACTGGGTGCC
This sequence comes from Pseudomonas sp. LFM046, assembly GCF_000949385.2. Lineage (NCBI taxonomy): Bacteria > Pseudomonadati > Pseudomonadota > Gammaproteobacteria > Pseudomonadales > Pseudomonadaceae > Pseudomonas > Pseudomonas sp. LFM046. Next base: position 1,727,642 of record NZ_JYKO02000001.1, on the reverse strand, counting down.
GTTGCCGTGGTGCACGTCCCAGTCCAGCACCGCTACGCGGCCAACACCGTGACGGGCCTTGGCGGTTTCCACGGCGACGGCGATGTTCGCCAGGTAGCAGAAGCCCATGCCGCGATCCGCCAGGCAGTGGTGCCCCGGCGGCCGCGACAGGGCGTAGGCGTTGTCCAGTTCGCCGCGCAGCACGGCATCCACCGCCGCGATGGCCAGCCCCGCCGACTGCCGGGCGATCTCGTAGGTGCCCGGCCCCACCGCGGCTTCTTCGCCCAGTTCGCCATGGCCGACATCGCTCATGGCCTTGAAGCGCGCCAGGTACTGGGCCGGATGGACCCGCAGCAGGTCCTCCTCGCAGGCCATGGGTGCGCTGGACAGCACCAGCCGATCGCTGAGCCCCGACACATCCATCAGGCTCTTCAGCCGACGCTTGGTTTCCGGCGACTCGGCATGGCCGGAGCCACTGGGCGGCTGCAGCCAGCCCCCCACCGGCAACACCAGGCTGTGCAGGCCGGCGGCATGCCAGAAGCAGCGCTCATCGAAGAAGAATCCGGTACGGCGGCTCATCGGGCACCTCCCTGGACCAGCGAATGGGTGCGTCCGCCAATGCGACAGGCGAAGTAATAGACCGGCGAAATCACGCCCAGCCCGACGATCCAGGAGATGTCGGCCCCCCCCATGGCTTCGGCCACCGGGCCGGTGTAGAGGGCCGTGGACATGAAGGGAATCTGCACCAGGATGCCCAGCACGTAGCAGTTCACCGCCGTCCAATTGCAGCGGCCGTAGATGCCACCGTCGCGCAGGAAGAAGGACGGCAGGTCGTAACGACCATGGGCCACCAGGTAATAGTCCACCAGGTTGATGGCGCTCCAGGGCACCAGCACGTAGAGCAGCAGGAGGATGAAGTTGGTGTAGTTCACCATGAAGTCGTCCTGGCCCAGCAGCGCCAGGGCCAGCGATCCACCGAAGAGGATCAGCGAGGTCAGGATGCGTGCGCCGGCGCCGGCCGACCAGGACGGCACCAGGGTCTGCCCCACGGTGATGGTGGACAGGGCGCCGCAGTACAGGTTCATGGCGTTGGTGGCGGCGATACCGATGGAAAGGACCGCAACCAGCAGCGCACTGAGGCCGCCGGTGGCCTCGATCAGGCCGCCGACCACGTCATCGCCGTCGATGCTGAGGGCCACCATCACCCCCAGCAACATGGGCAGCAGCGAGCCCAGGCAGCAACCCCAGTAACTGGACCAGAAGGCGCTGCGCGAGCCGGTGGCTTCCGGCAGGTAGCGGGAGTAGTCGGACACGTAGGGCGCATACGCCAGTTGCCAGAGTGCCGCCACGGAGAGCGTGCCGAGGAAACCGGCCAGGGTGGTCTCGTTGCGCTGGAGGAAGTCCGCCGGCAGGCCGTGGATGAACACCAGCCAGACGAAGGCCAGCAGCAACACCGCACCCGAGAGGTAGGTCATGACGCGGGTGTAGGCGTGGATCAGGCGATAGCCCACCGAGGCCGCCACCAGGCTGAGGGCGCCCACCAGCAGAATGCCGACGTTGGTATCGATGATCGGGAAGCGGCCGTGCAGGGACTGGCCGCCCAGCACCAGATTGGAGGCAAAGAACCCGAGGTACATCACCACCACCAGGGCCACCACCAGCAAGGAACCGAAGGAGCCGAACTGGCCACGGGTCTGCACCATCTGCGGCACGCCCAATTGCGGCCCCTGGGCAGAGTGCAGGGCCATGAAGACGCCGCCCACCAGGTTGCCCAGCACCAGGGCCGCCAGGGCGGAGAAGAACGGCAACTTGAACACGGTCACCGCCAGGGCGCCGGTAATCACGGTCAGCAGGATCAGGTTGCAGCCGAACCAGATGGTGAACAGGTCCCGCGGTCGCCCATGGCGCTCCGCGGCGCTGATCGGCTGGATGGTGCTGAGTTCCAGCGTGGGAGCCTGCGAATTGTCTTTGTTGTGCATGTCAGGTCTCGCAGTGACAACGACCCGGCAGTCTGGCGCCAGGCAAAGGGATTCCATCGCGCCGGCCATTGCCGGCGCGCGGAAGGTCGCAAGGTTGCTTGGTGGCCGCCCTGCCCCTGGCCGGGGTCAGGGCGGCCAGCCGGGACTCAGAGGCGTCCCAGTTCCTGGGCGGTGCGGTCCAGCGCGCGCTTGGTCTTGCTCACCAGCTCGTCGATCTCGGCACGGGTGGCCACCAGGGCCGGCGCCATGATCATGCGGCCCAGGGTCGAGCGGATGATCACGCCTTCCTCGAAGCCGATGGTGCGGCAGCGCCAGGCGATGTCGTTCTCGTTGGTGAAGCGCTTGCGGGTGGCCTTGTCCTCGGCCAGCTGCAGCGCGGCGACGAAGCCGGCGCCCTGGATGTCGCCCACCAGCGGGTGGTTGCCGAACACTTCGCGCAGGCACTGCTGCAGGTAGGGGCCGGTGTCGGTCTTCACCTGGGTCACCACGCCTTCGTCACGCAGCGCCTTGAGGTTGGCGATGGCCACCGCCGCCGCCACCGGGTGGCCGGAGTAAGTCAGGCCGTGGGCGAACACGCCGCCCTGCTCCACCAGGACCTCGGCCATGCGCTTGCTGAGGATCAGGCCACCCATGGGGATGTAGCCGGAGGTCAGGCCCTTGGCGATGGACAGGGTGTCCGGCTGGAAGCCGAAGTGCTCGTGGGCGAACCACTCGCCGGTACGGCCGAAGCCGCCGATCACTTCGTCGGCGCACAGCAGCACGTCGTACTTGCGGCAGATGCGCTGGATCTCCGGCCAGTAGGTCTCCGGCGGGAAGATCATGCCGCCAGCGCCCTGGAAGGGTTCGGCGACGAACGCGGCGACCTTGTCGGCGCCCAGCTCAAGGATTTTCTCCTCCAGCTGGCGCGCGGCGCGCAGGCCGAATTCCTCGGGGGTCAGGTCGCCGCCGTTGGCGAAGTAGTAGGGTTCGTCGATGTGGGCAATGTCCGGCAGCATGCCGCCCATTTCGTGCATGAACTTCATCCCGCCGAGCGCCGTGGCGCCCAGGGTGGAGCCGTGGTAGCCGTTCCAGCGGCCGATCATGATTTTCTTCTCGGGCTTGCCGAGGATCTGCCAGTAGCGGCGCACGGTGCGGATCAGCACCTCGTTCGCTTCCGAGCCGGAGTTGGTGTAGATGGCGTGGCTGTAGTGGCCCGGCAGCAGGCTGAACAGCAGCTCGGACAGTTCCACCACCGCCGGGTGGGTGGTGTGGAAGAACATGTTGTAGTACGGCAGCTGCTCCAGCTGGCGGGTGGCGGCAGCGGTGAGGTCCTTGCGGCCGTAGCCGAGGTTGGTGCACCACAGGCCGGACATGCCGTCGAGGTAGCGATTGCCGTCGTTGTCCCAGAGGTGGAGACGCTCGCCGCCGACGATCACCCGCGGGCCTTCGGCGTTCAGCGCCTTCTGGTCGAGGAAGGCATGGATGTGGTGGGCCGCATCCGCTGCCTGGTAGTCACGGGTTTCGCGTTGAGCCTGGAATTGAGCGTTCATCTGTGGGTTCTCCTCGTCCCGGTTTTCAGCTGCATTGATGCTGGCCGAAGCCGATGGGTAGGGAAATTATTAAATTTGTCTTCGAGCTATACGAAAAAGCTGCCCTGCCCGCCGAGCGCGCTGGCGCCCGATGCCTGGCCGGGTGCCAGGCTGGCGGACAGGGTCGAGGGCGACGAATTGCACGCCGCCCGGCGCCGCCTCAGTGGGGCTCGTCCATCTCGTTGTGCAGCAGGCCGAGGATTTCCCGCTTCATTTCGATGAACTGGCGGTCCATCACCATATCCATGTCCCGCGGGCGCGGCATGGGCACATCCATCTCGCGCTTGATCCGTCCCGGTCGCGCGCCCATCACATAGACGCGGTCGCCCAGCAGGATGGCTTCGTCGATGTCGTGGGTCACGAACACCACGGTCTTCTTGCTGTGCTCCCACACCCGCAGCAACAACTGCTGCATCTGCATGCGGGTCTGGCTGTCGAGGGCGCCGAAGGGTTCGTCCATCAGCAGGATCTGCGGATCGTTCGCCAGTGCCCGGGCAATCGCAACGCGCTGCATCATGCCGCCGGAGAGTTGCTTGGGAAAACGGTCGGCGAACTGCGTCAGGCCCACCTCATTGAGGTAGAAGTTGACGATTTCATCGCGCTCGGCGACGGGCATGCCCTTGCGCTTCAAGCCGAACTCGATGTTCTGCCGCACGCTGAGCCAGGGGAACAGCGTGTAGCTCTGGAACACCATGCCGCGATCGGGGCCGGGGCCCTCCACCCGCTGGCCGCCGACGTAGATGTTGCCCGACGTGGGCTGGGACAGCCCCGCGGTGAGGTAGAGCAGGCTCGACTTGCCGCAGCCGGAGGGCCCCACCAGGACCGCGAACTGCTGGTCCGGCACGCTGAGCGAGACGTTCTCCAGGGCGGTGAAGGTCTGTCCGTCCGGGGTGTTGTAGCGCAGGCTGACCTGCTCCACGCGCATGCGGGGCTGCTTGCTGCTCGCCGCCTGACCGGCGGCCGGGTGTGTATGCATTGCGGTTACTGCGCCCATGAGGCCACCTTCAGTCGGAACAGTCGGAACAGTTGGTCGGTCACCAGGCCGAGCAGGCCGATGATGGCGATCGCGAGGAAGATCACGTCCACCTGGAAGCCGCGCATAGCCTTCAGGCTGATGTAGCCCAGGCCGCTGCTGGCCGCGACCAGCTCAGCCACCACCAGGTAGGTCCAGGCCCAGCCCATGGTCACCCGCAGGGTATCCAGCACACCGGGCAAGGACGCCGGGCCGAGCACGTGGAAGATCACGTCGCGACGGTTCGAACCGAGGGTGTAGGAGGCGTTGATCAGGTCCTTGGACACACCCTTGGAGACGTCCGCGATCATCACCAGCTGCTGGAAGAACACACCGAAGATGATCACCGTCACCCGCTGCTCCAGGCCGATACCGATCCACAGGATGAACAGCGGCACGAAGGAGGTCACCGGCAGGTAGCGGATGAAGTTGACCAGGGGCTCGAGGAAGGCCTGGACGATGCGGAAGCTGCCCATCAGCAGCCCCAGCGGCACCGCCACCAGGGACGACACGATGAAGCCGATCAGCACCACCTCGACGCTGGCCAGCACATGCTTGCCCAGGGTGCCGTCGGCAGCCAGGCGACCGGCCGCCTCCAGCACCGCGCCCGGCGTGGGCAGGAACATCGCCGGCACCAGGCCGCCGTAGGACAGCACGGCCCACAGGCCGAGCACCAGGAGCCAACCGAGGGTGCTGGCGGTCAGGATCATTTGCGCCGGCAGGTCGACCTTGGGGGTCAGGCAGCGGCTGAGCCAGTTCTGTTTGGAAGCCATGATGATCTCCGCTTACGGGCTGACGAACCGGGTGTCGACCAGGTCGTCGTAGCTGACGTCGAAGCGCTTGCCTTGCAGGCTGCTCCAGGTTTCGTTGGCCAGGCGGATCACGCCCTTGATCTGCCCCGGCTTGCCCGGCGTGCCCAGCAGCGCCTCGCTCATGGCCTGGTCATAGAAGCGCACGCCCTTGGCGGCATTGGCCAGCTCGGCCGGGTCGGAGAGGTAGCCGCCAACGCCCTTGGCCATGATCTCGTGGGCCTTGTCGGGGTTGTCGCGGGTGAACTGCACCGCCTTGTACAGGCCCTTGACCAGCGCCTTCACGTCGTCCGGTTGCTTCTCGATCACGTCGCAGGACAGCGCCACCACGTCGACGATGACGCCGGGGGTCTCGGTGCTGTCGATCAGCACCTTGCCCTGGCCCTTCTGGCGCACCATCGAGAGGTGCGGTTCCCAGGTCACGGCGGCGGGAACGCGACCGGCGATAAAGGCAGTGGCGGCGTCGTCGGCCGTCATGTTCTGCACATCCAGGTCGGCCATGGTCATGCCGGCGTGCTTGAGCAGGTAGGACAGCCAGAACTGCGACACCGAACCTTCGTTGACCGCCACCTGCTGGCCCTTGAGGTCCTTCAGGCTGGCGACCTTGTCGCCGACCAGCACGCCGTCGCCGCCGTGGCTGTCATCCAGCGCCGCTACGGCCTTGAAGCAGAAATCCTTGGAGCGGTACTTGAGCACTTCGTCGATGGTCGAGGCCGACCCGGACAGTTGGCCGGACGCCTGGGCGGCCATGTACATCGAGGCTTCTTCCATGGTGGTCAGCTCGACGTCCAGGCCCTGCTCCTTGAAGAAGCCGAGGTCACGGGCCAGGTACAGGGTGCCGTAGCCGACCCAGGTGGTATGGCCGATGGACAGGGTGCCGGCCTGCGCACCCGTGGCGATGCTGGCCGCCAGGGCAGTGCAGCACAGGGGTTTGGCGATGCGATTGAGCAAGGGTTTGAACATGGGGCATGTCTCCCGATCTTGTACTTGTTATGGGCCCGCCTGGCCGCAGGAGCCGGCGAGTCTGGTCGTGCGAGGCGCGACGGGCGTCGGCCTCGCCAGTCGCGCTCCAGGCGGTCGCCGTAGTCGCCGACGCCCGTGGAGCGCAAATTTCAGCGTGCCGCCCAGGCGTTGAAGCGCTCCTCCAGCTCCTCGCCGTGGTTCACCCAGAACTCGGCGCTCACCAGTTGCGCCTCGGCCAGGTTGGCCGGCGCGGTGGGCAGTTGTGCCTGGGTGGCGGCGGGCAAGGCGGCCAGGGCGTCCTTGTGCACCGGACCGTAGGGGATCTGGCTGGAGAAGGTTTTCTGCGTATCCGCCTGGCTGGCGAAGGCGATGAAGCGCTCGGCCAGGGCCTTGTTCGGGCTGCCGCGGACGATGGCCCAGTGATCCGGGTCGTAGAGGTTGCCGTTCCAGACGATGGCCAGTTTCGAGCCTTCCTTCTGCGCGGCGGCGATGCGGCCGTTGTAGGCGGCGGACATCACCACATCACCGGCCACCAGCCATTGCGGCGGCTGGGCGCCGGCTTCCCACCACTGGATGTTGGGCTTGATCTGGTCCAGCTTGCGGAAGGCGCGCGCCACGCCCTCATCGGTTTCCAGCACCTTGTAGAGGTCCTCGCGCTTCACCCCGTCGGCCAGCAGCGCCGCTTCCAGGGTGTACTTGGCGCCCTTGCGCAGGCCGCGCTTGCCGGGGAAGCGCTGGGTGTCCCAGAAGTCCGCCCAGGAGCTGGGCGCGCTGGCCAGTTTGTCGGCGTTGTAGGCCAGCACCATGGACCAGACGTAGCTGGCCACACCGCACTCGCTGACGGTGCCCGGCATGTAGCTGGCCGATTCACCGAGCAGGGCCGGGTCGATGCGTTCGAACAGCCCTTCCTCGCAGCCACGCAGCAGCTCGGGGCTTTCCACTTCCACCACGTCCCAGGTGACCTGGCCGATATCGACCATGGCCTTCACCTTGGACAGCTCGCCGTTGTACTCGCCGGCCACCACCTTGCCGGCGCCACTCTGTTCGAAGGGTTTGAAATAGGCCGCATCCTGCGCGGCCTTGGTGGCGCCACCGAAGGAAATCACGGTGAGATTCGACGATTCGGCCAGCGCCGGGCCACTGGTGCCAACCAGTACCGACAGGCCGAGGATTGCGGAAATGCACGGACGCAAGGACTTGGACATGGAAACTCCCTCACTACTTGTTAGTTGTGATCAGTTGCTGAGGCAGTTGCGGCCAGGTAGCCGTAAGCCCGCGCGTGGCACCACGCGACAGGAGTCGTTTCTTGTTAGGTGGAGCCGCCCGCTGAAAGAGCGTGCGGCCCGGTCGTCATCGCGACCTCAGCGCAGCTGGAACCAGGTGGTCTTCAGCTGGCTGTACTTGTCGAAGGAATGCAGCGAGAGGTCGCGGCCGAAGCCGGACTGCTTGCCGCCACCGAAGGGCACGGTGACGTCCAGGGCGTCCACCGTGTTCACCGACACGGTGCCCGCCTTGAGCGCGCGGGCGACACGGTGGGCGCGGTGCAGGTCATCGCTCCACACCGAGGCCGCAAGGCCGTAGACGCTGTCATTGGCGAGGCGGATGGCCTCGTCCTCGGACTCGAAAGTGCTGATGGCCAGCACCGGGCCGAACACCTCTTCCCGCGCCAGCTCCATGTCGCTGTGCACATCGGCGAACACGGTGGGTTCGACGAAGTTGCTGGAGCCGTTGAAGGTCAGGCGACGGCCGCCCGCCAGCAGGTTCGCGCCCTGCCCTTGCGCCTGCTCGATGAAGGCCATGATGCGCGCGGTCTGCCCGGCGTCGACGATGGCGCCGGCACGGCTGGCCGGGTCCAGCGGGTCGCCGGGCATCCAGTTGCGCGCCTTGGTCAGCAGGCGCTCGATGAACTCATCGCGGATGGAGCGCTGGACGTACAGACGCGAGTTCGCCGAGCAGACTTCGCCCTGGTTGAAGAAGATGCCGAAGGCAGCCTTCTCGGCGGCGAGGTCCAGGTCGCGGCAGTCGTCGAAGACCAGGTTCGGGCTCTTGCCGCCGCACTCCAGCCAGACCTGCTTGAGGTTGGACTGGGCCGAGTAGCCCATGAAGTACTTGCCCACCTGGGTGGAGCCGGTGAACACCAGGCAATCCACGTCCGGGTGCAGGCCCAGCGCCTTGCCGGCGGCCTCACCCAGGCCCGGCACCACGTTCAGCACGCCTTCCGGCAGCCCGGCTTCCAGGGCCAGTTCGGCCAGGCGCAGGGCGGAGAACGGCGACTGCTCGGCGGGCTTCAGGATCACGCTGTTGCCGGCGGCCAGCGCCGGAGCGAGCTTCCAGGCCGCCATGTCGAGGGGGAAGTTCCAGGGCACCACGGCGGCGATCACGCCCAGGGCTTCGCGGGTGATGGTGGCCAGGGCGTTGGGCGCGGTAGGCGCCACCTGGTCGTAGAGCTTGTCCAGGGCCTCGCCGTACCAGGCGAACACATGGGCGGCGCCGGGCACGTCGATGTTGTAGGCATCCATCACCGGCTTGCCCATGTTCAGGGAGTCCAGCAGGGCCAGCTCTTCGCGGTGTTGCATCATCAACTCGGACAGGCGCAGCAGTACCTTCTTGCGCTCCACCGGCGCCATGCGCGCCCAGGGGCCTTCGTTGAAGGCACGGCGCGCGGTGCGTACCGCCAGGTCCACTTCCGACTCGCCGCAGGCGGCCACGCGGGCCAGCAACTGGTTGGTGCCGGGGCTGATGGAGTCAAAGGTCGCGCCGGATGCGGCGGCCACCTGGCGGCCACCGATCAGAGCCTTGTCAATGAAGCCTTGCCGGGCAGCCTTCTGCTGCCAATAGCCGAGATCGAACACGCTGCACTCCCACTCGACCGTCTGCGCGGTCATGTTGTTATTCGGGTCGAGGCAGATGGTGCGCCAGAGCTCGGCTTAGGAAAATTATTAAAAATGTGCTCGGTGGATAAGAAAAAGCTCGGTAACGAACGCGGGCGCAAAGCGCCGCCGTAGCCCGGACTTCAGTCCGGGGGCCGAAGGTATCTGACGTGCCAGGACAGGCCTCAGCAGGGGGTAGGCCGCCATTGCCGAGGAACAGGCAACGCACCAGGGTTCGACGTCCGCCGATAGCCCGGCGTGCACAGAAGCATCGCTGATGGGCTGATGCCCACCCTACGGCTTCGCGACGACTTGCAGCTCCATCGGCTGGTAGCTCAGCCCTGCGTCTTCGCCCGCATCGCCCGTGCACTGGAAGCCATAGCGCAGGTACGCCGGCACCGAGGTGAGCGATGCCTTGACCGTGATGGCCGCCACTCGCGCATGTGCGGTCATCGCGGCTACCAGGGCTTGTCCGATACCCTGGCGCTGATGCTGGGGGTGGATAAACAACATGGCGAGATGACGCCCTTCCCTGAGCTCGAGGATGCCCTTGAGCGTGGCGGCATCCTCGAACACCAGCATCAAGTTGTCGCCCTGCATGCGCTGCTGGAAGGCCTCTGCAGATGCCACCTTGCGGAAGGTCTCGACCCCCTGCGCGGACACCGTAGGCGCCACCGAAGCGTTGAACGCCGCCATGCACAGGGTGCTGACCGCATCGATGTCCGCCTGCACCATCTTCCTGATCGCCATCCTTCGCTCCTTCGGCCTTGCGGGTTGGCCGGCCAAAGTAGCACCGGGAACTGCCGAGCTGAAGCGCTGAGCGGGGCAGCGCACCGGGGCGGTGTGAGCGGAGGGATCGCGTTGGTGGGCAGAAGTCCACCCGACGGCGCATACATGCCAGAGCCGTAGCCCGGACTTCGGTCCGGGTCGTCGAGGTGATGGGCGAGGCGGCGCGGGAGGTCGACGACATCGACGCCCAGCAGATTGACGGCGGTGAACAGCCCCATGACGCGATAATCCACCCGCCTGAACAGCGTCGAGACAGGTGGTGCGCCAGCGTCCGGCAGAGGAAAAATATGAAAAATATGCTCGAGTCATATGAAAAAACTCGGTAGCCCATGCGGTTCAACAGGCGCTGCCTGGGGTAAGGTGCAACCCACAACGACAAGCAGAATGGGCCGCCGCACGCACCGGCGGCCGAGCAGCAGAGGTGCCCGTGGCTACCTATACCTTGCGACAACTCAAGTATTTCGTGACGACCGTGGAGGCCGGCAGCGTGGCCGAAGCGTCGCGCAAGCTGTACATCGCTCAGCCGTCCATTTCCACGGCCATCAAGGGCCTGGAAGAAAGCTTCGGCGTGCAGCTGTTCATCCGCCACCACGCCCAGGGCGTGTCCCTGACACCCAGCGGCACGCGCTTCTACCAGAAGGCCCAGGAGCTGCTGCGGGTGGCCCGCGAGTTCGAGCAGAACGCCCTGGCTGACAACGACATCGTCGCCGGACAGATCGACATCGGCTGCTTCGAAACCGTCGCCCCGCTCTACCTGCCGCAGCTGATCGCGGGCTTCCGCGAACTCTATCCTGGGGTGGACATCCGCATCCGCGATGGCGAGCAGCAGGAGCTGGTGCAGGGCCTGACCGCCGGCACCTTCGACCTGGCCTTCCTCTACGACCACGATCTGGACAGCACCATCGCGACCGAGCCGCTGATGCCACCGCAGAAGCCCTATGCGCTGTTGCCGGAGAACCACCGCTTCGCCAACCAGGCCCAGGTGTCCCTGCGCGATCTTTGCCTGGAACCGATGATCCTGCTGGACGTGCAACCGAGCCGGACCTACTTCGTCAGCCTGTTCCACGACATGGGCCTGACCCCCAACATCGTCTTCAGCTCGCCATCGATCGAGATGGTGCGTGGCATGGTTGGCCAGGGCTTCGGCTTCTCCCTGCTGGTCACCCGCCCCCACTCCGAATGCACCTACGACGGCAAGAAGGTGGTCACCGTCAACATCACCGAACCCGTGGCCACCTCCGGTCTGGTGGCGGCCCGGCTCAAGCGCGGACAACTGACCAAGCCGGCGCAGTTGTTCGTGGACTTCTGCCGGGAGCGCCTCGCCCAGAAGGTCGAGGTCGCCTCGTAGCGCACCGATCAGTCCAGCCGAGAAGCAGAAAGGGCCGCAATGCGGCCCTTTTTTTGAGTGCTCGGAAATCAGGTCCCGGTCTTGATCTTGGTCCAGGTCCGCGTACGGATGCGTTCGATCTTCGGCGGCAGCATCTCCACCGAGAACAACTTGGCCTGCACCTCCACCGGCGGGTAGACGTTGGGGTTGTCCCGCAGCTCCGCCGAGATCAGCTTGTCCGCCGCCTGGTTGGGGTTGGCGTAGGCCACGTAGTCGGAAATGGGCGCCACCACTTCCGGGCGCAGCAGGTAGTTGAGGAAGGCATGCGCCTGCTCGACGTTCTGCGCGTCCTTCGGAATGGCCAGCACATCGAACCAGGCCGCGGTGCCTTCCTTGGGAATGCGGTACTCCACCTTCACGCCGTTGCCCGCCTCCCGTGCCCGTGCCGCTGCCTGCATGGCGCCGCCGGACCAGGCGATCGCCACGCAGATTTCGCCATTGGCAAGGTCGGTGACGAACTTGGACGAGCTGAAATAGCTGACGTGGGGACGCAATTTGGCCAACAGCTCCTCGGCCTTCTTGTAGTCGCCCGGGTTATGGCTGTTGGGCGGCAGGCCCAGGTAGTGCAGCACCTCCGGAATCACCTCGGTGGGTGAGTCGAGGAAGGCCACGCCGCATTGCTTGAGCTTGGCCAGGTTGTCCGGGTTGAACACCAGCTCCCAGGAGTCCAGCGGCGCGTTCTCACCCAGCACCGCCTTGACCTTGTCGACGTTGTAGGCGATGCCGTTGGTGCCCCACATGTAGGGCATCACGTACTGGTTGCCCGGGTCCTTGGCGGCCAGCACCTTGAGCAGCGCCGGGTTCAGGTTGTTCCAGTTGGGCAGCTTGCTCTTGTCCAGGGGCTGGAACACGCCGGCCTTCATGTAGTTGGGCAGGAAGCCGTCGCTGGGCACCACCAGGTCATAGCCGGAGTGACCGGAGAGCAACTTGGCCTCCAGCACTTCGTTGCTGTCGTAGACGTCGTACTGCGGCTTGATGCCGGAGGTCGCCTGGAAGTCCTTCAGGGTGTTCGGGCCGATGTAGTCGAACCAGTTGTAGATGCGCACCTGGGGGTCGGCAACGGCATTCAGCGAAGCGCCCAGCAGGGCCCCCGCCAGCAGGATGCGGGCCTTCATTGCGCGGCCCCTTCGTAGCCCTGCAGGACGTTCACCGCGTTCACGCCGATGGCTTCTACCGCGTAGCCGCCTTCCATGATGAACAGGGTGGGCAGGCCGAGGGCGGCGATGCGCTGGCCCATGCGGATGTAGTCCGGGGAGTCCAGCTTGAACTTGGAGATCGGGTCGTCCTTGTAGGTGTCCACGCCGAGGGAGATCACCAGGGCGTCCGGCGCATAGGCCGCGATCTTGCGGCAGGCGTCGTCCAGGGCGGCGGACCAGCCCTCCCAGCCGGTGCCGTGGGGCAGCGGGTAGTTGTGATTGAAGCCGGCGCCCTCACCTTCGCCGCGCTCGTCGGCATGGCCCAGGTAATAGGGGTATTCCACCAGCGGGTCGCCGTGGATGGAGGCGAAGAGTACGTCGCTGCGATCGTAGAACAGCTCCTGGGTGCCATTGCCGTGGTGGTAGTCGACGTCGAGGATGGCCACGCGCTTGGCGCCCTGGTCGAGGAAGGCCTGGGTGACGATGGCGGCGTTGTTGAAGAAGCAGTAGCCGCCCATGAAGTCGCTGCCGGCGTGGTGTCCCGGCGGACGGCAGAGGGCGAAGGCGGTGTTGGCGCCCTGGCGCATGTGGTCCTGGGCGGTCAGCGCCACCTGGGCGGAGCTGTACACGGCCTGCCAGGTGCCGGCGGTGATGGGCGCCTCGGTGTCGAAGCAGTAGTGACCCAGTTGGCCATGCAGTGCGGTGGGGATGGGGCCATCGCGGCGCAGGCGGCGTGCCGGGAAGGTGCTGGGCAGCATGTCGCAGCTGTGACCTTCGGCGGCCCAGCGGTCCCAGGCACCCTTGAGGAACTCCACGTAGGCGGCATCGTGGACCCGCAGCACGGGCTCCAGGCCGAAGTCCTTCGGCTCGATCACCTCGCCAAGATTCTGATGGCGAACCCGCGCCAGCACGGTGTCCGCGCGGCTGGGCATTTCGAAACAGGGCTGGAGCTTGCCATCGACCAGTTCCGACTGGCCGAAGTGGAGACGGTGATCGTCGCTGTAGACGGTCAGCATGGAGGGCACCTCATTCGGGTCTTGTTATTGGTGAGGGGATTCTGTGGCGGATCAGGGGTGTTTGCGCAGTGGCGGCGGCGGCCAATAGGGGATCAAAGTGGCCAAGTTATCTGGCCGAACACCCCTCTCAATGCGAAACACTCTCTCATGACGACCCGTAGGATGGGTGGAGCGGAGCGATACCCATGCGGCCGCCGATCGATGGGTATCGCAAGCTCCACCCATCCTACGAAACCGGATTGCATCGCCAATCCGAAACATCCGACACCCCAACCGCATTGCCGTCCTACAAAGCCCTTGGGCAGCATCCGGCCTCTTTGCGGCTTCGGTCGCGACCCGGACTGGAACTCCGGGATGTAGCGCGCAGAAAGCCATGCAGGTCGACTGGGCATCTCTTTCAGTTACCCGGCAGTCATGGCGGACTGTGCGAGGCGGGCATTCGCCCGGCCGGCTGCTACACCGGTGGTTCCAACCTTGCACAGTCCGCCACCCTTCTCTGGATGTACCCGGTTGCGGCTCCTCATCGTTCGACAAGGAGTTGCACCATGAGCACCACGTTCTACGAAACCCGCCATTTCTTCCGCCACGGCCGCCTGCTGGGCGTTTCCGCCAACGTCCGGCTGAACGACGGCCTCGACGCCGACCAATGGCGCACCGGCCTGCTCAAGTGCGGCCGTGGTCTGGTGGAGGAGGAAATGATGATCAGCGAATCGGGCAGCTACGACCTGCTGCTGCGGCGCTTCTACCACCCGGAAAACCGCAACCTGCGCCGCTGGCTGACCCACGAGGTGATTCCAGCCCCATGGGGCACCTCGGGCGAATCCCCTGCCATCGAATCGATGGGTTTCGCAGGCTCTACCCATCCTACGTCGGAAGTTGGGGCATTACCGTAGGATGGGTAGAGCGGAGCGAAACCCATGCAGATGTCGCAATCGCTCTGTCTGTTACCCCCGAAAATGACTCGGCGGCTGACCGCTCCAGCGCTGGAAGGCGTGGCGCAGGCTGGCGGTTTCGCTGAAGCCGAGTTCTTCGGCAATGCGGTAGATGGGGATGTCGCCCTGCTGGAGCATTTCCTTGGCGCGGGTGAAGCGCAGTTCGTCCAGCAGTTGCTGGTAGCTGGTCTGCTGCTGGGCCAGGTGGCGGCGCAGGCTGCGGGATGAGCAGTTCATCTGCTTGGCCAGTTCCTCCAGCCCCGGCGGGTCTTGCAGGCGGGCATTGATCAGGCTGCGCACGCGCTCCAGCCACGCGCGGCGGGCGGCGAACTCGACGTTCTGGCGCCGGCACTGTTCGAGCATTTCCTTGTGGGTCACCGGGTCAGCCAGGGGTAGCCGGCGTGCCAGCCACGAGGCGTCGAAACCGATGGCGCTGCGTTGCTCGCCAAAGCTCACCGGACAGCCGAAGCCCCGTGCATAGGGCCGCGCCATGCCACTGCTGGCCGGGTAGTCCAGTTGCACCGCGCGCAGCGGCAAGGGTTGCCCCAGCAGGTCGGCAAAGGTGACCTTGAGCGACCCCAGGCAGACCTCGGTATTGAACGCCCGCAGCGACTCGTCCTCGCTGTAACCGGTAGCGCTGAGCCAGGCGGTGTCGCCGTCCTGCTCCAGGGCCAGGCGGAAGTAGGTGCCCAGCAGCACCGGGTAGTTCAGGCCGATGCGCAGCGCCTCGCCGAAGGTGGGCGCCGACAACATGGCGTAGCCCAGCAGCCCGTAGGCGGAGATGCGCGTCCGCAGGCCGAGGGTGAGCCCCAGGGCCGGGCGCGGTGCCAGGCGAACCGCATTGGCGTAGACCACCTGCTCCTGATCGGGGTTGACCAGCCGCTGCAGCTCCGCGAGGTCTTGCTCGCTGATGCCGCTGCCGGTCAGTACGTCGCAGGCGGAGATACCCTCCTCCTGCAGCAAGGCGACCGTCAGCGCCGACATGTGCAGCGAGTTCAGCCAGGTGGCGCGGGAAAATACGTGTTCGACCATGGTGACGCCTTACTGAATGGCTTCCGTCAGTTCCCGTTCCTGGCGCCGGTAGGGAAAGACGTCGATCACTTTGCCGGAGCGGATGGCTGCTTGCAGGGTTTTCCAGTATTCGGCGTCGTACAGGTCGCCATGGAGCTTGGCGAACAGCCGGCGCTGGCCGATATCGGCGAAGAGGAAGCGCGGGAACTCCTCGGGGAACACGTCATTGGGCGCCACGGAATACCAGGGCTCGGCGGACAGCTCGTCCTCCGGATAGCGCGGCGGCGGGATGACGCGGAAATTCACCTCGGTGAGGAAGCAGATTTCGTCGTAGTCGTAGAACACCACGCGGCCGTGGCGGGTGACGCCGAAGTTCTTCAGCAGCATGTCGCCGGGGAAGATGTTCGCCGCCGCCAGTTGCTTGATGGCCAGGCCGTAGTCGTAGAGCGCCTCGTGTACCTGGGCGTCGCTGGCGCTTTCCAGGTAGATGTTCAGCGGGGTCATGCGGCGCTCGGTCCAGCAGTGACGGATCAACACCACGTCGCCTTCGACAGCGATGGTGGACGGCGCCACCTCCAGCAGTTCCGCCAGGCAGTCCGGGTCGAACTTGGATTTCGGGAAGCGGAAGTCGGCAAACTCCTGGGTATCGGCCATGCGCCCTACCCGGTCGACGTTCTTCACCAGGCGGTACTTCTCGATCACGGTGTTGCGGTCCACGGTCTTGGCGTGGGCGAAGCGGTCCTTGATGACCTTGAACACGGTGTTGAAGCCCGGCAGCGTGAACACGCTCATCACCATGCCGCGCACACCGGGCGCCATGACAAAGCGATCGTCGGTATTGGCCAGGTGGTTGATCAGGGCGCGGTAGAACTCCGACTTGCCGTGCTTGTAGAAGCCGATAGAGGTGTACAGCTCAGCAATGTGCTTGCCCGGGAGGATGCGCTTGAGGAAGCCGACGAATTCGGCGGGCACCGCCACGTCCACCATGAAGTAGGAGCGGGTGAAGGAGAAGATGATGGAGACTTCCGCCTCGTCGGTGATCACCGCGTCGGCCTGGATGCCCTTGCCCTCGCGGTGCAACAGCGGGATCACCAGGGGCCACTGCTCATCGCGGGTGTAGAGGCGTCCCACCAGGTACGCGCCCTTGTTGCGGAACAGCGGCGAGGCGAAGAGCTCGATGCACAGCTCGGGGTCCTTGCAGACCCAGTCCGGCAGGTGTTCGCGCAGCTGAACCTCCAGGCGCTCCAGGTCACCGGCGCGGTCGTCGTAGGGCACGTTGAAGCGGTAGTCATCGAGGATGGCCGAAAGCGCGGCGTGCAGGCGGCCTTCAGGGCGGTAGCTACGAGTCTGCGGCGCGCGTTCGTGAGTGCGCAGGGAAGGCCGGGTGGTGTGGATGAACATGCAGCCATCGCTGATGAGGTCGTGGCTGAACAGGCCGCAGAACACGGAGTTGTACCAAGTCTCGGAAAGCTCATCGTCCAGGCGCACGTCGATCAGGTCGATGTAGGCACTCTTGACCAGTGGCCAGAGCTGGACGTCCAGCAGCTCTTCCGACGCATAGGCCTCATGCAGGCGCCCGCTGGTTTCCGCCACCTTCACCTCGTACAGGGCGATCCGCTGCGCGGCGGCCTGCTGGGTGGCCGGCCATTGCGCCAACTCGAAACGCGCGCGGGCACCGTCGGTGATCCGGCGGAAATGCTCGCGGTAGTCGTCGAAGCCTTCAAGGATCAGTCGGGCGATGCCTTCGGCCGGCCATTGCTGCGCCATGGGAATGTCTCGGCTGCGGAAACGGGAAAGGCGAGCTTATCCAGAGGCTGACTTGAAAAAAAGCTCCTGCCGGTAGACATGCCCAGGGCTGGCCGGTCCCTGTGGGGGCGCCACAGCTGTGCGCCTTCAGACGATGCTCAAGCAATCCCCCGCTCCCGCAGATACCCCTCCAGCATCTCGATGAACACCCGCACCTTGCGGGTCCGCCGGCGGTGGGCCAGGTAGAGGACATGCACCCAGGGGCCGAACGCGTCAGGCTCCATCTCGTATTCAGGCAGTACGCGCACCAGTTGGCCGCTGGCCAGATAAGGCGCGGCGCTCCATTGCGGAACGATCTGCAACCCGTGGCCGGCCAGCAGGCAGGTGAGCAGGAAGTCGAAGTTGTCACTGGCCAGTTTCGGTACGGGTTGCGGCACACGGATACGCTCGCCATCCAGCCGCAGCCACCAGAAATGCCGATTGAGCACGGGATGCCGGAAGATCAGCCAGTCATGCTGCAGATAGGTCTCCAGCGACACCTCCAGCCCCTTGCGCTCCAGGTAGGCGGGGCTGCAGCACAGGAGGATGCGGTTTTCCGTCAGCGGGCGGGCGATCAACCCCGGCAGGTCCGTGGGGCCGTCGCGCAGGGCGAGGTCGTAGCCGCCGTCAATCAAGTCCAGGAAGGTGTCGTTCAGGTGCACCTCCAGGCGCACTTGGGGGTGGGCGTCCATGAAGCGGCAGCAGACTTCGTTGAGGAACGCCGGGCCGAACGACGGCGGCGCGATAAGCCGCAAACTGCCGCGCAGTTCGTGGTGCAACTGGTCCAGTTCCTCCCCGGCCAGTTGCAGCTGCATCAAGGCCTGACGGGCACCTTCCAGGTAGATCTGCCCCGCCTCGGTGAGGGCCATGCGCCGGGTGGTGCGCTCGAACAGGCGGGTACCCAGCTCGGTTTCCAGGTGCCCCACCGCCTTGGTCAGGGCCGACGGTGTCTTGCCCAGTTGCTCGGCGGCACGGCTGAAGCTGCCGAATTCGGCGGTGGCGACAAACATGGTGAGGGCGCTGAGCTTGTCCACTGATCTGTTCCTGATCGGCACAAAAGTTGTGCGAAAACATAGCATTCTGCCGCCCGCCCGGCTTGGTTAGGCTCAGCGCCAGACCAACAAGAACCGGAAGATACCCGATGAAAACCTTCGTCCCCACCCTGATGGCGGCGGCCCTGGCCTGTTCCTCGATGGAAAGCATGGCGGCCGTCGACCTCATCTTCCACAACGCCAAGGTGTACACCGCCGAACCCGGCCAGGCCCTGCAGCAGGCCGTCGCCGTGGAGAACGGCAAGGTCCGCGCCGTAGGCAGCGACGCCGAGGTACTGCGGCTGAAGGAAGCCGGCACCCGTGTGATGGACATGGGCGGCAAGGTGCTGATGCCCGGCTTCATCGACTCCCACTCCCACGCCATCTTCGGCGGCCTGGAGCTGGACTCGGCCTCCCTCGGCGGCCAGTTGATTCCTGCAGCCGAGCTGGAACAGCGTCTGCGCCAGTGGCGCGATAACGGCAAGGCACGACATGGCGACGCGCTCAGCGTCAGCGGTGTGCCATCGGCCGCCTGGGGCCAGCTGGATGAACTCGAACAGCGCTTCAACCGGGGCGAATGGGCCGAGGTGCCGATCTTCTTCCTCGGCTGGGACCA
Organism: Pseudomonas sp. LFM046; assembly: GCF_000949385.2. NCBI lineage: Bacteria > Pseudomonadati > Pseudomonadota > Gammaproteobacteria > Pseudomonadales > Pseudomonadaceae > Pseudomonas > Pseudomonas sp. LFM046. Next base: position 1,708,759 of record NZ_JYKO02000001.1, on the reverse strand, counting down.
CCATACCGGCTGGGCCAACCGGGCCATGCTGAAACGCGCCGGCATCGACGCCGCCACCGTGAAGAGCCTGAAGGGCGAGGCGCAGGCCACCATCGGCCATCATCCCGACGGCCAGCCCAATGGCTTCCTCGCCGATGCCGGGCTGGACCCGGTGATGGCGCAACTCCCTCCCGCCACCGACGAGCAACTGCTGAAAGCCGGCCGTTCGGCGCTCCGCTACAACCTCAGCCTGGGCATCACCGCCTGGATGGACCCGGCGGCCAACGCCGCACCGGGCGAGCCGCTGTTCGACTTCAAACCCACCGCCCAGACCCTGGGCGTACTCCCGGCCTACAAGGCGCTGGCCGAGAAGGGTGAGCTGACCGCCCATGTCGCCGCCCTGCTGGTGGCAAACCCGAAGAGCACACCGGCCGATCTGGATACCCTCGACAAGGTGCGCCAGCAGTTCCAGGGCCTGCCCAACCTCACCCTCCCCGGCATCAAGATCTTTGCCGATGGCGTGGCGGAAATCCCGGCACAGACCGCCGCCATGCTGGAGCCCTACAAGAACTCGAACAAGCGTGGCGAACTGCTGATCGACCCGGCGCATTTCGGTGAGCTGGTCAGCGCGGCCGACGCCCGTGGCTGGCTGGTGCATGTCCACGCCATCGGCGACCGCGCGGTGCGTGAATCCCTCAATGGCATCGAGCAGGCGCGCCGTGATCGTCAGAGCGGCATCGCCCACTCGGTCACCCATCTGCAGATGGTCAACCCCAAGGAGTTCGCCCGCTTCAAGCCGCTGAACGTGATCGCCTCCATGCAGCTCTACTGGGCCAGCGCCGACGAGCTCAGCCTGGACCTGGTGCAGCCCTACATCAGCGCCATGGCCTTCCAGTACCAGTACCCGGCCCGCTCGCTGCTGAAGAACGGCGCGACCATTTCCGGCGCCAGCGACTGGCCGGTAACTACGCCCGAGCCCTGGAAAGCGATCTACCAGGCGGTCAGCCGCAAGGGGCCGAAAGGTGTGTTGAACCCGGATGAAGAGATCGACCGGGAAACCATGTTCCAGGCCTACACGCTCAATTCCGCCCGCACCATCGGCCTGGAGAAGCAGATCGGCTCCCTCGCCCCCGGCAAGCAGGCCGACCTGATCCTGCTGGACCGCGACGTGTTCCAGGTGGAGCCCGAAGCCCTGCGCGACACCCAGGTCCTGAAAACCTGGTTCGCCGGCCAGGAAGTCTTCAGCGCCGCTCGCTAACAACAACGCAATTCTGCTTCCCCAGCTCCCGCCTCGCGCGGGGGCCGGGCGAAGCCTTGCCCGCATCTGCCAGAACAATCACAACAACGGGAAACCCGATGAAACGCACCGCCCTCCTCGCCCTTGCCCTGGCTCCCCTCGCCTGCCAGGCCCTGGAACTCTCCGAGACCTTCTCGCTACAGATCGACACCACACTCGCCAGCGACTACCGCACGCGGGGCATCTCCCAGACCCAGAACGACCCGGCCGCCCAGGTGGGCGCCACACTGCTCCATAGCAGCGGCCTCTACGCGGGGATGTGGACCTCGAACGTCGACTTCGGCTTCGATCTCAAGACCCGCCAGGAAGTGGACTACTACGCCGGCTGGTACTGGCAGGCCACCGACGAGGTGAGCCTGGACGCGGGCTACGTGAAGTACGCCTACCCGAAGGAAAGCCGGTTCAACCAGAGCGAGGTCTACGCCATCCTCGGCGCCTACGGCTTCAAGCTCGCCGCCTACTACTCCAACGACGCCGAAAACATATTCGGCGAACAGCAGGACATCCTCTACAGCTATGTCAGCTACGAAACCGCGCTGCCCCTGGATGTGGGCCTGAAGCTGCGCTACGGGCGCAATGACTTCAAGGACCCGATGTTCTGGTCCGCCAGCGGCAAGAGCGAAGACGACTACCACGAGTGGGAAGCCAAGCTGACCCGCGACTTCCTCGGCGTCACCTGGGGCCTGTCGTACATCGACACCGACCTGTCCGACTCCGAATGCGCCAGCAACTACGGCTTCACCGACGTGTGCAGCGCGACCTGGGTGGCGAGCGTGAGCAAGAGTTTCTGATCCGCGCACGCGCGCGATTCATTCGTGACGCGAAACCGCGGACCGCTGCGTGGCCTACGGATTGACTGCGTAGGATGCGGTAGAGCGAAGCGAAACCCATCAGCGGCATCGATGGGTTTCGCAAGCTCTACCCATCCTACGGATCTTGGCGAATGAATTCGCCCCTACAACATTCAGCGCGACCGAGAAATTCACGCCAACCCCCGCGCCTCCAGGTGCCGGGCCAGGTAGTCGATGAAGGCCAGCACCTTGCCCGTGGCGCGGCGGTGGCTGGGGTAGACCGCGAGGATTCGCGAACCGAAGGCGTCGGGGTCGATCGCGTAGTCGGCCATCACCCGCACCAGTCGGCCATCGGCCAGGTAAGGCGCGGCGCTCCACAGCGGCACATGGTAGAGACCGGCACCGGCCAGGGCGCTGGCCATCAGCAGGTCGTGGTTATCGCCCTCCATGCGCGGCGTCGTGGGCCTCAGCAAACTCAGGCGCTGGCCATCGCGTTCCACCCACCAATGGGTCCGGTCCAGGGCGGGATGGTAGTAGAGCAACCAGTCATGCTGATCGAGGGTTTCGGGGGTGACCGGCACGGGGTTGCGGGCCAGGTAAAGCGGGCTGGCACAGACCGTCAGACAGTTGCTTCCGACGGGTCTGGCAATCAGCCCGGGCAGGTCCCCGCGTCCCTCCCGCAGGGCCAGGTCATAGCCGGAATCCACCAGGTCGACGAAGGCGTCGGTGAGGTCCACCCGCAAACGAATCTGCGGGTACTCGCTGAGGAAGCCGGCACAGACGTCATCGAGAAACGCCCGGCCAAACGCCAGTGGCGCGGTCAGCCTGAGCATGCCGTGGAGGCCGTGCTGCAATTGGCCAAGCTCCTCCCCCACCTCATGCAGGCGTTGCAGCACCAGGCGCGCGGTTTCCAGATAGACCCGCCCGGCCTCGGTCAGCACCGTGCGTCGGGTACTGCGCTCGAACAGGCGCACGCCCAGGTCCTCTTCCAGATGGGTGACGGCCTTGGTCAGGGCCGATGGGGTTTTGCCCAATTGCTCCGCGGCACGGCTGAAGCTGCCGTGTTCCGCCGTGGCAACGAACATGCTGAGAGCACCAAGCTTGTCCATGGTTTTTCCATTCAGGAAAAAGGGTTTTGCGCAGTTCGGGCGTTCTGCCGGCCCGGGCCAGCCGCTAGTCTCGCCGCCAGATCAATAAAAACAAGAGGTTTGGCAATGAAAGGCTTCACCCCCACCCTGCTGGCCATGGCGCTGGCTTTTTCCTCAACGGAGTCCATGGCGGCCGCTGACCTGGTGCTACTCAACGGCAAGCTGTACACGGCCGATCCGTCCCAGCCCTCGGCCCAGGCCATGGCGGTAGCCGACGGCAAGGTCCTCAAGGTGGGCAGCGACGCCGAGATCAAGGCCCTGGCCGACTCGTCCACCAAGATCATCGACCTGGCCGGCAAGCGCCTGATGCCGGGGCTGATCGACACCCACTCCCACTCCATCTTCGGCGGCCTGGAAATGACCTCGGCCAACCTGGATGGCGAAGAAAACGTGGCGCTGGAGGAACTGGAGAGGCGCCTGCGTGGCTGGCGCGACGACGGCACGGCCCGCCACGGCGATGTACTGAGCGTGGCCGGGGTGAGCTCCACTTACTGGAGCAAGGCCGAGGAATTGGGGCGCATCTTCAGCCAAGGTGAATGGGCGAAAGTGCCGGTGGTATTCATCGGCAGCGACCACCACACCGGCTGGGCCAACCAGGCCATGCTGGAACGCGCCGGCATCGACGCGAAGCTGATTGCCGCTCTGCCAGAAGCCCAACGGGGAACGGTCGGTACCGGCAAGGACGGCAAGCCCAATGGCTTTGTGGTGGACGCCGGCTGGGACCGCGTCGCCGCCGCCATGCCACCGGCCAGTGCCGAGGAGCTGCTGCGCGCGGGCGAGGCCGCGGTGAAGTTCAACAACAGCCAGGGCATCACCGCCTGGATGGACCCGGCCGCCAACGCCGCGCCGGGGGAGGCGATCTTCGACCTCAAGCCCACCGAGAAGTCCGTCGGCGTCCTGCCGGCCTATAAGGCCCTGGCAGAGAAAGGCGAGCTCAGTGCCCACGTCGCCGCCCTGCTGGTGGCCAACCCGAAGAGCCGCCCCGCCGACCTCGACACCCTGGACAAGGTGCGCCAGCAGTTCCAGGGCATTCCCAACCTGACCGTGCCGGGCATCAAGGTGTTCGCTGACGGGGTGCTGGAATACCCGGCGCAGAGCGCGGCACTGATCGAGCCGTACAAGAACTCCCACAAGCCGGGCGAACTGTTGATTGACCCGGCTCACTTCGGCGAGCTGGTCAGCGCAGCCGATGCCCGTGGCTGGCTGGTGCACATCCACGCCATCGGCGACCGTGCGGTGCGCGAATCCCTGAATGGCATCGAGCGGGCGCGCAAGGACCGCCAGAGCGGCGTCGTCCACTCCATCACCCACCTGCAATTGGTGAACCCCACGGAGTTCGCCCGATTCAAGCCGCTGGGCGTGATCGCCTCCATGCAGCTGCTCTGGGCCGCCAGTGACGAGTACACGGTGGACATGGTCAAGCCTTACGTCAGCGCCGATGCGTTCCGCTACCAGTACCCGGCCCACTCGCTGCTGAAACAGGGTGCGACCATCGCCGGGGCCAGCGACTGGCCGGTGTCCTCGCCCAACGTCTGGGAGGCCATCCACCAGGCGGTGACCCGCGAAGGGCCGAAGGGCGTGCTCAACGCCGACGAGCGCATCGACCGCGAGACCATGCTGCAGGCCTACACCCTGAACGCTGCCCGCACCATCGGCCTGGAGCAGCAGATCGGCTCCCTCGCCCCCGGCAAGCAGGCCGACTTCATCATCCTCGACCGCGACGTACTCAACGTCGCCGAGAAGGACCTGCCCGAAACCCGCGTCCTGCAGACCTGGTTCGCCGGCCAGGAAGTCTTCAACGCCTCTCTCTAAGACCCAGCTCTACCCGCTCCATGCCCCGCTCCCGCCGCAAGGCGGGGGCTGGGCGGAGCCTTGCCCGCATCTGCCATAACAATCACAACAACGGGAATCATCATGCGCAGCATCACGCTCCTCGCCCTCACCCTGGCTCCCCTCGCCTGCCAGGCCGTCCAGCTGAACGACGACTTCACCCTGGAAGTCGACCTTGCCCTGGTCAGCGACTACCGCACCCGAGGCATCTCCCAGACCCAGAACGACCCCGCCGCCCAGGCCGGCGCCACCCTGATCCACTCCAGCGGCCTCTATGCCGGGGCCTGGACGTCCAACGTCGACTTCGGCTTCGGCCTCAAGACGCGCCAGGAAGTGGACTACTACGCCGGCTGGTACTGGCAGGCCACCGACGAGGTGAGCCTGGATATCGGTTACCTCAAGTTCACCTACCCAAAGGAAAGCCAGTTCAACCAGAGCGAGGTCTACGCCATCCTCGCCGCCTACGGATTCAAGCTCGGCGCCAACTACTCCAACGACGCCGAAAACATATTCGGCGAACAGCAGGACATCCTCTACAGCTACGTCGGCTACGGCACCACCCTGCCCCTGGATGTGGGCCTGGAGCTGCGCTATGGGCGCAATGACTTCAAGGACCCCATGTTCTGGTCCGCCAGCGGCAAGAGCGAGGACGACTACCACGAGTGGGAAGCCAAGCTGACCCGCGACTTCCTAGGGGTCACCTGGGGCCTGTCCTATATCGACACCGACCTGTCCGAGTCGGAGTGCGCCAGCAACTTTGGTTTCACCGATGTCTGCGAGGCGACCTGGGTGGCGAGTGTGAGCAAGACCTTCTGATCCCTTTAGCCCCTGGGGTGGTAAATCCTGTAGGGGCGATTTCAATCGCCAAGGAGCACGCAGTGCTCCCGCAGATACCGAACGGCAGGCCTTCGGCCTGCTTGGCGAATGAATTCGCCCCTACAGGAGAAGCCCCCACAGGCAATTCGAATCTGCCCCCACAACTGTTCCGCCAATTTGAAAGCAAGTTGTAGATTGCGCCGCCCTCCGGGCGGGTTCATCGTGCCGGCTCCACCGCCTGGAGCCCGCCATGAAGCCCGCCGACCTCATCCGCCTGCTGAGCCTTGCCGCCATCTGGGGCGCCAGCTTCCTGTTCATCCGCATCCTGGTCCCGGAAATCGGCGCACTGCCCACGGCCTTCCTGCGGGTGCTGTTGTCGGCCATCGGCCTGGCGGTGATCCTCGCCATGCTCCGCAGCGACTGGAGTTTTCGCGGCAAGCTGGGCAAGACGCTGGTGATCGGCACGGTCAGTTCCGGCATTCCCGCCGCCATGTACGCCCTGGCGGCGAAGGTACTGCCGGCGGGCTATTCGGCCATCTTCAACGCCACGACGCCATTGATGGGGGTTCTGATCGGCGCGCTGTTCTTCAGCGAGAAGCTGACCGGGACCAAGGCCGTCGGTGTGCTGCTGGGCCTGGCCGGGGTGGCGGTGCTGACCCGCACCGGGCCGGTGAATTTCGACGTCCAACTGCTCTGGGGCGCCGCAGCCTGCCTGGTGGCAACCACCTGCTATGGCTTCGCCGGCTTCATGACCAAGCGCTGGATCACCGAGGCGGGCGGCATGGACAGCGGCCTGGTGGCCTTCGGTTGCCAGATCGGCGCCACCCTCTGCCTGCTGCCGGTGTTCGCCTGGGACGCCCCCGCCATGCCCCTCGCCCCCTTGATGGAGCCCGGTACCTGGCTGGCCCTGGCAGCCCTGGGATTCATCTGCACGTCCTTCGCCTACATCCTCTACTTCCGCCTGATCGCCAACGTCGGGCCGGTGAAGACCATGACCGTGACCTTTCTGATCCCGCCCTTCGGCGTGTTCTGGGGTGTGCTGTTGCTCGGCGAGTCGGTGTCCATGGCGCACCTGCAGGGCGGCGTGCTGATCGCCCTGGCGCTATGGCTGGTGGTGAAGCCGGCACCCGTGCCGGCGGTGGCGAAGTCGGCGGGGTGAACGGAGGTCGGGCGATTGGTGTAGGGGTGAATTCATTCGCCCCTACAGGATCAAGCCCCCAGAACCTGCATCAACGCCCGGTCTTGATCGCACTCCACACGCGGGTCCGGATGCGGTCGATCTTCGGCGGCATGGACTCCAGGGCGAACAGGCTCTTCATCACATCCGCCGGCGGATAGATGGCCGGGTCAGCCTTGATGGCGGCATCCACCATCGGGTCGGCACCGACGTTGCCGTTGGCGTAGTGCACCGAGTTGCTGATGCCGGCCATCACATCCGGGCGCAGCAGGTAGTTGAGGAAGGCGTAGCCGGCCGCTTCATCAGGCGCGTCGGCGGGCATGGCCACCATGTCGAACCACATGGGCGAGCCTTCCTTCGGCGTCGAGTACTGGATGTTCACACCGTTGTTGGCTTCCTTGGCGCGAGTGGCGGCCTGGAGGATGTCGCCGGAAAAGCCCACGGCCACGCAGATGTCGCCGTTGGCCAGGTCGCTGACGTACTTCGAGGAGTGGAAGTAGGTGATGTAGGGGCGGACCTTCATCAGCTCGGCCTGGGCGGTCTTGTAGTCCTCAGGGTTCTGGCTGTGGTGCGGCAGGCCCAGGTAGTTGAGGGTGATGGGCAGCAGCTCCGGGCCATTGTCGAGCACGGCGACGCCGCACTTGGCGAGCTTTTCCATGTTCTCCGGCTTGAAGAACAGGTCCCACGAGTCCACCGGGGCGTTGTCGCCCAGCACCGCTTTCACCTTGTCGACGTTGTAGCCGATGCCGGTGCTGCCCCACAGGTAGGGGAAGCCGTACTGGTTGCCGGGGTCGTTCGCTTCCAGTGCCTTGAGCAGCACCGGGTTGAGGTTCTTCCAGTTGGGCAGCTGGCTCTTGTCCAGCTTCTTCAGGGCGCCGGCCTGGATCTGCTTGGCCATGAAGTGGTTGGAGGGCACCACCACGTCGTAGCCGGATTTGCCGGTCATCAGCTTGCCGTCGAGGGTCTCGTTGCTGTCGTAGACGTCGTAGCTGGCCTGGATGCCGGTTTCCTTGCTGAAGTTGGCGACGGTGTCAGGGGCGATGTATTCGCTCCAGTTGTAGATCTTCACCGTGTCGGCCGCCTGGGCGGCTGAGGACATGGCCAGCGTCAGAAGGAGGGGCGCGAAGGAACGTGTCATTGTCGTTGTGTCCTGGCTGCTTGTGGATCGAGACCCCGTCGTGCGGGGGCTCCAGCTTCTCCGCGAGGCCCGGCAGTGACAATGCGCGGCAAGTCCCAGCGGACCCGCGAGGAAGCAGGCAATCAGGAAAAACCCACCCCGCCTTCGCGACGGGGGTGGGCGATGAATCGGTGAACTGTGATGCCCAACCTGGGCATCACACCGTTGGGCCTCGCTACGCTCGGCGCCAACCTACTGCTGCAGTTCCTGCTCGGTGAACAGGCCATCGAACAGCATGCTGGAGAGGTAGCGCTCGCCCGAGTCCGGCAGGACAACGACGATGGTCTTGCCTTCCATTTCCGGCTGCTCGGCCAGACGCACCGCCACCGCCATGGCAGCGCCGGAGGAAATACCGCAGAGGATGCCTTCCTCACGCATCAGCCGCAGGGCCATGGCCTTGGCTTCGTCGTCGGTGCTCTTCTCGACGCGGTCCACCAGGGTCAGGTCGAGGTTCTTCGGCACGAAGCCGGCGCCGATGCCCTGGATCTTGTGGGGGCTGGGCTTCACTTCTTCACCGGCCAGGGTCTGGCTGATCACGGGCGAGGCCACCGGCTCGACCGCCACCGAAAGGATCGGCTTGCCGCAGGTCTGCTTGATGTAGCGAGAGACGCCGGTGATGGTGCCGCCGGTGCCGACGCCGGCCACCAGCACATCCACCGCGCCATCGGTGTCGTTCCAGATTTCCGGGCCGGTGGTCTTCTCGTGGATGGCCGGGTTGGCCGGGTTCTCGAACTGCTGCAGCAGCAGAAATTGCTCGGGGTTGGAAGCCGCCAGTTCGTTGGCCTTCTCGATGGCGCCCTTCATGCCCTTGGCGGGTTCGGTGAGCACCAGCTCGGCGCCCAGGGCCTTCAGCACCTTGCGGCGCTCCAGGCTCATGGAAGCCGGCATGGTGAGGATCAGCTTGTAGCCACGGGCCGCCGCGACGAAGGCAAGGCCGATACCGGTGTTGCCGGAAGTCGGCTCCACCAGGGTCATGCCCGACTTGAGCCGGCCAGAGGCTTCCGCGTCCCAGATCATGCTGGCGCCGATGCGGCACTTCACCGAGTAGGCGGGGTTGCGGCCTTCGATCTTGGCGAGAAGGGTCACGCCCCGGGGCCCCAGGTGGTTGATGCGTACCAGGGGGGTGTTGCCGATGGCTTGCGAGTTGTCTGCGAAGATGCGGCTCATGGCGGAATCCTTGTCTTGCCGGAAAAAGGAGCCCAAGCCTAAGGCGGTGATGCTAGAGCGTCCAGCGACCGACGGAGGCGATTTGAGGGCATTCCTGCCATTCAGTGACTGAATGAAACGTCTGCGTTCACAGTCGACCAAGTCGCGCGTTATAGTCAGGCCTTTCCCAAATACTGAACCGACCGGTTTTTCAACCGGTGCCCCACGTTCGAGGATTACCTGATGAAGTTCGAAGGCACACAGTCCTACGTCGCCACCGATGACCTGAAACTCGCGGTGAACGCCGCCATCACCCTGCAGCGTCCGCTGCTGGTCAAGGGCGAACCGGGCACCGGCAAGACCATGCTCGCCGAGCAGTTGGCCGAAGCCTTCGGCGCCAAACTCATCACCTGGCACATCAAGTCCACCACCAAGGCCCACCAGGGTCTGTACGAGTACGACGCAGTGAGCCGCCTGCGGGATTCCCAGCTGAATTCCGACAAGGTCCACGACGTTCGCAACTACATCAAGAAGGGCAAGCTGTGGGAGGCGTTCGAGTCCGATGAGCGCGTCATCCTGCTGATCGACGAGATCGACAAGGCCGACATCGAGTTCCCCAACGACCTGCTGCAAGAACTCGACAAGATGGAGTTCTACGTTTACGAGACCAACGAGACCATCAAGGCCAAGCAGCGCCCGATCATCATCATCACCTCGAACAACGAGAAGGAACTGCCGGACGCCTTCCTGCGCCGCTGCTTCTTCCACTACATCGCCTTCCCCGACCGCGCGACGCTGCAGAAGATCGTCGACGTGCACTACCCCAACATCAGCGGCGAGCTGGTGGCCGAGGCGCTGGACGTGTTCTTCGACGTGCGCAAGGTGCCGGGCCTGAAGAAGAAGCCATCCACCTCCGAACTGGTGGACTGGCTGAAGCTGCTGATGGCCGACAACATCGGTGAAGCCGTGCTGCGCGAGCGCGACCCGACCAAGGCCATCCCGCCGCTGGCTGGCGCCCTGGTGAAGAACGAACAGGACGTGCAACTGCTGGAACGCCTGGCCTTCATGGCCCGCCGCGCCAGCCGCTAAGCAGCTCTTGCAGGGTGGGTTAGCGAAGCGTAACCCGCCAACCAGCCGCCAGGCTGGCCAAAGCGATGCCTGCGGCATCGATGGTGGGTTACGTCGCTACGCGGCTAACCCACCCTACGGTTATTCATGAGGGCGCATAGATGCTGCTCAACCTGTTCAACGAAATGCGCGCGGCCAAGGTGCCGGTTTCCGTCCGCGAGCTGCTGGACCTGATCAACGCGTTGAAACACAACGTGGTGTTCGCCGACATGGACGAGTTCTACTTCCTCGCCCGCACGGTGCTGGTCAAGGACGAGCGCCATTTCGACAAGTTCGACCGCGCCTTTTCCGCCTACTTCAAGGGCCTGGAAAAGCTCGATGACTACCTCCAGGCGCTGATTCCCGATGAATGGCTGCGCAAGGAATTCGAACGCATGCTCACCGATGAGGAGCGTGCGCAGATCCAGTCCCTCGGCGGCCTGGACAAGCTGATCGAGGAATTCAAGAAGCGCCTCGAAGAGCAGAAGGAACGCCACGCCGGCGGCAATAAGTGGATCGGCACCGGCGGCACCAGCCCCTTCGGCTCCGGCGGCTTCAACCCCGAAGGCATCCGCGTGGGCGATGCCGGGAAGCGCCAGGGCAAGGCGGTGAAGGTCTGGGACCAACGCGAGTACAAGAACCTCGACGACCAGGTGGAACTGGGCACCCGCAACATCAAGGTCGCCTTGCGCCGCCTGCGCAAGTTCGCCCGCGAAGGCGCGGCGGAAGAGCTGGACCTGGACGGCACCATCGACCACACCGCCCGCGACGCCGGCCTGCTCAACATCCAGATGCGCCCGGAACGCCGCAATACCGTGAAGCTCTTGCTGCTGCTGGACATCGGCGGTTCCATGGACGCCCACGTGAAGGTCTGCGAAGAGCTCTTCTCCGCCTGCAAGACCGAGTTCAAGCACCTGGAGTACTTCTACTTCCACAACTTCATCTACGAATCGGTGTGGAAGAACAACCTGCGCCGCACCTCCGAGCGCACCTCCACCCTGGACCTGCTGCACAAGTACGGCCCGGACTACAAAGTGGTTTTCGTCGGCGACGCCGCCATGGCCCCGTACGAAATCACCCAGGCCGGCGGCAGCGTCGAGCACTGGAACGAAGAGCCCGGCTACGTCTGGATGAAACGCTTCATGGAGAAATACAAGAAGCTCATCTGGATCAACCCCTACCCCAAGGACACCTGGAACTACACCGCCTCCACCAACATCGTCCGCGAGTTGATCAACGAGCAGATGTTCCCCCTGACCTTGCAGGGGTTGGAAGATGGGATGAAGTTTCTGTCCAAATAAGAACGGGCCCTGCGGGGCCCGTTTTCTTGAATGCTCGCGGCTTGCGTGCGCTTGGCGGTGCCCCTGCGCCGGCTTCAGCCTCCAGCCCCACTCATCGCGAATAAGGCGCTTCGGAAGCCCGGGGTGTAACCGCCCGCGAGCGTCTCGCCAGCGCGATCTTGCGCGCCGTTTCCACAAAGGGGGTGACGATCAGGCTATGGAGCGTCACGTAGCGATGATCGTCCGGCTCCCCGGTGCCGAACCGGATGGCCTCGGGCTTCGAGGTGGTGACGTAGAGCGTTCCGAACATCCAGTCCCAGAGCGACAGGTTGGTACCGAAGTTCTTGTGGAAGTGCCGGGGTTCATCGCTGTGATGAATCTGGTGCTGGGCCGGACTGTTGATCACATGCTCGATGACCGGGCCGAACGACAGCCAGACATGACTGTGGCGCAGGTTTGCCGCCAGCCCGTTGAAGATGAACACCAGATAGGTCACCCCGAACAGGGTGTATCGGCTGATCGCCCCGCCACAGGCGTACCAGAAGACGCCGGCATAGAGGCCGAGGCAGACGGTGGTGGTCAGCTTCTCGACGATCTTTTCCAGGAAGTGAACCCGGCTGGCAGTTGCCGGCACCAGCACGGGCGCCGAGTGGTGGACCTTGTGAAACGCCCAGAGCCATCGGGTATGGAAGGCCCGATGGGCCCAGTAATGGATGAAATCCTTCACCAGGAACACGCCCAGCCCGTAGAGCAGGGAAAGCCCGAGGTTTTCGCCCACCTGCGGGCGGGCGCCCCAAAGGTTGGTGAAAAAGGCGATGTAGTCCCCGGAGCGCAGGATGTAGGGGTCAACCAGACCGACGACGGGAAGCACCAACGCGACTTTCAGGATGGCCCGCACGAAGTAGTAGCGGTAATCCAGCAACGCCGAGGGATGGAAATAGACCCGGCTGCCACCGATGAACTGCCAGAACGACTGCGCGTCGGTCAGCCCGCGATGCTTGCGATAGCGGAACAGGCTGTAGGCAATGCAGTAGGAGATGAAGAGGAACAGCACACCGAAACGGCCGTTCAGATCAAAAATGCCGGCGAACTGACCGGTAACCGGCTCGATCACCCACTCGGCCAGGCGCTCATAGGCATGCGAGAGAACATCCATGGAGGCTGGCCTCGGTAGAAGGAAACGCATCTTAAATCAAAATGGGAATCACCCGCTGCTGTATCTCGATCAACGTATGCGCACGCTCGTCGGCGGCGGAAGCGGCGGGTCCGGAACGTGCCTCTTCGCCCCCGAAATGGAGGACGCCCGGGAAGCTTCCGTAGGATGAGGTAGAGCGAAGCGAAACCCATCAGCGGCCTCGGCTGCTGGTGCAGACCGGCAAGGCACATCGCGAATGAATTCGCCCCCACAGGGAAGAGCGCTCCGGGAGCGCCTTTGGCTCAGAGCCTGTGCCTTGGCTGCACCGTCCTGCTGTGGCCGACGCCAATGGCGGTGCCGATGAGCGGGATCACGCGTAGGTAGCTTCGCAACATTCCCTGTGCGCTCCGATGGTCAGGTGCGGCCCTGGTCGACGATTTCACCACGGCGCCAGAGGATCCACTCGCCCGGCTGGTAGAGGTGCCAGGTCTCGTTGTCGGTCAGGGGTTCGGTGGCGATCACGGTGACCACGTCATTCGGCGTGGTTTCGGCCTGGAAGTCCACCGTCAGGTCGGCGTCCTTCAGGCTGGCCGGGCCGAAGGGTGCGCGGCGGGTGATGTGCGCCAACTTGGTGGAGCAGAAGCTGAACAGCCAGTCGCCGTCGCTCAGCAGACAGTTGAACACGCCCTTCTGGCGAAACTCGACACAGGCCTGGACCAGCACCGGCAGGAGGATTTCCGCCATCACCGGTTCGGGAAAGGCCCTGCGCACCCGATCCAGCAGGTTGCAGAAGGCCGCTTCGCTGTCGGTGTCGCCCACCGGCCAATAGAAGGTCTTCGACGGTTCGAATCCGGCCAGTTGGCCGTTATGCGCGAAGCACCAGTTGCGGCCCCAGAGTTCGCGGACAAAGGGGTGGGTGTTCGACAGGCAGACCTTGCCGACGTTGGCCTGGCGGATGTGGCCGATGACCGTCTCGCTCTTGATGGGGTAGCGCTGCACCAGACGCGCCACCTCGGATTCGACGCTGGCCGCCGGGTCCTGGAACAGGCGCAGGCCGCGCCCCTCGTAGAAACCGATGCCCCAGCCATCGCGGTGCGGACCGGTTCCGCCGCCGCGCTGCATCAGGCCGGTGAAGCTGAAAACGATATCGGTGGGGACGTTGGCGCTCATGCCGAGCAGTTCGCACATGGTTCAGGACTCTGGCGTCAGGCTTTTTCGAGATGGACGGCGTGCCGGGGACATGTGGCCGGGGCGTGGATCAGGGCGTTCCGAGCCGGGAATGGCTCATGCTGAACGTGCCGCGGCCGGGCTGCAAGGCCCGGCGGTTCAGAGGCGGGGTTCGATGCGCAGGCGGCGGTCGCCGTTGCTGTCGTAACGGGTATCCGCTTGCGGGTTGCGATCGCGCGCCACGTCCTGCAGGGTCGGTTCTTCCTCAGCCTTCTGGGCGGCTTCGCGCTCGGCACGGATGGCCTTGACCTTCTTCTCGATGGGCCAGCGGATGCCGGCGAACACCAGGTAAACAGCCATGGCGATGATGCTGTACATGGTCAGGTCAAGGGTCGCCTTCCAGGCGTTGTTGCCCACCTTGAACAGGATGTCCAGGGCGGTGATGGCCACCGCCGGGGCGAACATGTCCTTGGCGGGGTCGACGATGGTCGGGGTCAGCAGCAGCACCGCCACCAGGACTCGCAATGGCTCGCGCAGCCAGCGCCACATCCAGCCGGTCAGACGGAACCACACCAGCAGGCAGCCGAGCGCGGCGATTCCGTAGGCGGACCAGGCGAGCAGGTAGTCGTGTTCAGTCATTGGCGTCCGTGGCAAGGCTGGCAAAAGGGCGCTTATGATAACGGCTTTTCGCGGTTCCGGCGCTCCTGCCGTCGCCCACCCTGCCTTCGAGATTGCCCATGCCCCAAGCCCCCATTGCCCGCATCGAATCCGGTGACGACCCCTACCGCTGGCTGGAGGAGCGCGACGCCCCCGACGTGCTCGCCCACCTCGAAGCGGAGAACGCCTGGCTGGAGGCCGAGCTGGCCGATCAGAAGGACCTGCGCGAGGCGCTGTTCCAGGAAATCAAAGGCCGCATCCGCGAGACCGACCTGTCCCTGCCGGTGCCCTGGGGCCCCTGGCTCTACTACCAGCGCACCACCGCCGGCGACGAATACCCGCGCCACTACCGCTGCCCACGCCCGGCGGACGGCTCCCTGAGCCTGGACGACGCCCGCGAGGAACTGCTGCTGGACCCGAACGCGCTGGCGGCCGGAGGTTACCTCTCCATTGGTGCCTTCAGCATCAGCCCGGACCATTCGCGCCTGGCCTACAGCCTGGATACCAGTGGCGACGAGATCTACCGGCTCTACGTGAAGGAACTGGCCAGCGGCGAAGTACACGCCCTGCCCTTCGAGCAGTGCGACGGCAGCATGACCTGGGCCAACGACAGCGCCACCCTGTTCTTCGGCGAGCTGGATGACACCCACCGCCCCCACCGCCTGCATCGCCATCGCCTCGGCCAGCCCGGCGCGGAGCAGGTGTTCGAGGAACATGACGGGCGCTTCTTCCTCAATTGCTACCGCTCCAGCTCCGAGCGCCAGCTGATCCTCCTGCTGAACAGCAAGACCACCAGCGAAACCTGGGTACTGGACGCCAACACCCCCGAAGGCACCTGGACCTGCCTGGCCCCGCGAGAGGAAGACCACGAGTACTACGCCGACCACGGCAAGCTGGACGGTGAGTGGACCTGGCTGATCCGCAGCAACCAGACCGGCATCAACTTCGCGCTCTACCAGGCCAGCGAGGCCGAACCCAGCCGCGCGCACTGGCGCGAGCTGATCGCCCACGACGAAGCGCGCATGCTGGAAGGCGTGAGCCTGAATGCCGAAGCCTTCATCCTCAGCCTGCGCGAAGGCGGCCTGCCGATCATCCAGGTGCATCCGCAAGGCGCCGCGCCCTACCCGCTGCAGCTGCCGGACGCCGCCTACAGCCTCTATGTGCAGGACAGCCTGGAATTCGAAAGCCCGGTGATCCGCCTGCGCTACGAAGCCCTCAACCGCCCGGCCCAGGTGCGCCAACTGGAACTCGCCACGGGCGCGCAGCAGGTGCTCAAGGAAACGCCGGTAGAAGGGCCCTTCGACGCCGACGCCTATGTCAGCCAGCGCCTGTGGGCCACGGCGGCCGACGGCACGCGCATCCCCATCAGTCTGGTGGCTCGCCGTGAAACCCTGGGCCAGCCCGCGCCGCTGTATCTCTACGGCTACGGCGCCTACGGCGAAAGCCTCGACCCCTGGTTCTCCCACGCCCGCCTGAGCCTACTGGAGCGCGGCTTCGTCTTCGCCATCGCCCATGTACGCGGCGGCGGCGAGCTGGGCGAAGCCTGGTACCGCGCCGGCAAGCTGGAGCACAAGACCAACACCTTCGGCGACTTCATTGCCTGTGCCGAACACCTGATCGCCGAGGGCTACACCACAGCGCCGCAGCTGGCGATCAGTGGCGGCAGCGCCGGCGGCCTGCTGATCGGCGCGGTACTCAACCTGCGTGCGGACCTGTTCGGCGCGGCCATCGCCGAAGTCCCCTTCGTCGACGTGCTCAACACCATGCAGAACCCCGACCTGCCACTGACCGTGACCGAGTACGACGAGTGGGGGGATCCGAACGAGCCCGAGGTGTACGCGCGGATCAAGGCCTATGCGCCCTACGAGAACGTACGCGCCCAAGCCTATCCGGCGATGCTGGTGGTGGCGGGCTACAACGACAGCCGCGTGCAGTACTGGGAAGCCGCCAAGTGGGTGGCCCGCCTGCGCGCCAGCAAGACGGACAGCAACCCGCTGCTGCTCAAGACCGACCTCGGCGCCGGCCATGGCGGCATGAGCGGCCGCTATCAGGCGTTGCGCGATGTGGCCCTGGAATACGCCTTCCTGCTCAAGGTGCTGGGTCTGCCCCAGGGCTGATCGGATCAGGGGTTGCCGGTGCTGGTCCCCAGCCCCTTGCTGTTGCGTTCCAGCTGCTGCTCCAGCACCGGAATCGCCTGGTCGCGCTGTTCCAGGGACTCCCGCAGGCGCTGCTCCTGGTCAGGCCGTTTCATCAGCTGCGGGCTACCGCTCTGCGGTGACGGGCTGGTGACCGCGCGGGGCACCACCTGGGGATAGGGCTGCGGGGTTGCGGTGCCGGGTGCGCCCACGGGCGCCTGCAAGGGCGCCCGCAGGAGCGGCGGATTCTGTGCCACCGCCGTGCCGGCCATCAGGGCCAGTGCCAGCAGCAGCCGGGGATGTTTGAGCGTCATGGTGCCAGCCTCCTGCTCGTACCTGTTCTGAGTCTAATCGCCGGTCGGCGAAGCGCCGGCCGTTGCGACGGGATGCCGGCGATCCCCGGTGCCCGGTCTAGACTTTTCACTGGACCCCGGCATGGGAACACCGTGAATGACGCCAGAACCTCCGGCGACCGGCACCAGCAAGTTGGACCAGTTGCTCGCCGACGAGCGCAAGAGACGCGAACACAGCTATCGGGAACAGGCGCTCAAGCTGTTTCCGTGGGTGTGCGCGCGTTGCGGTCGAGCATTCAGCGGCAAGCGCCTTTCCGAACTGACGGTCCACCACCGCGATCACAACCATGACAACAACCCGCCAGACGGCTCGAACTGGGAGCTGCTGTGCCTCTACTGCCACGACAACGAACACTCCCGCTACACCGACCAGCAGTGGCACAGCGAGGAGAAACCGGGCGCCCGGCAAGGGCCGCGCGCCACTTACAAGGCGCTCGCCGGAATTGGCGACCTGCTCAAGCGCGATGAATAGGCCCAGGTAGGGTCCACAAGGAGATCACGATGAAGATCCTGATGGTACTGACCTCCCACGATCAGTTGGGCAACACCGGCCAGAAGACCGGGTTCTGGCTGGAGGAGTTCGCCGCGCCCTACTTCGCCTTCCGCGACGCCGGCGCCGAGGTGGTGCTGGCCTCCCCCAAGGGTGGGCAGCCGCCACTGGACCCGAAGAGCGACGACCCGGCCTTCCAGACCGAGGCGACCCTTCGCTTCCGCGACGATGACGAAGCCCGCCGCGCCCTGGCCAACACCCACATGCTGGCCGGCCTGGTGCCGGGCGACTACGACGCCCTCTTCTACCCCGGCGGCCATGGCCCGATGTGGGACCTGGTGGACGACTTGCACTCCATTGTCATGGTGGAAAGCTTCTACGCCGCCGGCAAACCGCTGGGAGCCGTGTGCCACGCCCCGGCGGTGCTGCTCAATGCCAAGGCCCCGGACGGCACGCCCCTGGTCCAGGGCAATGCGGTGACCGGCTTCTCCAACTCAGAGGAAACCGCCGTGGGCCTGGAACAGGTCGTGCCGTTCCTGCTGGAGGACGCACTCAAGCAATACGGCGGCCACTACTCCAAGGTGGCGGACTGGGAGCCCCATGTGGTCAGCGACGGCAACCTGGTCACCGGCCAGAACCCGGCCTCGTCCGAATCGACGGCGGCGGCGCTGCTGGACCTGTTGAGTGGAAGGCGGGAGGAGATGTAGGGCGATCGGGATTGATTGAACCCTGTAGGGGCGAATGAATTCGCCCCTACAGAAAAGCGAAAGGCCTCCGAAGAGGCCTGAACGCGTTACTTCAACAACTTGGTATCCAGCACTTCCGATGCGCCGCCCATGATGTTTTCGCTGATCTCGATGAAGTCCTTGGTGCTGGCCTGGTCCAGGCGCATCAGGCCGCGGGCGACGTCGTCCATGGAGTGCTTGCCGTCGGTGCGCAGGCGGATTTCCTTGTCCAGGTCCTGCAGCAGCAGCACCGCGCGGGCGGTGACGGCACCGCTGGCGTGTTCGCCGCGCAGGCTATCCACTTTCTTGCTCCACTGGCTCAACTGCTTGCGAATGGCTTCGTAGCGGTCGTCGCCCAGGCCACCGGCGCGGCGCATCAGCTCGATGGCGTAGTACTCGGCGATGCCTTCGCTGATCCAGTCGCTGCGATCGGTGTCCTTGATCCGGCTGAGCACATGCACCAGTTCGTGCACCAGGGAGCTGGTGCCGTTCTCGCTCACCAGCGGGCGCGCCGAGTGCATGAAGAAGGAATTGGGTGCCGACAGGCCGCCGCGCCACATAGGGTCGTTGGCGCCGACGATCAGCAACTTGCCCGGCTCACGGGGGAAGACTTCCTGGGCATGGGGCCAGACGAAGGTCAGCAGGGTGATGATGTCCATGCGACGCATGCCCTCGCCCACCGGCGCGCTGACGGTGACGTCAGTGTTGCCCAGGACGGCGCGGCGGCTGCCCAGCTTGCCGGCCAGGATCCAGCCGGTGGGGCGGTCGAGCATGCGCTCGGGATTGTCGATGCGGAAACGGTTCTTGCCGACGCGGGACCAGCCGGTTTCCACCGACTTCCAGCCCTTGGGCAGCTCGAACTGCAGGCGCGAGACCAGTTCGCTGCCCTCGATCATGTCCAGGCGTGCGCTGGGCACCAGGTCGTCGCCGCGCAGCAGCGCCCAGTCAGGCGTCATGCGGGCATCGAAACGCCCATCGCCGCGCGGATGGCTGATGCGCACCTTGTAGGTCAGGCTGGCCTTGCCGTTGCCCGGGGTCCAGGTGCCGTGGGCGGGATCGTCCTGGGTCCAGCCGCCACTGGCCTTGAAGTCGCTGTAGTACCCCTTGTCACCCAGATCGAAGCGAAGGCTGCGCACCACTTCGCCCTTCTCCAGCACCAGGCTCACCTCCGCTTGGTCACTCTCGGGCAGGAAGCGCACCTGATAGTCGAGATCGACCTTCTTGGCCGCCCACAGCGGGGCGCTCAGGGTCAATAGAAGGGACGACAGCAGCAGCTGGGAACGGGCGGACATCGAGGGGTGACTTCCTTGGTGGGTGTGACGATCAGTCCGTGAGACTCGAAAGGTGGCAATTTGATCCGTTGCCACACTCAACCTGCGCGAAAAATCAGGTGATCCTCCCAATCGTCCTCGGCCACGCTGTTTTCGCTCAGCATGCGCCCGGACTGGGAGATTCCCGCCTTGTGCACCGCTTCAGGGTCGTTGCAGATCAGATGGTGCCACGGCGGCAGGTCCTTGCCCTCGGCCACCAGGCGATAGCCGCAGGTGGGCGGCAGCCAGCGGAACTCGTCGGCCTGGGCCGGCGTGAGCTGGATGCAGTCGGCGACGAATTTGCGTCGATTGGCGTAGTCGGTGCAGCGGCAGGTCTTGAGGTCCAGCAGCTTGCAGGCGATGCGCGTGTAATAGACGCCGCCGTCGTCCTCGTCTTCCAGCTTCTGCAGGCAGCAGAGGCCGCAGCCGTCGCAGAGGGATTCCCACTCCTCCTGATCGAGCTGTTCGAGGGTCTTGCGCTTCCAGAAGGGTTCGACTTTGGCGGCCATGGCGTACGGGGGTTGGTTCGGGGGGCGCGTAGTCTAGTCGGGTCAGGGGTCAGGGCCAAGCGCGGCTGACGCGCGGCCCGGAGGTTCTGGACGAAAGATCGCCGGCGTTTTCGCCAGAACCTAATAGCCGCGCTGGAAATCCACCCTACCGCGAAGCGCCCCACCTGTCCTGTAACGATTGAGATTGTCGACGAACAGCGCAGCCATGGCGCTGGGCAGCGTCGGCGCCGAGCTGTGGCCGGTAACCAGCAGGTTGCGCGCCGTCCAGAACGGGTGCCAGGCGGGCAATGGTTCTTCGCGACAGACATCAATCACCGCCCCGGCCAGCTTGCCGGCCTCCAGGGCCGCCACCAGGTCATGCTCCACCACCGCCACGCCGCGGCCGGCGTTGATGAAGAGCGCAGTCGGACGCATGCGTTCGAAGATCGCCGCATCGTAGATATCGCGGGTCGTCGGGGTATCCGGCAGCAGATTCACCACGCAGTCGGCCCAGGCCGCCTGTTCGGCCAGTGCCTCCATGCCGAAGACCCGCTCGAAGGGCTCCAGTTGCCGGGGTTCGCGGGCGATGCCGTGGAGTTCGACGCCGAAGGGTTCGAGGAAGCCGGCCACGCTCTGGCCGATGTCGCCGCTGCCAACGATCAATACCCGCTTGCCGTCGAGGCTGCGGGGCAGGCGGTTGTCCCAGCGCTTCTCGGTCTGGGCGGCGACCCGCGACAGCACGTGCCGCTGGTGGGCCAGCAGGTAGGTGAGCACGTACTCCGCCATCACCTGGCCGAAGATGCCTACTGCGCGGGTCAACCGGTAGTCATGGGGCAGGTCGGTGGCCAGCAACGGGGTGATGCCGGCCCAGGTGGACTGCATCCACTCCGGCTTGCAGCCCTTGCGCAGCAACTGCGCCATCAGGTCGGGCTCACCCAGCCAGATGGGGCACTCACGCGCCGCCTCCAGCAGACGCCCCACGTCACTGCCGCCGTGCAGTTGCAGCCCCGATTCGGTGCGCAGCAGGTCGGCGTAGAGGGCGAATTCTTCTTCGGCGATCAGGATCTTCATCAGAGGGGGTCGTTCATCCGCAGCAATTCTTCAGGCAGGTGCTCGATGTACTCCTCCTGTGCCGGCGGCATCTGCAGGTGAAAGCCCTGCTTCTCGATGTTTTCCAGCACCTTGCCGATGTCCTCGCGGGCCAGCTGGCGTTCGGGAGTGAGCACCAGGTCGAAGGCGTGCTGCGGGGCGCCGAAGGCAGTCAGCAGGGCTTCGGGCACGCGGGAGAGGGCTTCGCGCTTGTCCACGTAGAGGTACATCTCGTTCTTGCGCGGGCTTTTGTAGATGGAGCAAATACGTTTCATGGTCGGGCTCGTGGGGCGTGCCGTGCCAGACGGCACGGCTTGAAGGGTCATTGGCCGGCCGTGGCCAGGGTATCCAGCAGGGCCTGGCCCATCAGCTCGCGGCGCCAGCCGCGCAAGCCTTCGGGCAGGCTGTAGGGGCCGTCGGGGAAACCGCTTTTCAGCAGGGCTTCCAGGTGCTTCTTGCGCAGCATCAGTTCCGGAGCCATGCCCAGGCGCTCGGCCTCGGCCTGGCCGACCGCGCGGAGCTTCTTCAATAGCGGCGAGGCGTCTGCGGGCAGAGGCTCGGGCAGGGACTCAGGCCAGTCTTCGGCCGGTGTCTCGGCGGCCTCGCGGATCAATTTAAGCAGGGTATTGCCGTCCTGGCGCACGGTGCGCGGGTGCATGTCGTCGATTCGCGCGAGCGACACCAGGTTGTCCGGCTGGAAGCGCGCCAGGGGCCAGAGGCTGTTTTCGCGAAGGATGCGGTTGCGCGGCTGGTCACGCAGACGCGCCTCGGTCTCGCGCCAGGCACAAAGCTCACGGAGCACGGCAAGCTGGCTGCGGGACAGTTTCCAGGCCAGCTTGGCTTCGCGGTAGAGCTCCTCGGGGATGACTTCCCGGCGCAGGTTGGCCACCAGCTCGGCACCGTCCTCCAGGATCCAGGCGCGTTTCGGCTCGGTGAGGCGCGGCGCCAGGGCGGCGTACAGTTCGGCCAGGTGTTGCACGTCCTCGGCGGCGTAACGCACCTGCATTTCGGTGAGGGGGCGCTGCAGCCAGTCGGAGCGGGTTTCGTCCTTGGGCAGATCGATGCCCAGAACCGCCTGCACCAGGCGCGAGTAGCCCATGGAATAGCCGATGCCGAGGTAGCCCGCGGCCAACTGGGTATCCAGCAGCGGCTGCGGCAGTGCGCCGGTCAGGCGCAGGAAGACTTCCAGATCCTCGCTGCAGGCATGCAGGACCTTGAGCACGGCCGTATCTGCCAGCAGGTCGCCAAAGGATGACCAGTCGCGGATCAGCAGCGGGTCGATGAGGAACGCCCGCTCGCCGTCACCGACCTGGACCAGGCCGGCCTTGGGGTAGAAGGTATCGACCCGCATGAACTCGGTGTCCAGGGCCACGAAGGGCAGGCGCCGCCAGTCGGCGCAGTGTTTGGCCAGCGCAGCGTCGTCGCGGATCCAGATAATGTCGATGGCCACAGGGCTCTCCTTGAATCAGTGGCGCGCAGTATATATCGCGCGGGGGCCTCGCTACGCGCCTTGCGTGGTTCCCGCCCCGCGCGCCCTTTCCGCACGGGGCGGGGTAACGCCTAGGCCAGCTCCGTGCGCAGTCGCTGCAACAGCTCTGCCGACGTGCGCTGCATGGGCAGCCGCAGCTCATCCACGATCAGGCCCTGCATGGCCAGCAGGCTTTTCACCGGTGCCGGGTTGGGCTCGGCGAAGGCCAGGCGGATCAGCGGCTGCAATCTCTGGAAGATTCCGCGCGCGGCTTCGAGTTCACCGGCGCCGGCGGATTCCACCAGGCGTACGAACTCGTGGGTATGGATATGAGCGGCGGCGGAGATCGCCCCTTGGCCGCCCAGGCAGAGGTTAGTGAAGATCTGCCCGTCCTCCCCCGCCAGTACGTCCAGCTCGCCATCGGCGATCAGGGCCTGGGTGGTTTCCGGGCTGCCGCTGCAATCCTTGATCGCCACCACCTTCGGGTGCCGGGCGAGTTGGCGCAGGGTGGCCAGTTCCAGGCGCACGCCGGTGCGGTAGGGAATGTCGTAGAGGATGACCGGAACTTCGGAGGCATCGGCGATGGCGCCGAACCAGGCGAGCAGGCCTTTCTGGGACGGGCGGATGTAGCAAGGCGCCGGCACCAGCACCCCGGCGATGGGGCGACGTTGCACCTCGCGCTGGAAGTCCAGCAGCTCGGCCAGATTATTGCCCGCCAGCCCCATGACCAGCCGATCCCCGGGGACCTCGTCGAGCAAGGCGTCCAGCACCGCCAGTTGCTCGGTCTTGGACAGGGCCGCGGCCTCGCCCGTCGTACCGCAGGCCACCAGCCCGGCGGCGCCTTCGTCCAGCAGGTGCCGGGCCAGGCCACGCAGGGCGGGAACGTCAACGGCACCGTTGTTGAAGGGGGTTACCAGGGCAACCCAGATTCCAGAAAACACAGGCATTGCAGAACTCCTTTGGCTGACCGTCAGAGTCACCGTCGGAGGGATGCAGGGAGGAGATTCGAGGGAGGTACGACCCGGTTCACGCCTACTGTCCTGTCAGCCCATCTGACGGGACAGCGCGCCCCGGTCAAATGAGCGACTGTTTCTTGGATTTCTTGCTCGCGACAACGCCAATGGCCAGCGCCTGGGCCGAACGGACCAGGGAGAAGGCAGCGACGGTGGCGATTGCGGGCATTGCAGGCTCGGTTACACGCAGTGAAGGCCTGGATACTGCGAAAGCAGGCCCACGGCTGTCAACTGCGGCCTGTCTGATAACGCAACACTCAGCCCTGGCGCCGGGCACGGGCGGCTGCTAAAAAGCCCGCGCAGAAGAACAAGGCTCCGGCCAACCCCCACCTGGATGGATACAAGAAGATGAAGAAGCTGCTGGGCCTGCTCGCCCTGCTGATCGCCGCCGTGGCGGTCTACCTTGCCGTCACCCCCTCCCCCATCGCCCCGCTGGCCTGGGACGCCCCCAAGGCCCCGGCCATGACCGGCGTGCTGGAGCCCAACGACACCCTGATGAAGGCCGAGCTGATCGCCCAGGGCCAGGTCCAGGGACCGGAAGACACCGCCGTGGACGCCCAGGGCCGCCTCTATGCCGGCCTACACGACGGCCGCGTCGTGCGCATCGGTGCGGACGGGCAGATCGAGACCTTCGCCGAAACCGGCGGTCGTCCGCTGGGCATGGACTTCGACGCCGCCGGCAACCTGATCCTGGGCGACGCCTACAAGGGCCTGCTGCGCATCGATCCCCAGGGCCGGATCACCGTGCTCGCCACCGAGGCTGAGGGCGTGCCTTTCCGCTTCACCGATGACCTGGATATCGCCCGGGACGGCCGCATCTACTTCACCGACGCATCCAGCAAATTCCAGCAGCCCGACTACCTGCTGGACCTGCTGGAAGCCCGCCCCCACGGCCGTCTGATGCGCTTTGACCCGGCCACCGGCAAGACCGACGTGCTGCTGAAAGACCTGTACTTCGCCAATGGCGTGGCGCTGTCGGCCAACGAGGACTTCGTGCTGGTCAACGAGACCTACCGCTACCGCATCACCCGCTACTGGCTGACCGGCGAGAAAGCCGGCAGCCATGACGTGTTCATCGACAACCTGCCGGGCCTGCCGGACAACCTGCAGGGCGATCACCACGGCAGCTTCTGGGTCGCCCTGCCCACGCCACGCAAGGCCGACGCCGACTTCCTCCACACCCAACCCTGGCTCAAGGCGCAGATCGCCAAGCTGCCGCGCATGTTCTGGCCGAAGCCGGTGCCCTATGGCCTGGCACTGCAGATCAACGAAAACGGCGAGATCGTCCACAGCCTGCATGACACCAGCGGCACGCACCTGCGCATGGTCACCTCGGTCAAGCCGGTGGGTGACTACCTCTATCTGGGCAGCCTGGACAACGATCGGATCGGAAAGCTGAAGATTCGTTGATTCCGGACGCACCGGTATCCGGGCCGAACGCAAGGGTGGACATCGCTTTTCATGTCCACCGCAAGGCCCGGCAGAAAGAACGAGGGGTGGATAGACGAGGGCTATCCACCTACCCACTGCCAAAACGGGGCATTCGCGAGCAGAGCTCGCTCCTACGGAAAGTCGCGCCGCTCAGCAGTCAGAGACGGCTCATCATCCCCCTGTCAGGCCGCCGCCTCGCTCGACTTACCCGCCTCGACATCGCCAGGCTCCTGCCCCAGCAGTTCCTGCATCCGCGCGCGGGTATCGGCCATCAACTCGCCGAGTCGCTCGGCGCTGTACTGGCCCGCGTCGATGGGCTCGCCCACATGCACCTCCACCTTCTGCCCCAGGTTCAGGCGGAAGGTGCGCGCCGGCAGCACCCGATGGATGCCCCGGATGGATACGGGAATGATCACCGCGTCGGTATCCAGGGCGAGGTGGAAGCAACCCTTCTTGAACTTCAGCAGGCGGCCATCGGCGGAGCGGGTGCCCTCGGGTGCGGCCCAGAGGACGATGCCGCTTTCCATCATGCTGCGCGCGGTTGCCAGGTCGGCCAGGGCCTGGCGACGGTTGTGCCGGTCGATGGAGGGGAACTCCGCGGCGCGCATGGCCGGCCCCAGAAATGGAATGCGGAACAGCTCCTTCTTCGCCAGCATGCGGATCGACCCGGGCAGCGCCACGAAGCTGGCCGGGATGTCGTAGTGGCTGGAATGGGTGCAGAGGATCAGATAGCGCCGGCCATCGCTGAAATCGGGTATCGCCCCTTGCACCGACAAGTCCATGCGCACCAGGCGCAGCAGCAGGCGCGACATGCCACGGGTGTAGCGGTCCACGGTCGCCCGATCCACACGGCCGAAGGGAACGCGCGCCAGCACCAGACAGCAGTAGTAGAAGACCACCGCCAGGGTGCCGAGGATCACGCCAAGACGGCGGATCAGCGAGGCACGTTCACTCAGTATTTGCAGGCTTGGCATCGGGCGCTCCCCTCTTCTGCCCGCGCGACTTCAATCGCGGGTGACCGTATGATGCCGATTGTCATCGTTTCGACACACTCACCCCGCCAGCCTCCTGACCAAACGCCTTCGCCACGGACCCCGCCCCATGGACAAGAAAGACCTGCAGATCATCAGCCTCCTGCAGCAGGACGCCTCCATCTCCCTCGCGGAACTGGCCGAGGCCGTGAACCTCTCCCCTACACCCTGCTGGCGGCGCCTGCAGAAGCTGCGGGAGGACGGCGTGATCCAGAAGCAGGTGGCCCTCTGCGACGCCGAGCGGCTCAAGCTGGGCGTTACGGTGTTCGTCACGATCCGCACCAGCCGCCACAGCGACGAATGGACCCGGCAGTTCATCGAAGGGACCCGCGATATCCCCGAGATCGTCGAGATCTACCGCATGACCGGCGATGTGGACTACCTGCTGAAGATCGTGGTGCCTGACATCAAAGGCTACGACGCCGTTTACAAGCGCCTGATCCGCGTCGCCGATCTGTCCGACGTGAGTTCCGGCTTCGCCATGGAAGTGATCAAGCACACCACCGCCCTGCCGCTCGATCACTTGAACCAGCAGAGCGAGGCATGATTTCCTCATCAGACTAAACTTGAGGAAATTTTTCTACTTTTCATCAAATAGACAGATTTTATTTCTACAGACCAGCACCACCCGGCAAATCAAAGCAAAGAATTTCCCCGGCCTCATCGGTAATCTTTCTACCACTCGAGCCGCCCTCCAGCCCCGGCAGGCGCCGCTCCCATTTCGTTATTCGGATTCAGAGGAAACACCAGGTGGACGACCGCAAACTGCACCCAGAAACACTGCTGGCCCATGAAGGCCGCGAACGCGGCCAGGTCGGTGGAACGGTGAACACGCCGGTCTTCCGCGCCTCCACCCTGCTCTTCCCCACGGTGGAGGCCCTGCAGGCGACCCACGGCACCCTCAATACCTACGGCCGTCACGGCAACCCCACCACCCGCTCCCTGGAGCAGGCCCTGGCAGAACTCGAAGGCGCCTACGGCGCCATGCTCACCCCCAGTGGACTGAGCGCCCTGACCACCGCCCTGCTGGCCACCCTCAAGCCCGGCGATCACCTGCTGATGACCGACTCGGTCTACGACCCGACCCGCGCCTTCTGCGACCAGACCCTGAAACGCTTCGGCATCGAGACCACCTACTACGATCCGCTGATCGGCGGCGGCATCTCCGAACTGATGCGCCCCAACACCCGCGTGGTGTTCGTCGAATCCCCCGGCTCCCTGACCTTCGAGGTGCAGGACGTGCCCGGCATCGCCGAAGCCGCCCATGCACACGGCGCCCTGGTGATGCTCGACAACACCTGGGGCACTCCCGTGCACTTCGCCTCGTTCAAGCATGGCGTGGACATCTCCATCCATGCCGCCACCAAGTACATCGTCGGCCACTCCGACGTACTGATGGGCGTGATCATGACCACCGAGGCGCTCTTCCCGCAGGTCCGCAGCTTCTACAAGCAGCTGGGGCTTTCGGTCAGCGCCGACGACGCCTACCTCGCCCTGCGCGGTCTGCGCACCCTGTCCACGCGCCTGGAGCGCCACCAGCGCAACGCGGAGAAGATCACACAGTGGCTGGCTGAACAGCCGGAAGTGGCGAAGATCCTCTATCCCGCACTGCCCGGCGCGCCGGGCCACGAGCTGTGGAAGCGCGACTTCACCGGCGCCTGCGGCCTCTTCGGGGTGGTGTTCAAGGACGTGCCGGAGCAGGCCATCTGCGCGATGCTCAATGGCATGCAACTGTTCGGCATGGGCTTCAGCTGGGGCGGTTTCGAAAGCCTGATCCTGCTGACCCATCCCGGCGCCCACCGCACCGCGACCACCTGGAAAGCGGAAGGCCCGCTGGTGCGCCTGCACATCGGCCTGGAGCATCCGGACGACCTGATCGCGGACCTCGACGCCGGTCTGCAGCGCCTGCGCGCCGCCTGCCGCTGATCCATCGGCGGCGCGTACCCCGCGCCGCTGCCAATTGCGCGCGACAGTACGTGCGGGCGTCCTTATGATGCTTGCCACAACAACGATCACGACAAGGAACCCGCCATGTCGCTCGCACAACTCATCAGCCCCGCCCAACTCAGTGCCCGCCAGGACGAACCGGGCCTGATCATCCTCGACTGCCGCTTCTCCCTCGACGACCCGGCCTACGGTCAGCGCAGCTACGCCGAAAGCCACATCCCCAAAGCCCGCTTCGCCGACCTGGAACGCGACCTCTCCGGTCCGGTGACCCGTGGCGTGACCGGCCGCCACCCGCTGCCCGCTCCGGAAGCGCTGGCCTCGCGGCTGCGCGACTGGGGCATCCGGGCCGACAGCACCATCGTTCTCTACGACGACGGCCCCGGTGCTTTCGCCGCCCGTGCCTGGTGGCTGCTGGCCTGGCTGGGCAAACGCGAGGGTGTGTTCCTGCTGGATGGCGGCCTCAAGGCCTGGCGCGATGCCGAGATGTGCCTGACCGCCGTTGAACCGACCGTGGAACCGGGCGACTTCCAGGGGCAGCCCGATGCCAGCCTTCTGGTGGATGCCGACACCCTCCAGCAGCGCCTGGGGGACGCCAGCCTGACCCTGCTGGACGCCCGTGCCCTGCCACGCTTCAAGGGTGAAGTGGAACCGATCGACCCGGTGGCCGGACATATCCCCGGCGCCCGCTGCGCGGCCTTCACCGACAACCTCGGCGCCGATGGCCGCTTCCTCCCCGCCGGGGAACTGAAGCAGCGCTTCGCCGCCATGATCGGCGAACGCCCGCTGGACGACGTGGTCGCCTATTGCGGCTCCGGCGTCACCGCCTGCCACAACCTGTTCGCCCTGAGCCTCGCGGGCTACCCCCTGGCGCGGCTCTACGCCGGCTCCTGGAGCGAGTGGATCACCAATCCCGACCGCCCATTGGCCAAGGGCGACTGAGGCCGGAAAGCCGCGACCTAGAGCTGCCAGCGCCCCGGACGCGCTGGCAGCTTTCTAATCACGGACAGCTATATCGCCAATAACCAGAAGCCTGAAACAGTTTAAAAACAGGCCTTTACAGCGCAAATTTCCCACTAGACTTCAAATCGAGCGGCTAACTCCGCTCCCGGCGGGGCCCTTCCATAGAACGATGAGAAGCTGCCAAACGCCCCCGCCCCGCCGGCAACCTTCGCGAGGCTTCTATGGGAATTGCCGCCAGCGATCTGCGCCAGCATGTAATTCGACCGACGCTGCTCTACCTGCAGCGCCCCTCCCCCACCGCCGAACGCCTGTTGCTGGGTACCGCCGCCTGCCAATCCGCCCTGGGTTCAGAACTCGATTGCAACCACGGTCGCGGCCTCTACCGCATCAGCGATGAGCGCCACCAGCAACTCTGGGACGAGCACCTGGCCTTCGATCCGGACCTCGCCAGCCGGGTGCGCGGGCTGGCCAGCCAGCACGCCTTTCTCACCGCGCCGCACCTGGAGCTGATCGTCAATCTGCGCTACGCCACCGCCATCGCCTGGTTGCTGGTGGAGTCGAGCATTCTGGTGCTGCCCGCTGCCGACGACCTGATCGGCATGGCTGCGGTGTGGCGTCAGGTCTTCCAGCCAGAGGGCAACCTGCGGGAATTCATCGATGCCTGGCAACGCCATGTGGGTGGCCTCAGCCAGGTCGCCTGAAACCCGATCACTGACCAACCAGTCAGGAGCAAGTGCCCCTGACTATTTTCACGTTCGACGAAGATGACGTCTTTTGGCGAATTGTTCGACAATCTTACAAGGAATTTCCTACATCAACCGAACTGGAAAGCCCTATTGAATCCTGTTAGCGTGCCGCGCTTTGCACCATCGCTCAGGAGTTCATCGTGATAAGCAGAGTCTTCAAGACCGCCCTCGCACTCGCCGTCAGCGCCGCTTCCAGCTACACCCTGGCCGCCGGTTTCGCCCTCAACGAACAAAGCATCAGCGCCATGGGCACCGCCTTCTCTGGCCGTTCGTCCTCTGCTGATGACGCCACCACTGTATTCGGCAACCCCGCCGGCATGGCCCGCCTCAAGCGCGAGCAAGTGAGTGCAGGCGCTGCGGCGATCTTCGCCAAGACCGATATCGACGATGCCCATAGCACCTTCGGCGGCACCAATGACGGCGACATGGTCCCCACCGTGGCCGTCCCCATGGGCTACTACGTCAAGCCGATCGACGACAAATGGGCCTTCGGCCTGGGCGTCTACGCCCCCTTCGGCCTGATCACCGACTATGAAAGCGGCTTTGCCGGCCGCTACTTCGCTGACAAAAGCGAAGTGCGCGTAATCACCGTCCAGCCCACCGTCAGCTACCGCATCAACGACCAGCTGTCCGTCGGCTTCGGCCCCACCATCAACCGCATTGACGGCGAGCTGACCTCCGCCACGCTCAACCGCGCTACCCCCGGCCAAAATGACGGCCAGGTGAAGGTCAAGGGCGACGACACCGCACTGGGTTTCAATGCCGGCGTGCTCTTCGAGCTGGACCCGCGCACCCGCTTCGGCCTGACCTACCACTCCAAGGTGGACTACACGCTGCGTGGCGACACTACCCTTAGCGGTAGCGCTTTCGGGCCCCTGGCCGGCAAGTACGATGCCACCCTGGATCTGGAGACCCCGGAGTCCGTCGACTTCTCCGTCACCCATGATCTGAACGACACCTGGACCCTCTACGCCGGCAGCACCTGGACCCGCTGGAGCCGCCTGGAAGAAATCCGCGTAGAGAACAAGGGCCGCCTGCCAGCGGCCCTCAGCACCATCACCGAAGAGCAGGACTGGCACGACACCTGGTCCTACGCCGTCGGCGCCGCCTACAAGCTGAACCGGCAGTGGACCCTGCGCGCCGGCCTGGCCTACGACCAGTCGCCGACCCGCAACGAGTTCCGCTCGCCGCGCATCCCCTCCGATGATCGCAAGGTCTTCAGCCTGGGGGCCGGCTGGAGCCCGAACGATGACGTGACCATCGACGTCGCCTACTCCTACCTGAAGGAAGATGACGCCGACATCAACCAGGTCAGTGCCACCAAGGGTGCCTACCGCGCCACCTACCAGAACAGCGCCCACGGCCTGGGGGCGCAGGTGACCTACCGCTTCTGAGTGGAAATCGCCCCCATGAAAAAAAGCCCGGACTCGTCCGGGCTTTTTTGGGAGGGGACGCTGCGATCAGTCCTTGAACTTTTCGTCCCGGCTCGGGGCCATGACTGTTTCGGTGGGCGGCTGCACTGCCTCGGGCAGCGATTCGAGCTCCGAACGGACCGCCACTGCAGCCTTCTTGCCTCGCAGGCGTGACCATAGCCAGCCGCCAATGGCCACTGGCACAAAGAAGAACTTCTTCAGGAACACCAGCACTAGCGCCAGAAGACCAGTCTTGGCGGCGAGCTTACCGGCCACGAGAGCACCCAGCCCATAGGCAGCAACCTCGTCCAATTCCGGATTGAAATCGACGTAACGATTACCGGGATTGAACTCGGTCATCGCCAATACGGCCGGCAGGTGCTGCTCGATGATAGGCAGTTGGTCCATGTTGGCAATGAAGTTCAACACCAGCACGCCTTTGCGACCGAGTACGCGGATGTTGTAGTTCAGAATGTGGGTAGGGGCGTCACCAAAGCGCAGTTCCTTCGCCCAGTAGAGCTTGCGGCCTTCGCTGTCATAACGCGGTGGTGCGGCCCAGCCGATCAACTCGAGCGGCTCGTAGCCGTTATCGGCACGCCACTTGTTTGCCGCGACGACATCCGCCTTCATATCCTGAAGCAGCTCGCCGTAGTTGATCTCGGCCGCATCTTCGTCAGATACGTAGCCGCTCTCCTGATACTCCACTTTGACCGCCCATGATTCCTCGGCCAGGGGTGAAACGCCCTTGGGCAGGATCAAACCCAGCGGCAACTCGTCTGACGGCGGGTTACCCCAGGCGTCTACCAGGACCCGTTCCACATCTTTACCGTCCAGAAAGACAAACTGCTCAGGCAAATCGAAGGTAGCCAGGTTGTCACCCACCACCACCTTCCCGGAACGGAAGTTCAAGCTGGTGACGAACTCTTCGGCGGTCATGGTGCCGCCTCCTTCGCCCTGCTCGGGCTGGGCGGCTGCTTCTCTGGGCTGCGGTTGATCAGCAAAGGCGCTGGGCAGGGAAACAGCCAACAGAACGGCCAGGATCAATTCCTTGATCGACATTCGAATCTCCATCGGATTTGGAAAAGTGCCAGCAACTTAGCACGAGTCCCAATGGCGAAACGCAATCACATGAAAAATCCCGAAACATCTCGGATCCGTCCGACAGTCTTGAAGCGGAGTCGGTCAACAACAGGCACCGGCCTCGATGGCGGGACGGAAAACAAAAAAGAAAGTCAGTCAGGCGACCGACTGGGTTTTCGTTAGGAGCGGATCGACCGCCCTCGCTCAGATTCACGGCTGACTGGCCAGCGCCTGCTCCACGGCCTTCAGCAGATCGGGGTCATCCGGTTTGGTCAGGCTGGAGAAATGGGCGATCACCTTGCCTTGGCGGTCCACCAGGTACTTGTAGAAGTTCCAGCGCGGCGTCTGCCCGGACTGGGCGATCAGTTCCTTGTAGAGCGGCGTCGCCTCGTCACCGGACACATGCTGTGGCTGGGTCATGGCGAAGGTCACGCCGTAATTCACGAAGCAGACCTTGGCGGTTTCTTCCTGGTTGGCGGCTTCCTGCTTGAAGTCATCGGACGGAACGCCCAGCACTTCGAAGCCCTGGTCCTTATAGCGCTTGTACAACGCCTCCAACCCCTTGAATTGCGGGGTGAAGCCGCAGTGGCTGGCGGTATTGACGATCAACAGGGGCTTGCC
The DNA here is from genome assembly GCF_000949385.2 of Pseudomonas sp. LFM046. Taxonomy (NCBI): domain Bacteria; kingdom Pseudomonadati; phylum Pseudomonadota; class Gammaproteobacteria; order Pseudomonadales; family Pseudomonadaceae; genus Pseudomonas; species Pseudomonas sp. LFM046. Next base: position 1,675,753 of record NZ_JYKO02000001.1, on the reverse strand, counting down.
GCCGAAACGCTGGCAGAGGTCGATGATTTCCTTGGAGCGAAGTTGCGGCAGCTGGTGCTGCAACAGCGAGGGGCATTCGGCGGCCATGGCCTGGCCGCCGAACAGAGTGAGCAATGTCAGGGACAGGGCGGGCAAGGCTTTCATGGCGAACTCCGGCGCGAATCAGGCTATCTGCCTACGCTACCGCCGGTCGGCCCGCCTAGCAATTGAATCCCAGCTGCATCAATGCCAGTCCGCCCTGCTGCCAACCCCACCAGCCGAGGGCCAGCAACAGCCCGGCCAGCCAGCCGCCGAGAAGGGCGCCCAACTGGTGGAACAGGAAAACGATGCTGCCGAGCGATGCCGGTTGAGCCCAAACGACGACGCGCCACAACGTTGCTTACTCTTACCTGAAGGAAGATGACGTCGACATCAACCAGGTCAGCGCCACCTGCAGGAACAGCGCCCACGGCCTGGGTGCCCAGGTGACCTACCGCTTCTGAGGCCCCTGAAAGCAAAAAAGCCAGTCAGGAAACTGACTGGCTTTTTTGGGATCTTTCCGGAGTGGGGTTAGACGACAACCTCGCTCCGCACCTCAATCGGAGCGGTAGAACGTAACGCTAGAGAGCGGATCAGCGCAACGAACGTACCCAGTATCAGGCCAGCAACCAGCCCTATCGCAACAATCAGCACCTTGCGCGGCTTGATTGGCTGTTGGGGGGTGGTCGCGACCTGATCCACATGAACCAGCTGCAGGCGCGAAAAATCGACCCGCAGCCCTTCCAGTCGAGCCTTTTCTCCCCTCAGCTTGACCAGGTTCTTGAAGAACAGGTCTTCATTCTCGCGGCGCTTCAGAATCTCGACTTCCCGATTGTTGGCCAACGTGCTCAATTGCGCCTGAATCTCCACGATCCGCGGCTCGGTGAAATCGTCCGAACGACGGGCGATCAACGCCGCCCGCTCGGCCTTCAACGTATCGACGCCCATGAAGTACAGCGGAATCTGCTGGTTGTTGACTTCCGTCCGAATCACACTGCCCTGCACCTCCCGGGTGCTTTCACCCAGCGCAGAAGGCGTCGTCGGCTTCGAGATACCTAGCTCTTCGGCGATGCGGATCGCCTCGTCAAGTTGCTTGATACGATTCTGCCGACGAGCCTGCACTTGCTGGCGCAACGACGTGAGCTCATCCTGAAGCGTGCTCTTTTTCAGACTGTCAGCCTCCAGAAGGCCGGCGATGCGGGCTTCCTTGTCTGCCTCATATCGAGCCCGCTCAGCCGCAATCTCGCTCTGTAGTCGCGCAAGCCTGTTGCCCAACAAGACCTCGAAATCCTCCTGAATCCGAACCCGCTCCTGATCGATGGCAGCGGCAACCAGTCCATTGACCAGGGCGACGCCATCCACACCCGCTGCATACGTCAGGCTGATGCCCTGGAAGGGGGAAGTATCGGTGCCCTTCTTCGGATCGGGGCGCAGCATTGCGAAGCCGCTTCGGTTGAGGCGATCCAGCAACTGATCCAGCGATTCGTCGCCACGCTTTATTGAGACGAGGAGCTCGGGATGCTGCTCGAAGAACTTCAGGCGCAGGCTATAGGAGTCCAGTGCATCGCCCACCATCCGTAGCGCCGCGTCCGGCGCCAGCGAGTAGAGCATCGACTCGTTGAGTTCATCCAGATCCTTCAGGGAAGCGGGCCTGAGAACACTCTGTACCTGGTACTGCGGCGTTGCCGTCAGGGCATAGCCAACGGCCATCGCGGATGTCAGTGCGGTAATGGCAAGGATCAGGAACTTCTGCCCCCACAGCGCCTTGAACAACGCTAGCAAGTCGATTTCATCAGAGGCCCCGTAAGGTCGGGCCAAAGGAGCATTCATGGTGGACCTTCCTTAGAAGCAATAAAAAGTTACCGTACCGGTCATCGCGCAAGAGGAACTTTTTCCAGTTCACAGAATTGGCGGGAGCCGACGCAATCATACGGTTATTGCCTACTGGAACAAGGGGGGCCTCCTACAGCACCTGACGAACGAAGGAGCACCCCACTCACAATCCCGCTACACGAACAGCCCGCCACAGCGGCTGGCCGCCAGGCGAGGCTCAAAGCGGGATAAGAAGGTAACGTACAGGACTGCATCGACGCCCTGTTGCACAAGCGCGATTCCCTGCGAGAACCGGAAGGCGACGGCCCCGTCTCGCAGACGAGCGCCTTCGCAGAAATAACGAACCGCCCCCGGCAATATTCGCCGCCTGGGCATGCTTTCCCGCGCCTGCTGCAGGGTCGGCTCAGCGGGACGGGTCAGGATGGAGAAGTGAGTGATCGGCGTCAGGGCGAGCACGGCGGGCATGACGAACTGCGGCGCGGATCGGGTGATCCGACCGCGCCAGTGCCAGGCAAGTCGCCTAGCAATTGAATCCCAGCTGCATCAATGCCAGTCCGCCCTGCTGCCAACCCCACCAGCCGAGGGCCAGCAACAGCCCGGCCAGCAGGGCACTCAGCACCCAGCCGAATCGCAGGCTCATGCCGCCCCGGCGGGCTGCAGGCGCGCTACTGGTTGCTCGCGTACCGGCCAGTTCAGTACGGCGGCCAGCAGGCTGAGGAAGATTGAAATCTGCCATACCAGTTCGTAACTGCCCGTGTGGTCATAGAGGTATCCGCCCAGCCAGCCGCCGAGGAAGGCGCCCAGCTGGTGGAACAGGAAAACGATACCACCGAGCATGGACAGGTTGCGCACGCCAAACAGGGTGGCGACCGTACCGTTGGTCAGAGGAACGGTGGACAGCCACAACAGCCCCATGGCCATACCGAAGGCGTAGGCGCTCCAGATGGACAGCGGCGAATAGACGAAAGCCACGATCACCACGCCGCGCAGCAGGTAAAGCCCGGTGAGCAGTTTGGGCTTGGCGTGGCGGCCACCCAGCCAGCCGGCGATGTAAGTACCGAACACATTGAACAGCCCCACCAGCGCCAGCACCGTAGTGCCCACGGTGGCAGGCAGGTGCTGGTCCACCAGATAGGCGGGCAGATGCACGCCGATGAAGACCACCTGGAAGCCGCAAACAAAGAAGCCCAGGGCCAGCAGCCAGAAGCCCGAATGCCCGGTGGCTTCCCGCAGCGCCTCGCCCAGGCTCTGCTCATGGGCCTGGGGCGGCAGCGGGTTGTCCTTGAGCAGCCCAGCCAGCGGCAGGATCAGTGCCACCAGCAGACCCAGCGCCAGGAGCGCCGAGGACCAGCCGAGCCAGCCGATCAGCCCGAGGGTGCCGGGCAGCATGGCGAACTGGCCGAAGGAACCGGCGGCCGCGGCAATACCCATGGCCATGCTGCGCTTATCCACCGGCACGGCGCGGCCCACAACGCCCAGGATCACCGAGAAAGACGTGCCCGACAGGCCGATGCCGATCAGCAGGCCAGCGCTGAAGGACAGCGACAGCGCCGAGTCCGAGAACCCCATCAGCACCAACCCCACGGCGTAAAGCACACCGCCGACCACGACTGCCCGGGTCGCGCCGAAACGGTCCGCCAGGGCGCCGGTGAAGGGCTGAGTCAGGCCCCAGATCAGGTTCTGCAGGGCGATGGCGAAGGCGAACACCTCCCGGCCCCAACCGAACTCACTGCTCATGGGCGCCAGGAACAGGCCGAAGCCGTGGCGGATGCCCAGGGACAGCGCCAGGATCAACGACGCGCCCAGCAGGATCCAACCGCTTGTACGCCATACCGAAGTCATAGAAACGTCCTTTGCGGGTAGATACCCGCTTTAATCCAAAAAATCAGTCCATGTATTCCAGGTCGTCCAGCAGCGCCATCAGCGCCGCCCGATGTTCCGGTCCCAGGCGCTCAGTCATCCGCGCCTGCGCCTCTTCCCAGGCCTTCAAGGCAGCATCGATGCATTTGCGGCCGGCGGGGGTCAGCGACACCAGGCGGTTGCGCTGATCTTCGCCGCCCTCCAGCTGCACCAGCCCCTTGGCCTCCAGCACCTTGAGGTTGCGACCGAGGGTACTGCGATCCAGGCCCATCGCCTCGGCCAGGCTGGTAATGCTGGGTTGATCCAGCCGCGTCACGTGCTTGAGCAGCGAATACTGGGCGACATTCAACCCGACACCCACAAGGGCATCGTCGTAGAAGCGCGTCACGTTGCGGCTTGCGCGGCGCAACTTGGTGCAAAGGCATTGGGTCGGCAACATGAGGTACGTGTATATACCCGCATCTGCCAACGCGTCAACGGGCATGCAGCGGCGAAGCGGAAGCCGACCAGATACGCGATCAGTGGCTCGGCTTCTGCGTTTCTGGAGCCATGAAGTCCTCCAGCAGACAGAAGCGGTCCTGGAGGCAATATGACTGACAGCAGAGGACGTGTTTCCCGGTCCCCCCTCAGGCCAGCGCCACAGCCACCAGCACAACCACCTCCAGCAACTCCACCAGCGCCCCCGCCGTATCCCCGGTCGTCCCGCCCAGCCGCTGAACGAACCGCCCACGCAACCAGGCAAAGGCCACCAGCGTCACGACAAGCGACAACCAGGCCATCCAGCCCAGCAGCAGCATCACTGCCCCCTGAACTGCCAACCAGACGGGCAGCTCACGGCGTGGCAGGTGCTCCGCCAGTGCCTGACCAAGGCCGCCGGCGCGGACATACGGGGTGGTGAGAAACAGCAACGGCAGCATCCCCCGCGCCAGCCACGGCGCCAGCAGCAGCGGCAGCAACTGCCCGGCCTCCACCAGCGCGACCAGCGCGGCGAACTTCAACAGCAGGACCACCACCAACACCACCACGGCGATGGGCCCACTTCGCGGGTCCTTCATGATTTCCAGGGTGCGCTCACGATCGCCGTAGCCACCTACCCAGGCATCCGCCGTATCCGCCAGGCCGTCCAGGTGCAGCCCACCGGAAAGGCCTACCCAGAGCGCGAGCAACAGCGCCGCCGAGAGCAGCGCGGGGCGCCCCTCCAGCAGGTAGCCGGCCCCGATCAGCAGCAGGCCGAGCAACAGCCCCACCAGCGGATACCAGAGCAGCGACCGGCCCACTTCGCGGGGCTCGGGCATGCCCGGCAGGCTGACCGGCAGGCGCGTGAGGAATTGCAGGGCGATCAGCAACGGCGTCATGGCCGTTCCCGCAGGCCGCGTTCATCGAAGGTCAGGCGGAACAGCTCGCCGTGGGCGACGTCCACTTGCATCAGTTGGGCCCGCGGCAGTTGGCGGGCGCGGGCCACGAGGATGCGAATCACGCCGCCATGGGTAACCAGCAGGACGTTCTGCCCGGCAAAGCGCTCCCGCAGGCGCTCCCCCGCCGCCAGTACCCGCGCCTCGAAGTCCAGCAGGGTTTCGCCGTCCGGCGGCGTGTAGCTGTACGGGTCGTTCCAGAACCGGCCGAGGCCTTCGGCGTGATCCTCCATCAGCTCGGCAGCACTGCGCCCCTCCCACTGGCCGAAGTGCAGCTCCCGCACGTCGGCGTCGAATTGCAGGGGCAGGCCGAGGCGCTGTTCCAGTTCGCGGGCGAAGGAGGCACAGCGTTGCAGGGGCGAACTCACCAGCACATCCCAGGGCCCGGCGCCTTCGATACCCTCGCGCATCTGCGTCCAGCCCGTCTCAGTCAGGGCATCGTCCAGGCTGCCGCGGAAGCCGCCGCCCCGTTCGGTTTCGCCGTGGCGCAGGAGGTCGAGCTTCATGCCGGCCGGTCCGATACCGAGGCTTCGGCAAAGGTCGCCATGCCGCCGTGCAGCTCGCAGGCCAGACGCAGCAGCGGCAGAGCGATGGCGGCGCCGCTGCCCTCACCCAGGCGCAGGCCAAGGTCCAGCAGCGGTTCGGCCTCCATGGCTGCGAGCACGGCGACGTGACCTGGCTCAGCAGAACGGTGGGCGAACAGCATCCACTCGCGGCTGGCGGGGTTGAGGCGCACGGCGCAGAGGGCCGCCACGCTGCAGATGAATCCATCCACCAGGGCCGGCAGCCCCAACTGGGCGCAGGCCAGGTAGGCACCGGCAAGTGCCGCCACTTCGAAACCGCCGAGGCGGCGCAGGGTTTCCTGGGGGCTGTCGCAGGCTTCGCGGTGCAGCGCCAGGGCGCGCTCGATCACGTCGATCTTGTGGGCCACGCCCTGGCCGTCCAGGCCGGTGCCGGGACCCGCCAGGGCGGAGGCCGGCAGGTCCAGCAGGGCGCAGGCCAGGGCGCTGGCGGTCGTGGTATTGCCTATGCCCATTTCGCCGCCGACGTAGAGATCGGCCCCGGCGCCCAGGGCGCGTTCGACGCTGGCGCGACCAGCCTGCAGGGCGATCAGGCACTGGGCGGCGGTCATCGCGGGCTCACGGGCGAAGTTCGCGGTGCCGGCGCCCACGTGCAGATGCAGCACACCGGGCAGTGGCTCCAACGGCAGTGCGGTCCCCAGATCCACCAGCTCCAGGGTGGCGCCGAGGCTTTTCGCCAGGACGCTGATGGCCGCGCCGCCACGAACGAAGTTGCGCAGCATCTCCCCGGTCACCGCCTGGGGATAGGCCGACACGCCCTCCTCCACCACGCCATGGTCGCCGGCGAACACGGCGAACCAGGGGCGGTCGATGCACGGCCGTTCCCGGCCCTGCTGCGCGGCCAAGGTGATGGTCAGGTCTTCCAGTTCACCCAGGGCGCCGCGGGGTTTGGTCAGTTGGTCCTGGCGGGCCTGGGCCTTGGCACGGGCCACGGGGTCGAGGGGCTGGCAGGGGGCCTGCCACCATTGCAGGGTCATAGGGGTTCTCCCTTGAGAATCATGGGCAGGCCGGCGACGGTGAAGATCACGCGTTCGCAGCGTTCGGCCAGAGCCTGGTGCAGCCAGCCGGCCTCGTCGACATAGCGCCGGGTCAGCTCGCCCAAAGGCACGACGCCCAGGCCGGTTTCATTGCTCACCAGCAGCACGCGGCCGGGCAGTTCGGCGAGGCAGCCGAGCAGCGCTTCACGCTCCTCGTCCAGGCGCGCCGGGTTGTCCAGCATCAGCAGGTTGGTCAGCCAGAGGGTGAGGCAGTCCACCAGCAGACAGGTGTCAGCGGCGGCGTTGTCGCGCAGGACCCGCGCCAACTCCAGCGGCTCCTCCACCAGGCCCCAGTGGTCCGGTCGGCGGGCACGGTGATGGGCGACCCGCGCGCTCATCTCGCCGTCCAGCGGCTGGCTGGTGGCGATGTAGGTGACCTTGAGGCCACTTTCAGCCGCGAGCTTCTCGGCCAGTCGGCTCTTGCCCGAACGGGCGCCGCCGAGGATGAGTTCAGGCATGGAGGTGCTCCTGAATGCCACAGAGTTCGGCAAGCAATTGGGTGTCCAGATGCTGCTCCACCTGGTCCGCCAAGCGTTCGATATCGCGTTCGCGCAGGGCGTGGTAATCCACCGCCCGCACCGTTTCCAGACCGGCCCAGCGGAGGACGGCGGCGCTGGCTTCGGAGGATTCGAACAGGCCGTGCAGGTAGGTGCCCATGACCTGGCCGTCCGCGCTGAGGGCGCCATCGGCGCGACCGTCGTCCAGCGCCACGGCGGGACGGTCGAGGCCGGCGCCGGTGGTGACCCCGGCATGGATCTCATAGCCGCTCACCACGGCGTCTTCCAGGGCGAGGCAGCCGCTGACATTGCGCAGCTGCTTTTCCGGTTCCAGCACCGTGTCGACGTCCAGCAGGCCGAGGCCGGCGCTCTCCCCTGCTGGGCCTTCCAGTCCGTGGGGGTCGGCGATGGAATGCCCCAGCATCTGGTAGCCGCCACAGATGCCCAGCACCTTGCCGCCGTAGCGGAGGTGGCGCCGCAGCGCCTGGTCCCAGCCGTGTTCGCGCAGGCGAGCGAGGTCGGCGCGGACGCTCTTGGAGCCGGGCAGGATGATCAGGTCCGCCGGCGGAATGGGCTGGCCGGGAGCGACAAAGCTCAACTGCACCTGCGGGTGCAGACGCAGGGGGTCGAAATCGGTGTGATTGCTGATGCGCGGCAGCACCGGCACGGCGACCCGCAGCAGGTCGCCCGACTTGACGGACTGGCGCGGGTCGATGGCGTCCTCGGCTTCCAGGTGGAAGTCGGTGAGATAAGGCAGCACGCCCAGGACGGGCTTGCCGGTACGCTGCTCCAGCCAGTCCAGGCCCGGCTTCAGCAGTGCGATATCGCCCCGGAAACGGTTGATGACGAAACCCTTCACCCGCGCCTGTTCGCTCGGCGACAGCAGCTCCAGGGTGCCCACCAGATGGGCGAAGACGCCGCCCCGGTCGATATCGGCGACCAGGATCACCGGGCAGTCCACGGCTTCGGCGAAGCCCATGTTGGCGATGTCGTTGGCCCGCAGGTTGATCTCGGCCGGGGAGCCCGCGCCCTCCACCATCACCACCGGGTAACGGGCGGACAGCCGCTGGTGGGACTCCAGCACGGCGGTCATCGCGACCTTCTTGTAATCGTGGTAGGCGGCGGCGTTCATGCTGGTGACGGCACGCCCGTGGATGATCACCTGCGCACCGATGTCGGTATTGGGCTTGAGCAGCACCGGGTTCATGTCGGTGTGGGGCGCCAGCCCGCAGGCCTGGGCCTGCACCGCCTGGGCACGGCCGATTTCGCCGCCGTCGGCGGTCACCGCGCTGTTCAGCGCCATGTTCTGCGGTTTGAAAGGCGCAACCGCCACGCCCTGGCGGCGCAGCCAGCGGCACAGGGCGGTCACCAGGGTGCTCTTGCCGGCGTCGGAGGTGGTGCCCTGCACCATCAGGGTGGTCATGGGAATTCCTTGGAGTAGTCGTTCAATGCCTGGCCCAGTCGCGCCCATCCGGCCTCGTCCGGCGGCAGGCCGAAACGCAGGCTGGCCGGTGTAGTGAACTGCCGGGTGAGAATGCCGCGGGCGGCAAGGAATTCGTGCAGGACGGCGGCATCGTCACGCACCAGCCGCTGGAACAGCGCCGTGCCGCCCGAAGGTGCAAACCCGCCGTCACGCAGCACGCGCTCCAGGCGCTGGCCGTCCCGCAGCAGCGCTTGCCGCTGGCGCATCTGGCCGGCTTCGTCTTCCAGCAGCGCCTTGGCCAGGACCCGTGCCGGGCCGCTCACCGTCCAGGGGCCGAGGAGTTCTTCCAGACGCTCCAGCAGCATCGCCTCGGCCAGCACGAAGCCCAGGCGGATGCCCGCCAGTCCGAAGAATTTGCCGAAGGAACGAAGCACCACCAGGCCCGGTAGCGGGCAGTGGCTCGCCAGGCTGTCTTCCGGTGTGCAGTCCATGAAGGCTTCGTCCACCAGCAGCCAGCCGCCCCGCTCCACCAGGCGTGCGCGCCAGGCCAGGAGGGTTTCCGGCGAAATGCGCTGGCCGGTGGGGTTATTGGGATTGACCACCAGCAGCACGTCGAAGTGTTCCAGCTCCCGTTCGGCGCGCTCGCTGTCCAGTTCCTCCAGCTCGTGGCCTTCACGGCGCCAGGCGTGGGCATGCTCGGCGTAGCACGGAGAAATCACGCCGATCCGGCTGCGACCACGCAGGCGCGGCAGGGCCTGGATCGCCGCCTGGGAGCCGGCCACCGGCAGCAGGCAATCGCAGCCGTAGTAACGCCATGCCGCCGCTTCCAGACCGTCGTCCCGTTCCGGCAGACGTGCCCAGGCGGAGGCCGGGATGGCCGGCAGGTCCCAGCCGTAGGGAGCGATGCCGGTGGAGAGGTCGAGCCAGTCCGCCTCGGCAATGCCATAGCGCTGCGCCGCCGCGCGCAGTCGTCCGCCGTGTTCAAGCAAGGAGCCAGCCTCCGAAGATCAACGCTACCAGCCAGAGCAGCACGCCCTGGCGCACCAGGTCCATGGCCCGGCCGATATCTTCGGCGCGGGCCGCCAGGCCTTCGCCCAGCACCGGGCGCTGGTGCAACTCGCCGTGGTAGACCGCCGGCCCGCCCAGCGCCACGCCCAGGGAACCGGCGCCAGCGGCCATGACCGGACCGGCGTTGGGGCTGTCCCATTGCGGGGCCTGGCGGCGCCAGCAGCGCAGGGCCAGCCGGGTCTTGCCCAGCAGGGCGTAGGTCAGGGCCACCAGTCGTGCGGGGATGTAGTTGAGGACGTCGTCGATGCGCGCCGCCGCCCAGCCGAAGCGCTCGAAACGCTCGTTACGGTAGCCCCACATGGCGTCCAGGGTGTTGGACAGGCGATAGAGCACCACGCCCGGTGCGCCGGCCACGGCGAACCAGAAGAGCGCGGCGAATACCGCGTCGCTGCCGTTCTCCAGCACCGACTCGGTGGCGGCGCGGGCCACGGCGGACTCGTCCAGCTCGCGGGTTTCGCGGCTGACCATGTAGCCCACGCGCCTGCGCGCTTCCGGCAGGTCGCCCGATTGCAGCGCATTGGCGACGGGCTCGGCGTGCTCGTTGAGGCTGCGCAGGCCGATGGCGGCGTAGAGGGCGACGACGCCCACCAGCCAGCCGATATAAGGCAGCTCGGACAGCAGCCAGGCGCCGACGGTCAGCGGGAGTACGGCCAGCACCCAGGCGCTGACGCCGTGGCTGCGCCAGCCACGGCCGCCGGGGTTGAATCGGCGTTCCAGGCGGTTGGCGAACTTGCCGAAGGCCACCAACGGGTGCCAGCCCTTCGGCTCGCCGAACAGGGCGTCCAGCGCTACGGCGCCGAGGGTGAGGAATCCCAGGCTCATGAGCGCTGCCCCCACTGGTTTTCGAAGACCAGATCGGCCAGCGAGCGCGGCTGCGCCCAGCCCTCCAGGGCCAGCATGGGCGCCGGATAGAACGCCGTGACCGGCCCCAGGCACAGCACCGCCAGAGGTTTGCTGCCTTCGGGCATGCCCAGCAGATCAGCCAGGGCCTGGGGCTCGAACAGCGACACCCAGCCCATGCCGAGGCCTTCGGCGCGGGCCGCCAGCCAGAGGTTCTGGATGGCGCAGGACAGCGAGGCCAGGTCCATTTCCGGCAGGGTGCGACGACCGAATACATGGGCCTCGCGGCCGTCCATCAGTGCCGCCACCAGCAGCTCGGCGCAGTCGAGGATGCCTTCCACCTTGAGTCGCATGAACTGGTCCGAGCGCTCGCCCAGGGCGTCGGCGGTGCGCACGCGCTCAGCTTCCACCAGCGCATGGATGTCCCGGCGCAGGTCCTTCGAGGTGATCCGCAGGAAACGCCAGGGCTGCATCAGGCCGACGCTGGGCGCCTGGTGGGCGGCCTCAAGCAGACGCGCCAGCAGTTCGGGCGCTACCTCGCCACCACTGAAGTGGCGCATGTCGCGACGCTCGGCGATGGCGCGGTAGACCGCCGCGCGCTGGTCAGGGTCGAAGGCGTGTTCGCTCATGGTCGGAACAGCTCCGCAGCCGCCCGGGGATTGGACGGCAGGTAGAAGTGGATATAAGAGGCGGTCAGGCGGCCGATGCGGAATACCGCTTCGGCCACCGGTTTGTCATTCGGGCAAAGGCCCCGGGCGATGGGCTCCAGGGGCGAATCCAGCAACGAGTGGTGGAAGGTGTGCCCGCGCAGGCTGCCTTCCGGCAGCCATGCTTCCTGCAGGGCCAGGGCAGCCAGCCGCTTCTGCATCGTCGCGCGGCCAGGCAGAAGGCCCAGCAATTCGGCGGATTCACCGCCCGCTTCGGTCAACGACTCCAGCAAATAGAGCATGCCGCCGCACTCGGCGAGGGTCGGCTTGCCGGCCTCGTGGTGGGCGCGAATGGCGTCGGCCATGGCGCGGTTGCCAGCGAGTTGCTTCAGGTGCAGCTCGGGGTAGCCGCCGGGCAGGTAAAGGCTGTCCACCTCGGGCAGTCGTTCGTCCGTCAGGGGCGAGAAGAACACCAGCTCGGCGCCCAGGCGCTGCAGCAGGTCCAGGTTCGCCTGATAGAGGAAGGCGAAGGAGGTGTCCCGCGCCACGCCGATGCGCACACCGGCCAGCCCGTCGCCGATGTATTGGGGCTCGGGGGCGGCGAAGCACACGGCAGGTGGCAGGGCCACTTCCGCGCTGGCGGCCAGGGCATCGGCGGCGGCATCCAGGCGGGCGTCCAAGTCCGCCAGTTCCTCGGCCTGCACCAGGCCCAGGTGGCGGCTGGGCAGTTCCACATCAGCGCTGCGCGGCAGGGAGCCGTACCAGCGAATCCAGTCCGGCAGGCTGTCGCGGATCAGGTCACTGTGGCGCTGGCTGCCGACACGGTTGCCGAGCACGCCGGCAAAAGGCAGGCCCGGCTGGTAGGTGGCCAGGCCCACGGCCAGGGCGCCGAAGGTCTGGGCCATGGCGGCGCCGTTGATCACGCCAAGGACCGGCACGCCGAAGTGACGGGCCAGGTCAGCGGCGGAGGGGGAGCCATCGAACAGGCCCATCACGCCTTCGATCAGGATCAGGTCGGCCTCTCCGGCCGCCTCCCAGAGCAGGCGGCGGCTTTCCGCCTCGCCCACCATCCACAGGTCCAGCTGGTAGACCGGCGCACCGGAAGCGCGGGCGAGGATCATCGGGTCGAGGAAGTCCGGGCCGCACTTGAACACCCGCACCCGCTTGCCCTGACGGGCGTGCAGGCGCGCCAGAGCGGCGGTGACAGTGGTCTTGCCCTGGCCGGAGGCGGGGGCGGCGATCAGCAGGGCCGGACAGTTTCTGGCTTGATCAGGCATGGATTGCCCTCTCCCCCGCCCTCTCCCTGAAGGGAGAGGGGGCAAAAGCAGCGGCGCGCGGCATCAGAACTCCACACCCTTCTGGGCTTTCACGCCGGACTTGAAGGCGTGCTTCACCAGGGACATCTCGGTGACGGTGTCGGCGGCCTCGATCAGGCCTTCAGGCGCGCCACGGCCGGTGGCGACCACGTGCTGATGCTCGGGGCGGGACTCGATGTCCTTGAGTACGGTTTCCAGGTCCAGGTAGCCGTGCTTGAGGGCGATGTTCAGCTCGTCCAGCACCACCAGGCCCACCTGCGGATCGTCCAGCAGGGTACGCGCCACGGCCCAGGCCTGTTGGGCCTTTTCGATATCACGCTGGCGATCCTGGGTGTCCCAGGTGTAGCCCTCGCCCATCACGTGGTAGCTGACTTCTTCGGGGAAGCGGCGGAAGAAAGCCTCCTCGCCGGTAGACATGCCCCCCTTGATGAACTGCACCACCCCGACCTTGAGGCCATGCCCCAGAGCGCGGGCCACCATGCCGAAGGCCGAGCTGCTCTTGCCCTTGCCGTTGCCGGTGTGCACCAGCAGCAGGCCGTATTCGTCCTGGGCCTGGGCGATCTTTTCGTCGATCACGGCCTTCTTGCGTTGCATGCGGGCCTTGTGGCGGGCATCGCGTTCGGCGGATTCGCTCATGGGAATTCCTCGGGGTCAAATGGCCTGGTAGCGGACGGAGAAGAACACTGCCTGTCCGGGCTGATTGAAGTCCAGTGCGGTTTCATAGTCGGCGTCCAGCAGGTTGGTCACCTTGGTCTGCAGGCGCCACTCCTCGGTCAGCCAGTACTCGCCGCGCAGGTCCACGGTGGCATAGCCGGCGAGGCGCTGATCATTTTCTATATCGTCGAAGCGCCGTCCTTCCGCGTGCAGGGTCGCGCCCACGCCGAAGCGGCCGATGCGGCGGTCCAGATCGAGGTTGAACACCTGCCGGGCCCGGCGCGGCAGCTCATTACCGTGATTGGCGTCGTTCGCTCGGTTCTCGGTATCGAGCAATGTCGCGTTGGCCTGCCAGTCCCAGCCCAGCCACTGGCTGCCCAGCACCAGCTCGAGGCCATCGATGCGCGCCTTGCCGATGTTGTTAGGGCTACCGAAGGGCCCGAGCCCTGAGTTCGCGTCATGGACGATCAGATCATCCACGTCGGTACGGAAGGCATTGGCCGACCAGCGTCCCCAGTCATGCTCGCCGGCCAGGCCGACTTCGAAGGTCTCGGAGGTTTCCGCATCCAGGTTGGGGTTGCCGTAGTCGGGGAAGTACAGCTCGTTGAACGTAGGCGCCTTGAACGCGGTGCCGTAGCTAAGACTGAAGCGCACGGCGTCGGTCAGGGCGTATCCCCAGGCGGCGCTGCCGGTGTCGTGGGTGCCGAACTGCTCGTTGTCGTCGCGGCGCAGGCTGAGTTGCCAGTCCTGGCGGCCAGCTTCGCCGAGGTACTGGGCGAACCAGCCCTTGTTCAGCCGTGAATCCTTGTCGAAGACGGTGGAGCTGCTGACTTCGTCCTGCTGCCAGTCGTAGCCCAGGGTCAGCACATGGCCTTCGGCCAGGGTCACGTCGTTCAGCCAGGAAGCCGAGTTCCGCTGGGAATCGAAGCGTGAGGAGAACTGCCCACCCGTTTCCTCGCGGCTAAGGTCCTCGCTCTGGCCTGCCTGCAAGGTCACATCCCAGGGCTCCAGCGGGCTGAAGCGAGCACGCCCGCCGATAAGCCGCTGCTCGTTGTCGGCGTTGGCGTTCCGCCCTCCCCCGGGATTGTACGGACTGACCAGGTCGTAGTCGTTGTGGGCCTTGACGCGCATCAGCGTGCCGTCGAGTTCCAGGCCATTGTCGAAGCGATAGCCGGCGCCCAGGCTGCCGGACAGGTTGCGGTAACCGTCGGCATCGGGCTCGTGGTAGCTGCTCCGTGCATTGAGAGCGTCGATGCCGTCGGTGTCCTGGCTGCTGAGGCCGAGGTTGTACCAGCCCTTGCCGTCGCCACCGGAAACACCGGCGCTGCCGTCATAGCTGTCGTGGGTGCCGTAACCGGCCGAGAACCAGGGCTTGGCGCCGTCCTGCCCGCCCTTGCGGGTGAAAATCTGGATCACGCCGCCGATGGCTTCCGAGCCGTAGAGGCTCGACCGGGGGCCGCGAACGACCTCGATGCGCTCGATCAACTCGACCGGCAGGTCCTGGAACGCGGTAAGGCCATTGCTGACCGACCCCACCTTGACGCCGTCGATCAGCACCAGCACGTGATCGGATTCCGTCCCGCGAATGGACACCGTGGTCTGCTTCCCCGGACCACCGTTATTGCTGACGGTCACGCCCGGCACCTTGCGCAGCAGCTCGGGCACGGAACGGGCCTGGCTGAGTTCGATCTCTTCGCGGTCGATCACGGTGGTCGCCGCCAGGCTGGCACGTACCGGATGTTCGCTGCGAGTGGCGGTGACCACCTGCTCGTCGAGGGTCAGGGCCGCAGCGGCCAGGTTGGAGGAAAGGGCTGAAGTGCCAAGCAGCGCAAACGCCGCTGGCCCGATGAAAGGCTTGCGAATCAAAGTCTGGATCTCCGTCGTGCCACCCGCGCGACATCTGTGGGAACTGCACGCGGAAGGCTCCGCGTGCGCTGAACGCGCCAGGCCGGTCTCCGGGCTTGCGAGTGGAGCTTCGCTCCCTTGCCGCGCCTTCCCATGCCTGGGCACAGTGGCCGATTGCGGCTTTCTACTCGCCTACCGTTGCGGGGGCAGCGCCGGATTCTTCTGAGGAATGGACCGGCTTCCCTGTTTCACCCCTTCGACATGAGCCAAGGGGCACCTGAGGCAGCGGCGAAGGTTAGAGGGTCGGAGAGAGAGCGTCAAACCCGACAGACGGAGCGGGCTCAGCGCCATCCGTGGGTTGGTGCGGAGCGAAGCGAAACCCAGGGTCCGGTTGATGGGTTTCGCTTCGCTCTACTGCATCCTATGTGTTGGTCGCCAGCAGCGCGGCCATCACTTCCCCTGCCGCGCCTTGCAGGCAGAGGTCGGCTCGCGCACTGAGGGGCGTGGGCTGAGGATTGATCTCCACCACGAAGGCGCCGTGGCGCTTGGCCAGAAAGGGCAGCTCGGCCGCCGGGTAGACCAGGCTGGATGTGCCGATGCTGAGGAAGAGGTCGGTGTGCTGGCTGGCCTCGGCGGCAGCTCCCAGCACTGTCTCGGGAAGGCTTTCGCCGAACCAGACCACCGCCGGGCGCATCCGGCCACCGCAACGACAGCGCGGGATGGTCCGCACGTCATCGGGCCAATCGCCGCCATCCCGCCGGCAGGCAAAGCATTTCAAGTGGTGGATATTGCCGTGCAGTTCCAGCGGCGCGGAGCTTCCGGCGCGCTGATGCAGGCCGTCGACGTTCTGGGTGATCAGCGTCACCCGTGGCAGACGCCGTTCAAGCTCGGCGATGGCCAGATGCGCCGCATTGGGCTCGGCAGCCAGGCATTTCTCGCGGCGCCAGGCGTACCAGTCCCAGACGGTCTGCGGATCAGCATGGAAGCCTTCGGGGCTGGCCAGCTGTTCGGGGCGGTACTTGGCCCAGAGGCCGGTCTGAGCATCGCGAAAGGTAGGGATGCCGCTTTCGGCGGAAACGCCGGCACCGGTGAAGATCACCAAATGGCGGACCTGCTGCAGGTGCCGGATCAGGTCGTCGGGGATGGGCGTCATTCAGTGCCTCGGGGTGAAGCCTGCCGGCTTGGCAGCCAGCCAGTCGACGAAGGTACGCAGGCGCTCATCGCCCAGCAGGGACTCGCGGCTGTTGAAGTTCAGGGCCAGTTCCTTCTCGCTGAACAGCTTGTGGATCTGGTTGTGGCAAGGCCGGCAGACCCAGAGGGTGGCGGTGATGCGCTCGCCCTTGGCGAACCGCTTCTGCACGTAGGGTTTGTCGTGCAGGGCCTTGGGGATCAGGTGATGACGAGTCAGCGCGGCGGCGCGGCGGCAGAGTTCGCAGGCGTCAGGCTGGGGCGGGAGACGGATGGGTTCCGGCATGGTGGTCGGGATGTCGCCCAGGCGTCAGCGCTTGCGGCAGAGAGTCAGGCCATCGCCCACCGGCAGCAGCGACAGGTCAACGCGGTCGTCGTCCTTCAGTGCACGGTTCAGGGCCTGGATGGCGCGGGTGTCTTCGGAATCCGGATCAGCCTCCAGAACCCGACCGCTCCAGAGCACGTTGTCGAAGAGGATAAGCCCACCTCGACGCGCCAGGCGAAGGGCTTCTTCCAGATAGGCGGGGTAGTTGGCCTTGTCGGCGTCGATGAAGATCAGGTCGAAGCTGTCCGCCTCCAGCCCTGGCAAGGTATCCAGCGCCGGCGCCAGGCGCAGTTCGATCCGCTCGCAAAGGCCGGCTTCCTGCCAATAGCGGCGGGCGATGGCATTGTAGTCGCCAGGAAGGTCGCAGCAGACCATCCGACCGTCTTCCGGCAGTTGGGCGGCCATGCACAGCGCGCTGTAGCCGGTGAAGGTGCCCACTTCGAGGATGCGCCGCGCGCCGATGAGCTTGACCAGCAGCGCCATGAACTGCCCCTGCTCCGGGGCGATCTGCCAGCGGCCCATGGGCAGGGCCAGGGTTTCCGCCCGCAAGCGCGCCAAGAGTGGCGCCTCCCGCAGCGAAACATCGAGGAGGTAGCCGTAAAGGGCGTCGTCGAGGTTCAGCGTGCGGTTGGTCATGGGGTGCCTCAGGGGGTGCGCGCCAGGCTTGGATCGAAGATTACTCGCTTGGCGCTCAGGTAGCTTCTCTGCCAGTAGCTGTTCGACAGACTGTCCAGCCGCACCGTTCCACCGGTACGCGGCGCATGGACGAAGCGACCCTCCCCCACATAGATGCCGGCATGGCTGACCTGCCCGCCGCCATTGGTGGCGAAGAACACCAGGTCGCCGCTTTGCAGCGCGTTGACACCGATGCTGGGGGTGCGCATGGAAATCAGCTCACCGGTGGTACGCGGCAGGCTGATGCCGGCAACGTCGCGATAGACGTAACCGATCAGGCCACTGCAGTCGAAACCGCTGTCCGGCGTGTTGCCACCCCAGCGATAGGGTGTGCCCACCAGGCCAAGGGCGCGAAACAGCACGTCTTCGGCAACGGGTGAGAACTGCTGGGCAGGAGAAGGGACGACGGGAGGGGAATAAGGCGGCGGCGCCTTGCTCGCGCAAGCGGTGAGCAGCGCAGCCAAGGCAAGGATGGCGAGGCGGTCCGGTGCGAGCATGGCAAGTCAGTCCTGACTTGAAGAATGCACGCTAATTTGCTGATCTCACAGTGATATTGCAAGCGAAAGCTGCAGGGTTGGCTGGAAAAAGTTCCCTCCGGAAAGAAAAAAAGCCGAGGCGGCCATCGGGCCGCCTCGGCTTTTTGTCTCGCAACCCGCTGGATCAGCGATGCGTCGGGTGGCGAGTCGGGGTGTTCATTGCCAGGACGCGCTTGGCTTCCATGTAGCTGGCCTTCCAATAGCGATCGTCGAGGCTGTCGACGCGTACACCGCCGCTGCGGCTGCTGCTGGAATGGATGAACTGGTCATCGCCGATATAGATGCCGGCGTGACTGACGCGGCCGCGGCCACGGTTGTTGAAGAACACGATGTCGCCGGGCTTCAGGTCATCGCGGGCGATCACCGGGGCATCCAGGTTGATCATCTCGCGGGTGGAACGCGGCAGCTGGATACCGGCTTCTTCCTTGAACAGGTAACCGACGAAACCGCTGCAGTCGAAACCGGTCTTCAGGGAACGGCCACCGAAACGATAGGGTGTGCCCATCAGCTGGAAGCCACGCTCCAGCAGGCCATCGGCCAGGGACGGCATCTGGTAGGGCTCGTCGTCGGTGAGGTTCGCCAGATCCAGGGCAGTGGGCTCGCGATCCGCCAGCAGCGAATCGGGGGCGCCATCGGCTACGGGAGCCTGAGACTGGAACTGGGATTGCTGCTGCACATCGCCTGCGCAAGCGGCGAGAAACAGGGCGAAAGTGACAGGCACGAGGGGTGCGAAGCGCTTCAGCATGGGCACGACCGTGTCGAATTAAATGGAATGAAAAATGATGAAGGCGCGACTATGCCTTCTATCAACCTCATTTGCAAATTTAATCGCCCGAAATGTGACTTAGCAGTCCTTGCAGAACATCTAAGGCCTTTCCATTGAGGTGGACGTCGACCACAGGGCTGAGGTCGGTGCGAGCCGGGTTGATCTCCACGGTGAAACCGCCTGCGTGGCGGGTGCGGATGACGGGCTCGATGATGTAGGGAAAGCTCGCCGTGGTTCCCACCGAGATCACCGCATCGAATCCCTTGCGGAGCTCGGCGTAGAGGCTGTCGATGGCTTGCTCAGGGAGCATTTCTTCGAACAGCACCACGGGCGGACGGAGAATACCACCGCATTCATGACATCTGGGAGGCATTTCTGCTGCCAGATGTCGGGCCAGGTCGAAACTTTCCTTCCCGCACGACTGGCAGTAGAGCGGCGACAGCTCGCCGTGAATCTCGATCAGCCGCTCTGGCGGCGACCCCGCCTGGCGGTGATAGCCATCGATGTTCTGGGTCAGCACCCAGCACTCGGGCTTGATTCGCTGCAATTGGGCGATCGCTTCATGACCGGCGTTTGGCCGGGCGCCGAGGCAGGCACGGCCGAGCTGGGCGAGGTATTTCCAGCAGAGCGCCGGATCGCGCCGCAGCATGGGGCCGGAAAGCGCCTCTTCTATAGGCAGCCCTTCTTCCGTCACGCCGTTGTACAGCCCGCCCAGGCCCCGATAGGTCGGCAGGCCGGAATCGGCCGACAGCCCCGCGCCGGTGATGACCAGGATTCGCTTGGCCGCCTTGATTGCTTCGGCCACACGTTGGATATCCGACATGTTCGGTCCCCCTGTTCCGATCGGCGCCCAGTGTCCGCCCGGCGCGCCGCGCAGCGCAACCGCAGGCTCAGTGGTTGACCGTGTGCGCCAGCATCACCGACAGCTGGCACAGCGGCCGACCGCTCTCGGCATGCCACTGGTTGAATGCGGCCTGGACCTGGGCCAGGTCCTTCTGACTCGTGGGCGCCTTGTCGATAATGTCCTGGGCCTTGAGGGCAGCGACCATATCGTCGGTGGGAATGAAGGTGTCCTTGCCGACCATACGCAGGAAACGCGGCGCCGACAGCCCGCCCAACTGGTTGCCGCGCTTGGCGAGCAACTTCCACAGGCCGACGATATCGGTCACCGGCCAGTCGGCGACCAGCGCACCGAAGCTGCCCTTCTCCCGCACGACATCCAGCATGAACTGGGCATTGCGCGGCACGCTCTTGAGCTTGCCCAGGTGGCGGATCAGGCGGGTGTCCTGCATCAGCCGCTCCAGGTGCTCGGCGCTCATCAGCACCACCTTCTGCGGGTCGAAGCCGAAGAACACCTCTTCGAAGGCCGGCCACTTGGCATCCACCAGGCTGTGCTTGAGGCCGGCGCGGAACACTCGCAGGGCCATCAGCGACAGGTAGCGGTCGTCGCCCAGGGCGCGCAGCTCGGCATCGCTGCGCGGCTGCGGCAGGCGCGCTTCCAGGGCTTCGGCCGAGCCGAAGCGGTTCAGGCAATATTCGTGGAGCCAGCGGTAGTCGCGCATGGGGAGTCCTTTCGAGCCAGAGCGTGCGGTTTCCGGTAGGAGCCAGCCAAGCTGGCTCCTACAAGAAGCAGGATCAGATATTGACGACGTCCAGGGTGCGCGGCGCCGCGGTCTCGTCGATACGCAGGCTGGCGAAGTCGAACAGGTTGCGGTCGGCCAGCTGCGAGGGCACCACGTTCTGCAGGGCGCGGAACATGATCTCGGTACGGCCCGGCGACTTGCGCTCCCACTCGTTGAGCATTTCCTTCACCACCTGGCGCTGCAGGTTCTCCTGGGAACCGCAGAGGTTGCACGGGATGATCGGGAATTCCTTGAGGACGGAGTACGCCTCGATATCGGCCTCGTTGCAGTAGGCCAGCGGGCGGATCACAACGTTGCGGCCGTCGTCTGCCAGCAGCTTCGGCGGCATGGCCTTGAGGGTGCCGCCGTAGAACATATTGAGGAAGAAGGTTTCCAGGATGTCGTCGCGGTGGTGCCCCAGGGCCATCTTGGTGGCGCCGATCTCGTCGGCGAAGGTGTAGAGCGTGCCACGGCGCAGGCGCGAGCAGAGCGAGCAGGTGGTCTTGCCCTCCGGGATCTTCTCCTTCACCACCGAGTAGGTGTCCTTCTCGATGATGTGGTACGGCACGCCGATGGATTCCAGGTAGGCCGGCAGCACGTGCTCGGGGAAGCCGGGCTGCTTCTGGTCCATGTTCACGGCGACGATCTCGAACTTGATCGGCGCGACCTTCTGCAGGTACAGCAGCACGTCCAGCATGGTGTAGCTGTCCTTGCCGCCGGACAGGCAGACCATGACCTTGTCGCCGTCCTCGATCATGTTGAAGTCGGCGATGGCCTCGCCGGCCAGGCGGCGGATGCGTTTCTGCAGTTTGTTCTGGTTGACCGAAAGGGTGCCCATGGTGCTCTGAAATCCGGGGGAGATGCGAAAAGCTGGCTATTTTACGCACAAAGCGTGCGCGGCCCCAGCCCCATCGTCAGGCTGTGCTAGGCTCCGGCGATGAATACCGACCTCGACCCCGGCCAGGACCTGAGCGACCAACTCCACGAACTCTTGCGCGGAGCACCCCAGGGGCTGAGCGAGCATCAGTTGATCCTGGCCCTCAAGGCCCGTCATTCCACCCATATCCCCCACCTGGAACTCACCGACAAGCTGGTGCTGTTCCGCACCCACTTCCTGGTCTTCAACGCCCTCTACCGCTTGCGGGACCAACTGAGTGGCGCAGGCCAGGCACACCTGTCCATCAGCCCCCTGCGCGTGCAGCTGCTCCCCTATGAACCGGGGACAGACGCCGCCCTCAGCGAGCTCGACCCGCTGCGGGAGTACTACCTGGACCTGAACAACCTGCGGGACACCACGGAAGAAGATGTGGAACGGCTCCTGGCGAGCTTCTGGACCCGCATGCAGGGCAGCGAGGAGAAGCTCGCGGCGCTGGAACTGTTCGGCCTGCACAGCGGCAGCCAGCCCCTCAGCCTGGCCGTGATCAAGCAGCGCTACCGCCAGCTGGTGAGCCAGCACCATCCCGATCGCGGCGGCAGCACGTCGCGCCTGCAATCGATCAACAAGGCCATGGAAATACTTCAGCGCTATTACAGCTGACGACTTATCTTCGATTCGCTCTAAGGCGGAGCCGGGCAACCTGCCTATACTGCGACGTAAGGTCGCATAGGTCGGCCGAGCACCGGTCGGCGCTGGATACGCGTCTCCGGCGCTTCGCTGGGGGGCGACCTCATAATAATGAGGAGGTGTTCAGCATGATTCACCATGTTTGGGGGCTCTTCACCCATCCCGATCAAGAGTGGCAGGAAATCCGTGGCGAAGAAGAAAGCATCAGCCACATGTACCTCACCCACGTCCTGATCCTTGCTGCAATTCCCGTAATCTCCGCGTATATCGGCACGACCCAGGTTGGCTGGATACTGGGCAAGGGCGATCCCGTGATGCTCACCCAGGCCAGCGCGATGCAGATGTCCATCATGTCCTACCTGGCGATGCTGGCCGGCGTGGCGGTAATGGGCGGCTTCATCCACTGGATGGCACGTACCTACGACGCCAACCCGAGCATCAGCGAGTGCATCGTCTTCGCCGCCTACTGCGCTACCCCGCTGTTCATCGGCGGCCTGGCGGCCCTCTACCCGCACCTCTGGTTCGGCGCGACGGTGGGCACCCTGGCCATCTGCTACACGGTCTACCTGCTCTACGTGGGCATACCGACCTTCATGAACATTCCCAAGGACGAAGGCTTCCTGTTCTCCAGCTCGGTGCTGGCGGTAGGCCTGGTGGTGCTGGTGGCGATGATCGCCTCGGCGGTCATCCTCTGGGGCTTCGGTCTGGGGCCGGTGTACACCAGCTGAGCATTCCCTCTGACAAGAAAGGCCGCCTCGGGGCGGCCTTTTCTTTTGGCCGGGAATGACCACTCGGCGTCAGCTCCTCCGGACAGCCCCGGCTTTGCGGCATAATTCCGCGCCAACGGAGTGCCCTATGCCCGAGCAGCTACTTGCCCGCGTCGAAGCCTGCTACCTGCAGGCGGAAGACTTCTTCAAATGCCGATTCCCCCGCCCGGAGGTCAGTTTCAAGCTTCGCGGGCAGAAGGCCGGCGTCGCCCATCTGGACGAGAACAAACTGCGCTTCAATCCGCAGCTCTACCGCGAGAACCAGGAAGATTTCCTGCGCCAGACCGTGGCCCATGAAGTGGCGCACCTGGTGGCCCACCAATTGTTCGGCCCGCGCATCCAGCCCCATGGCGAGGAATGGCAGCTGATCATGCGCGGCGTCTACGAGCTGCCACCCAACCGCTGCCATACCTATGAAGTGAAACGGCGCAAGGCGACCCGCTACCTTTATCGCTGCGCCTGCCCCGACGGCCACCCCTTCTCCGCGCAACGCCACGCCCTGGTGGCGCGCGGGCGTCGCTACTACTGCCGACGCTGCCGGGTGACCCTGGTGTTCAGCGGGGAACAGAGCCAGGTGTAAGGTCGGCTTTCTCTGTAGGGGCGAATTCATTCGCCCCTACAGGGTTTTCCCCACGCGTTATCCCACCACCTTTGCCGCTTTCAGCGCGTCGATCTGCTCGGCGCTCAACCCCAGTCCGGCCAGCACTTCGGCGGTATGCAACCCCACCGCCCCACCGGCAAAGCGCGGTACGGGAAGGCCAGCGGAGAACTTGATCGGGCAGGCGATCTGTTTCTGCGGCGGCAGGCCATCGCGCGGCACGTCCACCACCAGTTCGCGGGCCTTGACCTGCGGATGCTCCACCGCTTCCGACAGCGGCAGCATGGGCTCCACGCAGGCATCCAGGGCGGAGAAGATGTCCAGCCACTCGGCGAAGTCCCGCTTCTCGAACTCGATCTCGATGGCACGCTTCAGCGCGTGCTGATCCTCGGCCTTGGGCGACAGCCCCTTGGCCGCCAGCCCCGGTTGGCCGATGGCGGCACAGAACTGCTGCATGAACTGCGGCTCCAAGCTGCCCACCGAGAACCAGCGGCCATCGCGGGTGCGGTAGTAGTCGTAGAAGCTGCCGCCGTTGAGGGCCTGATTCTCCATATCCGGCTCCACCCCGGCACCCAGGTAGCCAGCGCCGGCCATGCCGTGCAGGGCAAAGGCGCAGTCGGTCATGCTGACGTCCACTTGCTGCCCCTCCCCCGTGGCCTGGCGATGGATCACCGCCGCCAGCAACCCCATCACACCGTGCAGGGACCCGCCGCCGATATCCGCGAGTTGCACCCCGAGCGGCAATGGCCCGCTGTCGCGCCGGCCGGTGTAGCTGGCGATGCCGGCCAGGGCCAGGTAGTTGATGTCGTGCCCCGCACGGTCGCGGTACGGGCCGGTCTGGCCGTAGCCGGTGATGGAGACGTAGATCAGCTTCGGGTTGATCGCTTTCAGGTCCTCATAGCCCAGCCCCAGGCGGCCCATCACACCGGGGCGGAACTGTTCCAGCACGATGTCGTAGTCACGCACCAGCTGCTTGACGATCTCCACCGCCTCCGGCCGTTTCAGGTCCAGGGCAATGCTGCGCTTGTTGCGGTTGAGGTAGGCATGACTGGTGGACTGGCCACCATCGTGGGGCGGCAACACGCGCACCAGGTCCACGCGCGTGGGAGACTCCACCCGCAACACGTCCGCCCCCATGTCAGCCAGCAGCAGCGAGGCGAAGGGGCCAGGCAGCAGGGTGGAGAAGTCGAGGATTTTCAGCGAAGACAGCGGGCCTTTCATGGCAACTCCTGATCTCGTTTCCGGCGGTCGTCCACCAGCCGTTCACTCTAAAGCCTGAACACCTTGCGCGCATTGCCGTGGAGGAACTTCTCCCTGACCTCATCGGGAAGCCCCATGTCAGCCACCTGCTCCATGCAGCGGGAAAGCGACAACTGCGGGAAGTTGCTGCCGAACAGCACCTTGTCCTGGCCGTAGCTCTTCATGTACTGGATCAGGGCTTGAGGGTAATAGCGCGGCAAGTAGGCGGAGGTGTCGATATAGATGTTGTCGTGCTTCCAGGCGATGCCGATCATCTCCTCCGTCCAGGGATGGCCGATATGCCCGGCGACGATGCGCAGCTCGGGGAAGTCCAGGGCCACCTCGTCCAGATAGGGCACCGGGCGGCCGGTTTCCGAAGGCATCAGCGGGCCGGTGTGGCCGACCTGGGTGCAGAAGGGTATGTCCAGCTCGATGCACTTCACATAGAGCGGGTAGTAGAGCCGATGGTTGGGCGGCAGCTTCCACAGCCAGGGCACGACCCGCAGCGCCTTGAAACCCAGTTCGGTCACCGCCCGCTCCAGCTCGCGCAATGCAGCCATGGGCTTGCTCATGTCCACCGCGGCCACGCCGACGAAGCGGTCGGGAAAGGCGTGGGTGTATTCGGCCACCTCGTCATTGGTGCTGACCCAGCGCTCCGGGCGGCACCAGGCGCTGACCATCAGCTTGTCGATGCCGGCGCGGTCCATTTCCGCCACGGTTTCCTCGGGGCTCAGGCCCTTGTCCAGCAGGGCAGTGGTGCCGGATTTCTCGAACAGCCGCACGGCTTCGGGGATCAGCTCGCGGGTGCGGCCGGTGGCCAATTGCGCCCATGCGTCGATGGCGCCTTGTGCGTGAGTCATGACGATCGCCTCAATGATGTCTGTCCAAGGTGCGCACGGCGCACCCTACGGGGCACATTCGCAGGGGGCGCCGTGCGAATCGCTCGCCCACCTCAGAGCTTCATCCCGCGACTGATGATCTCCTTCATGATTTCCGAGGTGCCGGCGAAGATCCGCTGGATGCGCGCGTTCGCGTACATCTTGCAGATGGGGTATTCCCACATGTAGCCCCAGCCACCGTGCAGCTGTACGCCTTCGTCCACCACCTTGCCCAGCAGTTCGGTGGTGAACAGCTTGGCCTCGGCGGCCACTTCGGGGGTGAGCTTCTTCTGGTTGTGGTCCATCACGCAGCGGTCGGTGAAGACCTGGGCGACGTCGATCTGGGTGCGCATTTCCGCCAGCTTGAAGCGGGTGTTCTGAAAACTCGCAACCGGCCGGTCGAAAACCTTGCGTTCCTTCACGTAGTCGATGGTCGCGAGCAGCGCGGCCTCGGCACCGGCCACCGCGGCGCAGGCGTTGGTCAGGCGCTCCTGGGCGAGCATGTTCATCAGGTAGAAGAAGCCGCCCTTGGCATCGCCCAGCAGGTTCTCCTTGGGCACCTTGACGTTGTTGAAGAACAGCTCGGCGGTGTCCTGGCTCTTCATGCCCAGCTTCTTCAGGTTGCGGCCGCGCTCGAAGCCTTCCATGCCGCGCTCCACCAGGAACAGGCCCATGGCGTGCTTGTTCGTCGGGTCGGTCTTGGCGGCGACGATGACCAGGTCCGCCAGCAGGCCATTTGAAATGAACACCTTGGAACCGTTGAGCAGGTAGTGGTCGCCCTTGTCGATGGCGGTGGTGCGCATGCCGGCCAGGTCGGAGCCGGCGGAAGGCTCGGTCATGGCCACGGCGAGAATAGTCTCGCCACGGATGATCCCCGGCAGGAAACGCGCCTTCTGTTCGGCGTTGCCGTACTCGGCGATATAGGGGCCACACAGGGACGAATGCAGCGGGATCATGAAGCCCGGCTCATTTATGTAGGCCAGCTCCTCGGCCATGATCTGCTCGTAGCGGAAGTCCTTGAGCCCGGCGCCGCCGTATTCCTCGTCCGCCCAGGGCAGTAGGAAGCCCATCTCCCCCGCCTTCCTCCACACACCGCGATCGACCACGCCAGCCTCTTCCCACTCGTCCTGGTGAGGTACCACCTCCTTCTGCAGGAAGGCACGGAAGGCATCGCGGAACAGGTTGTGTTCGGTCTCGAAATGAATGCGCTGCATGGCAGTGGCTCCTGGGCCTGAGTCGTGCCGCAGGTTAGGCGCCGGTGCCGACGCCCCTCAATGACGCAAGCGCTCAGGGCAGTTGACGCAATCGGTCAGGGCTGGAAATGGACCAACCGTAGGGTGTGCCGCGCGCCGGATGCGCAGCAGGGAAGTTGCGGTGCGCGCAGCGGACCCTCCTCCCCTTGCCAGAAGCGATTCAGCGGGACAAAAAAAGCCCGGCTACGGGGGCCGGGCTGAAAAGTGTCTCCTCACCAGGAGGAGAACGCTGTAGCTGTTCGTCGATCAGGCAGCGGACTGCGGAACCGTCGGGGCTTCGGTCTTGCCGCCGGAAGCCAGTTCGCGCTGCAGGGTGTTCTCGTCCAGTTGCTTGCACCACTTGGCGACTACGATGGTGGCTACGCCGTTGCCGATCAGATTGGTCAGGGCGCGGGCTTCGGACATGAAGCGGTCGATGCCGAGGATCAGCGCCAGGCCGGCGACCGGCAGAGTGCCAACGGCGGACAGGGTGGCGGCCAGCACGATGAAGCCGGAACCGGTGACACCGGCAGCGCCCTTGGAGGCGATCAGCAGCACGGCCAGCAAAGTCAGCTGGTGGGTGATGTCCATCGGGGTATCAGTGGCCTGGGCGATGAACACGGCAGCCATGGTCAGGTAGATGGAAGTGCCGTCCAGGTTGAAGGAGTAGCCGGTGGGGATGACCAGGCCGACCACGTTCTTCTTCGCGCCCAGCTTTTCCATCTTGTTCAGCATGCGCGGCAGGGCCGACTCGGAGGAGGAGGTGCCCAGCACGATCAGCAGTTCTTCGCGGATGTAGCGGACGAAGCGCAGGATGCTGAAGCCGTGGGCACGGGCGATACCGCCCAGGACCACCAGGACGAAGAACACGCAGGTGATGTAGAAGCACAGCATCAGTTGGCCGAGCTGCACCAGCGAACCCACGCCGTACTGGCCGATGGTGAAGGCCATGGCGCCGAAGGCACCGATGGGGGCGAGCTTCATGATCAGGTTGATGATGCCGAACATCACATGGGCGATGCGGTCGATGAACTCCAGGATCGGCTTGCCATACTCACCCATGCGCTGCAGGGCGAAGGCGAAGATCACGGAGAAGAACAGCACTTGCAGGATGTCGCCGCTGGCGAAAGCGCCGACGATGGTCGCGGGGATCACGTTCAGCAGGAAGGCGATGGTGCTCTGCTGTTCGCCGGCAGCGGCGAAGGCGGCGATGCCCTTGGTGTCCAGGGTGGCCGGATCGACGTGCATGCCGACACCAGGCTGGACGACGTTGACCACGACCAGGCCGATGATCAGGGCCAGGGTGGAGACGATTTCGAAGTACAGCAGCGCGTAGCCGCCGGTCTTGCCCACTGCTTTCATGTCCTGCATGCCGGCGATACCGCTGACAACGGTGCAGAAGATGATGGGTGCGATGGCCATCTTGATCAGCTTGACGAAGCCGTCACCCAGGGGTTTCAGCGCGACGCCGGTTTCAGGATAGAAGTGGCCCAGGAGGATGCCGATGGCGATGGCGACGATGACCTGAACGTACAGGCTCTTGTAGAACGGTTGGCGGGACATGGCAGTGTTCCTTTCAAGTGATCCCGACCTGTTCCGTCTAGGCCTGGCGTCACTGTGATCGACATATCTCCCTGTCCGGGAGACTTTTGTTGTTGTGCGATCCAGTCGAATGGACGGCACTGTCCCTACGCAAGCCCTGTGCCAAACCTGAAAAATAGTAAAAACCCTTATATTTCATATACTTAATAAAATAACCAAGATGAACCCTGGCGCCCTTCGGGCGGATTTCCGCCAAGCCCCCAGGGGGATTTCCGCCACTTCCGCCCTTGTGGCCGCCTCTTTCAGCGCCCTAACATCGGCCTCCCCGACCACGGATCAACCCCATGCGCGAGCGCACCATCGCCAGCCATTTCGTCCGGGCCGCCCTGCGCGGCGCCATGCACCAAGGGGTGGACTGTGCGACCGTGCTGCGCGAAGCGGGCATCCAGCCAGCCCTGCTGGACGAACCCCGCGCGCGGGTGGCGCCCGAGCAGTTCGCCCGGCTGCTGCAATTGCTCTGGGAAGCGCTGGACGACGAGTACATGGGCTTCGGCCAACAGCGCAGCAAGCGCGGCACATTCGCCATGATGTGCCACGCGATCATCCATTGCCGTACGCTGGAAAAGGCGCTGGGCCGGGGCACCCTGTTCTACGGACTGTTTCCCGATGCGCCGCGTATCACGCTCACGCGGGACGGTGAATTCGCCGTGCTGACAGTGGATGACGCCACGCTCCGGGACCCGGACCACTTCCTCGTAGAAAGCCTTCTGGTGATCTGGCACCGCCTGGGCAGTTGGCTGATCGGCCAGCGCATCAGTCTGGAGGAAGCCACTTTCAGCTACCCGGAACCGACCCACGCCAGCGAGTACGAACTGCTTTTCCCCACCGGCCGCCGGTTCGATGCGCCCTGCACCAGCCTGCGTTTCCATGCCCGCTACCTGACCATGCCGCTGCTGCAGGACGAGCGCACGCTCAAGCATTTCCTCGAACATTCCCCGGCCGACCTGCTGGCCCGCCCCGACGGTGGCGACAGCCTCACCAGCCAGATCCGCCGCCTCCTCGGCCGCGACTGCCGCACCTGGCCGGACCTGGAGGACGTTGCCCGGCAACTGCACACCAGCCCCCAGACCCTGCGCCGCCACCTGCGGGAAGAAGGCTCAAGCTTCCAGGAGTTGAAGGATCACTTGCGCCGCGACCTCGCCATCTACCATCTGGGTCGGGACGAGTTGTCGATTCAGGACGTCGCCGAGCAGCTCGGCTTTTCCGAGCCCTCCGCCTTTCACCGGGCCTTCAAGAAGTGGACGGGACTGACGCCAGGGGCGTATCGGGCGCAGGAGGCCTGAGCCGCTCGGCAGCGAAACTGCCCCGTGGGTGAGTGCCGAGACTGCGAGGCCCAACACCCAGGGTTGCTCTTTGTTGGGCCTCGTTCCTCGGCCCAACCTACTGGAAAGCCGGCCAGTGGTTACAGCAACGGAAATCGAATCCTGAATTCCGCCCCGCCCAACGACGAGTCCTGGAGAAAGAGTTCGCCGTCGTAGCTTTCGATGATGTCCTTCACGACCGCCGTGCCAATACCCTGCCCCGGGTGCTGGGTATCCAGGCGCTCGCCGCGCTTGAGGATGCGATCACGCTGGTCCACCGGCACGCCGGGGCCGTCATCTTCCACCCGCAGTTCGCAGCACCCATCCCGCACCTCTGCGCTGACACGGATATGACCAAGGCAGAGGCGGAAGGCGTTCTCCAGCAGGTTGCCAAGCATTTCCAGCAAGGCGCCCCGCTCCATGGGCATCATCAGGCCGGGATCGAAGTCCCGTGCCATCCGCACACGTTTCTCGCGGTAGACCTTGTCCAGCGCGTCGCACAGGTTGTCCAGCAGAGGCGCCAACTGCACACGGTGGCGCACCAGGCCGCTCTTGCGCAGGGAAGCGCGCTGCAACTGATAGCCAATCTGCTGGCTCATGCGCTCTATCTGCCCCTGCAGTACACGTGCCTGCTCACGGTCGACAGGCCGGGCGGCGATGGTCTCGCTGACGCCCTGCAGCACCGACAGTGGCGTCTTCAGGCTATGGGCCAGGTCGTCCAGTGAGTGGCGGTAGCGCTCGCGCTGGAGGCGTTCGCTGTCCAGCAGGCGGTTGAGGGATTTGGTTAGGCGCAGCAGTTCGCGGGGGTGCTCGTCACTCAGCCGGTCGCGGCTACCGGACTCCACCTCGTCCAGCTCGGCACTGAGTCCGCGCAGGCTGCGAAAGCCCCAGGTCAGGCCGAACCAGAGCAGGCCCAGCAGCACCAGCAACGCCGCCCCGAGCCAGAGGTAGAGCTGGTTGACGAAGCCGTCATACATGCTCTTGTAGTCGGCGAGCGGCTGCATGGTGACGATGCTGAAGGCGGCCTTCTGGCCGCGCAGCAAATCCACCTCGACGTCGTAGACGAAGAACTCGCCCTCCTCACCGTCGGTGATCCGCAGGAACTCGTGGGTCTGGCCGTCGTAGCGCGGCCGGTAGTCCAGCCGCTCATCGCGCGAGGAGCGTGACTGCCACACCAGGCGCCCATCGCTGTCGTAGATGTAGCCCAATTGGCGCGCGTCGAGGTTGTCGAATTCCTCGTTCGGCAGCTTCTCGGGCATCTGCAGATGGCCGTTCTCCACCCGTGCCGCGGCGATCAGCGCGCTGGCATCGGCGGCCAGGCGCTGCTGGATGGACTGCTCCAAGGCAATGACGAAGGCGCCACGCAGCGCTGGCAGCAGCGCCAGCATGAACAGCACTGCCATCACCGCGGCGCCCAGCATCAGCCGCACACGCAGGGACGCACCCATGCGCACGTAAAGGCACTTGCTGCGGGTCATCGGCAGCGCTCGGTGAACAGGTAGCCCTGGCCACGCACGGTGTCGATCGGTTTGAAGCCGCAGCCCCCTTCCAGCTTGCGGCGCAAGCGCCCGACCAGTACCTCGATGACGTTGGGGTCGCGCTCCTCGTCGTCAGGGTAAAGCTGCTCCATCAGGCGCTCCTTGGCGACCACCTGCTGATGGTGGCGCATGAGGTATTCGAGGATGCGGTACTCGTAGGCGGTGAGCGCCACAGGCTCGCCATCGACTTGTGCCTGCTTGCGGTTGAGATCCAGCAGCAACGGACCGGCTTCGATGGCGGACTGGACGAAGCCAGACGAACGCCGCAACAGAGCGTTGAGCCGCGCTTCCAGCTCTTCGAACTGGAACGGCTTGACCACGTAGTCGTCGGCGCCGGCGGCCAGGCCTTCGACCTTGTCCTGCCAGTTGCCGCGCGCGGTGAGGATGAGAATGGGGAAAGTCTTGCCCTGGCTGCGCAACTGGCGAATCAGGTCAAGCCCGCTGATGCCCGGCAGACCGAGGTCCACCACCGCCAGGTCATGGTTGTATTCCGCAGCGCGGTAAAGCGCCTCCTCGGCGTCGGCTACGGCGTCCACCACATGGCCCTGCTCGCCCAAGCGGGTGTAGAGGTGGTGGCGCAGCAACGCTTCGTCTTCCACGACCAGCAGTTTCATGTGCGGTCTCCCTGTCAAATGAAGCGGCCGGGCGAATGCCCGGCCTGATGTTCGTGAACGGTTTAGAACGTGTAGTTGGCGCCCAGGTAGGCCTGGCCGCTGCTGTGCAAGTCCAGGGAACCCAGACGCGGCCCACCGGGCTCAGCCATGTCGGTGCTGACGTTGGTGCGCAGGTAGCGGTAACCGGCTTCGATCGACGCGTTCTTGCTCAGGTCCTGGAGGAGACCGGCCTGCAGGCCGGCCGCGTAGTTGATGTTGCTGTCACGGCTCAGACCCCGGCTTTCCTGCTCCAGCTTGACCAGGCCCAGGGTGGCGCCGCCGAACAGCTTGGTGTTGTAGTCGCCGACGGGCAAGAACAGATCGTAGCTGCCGAGCAGGTTCTGCTGACGCAGCTTGAAGCCATTGTTGCTGTCGGAGAAGTTCTCGTAGGTTGCGTAGTAGCGGCCGCCGTCATACTGCTGGCCGGCGCGGATGCCCCAGGTGCCGGTCTTGTGGATGACCTTGTCCAGCTTGGGGTTGTCCAGGTTCGCGTTCAGCGCGTCGGACTTCTGGATGTTGTTGTTGGTCTGGCCCCAGGTCAGACCGACGAAGTTGTCCGCGGCCTGGGCGCCGACGGCGGCGAGGGCCAGGGCGGAAGCGAGAGCGATTCGGCTGAAGGTACGGTTCATGGTGAGTTTCCTCTTCTGGTTATCGAGTAGTTGGCTGAACTCGGGAACCAGATTGCCCAGCGACCACTGAACCGCTCCTGAACCCTCCTTGAACCAAGGCTGAACGAAACCACGTGCGCCGTCCCACGCCACTTTCTGCAGACCAGAAGAGCAGGAAGCCCCAACCGGCGCGCAAAAAAAAACGGGAGCCCATTCAGGCTCCCGCACTCAATTCAGAGAAAATGTCCGGAACCGGCATTGCCAGCACTCCAGACTACAACCTCACCTGCGTTCCAGAAGAAACGCAGGGCTAGTCTGGCA
Organism: Pseudomonas sp. LFM046; assembly: GCF_000949385.2. NCBI lineage: Bacteria > Pseudomonadati > Pseudomonadota > Gammaproteobacteria > Pseudomonadales > Pseudomonadaceae > Pseudomonas > Pseudomonas sp. LFM046. Next base: position 1,643,309 of record NZ_JYKO02000001.1, on the reverse strand, counting down.
AAACCCCGTCCGGCGATCCGTTTCGCTTTGTTTGCCATTTGCAAAATTATGTAAACGCTCGTTTGAACTGGCCGATTCCGCCAGCGCCCGTCAGAATGCCGCGATGACACTGAACCTCCCCGACTGCTGCAGCCCCCTCGATTCCACCTGGCCCTTCGCTGACGCCCTGCCAGGTGTGGTCATTCGCTCCTGCCGCTTCGATCCGGCCCTGTTCGCCGCCGACGATCTCCAGCGCTGCGCCATCCCCGCGCCCGACAATATCCAGCGCTCGGTGGCCAAGCGGCAGTCGGAGTTCCTCGCCGGCCGCCTCTGTGCCCGCGACGCCCTCCTCGCCCTCACCGGCAGCCCTGAGGTGCCTGCCCTGGGCGAAGACCGGGCACCGGTCTGGCCGGCAGGCATCACCGGCTCCATCAGCCACGGCCACGGCCTGGCCACCGCACTGGTGGCGCGCAGCGATCAGTGGCGCGGCCTCGGCCTGGACCTGGAAGAACCCCTGACCGCCACCCGCGCCCAGCGGCTGGCGAAACAGCTCCTCACCGAGCCCGAACTGCAGCGCCTTGCAGGCCTGTCGCCCGAGCAGCAGGCCGAACGCATCACCCTGACGTTCTCTATAAAGGAAAGCCTGTTCAAGGCGCTCTACCCGCTGGTGGGCAAGCGCTTCTATTTCCAGGATGCGGAACTGCTCGAATGCGACGGCGTGCGGGCACGCCTACGGCTGTTGATTGATCTGTCAGAGGAATGGACGGCTGGACGTGAGCTGGACGGATACCACTGCATGTTCCAGGGAAGGCTACTCAGCCTGGTGGCCATTCCCGCATAGGGCGATATGCCTTGTAGGGGCGAATGAATTCGCCCCTACAGACAAGCAACGCCCCTAGAGGCTCTCCGCCTCACTCTGCCGCCTCGGCCAGACCAGACTGAACCGCGCCCCGCCCAGGGATTCGCTGCGGCCGATCTGAGCACGGCCGGCGTGCCAGTAAATGATCCGCCGCACGATCGACAGCCCCAGACCGTGACCACCGGATGCGCGAGTGCGGCTGTCGTCCAGGCGCATGAAGGGCTTGAAGATCTTCTCCCACTGGCTTTCTGGCACGCCAGGGCCGTCGTCCTCGACGTCGATGCGGCAGCGCTTGTGGCCAATCTGGTAGTTCAGCTGCACCCGCGATTCGGCGTGGCGCATGGCATTGCTCACCAGGTTCTGCAAGGCGCGGTGCAGGTAGCGCGGCTCGGCCTCCACCCAGGCGCCGTCGGTGCCGACGTTCAGGCACAGGCCGCGCTCGATACGCACGCTGGCACGCAGGGGTGAAAGCTCGGCGATCACCTGGTCGAACAGCGCATCCAGGTCCACCCGCTGGAAATGCAGGGCCGGCGATCCCTGCTCCAGACGGGCGTAAGTCAGCATCTCGTCCACGAGCTTGTCCAGTTCCTGGATATCGCCGTCCATGCCTTCCATGTACTTGCGCCGGGCCGAGTCACTCTCGGCATCAGCGATCATTTCCAGGCCGAAGCGCAGTCGCGCCACCGGGGTGCGCAGCTCGTGGGACACTGCGCGAATCAGTTCGCGCTGCAGGGACAGCAGGCGCTGCAACTGCTCCGCCATGCCATTGAACGCTGCCGCCAGGCGCCCCACAGAGTCGGCGCCTTTGGCCGGTACCCGCACATCCAGCTTGCCCTGGGCGATGTCGGTGGCTGCGCTTTCCAGCCCCATCAGGCGGTGCTCCAGGTGACGCACGAGGAAGTAGACGGTGAGGCCGATCAGCGTCAGGCCGAGGAAGCCGATCAGCACCAGCATCTCCGGTGGATACGGGTTCATCTGGTGCAGCGGGCCCATCTCCAGGACCCAAGGGGTGTCCACCATGCCGGCGAACACGCGGATGGAATCGCCGTCCTTGCCGAGGGCCATCACGGTATCGCCCTCGTCCACCCGGCGGCGCTGGTCGGCGTCGAGGTCGGCATCCTTGAGCGGGATCAGCCGCAGATCGAAACCGAACTGCTTGTTCTCCTTGATGGACGCCAGTCGCTGGGGTTGCTCGTTGACCGGGAAGCGCACCAGTTCGTCCATCAACAGGTAGACGGTGGCCCGCGCCAGTTGCTCGCTGATCTGCTCCACCTCTCCGGTGAGCAGCAGTCCGTCGCTGACGCTGATCAGGCTGAAAACGCGCGCCGCATGGGGCCCGGTTTCTTCCACCAGCACCTGGCCACGGGAAAGCCGGCTGCGCGCACTGCTGTCCAGGCGCACCTCATTCACGGGCTGCAGTTCCAGAGGAATGCCCAGCAGACGCCCCCAGAGCACCACGGCGCGGCGGCGCTCCACGTCACTCATGGGTTGCAGGTTGTCCGCCATCAGACGGAAGGTGCCGCGGGCAAGGCTCTCGCGGTACTGATCGGCGCGCACCTGGTTGACCTGGTGGATGGTGAAAATGCCCAGCAGTGCCACCAGCACCAGGGTCACCAGCATGCCGCCATAAATGCGCAGGAAGATCGAGTTCATGGACTGTCGCCCGCTAACTGCGGACCGCCGGCCGGTCCGTCAGAGGCCTTCGGCGGCCTCTCTGACAAATAGATAGCCCTTGCTGCGCACAGTCTTGATCAGGCGCGGGTGCATCGGGTCATCGCCTATCTTCGGACGGATGCGCGAAATGCGTACGTCGATGGAACGGTCCTGGCCGTCGTACTCGATGCCGCGCAGGGAATTGAAGATCTCCTCGCGGGACAGGATGCGCCCGGCGTTCACGGCCAGCAGCCACAGCAGATCGAACTCGGCACTGGTCAGCTCGATGCTGCGCTCGTTGAGCCACGCCTCGCGCATGGCGTTGTCGATCACCAGCGGGCCGAACTCCAGGCGGCGCTGGTTCTCCACCACCGGCACCTCGGCCACCACCTCGCTCCGCCGAAGCAGTGCACGGATGCGCGCCAGCAGTACACGCGGACGTACCGGCTTGCACACGTAGTCGTCAGCGCCTAGCTCCAGGCCAAGCACCTGATCCATATCGTCGGTGCGTGCGGTCAGCATCAGGATCGGCCCCTCGTACTGGCCGCGCAGCTTGCGGCAGATGGACAGGCCATCCTCGCCGGGCAGCATCAGGTCCAGCACCACCAGGTCGGGGCGCTCCTTGAGGATGCGCGCCACCGCCTGGCCGCCATCGGACTCGATCGCCACCTGCAGGCCGTTGCCTTCCAGATACTCGCGGGTCAGATCGGCCAGTCGCTGATCATCTTCGACTATGAGGATTCGCCAGGCTTCTTGCTCCACCACGCACTCCAAAGACAGCGTCAGGACCATCGGAAAAGGGTCGGCATTGTAGCAATGCCAGGCCGATAGCACAGCGCATGCCAGTTGAAGACCAAAACACAAGATATTGTGTTAGCTTGCGACGCCGTCGACACCACCATTCGGGCCGAAAAACAGGCCATTTGGCGGCGACGAACGGCAGAGCCTAGAGCCGCCGGGCCTTTGCCTCCGTTACTCCACAGTCACCCACAAATCACCCACAAGTTATCCACAGGCTAGATGTTGGGGCTCGCCTTGCAATACCCCCAACAGCGCATTATCTTGTACCCCCATCGAGCCCAGCCCCTACATATTGGGGTGAGGGCGTACCACCGGACACAATTAGAATCAAGCGCAAAAGGCTTTTTCAGAGCCGACCACCGGTGCGTCATTTGCGGTAAATCACCCACCATCTGCCCCAGGCAAGTGGTGCCGGCCCAGGACACAAAGAAGGTGACTGGGGGCCGGAAGCCGGTGCGGCGTGAACAGCGTCCACCACTAGGTATTGTGTTTGTCACGGCGGTTTAACACCGTGACGTTTGACTTGTAGGGCCAGGAAGGCACTTGAGTCCTGTCCTTCAGCCCCGAAAGCACCACGTTTTCGCACGCGGCGTCGTTGCCGTGCGTATCGCGTTGTGAAAAGGGAATGAAGACGGTTCAGGCGCCCTTACATAAATCAGAACATGGAGAACCCCATGCAGACCGACACCACTCGCGAGAACCCGCAGGCCGTAGCGCCGCAGGCCGCCGATTCCAACCAGGATCTGGCTGCCACCGCACCGGGCCAGCTGCGCGTGATCAAACGCAACGGCACCGTCGTCGCGTACACCGACGACAAGATCACCGTTGCCATCACCAAAGCGTTTCTCGCCGTGGAAGGCGGTACTGCCGCTGCTTCTTCGCGTATCCATGAAACCGTCGCGCGCCTGACCGAGCAGGTCACCGCGACCTTCAAGCGCCGTATGCCCTCCGGCGGCACCATCCACATCGAAGAGATCCAGGACCAGGTCGAACTGGCCCTGATGCGCGCCGGCGAGCAGAAGGTCGCCCGCGACTACGTGATCTACCGCGAATCCCGCGCCCAGGAGCGATCCAAGCGCAGCGCCGGTGCCGACGTGGCCCAGCCGCACCCGAGCATCCGCATCACCCGCGCCGACGGTAACCTCGTGCCGCTGGACATGGGCCGCCTGAACACCATCATCAGCGAAGCCTGCGAAGCCCTGGCCGAAGTCGACGGCGCGCTGATCGAGCGTGAAACCCTGAAGAACCTGTACGACGGCGTCGCCGAGAAGGACGTCAACACCGCCCTGGTGATGACCGCCCGTACCCTGGTCGAGCGCGAGCCGAACTACTCCTACGTCACCGCCCGCCTGCTGATGGACACCCTGCGCGCCGAAGCCCTGGGCTTCCTCGGCGTCGTCGAAAGCGCCACCCATCACGAGATGGCCGACCTCTACGCCAAGGCCCTGCCGGTGTACGTGGAAAAAGGCGTCGAGTTCGAACTGCTCGACCCCAAGCTGAAGGAATTCGACCTGGAGAAGCTGGGCCGCGCCCTGAACCACGAGCGTGACCAGCAGTTCACCTACCTCGGCCTGCAGACCCTGTACGACCGCTACTTCCTGCACAAGGACGGCATCCGCTTCGAGCTGCCGCAGGTCTTCTTCATGCGCGTCGCCATGGGCCTGGCCATCGAAGAACCGCAGAAAGAAGAACGCGCCATCGAGTTCTACAACCTGCTGTCCTCCTTCGACTACATGTCGTCGACCCCGACCCTGTTCAACGCCGGCACCCTGCGTCCGCAGCTCTCCAGCTGCTACCTGACCACCGTTCCGGACGACCTGTCGGGCATCTACAACGCCATCCACGACAACGCCATGCTGTCCAAGTTTGCCGGCGGCCTGGGCAACGACTGGACTCCGGTTCGTGCGCTGGGCTCCTACATCAAGGGCACCAACGGCAAGTCCCAGGGCGTGGTTCCGTTCCTGAAAGTGGTGAACGACACCGCCGTGGCCGTGAACCAGGGCGGCAAGCGCAAGGGCGCCGTCTGCGCCTACCTGGAAACCTGGCACCTGGACATCGAGGAATTCCTCGAGCTGCGCAAGAACACCGGTGACGACCGTCGCCGTACCCACGACATGAACACCGCGAACTGGATTCCGGACCTGTTCATGAAGCGCGTGTTCGAAGACGGCACCTGGACCCTCTTCTCCCCGTCCGACGTCCCGGACCTGCACGACCTGTACGGCAAGGCCTTCGAAGAGCGCTACGAGTACTACGAAGCCCTGGCCACCTACGGCAAGCTGAAGCTGCACAAGGTCATCCAGGCCAAGGACCTGTGGCGCAAGATGCTCTCCATGCTGTTCGAGACCGGCCACCCGTGGCTGACCTTCAAGGACCCGTGCAACCTGCGCAGCCCGCAGCAGCACGTGGGCGTGGTCCACAGCTCGAACCTGTGCACCGAGATCACCCTGAACACCAACAAGGACGAAATCGCCGTGTGCAACCTGGGTTCCGTGAACCTGGTGAACCACATCGTCGACGGCAAGCTGGATGTCGAGAAACTCGGCCGCACCGTGAAAACCGCAGTACGCATGCTCGATAACGTGATCGACATCAACTACTACTCGGTTCCGCAGGCGCAGAACTCCAACTTCAAGCACCGTCCGGTTGGCCTGGGCATCATGGGCTTCCAGGACGCCCTGTACCTGCAGCACATCGCCTACGGTTCCGACGCCGCCATCGACTTCGCCGACAAGTCCATGGAAGCCATCAGCTACTTCGCCATCCAGGCCTCCTGCGACCTGGCCGAAGAGCGCGGTGCCTACGAGACCTTCCAGGGCTCCCTGTGGTCGCAAGGCATCCTGCCGATCGACTCCCAGAAGCTGCTGATCGAAGCCCGTGGCGCCAAGTACATCGAAGTCGACCAGAGCGAAAGCCTGGACTGGGCCCCGGTGCGCGACCGCGTGAAGAAAGGTATTCGTAACTCGAACATCATGGCCATCGCGCCGACCGCGACCATCGCCAACATCACCGGCGTATCGCAGTCCATCGAGCCGACCTACCAGAACCTCTACGTGAAGTCGAACCTCTCCGGCGAATTCACCGTGATCAACCCCTACCTGGTACACGACCTGAAAGCCCGTGGCCTGTGGGACCCGGTCATGGTCAACGACCTGAAGTACTACGACGGCTCCGTGCAGCAGATCGAGCGCATCCCGCAAGACCTGAAAGACCTGTACGCCACCGCCTTCGAAGTCGAAACCAAGTGGATCGTCGACGCCGCCAGCCGCCGTCAGAAGTGGATCGATCAGGCCCAGTCCCTGAACCTCTACATCGCCGGCGCCTCGGGCAAGAAGCTGGACGTGACCTACCGCATGGCCTGGTACCGTGGTCTGAAGACCACCTACTACCTCCGTGCCCTGGCCGCCACCAGCACCGAGAAGTCCACCATCACCACCGGCAAGCTGAACGCCGTGTCCTCGGTGATCGATGAAAGCCTGCAAGCCGCCCCGGCCGCTGCTCCGCAGCCGGCTCCTGTCCCCAAAGCTTGCAGCATCGATAACCCTGACTGCGAAGCCTGCCAATAACAGGCCGCCTTCCTCCCCTCTCCCTCCGGGAGAGGGGCCGGGGGTGAGGGAAACCTCAGGCAGTACCGTAATCCAAACAGCCACACCCACAAACCGGGTGTGCACAGGCCAGGCAATCTACCGCCGGCCATGAACCACCGCTTTTGCGTGCGCCACCTTTCACGCATCCAGACACCAGGAGAGGAACAATGCTCAGCTGGGACGAATTCGACAAAGAAGACCCCACCGAAGCCAAGGCAGCCCCCGCGGTTGCTCAAGCCGCCGCCAAAGCCATCGACAAGCTCGACGACGAAGCCGCCGGCTCCGTTGAAGACGCCCGCGCCGTATCGGCCGACGACTCCGACGCCGTCGCCCGCGCCAAGAAGGCTCTGGACGCCCTCGACATCCAGGAAGGCCTGGACGACCTCGAAGGCTCCGCCGCGCGCGTGCAGGTTGGCGACAAGCAGATGATCAACGCCCGCGCCGACCTCAACCAGCTCGTACCCTTCAAGTACGACTGGGCCTGGCAGAAATACCTGGATGGCTGCGCCAACCACTGGATGCCCCAGGAAGTGAACATGAACGCCGACATTGCCCTGTGGAAGAGCAAGGACGGCCTCAGCGAAGACGAGCGCCGCATCGTCATGCGCAACCTCGGCTTCTTCTCCACCGCCGACTCCCTGGTTGCCAACAACCTGGTGCTGGCCGTCTACCGCCTGATCACCAACCCCGAATGCCGCCAGTACATCCTGCGCCAGGCCTTCGAAGAGGCGATCCACACCCACGCCTACCAGTACTGCATCGAATCGCTGGGCATGGATGAAGGCGAAATCTTCAACATGTACCACGAGATCCCGAGCGTCGCGAAAAAGGCGTCCTGGGGCCTCAAGTACACCCGTTCGATCTCCGACCCCGAGTTCAAGACCGGCACCCCGGAGACCGACCGCCAGTTCCTGCGCAACCTGATCGCCTACTACTGCGTACTGGAAGGCATCTTCTTCTACTGCGGCTTCACCCAGATCCTCTCCATGGGCCGCCGCAACAAGATGACCGGCACCGCCGAGCAGTTCCAATACATCCTGCGCGACGAATCCATGCACCTGAACTTCGGCATCGACGTGATCAACCAGATCAAGATCGAAAACCCGCACCTGTGGGATGCCCAGATGAAGGACGAAGCCACCCAGATGATCCTCCAGGGCACCCAGCTCGAGATCGAATACGCACGCGACACCATGCCGCGTGGCGTACTGGGCATGAACGCGGCCATGATGGAGGACTACCTCAAGTTCATCGCCAACCGCCGCCTGACCCAGATCGGCCTGAAAGAGGAATACCCGGGCACCAGCAACCCGTTCCCGTGGATGTCCGAAATCATGGACCTGAAGAAGGAAAAGAACTTCTTCGAAACTCGCGTAATTGAGTACCAAACTGGTGGCGCGCTGAGCTGGGATTGATTCCGGGTCAAGACATTAGGAAAACATAAACGCTTTGCCTGAAATGGAAGTTCGGGGTAGCGATAGAAAGACAAAAGCCCCGCCTAGAGCGGGGCTTTTTATTTGAGTTTTTGTGCAGATATGGACGACAGAGAACCGCCAGAAGAAGAACTTTAGAGTAGAGACTGTTTTATGACTTCCTATTGCGCGACCAGACGAGGGAAAGATGTCTGAAACAACGGAAGATATACCGCGCAGCGAGGTAGCCTGGAAGCACTCAACTCTCAGGCTCGTGTAGGGTGGATGACGCTCTTTTCATCCACCAGCTTCCGCGCCACCAGCCCCAAAGACTCAGGAGGAGTCATGTCCAATTACCGCCGTGCACGGATGCCGGGCGGCACGTACTTCTTCACCGTGAACCTGCGCGATCGCCGCGACGACCTGCTGGTGCGCAAAATCGACCTACTGCGCAACGTGGTCGGCTCGGTCAAACAACGTCACCCCTTCCATATCGATGCCTGGGTCGTACTGCCCGAGCATATGCACTGCCTCTGGACCCTGCCGCCCGGTGACATGGCGTATGCGATTCGCTGGAAGGCCATCAAGTTCGCCTTCTCCAAACGTCTGGCGAATTCCGAACCTCGCACCGAACCCCAACAAAAGCGCTGGGAACGGGGAATCTGGCAACGTCGCTATTGGGAACACCTGATCCGCGATGACCTCGACTACCAGCGCCATTTCGATTACATCCATTTCAACCCCGTAAAGCATGGTCATGTGCCCTGCGTGAAGGATTGGCCGTACTCAAGCTTTCACCGTGCGGTGCGGGATGGGATTTACCCGGTGGACTGGGCGGGAAACGCATCGGAGGACGATGCTGGCCGTTGGGGCGAGTGAGTGACGGATCGGCTTTGTTTGGTGGATGAAAAAAGCGTCATCCACCCTACGCGGCTACGTGCGGTCGGGCGGGAAATGCAGCAGAGATTGATGCCGGGGATCGGGGCAAGTGAGTGGAGATTGGCCCTGTTTGGTGGATGAAAAGAGCGTCATCCACCCTACGTCTTGAGTTTGAAGGCTTCAACATCTCCCTATCAGTTTAAATATCTAAAGGATTAGCGAATGAATACTCGTATCGAAATGTCGGAAAACCCAGGAGAAGATGAGCGTTCGGCTATCCTCCGGCCATTACGGGCTCATAATTTTTCGCAAGCGGGAGATCCAAAGCGAGAAACGATAGCCCTGCTAGCCCGCGACGAGCACACCAATGAAGTCATTGGTGGCCTTTATGGTGAAATATTTTATCGTTGGTTATTCATCGAGTTGCTCGCCATACCTGAACAAGCGAGGGGACAAGGCACAGGCTCGCGACTGATGAACATGGCGGAAGACATTGCACGTGAAAAAGGCTGCGTCGGAATCTGGCTAGATACCTTTGATTTCCAAGCACCAGAGTTCTACCAAAAACATGGCTTCACAAAATTCGGTCACATCGATGACTTCCCCCCAACGCATAAGCGCTTCTTTCTCCAGAAGCGATTAGTACGGTAGCCCAAGTGCTCCTATCGCTCCGTCTCACGCAGACTGGATCGAGTAGGGGCGAATGGGGCGGCGGAGACGGGTATTGGGGAGCGTGACTGTGAGAGGTGATTGGTGGATGAAAATAGCTTCATCCACCCTACCCACTTAGATCGAAGCGCATATGCCAACTCAGTAACTTCCTGCGCCATGGTAAAACTGTTCACGGATTCATATCATCCATCTAAACGGCATTAGCCTTACAAAGGCTCAGCCCTACGCGAACAAGCAACTAATTTTTCCCTAGGCGAAACCCCCACTTTCTCGAAAAACCCTGCTGCCCCCTTAAGTGGATCGGTGTAAATAGCAGTGTGCTTATATCGCTCCTTTAACTCGGCCATCAATGCTGTCCCCACTCCCAATCCTTGATATTTTGGATCGACCACAACCTCTGCAATCCAAGTCGTAAGACAGTTATCGGTTAGAGCACGTAAGACCCCAACACACTCTCCCTTATTTTTTGCCACCACAAAGAACCCAGAATTCAGGTACAACTCCCTGATTAAAGAAATTTCGTAGCTATCTCCCCACCCCACAGAACAATAGACTCTCGCGATATCACTGCAGAATTTGTCATCCAACAAGTCATCACTGCCGGACTCAACAGAAATCCCACTCATTTCAATACACTCCTTCTCTTCCGCACACTTTCGCTATTCATTTTCTCATACTCCTCGTGAGGTTTGGCCCTTTTTGATGCCTGCTGCAATCTTGATTGAACTTTGTCTGAAGAATGGGCATTTCCAGCGACCAAGGATGCTGCAATTGCAAGTACGCCCTTCATATTTCCGGCCCGATGACTGTCCAAATAGAGCAACTACGCTATACGAGAACGATTATCAGTTACCACCTTTTCGTTTTGTAGGAAATATCCATTACAAAGATGAGTTGGTTTACATCCGGTGAAACGTGGTCATGTGCAATTCGTTCCGGATGGGACTTACCCGATGGACAGGGCGGGAATCGCGTCGGAAGACGACGCAGGAAGTTGGGGCGAGTGAGTACGGGATCGGCTCTGCCTGGTGGATGAGAAGAGCGTCATCCACCCTACGAGGCTAATCAGCCGAATCCCACGCTCCAACTGCGTTGCCCCTGCACTGCTCCGCCCATAGCCTCTGTCCCCGGCGCCTAAGAAACGCTTACTCACACAGCGGACTAACCGCTCCCGAAAGCTCAGCGGCTTTTTTGTGCCTGCGGCATACTCGCGCCCGCACAAAACCTCTGCTCTGTCGGGAGTGGGCTAATACAAGACCCGAAAGGGGAATACGCCCGGCCTCTGTGTGGGTTTCTTAACTCCCGACGCCAACAGCCCTAAGAAAGCTGTCGACTGCACACAGAGGTAATGGATATGCCCGACTTTCCCCAGTTCCACCCCGCCCCGTCCCCGGACGCCGAAGTCCTGATGCCCGCCACTTTCATCCGCCACAAGCTCCAGTTGCGCGCCGTGCTGCTGGATGAAGAACCCTGGTTTTCCTCCAGCGACCTGGCCCGGCTGATCAACCATCCACTGGTGCCCGAACGGGTGCAGCGCAACCTGGACGACGACCAGGTGCAACGCGCCTGGATGCGCAACAGCCATGGCGACTTCGAACAGGAACTGCTGATCAGCGAATCCGGCGTCTATGCCGTGCTGATCTTCTATTACCACCCGGAGAACCGCGGCCTCCGCCACTGGATCAACCGCGAGGTGATCCCGCGTCTGCGGCAGGAGGAACGCTTCGACGAAAAAGGCCCTTACCGCGAGGTCATCCAGTGGCTCGACCGGGAACTCGAAGTCCTGCACTGGCAAGGCAAGGCCTGGCTGCACCTGGGCGATTGCCCGAACCTGCTGCAACGTCCACCGCAGGTGATCGGCTGATTCACCCGTAGGTTGGCGCCGAGGAACGAGGCCCAACGTCGGAGCCCGGTCGAGACTCCGCATCGTTGGGTTTCGTACCTCAACCCAACCTACGACGATGCTTCCCGCCTCAGGTGTTGAAGCGCGCAACCAGCGCGTGGAGGGAATTCGCGGTGGTGGCCAACTCGCTGCCCAGCTGGGAGGAGCGTGAGGTGATCGCGGCATTGTGCTCGGCCGCTTGGGAGATGGTGCCGATCTGCCGCGAGATGTCTTCGGCCACCTGGCTCTGCTCTCCGGCTGCACTGGCCATCTGCTCGGCCATCAGGTGGATGCGCTCGACCGCGACGGTGATGCCGTCAAGGGCGGCTTCGGTTTCAACCACGCGTTCCACGCCGCTGCGCGCTTCACTGCTGCCCTGCCGTGCGATCGTCACGGCCTGACCGGCCACGCCTTGCAGGTTGGCGATGATGCGCTGGATGGCCTCGGTGGACTCCTGGGTCTTGGACGCCAAGGCGCGCACCTCATCGGCGACCACGGCGAAACCACGCCCCTGCTCGCCAGCGCGAGCGGCCTCGATGGCCGCATTCAAGGCCAGCAAATTGGTCTGTTCGGCGATGGCGCGAATCATGTCCGCCGCCTGCTGGATCGACTCGGCTTCGGTAGCCAGGCCGGTAACCGACGTGCTGATCTGGTCCACGGTTTGTGCCAGCTTCTCCACCACCAATCGGCTCTGCTGCGCCTGTCGAGAGCCCTCCACTGAAAGCTGGCTGACTTGTCGGGCTTCCTGGGCAGTCTGCTGCACGTGGCTGGACACCTGGGTGATTGAGGTCGCCATCTCGTGCATGGCCGTGGCCGCCATTTCCGCCTCCACCCGTTGCGCTTGCAGGGCCTGCTCGGCTTGTTGAACCAGTTGGCCATTCTGCAAGGCCTGGCTGGCGGTCAGGTCGGCAAAGTCGCCAAGCCGGCAAAGCGCGGAACGAATGCGCGCCCCCTCGCTGATCAGAGCCAATTGCAGGCTCGCCACTGCCCCGGTGTCGTCGGTGTAAGTGCGCGCCACCAACTCACTGGCGAATGCCTTGGGGGCAGCCTGTGCGATCCGGGACAAGGCACGCTTCACGAAGCCCAGGGTAGCCAGGGTTTGTCCGAAGGTAAGCAAAAGCACGCTGGCAATGCCGAACCCCGCATGCCCTTTGGCGTACAGGGTCACGCCCAGCAGCGCACCGAGCAGTGGCAGCAGCAGGAAGCGCGCAGCCACGCCAACCCGCTCGCCCATGGAAGCTGCCGCCCGGCCACGATTGAGTCGCGCATAGAGCCGCTCGGCGCGGCGCACCTGACTGGCATCAGGACGGGTCCTCACCGACTCGTAGCCCACCACGCTCCCCGCCTCGAGAATCGGCGTGATGTAGGCGTTGACCCAGTAGAAATCGCCATTGCTGCAGCGGTTCTTGACGATGCCCATCCAGCTTTTGCCAGCCTTGAGGTAGTCCCACATGTGCTCGAACACCTGCTCCGGCATGTCGGGGTGGCGCACCAGGTTATGCGGGCTGCCGAGCAGTTGTTCGCGGCTGTAGCCACTGACAGCGGCGAACTCGTCATTGCAATAGGTGATGACGCCGCGGCAATCGGTGACCGAAGTCAGATGCTGGTGGGCCGCGATGCTGCGCTCCCGTTGGGTGATCGGCATGTTCTTGCGCATCGGTATTCCTGCTGACAGCAACGTTGCGGATGGATAGGAGCCACGGAGTCCCGACCTCGACAGGCCAAGGAATACCGGTGTGCCAGGGGCCACGTTGCTGCGTGGCGCAGCCCCGGCCCAGAGCTCAAGATCCTAGGAATGGCGCTCCGTCCCGACTTCGCTTTGGCTGTCAGGCACTTTCCATTTCGCGACAGGCACCTAAGGGGAGGTTCGTCACAGACGGACGGCGGGTGCTTGAGCGGCTTCGGGGAGTGAAATGCATGCGACAGATGATGGGTATCGCTCCGCTCCACCCATCCTACGGACTACGGACTACGGACCAAGGCAATGAGATCAGGGTTTTCCTTGGGGCCAGTCAATGCATTGACCTTGCACTCTCGGCGCATCCCGTTAAGGTATGCGCGGTGGCGAAATGATATCGCCGCTTACAGTCATCACTCAGGAACGAGAGATTCATGTCCAAGAAACTCATGATGTGTTCGGCGGCGCTGGCTGTTGCGCTGCTTTCCGGCTGTGCTTCGGTACCGATGGAGTCCCCTGAAAAGGATCAGGAACTCAAGGCCTTCCCGGCACCGTCGCAGGACCAGGCTGGGCTCTACATCTTCCGCGATACTTCGCTTGGCGGCGCACTCAAGAAAACGGTCAAGGTCGACGGCAAGGTGATTGGTGAAACCGCACCCAACACCTATTTCTATCGTCTGATCAGCCCCGGCCCGCACGTGCTCGCTACCGAGTCCGAGTTCAGCGACAACACCCTTGACCTGAACGCCGAAGCGGGCAAGAACTACTACGTGCGTCAGAACATCAAGCTCGGTGTCTTTGTCGGCGGTGCGAACCTGGAACAGGTTTCCGAGGCCGAGGGCCAAAAGGGCGTAGCCGAAACGAAGATGGCGCGCTGATCCAGCACCAACCGAAGCATCAGGAGGAGGAGAATCGTGGCCGATTCGCCTCCTCCTTCAGTTCCTTCCCACCAGCCCATCAGCAGGCCACATCGCCTATCGGCGAGGTTGATGGGGTAGGCGCTATTGCGTCCAATCAGAGATTCAGATCCCCTCGCCTGCCCGCCCTTCCGCTGCCTCGAAGATCGCCAGAAAGTCGCGGACGGTGCTTTCCAGGTACTGCCCGGCGCGGTAGTCCGGCTTCACCGCATCGCCACCCGCAATCACATCCTGCGGCCGTTCGATGAAGCGGCCGATCAGTTGGAAGTCGGCGTTCAGCACCGCCACCAGGGGAAGCGAGATGCGGTCCAGCCCAAGCCGTTCCTGCAAGCCGTCCTCGGCTCGCCCCTTGGAGATGATCGCCAGGTCGATCTGCGGCTGAGTGCGTTGCAGGTGGTCCATGACGGTGACGTTGATCTGGCAGTCCGGGCACCACATTTCACCCACCACCAGCAGGTGGTATCGGCCCTGGATGGCTTGCAGGCGTTGCCGGGCGGCGGCGCTGAGGGTGCCGGGCTCAGCCAGCTTGCGCCGCACGGTCTCGACCGCAGCGATTTCAGCCGGCAGGCCACGGCCTACGAACGCGTCGAAGCGCTCACCGATGGCAAAGAGTTCCTCGAAGGAGGCCATAGGGATTTCTCGATTACAGGAAGAAAGGCGGCATCCCATCAGAAATGCCCATAGGCGGCAATGGCAGGCCCCTCCGCCCTTCTCCGATTAATCAGCCTTGAGACGATGTCAGTCAGCCGAAACCCGGATCACGGTGCACTTCCTGCCCTTCGAGCAGGGTGAGCAACACCTGGGTCTGGCCGATTTCGTAGGGCGAGATCTCGAACAGGTTGCGGTCGAGCAGGATCAGGTCCGCGTACTTGCCGACGCTGAGGCTGCCGGTGCAGTCGTCACGCCAGGCGGCGTGGGCGGCATTGAGGGTGTAGCCGCGCAGCGCATCCTCGATGCTGATGCGGTGCTGCGGGTTATGCACAGGGCCCTCGGGGCCAGCGTCGGGGTTCTGCCGGGTGACGGCGGACTGCAGGATCTGGAACGGATCGTAGGTGCTCACGCCCCAGTCGCTGCTCATCATGCAGGTCACGCCTTTGCGCAGGAAGGCACCGATGGGGAAGATCCACTGACTGCGCTCAGGGCCGAGCATGGCTTCGGCGATGGCGTCGGCTTCGGGCAGCGGCTGGGCCCACAGGGGCTGGAAGTTGGCCAGGATGCCCAGGGACTCGAAGCGCGGAATGTCCGCCGGGTCCACCACCTGTAGATGAGCCAGTTGGTGGCGCGAGTCCCACTTGCCGTTCTGCTGCTGGGCGTATTCGATCCCGTCGACGGCGGCACGCACGGCGCCATCGCCGATGGTGTGGACGTGCAACTGGAACTGCTCACGGTCGAACGCCGCGAAGTACTGGTTGATCTGTTCCCGGGTGAACATCAGCTCGGCGTTCCCGCCCGTGTCGCGGCGCGGTTGAAGGAACACCGCAGTCCCGCTTTCCAATACGCCGTCGAGGAAGAACTTGGCCGAATGCAGACAGACCCGGTCGCCTCGATAGGTCTCGCGCAGGCCCTTGAGCTCGCGCATCTGCGCGTCCAGCGGCTTGTGGGCGAAGATCTTCGAGGTCGCGCGAACCCGCAGGGTCAGGTCGCCACGGTCATGGGAGGCCTGGTAGTTCTTCATGTAGTTGGCGCTGACCATGGCATCCAGCACGCCGGTGATGCCTCGGCGGTTGAATTCCTTGCTGTAGTGCTTCATCGCTTCCAGGTATTCATCGTCGGTGTACCCGGGCGCGATGCGGTTCATCGCCCAGATGGCATCTTCCAGCAGCCAGCCCTTGGGCGTGCCATCGGCCTGGCGCACATAGCTGCCGTTCTCCGGCTCGGGGCTGCCGGGCTTCACCCCGGCGATCTCGAAGGCGGCGCTGTTGGCCCAGCCGTTGTGATAGTCGCTGGCCAGCATGAGCGCCGGGCGACCGCCGGTCACGCTGTCCAGCCGTTCTCGGGTCAGCTCATCCGGACTGAACAGGCTTGAGGAGAAACCGACGCCACGAATCCAGGCCTTGTTCGGATGGCGCTCGGCGAACTCGCGAATGATCGCCAGCAGTTCGTCGAGAGTGGTGGCCGTGTACAGCGACGCATTGTGGTAGAGGTCGGCACTGCTCAGCTGGAAGTGCACGTGGGTGTCCTGCAGGCCGGGCAGCATCAGCCGCCCCTGCCCGTTGATGCGGCGCGTGTCGGCACTGGCCATGCGTTCGATATCGGCGTTGTCGCCCAGGGCGACGATACGGCCGTCATGCACGGCGATGGCTTGGGCCCTGGGCAGGACCGGGTCCATGGTGTGGATGTCGGCGTGGGTGATGATCAGGTCTACGGGGCGAGTCATGGCGGCTCCGGTCAATCGGATTCTTGTTGTGCGAAGCGGTGGGCGCGCCGGGCTCAGGTCCCGTTCTTCACCTTGCTCCAGACTCGGGTACGCACACGTTCCAGCTTGAGCGGCAGGGTTTCGAGGGGGAACAGCGTGGCCATGACGTCCTTGGGCGGATACACGCTCGGATTGTCCCGGACCTGCGGGTCGATAAAGGCGGCGGCGTCCTTGTTGCCACTGGGGTAGGCGACGTAGTTGGCGCTCTTGGCGATGACCTCGGGGCGCAGCATGTAGTTGATGAAGTCATAACCCAGCTGCGGATGAGGGGCGTCCTTGAGCAGCACCATGTTCTCGAACCACACGGGCGCGCCCTCGCGCGGAATGCTGTAGGCCAGCTTGACGCCATTGTTGACACGGTCCGCGTTGGTCTTGGCATTGAGCACCGATCCACCCCAGGCCACCACGACGCAGATGTCACCGTTGGCGAGGTCGGTGGTGAACTTGGAGGAATCGAAATAGCGGACGTACGGGCGGATCTTGCGCAACAGTTCCTCGGCCTGCTTGTAGTCGTCGGGGTTCTTGCTGTTCGACGGCAGGCCCAGGTAATGCAGCGTGATGGGGATGATCTCCACGGGCGCATCGAGCATGGCCACGCCGCACTGGCTGAGCTTGGAGATGTTCTCTTCCTTGAAGATCAGGTCCCAGGAATTCACTGGCGCGTCAGGCCCCAGCAGCTTCTTGACCTTGACGGTGTCGTAACCGATGCCGGTGGTCCCCCACATATAGGGAATGGCGTAACGATTGCCCGGATCGTTGACCTCCAGTTTCTTCAGGACTTCCGGGTCCAGGTGCGACCAGTTGCCGAGGCGCCCGCGGTCCAGTTCCTGGAGCACGCCCGCCTTGGAGAGATTGGGAATCAGGTCATCCGGCACCATCACCACGTCGTAGCCGCTGCGCCCGGCCATCAGCTTGCTTGCCATCACCTCGGCATTGTCGAAGGCGTCCCAGATGAGCGCGGTACCGGTGTCGGCCTGGAATTCCCTGGGGGTTTCCGGGGCCAGGAAGTCGGACCAGTTGTACAGGTGCACGCTGGGCGCCTCCGCCCACGCGGCGTTGAGGCTCAAGCCGAACAGCGAGGCCAGACCGACCTTCAATAAACGCGAGTACTTCATGGGATGCTCCTGGCTGATGACCGATTACGGCGAATGGGCGATCAGCTTTCTGTTGCTGGATTGTTGTTATGGATGGATCGCAACCGAAGGCCACGGGCAACGCCCGGGCACACTCAGGGAATCAGCAATTCGCGGCGGCCATCGGGGTGCTCGATGCGTTGCCCCGGCAGCTGGAAGCGCTGGTCCGCCCGGTAGTCGTAGACGGTCCGCGCTTCGGCCAGCTGCGCCATGTCCAGGTTGATCACGTGGCGGCATTCCTGGCGGCCGGCTTCCAGCAGCACGTGGCCGCAGGGGTCGACTACCGCACTGCCACCGGCGAAGACCATGTCGTCGTCACCCTCCCCGACGCGGTTGACCACCACGGCGAACACCTGGTTTTCCTGCGCCCGCGCAGTGACGGAGGTGCGATGCACGTGGCCGTAGGGCTCCATGTTGCCGTCGGTGACGAGGATCAGTTGAGCGCCCAGGGCCGCCACGGCGCGCGCCGTTTCCGGGAATTCGGTGTCGTAGCAGATCAGCAGGCCGATGCGCACGCCGCGCCATTCCACGGTGGCGTAACGGTCGCCCGGCAGCACCAGGCCCGGCTCGGAAACCCAGAGGTGAGTCTTGCGGTAGCTGAGGGCAATGCCGTCGGGGGTGATGAACAGCGTGGTGTTGTAGAACTGCCCGCCATCGTTCTCGATCAGGCCCACCGCCACCGCCACATCGCGCTCACGCGACGCCCGCACGATGGCCTGGACGCTAGGCCCGTCGAGGGGCTCGGCCAGTTCGGCGATGTTCTGGTGATTGAGAAAACCGGTGATCTGCGCTTCGGGAAATACCACGATGTCGGTATCGGGCGCGCAATTGGCAATGGCGTCCAGGGTGCGTTTCAGGTTGTAGGCGGTATCGCCGTCGCGCCCCGCGAGCTGTACGAGTTCGAGCTTCATTATCAGACCTTGTTGTCGAGCTGAGTCCCGGCCAGGAAGTGAGTGACTTTTGCAAAAGGTCGATGCAAGTATGCGTTTTGCCCGGGATTTTCCTATCCCGTCGAGTGATTAACCCCAGGGGGTACACGCATGACGCCGACGCTCCAGGACATGGCCTGGCACCGCTCCGCCGGCCAGTTGATCGAGCATCTGGACAGGCCGGATTTCTGGCGCGCGCTGAGCCGGCTGATCGGCGAATACGTCGCGGTCGATACCTGGGTGGCGCTGTTGTTCAGCGACGGGCGCCCGTACGCGTTCGCCGAAAGCCCCTACGAGGGAGACGGACCCGACCCGCTGTTCCACGACTACATCAAGGGGCTGTACCTGCTCGACCCCTTCTACATCGCCAATCGGGAACAGCCGGCCACCGGGCTGTTCCGCCTGGCCGACGTGGCGCCGGAGCGCTTCAAGGACACGGAGTACTACAACCTCTACTTCACCCACTACGTGGAGCAGGACGAGGTGCAGTACAACGTGCAGCTCGACGAGACGCGTACCCTTAGCCTCTCGCTGGGGAGCCGGCAACGCTTCACGCCGGAGCAGATTTCACTGCTGGAGATGATCCGTCCCTGGGTGGTCGGGCTGATGCGTCAGCGCATGTTCTTCGAGGGCGCGATGGCGGAAAGCACGCCTCGCCAGGCGCCGCGCTGGCAGGACAACCTGGAAGAGGCCATGGAGCGCCTCGGCACGCCACTGACGGCTCGCGAACTGGACGTGATCCGGCTGATTCTCAGCGGCTGCTCCAACAAGGAAGTGGCCGGCAAGCTGGCCATCTCGGCGGAGACGGTGAAGGTCCACCGCCGTCATGTCTACGCCAAGCTGAACATCAAATCGCCGCAGGAGCTGTTTTCCCTGTTCCTCAAGGCACAGACGGAAGCCTGAACGGCCCTTGATCCTGCGCAGGCGCACCGGCCCATCGGCCATCTCAATCGCCCGCTCATGCCATCGTTCCCGTGAGGCGGCATTCCCCGAACTACCCTCTGGTTGTTGCCGATCCACCGGAGCTGAACAATGAGCACGAACGACAAGCTGAACCTCGACGAACTCAGCCTGGAACCCATCGAGCCGATCAAGGCGGTGCCCTCCAGCGGTGGCAAGGCGGTATTCCAGATCGATACCCGAAGCGGCGAGGATCGGCGCAAATCCGCTGATCGCCGCCAGTCGATTCGCTTCGAGAAAGACCGCAGGCAAGGCAACAGACGCGGAAAAGTCGACCCCTGGAGTCAAAACACCGATCGCTGATAACGGTCGGCGCACAGCGCATTGCCATGGCGGGGGCTCGCTGCTAAAGCGGAAATGTCATTCGGAAATCCGATTCGACCATGAGCAACGGTGGCAGATCGTATCCCCGCCTGTTCGATCTCAATCTACCGGGAGCCATGGTCATCGCCCTCTCCTCTTCACGTCCCAGACGATGCCTGCCCCCACCTTGCTGAAACCGTTCTGGCGCTCTCGCCCGCCACGGGCCGCCAGCTCTTGAATGCCAACAAGCGCCACGGCGGCTGAACGATCTGCATCGAACTCCGTACGTTCGGAACCCAACGGGACGCGCCACACGGCGAGACTCTCTCCAACCCGACGCATACCGCGCGGGATCAGCGGGAGATGACTCATCAACGACTCGAATCCGATGGAAATCTGATGGCCCCTGGCGTGACGGGCGCGCAGCGACGACCCCGTCGTCTTCACGCAGGTTGCAATTCTTGACCACAGTCCCATGGCCACACGATCGCCGGGACACCCCTTAGCCAGAACACGGGAAGCAGATCAATGAACACCTTGAATATCACCCACCGAGACACCCACGCACTGTCGAACCAGCAGTCACCCGGGGCGCTGACCACGGCGGTCGGCATCTACGGCGCCTACTTCGCCCTCGCGGTCATCTATTTCTGGTTCGGCGGCATGAAGTTCACACAGTACGAAGCCGAAGGACTGGTGCCACTCGTGAGCAACAGCCCGCTGCTGGGATGGGTTTACGACCTGTTCAGCGTGAGGACCTTCTCGAGCCTGCTCGGTGTCCTGGAAGTCTCCATCGGCTTGCTGATCGCGGGTCGACTGGTGTCGCCGAAGCTTTCGTTGGTCGGTGGTGCGCTGTCCGCCGGCCTGTTCGTCACCACGCTGACCTTCATGATCTCCACCCCCGGCGCGATCGAGCCCAGCCTCGGCTTCCCTGCCATCAGCGTGGCGCCGGGCCAGTTCCTCCTGAAGGACCTGGGGCTGCTCGCCGCTTCGATATTCGTCGCCGGCCATTCACTGAGCCGCCTGGAAAACCGCTGAACCACGCCCTCGGAACCGGGCCTGAACGCGCCACTGCGCTCAGGCCCCGTCCTCCACCAACCGCCCCGAGTCAACCACGGATTTCAGCCAGTCGCGGGGGCTGCAGCCGGTCTTACGGCGGAACGCCCGGGCCAGCGCCGAGGGACTTTCATAACCCACCTCGTCGGCGATCAGCGCAATCGGCCGCCCCTCACGCAGGCGCTTCTGCGCAAGACTGATCCGCCAGCTCAGCAGGTACTCCGCGGGCGTCTGTCCGATCACGGAACGGAAATGCTCGGCGTAGGCAGTGCGCGACATGTTCGATTCAGTCGCCAGTTCCGCGACCGACCAGGCGTGCCGGGGCGCCTCGTGCATCCGTACCAGCGAGCGGGCCAGTCGCGAATCGGCCAGCCCGGCCATCATCCCGGTGTTCAGCTCCCGACTATCCAGCAGGTGCCGGAGCAACAGGATGATCAGCAGTTCGAACAGGCGATCGAGCACCGCCTCCCTGCCGCAATGCCCGCCCGCCGCCTCGCTGAACAGCCACCTCAGCGTGTCGGCCAGCAGCGGCAACTCATCGAGGGGCAGCACCAGCAGGTCGGGAAGCGAAGCGGACAGCGGGTTACCCGCGCCGCCGTCGAACGCCATGGAGGCGCATAGCAGCCGGGCGCCTTCAGGCTCACCCGGAATGAGTTGGTGCCGGCTTGGGCGGGGCAGGAAAATCAGGCTGGGTTGGGTAAGCAGCAGGTCGGCCCCACGGGGGCCCCGCAGGCTGAGGCGGCCCTCCTGCAGGAGGTGGATGTGCCCGCGCTGGTCAGCGCCATCGTAGGTGGCCGCGCCGCACAGCTTGCCGCTGTGGAACAGACTGGCTCGGACGCCGAATTGGGATAGCAGGGTCGACAGGCGGTCCATAGGGCACCCCATAGCCGGCCATGGAGAAGCGGAATCATAGCACCGGGCATCCGGGGCCGAATGCCGTGTCCGACCGCCTCGGTTCTACACTGCGCCTGAGGCGTTGCCGGGGCGGAAGCGAACTGCTAAAAGCAAAATCGACATTCACAAAACCAATACCGCCATGAGTGAAAGTGACAAATCGAATAGCCGCCTGTTCGACCTCGACCTGCTGCGGGCCATCGTCACGGTGGCCGACTGCGGCAGCTTTACCACGGCCGCGACGCGCCTTCACTCCACCCAGTCCACCATCAGCCAGAAGATCCGGCGCCTGGAGGAGATGGCCGGGCATCGGCTGCTGGAGCGTGGCAACCGCGACGTGCTGCCCACCGATGCCGGCGAGACCCTGCTGGCCTACGCACGGCGCCTGCTGGCCTTGAACGACGAGATGGCAGAGGCGCTGTCCGGCGCCACCGTGGCACTGACGGTGCGCATCGGCGTGCCGGACGATTTCGCCAGCGGGCGCACTACGGAGCAATTGGCGGCCTTCAACCGCCGCTACCCACAGGTGAAGCTGGAGGTCACCAGCGGTCTCAGCCGCGACCTCAGCGCCAGCTACGACCGTGGCGAACTCGACCTGGTGCTCCTCAAGCAGCGCCAGAACAGCCGCGAGGCGGTGGCCTGCTGGCCGGAGAAGACGCGCTGGGTGGATAGCGCCAAGAACCCCTGCATCGACCTCGATCCAGTGCCCATCGTCACCTTCCCCCCGCGCGGGGTGTACCGCGACGAGATGATCAACGCCCTGGAGTCGGTGGGCCGGCGCTGGCACGTCAGCTTCACCAGCTCGAGCCTGAGCGGCATCCAGTCGGCCATCGCGGACGGCATGGGCATTGGCCTGCTGCCGCTGCGCGCGGTGACGGCGGACCACGCGGTGGTGCCGAAGGACATCGGCCTGCCCTCGGTGGATGTGTTCGAAGTGGCGCTGCTCCATCGCCCGGCGGCGGACCCGATGGTCAAGGCGCTCGCCCAGGTGCTGTCGCGGGTCCTGGCCCAGGACACGCGCGGCTGAACGACCGCTCATTCGCATTCGTAAATCGAATACGGCGGATTCCAACATTTAATTTGTGCATGAAATCGCCGCTGGATATCGTGGTTGTCAGCGACGGTCAGCGCCCCTGGTGGCGCACCGATCTGCCCGGTTTGTTCGCCCCGGTGCCGCATGCGCCAGGCAGCAAAACAACAATGAGGAAATGCCCCATGTCCAAATCCAGCTACTACGCGCCGCACGGCGGGCACCCGGCACAGACCGAGCTGCTCACCGACCGCGCGATGTTCACCGAAGCCTACGCCGTGATCCCCAAGGGCGTGATGCGTGACATCGTCACCAGCCACCTGCCCTTCTGGGACAACATGCGGATGTGGGTCATCGCCCGCCCGCTGTCCGGCTTCGCCGAGACCTTCTCCCAGTACATCGTCGAGCTCGCCCCCAACGGCGGCAGCGACAAGCCTGAGCAAGACCCGAACGCCGAAGCCGTGCTGTTCGTGGTGGAAGGCGAGCTGACCCTGACCCTGCAGGGCCAGGTCCATAACATGCAGCCGGGTGGCTACGCCTTCATTCCGCCGGGCGCCGACTACAAGGTGCGCAATACCTCCGGCCAGCACACCCGCTTCCACTGGATCCGCAAGCACTACCAGAAAGTGGACGGCGTGCCGCTGCCGGAAGCCTTCGTCACCAACGAGCAGGACATCCAGCCGCTGGTCATGCCGGACACCGAAGGCCGCTGGAGCACCACCCGCTTCGTCGACATGAGTGACATGCGTCATGACATGCACGTCAACATCGTCAACTTCGAGCCGGGCGGCGTGATCCCCTTCGCTGAAACCCACGTGATGGAACACGGCCTGTACGTGCTGGAAGGCAAGGCCGTTTACCGCCTGAACCAGGACTGGGTCGAAGTGGAAGCCGGCGACTTCATGTGGCTCCGCGCTTTCTGCCCGCAGGCCTGCTACTCCGGCGGCCCTGGTCGCTTCCGCTACCTGCTGTACAAGGATGTGAACCGCCACATGCGCCTGACGCTGAATCAGCCGCATTGATCCACCTCGACGGGAGCCCAAGGGCTCCCGTTGTCGTTCTGGCCTCTGGACCAACCGCCTACCTGGTAGGGTGCGCCGCCGCAGGTTGGGCGGCGAGCCCTCGACCGTGTGGAAGGTCAGGTCGATTTCCCCCTGTTCGGCCTGCCGGGCGATGCGCGCCGGCACCCTCTCCACCACGGCCAGCCGGGTTCCCGGTGCTCGTGTCCGCAATCCGGCCAGGGCCGGTAGCAGGATGGACGACTCGCCGTAGTCGGTTGCCGCCACGCGCCAGGTCTGTTGCGCCTGGACAACCTATGGCGGACCGCCCCCATTCCCTACCGCAAGCAGAATGCCGGCGACTACGAGATTCCCGCCCTCACCCTTCGCGCAGACCTCGCCCAGGGCGAGAACGGCTTCGCCGCCCATATCGACCAGGGCTGAAGGCGAGACGCGCCTCCGGATGACGGGGATCTACGGCGCGCCGAACAAGGCCGTCCAGTAGATACCCGCATCGCTCTTCGGGTCCACCGCGTAGGCCGCACCCAGTTCACTGAATTGCGGGTTCATCAGGTTGGCGCAGTGGCCCGGGCTGGCCAACCAGCCGTCGACCACCTTGCTCGCGGTATCCAGGCCGGCTGCGATGTTCTCGCCAATCTCGCGGCCCACATAGCCGGCCAGCTCGGCGCGGTCGCCGGGGGTGCGGCCGTCGCGGTCCTTGTGATCGAAGAAATTCTGGTTGGCCATGGCGCGGGTGTGGTCCTGGGCGGCGGTGGCCAGGGTGGCGTTCCAGGTCAGCGGGCCGGCGGCCTGGAAGGATTGGGAGCCGCACTGGCGCGCCTGGGCGCGTGCGGTGTTGATCTGTTGCAGCAGCTTCTGGCCCTCCGCCTGCCAGTCGCCCAGGCCGCCTGCCAGCAGCGGCCGCGCCAGCACGATGCGCCAGTCGACGCCCTCGCGGCTCACGCCGACATCGACGAACTGCGGGTCCAGCACCACCTGGCAGAAGCTTTCCTGCAGCGCCTTCATGGCGGCTTGGGCATCACGCGGGCCGGAGAGATTGATCGCCTGGACGTTCACCAGCGGATAGGCCGTGCGCGACAGCGCCTGTTGCAGGTCGCCGATGCCGCCCGCCGGCAGGATCAGGCGTGGGTCGGCGTTCAGCGGCGGCAGCTCGGAGGAGGCCTGGCCCGCACAGCGCTGCACTTCACTGCGGTAGGCGTTGATCGAATCGATCAACTGCGTTTCCTCGCTGGCCACGGCGAGGGTGGCGAACACCAGCCCCAGCGACACGCAGGCAAGACGCGAAACGAATGACATGACGCCCATGGAAATCTCCTTCTCCTGACTGCGCCCATGATGCGCGATTAGGCCAAACTCTATGCGAAGTCGTTCCCACGGCAGCGGGAATTTGCCCAAGGGGCCATCAGGACCGCGGGCAGTGATCGATGCGCAAGAGGCCAATGGGAAACGCGATCCAGATTCGACACGAATGAACCGCGCCCTTCAATGGCACTCGATACGGTTGCGGCCGCCTCGCTTGGCGCGGTACAGCGCCATGTCGCTACGTGACAGCGTGACTTCGGTGCTCGCATCGGTGGCGTTGACGACGGTAACGCCGATGCTGACGGCCAGGGGAATCCGCTCCTCCGCAATCAGCACCGGGGATTTGGCGAGTTCGCTCTGGATGCGCCGGGCGAAGGTGACGGCCTGGTCGATATTGGCCTCGCTCAGCACCACCGCGAACTCCTCGCCGCCCATCCGTCCCGCTGCGTCGGTCTTGCGCAGCTGCCCACGCAGGATCGCCGCGAAGTGGCGCAATGCCTGGTCACCCACCGAGTGCCCCCAGCGGTCGTTGATCGCCTTGAAGTGGTCCAGGTCCAGCATCAGCACGGTCGCGCAATGGCCCGCCGAGCGCTGCACCCTGGACAGCTCGGTGTCGAGCAGCTGCATGAAGTGCCGGCGGTTGGACAGTTGGGTCAGGGAGTCCGTGGTGGCGAACACCTGCAATTCGGCCTCGACCTGCTTCCACTCGGTGACATCGGTGATGAAGCCGTGCCACAGCACACTGCCGTCTTCCAGGCGCCTGGGCCGGGCATCGCCCTGGCGCCAGCAAATCCCCCGCCCCGGCAATTGGACGCGGTACTCCAGGTGCCAGGGCGTCAGATCCTTCGCGGATGCCTCGAAGGAAGCGAGGTACGGCGCCAGGTCGTCCGGGTGGATGATCCCGTGCAGCGCCTCCCCGCTTGCCGCCAATTGCTCCGGCGTGAGGCCGTAGATGTCCCGAACCCCGGCGCTGGCGTAGGAAAAGAACGAGCGGCCATCGGGCAGGCGCTGGTACTGGAAGGCCATGCCTGGAATCTCGTTGGTCAGGTCGGTCATCAGCGCGGCGGTCTGCTGCACCTGTTCGGACAGCCTGCGCATGGCCGTGACGTCCGTGGTGGTGCCGATCATGCGCAATGCTTTACCCGTGGCATCACGCTCGACCACCTTGCCGCGGCTGCACACCCACTTGTAGCTGCCGTCCCGGCAACGCAGGCGATGCTCCACTTCGTAGACGCCGATTCGTTGCTCGAAGTGGGCCTGCATGGTCGCTTTCACGTACTCCAGATCGGCGGGATGGACCCGCGTGTAGCTCTCCTCGATGTGGTTGCCGACTTCGTGCTCGGCGTAGCCCAGGAGCGTTTTCCAGCCGGTGGAGTAATAGATGTCACCGGTGGCCACGTTGCGGTCCCAGATGCCAGTACCGCTTCCGGCGATGGCCAGCGCCATGCGCCGCTCGCTCTCACGCAGCACCCCCAGCTCCCGCTGCAGACGGGCGTCGGCCTCATCCCGCGCAAGCAGTTCGGCGGCAAGCCCGGCGAATTCATGGAAAGCCTGCCGCTGGGGCGCGTCCAGCTCCCGAGGCTGGTCGTGCAGCAGGAACAGCCTGCCGATCACCGTACCGGCCGAGTCCTGCAGTGAGCAGACGGCGAGAAAGCGCACATGGGGCGCACCCGTCACCCATTCATGGTGGCGGAAGCGTTCGTCGCAGTGGGCATCGGGAACCACGAGCAGGGCATCGGAGTGCCCCTGGACCACGCCAAGGGGGCCGACCCGCAAGACGCCGCGCAGGGCCAGGCCATCGCAGCTCCTGATCTGCGGCTCCCCGACCCCGGTCGTCAGCAGCGCGGCCATGACCCCGAAATGTCGCCGGGCCAGGCGGGTCAGACCATCGAATCGCTCATCGTTGGCGCTCTCTGGCGCCTCAAGAGAAAACAGCGGTTGCATGTGGACTCTGCCTCGCCGGGACTGGAAATGCCGCCTGGCGTGATCGGCCATGGGAAATTGCAGTCTAGCCATAATGGCAATCTGGTGTCATTTCGCTGACGCGAACTCGGCGGACGTTGCGGAGCATCAGCCCCTCCCCGCTTTCAGGCCAAAGAATCGGCGCGGCGTAGCATCCAGGCACTGCCGGTTGCCCATGCTTGCGCACCTCGCCGCAGGGCTCAGCAAAAGCGCGCCACGGCCTCGGCCAGATCGGCCGCCACCCAGGCCGTGGGCGCCCGCAACTCGTCGCCTGCGCGGTACTTGCCGGTGCGCACCAGGCACGCCCGCAGGCCGCCCGCCAGCGCGCCCTGAACATCCGCGATAACGTCATCGCCAATCATCAAGGTGGCCTCGGCGCTTGCCCCCAGGTCTTCCAGGGCGCTGGCGTAGAAGGCCGCGGAAGGTTTTCCCAGTACCAGCGCCGTGGTACCGGCGGCGTATTCCAGGGCCCGCACGAAGGGGCCGGCGTCCAGATGCAGGGCGCCCTGACCACGGAAGTAGCGGTTGTCGCCCATGCAGATCAGCGGCGCGCCATCGAGCAGCAACTGGAAGGCGCGGTCGAGGTGGGCATAGTCGAAGCGCATTTCCGCGTCGCCCAGCACCACGGCATTGGGCTCGGGCAGATCGAGCAGGTCGGCGAATTCGTCCTCCAGCCCCGGGTGGATCAGGCAGTACGGACGCAGGCCCGCCATTCGCACGTGGCGAAGCACGGCCTGGGGCGAGGTGAAGATCTGTTGGGGTGTCACGGCGAAGCCCATGGCGGTCAGTTGCCGGTGGATCGCCGCCCTGCCCTGGCGCGAGGTATTGGTGATCAGCCGCAGGGGGTAGCCCTTGTCCTGGAGCTGTTGCACGGCCTGCAACGCACCCGGGAGGGGACGGTCGTCCTCGTACAGCACTCCGCTGATGTCGAGCAGCACGGCTTGCAGCATGAACCTGTCGCCCCTTTGTTGGAGACTCAGAACCCCCTGGCGAGGACGAAGTCGTACACGCCGCGACGCAGCTTTCCGTCCTGCTCCAGCGTAATGACGTTGGAAGGCTTCTCCCCGGCCCAGGGGTCCTTGGCGATGAAGGGGTCTCCCTTGAAGTAAAGCTGCATGGTCAACGGCACGTGCAGCGACTCCATGACCCGGAAGTGGATATGCGCCGGCCGTGTCATTCCGGCGTACTTTTCCAGGCCGGGAAGGTTCGGCGGGATGGGATAGCGCCCCGGCACCACCGTCTCGATCCGGTACCGCCCCTGCTCGTCGGTATAGAGCATTCCCCGCAGGTGGAAGCGTTCGTTCTCGGTGAAGTTGCCGGGCTTCTCAGTGTCGTACAGGCCGGCGCTGTTGGCCTGCCAGACTTCGACCAAGGCGCCGGGAAGGGGCGTCTTGCAGTCCTCGCTGAACACGGTGCCGGTCACGATCAGCCGCTCGCCGGGCTCCTCTGGCCCTGCCAGTCGGGCCTGGAATGGCACGCCGAAGCGATAGTAAGGGCCGAGGATATCGCCGTCGGTGGGCCGGCAGCCTTGCGTGGCGGCGAAGAGCGGGTGGGCCAGCAGGCCGCCCCCCAGCACCACGGCGCTGTCGCGCAGGAAGAGGCGTCGCGAAATGCTGCGGCCTGCAGCCGGGATTCGATGCTTGTCCAATTCTGCCTCCCGCGCGGATGCCCTCACTGGGTGTATGCCTGATCAGTCTAGGCAGCGCCCCCTGTGCCAGCCAGCAGCCCGTCTGCTCCAGCCGCCCGCCAGGCGGTTCACTATGCTTTCAGGTAGCTCCCGACCACGGCCTGCCTGCCGAGGCCGGCCGTCGCTGTTGCGGTCTGCTGCTGAATCCACCTGGCTAACTGGGAGATACGGCCATGACCTTCCGCCTTAGCTCCACCGCATTCGCCCCCGATGGGACCATCCCCGACGTGTACACCTGCGACGGCCGCGACGTCTCGCCGCCGCTGAACTGGACCGAGCCCCCCGCCGGCACGCGCAGCCTGGTGCTGATCGTCGACGACCCGGACGCGCCTGACCCCGCCGCACCGAAGATGACCTGGACCCACTGGATGCTCTACAACCTGCCACCCACCGCCGGCATCCTGCCCGAGGGCGTCGCGGACAGCGACCTGCCGCCGGGCACCCTGCAGGGGCTCAACGACTGGCAGCGCACGGGCTACGGCGGTCCCTGCCCACCCATCGGCAACCACCGCTACTTCCACAAGCTGTACGCGCTGGACAAGGAGCTCGTCGACCTGCGCCGCCCGACCAAGGCGATGCTCGAACATTCGATGCAGGGGCACGTCCTGGCCCAGGCGGAGCTGATCGGACGCTATCAGCGGCATCGCTAGCGCGATGTCGCGGCGTGTCCGGCCGCTCTTCCTGTAGGGTGCGCTGCGCGCACCGATCGCCTCGCACGGAGGTTCAGGTACGCACGGCGCGCCCTACGGGCAGCGTCCGACCCGACGAGCCAACTGGCAGGCGCCCCCGCCGCCCCAGTAGAATCTCCGCCCGTTTCCAACCCGAACCAGCGAGAGAGCCGTCATGGGCGCCCAGTGGAAAGCCAAACCGAAAGAAGCCGCCGCCAACGCCCGAGGAAAGATCTTCGGCAAGCTGGTGAAAGAGATCATGATCGCCGCCCGTAACGGCGCCGATCCGGACATGAACCCCAAGCTGCGCCTGGCCGTGCACCAGGCCAAGAAGGCGTCCATGCCCAAGGACACCCTGGAGCGCGCCATCAAGAAGGGCTCCGGCCAGACGGGCGAAGTGGTCAACTACGAGCGCACCCTCTATGAAGGTTTCGCGCCCCATCGCGTTCCGGTAATCGTCGAGTGCCTGACCGACAACGTGAACCGCACCGTCGCCGAAGTACGCGTGCTGTTCCGCAAGGGCCAGCTGGGCACATCCGGCTCGGTGTCCTGGGACTTCGACCACCTGGGCATGATCGAGGCCGAGCCGGCCGGCGCCGATGCCGACGTTGAACTGGCCGCCATCGAAGCCGGTGCCCAGGACTTCGAAGCCGCCGAGGAAGGCGCCACCCTGTTCTACACCGACCCGACCGACCTGGACGCCGTGTGCAAGGCCCTGCCGGACTTCGGCTTTGCCGTGCAGTCGGCGAACCTGGGCTACAAGGCCAAGAACCCGGTCAGCCTGTCCGGCGCCGAGCTGGAAGAAGTGGAAGCCTTCCTCGAAGCCCTGGACAACCACGACGACGTGCAGAACGTCTATGTCGGCCTGCAAGCCAACTGAGCCCCAGAGCCGCCGGCAGTTCCACCAGGAACACGCCGAGCAGGCCCTTGCCGAAGCGCTGCGCCTCCTGGCACAGCGCGACGCCATGGGCCCGCGCTGGCTGGCCTGGGTCGCCACCGAGCTCTACCACTTCAAGCCCTCCGCCTTCGCCAACATGGTGCGTCGCGAGCTGGAACGCCTGAACACCGCCGACCGCCAGTTCGGCCAGGCCTCCAAAGAAGTGCACTAAGCGGCACTGCACCTTAGGGTGGGCTTCAGCCCACCGCCCGACGTTGGGCCATCCCCCGCCTACGATTGCACCGGTGCCGAGCGGCGCAGACCGAAGCTCCAGCCCTGCTGCATCCCCAACGCCGCGATGAGGATGGCCGCCACGCCCACCCATTGCAGCAGTTCAAGGTGGCGGCCGAAGGCGAACCAGTCCACGAAGATCGCCGCGATCGGATAGACGAACGACAGCGCGCCGGTCAGGGCCGTGGGCAGCTTCTGGATCGCGCCGTAGAGCAGCACGTACATCACGCCGGTGTGGACGATGCCCAGGGTCAGCAGGATCGACCAGGTGTCGCTACCCTGCGGCAGGCTGGAGAGGTTGGCCATCGGCGCCAGCAGCAGCACGCCGGTGCAAACCTGGATCAACGCGATCAGGTGCGGCGGCACGCCGCCCAGCCACTTGATGATCAGCGCCGCGATGGCATAGAGCAGCGCCGCCCCCAGGGCCAGGGCAATGCCCGCCAGGTAATTGCCGCCGCCCTCCCCCTGCCCGCCGTGGGCGCTGACAATGGCCAGCATCCCGGCGAAGGACACCGCCAGCCAGGCCAGCTTCTGCGCCGTGATCTTCTCGCCCAGGAACAGCGCTGCCAGGCCCACGAGTATGAAGGGCTGGACGTTGTAGATCGCCGTGCCGATGGAGATGGACGCCCGCGAGTAGGAGGCGAACAGCAGCACCCAGTTGCCGACGATGGCCACGCCACTGAGAACCGCCAGGAGGAAGGTGGTGCGGGTCAGGATGCCGGGGCGCAGGAATCCCATCGTTGCGCAGATCACCAGCAGCGTCGCCGCGCCGAACAGGCAGCGCCAGAACACCACATCCAGCACCGGCTGGCCGGAGAGCATCACCAGCGCGCCGATGGTGCCGGAGATGAGCATGGCGACGACCATTTCCAACGAACCGCGATGTATTGATTTGTCCATGATGGGGCTCCTCTGTATGGGGCACAGTATGACGAGCCTGATCAGGGCAACTCCATGCGAAAGCGAAGGCGTATTTCAACAGCTACCTTTACTATCAAGGCACTTTCACAAAATCACCTAACGAGACATCCATGACCGACGACATCGACCAATTGCTGATCGCCGCACTGATGGAAGACTCCCGCCGCTCCCTCAAGGCCCTGGCACAGATCAGCGGCCTCTCCTCCCCCAGCGTCGCGGAACGTCTGCGCAAGCTGGAGGAGCGCGGGGTGCTCAGGGGCTACACCGTGGAGGTGGACCCGAAGGCCTTCGGCTACCAGCTCCAGGCCATCGTCCGCATCCGCCCCCTGCCCGGCCAATTGCAGGAAGTGGAGCGGCAGATCGCGGGCATCCCGGAATTCACCGAGTGCGACAAGGTGACCGGCGACGATTGCTTCATCGCCCGCATGTGCGTGCGGTCCATGGAGCAGCTGGACATCCTGCTGGACCGTATCAATGTCTATGCCGAAACCAGCACCGCCATCATCAAGAAGACACCGGTGAAGAGACGGCTGCCACCGATGGCGTGAGGAGCGCCCCTCTCCCACAGGGAGAGGGGGACGCGTGTTGCCGGCCGGGGACCGCTACACCGGTCGGTGATGGTGGTTGTAGGGCCAGGACGACAGCGCGTCTTGCTGCTGGAGCCCTTGCGGCGGCGCCGCCAGTTCTTCCAGATGGGTGATGATGTCGTCCGGCTTGAGCACCAGGACATCGCTCTCCAGCCTGTCGAGCACCATCTCGGCGGTGTTGCCGATCAAGGCACCGGCCAGCCCGGTGCGGGCCACGTTGCCGATCACCGTCAGCGCAGCCTTGAGCTTGTGGGCCACCTGCGGAATCAGGATGTCGGGCGCCCCTTCTTCGATATGCAGGCGTTCGTCATCGATGCCGAACTCCTGCTGCAGCGTCTTGCACTGTTCGCGGTAGAACGCCTGGATGCTTTCCTTGCGCTGGAACATCGGGTCGTACGCCGACAGCATGGGGTAGGGATGGGCGCTCATCATGTGCAGCCTGCCGCCGGCCAGCTCGGCGATGTCATAGCCGTGGCTGACGATGCCGGCATGGAGGACCCGATGCTCGATATCGCTGCTGCCCACGTCCACCGCAGCGAGAATGGTGCCGTTGGCCCAGGATTCGGCGGATTTCACGATCAGCACCGGACTGGGGCAATAGCGGAGCAACTTCCAGTCCTCCGGGGTGAGGACCGACTTCGTCAGGGGGTTGTCGGGCAGGTGCTGCTTGATCACCAGTCCGCAGCCCTCCGCCTGCTGCGCGGCAATCACCGTCTGGTGCGGGTTATGGTGCCAGGCCCTCTCGGCGCTGACACTGAACCCCTCCTTTTCCAGGGCACCTCGCACATCCTCCAGTTGGGAGGACAGGTCGGGATGCTTGTCGCAAACGAGCAGGTGC
Organism: Pseudomonas sp. LFM046; assembly: GCF_000949385.2. Lineage (NCBI taxonomy): Bacteria > Pseudomonadati > Pseudomonadota > Gammaproteobacteria > Pseudomonadales > Pseudomonadaceae > Pseudomonas > Pseudomonas sp. LFM046. The sequence continues at coordinate 1,610,117 of NZ_JYKO02000001.1, read as the reverse complement.
AGGTGCGACCGGGTAGCGCTGGCGATCATTCTGGCCCGGTTCAGGATGAGCCCCTCCGATTGCTGCGGGTCGAGTACGACCAGGGTGTTGCGGATGGTATGCATCGTTATCTTCCGCCCATGTTCGATCTTTGGGTGGACGGGGGCACGACACTGTCGCGGGTGCCCCTGCGAGCGAACCTGACGCATTGTGCGTCGCCCTAGCCGCTCCGTCCGTCAGTCGGAAGCGCATCCGTCGACGTCCTGCTCGCGACAGCCGGGGTCAGGTCCACCGACGCGCTCCAGTGACTGTGCCTGGACCCCGCCGGAGCTGAAGATCACGGACGTGCCGCTCCTCCCTCATGCCACCACGGAAACCGCTTCCACAGCGCAAGCGCTGCTCTTTCACTGAATCCACATTGAGAGGGCAGCACCGTTCCCGCATCGGGCCCGGTACCGAAGGAACGACAGCCTCCCCGCGAGGGCACGCCCGTCTTCACTTGTCGCGGCTCGACGGGCACGCACAAACACCCCCTTTCATCGATCACGGGGTGCCGTGGGGAGCGTTGCAATATGGGAGGGCACGAGTGGGTAGGCCCTGCTCGCTCAAGGGCGAAGTATGGTGGCCGGCCGGCATCACAGCGAGGCAACTGGTCGCCCCACCTAGGCGATTTGCGCTCCAGGCAGGACGGGCTTACTTCGAATCGGTTCAAGGCGAGTGCCGTGGAGCGCTGGAAGGGCCAGAGTTTCAGCCGGGTCCGCCGCGGGAATTCCAGCGCGCCCCATGACTGGAGTAAGGTCGCCACCAGAGTTCTCATGAAAGGAAGGCGGGCACGATGACAGCCCTCGACAAGCAGCCGGCCCCGCAGGACGCGGCCGGCGACAAAGACACTGGTACCGGGCCCGTCGCACGCAAAGCCGGTTCCCGTGGCGATGCCGCCGTGATCGCGGCCTTGCTGCCCTACCTGCGACCCTACCTCGGGCGCATCGCCCTGGCGCTGGGGCTGATCTTCGCGTCCAAGCTGGTCAACCTCTACGTTCCGGTGGCGCTCAAGCAGATCGTCGACCAGCTCAATATCGAGCCCAGCCTGCTGGTGCTGCCGGTGGGCCTGTTGCTGGCCTACGGCGCGTCGCGCATCGGCGTCACGCTGTTCACCGAGCTGCGCCAGGTGGTGTTCGCCCGAGTGATGGCGCGGGCGTCGCGGCAGATCACCCTGAAGGTGTTCCAGCACCTGCACGGCCTGAGCCTGAAATTCCACCTCGGTCGTCGCACCGGCGGCGTGGCCCGGGACGTGGAGCGTGGCGGCAGCGCAATTTCCGACCTGCTGGACTGGACGCTCTACACCATCGTCCCGACCGTGCTGGAAGTCTTGCTGGTGACCGTGGTGCTGGTCTGGGCCTATGACTGGGGCTTCGCCTTCATCACCCTCGGCACCCTGGTCGCCTATAGCGTCTGGACCTTCGCCGTGACGGAGTGGCGCACCCGCTTCTACCGTGCCTCGGTGGAAGCCGACACCCGCGCCAACGAGCGGGCGGTGGACTCGCTGCTCAACTACGAGACGGTCAAGTACTTCAACAACGAAGCCCACGAGGCCAAGCGCTACGACGAGAACCTGCGCTCCCTGGAGAACGCCAAGGTCAAGGCCACCAAGTCCCTGGCGCTGCTCAACCTGGGCCAGACCGCCGTCGTTGCCATCGGCGTGACGGCGATGATGTGGCGAGCCGCCGCCGGCGTGGTCAGCGGCCAGCTCAGCATCGGCGACCTGGTGCTGGTGAACGCCTACCTGCTGCAGCTTTCCGCGCCCCTCTTCGTGCTGGGCATGATGTACCGCGAGGTGAAACAGGCGCTGACCAACATGGAACGGCTGTTCGGCCTGCTGGACGAGCGCCAGGATGTGCAGGATGCCCCCGGCGCGACTGCGCTGGTCACCACCTGCCCTCGGGTGCGCTTCGAGAAGGTGTTCTTCGGGTATGACCCACGGCGGGAAATCCTCCACGGCGTGGATTTCGAGATTCCACCCGGCGGCACGGTGGCAGTGGTGGGCCACTCGGGCTCGGGCAAGTCCACCCTGGCCCGTCTGCTCTACCGTTTCTACGACGTGGACGCCGGGCACATCCGCATCGATGGCCACGACCTGCGCGAACTCACCCAGGCCTCCGTGCGCGGCGCCATCGCCATCGTTCCCCAGGACACCGTGCTGTTCAACGACAGCATCTACTACAACATCAGCTACGGCCGCCCCGAGGCCAGCCGCGAGGAGGTGGAGGCCGCCGCTCGCGCCGCGCACATCCACGACTTCATTCTGCGTCTGCCCGATGGTTACGAGACGCAGGTGGGCGAGCGCGGGCTCAAGCTGTCGGGCGGTGAAAAGCAGCGCGTGGCCATCGCCCGCGCCCTGCTGAAGAACCCGGCCATCCTGATCTTCGACGAAGCCACCTCGGCCCTGGACTCCAAGTCGGAAAAGGCCATCCAGACCGCCCTCGACCGCATCCAGGTCGGCCGCACCACCCTGGTGATCGCCCACCGCCTCTCCACCGTGATGGACGCCGACCAGATCCTGGTGCTCGACGCCGGCCGGGTAATCGAGCAAGGCACCCACCGCGAACTGCTGGAAGCCGGCGGCACCTACGCGCAAATGTGGCTGCTCCAGCAGCAAGAGCCCGAAGCCGCCGGCTCGCCCACACCGTAGAAGGTGGTTTTACAACGCGAACCCCGTCGATGGCGGGTCGATGGGTTTCGCTCCGCTCTACCCATCCTACGGGCCACATTGCGCCCCCTCCCCAGCCGAGGGCAAAGGTCCGCTCCGTAGGATGTGGTGGAGCAACGCGATACCCATCGATCACGCAGCCACCTAAGGAGCAGGATCGAGCACATCCCCCGCCCAGCTCAGCGCCGCCACCACGGTCGGAAAGCCGATGGTGCTGGTCAGCGCCAGCAGCGCGTGGTGGATCTGTTCGGGGGTGGCGCCGGCCTCCAGGGCGCGACGGGTATGGCTGTGGACCGCGCCTTCGGAATGAGTGGCCGCCGCAGCGGCGAGCTGGATCAGTTGCAGGCTGCGCTCATCCAACGGACCGGCCTGGCGCACGACGGCGCCCAGTGTTTCAACCGCCTGGAAGTACGCCGGGTGCAGTTTCTTGAAGCGTTTGTAGGTTTCGAGTTCGTGCTTGCGTTCCATGGGACCACCTCGCGAGGGCATGCCCTTTCAGCTTAGGTTTCCTGGGAAAAGGTGCTTCGCCCCAGGAACCAGTAGCGATGACACGTTCTATGGTTAAGAGACCCGCCCCCCGCCGCTGGGAGAACCTTGGTCATGCTCAGGACCTGCCACGGACCGCTGACACCATGGCGCGCAGCCTGATCACTGCCGTCCTGCTGGTTCTTGCGCTCTACCTGGGGCTGGGTCTGGCGCTCTTCATCTTCCAGCGGTCGCTGATCTACTTCCCCCAGCCCCGCGCCATCGGCGGCCCCGACCGGCTGTTGATGCTGCCGGTGACGGACCAGCAGGTCGCCGTCACCGTACGGCCCCTGGCCAGCCCCAAGGCGCTGATCTATTTCGGTGGCAATGCCGAGGACGTTTCCCGCAGCCTGCCGGATTTCGCCGAAGCCTTTCCCGACCACGCTCTCTACCTGCTGCATTACCGGGGCTTCGGCGACAGCAGTGGTAAGCCCTCGGAAGAGGCCATCCAGCAGGACGCCCTGGAGCTGTTCGACAAGGTCCATGCCCTGCACCGCGACATAGCCGTGGTGGGGCGCAGCCTGGGCAGCGGCGTCGCCATCCGCCTGGCAAGTCAGCGACCGGTGGCCCACCTGGTGCTGGTGACGCCTTACAACAGCGTGCTGGAACTGGCCCAGCATCAGTTCCCCATCTTCCCGGTGCGCTGGATGCTTCAGGACAAGTACGAATCCTGGCGCTACGCCCGGACCCTCCAGGTGCCAACGCTGGTGATCGCCGCCGAGCGCGACGAAGTGATCCCGCGCTGGAGCACCGAGAAGCTGATTCGCCAGTTCAAACCCGATGTGGTGAGAGTGGAGGTGATCCCCGGTGCGGGGCACAACGATATCGGCGAACGGCCGGAATACCTGCGGCTGATCCGGGATGGGCTTTAGCCGTTGGCCGAGGACGGGCTGAGCATCTCGATTTCGCGGATCTCGAAGTCCCGTCGCAGGAACGCCATGCGGTTCTCGTGGAAGCGGCGCATGTGCGGCAGTGCGCTGTGGACGTCCAGATGGGCGCGGCTCTGCCACACCTCATAGAAGATGAACAGTGTGGGGTCCTGGGCATCCCGCAGCATGTGGTACTCGATGCAGCCTTCCTCTGCCCGGCTGGGTTCGACGTAGGCGCGGAACAGCGCTTCGAATTCGTCGGCCTTTTCGGGGCGAGTGTGGGCATGGAGGATGAAGCCGTAGGGTTGAGTCATGACGATGGACCTGCTGGTGGCTGATTTTTATCAACCCTATCGCAAAACAACCTCGTCAATTCATGACATTCCAGCAACTATCATTTGCGCCCAGGCCGGTGTTTCCACCCGCGCGTGGCCGGTAGTCTGCCGCCACACAAACTTGCGGAGGCTCCTGCCATGAAAAAGGTTCTGTTGCTCAACGGCGGCAAGAAATTCGCCCACTCCGACGGCCGCTACAACGCCACCCTGCACGACGCCGCCCTGGCGTTCCTCGATCGCGCCGGCTTTGATGTGCGGGAAACCCAGATCGACGCCGGTTACGACGTTGCCGAAGAGGTGCAGAAAATCCTCTGGGCCGATGTGGTGATCTACCAGATGCCCGGCTGGTGGATGGGCGCTCCCTGGACGGTGAAGCGCTACCTGGACGAGGTGTTCACCGCCGGCCACGGCAGCCTCTACGCCAATGACGGCCGCACCCGTTCGGACGCTTCCCAGAAATACGGCAGCGGCGGCCTTATCCACGGCAAGCAGTACATGCTGTCGCTGACCTGGAACGCGCCGCAGCAGGCCTTCGACGACCCCACCGACTTCTTCGAGGCCAAGGGCGTGGACGCGGTGTACTTCCCCTTCCACAAGGCCAACCAATTCCTCGGCATGAGCGCCCTGCCCACCTTCCTCTGCGTGGACGTGATGAAGCAGCCGAATATCGAAGCGGACGTGAAGCGCTACGAAGAGCACCTGGCGAAGGTCTTCGCGGCTCAGGCGTAAACACGCGGTGGCGACCAAGTTGTAGGGTGGACATCGCTTTTCATGTCCACCCTACGGGGCTGCTAGAGAAAGGTCTTCCCTGCAAAAGCAGCAGCGACAGCCACCACTACCAGCAGCATCCCGATCAGCAACTTGCTCGGCGCCTGCCGGGTCGGTTCGGCGGGCGCGGCGCTTTTCTGTGCCGCCGCCCGCAGTGGATTGGCCACCGGCTGGCGGCCAGCGGGGCGCGGCGCGGTGGCCTTGGGCAGATTGACCACGGGCATGAACAGCGTGGCGTCTTCGTCTACCGACTGGGGAGCCACCACCTTGGGGCCGATCACCAGCAGGGTCACCGAACCCATGCGGATCTGGTCGCCCGGTTGCAGCACAGCGGTACTCACCTTCTGCTGGTTGACGTACATGCCATTGGCCGAGGCCAGGTCCTTGACCTCCAGGACGTCGTCCTTGAGGAAGAACTCGCAATGCCGGCGCGACAGTTCCTGGTCGCTGAAGCAGAGTTCGCACTTCACCGAGCGGCCGAAGGTCATGGAACCGGTGACGTGGTACTTCTGCCCTTCGTGCTCACCCTTGATCACCTGCAGGAACCAACGCGCCGCGGTCTCGGCCTTGGGGCGCGCCTTGGCCGGGTCCACCAGCAGGAGTTCGAGGTTGCCGATGCGCACCCGGTCGTCGGCGCGCAGCTGGAAACGTGCGCCGATGCGTTCGTCATTGACGAAGGTGCCACCCGGCGTGCCGCAGTCGCTCAGGTAGTACTGGCCGTGATCCTGGCGGATTTCTGCATGGAACAAGCTGATTTCCGGGTCCGTCAGGACCAGGCTGTTGCGGCTGTCCTGGCCGATGGTGAAGCGTTCGTCCACCAGCCAGATGGGCGCCTGACGGTTATCCGCGAATTGAATCCTGAGCATGTGAAGTCCTGGGAGGTAGAGCACACGGCAATGATAGCCATATGCCTTTACCTCCACCTTGCTGGAGTTGGCAGATTTTCAGCGGCCCAACCTGTCAGTTGAACAGGCGATTCCAGAACTTCTTGATCGGATTCTGCTCTTCCTGCCTCGGCTGCGACTTGGAACGGCTCGACGCCACCTTCGTCGCCTTGGCCTTGCGTACCCGTTGCTCGTGGTCGGCCTGGAGCTTGAGCAGGGTTTCATCTTCCGGCGCTACCTGCAGGCCAGCGTCGATGTACTCGAGCGCCATGGCGAATTCGCGACGGCCATAGGCGTCTTCGCTGAGGGCGACAAAACGCTGCGCCACCTTTTGCAACCCGGCCAGGGCCTGCTCATTGGTCGGCGCCCAACCCAGCACCTGCTGGTAGTAGAACACCGCGTTGTCCTGCTCCGGCTGCAGCAGGCGGTCCTCGGCCAGCCGCTGATTGGCCAGGGCCAGGGTGTTGGCAATACGTGCCGCCAGCAGCCGCTGCAAGCCGTCGCCCGCCTTGTCATTGTCCTTGTCCAGGCGCAGGACTTCATGGAAGTAGAAGTCGGCGTTGTCACCGGCGGGCTCCATCAGCTTGCCTTCCGCCAGGCGCTGTTCACCCAGTTCCAGCAGGTCGGCGATCTTCATCCTCAGCACCACGTAGTAGCCGCCCCCGCTGGAGACCACCAGCAGCATCAACCCGGCCAGGCCCCAGATCAGCCCACGGTAACGACTGCGAGCGGCCGACGGTTTCGCCGGCCGGTCCAGCTGGACCGCCGGCGCGATGCGGGTGAAGTCCAGGTCCAGCTCGCAGAGTTCGGTCAAACTTTCCAGCAGGACGCGGCAGTCGGAAAAGCGCTCATCCGGGTCCTTGGCCAGCATGCGGTCGATCAGGTGCTGGTAGTCGGCCAGCCCACGCCGCAGCAATGGCGGGTCCATCTGCACATGGTTGAGCACGGTTTCGGCGTAGTTGGCGCCGCGATACGGGTTTTCCCCGGTCAGCAGCTCCAGCAGGATCACGCCCAGGCTGTAGATATCGCTGCGCGCATCCAGCGCCTGGCACTGGGCCTGCTCCGGGCTGCTGTAAGCCGGGCTGCCCACGGCGACGTTGAACTGGGTCAGCTCGGTGTCCAGCTCCAGGTCCTTGGCGATGCCGAAATCGGTGAGCACCGCCGTGCCGTCGTCGCGGAACAGGATGTTGGCCGGTTTGATATCGCGGTGCACCAGGCCCTTGTCGTGGACCACGGCAAGGGCGCCGGCGATCTGCCGAACGATGCGCAGCGCCTCGAGGGGCTCCAGGGTCTGGCCCTTGTAGCGGCCGAGGTCGCCGCCGGGAAGAAACTCCATGGCCAGGTAGTAACGGCCATCGGGCAAGCGGTCGACGTCGTGGATGGTGACGATGGACGGGTGGTGCAGGGACGCGAGCATGCGCGCCTCCCTGACGAAGCGGCTGGCGAAGGCTTCGTCGTCCAGGCGGTCCAGCACCTTCACCGCCACCTTGCGGTTGAGGGACTCCTGGGTGGCCAGGTAGACCTCGGCCATCCCGCCCTTGCCCAGGCGGCCGTGCACGAGATAGCCGGGGATATCTAGCAGTTTGTCGTTCATGGATTCAGGATCTTCGGGATTTGAGTAACCGGCTCAGGAACGAATTCGACCTGCTTGCCGCCACGATGGTTTCCGGCGCGTTAAGGGCAAGGACGATGCAGGTGATGTTATCCCGACCACCGGCATCGCAAGCCATGTTCAGCAACTGCGCCACCAGGGCCTCCAGGGTCTCTGCGCTGGCGCACTGGTCGAGGATCTCGCCATCGTCCAGTTCGCCCGTCAGCCCGTCGCTGCACAGCAGCAGCAACTCGCCGGGCGCCAGTGTGCCGGTTACGCAGCCGACTTCAAGGTCCTGGTGCATCTGGCCGAGGCACTGGGTCACCACGTTGCGACGCGGGTGGCGGCGGGCCTGCGCCGGGCTGAGTTCACCGGCATCCACCAGCGCCTGCACCAGGCTGTGGTCATGGCTGAGACGGGTGATGCCATCGATGCCGACGCGATAGGCGCGGCTGTCGCCGGCCCAGGCAAGGTCGAACGCCGCGCCGTCGAATTTCACCGCCACCAGGGTGGTGCCCATGCCGGAACCCGCGGCCGCCGCCACCACAGCGCCGTGGGCGGACTGCACGGCGGACTCCAGCCTCTGGCCGGCGGCCACGGCGTCCCGCAGGGCGGCGACCGCCACGGCACTGGCCACTTCGCCACGCTGGTGGCCGCCCATGCCGTCGGCCACAGCCCAGAGCCCCAGGTCGGGGGCGCAGAGCAGCGCGTCTTCGTTGTGCGTGCGCACGCAGCCGGTGATGGACTGCGCGGCGTATCCCAGTGACTCGGGCATGTGGATCTCTACTGCCGTCCAGCATTGATCCGGGCATGATGCGGCGACTGCCGCGCGCTGTCACCGCCTGGCGCACGAAGTGTTAAGCAGTCGAGGATTTGCCACGTCATGCAGCCCGGCCCATCGCGACTATGCTTTTGTCATCAGCCTTGCAATCAACAGGCTCGTGTAGCCCAGGAGGTGGTAATGGCCATTGAGCGCTTCAAGGCAGGGATGCGCTGACCCATCCACTCTCTCGAAGGTGACCGCCATGAGCAAAGGTCTTGACTCAAAACGCGAGGCGAAGAAAAAGCCTCAGAAAACCCTCCTGGAAAAACGTATGGCCAAGCGCTCCAAGAAATCCGGAGCGGGCATTCTCGGCAGCCATGCGCCGAACCCATGAGGTCCAAGGTCCAACGAAAACGCCCTCCCCTCGGAGGGCGCTTTCTTTTACGCACGCCTCTCAGGCCGCGCGATGACCGCTCGGCGCGTCCTCTTGCAGTTCCAGTGCAACGGCGTTCGGCTTGATCACCAGCAAGTCACCGTCCAGGCGGTCGAGCACGGCTTCCGCCGTATTGCCCACCAGCGCCCCCATCATCCCCTGCCGGGCGACCGTTCCGAGCACGGTGAGCACCGCCTCGAACTCATGGGCGATCTGCGGGATCAGCTCCTTGGCCGGCCCTTCGCCGATGTGCAACCGGTGCTCGGGCAGCGCGTACTGCTCCATGAACCAGCGGCACTGCTCATGGCAATGGCTGGCGACGGCCTGGGCGATGGACTGGGTTGGGTCGGCCTGGGGCAGCAATGTCGGCGAATAGGCGCTGACCACATGCAAGTTGGCACCGTAGAGGGCGCACAGGAAATTGGCCTGCTCCATCACGTTGCCCTGCAGGGCAACGTGGGCGGCGTCCTGATGCTCGACGTCCATGCCGGCGAGGATGGTGCCGCCCTCCCAGGGCCGGCTGCTCCTGATCAGGAACAGCGGCGTGGGCACCTGCCGCAGCAATTGCCAGTCATCGGGGGTCATCAATATCTGAGTCAGGCGCCCGGTGGGGCGATGCTGCTTGATCACCAGGTCGCATTCCTGGGCACGGCAGGCTTCCAGCACAGCACTGCTCGCCCGGTCGAAGTCCACCCGCGCCACCTCGCCACGGGCATGCACGCCCGAATGCAGAAGACTGACCAGGTACTGATCCAGCAGCCCTGACGAACCATCCTTCGGGTCGCACAGCAACAGGTGCACAGTGGCATCGAGTTTTTCGGCAAGCTGTCGCCCGCGTTCAAGCGCAGGGGATTCGGGTTCGGGGGGAATGGCAACCAGGATTCTATTGATCGAGCGCATGGCAATCGTCCTCCTGTGTTGAAACGCGATTGCGGGCTGGCCTCTCCTTCTTCGTTATTGGTAACAAAAGGGCAGCAGGTCGTGCTCGCTGACGTAACTGAAGCGGCGCTCCTATTGAGCGCACACATCCCCGCATCCTCTGGATACCCGGGGGCCTTGTACAGCGATTAGCGGAATCGAGTTTTGAGTATGGCCGCCCAAGGTGGGCGGGCAAGGCAAGTCATCGTGCGGTAAAGCTCGATTGGTTCTGAGCAGGGGCTTGGGAAGGAATAAGCGGACGGGCCCGCCCGACAGGAACGCGCCCGGGCGGCGACGGATGAACGCCGTCGCCGCCCGGCGCCATCAGAGGAACATTCCGCCCGAGGCTTCCACGCGCTGGCCGTTGATCCAGCGGCCGGCATCGGAGAGCAGCATGGCCACGGCACCGCCGATGTCTTCCGGAAGTCCGACGCGACCCAGCGCGGTATTGCCGGCGATGAAGGCGTTGACCTCGGAGTTGTCGCGCACCACGCCGCCGCCGAAGTCGGTCTCGATGGCGCCGGGGGCCAGGACGTTCACTGAAATGCCCCGTGCGCCCAGTTCCTTGGCCTGGTAACGGGTCAGGACTTCGATGCCGCCCTTCATCGCCGCGTAGGCCGCGTAGCCCGGCAGGGCGAAACGGGCGAGGCCAGTGGAAATGTTGAGGATGCGACCGCCGTCGGCGATCAGCGGCAGCAGCTTCTGGGTCAGGAAGAAAGGCCCCTTGAGCTGGACGTTCACCAGTTGGTCGAACTGTTCCTCGGTGGTTTCGGCAAAGCTGGCGTGGATGCCGATGCCGGCGTTGTTCACCAGGAAATCGAAGTTGTCGCGCCCGAACTCGTTCTTCAGCAGGCGGGCCAGGCTCGCGGCGAAGGCGTCGAAGGTCGCGCTCTTGCTCACGTCCAGTTGGAGCATGGCGGCGTGGCCACCGAGGTCCATGATTTCGCGGCTGAGGGATTCGGCATCTTCCAGCTTGCTGTGGTAGGTGCCGATGATGTCGATGCCCTGGGCAGCCAGGTGCTGCGCCATGCTTTTGCCGAGGCCGCGGCTGGCGCCGGTGATGAGTGCGATCTTGCGGGTCATTGCTGTGCTCCTGGTTGCGGGCGGGGAAGTGGTGAGGAGCTTATTGTCCGGATCATTGCCGATAAATATGCTGATTTCGAAAGCACTGATCGGCCACAACGAACAATCCGGAGAGGCGCCACACGGATGAACAAGCTGGAGCTACTGAAAACATTCGTACGGGTCAGCGAGCTGTCAAGTTTCACCCAGGCCGCAGACAGCCTGGGTCTGCCCCGCTCCACGGTTTCCGACCAGGTGCAGGCGCTGGAGGAACTGCTGGGTACGCGCTTGCTGCAGCGCACCACGCGCAAGGTGCAGGCCACCCAGGACGGATTGCTGCTCTACGAGCGCAGCCGCGAGCTGCTGGCGCAGATGGATGAGCTGGAAAGCTTGTTCCGCCACGACGCCAGCGCACTGGCCGGACGCATCCGGGTGGACATGCCCACGGTGCTGGCCCGCAAGGTGGTGATGCCGCGCCTGGCGGAATTCACCCGCAGCCACCCCGGCCTGGAGCTGGAGGTGAGCAGCACCGACCGGCGGGTGGACCTGGTGCGCGAAGGCTTCGACCTGGTGCTGCGCATGGGGCCGGTGCTGGACGACTCACTGGTGGCACGCTCCCTGGGCGCTTTCCCCATGGTCAATTGCGCCAGCCGGGCCTATCTCGCCACCTTCGGCGTGCCGCACCGCCTGGAGGACCTGGCCGGACACCGCCTGGTGCATTACCTGCCGGTGCTGGGCGCGCGCCCGTCGGGCTTCGAGTACGTCGAGAATGGCAAGGTGCTGCAGCTGCCCATGACCGGCGGCCTGACGGTGAATAACGCCGAAGCCTACGAGGCGGCCTGCCTGGGTGGCCTGGGGCTGATCCAGGCCCCGCTGCACGGCGTGCGCGAGCACCTGGACAGCGGCGAACTGGTGGCTGTGCTGCCCGACTACCAGGCGCCCCCGCTGGAAGCCACCCTGCTCTATGCCCACCGGCGAATGCCACGGCGAGTCCAGGCCTTTACCGAGTGGCTCATGGGCGTCGTTGGCCAGTCCGCACAATCAGGCGCCGCATAGTGTTGATGAGCGTCATGCTGGCGAATTGAAGTCACCGCTAGGATTTCCGCCATGACCCAGGAGGCAAGATGAACGACTCGACCGCTGAACCCGCCGCCGATGTGTTTCCCATGCTGCGGCTGCTCCACGAACGGGGCGGCTCGGACCTCTTCCTGAGCGTGGGCGCGCCGCCGCACATGAAAGTGGAGGGCCACAGCACGCCGGTCGGGGATCGGCCGCTGAAATCCGGCGAAGTACAGCTCATGGCCTATCAGCTGATGACGCAGAAACAGATCGCCGAGTTCGAGCGCGATCTGGAGATGAATCTTGCCCTGAGTATCCAGCGCAGCGGCCGCTTCCGTGTGAACGTCTACTACCAGCGTGGCGAGGTGGCGATGGTGGTGCGCCTGATCAAGAGCGAAATTCCCGGCATGGAGGCCCTAGGCCTGCCGCTTCTGCTGGAGAAACTGGCGGTGCAGGATCGGGGGCTGATCCTGGTGATCGGGGCCGCCGGTTCGGGCAAATCGACGACTCTGGCGGCCATGCTGGATTACCGGAATCGCCATCGTGATGGCCATATCGTCTGCATTGAGGACCCCATCGAGTTCGTCCATTCGCACCAGCGCTCGATCATCGATCAGCGGGAAGTCGGCCTGGACACCCACAGTTTCTCCGACGCCTTGCGCAATGTGCTGCGGGAAGCACCGGACGTGATCATGCTCGGCGAAATCCGCGACCTTGAAACCATGCAGCACGCCCTGCATTACGCCGAGACGGGTCACCTGTGCCTGGCAACCTTGCATGGGACCAGCTGCAGCCATGCCATCGAACGAATCGCCCGTTTCTTCCCGGATGAAGCACGGCGCCAGGTGCTCGCGGACCTGTCGCAGAACCTGCTGGCGATGGTCGGCCAACGGCTGGTGCCAGGACTGAAGCAGAAGCGTGTGGCCGCCGTGGAGCTGATGCTGGGAACGCCTTACATCCGCGACCTGATCCTGCGGGACCAGTTGGACGACCTGAAGTCCGCCACCGAGCGTGCCCTGGAACAGGGGATGCAGACCTTCGACCAGCATCTGTTCGCCCTCTTCGAAGCAGGACGCATCTCGTTGACGGATGCCTTGAAATTCGCCGATTCGCGGACCGACCTCGGGCTGAAGATCAAGCTGGAGCATGGATTCAGCGCGGCCGACGCCGACCTGAAAGTGCTGCGTGACAGTTAGATCACCCCCCTTTCAGGCGAAGCAGGTGCAGCGGTCCCCGCCGTTGTGCTTGGACGCGTAGAGCGTCTGATCGGCCTTGATCAGACAGCCGGTGAATAAAAGGTTAGGCAATCCTCGAAAGCACAGGTATTGTGTCGAGCGCTGTGATGCACGTGTCACCGGGAAACGGTCTGTAAATTAGCGGTCCCCTCTTCATCGGTAGCCCACTTTCTGCACTCAGTGACAGGCTGGAAGGTTCCAGCCCAGCAATAACTCAGTTTCTAGGAGACATTCCAATGTCCGAGCGCCAAACCGGCACCGTTAAGTGGTTCAACGATGAAAAGGGCTACGGCTTCATTACCACCGATAACGGCCCGGATCTGTTTGTTCACTACCGTTCCATTCAAAGCGCCGGCTTCAAGAGCCTGAAAGAAGGCCAGAAGGTCTCTTTCATCGCCGTGCAGGGCCAGAAAGGCATGCAGGCCGACGAAGTGCAAGTGATCTGATCACGAGCCGAATAAGAGAACCGGCCTTCGGGCCGGTTTTTTTTTCAGCCGCTTGAATGAGCCCTTCGCGGGCCAGTCCGTACCGAGTAAGTGACATGCGCATCAAGAACTCCCACAGCAGCACCCCCAAGCCGCCGGCCGCCACCACCAGCAGTGAAGCCCTGGAAGCCCAGATTGCCGCCTTCCTGAAGCAGGGTGGCGAGATCCAGGAGATCGCCAAGGGCGTCAGCGCCCAGGTGGCCCCCAGCCGCCATATCCGTATCGGCAACAAGTAAGACCCGCTCGGCGCCCTGCGGGCGGTCGGGTGCAATACCCGCCGCCGGGCGCCACCGCCCTTCCCTGCCAATGGGCGGTTGCCGCTTGCACCGAAGCACACCCGACTAAACTTCCAACCAGGCCAATCGCGGCCGAAACCTGGGGGTATGGCCGGCGGGGGCACGGCGCAGCCAGCTGGGAGGTGTCCCATGCAGCGGCACTACTACATCAGCGACAACCTCAAAGACCTCGAAAGGGTCGAAAGCGAACTCGAAGCCAACGGCATCGATCACGAGCAGATCCACGTGCTCAGTGAATGCGACGCCGACGTCGAGCACTACCGATTGCACGACGTGTCTTCCGTAATGAAACGCGACATGGTCCATTCGGGCATGATCGGCTTCACCATCGGCCTCACCCTGGCGGCTCTGGTGATCCTGGTGGCCTGGTACGGCGGCTGGACCGCCTCCGCGGCTGGTTGGATTCCCTTCATCTTCCTCGCCATCGCCCTGTTCGGCTTCAGCGTCTGGGAAGGCAGCCTGTTCGGGATACAGACTCCCAATGCCGTGGTGAAGCGCTTCCAGGTCACCCTGGACGAAGGCAAGCATGTGTTCTTCGTCGACGTTAAACCGCCCCAGGAGCCCATCCTCGCCAGCGTCGTCGCCCACCACCCGATGCTCAGGATGGCCGGAACCGGCCAGGCCACCCCGGACTGGGCTGAAGGTTTGCAGCACCGCCTGCACCAATTCCGCAAGATGATGTAACCCCCCTCGCTGCGGCGGATGCAACGCCTGGCGTCATCCGCCGCTTCAGTTCCCCCCGCTGCCCTGCTCCCGCACCGTGTTGCGGGCTTCGGCCAGCAACCAGTCGATCAGCCGACGCACCTTCTCCGCCGGTGGTGTCCTGCGGCTCCAGGCCAGCCGATAGGCCCAGGGGGTGGAAAGGCGGCAGTGCTCGCCAAAGGGCAACACCAGGCGGCCATTGGCGATGTCATCGCAGGCCAGGGCGGTGGAACCGAGGGCGAAACCCTGGCCACTCACGGCCCCCTGGATGGCGTGGCCGATCAGGCCGAAACGCATCCCGCCCTTCACCGGCCCCGGCGCTCCCACATAACTGGCAAACCAGTCCTCCCAGCTCGGCAGTTGCAGGTTGGCGGTGTTCTTCCAGTGGGTGTGGATCAGCCGCGCGCCCAGCAAGTCGCGCGGCTCGCGCACCGGGCCGTAGTGCTCCAGATAGGCCGGGCTGCAGACCGGGAAGAATTCCTCGTGAAACAGCAGTTCGCTGGCCGGCATGGGCGCATCCGTTGTGGTGAAGCGGATAGCCAGGGTCGCTTCGCCGCGCTCCAGATCGACCAGTTGTTCGGTGGCTTCCAGGCTCAGGGTGATATCCGGGTTGGTCGCGGCAAACTGGTTGAGCCGGCGCATCAGCCAGTGGCTGGCGATGGACGGCGCGCAGGTGATGTGGATCGGCCCTTCGTCCTGGCCGCGCAGTTCGTCGGCGCCCCGCGTCAGCAGCTCGAAGGCCTGGGCCACCGTAGCCGCGAGACGGCGGCCGTTGTCGTTGAGGGTGACGGTATTGCGGGTGCGGTCGAACAGGCTCACGCCCAGCTCGCCCTCCAGCAGGCGGATCTGCCGGCTCACGGCGCCGGGCGTCACGGAGAGTTCCTGGGCGGCCTCGGTGAAGTTACGGCTGCGGGCGGCGACCTCGAAGGTCCGCAGGGCAATGAGGGAAGGGAGACGCATGGCCAATTCGCTTTGAGTTCAAGTCAAAGCATGATGACAAATCATCGTTTGAATGCAAGGCACCCAAGGACCGATCCTGCCTGCCATTGGCGGCCTCTGCCGCGCTCTCTGCCATGCGAGTTGAACGATGAAACCCTCCCGCCTGCCCCTGGACTGGTTCGCCTGCGGCCTGATGTTCGTCCTCTGCATCTGCTGGGGCTTCCAGCAAGTGGCGATCAAGCTGACCCTGGACGACGTGCCCTCCATCCTGCAACTGGCCATCCGCTCCGGCGGCGCGGCGCTGGTGCTGGGCGCCCTGGTGCTCTGGAAGGAAGGTCGCGCGGCCTTCAGCGACGGCACCCTGCTGCCCGGCATCGCCGTCGGTGCGCTCTTCGCCCTGGAGTTCCTGTTCATCGGCGAAGGCCTGAACCACACCAGCGCCTCGCACCTGTCGGTATTCCTCTACACCGCCCCGATGTTCGCCGCCCTGGGCCTGCACCTGATGCTGCCCGAGGAACGCCTGTCGCCCTTGCAATGGCTGGGCGTGCTGGTGGCCTTCGGCGGCATCGCCACCGCGTTCCTCGGCCAGCCGGCCGGCGCCCCCGGCAATGCGTTGCTGGGCGACGGCTATGCCCTGCTCGGCGCCCTGGCCTGGGGTGCGACCACGCTGGTGATCCGTGGTTCGTCGCTGTCCGAGGCCAACCCGGTGAAGACCCTGTTCTACCAGCTGTTCGGCGCGGCCCTGCTGCTCACCGTGGTGGCCTTCAGCACCGGCAATACCGAGATGCAGCTGACCCAGCGCGCCATCATCAGCCTCAGCTTCCAGGTGGTGGTAATCGCCCTGGTGAGCTACCTGGCGTGGTTCTGGCTGCTGCGCCGCTACCTCGCCTCGCGCTTGTCGGTGCTGTCTTTCATGACCCCGCTGTTCGGTGTCACCTTTGGCGTGCTGGTACTGGGCGAGCAGCTCGATCTGTCTTTCGTCGTCGGCGCCATCCTGGTGCTCGGCGGCATCCTGCTGGTAAGCGGCACCGAGCTGCTGCGCGGCCGCCAGCAGCGAAAGGCCCTGGCCCCTTCCGAGGCCTGAATCCGCTCCGCAGCCCATGAGATCAGCGCCGCCGGATGCGCTCTACCAGCACCCGGCCGTCCTGGCCCCACCGCCCGCGCACTTCCACGTAGTCGCCCACCTCGGGCGCCTTGTCGATGCGCGTGCCGGGACCGACCACCAGCGGCAATGAATCCAGGGTCCAGCCCTCCCCCAGCACGCCTTGCAGGCGCACCCGCGCCCCCACCGGGCTGGGCGCTGGTTGGCCGTTGGTATCGCGGGCGCCCTGGTCGATCCAATCCACGATCAACTGGATTTCCTCATCACTGAGAAAAGGTGGGCCGTCGTAGGGCATCTGCGGTTGCGACTGGCCACGGATGCGCCGCACCAGTTCACTGGCCCCAGCGGCACCGGGCACCACACGCACCCGTTCGTGACGGTCGAGGATGGCGGCGTAGCTGTTCAGCAGCAGGCCTTCCGGAGCTGACCCCATCAGGCCGTAGGCGGAATGGCACTTGACGCAGCGACTGGCGAAGATCGGCGCCACATGGGCATAGGTGACCGGCTGGCCCGCCGCCGGGCGCTGCAACGGCGCCGGCGCGACAGGGGTGTCGGGCGGATTGCGGCCAGCCTTGAGGCCACCCGCGATCCAGTCTTCGAACAGGGCGATCTCGGCATCGCTGAGAAAGGGAGGCCCGGTCATGGGCATGCGCGGCTGGCTGATCCCTTTCAGGCGCCGGACCAACTCACTGCCGGCAGGGTCACCGGCGTTCACCACCGGGCGGCCCTTGCTACCCTTGAGCAGCTCGTCGAGGCGGGTCAGCCGCAGCCCCAGGGGCGCCGCCTCGCCGGCGTGGCACATCACGCAGCGGGCCTGGAGGATGGGCTGGATATCGTCGAAGGTCACCTCCGCCGCCTGGACCGCTCCCTGCGTGATGAGCAATCCACCCAGCAGCACCCGCCGCAGCCACGTGCCCATGTAGAATCCGCTCCCGCGCCGGTTGTCTCGCCAGGTTCCGCACGAACGCCCACCGCCGTCCGCGGATTGTTCGTCCAGAGCGTAAGCCTAGTGAAACAACTTGCCCTGCGCAGGCGGGAACCCCGCCCCGATCCGCCGGTCAGTTTATTTGAGGTCGGCGGGTGCCGGCCTAAAGCCCCGGGCTCTTTTCAGTCGCCGCTGTAGACCCCGGGGCTTTCCTGTGCGCGGAAATCGGAAACGTCCAAATACAGAATTGCGACCCTGACCCGTTTTCTCGGGGCCTGCCTTGGGCAATGATGGCCGCCGCAAATCGCACCACTGGAGAAACACTGCATGAAACCTGCCCCCCGTCTCGTCGCCCTGCTGCTCGGCGCTGGTCTGCTGGCCAGCCTGTCCGGCTGCGACCTGGCCGAAGAATCGGCCAACAAGTTGGCGAAAAAAGCCGAGGCGGCCGCCCAGGAGATCGCCCGGGAAGCCATCAGCGAAGCGGTCAACGAACTGAACAAGCAGGTGGACGAAGTCCAGGCCTCGGCCAAGGAACTGCTGAAGGAACCGAAGAAGGACGAGAGCCGCGAAGAATCGCCGCGCAAACCGTCGAACAAGGATGAGAAGAAGGAGGACGCCATGATGCCACCCTCCGGAATTGAAACCTGATCCCTGGAGATTCCGGCCGCGACATCCCGTTCGCGGCCCGCAGGCATCACAACCTCAAGCGCGGAGGTAGCGCGGCAAGGGCTTGCGATGCAGCACCTTCAGCGACTCCACCGGCGGAACCTCCCCATTTTCCAGCGCCAGGTCGCGCTTCAGCGTACTGACCAGCCAATCCAGCTGCGCCGTTGCTGCCACCACGCGCTGGAAGAATTTCCCCTCGCGTTCCAGTGTCAGCACAAAGCCACCATCGGGCCGAGGCTTGGCACTCAGCTCGTATTCCGGAAAGGCGCTGATCAGCTTGTCAAAATCCAGATCCATGTCTTCTCTCCCAGAAAAATGACTGCTCCTGCACCCCATTTGCAGCGTGCATGCCCGCGATATGACAACCGAAACGCCAAATAAATCAGTCGGTTGCAAATTTTTTAGCCTAATTTTTTCATGCATTGCGCACGATTCGGGCGTCATTCAGCGTGCAATTTGCAAGCCCCACACAATGCAAAACCCCCGTCCGGACCAGGCATCCGGACGGGGGTTTTGACTTCAGGGCCGCGTATCACACGACCTGCGGAAGAACGACCGGCAGGCTCAGAGCAGCTCGATACGGTCGTCTTCGATGCGGATCAGTCCCTGCTTGTAGAGGCCGCCGATGGCCTTCTTGAAGGTGCCCTTGCTGACACCGAAACGCTGACTGATCAGCTCCGGCGGGCTTTTGTCGGACAAACGCAGCACCCCGCCCTCGGCACGCAGCGCGGCGATGATCTGCTCACCCAGGCCGCTGACCGCCTGCTCACCCACCGGCTGCAGGCTCAGGCTGATTTTGCCGTCGGGGCGGATTTCCTTGATGTAGCCCTTCTCCTGCATGCCGCTGCGGAGAAACTTGAACATCTCGTTCTTGTGGATCAGGCCCCAGTGCTTGCCCTCGATAATGGCCTTGAAGCCGAGATCGGTCTTCTCTGCCACCAACAGGTCGACGGCCTGGCCATGCTTGTAGTGCGGCGGGTGGTTGTCCAGGTAGCGGTCCAGGCGAGCGGTGGCGGTGATGCGGCGGGTGCGCTTGTCGAGGTAGACATGCACGACGCAGTAATCGCCCACCTGGAGCGGGCGCTTCTCTTCCGAATGGGGCAGCAGGAGGTCCTTGGGCAGGCCCCAGTCGAGGAACAGCCCGATCCGATTGATTTCCACCACCTTGAGGCTGGCGAACCCGCCGACCTGCACCTTGGGCTTGAGCGTGGTGGCCACCGGGCGGTCTTCGCTGTCCAGATAAAGGAAGACATTCAGCCAGTCGCCCACCTCGGTGGGCTCGTCCTTGGGCACATAGCGCTTGGGCAGAAGGATCTCGCCATCCGGGCCGCCATCCAGGTACAGGCCGAAGTCGGTGTGCTTGGCCACCTGAAGTGAATTGAAACGCCCGATGAGTGCCATGTCCGCTACCTCTGAAAGTCGAGGCGGCATTCTACCTGCTGGCCTGGCCGACGGGTGAATCGTGCAGCCCACCACCACGACTACCTCCATAAGCCGCCCGTCCCGACCGACAGTCGCCATTGGAATCATTCCGACGCGCCTCGCCGCCCCTTCCTTTCATCGGCGACGAATCACCGGAGCCCGCCTGAATTTTAATTCTGCAAAACTGTCTACTGGTCGCTAGCACACCGATGTTTCAGAATCATGTCGTCGAGTGCCCGACCCCATGCATTCCAGCATCAACCCAACGGATTCTCACTGCCCCATCTCAGGAGTTCCTGTGCGTCCATTCAGCCGCTGGCTGTCGCAATCCGCATCGCTCGCAACACTTGGCGTGCTCTTCCTGGTGATTCCCCTCGCCAGCCGCTACTGGCTGGGCTGGTCCAACCCCTTCGGCTACCTTTCCGACCTCGCCTTCGGCAGCTTCCTGATGCTGCTGCTCTACGGCCGCTCGCTGCTGCTGGCAGTGCCGCTGATGCTGCTCTGGAGCCTGATGATTCTCGGTAACGCCGAACTGGTGGGCGCCGTCGGGCGCATGCCGGAACCGAGCGACCTGAAATACCTGCTCGACCCGCAATTCGTCAGCCACTCCACCCAGGGGGGCGGCATCACCCATCCGTACCTGGGCCTGGCAATCGGCGCCAGCCTGCTGGCCTGCCTGCTCTTCTGGCGGCGCCGCCACCGTCCGCTGTCGTGGAAATGGTTCAGCGCCCCGGCCGCGTTGCTGATGGGCCACGTCGCGCTGCAGTACGTGCAACCCAGTGACGCCGACCAGTGGCAGCAGTTCAACCTGCCCCACAAGCTGATGGCCAGCGCTGTGAACAGCGGCCAGTTGGCGGTGGAGGACTGGCTCGACGGCGACCAGCCGGAAACGCCGCCGGACATTGCCGGCCTGGCGCGCCTGGACCTCGACGGCTCTCCCCTGCTCCCCGGCCCCGGCCGCGCGCGCAACGTACTGGTGATCACCCTGGAAGGCATTCCCGGTGCCTACATCGCCGCCAACCGGGCAGCCATCAACAGCAGCTACCAGGACTCGCTGATGCCCAAGCTCAGCACCTGGGCCGAACGCGCCATGACCACGCCGGACTACGTGCTGCACAGCCACCAGACTATCCGTGGCCTGTACGCCATGCTTTGCGGTGACTACAGCAAGCTGGATTCGGGCACGCCCAAGGGCCTGGAACTGCTGAACAACCCGGCCCGCGCCAAGGCCTGCCTGCCGTCGCAGATGCACCAGCACGGCTTCAGCACCCACTTCCTGCAGGGCGCCGGGCTGCGCTTCATGGCGAAGGACAAGATCATGCCGCAGATGGGCTTCGACAAGACCCTGGGGCGCGACTGGTTCCGCAACAAGGCCTACCTGGAATTCCCCTGGGGCATGGACGACAAGTCCTTCTTCGAGGGCGCGCTGACCTACGTGAAACAGCTGCGCCAGCAGAAGAAGCCCTGGATGCTCACCCTGCTCACCGTCGGCACCCACCAGCCCTACTCCGCCCCCGCGGATTACCTGGCGCGCTACCCGGATTCCAAGAAGGCCGCCATCGCCTACCTGGACGACGCCGTGGACGCCTTCCTCGCCGGCCTGGAGAAACAGGGCGTGCTGAAGGACACCCTGGTGATCGTCACCTCGGACGAATCCCACGGTATCGAGAACGTTCGCCTCGCCTCGGCCTGGGGCTTCAACCTGGTGCTGGCGCCGGAACAGGCCTCGCTGCCGCCGATCAAGGCCGGCGTGTACGGCCACGTCGACCTGACCACCTCCATCCTCGACTACTTCGGCTACCGGGTGCCGCAGAACCTGTCCGGCCGCTCGCTGTTCCGCGACTACGCCACTGGCCGCGAGATCATGTCCTACACCAACGGCAAGCTGCGCTACCACGACGGCAAGGACACGTTCACCGAATGCGATTTCCGCCAGGTCTGCCGTCGTTACCAGAGCGAAGGCTTCATCGCCGACGAAGCGCGGTACGTGGGCAGCTATAGCGGCAAGAAGGCCCGCATGATCGCCCAGCGCGCCGCCTTGCTGGACCAGTCGCTACAAGGCAGCAACCTCGGCCAGGAATACCAGTTCGCCACCCGCGAACGCATCCGCCTGAAAGACAAGGCCAAGGATGACTGGGCCGACAACCTGATCGGCGCGCAGTACATGGAATTGCCGAAGAACACCCGCACCAGCGTGCAGATGACCGTCAAGGTACTGCGCATGGACCGCAAGGGTGCGCAGCTACGGCTGAAGGCGAAGGAATTCGAGCGCGACGTGGCCCTGCCGATTCCGGAAATGCCGTTGCTGAAACAAGGCAAGCCGCTGAAGGTCAACTTCGCATTCGACAACCCGGAAGCGCGCAAGGCCTTCTCCTTCCACCTGCTGGGCGAAGGTCGCGGTGTGATTGAGATCAGCGACTTCCGCGTGACCACCGAGCCCCTGCCGACCCCGGCCGTCGCCGCTGAAAGCACCGGCCAGGTCGCGCAGAAACGCCCGCTGCACCCGATCACCACGCTCTTCGGCTTGCTGGGCCGTCAGCAGGACGCGCTGGAGGATGAGCTGGAAACTCCGGGCAACGATCGCGCCGTGCTGCCGGAAAGCACTGAACTGCGACTCCAGCAGTACCACTGAGCAATCCACGCCCCCTTCCCTCGCGGAGGGGGCTGTCCTCTTCACTGCCTGCCTCACCGTAGGGTGCGCGCGACGCCCCACCCCGATCAGCGCCTTCGCGCGTTGCAGATGACGTGAGTCGTATCCAGGCAGCGCCCTGGGGTCACTGCGGCAGCGTGGCGCGGGTCGCGTTACGGCTGTGGGCGCCGAAATGGCGAATCAGGCGCACCAGCGCCTGGTTGAGCTGGACGTCGTCGGGCAGCGCCGCCAGTTGGTTGCCCTGGCTGAATCCCGTCGAAGCCTGCCCGCCCGCCAACCAGTGGGCGATACGGGCATCGAAGTCGTCGGCGGCATCGTAGGCTTCCTGGGACACCACCAGGCGCAGGGACTCGCCATCGAACGGCGGATAGTTTTCGTCCACACGGTTGTCGGTGTAAGCGCGAAGCAGCGGGCTGTCGTTGCGCCCTTCCCGCAACAGCTTGCGCAGCCAGTCGGCCTGGTACCGCTCCACCTCCGTATGCCGGGTGGCCACCTGCGCGATGGCCGCCCGCTTTTCACTGTCCAACCCGACGGCCGCCTTCAGCGCGATCCACATCAACCGGACGGAACCGTGACCCGGCAAGGCCTTGGCGTGATAGGGCTGGGTCAGGTCCTGGATGTAATGCAGGCCCCAGCCGAGGAAGCGGTAGCCCCAGTAGGGGTGGCCGCTCTCGAAGGCGAAGCGCGCCAGGCCGAGGTACTGGTGCACCCGCACTTCGGGGTAGGTGCGGGCCAGGTACGGCGCGGCGCGGTAGATGATGTCTTCCTCGTGGTAGTAGCCGATGTGAAACGGCGCCTGGGAGGAGTACTCGAAGCGGGGATCGCCGAAGGGCTGCTTGCCGAAGTTGTAGCGGGTACCGGCTTCGCCCGGGTTGTCGCTGAACAGGTTGATGTCATGGCCGTAGTCCGGCTCGTCGGCGGCACTGGCAACCACGGCCAGGGCCGGCAGCTTGTCGCCCGGCTGCACCTGGTAGAAGCGCCACTCGCGCCACAGGTTGAGCTTGCGGAAGACCAGCACATCGGCGGCGTCCAGGGGCGTCCGCCCGTTCCAGTCCATGCCCGGCAGCGCCTGGACGAAATAGGCCAGCTTGATCTCGGGATTGACCCGCAGCGCCATGAGGAAGGCCCGACGGTGGTCACCGCCGTGGGTGGGAATCCAGCGCAGGTCATCGGGTCGGGCCGGGTAGTCCGGAAGGGTCTCGCGGAAAAACTCTTCCTGCTCGTCCAGCAGCTGCTCCAGGGCGACGCCCTCTTCTTCCAGGAAGTACTCCAGGCTCTCGACTTCGACCGGTGGCGCATCCTTTATCTGGGGCAGCCCAGCCAGTGCCAGGGCGGTGCCCAGGGCGTGGTTGGACCAGGCCAGGGCTGCGGTCGGCAGGCCGGCAAGGCTCAGGCTGAGGGCGAGCGCCAGGTACTTCATCGATCACTCCGTGACAAGGTTCGAGCGAGGCCCGGCAGGGTAGCAGCCATGGCAGGCGACTTCACTGTCCAGCCAGGACAGCGGGACTCACCGATCAAGCCGACAGGAATGACTTTAGCCAAAGCCCGGAAACGAAGCGGCCGCCCTGGGGCGGCCGCAACTCAGAGCCTGCTCAGGCTCTTATTGGATCTGTTCCGGTGTCACCACCACCCAGTTCTTGTCTGCCGTCACCGGCAGCCCCTGCTTGGCCTGGGCCTCGGCGTTGGTCTTGCGCATGGCGGTGATCTGGTCCATGTACTTGGCCTTGCGGTTGATCCAGAGGTTGATCCCGCCTTTGTTCACATCGGTGCCGTGGAACATCATGTAGCCGTCGCTGATGGGCGTATCGCCGGCCACCAGGATCGGCTTCTTCCACTGGTCGATGTAGGTGAGAACGGCGGCGTGCTTGCCGGACATCCAGGTGGCGGGAGTCCAGAGGTACGGCGTCAGCTCCAGGTCCAGGTTGGCCTTCTCTTCATACTTGCCGGCGCTGATCTGCTTGCGCGCCGTGGTCACGGCACCGCTCTTGCGGTCCTTCAGCAGCGTGGTCACGCCGATGACGTTCTCGGGCTTCACGTTGTAGCCGTACTTCGGGTCGGAGGCGACCATGCGGACCAGCTCTTCCAGGGCAGCGGTCATGATGTAGACCTCGATACCGTTCTCGCTGAGTTTGTTCATCAGCTCCTTCTGGCCGGTGAAGATCTTCGGCGGATTGATCTCGACCGTCTTCACCTCGTCCCCTTCGTAATAAGTGGCGGGGATCGGCTTGCCATAGGCCATCAGCTCATCGACGTAGCCTTTCAGCTCCCGCAGGGTGAAGCCGGAGAACACCTGGGCGACCCAGGGGTAGCAGACCAGGTCGTCCACTTCGCAGAGTCGGTAGTAGTAGCTGTTGAGGCTCTCCTTGTGACCGTTCACATCCTTGAAGGGAATCAGCTTGAGGGACGGGTCGAGCCGCTCACGGGTGAGCACGCCTTTCATTTCCAGGAAGGGCAGCAGGGACTCCTCCAGGTCATAGCGATAGCTGGTGTTGTCCATGTCGAAGACGGCGAAGTTGCCCTGGTTGGCATGCTTGGCGATCAGTGCGTTCAGTTCCTTCGCAGCCGGCTCCGGCCAGTGCTTCAGCTCGGTCGCGGCCTGGGCGGCGCCGGCCAGCCCGAGGCACAGCGCAACGGACATCAGTGTCTTGGCAATCTTCATTCTTCTTATTCCTTAGTGCATTGACGTGAGGAAGCCCCGATTCCAGCTTCGCCGTCGAACCTAACAAAGCGCCCGCTCGATGCTGGCGCCAAAGCGACTTCCAGCGTCCTCATCGCGCCATTGGATCAGCGACGCAAATGCCAGGGGATTCAGCGCCCTGTGACCTTCAGCGACTAGACTCAAGGCCCCCAGAGCCGCCAGGAGAAGCGTGATGCTCAAAGCCGAATACAAGACCCGTGGTCCGGTGCCGCAGGACGTGATCGAAGCCGTGGAGTTCGAACTCCCGCCCGTGGCCGCCGGCCAGGCGCTGGTGAAGGTGCTGGCGGCGCCCATCAACCCCTCCGACGTGCTCACCCTCACCGGCGAATACGGCATGCTGCCTCCCCTGCCCGCCATCGGCGGCAACGAGGGCGTGGGCGAAGTGCTGGAAGTGGCCGCCGACGTGACCGGCCTCAAGCCCGGCCAGACCGTGCTTCTGCCGGTGGGCTGCGGCACCTGGCGCACCCACCTGATCGCCGACGCCCAGCAGCTGATCGCGCTGCCCAGCGCTGATCCGCAGCAGCTGGCGATGCTCACCGTGAACCCGCCGACCGCCTACCTGATGCTGCGCGAATTCGTCGATCTGCAGCCGGGCGACTGGGTGATCCAGAACGCCGCCAACTCGGGTGTCGGCAGCTACCTGATCCAACTGGCGAAGATTCGTGGCCTGAAGACCGTGAACGTGGTGCGCCGCGACTCGGCGATCGCAGCGGTACAGGCCGAAGGCGCAGACGTGGTGTTGGTGGACGGCCCCGACCTGCCAAAGCGCGTGCGCGAAGCCACTGGCGGCGCACCGGTGAAGCTCGGCATCGATGCCGTGGGTGGCGCCTCCACCGACCACCTGGCAGCCAGCCTGGCCGAAGGTGGCGTACTGGTGAATTACGGACGCATGAGCGGCGAGGCGTGCGTGATCAATGCCGGCTCCTTTGTATTCCGCGATGTGACGCTGAAGGGTTTCTGGCTCGCCCGCTGGTACCGCCAGGCTACCCCCCAGCAGAAGATGCAGGTGTTCGGCGAGCTGATCCAGCTGATCGCCAGCGGCCAGCTCAAGGCTCGCATCGCCGCCACCTATAACGTCAGCCAGATCAAGGAAGCGGTGGTGGCCGCGGCGGCTGGAGAGCGGGACGGGAAGATCGTGCTGGTGCCGTGACGATGACGGGGCGCCCCGCCGAGCGGGGCGTGCTTTTGTAGGAGCGAGCTCTGCTCGCTCCTACAGCTCTACTCCGGGCCGCGGGCCTGCCTCAACCCGCCACCCAATAGCCCAACGCCCCCAGGTGCACAGCCACGATCAGCCAGAACTTCACCTGGTAGGCCAGCTTGCGGTTCTTGTGGCGGATCAGCTGCTGCGCCAGCAGCCCGCCGGGCCAGCCGCCGAGGAGTTCGTAGAGATGCAGGCGGGACTCCGGTGTGCGTTGTTCGCCGGCAACGGCAAAGCGTTTGTCGCGCCAGTAGGCAACGAAGCAGACCAGGCTCATGAAGGCATAGACCAGCACCATCCACTGCCACACGGCCAGTCCACCCATCCAGGGCACCAACTGGCGCACACCGTTCTCGGCAATCTGAAGCAGGCCCGCGAGATTATCCGGGGTGCCGGACGCCAGGGGCTGAGAGGCGTCCAGGGAACTGCAGCCCTGATCGGTGTATCGGACCACACCGTCCGGCTGCACACAGCGATAGACCTCGGCCTGCGCCGAGGCCACAGCAAACCCGGACGCAGCCGGGGCTAGCTTGTGCATCCTTACTCCGCCGTCGGCTTCTTGCGCTTCAGCGGCGCCATGCCGTCATTGCTGACCACGCGGGACTCCTCGCGGGGCTTGCTCGGCTTGCGCTTGGGCGCGGCGGCCTTGGCGGCGGGCTTCTTGTCGCCCTTCTTGTCGGTCTTTTTCTTCTTGGCGCCGGCGGCCTTGCCTGACGCCTTGACCTTCTTCGGGCCGGTGTAGGTGCCCTTGAGCTCCTTGATGGTCCGGCGCTCGAAGCTCTGCTTGAGGTAGCGCTCGATGCTGGACATCAGGTTCCAGTCGTTATGGCAGATCAGCGAGATCGCCAGGCCCTCGCCACCGGCACGGCCGGTGCGGCCGACGCGGTGCACGTACTCGTCGCCGGAGCGCGGCATGTCGAAGTTGATCACCAGGTCCAGACCTTCGATATCCAGGCCACGGGCGGCGACGTCAGTGGCCACCAGCACCTTGGTGCCACCCTGCTTCACGCGTTCGATGGCCAGTTTGCGGTCCTTCTGGTCCTTGTCGCCGTGGAGCACGAACGCCTTGTAGCCACCCGCCACCAGGTGTCCATAGAGGCGGTCGGCCTGGGCACGGGTGTTGGTGAAGATGATCGCCTTCTGGTAGGTCTCGTTGGCCAGCAGCCAGCGCGCCAACTCCTCCTTGTGCTCGGGGTGGTCGGCCGTGATGATCTGCTGGCGGGTGCTCTCGTTGAGTTGATCAACGCTATTGAGGCGCAGGTGCAGCGGGTCACGCAGCACATTGGCGGAAACCTCGCGCAGTGCGGCGCCACCGGTCGTCGCGGAGAACAGCAGGGTCTGCTTGCGGTTGGCGCAGAGTTCGGTGATGCGCTGCATGTCTTCGGCGAAGCCCATGTCGAGCATGCGGTCGGCCTCGTCCAGCACCAGCACTTCCACCTCGCGCAGATCCACAGTGCCGGAGTTCAGGTGCTCGATCAGGCGGCCGGGCGTGGAGACCAGCACGTCGGGCAGCTTGCGCAGCATCGCAGCCTGCACCTTGAAGTCTTCCCCGCCGGTGACGATGCCGGACTTGATGAAGGTGAACTGGGAAAAACGCTCGACCTCTTTCAGGGTCTGCTGCGCCAGTTCGCGGGTCGGCAGCAGGATCAGCGAACGGATGCGCTCGCGGGGCTTGGCCTCGCCAATCAGACGATTGAGCAACGGCAGGACGAAGGCCGCGGTCTTGCCACTGCCGGTCTGGGCGGTCACCCGCAGGTCGCGCCCTTCCAGGGCCGGCGGAATGGCCGCCACCTGCACCGGGGTCGGCTCGACGAAATTGAGTTCGGCAACAGCCTTGAGCAGACGTTCGTGCAGGGCGAATTGGGAAAACACAGGGCTACCTCGGTCGAAAGCGTAAACAGCTGCATAGGTTACCCGGAGTCGCGAGCAAACGCCCGATTTCCTGGCGGTGCGGCGACGGAAATTCCCGGCTGCAGCTACGCTCTGACCACTCGAACGAAGGAGCCCGACCATGAGTGCCGCCCTGATCTACTACGTCGCCGCCAGCTTGGATGGCTACATCGCCCGCCCCGACGGCCGCGTCGACTGGCTGAAACCCATCGAGGACGCCGGTGACGATCATGGCTACCAGGCCTTCTATGACAGCATCGACGGCTTGCTGATGGGTCGGGTGACCTACGAAGCCGTCCTGGCGTTCGGCGGTGCGTGGCCTTACCCGGGCAAGCCCTGCATGGTGCTGACCCGTGGCGAGCCGCCCCGCGCGGCACCGGAGGTGCAGATCAGCCACGACACCCCCGCCCAGGCCATCGAGCAACTTGCCGCTGCCGGCTGCAAACGCATCTGGCTGGTGGGGGGTGGCTCACTGGCGGGGACCTGCTACTCTGCCGGCCTGCTCAACGAGCTGGTGGTCAGCTTCATCCCGCACCTGCTGGGCGCCGGCATCCCGATGTTCGCCACGGGCCTCGAGCGACGTCTCCAGCTCCGCGAGCAACGCAGCTTCCCCACCGGCGTGGTGCAATTGCACTACCTGCTCCTGCCCGATTCCGAGACACCATGACGACCCTGAATATCGCCGCCGCCTGCCTGCTCGATGCACACGATCGCCTGTTGCTGGTGCGCAAGCGCGGTACCCACGCGCTGATGCTGCCCGGCGGCAAGCGCGAAGCCGAAGAAAGCCCGATCCAGGCCCTGCAACGTGAGCTACAGGAAGAACTCCAGCTGAACCTGGACGCTTCGGCCCTGGAACCCCTCGGCCGCTTCCGCGCGCCGGCCGCCAATGAAGCTGGCACCTGGGTCGATGCCGACATCTTCGTCGCCCGCCTGCCCCACGCCGTGGAAGCGGCGGCCGAACTGGAGGAACTGGCCTGGCTGGAGCCCGGCGAGCCCCATCCGGAAAATCTGGCCCCGCTGCTGCGGGACCATGTACTGGACGCCCTGGCGAGCCGCTGAACGGGCCCGCTCAGTAGCCTTTGCGGGACTGCCGCCGCAGCAGCACCGCACTGTCCCAGCCGATCAGCAGCACCGCCGCCCAGATGGGCAGGTAGGTCCAGAGCTGGGCGGGATTGAAGGCCTCGCCGAGGAACACCACCGCCACCGCGAACAGCAGCACCGGCTCCACATAGCTGAGAATCCCGAACAACCCCATGGGCAGCAGCCGGCTGGAGGCCATCATGGCGGCAAAGGCCAGGGTGCCCAGCAGGCCCAGGCCAGGCAGCAGCCACCAGAGCTGCGGCGCCTGGATGAAGGCCCCGGGCGGCGAGAAGTTGGCGATCAGCCAGATGGCCAGGGGCGCCAGCACCGCCATTTCGAGGATGAACCCGGACAGCGCATCCAGCCTCATCCAGCGGCGCAACATGAAATAGGGCGGATAGCCCAGGGCGGTGACCAGGGTCAGCCAGGAGAAAGCACGGGTCAGCCAGAGCTCGTGGAGCACGCCGATCACCGCGCAACACACCGCCAGCAACTGCAAAGGCCGCAGCCGTTCGGCGTAGAACACCCGCCCCGCCACCACCATCGCCAGGGGCAGCAGGAAATAGCCGAGGGACACCTCCAGCATCCGCCCCTGCAAGGGCGCCCAGAGGAACAGCCCCCATTGCAGGCCGATCAGCAACGCCGCAAACGGCAGAGAAGCCAGCAGCAGCGGTTCGCGCCGCAAGCGCCCGAGCACGGCGATAAATGAAGGTACCTGACGGGAAATCAGCAACAGCGTCAGTACCGCCGGAATCGACCAGAGCACGCGCTGAGCGAACACCTGCACGCCGTCCAGCGGCGCCAGCTCGCGCACATATCCGGGCATCAGGGCAAATAGAACCGACGCCGTCAGGGACAGCGCCACACCACGACCGGACAGCTTCATGACCGCCTCGGCACGCAGGATAGGGAATGGAGCGAAATCATCATGAGCCTCGCAAAGCAGCCGGCGAAAATACGCCCTCCTTGCCGCGAGCGAAAGCTTATCAAGCAGAAAAGACGGCCATGCGGACGGGGCCGTCCCCTGCGTTGTCGAAAACGGCATGGGCCGTGTCCGGATCGGTCCTCCCCGCACACGTAAAAAAGCCCGGCCTGAAACAGGCCGGGCGACAAGGTGCGCTCAAGGAGCCAAGCGCACCAGGCGGAGCGGGAGCGAAGGGAAGATCAGGCAACCTTGGCCAGTTGCGCCTTGGCGGAAGCCAGGCCTTTTTCCTGGAACTCGTTGCCC
The DNA here is from genome assembly GCF_000949385.2 of Pseudomonas sp. LFM046. Classification (NCBI taxonomy): domain Bacteria; kingdom Pseudomonadati; phylum Pseudomonadota; class Gammaproteobacteria; order Pseudomonadales; family Pseudomonadaceae; genus Pseudomonas; species Pseudomonas sp. LFM046. Next base: position 1,579,708 of record NZ_JYKO02000001.1, on the reverse strand, counting down.
ATGTTCAGGCCTTCGGCGTGGATGAAGGTCACGTCATGGATACCGATGAAGCTCATGGCCTGACGCAGGTAGGGCTCCTGATGGTCCAGCGGGCTACCGGAGTAGATGCCGCCACGGGCGGTCAGGACAAAGGCACGCTTGCCGGTCAGCATGCCCTTCGGGCCGGTATCGGTGTACTTGAAGGTCACGCCGGCGCGCAACACGTGATCCAGCCAGGACTTCAGGGTGCTCGGGATGGCGAAGTTGTACATGGGGGCGGCCATGACCAGTACGTCGGCGGCCAGCAGTTCTTCGGTCAGCAGGTTGGAACGTTGCAGGGCGGCCTTCTCGATTTCGCTCTGCTGGTCGGCGGGCTTCATCCAGCCACCCAGCAGGTCGGCATCAAGGTGCGGCACCTGGTCGACAGCCAGATCGCGGACGGTGACTTCATCGGCCGGGTGAGCGGCTTTCCACTGGGCGATGAAGTCCTGGGTCAGCTGGCGGGAAACGGAACCTTGCTGGCGGGCGCTGCTTTCGATGACGAGTACGCGGGACATGTGGGCTACCTCCATCGGGGGGTTGATTGCGTCGATGGGATGCAGGTTATGGCGTCACATATCGATAAAAAAGCGTAAATATCCGCTTCAAAATATCAAGAAAGTTGATTTGTACCAGGAGGGGCACTAGGCTGATTCCTGTGCCCAACCCCCTACCCAGGCTACGGGTTGGGGTTACAGGTCAGCTTGATCCGCAGCTTGATGATTGCTCGGTTGAAATTGGAGGTCAGGTAGGCGCTCTTGCCGCCCTCGATGACGGCCTTGCGCACCTTGGGGGTTTCCGGTCCGTTCACGAACACCACTTTGCACTCGGCGGTGACCTCACCGACGTTCTGCACGTTGATCGCAGCCAGGCGGTTATCGATATCGGTGGTGTCGTAGACGATCTCGGCGCCGTTGTACTGCTTCTCCACCTCGATGGGATAGGCGAAGGCCAGGGCCGGCAACAACGCGAACACGGCACAACACAGCTTTTTCATGGACGTTCTCCAGAGCAGAGAACGCCAGCTTAACAGAGCGCCGCAAGCGGCATCAGCGCCATGGGCGCGCGCAATTTGGCGGCATAAGCAGGAAGAGGAGCAGCACAGCATGAAAGCCCCGCGCGTAACCCTGGATCAGTGGCGAACCCTGCAAGCGGTGGTGGACCACGGCGGTTTCGCCCAGGCAGCGGAAGCCACCCACCGCTCGCAATCCTCGGTGAGCTACACCGTGGCGCGCATGCAGGAGCAACTGGGTGTTCCGCTCCTGCGTATCGAGGGCCGCAAGGCGGTGCTCACCGAAGCCGGCGAAGTGCTGCTGCGGCGCTCGCGGCAACTGGTCAAGCAGGCCAGCCAGCTGGAAGAGTTGGCCCACCACATGGAACAGGGCTGGGAAGCCGAGGTGCGCCTGGTGGTGGACGCGGCCTACCCCAACGCCCGCCTGGTGCGTGCCCTCTCCGCCTTCATGCCGCAGAGCCGTGGTTGCCGCGTGCGGCTGCGGGAAGAAGTGCTGTCCGGGGTCGAGGAAGTGCTGCTGGAAGGTTCGGCGGACCTGGCCATCACCACCCTGGATATCCAGGGCCACCTGGGCGCTGGGCTTTGCTCGGTGGAGTTCATCGCCGTCGCCCACCCCGACCATCCCCTGCACCGCCTGCAACGGCAGATCAACTTCCAGGACCTGGAAAGCCAGCTGCAGGTGGTGATCCGCGACACCGGCCGTACCCAGCCGCGCAACGTCGGCTGGCTGGGGGCTGAACAGCGCTGGACCGTGGGCAGCCTGTCCACCGCCGCCAACTTCGTCAGCAGTGGCCTGGGCTTCGCCTGGTTGCCGCGCCACCTGATCGAGCGAGAACTCACGGAAGGCCAGCTCAAGCCGCTGCCCCTGGAGCAAGGTGGCAGCCGTCACCCCTCGTTCTACCTGTATTCAAACAAGGACAAGGCCCTGGGCCCGGCTTCGCAGATCCTGGTCGAACTGATCAAGACCTTCGACTCGGCGCCGCTGGACGTCCCATTCGCCGCGCCGATTTCCAGCGTCTGACAGGAGTGTCCCCATGTCCTACTTCGAGAACGATGGCTGCCAGATCCACTTCGAGGACTACGGCCGCGGCGCTCCGGTGTTGCTGGTCCACGGCCTGGGCTCCAGTACCCGCGACTGGGAGTACCAGATTCCCGCCCTGGCCGCGCGCTTCCGGGTGATCGCCCTGGACGTCCGTGGCCACGGCCGCTCCGACAAGCCCCGCGAGCGCTACAGCATCGCCAGCTTTGCCGAAGACGTGGAAGCGCTGATCGAGCACCTGGGGCTGATCAACGTGCACCTGGTGGGCATCAGCATGGGCGGCATGATCGGCTTCCAGCTCGGTGTCGACCGCCCGGACCTGCTGCGCAGCCTGACCATCGTCAACAGCGGCCCCGAGGTGAAACCACGCTCGCCCGGGGACCTTCTGGAAATCGCCAAGCGCTGGACCCTCTCCCGCCTGCTGAGCCTGGAGAGCATCGCCAAGGCCCTCGGACGCCTGCTCTTCCCGCTGCCCGGACAGGAGGAGCTGCGACGCAAGATCGAGGAGCGGTGGCCGCAGAACGACAAGCGCGCCTACCTTTCGGCCCTCGACGCCATCATCGGCTGGGGCGTACGGGACAGGCTCGAGCGTATCCACTGCCCGACCCTCGTGGTCACCGCCGACCGCGACTACACCCCGGTCGCCCAGAAGGAGGCCTACGTCAAGGAACTGCCTGACGCACGCCTGGTCATCATCGAGAATTCCCGCCACGCCACCCCGCTCGACCAACCTGAAGCTTTCAACACCACCCTGCTCGACTTCATCGACGAAGTGGAGCGCAACAAGGACCCGAAACCATGCTGAAGAAACTCGTACTGGGCGCCTGTGCCCTGCTCGTCTCCCTCAACCTGATGGCCGCCGACAAGCCCCATGTGCTGCTGACCACCAGCGCCGGGGAAATCGAGGTGGAGCTGGACGCCGACAAGGCCCCGGTGAGCGTGAAGAACTTCCTCGACTACGTGGATGCCGGCTTCTACAACGGCACGGTGTTCCACCGCGTGATCCCCGGTTTCATGATCCAGGGCGGTGGCTTCGATACCGCCTTCAGCGAGAAGGAAACCCGCCAGCCGATCAAGAACGAGGCGGACAATGGTCTGCACAACGTGCGCGGCACCCTGGCCATGGCTCGCACCCAGGCGGTTGACTCGGCCACCAGCCAGTTCTTCATCAACCACAAGGACAACGCCTTCCTCGATCACGGCAGCCGCGACTTCGGCTACGCGGTGTTCGGCACGGTGGTGCGCGGCATGGACGTAGTCGACCAGATCGCCAACGTCCCCACCGGCAATCACGGCATGTTCCAGAACGTTCCGCTGAAGCCAGTGGTGATACTCTCTGCCAAGCGGCTCTGAACCCGCCGGCCCGGACAGGAAGTCCAGGTCGCCAGACTCCTGACCGGATGGATTCGCCATGCTTTTCCAACGCTTCGAGCGCCTGATCGACGTGTTCCGTCAGGCGCCAGACGAAATGCCCCCGCGCAGCGTCCTGCGCTTCTACGCCTACTACCTGCGCCAGGTCTGGCCATTCTTCAGCGCCCTCCTGCTGGTGGGACTGATCGTGGCCCTGATCGAGGTCGCGTTGTTCAGTTTCCTCGGCCGCATCGTCGACCTGGCCCAGGCCACGCCCAGCACTGAGCTGTTCCAGAGACATGGCGCCGAGCTGTTCTGGATGACGCTGGTGGCCCTGGTCCTGCGGCCACTGTTCAACACCTTGCACGACCTGCTGGTGCACCAGACCATCACCCCCAGCCTGACCAACCTGATCCGCTGGCAGAACCATCGTTACGTGCTCAAACAGAGCCTCGGGTTCTTCCAGAACGACTTCGCCGGACGCATCGCCCAGCGCATCATGCAGACCGGCAACTCCCTGCGCGACTCAGCGGTGCAGGCGGTGGACGCGCTCTGGCACGTGCTGATCTACGCCGTCAGTTCACTGGTGCTGTTCGCCGAAGCCGACTGGCGCCTGATGCTGCCGCTGGTGGCGTGGATCAGCTGCTACATCGCGGCGATCATGTATTTCGTACCCCGGGTCAAGCAGCGCTCCGTGGAGTCTTCCGCAGCCCGCGCGAAGCTGATGGGGCGCATCGTCGACGGCTACACCAATATCACCACCCTCAAACTCTTTGCCCACACCCGCGAGGAAGAGGACTACGCCCGCGAGGCCATCGACGAGCAGACCCGGCGCAGCCAACTCGCCGCGCGCGTCGTGACCACCATGGACGCCACCATCACGACCTTGGGCGGTTTGCTGATCGTCAGCACCGGTGGGCTGGCCCTCTGGCTGTGGACCCAGGGGCTGATCAGCGTCGGCGCCATCGCCCTGGCCACCGGCCTGGTGATCCGCATCATCAACATGTCCGGCTGGATCATGTGGGCGGTCACCGGCATCTTCGACAACATCGGCCAGGTCCAGGACGGCATGCAGACCATTGCCGTGCCGCGGCAGGTGACCGATCACCACGAAGCCCGGCCCCTGCAGGTCCAACGGGGCGAGGTACGCTTCGAACGGATCAGCTTCCACTATGGCAAGGGCAGCGGCGTGATCGAAGGCCTCGACCTGCGCGTACGGCCTGGCGAGAAGATCGGCCTGGTAGGCCCTTCCGGCGCCGGCAAGTCCACCCTGGTCAACCTGCTGCTGAGGCTCTACGACCTGGAGGGCGGCCGCATCCTCATCGACGGCCAGGACATCGCCCAGGTGACCCAGGAAAGCCTGCGGGCACGGATCGGCATGGTCACCCAGGACACCTCGCTGCTGCACCGTTCCATCCGCGACAACCTTCGATACGGCCGCCCCGGCGCGGGCGACGCCGAACTTCTGGACGCAGTACGCAAGGCTCGCGCCGATGAGTTCATCTCCCTGCTCTCGGATGCCAACGGACGGCGCGGCTTCGATGCCCACGTCGGCGAACGGGGGGTCAAGCTTTCCGGCGGCCAGCGCCAGCGCATCGCCATCGCCCGCGTGTTGCTCAAGAACGCCCCCATCCTGATCCTCGACGAAGCCACCTCGGCCCTGGACTCGGAAGTGGAAGCGGCCATTCAGGAGAGCCTGGAAACCCTGATGCACGGAAAGACGGTGATCGCCATCGCCCACCGCCTGTCCACCATCGCCCGCATGGATCGCCTCGTGGTGATGGATAAAGGTCGAGTGGTGGAAACCGGCACTCACGCGCAGTTGCTGGAGCACGGCGGCCTTTACGCACGGCTTTGGCAGCACCAGACCGGCGGTTTCGTCGGCGTGGAATGAAGCCGGGCCGCGTCGCGCCATCGACGCGGCTGATCTCCACTACCAAGTGCTTTGATTTCTACCGGACTCATCCGGCTGGTCATATGGGACCCGTCTCCGGTTTCACCTGAAACCACCCACGGACCCAATGAGGATCAGCCCATGAAGATCGCATCCGCCGTCAGCGCCGTGCTTGCCAGCCTCGCCCCCAGCGTGTTCGCCCAGGACTTCCAGCGGGAGCCGGGCGCGGGCATCCCCGCCGTCGACTACCACTACGGCATGGAACTGGACGTACAGCGCGTCCTGTACCGCACCGACGCCTCCCAGCGCACCGGCGTGGTGCCGGTCACCCTGGTCTATGAGGACAGCAAGGGCGAGCTGCACAAGGTCCGTTTCCTCGAGTGGGGCAACCACACCAGCAACAGCTGAGCTGTACGGCACCTGACAGACGGTCGGGCGCACCCTGCGCACCCGACCTGATGACCTCAGAGGCACGGTGCGCATTACCCAGGTGAAATCACCAGATAAACGGTTTGGTCGAGGTGGAATTAACGCCCAGACCGGCCAGAAACGAAAAAAATTCACTCACCGCGACAAACGGTCGCAACACCTCAAGCACGGGCGATTGGGACTGGTTAAAAAACGCTCAAACCGAGGTTCGCCGAACCAGGTGGTTGAACTAAAAACGATCAGCCTGTCAGATGAAGTCCCTCGTAAGCGAAACCCAACAGAGGAAAACAAGCCTTATGAAAATGGCCTCGGTTGTAAGCGCCCTGCTCTCTAGCCTCGCGCCCAGCGTATTCGCCCAGGATGGCATTCAGAACCAGAACCACGGTGCCGCCCTGCAGCCCGTGGACTACCACTACGGAATGGAAGTCGACATCCAGAAGGTGCTGCACCGCACCGACACCTCCCAGAAGACAGGCGTAGTGCCGGTCACTCTGGTCTACGAAGACAGCGAGGGCGAAGTGCACAAGCTCCGCTTCCTCGAATGGGGCGGCACCACCGCTGACGGCACCCTCGTCAGCCAGATCGATGCCTCCCCCGACAGCGGGACGGACGTCACGCCTGAACCCACCCAAATCGGCTGATCAATCCCGCCGGAAGGGCAGCAGGCCTCTCGCTTCTTCTGCGTAGGCCAGCACCCCACCCCGCTCCTGCACCAGGAAATCGTCCACCGCGGCTCGCAAGCCGGGATGGGACAGCCAGTGCCAGGAGCGGGTGATCACCGGCTCAAATCCCCGGATCAACTTGTGCTCGCCCTGAGCTCCAGCATCGAAGCGCTGGAGGCCAATGGCGATAGCCTGGTCGATACCCTGGTAGAAGCAGGTCTCGAAATGCAGCCTGTCGAACTCCGCCAGACAGCCCCAATAGCGCCCGTACAGGGTGTCGCCCCCCACTAGCGAGAAGGCCATGGCCACCGGCCGGCTGTTCTGCAGCGCCAGTACCACGCGAATCGCTTCCGGCATCCGTTGCGCCAGCAGGCTGAAGAACGTCCTCGTCAGATAGGGCGCCTGGCCCCGCACCCGGTAGGTGTTGGCGTAGCAGGCGTAGACGAAATCCCAGTCCGCTTCATCCAGTTCGTGGCCCTGGCGCCATTGGAACTCGATCCCCTGCCCCGCCACCTGGTCGCGCTCCTTGCGGATCTGCTTGCGCTTGCGCGAACTCAGCGCATCGAGGAAATCCTGGAAGTCCCGGTAGCCGTGATTGCGCCAGTGGAACTGGCAGCCCAGGCGCTCCAGCCAGCCCTCGCGGCCGCGCAGGTGGTGGTCGGCAAAGGCATCGGTGAAATTGATATGCAGACCGGAAAGGCCGTCGGCGGCGACATCGGCCACCACCGCATCCAGCAGCGCTTCGGCGGCCGCGTCATCCACCGCCAGCAGGCGCGCCCCGCCGACCGGGGTGAACGGCACCGCAGCCAGCAGCTTGGGGTAATAGCGGATGCCCGCTCGCTGGCAGGCATCGGCCCAGGCCCAGTCGAACACGTATTCGCCGTAGGAATGACTCTTGAGGTAGGCCGGCAGCGCGGCCCTCAGCTCACCGCGCTCTCCGCGCAACAGGTGATGCGCCGGATGCCAGCCACTGCGGCCACCCACGCTGCCGCTCTCCTCCAGGGTGGAAAGAAACGCGTGGCGCAGGAACGGCTGGTCGTCCGGCAGCAGGGCATCCCAGTGCTGCGGATCGAGATCATCGAGGCGGGAAAGGGTCTGGATCGGCATGGCGCCAGTCTGGCGCGGGCCGTAATGGAAGAAAAGCGGGAATAAAAAAATGGGCGACCGAAGTCGCCCGAGGTGCCTTGCGTGCCTGTAAACCCAGAGAACTCAACGCGGCTTGCGTTTGTGCGAGTCCTTCCAGATGAAGTAACCAACGCCAGCGAAGAACGCGAACATGAGACCGACGGTGCCTATACCAGCGAGAACCACTGTATCGATGAACATGATCTGCCTCCTGCGTGTGGCGTTGTTGCTTCGATGGGTTCAAGTTACCCGCACGGCCGGGATCGAAAATTGATCTGGATCAATAGTGCCGGAGGGCCCGCGACAAGGCTGTCGGGACACTGATCCAGATCAAATTTCGAGGGAGGCGGCAGGGCAGTTGTAGGGTGGATAGCGCTTTTCTATCCACCAACGATGCGGGGACGAGCTCCGACGGTGGACCGATGAAGCGTGGTCCACCCTACGAAACTTTTCTGTGGGGGCGAATTCATTCGCGAACCGGACCGCAGGTTCGGCCTGGGAGTCAGCTTGGGGCTGCTGCGCAGCCCTTGGCGAATAAATTCGCCCCCACAACAAAAGCCCCACCACAGTCAGTCAGCCCGGATGAAATCCGGGAAAAGGAGTCGAACTCAGCGCTTTTTCGGTTTCTTCGACTTCTTGCCCTTGGGCAGCGGCATGGCCTGTTCGAAGGCCTTGCGCATGTCGTTCAAGCGCTTTTCGTGGACGTCATGGATGCGCTTTTCGCGCTCGGCACCGAAGTCGATCAGGTTTTCGTCATTGCTCATCTGCGGATCCAGCGGAAGGTGAGATTGAGACGGGGGGCGCAAGGGATGCGGGTCTTCGCCACCTGGTGCTGCCAATGATGCTGTGTCGGCCCGCTCATGACCAGTAGCGCGCCGTGGCCCAGGTCCAGGGAGCACTCGATGCGGTTGCTGCCCTTGCGGCGCAGGTCGAAGCGGCGGGTCTCGCCCAGATTGAGGGAGGCTACCGTTGGATTCCGCCCCAGTTCAGGTTCGTCGTCACTGTGCCAGCCCATGGAGTCCTGCCCATCGCGGTAGTAATTGAGCAGCACGCCGTTGAGCGGTTGCCCCACTGCGTCCTGCACCCGCGAGCGGATTTCCGCCAGCAACGGCGTCCAGGGCAGGGGTTGGTGGGTCAGTCCGGAATAGGTGTAGCTGGCCTCGGGATCGCCGTACCAGGCCACCAGGCGCGGCACCGGATAATGGCGCCCATGGAGATAGACCTCAGGCCGCTCCCAGGGCGTCTCGGCCACCAGCCGTTCCAGCCAGTCGCTGGCCTCCCCCGGAGTAAGAAAATGCGGCTCGTAGCGCAGTTCAGCATCGGGCAGTTGGAGGGGGATATCGTCGAACAGGTCCACCGGCGTCGGCTTCAGGAAGGAAGATGCCTCATGCTGCGCGCGTCAGACCTCCACATCAACCCAGAGCCCCTGGCGCGGCAACTCGCTCAGCACGGCCTGGTCCTCCTCCGCCACCTCCCCCGCTGCCAGCTCTTCCGGCGTGTAGCCCCGTCGCTGGCGGCGCCGCTGTTCCTCGCGAAGCAGTTCTTCGGCCTCCTGGGGATGACGCTTGTCCAGGCTGACGGCGCTCTCCTGCGCGCTTTCCTGCATGGGTGTGACCGGCGGGACATCCGGGCGTGACTTGACCACATCCTGCTGGGCAGTGACGGGGACCAGGCTCTGGGGAATGGGCGGCAGCATGGGAAGGCCCTCCTTTGGTCAGTCTGTCGGCGCGCGCGGGCGCTTCTTTATAGTGGCTCGCTACACTTTTGCGGACATATGGCCCGCATCCGGCGTCGCCGTGCGCCCTGGGTTCCGCTAACATAGCCGGCTTTTTTCACCACAGGGAGACACGCATGGCGCAGCAGTATCAACCGGGGCAACGCTGGATCAGTGACAGCGAAGCGGAGTTGGGGCTCGGAACCATCCTGACGTCCGATGGCCGCCTGCTCACCGTCCTCTACCCGGCCACTGGCGACACCCGCCAGTACGCGCTGCGCAACGCTCCCCTGACCCGGGTTCGCTTCGCCCCCGGCGACGAGATCACCCACTTCGACGGCTGGAAGCTGAACGTCCAGGAAGTGGAGGATGTCGATGGCCTGCTGGTCTACCACGGCATCACCGCCCAGAACGAGCGCCGTATCCTGCCGGAAACCCAGCTGAACAACTTCATCCAGTTCCGCCTGGCCAACGATCGCCTGTTCGCCGGCCAGATCGACCCGCACAAGTGGTTCGCCCTGCGCTACCACACCCTGGAACACCGCTCGCGCCTGCTGCAATCCTCCCTCTGGGGCCTGTCCGGCGCCCGCGCCCAGCCCATCGCCCACCAGTTGCACATCGCCCGTGAAGTGGCCGACCGCGTTGCGCCGCGCGTTCTGCTGGCCGATGAAGTGGGCCTGGGCAAGACCATCGAAGCCGGCCTGGTCATCCACCGCCAACTAATTTCCGGCCGCGCCAGCCGCGTGCTGATCCTGGTTCCGGAGAACCTCCAGCACCAGTGGCTAGTGGAGATGCGCCGCCGCTTCAACCTGCAGGTGACCCTGTTCGACGCCGAGCGCTTCGCCGAAAGCGATGCCACCAACCCCTTCGAAGACAGCCAACTGGCCCTGGTCTCCCTGGAGTGGCTGAAGAGCAGCGAGCGCGCCCAGGACGCCGCCTTCGCCGCCGGCTGGGACCTGCTGGTGGTGGACGAAGCCCACCACCTGGTCTGGCACCCGGACCAGGCCAGCCCCGAATACCGCCTGGTGGAGCAACTGGCCGAGGTCATCCCCGGCGTGCTGCTGCTGACTGCCACGCCGGAACAGCTCGGCCAGGAAAGCCACTTCGCCCGCCTGCGCCTGCTGGACCCGAGCCGCTTCCACGACCTGGAAGCCTTCCGTGCCGAAAGCGCCAACTACCGCCCCGTGGCCGAAGCCGTGCAGGAACTGCTGGACCAGGGCCGCCTGAGCGCCAAGGCCGAAGCCACCATCAAGGGCTTCCTCGGCGAGGAAGGCGAAAGCCTGCTCCAGGCCCTGGCCGGCGGCGACGAAGAAGCCTCGCCGCGCCTGGTGCGCGAGCTGCTGGACCGCCACGGCACCGGCCGCGTGCTGTTCCGCAACACCCGCGCCGCCGTGCAGGGCTTCCCCGAGCGCAAGCTGCACCCGTACTCGCTGCCCAATCCGGTCGAGTACATGGAGCTGCCCATCGGCGATCACCCGGACCTCTACCCGGAAGTCAGCTTCCAGGCCCACCAGGAAGGTGGCGACGAGTCCGAGCGCTGGTGGCGCTTCGACCCGCGCGTCGAGTGGCTGATCGACACCCTGAAGATGCTGAAGAAGTTCAAGGTGCTGGTGATCTGCGCCCATGCGGAAACCGCCCTCGACCTGGAAGACGCCCTGCGCGTGCGCTCCGGCATCCCCGCTACCGTCTTCCACGAAGGCATGAGCATCCTCGAGCGTGACCGCGCCGCCGCCTATTTCGCGGATGAGGAATTCGGCGCGCAGGTGCTGATCTGCTCGGAAATCGGCTCCGAAGGCCGCAACTTCCAGTTCGCCCACCATCTGGTGCTGTTCGACCTGCCGGCCCACCCGGACCTGCTGGAACAGCGCATCGGCCGCCTTGACCGGATCGGCCAGAAGCACACCATCCAGCTCCACGTGCCCTACCTGGAAACCAGCCCCCAGGAACGCCTGTTCCAGTGGTACCACCAGGCCCTGAACGCCTTCCTCGCCACCTGCCCCACCGGCAACGCCATCCAGCAGCAGTTCGGCCCGCGCCTGCTGCCGATGCTCGAAGGCGGCGACGACAATGCCTGGGACGCCCTGGTGGAGGAAGCCGAAGGCGAGCGCAAGCGCCTGGAAGGTGAGATGCACAACGGCCGCGACCGCCTGCTGGAGCTCAACTCCGGCGGCGCGGGCGAAGGCGAGCGCCTGGTGGAGGACATCTTCGAGCTGGACGACCAGTTCGCCCTGCCCATTTATATGGAGAGCCTGTTCGAAGCCTTCGGCATCGACAGCGAAGACCATTCCGAGAACGCCCTGGTGCTCAAGCCCGGCGAGAAGATGCTGGATGCCGGCTTCCCCCTGGGCGACGACGAGGGTGTGACTGTCACCTACGACCGCAACCAGGCGCTGTCCCGCGAGGACATGCAGTTCCTCACCTGGGAACACCCCATGGTGCAGGGCGGCATGGACCTGGTGCTGTCCGGTTCCATGGGCAACACCGCCGTGGCGCTGATCAAGAACAAGGCGCTCAAGCCCGGCACCGTGCTGCTGGAACTGCTCTACGTCAGCGAAGTGGTCGCCCCGCGTGCCCTGCAGCTCAGCCGTTTCCTGCCGCCCAGGGCCCTGCGCTGCCTGCTGGATGCCAACGGCAACGACCTGGCCTCCAAGGTGGGCTTCGATACCCTGAACGACCAACTGGAAAGCGTGCCCCGTGGCAGCGCCAACAAATTCGTCCAGGCCCAGCGCGATGTGCTTGCCGCACAGATCAACGCCGCCGAAGCCAAGATCGCCCCACGCCATGCCGAGCGCGTAGCCGAGGCCCAGCGCCGCCTGAAGGCCGAACTGGACGAAGAACTGGCCCGCCTCACCGCCCTCCAGGCGGTGAATCCGAGCGTGCGCGACAGCGAGCTGGAAGCCGTCCGTCACCAGCGTGACGAAGGCCTGCAACTGCTGGACAAGGCCGCCCTGCGGCTGGAGTCGATCCGGGTGCTGGTGGCGGGGTAATCAGCGCCGGTCCACAGGAAAAAGCGCACCCCAATAAAAAAGGCCCGCAATCGCGGGCCTTTTCGCATCCGGAGAATCGTCAGGCCGCCGCGGCCACCAGGCCCTGGCGCATGTTCGCGGCATCGCGCACAAAGCAGCGCGCAGCCTGGAACAGCGCCAGCATGGTCAGGCTCAGTGCCACCGGAATCAGGTACATGGCGTTGTGCAACCCCACGGCCTTGAAGGTCTCGTTCATCTCGCTGGCACCGGCAGCCAGCATCGCGGCCTGGGAGTAGTGGTCAGACAGTAGCCCCACCACCACCGGGCCAAGTCCGCCGCCCAGCAGGTACAACCCGGCGAAGAACAGCGCCATGGCAGTGGCCCGCAGGCGCGGCTCCACCACGTCCTGGATGGCGGTGTAGACGCAGGTATAGAAGTTGTAGGCGAACAGCCAGCCCAGGCTGAATACCCCCACGAATAGGCCGATCTCGATGCGCCCGGCCAGCAATGCGAAGCCCGTGCAGCCCGCAGCGACCGCCATACTGAAGGCCGCCAGCAGCAGACGGCCGCGCTCGGACTTCTGGTGCACCTTGTCCGCCACCCAGCCCCCCAGAGTCAGCCCCACCAGGCCCGTAAGCCCGGTAATGATACCGGTGGCGATGGCCGCCTGTTCCAGGGGCATCAGGAAGTAGCGCTGGAGCATCGGCACCATGAAGGAATTGGTGGCGTAAGTGGCGAAGTTGTAAGTCAGGCCCGCCAGGGTCAGCCACCAGAAGGTGCGAATCGCCAATACCCGGCGCAGCGGCTTGTCCACAGGCACGGCAACCACCTGCACGCTCTCGGCGGCACCACGGGCCGGTTCCCTGATGAAGAACATGAAGGTCGCCAGGATCAGTCCCGGCACGGCGGCGATGAAGAAGGGCGCACGCCAGCTGCCGAAGGCCTTGACCATGGCGCCAATGGTGAAAAAGGCCAGGACCAGCCCGAGCGGCAGGCCGAGCATGAAGATGCCCATGGCGCGGGCGCGCTTGTGGGCGGGGAAGAGATCACCGATCAGCGAGTTGGCGGCCGGCGCGTAGCTGGCCTCGCCTATCCCGACGCCCATGCGCACCAGCAGGAAGCTCCAGAAGTTCCAGGCAAGCCCGTTCACCGCTGTCAGCCCGCTCCAGATCGCCAGGCCCCAACCCATGATTTTCTTCCGCGCCCCGGTGTCGGCCATGCGCCCCAGGGGCACGCCGGCGACGGCGTAGACCAGGGTGAAGGCGGTGCCGATCAAGCCCAGCTGGAAATCGCTCAGGCTCCACTCGTGACGCACCGGCTCGATGATGATGGCCGGGATGGTCCGGTCGAAGAAATTGAACAGGTTGGCCAGGAACAGCAGGAAGAGCACGCGCCAGGCATTGGCCGCTTGGGGAGATTGCTGCATGAATCGGTCTCGTTGTTGTTTTAAGACGCCCGGGTAACCGTAAGACGGGCTCGAAGTGGCAATCTAGAGCCTCGAATCGACGCCTGTCTGCGACAATTCGTGGAATTTATGTAACCCGATGCTGCCAGGAACCTGCCTGGTTCCGGCGCCGGCCATCGATCACGCGTGACCGCCCGGCGCGAACGGACGAACGTTCCAGATAGATTGCCAACGGCGGCTATACTGATCGCACTGTGCCAGCAACACCACGCCCGAATCGAAACGTCTGCAAGGGATATTCGTCTATGGATTGGCTGGGCCTGCATTTCAACAGTGAGCTTCCAGCAGACGGCCAGGTGCTGCTGAACTGTACCCACAACAGCTGGCTGGTGCTGCTGGCGTTCCTGGTGGCCTCGGGCGCCGGGTACTGCGCCTTCGACATGGCCGAACGCGTGTCCCATGCCCAGGACATGGAAACCCGGCGGCGCTGGTGCTGGCTGGGGGCCTTATGCCTGGGCGGCGGCATCTGGGCGATGCACTTCATCGCCATGCTGGCCTTCGAAGCCCCGGTGGCCATCAATTACGACATCCCCACCACTGCTGTTTCCCTGATGGTGGTGGTGGCCGCCTCGCTGGTGGGCATGTACACCCTCGGCCGCCAGAACCTCGAACCCGTGCACTACCTGTCGGCGGCCCTGGCCATCGGCCTAGGCATCACGGCCATGCACTACTGCGGCATGGCCGCCATCCGCTCGGTGGCTACCCAGTACTACCACCCGGGCATGGTGGCGGTGTCGATGGCCGTTGCCATCGCCGCCAGCCTCGCCGCCCTGCTCCTCTCGGCCTACTTCCGCGAAAACGGTGAAAGCCAGCATCTGCTCAAGATTCCCGCCAGCCTCGCCATGGGCGGCGCCATCTGCAGCATGCACTTCACCGGCATGCTGGCCTTGCAGTTGGCGGTTCCCACAGGGACCGAAATTCAGCTGCACCAGGCCGACAACGCCATGCAGCTCGGTTTCAGCCTTGGGGTGATCGCCGTCGTCGTATTGCTGTTCGCCCTCTGTGTCGCCTGGGGGGACAAGAGGTTGCAGAAGAAGGAACTTGACCTGTTGCACGTCAACAACCTGCTACGGGAATTGGAGCAGGTGAAGGTGAAACTGCAGAACGTCGCCCATTACGACGCCCTGACCAACCTGCCCAACCGCCGCGCCTTCAACGATTACTTTGCCGAGAAGCTGCACGCTCATGCGCAGCTCAAGCAGTCTCTGGCCGTCATGTTCCTCGACGTGGACCACTTCAAGCGCATCAACGACAGCCTCGGCCACGATGCCGGGGACGAACTGCTCAAAGTGGTGGCCGAGCGTGTGCGCAGCGTCCTGCGCCGGGGCGATGTGATTGCCCGCTTGGGCGGCGACGAATTCTGCGTGCTCGCCGGCCTGGGTAACCTGGCCGAGGCCAAGACCCTCTCCCAGCGCATCATGGAGCGCATGAAAGAGCCCATCACCCTGGGCGGGCGCAACGTCACCATGACCACCAGCATCGGTATCAGCCTCTATCCGGACGACGGCGAAACCTGCGAAGAGCTGCTCAAGCACGCCGACCTCGCGCTCTACCAGGCCAAGAACAGCGGACGCAACAACCTGCACTTCTTCAGCCGTCACCTGAAGAACAAGGCCACCTTCGAGCTGCAACTGGAAGAGGATCTGCGCCTGGCACTGGCACAGGACCAGGGGCTGCTCCTCAACTATCAACCCATCCTTGACCTGCACACCGGCCAGGTGACCAAGCTGGAAGCCCTGGTGCGCTGGCAACATCCGCAACTCGGCCTGCTGTCGCCGGACCGCTTCATCGGCGTGGCCGAGGCCAATGGCTTCATCGCCGACCTGGATGCCTGGGTGCTGCGCCGTGCGTGCCGGGACCTGTCCACGCTCGCCGCCCAGGGTTTCCAGGACCTGCGGATGGCGGTGAACTGCTCGGCGCTGAACCTGAGCCGGGAAGAACTGGCGGACGAGGTACAGAGCGCCCTGGGCACCACCGACCTGCTCCCGCAACGGCTGGAACTGGAAGTCACTGAAAACGCCCTGATGAGCAACGTCAGCCAGGCGCTGCACCTGCTGGAGCGCATTCGCGGCCTGGGCGTGAGTATCTCCATCGACGACTTCGGTACCGGCTACTCATCGCTGGCCTACCTGAAGCGCCTGCCCTTGGACACGTTGAAGATCGACCGTTCCTTCGTCATGGACATCCCCGACAGCCACGCCGACATGGAGATCGTCCAGGCCATCATCGGCATGGCCCACACGCTGCACCTGCAAGTGGTGGCCGAAGGGGTGGAGACCCGCGAGCAGCTGGATTTCCTCCGCAGCCACGGTTGCGATTTCATCCAGGGTTACCTGCTGAGCCGCCCCCTGCCCCTGACTGCCATCGCGGAGTTCCTGCACCACCCGCGCCCGCTGGGCAGCAGCAATGTGCTGCCCCTGCGTCCGGCGGATTCCAGCCCCGCCTGAGCCGCCGTCAGCGGCGAGCGGACTTGCGCTGGCGCAGGTACTCCAGCACCGCCGCCTGCTCCCCGGCGAATTCGATACGGTCGCCCTTGCTGTCGCGCTGGAAGGCGTACATAGGGTCGTAGTACTCGCGCAGCAGCCCTTCGATCCAGGCGCGATGCAGGTCCACCTTGCCCGTGGTTTCCTGTTCCGTCAGGGCCTGCTCCATCAGTGCGGACATGCGCTGGTGACGCTCTCCGCCCAGGCGTTTGACGATGTTGGCCAGGCTCTGGCGCAGGCGTGCGGCGAAGCGCGAAAAGCCGTGCTCGTCGCCAAAGGTGGCGATGAACTCGGCACAGAGGTCCACCACGTAGTCCCGCAGGATGCGCTCAACCCGGTCTTCAAAGGCGTCGTCCAGCCAGACCAGCGGGAAATGCTGCATGCCCTGGTACAGCTCCAGGGGCACCGAGCAACTGCCGACGATGCGGCCTTCGTCTTCCAGTACGAACTGGTCGATGCCGGCGGCCCGCTTCTTGAGGATGTCGATGGCCAGTGCGTTCTCGAAGTCGATCTGCGGCGGCTGCGGCGTGGCACGTTTGCCGAAGCTGGAGCCACGATGGTTGGCGTGGCCTTCCAGGTCCAGGCTGTTGGCCAGCTGGGCGATCACGTCGGTCTTGCCGGTACCGGTCAAGCCGCCCACCAGCACGAAGTCGCACTGCTCCACGGCCTCCTGGGTCGTTTCCAGCAGGAAGGTGCGCATCGCCTTGTAACCGCCCTTGATCCGGGGGTACTCGATGCCGGCCTCTTCCTTCAGCCACTGCTGGACCAGTTGCGAGCGCAGGCCGCCACGGAAGCAATAGAGGTAGCCGTTCGGGTTGGCGCGGGCAAAGGCCGCCCAGGCTTCGATGCGCTCTGCCTTGATGGCGCCGCTGACCAACTGATGGCCCAGCTCGATGGCGGCGTCCTGGCCGTGCTGCTTGTAGCAGGTACCCACCTTCTGCCGCTCGATGTCGCTCATCAGCGGCAGGTTCACCGTGTGGGGAAAGGCGCCCTTGGCAAATTCCACCGGGGCACGGGCATCCATCATCGGCAGATCGTTCAGGAAAATGCTGCGGTAATCCGAGGTATCCGGGCGCATCAGAACACCTCGACCGCGAGACTCTGTCGCTCGTGCAGCTGGCCGATAGGGGCCAGTTGCAGGCCGAGTTCCTCGGCCACGGCGAGAAACTCCGCCTCCCCTTCCGGGGCCACGGCCACCAGCAGGCCGCCGCTGGTCTGCGGGTCGCAGAGCAGCAGCTTCTGCACCTCCGCCAACGGCGCCAGGCGGTGGCCGTAGCTATCGAAGTTGCGCATCGTGCCGCCGGGCACGCAGCCCTGCTCCAGGTAGTACTCGACGCCCGGCAGGCTGGGCACCTTGGCGTAGTCGACACGGGCGGTCAGACCGCTGCCGTCGGCCATTTCCACCAGGTGGCCGAGCAGGCCGAAGCCCGTCACGTCGGTCATGGCCTTGACGCCTTCCAGCTTGCCGAAACGGCTGCCGGGCTTGTTCAGGGTGCACATCCAGTCACGGGCCAGGCCGACATCGGCCTCCCGCAGCTTGCCCTTCTTCTCCGCCGTGGTGAGGATGCCGATCCCCAGCGGCTTGGTCAGATAGAGCTTGCAGCCGGCAGTGGCAGTGTCGTTGCGCTTCATGTTGCGCTTATCCACCACACCAGTGACGGCCAGGCCGAAGATGGGTTCGGGCGCATCGATGGAATGCCCGCCGGCCAACGGAATACCGGCTTCGTCGCAGACCGAACGGCCGCCGCGCACCACTTCGCGGGCCACTTCCGGCGGCAGCAGGTTCACCGGCCAGCCGAGGATGGCGATGGCCATCAACGGGTCACCGCCCATGGCGTAGATGTCGCTGATGGCATTCGTGGCGGCGATACGGCCGAAATCGTAGGGATCATCCACGATCGGCATGAAGAAGTCGGTGGTGGAAACCACCCCGCGCTCGTCGTCCAGGGCATAGACCGCCGCGTCATCCTTGGAGGCGTTGCCGACCCAGAGCTTGGGATCGAGGTTCTGCGCACCGCTGCCGGTGAGGATCACGTCCAGCACCTGGGGGGAAATCTTGCAGCCGCAGCCAGCACCGTGGCTGTACTGGGTGAGGCGGATGGGGTCGGTCATGGTTTTCTCTACAACAAGCGGATTGGTTTCCTGTAGGGGCGAATTCATTCGCCAGGCAGGCCGACGGCCTGCGATGGACGTCCATCGGGGGGTCGCTCCGCAAACCCCTGGCGAATGAATTCGCCCCTACAACATTCGTGTTCGTTGGTTCAGGCCTGCCTGGCCTTCCACTCCGGCAGCCAGCCGAGGGTGTCGGCGGTCACGGCGGTGGGCTTGTACTCGGCGCCCAGCCAGCCGGGGTAATCGTCTTCCCGGAGGGCGCGCAGGGCCGGACCGAAATCGGTGCTGCCGCTGCCCGGTTCACCGCGTCCAGGACAATCGGCGAATTGTACGTGGCCGATGCGGCCGGAGAGCAACCGGATTCCCGCGGCTGCGTCCACCCCTTGTCGGGCCATGTGATAGAGGTCGTACTGGGCCTTGAGGTTGGGGTGGTCGACATCGCGCAGCAGTTCGTCCAGCTGCTCCGGCGTGTTGATCAGGAAGCCCGGCATGTCCAGCGGGTTGACGGCCTCGCATACGACGCCGATGCGCAGCACGGCGAAGGCTTCCGCGGTCTTGCGCAGATTGGCCGCCAGGCACGCCAGCGCGCGGTCACGGCTGACGCCTTCGGCCTGGCGTCCGGCCAGGACGTTGACGAAACGCGGGCGGGTCATGGCGGCGTAGTTCAGCGCCTGTTCCAGGCCGTCGTCGAACTGCTCCTGGCGCTCCGGCACTGCGGCCAGCCCGGGGCCACCTTCCATCAGGTCGCCGGCGGGCAGGTTGAACAGGATCAGCGGCAGGCCGGCCGCTTCCAGCACTTCCTTCATGCGGATCGCCGGCAACTCATAGGGAAACTGCACCTCCACACCATCGAAGCCGGCGACGCGGGCAGCAATGACCCGTTCGATCAGCGGGCGGTCGGTAAACAACAGGGACAGGTTGGCGGCGATCTTCATCAGTGGTTCTCCCGGTACATTTCCACCAGCGTAGCCGGATCACGTTCCAGATTGCCCTGGCTGCCGTGCAAGCGCATCAACTGCGCGGCGAGGCCGCTGAGCGGCGTGGCCGAATCATGCTCGCGGGACAGGCGCACAGCGGTGTCCAGGTCCTTGAGCAGGGTCCGCACATGCCATTTGATGGGCTCGAAGCGGCTCTCCGCCATCTGCGGCCCGAGGATCTGCAGTGGCTTGGAGTCAGCGAAACCGCCGGCCAGGGCCGGGGCGATCAGGCTGGCGTCCACCCCGGCCTTTTCCGCCAGGGCCACGACCTCGGCAATCACCAGGGCGTTGCAGGCGACGATCATCTGGTTGCACACCTTGGTCACCTGGCCGGCGCCGACGCCACCCATGCGGGTCAAGCGCTGGCCCAGGTGGGCGAGGACAGGACGCACGCGCTCCACATCGTCTTCATGGCCGCCGGCCATGATCGCCAGCGTGCCGGCCTCGGCGCCCAGGGTGCCGCCGGAAACCGGCGCATCCATCCAGCGCATGCCGGTGCGAGCTTCCAGTTCGGCGGCCATCTCACGGGTGGCCGCCGGTTCCAGGCTGGAGAAATCCACCAGCAATTGACCGGGCTTCGCGCCTTCCACGATGCCGCCCTCCCCGAACACCACCTTGCGCACCACGCGGGTATCCGCCAGGCAGAGCATGACGATATCGGCTTCAGCGCAGAGCTCGGCCGGCGTCTTCACACGGCGGGCGCCTTGCTCCACGAGCGGCGCGCATTTTTCCGGGGAACGGTTCCACACCGTCAGCGGAAAGCCGGCGGCGAGCAGGCGGCGGGTCATGGGCAGGCCCATGAGGCCGATGCCGGCGAAGGCGATGGAAGGCAGGGAATCGGTCATGCCGAGACTCCGGTCAGTTGGCGAAACGCACATCTTAAACGCCTGGTCAGCAACTTGAAGCTTCCATGCCAACGAACGGTCACTATAATCCGCCTGCCTTTTCCGCTATTGAACCGGAGAATCCCATGTTCAAACGCTCTCTCGCCCTCGTGGCAGGCATTGCCCTGTCTGTTTCCGCCGTCGTCGCCCAAGCCGCCGATACCCTCAGAGTCTCTGCCATTCCGGACGAGGCCCCCACCGAACTGCTGCGCAAGTTCAAGCCCCTGGGTGCCTACCTGGAGAAGCAACTGGGCATGAAAGTCGAGTTCGTCCCCGTGGCCGACTACGCCGCCGTGGTGGAATCCCTGGCGGCCGACCGCCTCGACATGGCCTGGCTGGGCGGTTTCACCTTCGTCCAGACCCGCCTGAAGACCGGCAATGCCATTCCCCTGGTGCAGCGTGAACAGGACGAGAAGTTCACCAGCAAGTTCATCAGCGCCGATCCGGCGGTGAAGTCCCTGCAGGACCTCAAGGGCAAGACCTTCGCCTTCGGCTCGGTGTCGTCCACCTCCGGCAGCCTGATGCCGCGCTACTTCATGCAGAAGGACGGCATCGTGCCCGAGCAGTTCTTCTCCCGCGTCGCCTATTCCGGTGCCCACGACGCCACCGTGGCCTGGGTCCAGGCCGGCAAGGTGGACGGCGGTGTGCTCAATGCCAGCGTCTGGCAGAAGCTGGTTGACGCCGGCAAGGTCGACACCAGCAAGGTGAAGGTGTTCGCCACCACCCCGACCTACTACGACTACAACTGGACCGTACGCGGCACCCTCGATCCGGTCCTCGCCGAGAAGATCAAGCAGGCCTTCCTCGCCCTCGACCCGGCCAACCCGGAGCACAAGGCGATCCTCGACCTGCAGGCCGCCACCCGCTTCATCCCCACCAAACCCGAGAACTACCAGGGCATCGAGGAAGCCGCACGTTCCGCCGGCCTTCTGAAGTGAGCCTATCGCTACAAGGCGTGGATCTGATCCACGCCAATGGGCAGCCGGCACTGCTGGGGATCGACCTGACCATCGCCAATGGCGAGCGGGTCGCCATCATCGGCCCTTCCGGCGCCGGCAAGACCAGCCTGCTGCGCCTGCTGTCCACCAGCCTCAAACCCGCCACCGGGCAGCTCCAACTGCTCGGTGCGGCGCCCTGGTCGCTGTCCTCTGGCCAGCGCCAGCGCCTGCGCGCGCGCATCGGCCTGGTCCACCAGGCTCCGCCCCTTCCGCCGCGCCAGCGGGTGGTCACCGCGGTGCTGGCCGGCAAGCTTGGCCAGTGGAACCTGGCCAAGGGACTGATCAGCCTGCTGCACCCGGCGGACAGTGCCGGAGCCGCTGCGGCCCTCGCGCGCCTGGACCTGGCCGACAAGCTCTTCGAGCGCTGCGACCAGCTGTCTGGCGGCCAACTCCAGCGTGTGGGCATCGCCCGCGTGCTTTACCAGGCACCGGAACTCATCCTCGCCGACGAGCCCGTCTCCGCCATGGACCCGGTGCTCGCCGACCACACCCTCGGTGTGCTCTGCGCCGATGCCAGCCGCCGCGGCGTCACCTTGCTGGCCAGCCTGCATGCCGTGGAACTGGCCCTGGCGCACTTCCCGCGCATCATCGGCGTGCGAGAGGGCCGCATCGCCTTCGACCGCCCCCGGGAGGCGGTCACCCAAGCCGACCTGGACGCCCTCTACGCAAACGAACAGCTGGCCAGTGCGCCGTCCTCACCGCCGGTGTCGGCACCCGCCCTGCACATTCCGCGATGCTGAAATCCGCTCCCCGCGACCCCGCGGCCCTGCCCCGGCTGCTGCTTACCCTGCTGGCCCTCGCCCTGCTCTGGCCAGGCCTGGACCTGAGCGAGCTGAACCCCACCGTACTGCTGGCCCCGGACAACCTCCGCACCATGGGCCCGTTCCTTTCCGCCTTCTGGCCGCCCGAGCACGGCGAGGAGTTCCTTCTTCTACTAGGCCGCGCCACCCTGGAGACCCTGGCCATCGCCACCGCCGGCATGAGCCTGGCGCTGCTGATCGCCCTGCCCGCGTCGTTGCTGGCCAGCCGTGCGCTGTCGCTTTCCGCCCTGCCCCGCGGCGGTCGCCCGGCCTGGTGGGCCCAGGTCCTGCGCTGGCCGGTGCGCGGCCTGCTGATCTTCCTGCGCAGCGTGCCGGAAATCGTCTGGGCGCTGCTTTTTGTCCGCGCCGTGGGCCTCGGCCCCACCGCCGGGGTGCTGGCCATTGCCATCACCTACAGCGGCATGCTCGGCAAGGTCTATGCGGAAATCTTCGAATCCGTGGACCCGCGCCCCAGCCGCGCCCTGCTGGCCGCCGGCAGCCCGCGCCTGGCGGCCTTCGCCTATGGCGTGCTGCCCATCGCGGCGACGGAGATGATTTCCTACACCGTCTATCGCTGGGAATGCGCGGTCCGCGCCTCGGTGGTGATGGGGTTCGTGGGGGCTGGCGGCCTCGGCCAGCAGATGGACCTGTCCATGCGCATGTTCGCGGGTGGTGAGGTGGCCAGCATGCTGCTGACCTTCCTCGCCCTGGTGTTGCTGGCCGACCTGCTCAGCCGCTTCCTGCGGGGGAGGTTCGCGTGAGGCCGGGCAATATCCTTGTGCTGCTGGCCCTGCTGGCGGCGGCGATCGCTTCCTTTATAGGCCTGGGAATCGACCTCGGCGCGCTGTTCCGTGGCGATGCGCTGCACCAGATGGCCAGTTATGCAGCGCGCTTCCTCAAGCCGGACCTGTCCACCCCGCATCTGACGGCCATCGGCTGGGGCGCCCTGGAAACCCTGGCGATGTCGGCCCTCGGCACCCTGCTGGCGGCGCTGTTGGGCATGCTCATCGCCCTCCCCGCCGCCGGCCGCTTCGGCAGTCTGGCCCAAGGCGCGGCGCGGCTGCTGCTCAATGCCTTGCGAGCGGTGCCGGAACTGGTCTGGGCCGCGTTGATGGTGCTGGCCGCCGGCCTCGGACCCAATGCCGGCACCCTGGCCCTCGCCCTGCACACCGCAGGTGTCCTGGGCCGGCTCTTCGCCGAAGCCCTGGAAAACACGCCCCCGGCACCGGCCGATGCGATCCGCCTCAATGGTGGTGGGCGCATCGCCGCATTCTGCTACGGCACCCTGCCCAGCCTCTGGCCTCAACTGGTGGCCTACATGCTCTACCGCTGGGAGAACAACATCCGCATGGCCAGCGTCCTCGGCTTTGTCGGCGCCGGTGGCCTGGGTCAGATGCTTTACGTGAGTCTCAGTCTGTTCCAGGAAGCCCAGGCGGCCAGCGTGATTCTCGCCATGCTGATCCTGGTGCTGGGTGTGGATGCCCTGAGCGGCTGGATGCGCCAGCGCTGGGTGACTGCGTAGAACAGCCAGTGGGCCGGCAGACCCGAGGGGAAGGAGGGAAGGTGGAAATCGCGATGCGATTTCCACCGGGGACAAGGCTCAGACGCCGTCCTTGTCCAGATGGTCGAAATTCACCGCTTCGCCCGGCTCGGCGCCCAGCACGCGGCGGATATCTTCGAAGATTTTGTCGTATTCCTTGTGGTTGCGCATGATCAGCGTGGTGTTGGGGTGCAACCCATTCTTCACCGCCACCTTCGAAATGATGGCCGCGAAATTGAACGCTGTATCGCGGTGCATCTCGAACTCTTCCGAGAATGGCTTGCCGTCGATTTCGCCCGCCATGCGGAAGTGCAGCATGGTGCCTTCCTTCGCATTCGGACGCGCTTCGTAATAAAGGTCGATGGAGAACTTCTGTCCCGGCAGACCGGGCACGCTGGCCCGATGTACATGGCCTGGTTCAAACATGGTGACGCTCCCTGTTGATCAACAAATGAAGAAGGTGGGTTCCAGTCTAGCTCGCCCCACCGGTTTCGCCGCCGTCCCTGACCAATGCATGGCGGGACACGCGGCGCTCTCCCGGACCCCTTCCCTGGCATCCCGGCAAGAGTTTCGTCAGTGACGGGCCGGCGCCTCGTCACGTTCCTGGATCAGCACCCACGGTGCTACCACTACTGCCCAGAGCTTGGGATCGCGCTCCAGCAGATCCTGGGCGCGGGCTTCCTCCACCTTGCTGAGCTTGCCGGCAGTCAGCAGGGCCGCGACCTGGGGCTTGTCGTCTTCGGCTACGGCCAGGGCGACGCCCACCAGGTCTTCTGCACCGTCAACCCAGAGCAGAGCGCCACGGGCGAAGAAGGGCTGCAGCTCTTCCCAGGTGATGGCGGCGGTTTCGCCGAGCAGCTTGGCATAGAGGGTGCTAGCGTTATCGTTCATGGCTTGTATTGAGTTGGTTGGTAACGAATGGATTGGGGGGGCGCAATGATAGCGCCGGTCAACATTGAGACAAGCCCGAGCCGACGACTCCAACCATCCTCACAACACGCCGTATTTCTATACGTTTGTTTCGATTAAGCGACACAAGAACATTCCGTCATCAAAACCCGACTTTTCAAGCCGTAAATCAGCAATCTACACTGTTCCGGTACAGTTGCCGGGGGGCGTTGGCGGGGTGTGACTCCCTGTCCCGTAGCTTCGGCAAACAGGACAACAACAACGAAAAACACAAGAGTGGAGCACTATGAATAAGGCTACCAAGCAGATTTCCAAACTGTTCGCCGCCATGGCTCTGGCCGGTGTCGCCAGCTATTCCGTAGCAGCTGACACCATCAAGATCGCCCTGGCTGGCCCGGTGACCGGTGCGGTCGCACAGTACGGCGAGATGCAGTTCATTGGCGCCAAGATGGCGATCGAGCAGATCAACAAGGCCGGCGGGGTGAACGGCGCTCAGCTCGAAGGCGTGGTGTACGACGACGCGTGCGACCCGAAGCAGGCCGTAGCCGTTGCCAACAAGATCGTCAACGACGGTATTCACTACGTGGTTGGCCACCTCTGCTCCAGCTCCACCCAGCCCGCGTCCGACATCTATGAAGACGAAGGCGTCCTGATGATCACCGCGGCTTCCACCAGCCCGGACATCACCTCCCGCGGCTACCAACTGGTATTCCGCACCATCGGCCTGGACAGCCTGCAGGGCCCGACCGCCGGCAACTTCATCGCTGACCACATCAAGCCGAAGGCCGTTGCCGTCATCCACGACAAGCAGCAGTACGGCGAAGGCATCGCCACTGCCGTGAAGCAGACCCTGGAAGGCAAGGGCATCAAGGTGCCTGTGTTCGAAGGCATCAACGCCGGCGACAAGGACTTCTCCACCATCGTGGCCAAGCTGAAGCAGAGCGGCGTGGACTTCGTCTACTACGGCGGCTACCACCCGGAACTCGGCCTGCTGCTGCGCCAGTCGGCTGAAAAAGGCCTGAAAGTACGCTTCATGGGTCCGGAAGGCGTAGGCAACAAAGAGCTGTCCGCCATCGCTGGCCCGGCTTCCGAAGGCCTGCTGGTCACCCTGCCGAAGTCCTTCGACCAGGATCCGAAGAACCAGGCCCTGGTAGAAGCCTTCAAGGCCAAGAACGAAGACCCGAGCGGTCCGTTCGTGTTCCCGGCTTACGCCGCTGTGCAAGTCATCGCCGAAGGCATCAAGAAAGCCGGCGAAGACGACACCGCCAAGGTCGCAGCTGCCCTGCGCGCCAACTCGTTCCAAACCCCGACCGGCACCCTGGCCTTCGATCAGAAGGGCGATCTGAAGGACTTCAGCTTCGTGGTTTACGAGTGGCACAAGGACGGCACCAAGACCGAAGCTAAATAAGCTTCCCGCCTGAACGCAAAGCCCACTGCTTCGGCAGTGGGCTTTGTTTATCCGTGTTTTACGGGCTCCGCTGCGCCACAAGCGCCGCTTTTCGTGATGCCCGAGGAGTTAGGGAATGCCTGATCTCTACCACTATCTGCAACAGCTGGTTAACGGGCTCACCGTTGGCAGCACCTATGCCTTGATCGCCATCGGCTACACCATGGTCTACGGCATCATCGGCATGATCAACTTCGCCCACGGCGAGGTTTACATGATCGGCTCGTACGTAGCCTTCATCGTGATTGCCGGGCTTACCATGCTCGGTCTGGACAGCCTTCCGATTGTCATTTTCGCGGCCTTCGCTGCGAGCATCATCGTTGCAAGCGCGTACGGTTACAGCATCGAACGGGTCGCCTACCGCCCCCTTCGCGGCAGCAACCGCCTGATCCCGCTGATCTCCGCGATCGGCATGTCGATCTTCCTGCAGAACGAGGTGCTGCTGACCCAGGACTCCAAGGACAAGGCCATCCCCAACCTGATCCCGGGCAACTTCATCATCGGTGAAAGCAGCATGGACGGCGTGGTGATCTCCTATATGCAGATCCTCATCTTCGTCGTCACCTTCCTAGTCATGTACGGCCTCACCCTGTTCATCTCCCGCTCGCGCCTGGGCCGTGCCTGCCGCGCCTGCGCCGAAGACATCAGGATGGCCAACCTGCTGGGCATCAACACCAACAACATCATCGCCCTGACCTTCGTCATCGGCGCCACCCTGGCCGCCGTGGCCGCGGTGCTGCTGGGCATGCAGTACGGCGTGATCAACCCGCATATCGGCTTCCTCGCCGGTATCAAGGCCTTCACCGCAGCGGTACTCGGCGGCATCGGCAGCATTCCGGGCGCCATGCTCGGCGGCCTGGTGCTGGGCGTAGCCGAAGCCTTCGGCGCCGACGTCTTCGGCGACCAGTACAAGGACGTCGTGGCCTTCAGCCTGCTGGTTCTGGTCCTGTTGTTCCGGCCGACCGGCATCCTTGGCCGTCCGGAGGTGGAGAAGGTATGAATACTCGACTCAAAACGGCGTTTTTCAGCGCCCTTCTGGTGCTGGCCGTCGCCTACCCCGTCCTCGGCCTGAAGCTCAGCGTCGTCGGCGTGGGCCTGGTGGTCACCGGTGCCAACACCCCGACCCTGCTGGCCGTCCTGGCATGCGCCGTGGCGATGTTCTTCTGGCAACTGATGCGCGACAAGGTGCAGGGCGCTGTCTCCTCCGCACCCAAGCTGCCGGGCATGTCGAAGAAGACCAGCCACTTCCTCACCCTGCAGTCGACCCAGCGCTGGTTCCTCTTCGGCCTGATCGGCCTCGCCCTGGTCTGGCCGTTCTTCGGTTCGCGCGGCGCGGTGGACATCGCCACGCTGATCCTGATCTACGTGCTGCTGGGCCTCGGCCTGAACATCGTGGTCGGCCTCGCGGGCCTGCTGGACCTGGGTTACGTCGGCTTCTACGCCGTCGGCGCCTACAGCTACGCCCTGCTGTCCCACTACTACGGCCTGGGTTTCTGGGTGTGCCTGCCGATCGCCGGCATGATGGCGGCCTTCTTCGGCTTCATCCTCGGCTTCCCGGTGCTGCGCCTGCGCGGTGACTACCTGGCCATCGTGACCCTGGGCTTCGGCGAGATCATCCGCATCCTGCTGCGCAACCTGACCTGGTTGACCGGTGGCCCCAACGGCATCAGCAACATCGACAAGCCGACCCTGTTCGGCCTGACCTTCGAGCGCCGTGCGGAAGAAGGCATGCAGACCTTCCACGAGTATTTCGGCTTTGCCTACAACTCGGTGAACAAGGTGGTCTTCCTCTACCTGGTCGCCCTGCTGCTGGCCCTGCTCGCACTGTTCGTGATCAACCGCCTGCTGCGCATGCCGCTCGGCCGTGCGTGGGAAGCCCTGCGCGAAGACGAAATCGCCTGCCGCGCCCTGGGCCTGAACCCCACCATCATCAAGCTCTCCGCCTTCACCCTGGGCGCCTGCTTCGCGGGCTTCGCCGGCAGCTTCTTTGCCGCACGCCAGGGCCTGGTGACTCCCGAGTCCTTCACCTTCATCGAGTCGGCGACCATCCTCGCCATCGTCGTGCTGGGTGGCCTGGGCTCTCAGCTGGGTGTGATCCTCGCTGCCGTGGTGATGATCCTGCTCCCCGAACTCATGCGTGAGTTCAGCGAGTACCGGATGCTGATGTTCGGCGCCCTGATGGTGCTGATGATGATCTGGCGTCCGCAGGGCCTCATGCCCATGCAACGTCCCCACCTGGAGCTGAAACAATGAGCCGCCCGATTCTCGAAGTAAGCGGTCTCACCATGCGCTTCGGCGGCCTGCTGGCCGTCAACGGGGTGGGTCTGACCGTACAGGAAAAGCAAGTCGTCTCCATGATCGGCCCGAACGGCGCCGGCAAGACCACCGTGTTCAACTGCCTGACCGGCTTCTACCAGCCGACCTCCGGCAGCATCCGCCTGGATGGCGAGCAGATCGAGGCCCTCCCGGGTCACAAGATCGCCGGCAAAGGGGTGGTGCGGACCTTCCAGAACGTTCGCCTGTTCAAGGAAATGACCGCAGTGGAAAACCTGCTGGTCGCCCAGCATCGCCACCTCAACACCAACTTCCTCGCCGGCCTGCTGAAGACTCCGAGCTTCCGCAAGAGCGAGCGCGAGGCCATGGCTTACGCCGCCCAGTGGCTGGAAAAGGTCAACCTGACCGACGTGGCCAACCGCCCGGCCGGCACCCTGGCCTACGGTCAGCAGCGTCGCCTGGAAATCGCCCGCTGCATGATGACGCGCCCGCGCATCCTCATGCTCGACGAGCCCGCCGCCGGCCTCAACCCGAAAGAGACCGACGACCTCAAGGCGCTGATTGCCATGCTGCGCAACGAGCACAACGTGACCGTGCTGCTGATCGAGCACGACATGAAGCTGGTGATGAGCATTTCCGACCACAT
This sequence comes from Pseudomonas sp. LFM046, assembly GCF_000949385.2. Classification (NCBI taxonomy): domain Bacteria; kingdom Pseudomonadati; phylum Pseudomonadota; class Gammaproteobacteria; order Pseudomonadales; family Pseudomonadaceae; genus Pseudomonas; species Pseudomonas sp. LFM046. The sequence goes on along the minus strand of NZ_JYKO02000001.1, from coordinate 1,550,964 downwards.
CTACGTGATCAACCAGGGCACCCCCCTGGCCGACGGCACGCCGGAGCAGATCCGCAGCAACCCCGACGTGATCAAAGCCTATCTGGGGGAGGCCTGAGCCATGCTTACGTTCGACAAGGTTTCCACCTTCTACGGCAAGATCCAGGCGCTGCACGGCGTCAGCATGGATGTGAAAAAGGGCGAGATCGTCACCCTGATCGGCGCCAACGGCGCAGGCAAGTCCACCCTGCTGATGACCCTCTGCGGCTCGCCGCGCGCGGCCAGCGGCAGCATCCGCTATGAAGGCGAAGAGCTGGTTGGCCGGGAGTCCTACGACATCATGCGCAAGAGCATCGCCGTCGTGCCGGAAGGCCGCCGCGTGTTCGCCCGCCTGACCGTCGAAGAAAACCTGTCCATGGGCGGCTTCTTCACCGAGAAGGGCGACTATCAGGAGCAGATGGACAAGGTGCTGCACCTGTTCCCGCGCCTGAAGGAGCGTTTCGAGCAGCGCGCCGGCACGATGTCCGGCGGCGAACAGCAGATGCTCGCCATCGGCCGTGCGCTGATGAGCAAGCCCAAGCTGCTGCTGCTCGACGAGCCGTCCCTGGGTCTGGCGCCCATCATCATCCAGCAGATCTTCGACATCATCGAGCAGCTGCGTAAGGACGGCGTGACCGTCTTCCTGGTGGAGCAGAACGCCAACCAGGCGCTCAAGCTGGCCGACCGTGGCTATGTGCTGGAGAACGGACGCATCGTCATGCAGGGCAGCGGTAACGACCTGCTGAACGACCCCAAGGTGCGCGACGCCTACCTCGGCGGCTAAGCACCCCGCTCCACCGAAAACGGCCCCTCGCGGGCCGTTTTCTTTTCCGCTTTCCGCTTTCCTTGTAGCGACAGAAAAACGTGGCCGGACGAAGGCGCGGCCTCTTCCTACAACCCAGTCTTGAGCCATCACAAGGCAATTCCCACGGGTTCGGCCTACCCTATGCGGGTACCTGCAAACAAGGAGTCCGCATGAGCCTTTCGCTACTGAGCCGCTACGCCTTCTTCGCCTTCTGCGTGCTGTTCACCCTGTTCAGCCTGCCCTTCACGGATCACGGCTGGGTCTGGCCCTTCACCCTGCTCGCTGGCGCCCTGAGCGTGCTGGGGGTGATCGACCTGATGCAGTCGCGCCATGCGGTGCGGCGCAACTACCCGATCCTCGGCAACATCCGCTACCTGGTGGAAGGCATCCGCCCGGAGATCCGCCAGTACCTGCTGGAAGCTGATGACGATCGCCTGCCCTTCTCCCGCGCCCAGCGCTCGCTGGTCTATGCGCGGGCCAAGAACGAAGGCGGCGACAAGCCCTTCGGCACACTGATCGACGTCTACAAGGCCGGCTACGAATTCATCGGCCACTCCATGCGCCCGGCGCCGCTGAGCGACCCGTCCAGCTTCCGCGTGGAGGTGGGTGGGCCGCAGTGCACCCAGCCCTACTCCGCCTCGGTGTTCAACATCTCGGCCATGAGCTTCGGCTCGCTCAGCGCCAACGCCATTCGCGCCCTCAACCGAGGTGCCAAGCTCGGCAACTTCTATCACGACACCGGCGAAGGCAGCATCAGCCCCTACCACCGGGAAAACGGCGGCGACCTGGTCTGGGAACTGGGCAGCGGCTACTTCGGCTGCCGGACCAGCGACGGCCAATTCGACCCGGAACGTTTTGCCACCCAGGCCCGCAGCCCCCAGGTGCGGATGATCGAAATCAAGCTGAGCCAAGGCGCCAAACCCGGCCATGGCGGCATCCTGCCCAAGCACAAGGTCACCGAGGAAATCTCCCATACCCGGGGTGTGCCCATGGGCGAGGACTGCATTTCTCCCTCCCGCCACAGCGCCTTCTCCACGCCGATCGAGATGATGCATTTCATCGCCAAGCTGCGGGAGCTGTCCGGCGGCAAGCCGGTGGGATTCAAGCTATGCCTGGGCCATCCGTGGGAGTTCATGGGCATCGCCAAGGCGATGCTGGAAACCGGCATTCTCCCCGACTTCATCGTGATCGACGGCAAGGAAGGCGGCACCGGCGCGGCCCCCCTGGAGTTCACCGACCATATCGGCGTACCGCTACGGGAAGGGCTGCTGTTCGTGCACAACACCCTGGTGGGGCTGAACCTGCGGGACAAGATCAAGCTGGGCGCCAGCGGCAAGATCATCAGCGCCTTCGACATCGCCAGCGTACTGGCCATCGGCGCCGACTGGGCCAACTCGGCCCGGGGCTTCATGTTCGCCATCGGCTGCATTCAGAGCCAATCGTGCCATACGAACAAATGCCCCACCGGAGTCGCCACCCAGGACACGCTGCGCCAGCGCGCCCTGGTAGTGCCGGACAAAGCCCAGCGGGTGCAGATGTTCCACCGCAACACCGTCAAGGCACTGGCGGAAATGCTCGCCGCCGCAGGCCTCGAGCACCCCAACCAACTTGAACCGCGCCATGTGGTGCGGCGCGTCTCGGACAAGGAAATCCGCCTCTTTTCCCAGATTCACGTCTTCCTCAAGCCAGGGGACCTGCTCAAGGAAAAGATCGAGGCGGACTTCTACGAACGCATGTGGGCGATGGCGCGGGCAGACAGCTTCGAGCCGTCGTGTGCGTGGTGAATGATTCGGGGCCGCTGCGCGGCCCTTTGGCGATTGAAATCGCCCCTACAGGGATGGGTGAGTACCTTGTAGGGGCGAATTCATTCGCCAAGCAGGCCGATGGCCTGCCCCATCAACCCTTCAGAACCCCACCATCCACCGGAATCAGCGACCCGGTGACATAGCTGGCCAACGGGCTGGCCAGGAAGGTCGCCACCGCGCCGAACTCCTCGGCAGCGCCGTAGCGCCCCACTGGAATCGCCGCCTGCTCCTTGGCCATCAGGGACGCCACCGGCATATTGCTGCGTTCAGCCGCGCGCAGCAGCAGGGACTCGGTGCGCTCGGTCCAGAACGAGCCCGGCATCAACGTGTTCACCGTGACGCCATCGGCGGCCACTTCGGTGGCCAGGGTCTTGGCCCAGTTGGCCAGGGCCGACCGCAGGGCACTGGACAGCACCAGGCCGGGGATGGGCTCCACCACGCTGGTGGACGAAATCATCAGGATGCGACCGAAGCGCCGCTGGCGCATGCTCGGCAGGAAGGCATTCACCAGGGCCATGGTGCTGAGCAGCATGGCGTCCAACTGGCGATGCCAGAGTTCCGGCTCGAAATCCACCGCGTTGATCGGCGGCGGCCCACCGTTGTTGGCGACAAGAATGTCCGGCGTGCCGATGGCCGCCACGACCTGCTCGATGGCCATGTCCACGGCACCCAGGTCGTTCAGGTCAACGGCGACCCCCTGGGCCTCGCCGCCTTCGCGACGAATGCGCTCCACCGCGAGGTCCAGCTTCGACAGGTTGCGCGCCAGCAGGCAAACCCGCACGCCTTCCCTGGCCAGTGCCTCGGCCACACCGAAGCCCAACCCGGAGCTGCCGCCGCACACCAGGGCACTGCGGTTCTCAAGTTGAAGGTTCATGCTCAGCTCTCCATTTCCAGGTTCACCCGCCAGTGTGCACCTGGCGGGGGCGAAGGCCAATGTGCAATCGGCCCTTCTTTGTCACGCCGAGAGCACCCGGCAGGCATGCTCGGGAATGGTCACCGACACCGGGTTGCCGATGGCCAGGCCAATATCCTGGCACGGCGTCGTCAGGGCGGTAAGGGAAACGCCCGAACAGTCCACCGTGGTCTCGATGGTGGCGCCGATATCCCGCACGAAAGTCACCGTGCCCGGCACGCTGTTGGCACCGCCGGCCTGGGGTGCGGACAGTTGCAGGTCCTCCGGCCGTACCAGCAGCTTGATCGGCGCGCCGGCCTGGATGCTGGCGCAGACCGGCGCCTGGAATGACGCGCCGCCAGGCAGGCCGACACGCCCACTGCCCAGGGCGGTGGCCGGGAAGATATTGCCGGTGCCGATGAAATCGGCGACGAACTCGTTGGCCGGGTTGCGGTAGATCTCGATGGGCGTGCCCACCTGCTGCACCCGGTGCTCGCCCAGCACCACCACGATGTCAGCCATGGTCATAGCCTCGCGCTGGTCATGGGTGACCATGATGGTGGTGATGTTCAGGCGTTGCTGGAGCTGGCGGATCTCGATCTGCATCGATTCGCGCAGCTTGGCGTCCAGCGCCGACAGCGGCTCGTCCAACAGCAGCAGCTTAGGGTGCGAAGCGATGGCGCGGGCGATGGCCACGCGCTGGCGTTGCCCACCGGACAGCCGCGACACCGGCCGATCCACCATCTCCTGCAACTGAATCATCTGCAGCAGCTCGGCCACCCGCGCCTGCTGCTCGGCCTTGCCCGCGTTGCGCAGGCGCAGCGGGTAGGCAATGTTCTCCCCGACCGTCATGTGCGGGAACAGCGCCAGGGACTGGAAGACCATGCCGAAGTTGCGCTGGTGTGCGGGGGTGCCGCTGATATCCCCGCCATCCAGGACGATCTGCCCGGAGGTGAGGCTCTCCAGACCGGCGATCATCCGCAGCAGCGTGGTCTTGCCGCAGCCGGAAGGGCCGAGGAAGCAGACCAGTTTGCCCTCGGGCAGATGGAGGTTGACGTCGGTCACGGCGCAGATGGAGCCGTAACGCTTTTCGACTTTTTGCAGAATCAGTCCAGACATGCTTCACCTCGACTCAGAACGACACGCCGCCATCGCCAACCAGCTTCTCCAGCGCCCAGATCAGGGCGAAGTCGATCAGCACGATCAGCACGGCAAAGGAAAATACGGTGGGATCGAGGGACGACACGGTGCGGCTGTACATCCAGATCGGCACGGTCATCACATCGATGTTGTAGAGGAAGTAGGTCACCGTGAACTCGTTGAACGACACGATGAAGGCCAGCAGCATCCCAGCGAGGATGCCCGAGCGCATCAGCGGCACCACCACATCGAGGATCGCCCGCAGCGGCGAGGCGCCGAGCATCTGTGCGGCCTCCTCCACCTCGGTGCCGATGGAAACCATGGCGGCCGTGCAGTTCTTCACCACGAAGGGCAGCGCGAGGATCACGTGGGCGATCACCAGCCGCGAGGTATCCATGTGGAACGGCAGGCTGTCGAACACCAGCAGCAGCGCCAGGCCCAGCACCACCATGGGGAACACCAGCGGCAGCGACATCAGTTGCAGCGCCACCGCCTTGCCGCGGAACTCGCAACGGGTCAGCGCGTAGGACGCTGGCACCGCCACCAGGGTCGCCAGCACCATGGTCAGGCAGGACACCAGCAGGCTGGTGGTCAGCGCCTGCCCCAGGCTCAGCACATCACTGGCGTCGGGCGAAACGAAGGTGCGCCAGGCCGCCTCGTACCACTGCAGGCTGAAGCTCGTCGGCGGGAAGTCGAGGTTCGACGCACCGCTGAACGACATCACGATCATGGTCAGGATCGGCAATACCGCCAACAGCAGGATCACCCCGGAAAGGGTCATCGCGAAGCGGCCGAGTTCCCCGGGCAGCGCCGCGTGGGAACGGAAGGGATTGCTCATTGCGAAGCCTCCAGCATGCGACGGCGACGGCCGGTGACGTATTCGGAGAAGCCCATGATCACCAGGGTCGTGGCGATCAGCACCACGCCGGCGGCGGAGGCCGCGGGCCAGTTCATCAGCGGGGCGATCTGGTCATGCACCATCACCGCCAGCATCGGCACGCGCCGTCCCCCGAGCAGCAGCGGGACCACGAAGCTGCTGGCGTTGTAGGCGAACACCAGGGTGGCGCCGGTGAAGATGCCCGGCAGGCTCATCGGCAGCACCACCTGGCGGAACACCTGAAAGCGGCTGGCGCCCAGGGTGGCGGCCGCCTCTTCATAGGTGCGGGCCACGCCGCGCATGGCACTGGCGATAGGCAGCACCGCCAGGGGGAAGGCCGTCTGCACCAGGCCCATGAGCACCCCGGTCTGGTTGTAGAGCAGCATCATCGGCCGGTCGATCAGCCCCAGCCCGATCAACGCCTGGTTGAGCATCCCGGCCGGCCCGAGGATCACCAGCCAGCCGTAGCTTTGCAGCAGCAGATTGACCAACAGCGGCAGCAGCACGGCCGCCAGGAATATCCGGCGCAGCAGGGGCGACTGCAGACGCGACATGCAGTACCCCACCGGAATCGCCAGGGCCACCGCGATCAGCGCGCTGACGAAGGCCAGGCGCATGGTCAACAGCAGCGATTTCAGATAGTAAGGCTCGGCCAGCTGGGCATAGCTGGCCAGGCTGAAGCCGCTCCACTCGGCCCCCTTCTCGCCGATGCTCATGCGCAGCACCAGCAGGCTGGCGGCAACCAGCACGGCCAGGAAAAGCATCGACGGGGTGAGGAAGAGCCAGGCCCGTGTCGTGGGCGAAATCGCCCCGGCCGGGCGCAGGGGGGCCGCCCCGACCGCCTGGGTCAGATCAGTGTGTTCCATAGCGCTCGTCTCGTCAGAACAGGAAAACCACGCGCCGGACGGCCAGCCGCCCGGCGCGAATCACGGCAGGCGCCGTGGCTGCATCAGGAAGAGAAGATTTCCGTGTAGCGGCGAATCCACTGGTCGTGGACCGTGGCGAGGAAGGCGTTGTCGTGCATGATCGCCTTCTCCGCGATCTGCTCCGGCGTGAGGATGAAGGGGCTCTTGCGCGCCTCGGCGGAGATGATCGCCTTGGCGTTGACCGGACCGTTGAAGATGTCCTCGGCCATCTTGCCCTGCACCAGCGGGTCCAGCGAGTGGTCGAGGAAGGCGTAGGCCAGGTCGGTGTCGCCCGGACGGTGCTTGGGCATGACCGAAAGCATCAGGTCGGTGTAGAAGCCTTCCTTCATGCCGAAGGTGGCGCCCAGGCTGTAGGCGGGGTCGCGGATCTGCTTGGGGAAGAAGGCCGGGGCGTAAAGGCCGCCCATGTCCAGCGAGTTGGTGCGGAACAGCTCGGCGATCTGGTTGGGGTTTTCCCCCAGGGTCATCACCCGGTCCTTCAGCTCTTCCAGCTTCTTGAAGCCCGGCTCGATGTTGTGCTCGTCACCACCGGCCAGCTTGGCGGCGATGATGATCAGGTCCATGGCCTCGGTCCAGTTCGGCGGCGGCAGGAACAGGCGGCCCTCGTAGGCAGGGTCCCAGAGCGCAGCGTAGCTGTCCGGCACGTCCTTCACGGTGCGGGTGTTGTAGACCAGGCTGTTGCACCACAAGAGGTAGCCGATGCCGTGGCCGTTGGCACCGGTCTGGTACTGGGCGGGCACGTCCTTGAGATTGGGAATGCGGTTCAGGTCAGGCTTTTCCAGCAGGCCGGCACTGGCCAGGCCTTCAGCGCCCACCCCGGCGAGGGTGATGATGTCGTACTGCGGCCGGTCGCCACCGGCCTTCAACTTGGCGACCATTTCCGACGTGCTGCCGGTGCGGTCGGCAATGACCTTGGCGCCGGTCTTGGCCTCGAAGGTAGCCGCGATATTGCGCAGCGCCGCCAGCCCGGTGTCATCCGACCAGGTCAGCAGGCGCAGGGTCTTGCCCTGGAAGCGGGTATCGCTGGCGCTGGCCCGGATGAAGGGCATCGACAGGGTGGCGGCCGCCACCGAAGCGACACCCACCGTCTTGATGAAATTTCTTCTGCTCAGATCATGCTCGCCCATTGAGGACTCCTCTTGTTCTTGTATGGCTCTGCGGCAGCGTACGTGCCCGGCGCGCTCATCCTGCGGCGCCCCCGATGGAGCAACAAACGAAAATTCGTCATTGGAGCCATGTGCCCCACGCATGGCTTGAACCCAGGCATGAAAAAGCCGCCCGAAGGCGGCTTTGGCAGGTTGCATGGTGCTATGTAGGGGGCGAACTCAAGCCTTGTAGGATGGGTGGAGCACAGCGATACCCATCCTACGCAAGCCCAAGCGGCGAAATATCGTTTAGACCGCCCGCACCACGTGCTTGATCTCCTGGAAGGACGCCAGGCCCCACGGACCGAGTTCGCGGCCGATGCTGCTCTGCTTGTACCCACCCCAGGCGGTCTGCGGGAAGATCACTTGCGGCGAGTTGATCCACACCATGCCCGCCTGCAGGGCATTGGCCACCCGCTCGGCGGCCTCGAGGTTGCGGCTCACCACACTGGCCACCAGGCCGAACTCGCTGTCATTGGCCAGTTCGATGGCCTCCTCCTCGGTGGCGAAACTGCGCACGCAGAGTACCGGCCCGAAGATTTCCTCGTTCCACAGGGCGCTCTCCGCCGGCACATCGGTGAACACCGTGGGCTTGAGGAAGTAGCCGCGCTCCAGCCCTTCCGGCCGCGCGCCGCCACACACCAGGCGGGCACCGGCGGCGATGCCGCGCTCGATATGGCCGGTCACGCGCTGGTACTGCGCCTGGTTCACCAGGGCGCCCATCTCCACGCCTTCGACGAAGGGGTCACCTACCTGAATGGCTTCGGCACGCTCCTGCACGCGGGCCAGGAAGTCCGCCGCCAGGGGGGCGGCCACCAGCACGCGGCTGGTGGCGGAGCACATCTGCCCGGCATTGAAGAAGGCACCGCCACAGGCCAGTTCGACGGCCAGGTCCAGATCCGCCTCATTCAGCACCAGCAGCGACGACTTGCCGCCCAGTTCCAGGCTGACGCCCTTCACGGTCTCCGCCGCGCGCTGCATCACCTGCACGCCCACGGCATTGCTGCCGGTGAAGGACACCTTGGCCACCTTCGGGTGGGACGACAGCGGCGCGCCCACGGCAAGGCCGGTGCCGCACACGACGTTGAGCACGCCGGCCGGCAGGCCGGCTTCATGGATGATGCGCGCCAGCTCCAGTTCCGGCAGCGGGGTCACCTCGGAAGGCTTCAGCACCACGGCGCAACCGGCGGCCAGGGCCGGGGCCAGTTTCCAGGCGGTGGTCACCATGGGGAAGTTCCAGGGCACGATCAGCCCCACCACGCCGCAGGGCTCGCGACGCAGGCGCGCGGCGAAGTCCTCGCTGGGCAGCTCCACCGGGCGGTCCTGCTGGGCGTCCAGGCCTTCGGCGAGGCCCGCGTAGTAGTCGAAGGTACCGATCACGTCGTCCACATCGATGGCCGCCTCGAACAGGGGCTTGCCGTTGTTGGCCGACTGCAGCTGGATCAGCGTCTCGCGACGCTGGCGCACGCCCTCGGCAATGCGGCGCAGTACCGCACCACGTTCCGCACCACTGCTCCGGGCCCAGGTCGGGAAGGCCTGGCTGGCGGCCTGCACGGCCTGGTCGACTGTCGCCGCATCGCCGCTGCCAATGCTGGCTAGATGCGCTTCGGTGGACGGGTTCACCACGTCCAGGGTCGGGCCGCCGGGCAGCCACTGACCATTGATGTAGACGCCGGCCAGGGTTTCGGCGAAGGGCGGAAGGGTATTCGGCATGGTATTGGCTCCATGAGCGGGACGGTGGAAGGCCACTCCCTGAGCAAGGAGCCGGAACCGGCTGGAGGGCCATGATTGGCGCCCATTGAGCCGCCCGGCGGTGAGACTGACAAGGCAAAAATCGTCATACTAGCCATGTCCTCACCTCATGGCTGTCCCTATGAAACGCCTCCCGCCCCTGCCTGCCCTGCATACCTTTCTGGTCACCGCACAGTGCTGCAACTTCACCCGTGCCGCCGAGCTGCTGCACCTGACCCAGGGCGCGGTGAGCCGGCAGATCGCCGGGCTGGAGGATCACCTGGGCTACCCGCTGTTCCAGCGCCAGGCGCGGGGCCTCAGCCTCACCGCACAAGGTCGCGAAATGCTGCCGCGCATCCAGCAGATATTCAGCCTGATCGAGGAAGCCGTCGAGAAAGTGGGTACCAAGCGCGAAGCCCTGCAACTCAAAGCCCCCACCTGTGTGATGCGCTGGCTCCTGCCGCGGCTGATGCAATGGCAGGCCGAGCGCCCGGACGTGCCGGTGGAACTCACCACCACCGTGCAGTACGGCGTGGACTTCCGCCGCGAGGAGTTCGACGCCGCGGTGATCTATGGCAGCCAACCCGGCAGCGGCCAGGTTGCCCATCACCTGTTCGACGAGCAGCTCACCCCCGTCTGCTCCCAGCAACTGAAGGCCGGCCCCTTGCCGCTGGAGAGCCCCGCCGACCTGGCTCGGCACACACTGCTGCACCCCACCCGGGACGACCAGGACTGGAGAACCTGGCTCCGGGCTGCCGAGGTCACCCTCGACAAGCTTGGCAGCGGCCACCACTTCGACACCCTTGACCTGGCCCTCTCCGTCGCCGCTCAGGGCAATGGCGTGGCGCTCGGGGACTGGTCACTGATCGGCGAAGACCTCGCCACCGGCCGCCTCGTGGCCCCCTTCGACCTCCGGGTGCCCACCGGCGGTGCCTATTTCCTGGTCTACCCCGAACGCCCCGCTCCCAGTCCGCAATTGCTGGAGCTCGGCAACTGGCTGATGAGCCAGGCCCGGGCAGCGGACGAACAGCTGCCAAAATAAGTCTGATGGCCAGTTGCCAATCTTGATTGAGTGGTCAATCATCCTTGCCACGCACCGCGCTGGTGCGCCCCAAGCCATGCGCAAGGACGCTGCCGCACCCCGCCTCCACCGAGTTCAATGAGCGAAGGATCGCCATACGTTGCTTCGCTCACCTGCTCGCTTGCCGGGACCGGTACCGCTTCATGCAGGAGAGCCCAATTGTCGATCCAACGCCTGTTCACGCTGATCTTCAGCGCCATCATCCTCTGCACCGCTCTGCTCTGCCTGCTGGTCGTGTTGCTGATCAGCAACCAGAAGCAGCTCGGCGAACGTCAGGAAAACCGCTACCAGTCCTACCTGCTCGCCGATGAGCTTCGGCAGAGTTCCGACGACCTTACGCGCATGGCCCGGACCCTCGCGGTCACCGGCGATGCCCATTTCGCGGACCTCTATCAGCAGACGCTGGACATCCGCAACGGCCAGCAGCCTCGCCCCCGGGAGTACCAGCGCCCCTACCTGGATTTCCTTGCCGCCGGGCAGGCCAACGATCGCGGTGAAGGCGCCTCCACGCCCCTGCTGGAGCTGATGCGCCGCCAGGGATTCACCCAGGCCGAACTGGCCAAGCTGGCGGATGCCGAGAAGGCTTCCAACGGCCTGGTCACCCTCGAAACCCAGGCCATGAATGCGGCCCTGGGCAAGGGCGAATACCAGGGCGCGCCGGACCTGGCACTGGCCGGCAAGCTGATGCACAGCGCGCAGTACCACCAGGAAAAGGCGCAAATCATGCGCCCGGTGGACGACTTCTTCGCCATGCTGGACCAGCGCACCCAGGGCGAAGTCGCCGACCTGCGCGCCACCGGCAACACCTACATGACCGCCGTCAGCCTCATGGTCCTGCTGCTCATCGTGATCTCCGTGATCGGCATCTTCGCCATTCGCCGCAAGGTCAGCGGCGCCCTGCTGCGACTCTCCGGCGAAGCCCATCGCGTGGCCGAAGGCGAGCTCAACACCCGTCTCGATGACCGCAGCTCCGGCGAGTTCGGCGTGCTCTCCCACGCCTTCGGGCAGATGGTCACCAAGCTGCGCGACATCGTCAGCAACGTGGTGCACTCCAGCGGCCAACTGAGCGTTTCCGCCGCCCAGCTCACCAGCACCACCCGCGCCACCCAGGAAAACATCCGGCAGCAGGAACTGCACACCGTAGAAGTGGCCACCGCCATCACAGAAATGGCCGCCACCGTGCAGGAAGTCGCCCGCCACTCCTCCCAGACCGCCGAGGCGGCCCAGCAGGCGGACCAGTCGGCCAGGGGTGGGCGTGTGCTGGTGGACCAGATGGTGGACACCATCCAGCGCCTGTCCGGCGATATCGGCCAGGCCGAAGAAGTCGTTCAGTCCCTGGCGTCGGATACCACCAGCATCGGCAGCATCCTCGACGTGATCCGGGGCATCGCCGACCAGACCAACCTGCTGGCCCTCAACGCCGCCATCGAGGCCGCGCGGGCCGGTGAACAGGGTCGGGGTTTTGCTGTGGTGGCGGAGGAAGTACGTAACCTGGCCAAACGCACCCAGGACTCCACCCAGGAAATCCAGGACATGATCCAGCGCTTGCAGGAAGGTGCCCAGCAGGCCGTGAGCGTCATGTCCCACAGCCGCAGCCAGGCGGAATCCGGCGCCCGCCAGGCGGACGATGCCGGCCACGCCCTGGAAAGCATCACCCACGCCAACCGGGTGATCAGCGACATGGCCGTTCAGATTGCCAGCGCCGCCGAGGAACAGGCTGCGGTCGCCCACGACATCAGTCAGCGCATCGAACTGATCCGTGACCTGGCCAGCAGCAACGCCGAAGGCTCAGACCAGGTCAGCCACGCCACCCTGGGACTGGCCCGCCTCGCCGAGGACCTGAACGCCCAGGTGAGTCACTTCAACCTCGGTCGGGCGTAAGTTCGGAACTTTCTGCAGCCGGCACCGACTGCACGTCCCTGTCCGCGACATCCGTCGCGGGCAGGGCGGCCGGAACCCCCTGGGTAGCGTCGGCGAACTGGCGATCCAGCCAGCCCCTGAGCCGGCACATTGAAGCCCAGGACGTGCTGCACTCCCCTCGCGCCATGGCCTGGCGAATGCCTTCCACATCAGCCTTCTGCACATAGGCCACGGCACTGGCCATGCTCGCCGGGTCGCCAAAGCCACCCTGCTGCATCTCCCGCAATGCCTCCTCCTTGCTCCAGCCCTGCACCACGGTGCGGTACATGGCCGCCATCAGCCCGGAGCGGTCGCGCCCATGCTTGCAATGGATCAGCACCGGTCCCAGCCGCTCGGCCGCCTGCACGGCGCCCAGCACGCGAATCACATCGGCATCGTCCACCCGGTCCGCATGGAGCGGGATGCTCACCGTGCGTACCTTGGCATCCCCCAGCCATTGGGCATCGTCGTCCTTGATGAAACTCACCACCGTGCGCACGCCCAACTGCTCAAGCAGCGGCACATCACCACTGTGCGGCAGCGCGCTGCGGTAGAGCGAAGGCGACATGCGATAGAAATTGAAGGCGGGCTCCACCGGCTGCGCCCAGTTCGCCGGACGCGCGGTGCCCAGCAAGGGCGCTACGGACTGCGCCACCTCGGAGCCACCCCGAGGCACCAACGCGATGGCCGTCGCAACCGCAACCGCCAGCGCACACCCCAACCCAACAAAAAGACGACGGGACATGAAAGGCCTGCCTCATAGAATCCGAGGCCTGCCACCCTAGCCAAGCCGGCGTCAACGCCAGTTGAAAAGCGCGTGAAAATTTCGTTCCTGCCCTTTACCACTGCGGGAGAGGCCGGGGTTCAGGCAGAGTGTTCCACACTCCCCCACAGCCGGATCACCAGCCCTGTACCCCGCTCATGTCCGGCAGCCGATGGGCGATTGACCCCGACCAAACACCTTGAATCGCCCACCGATTCCGCTAGGCTCTGCAACCTCAATTGCAAGGAGTACCCCACCATGGCACGCGCAACCGCCCGCCACATCCTGGTTTCCACCGAAGCCAAGTGCAACGAACTCAAAGCCGCCATCGAAGCCGGCGCCGACTTCGCCGAAATCGCCAAGAAGCATTCCACCTGCCCCTCCAGCCGCGACGGCGGCAACCTCGGCTCCTTCGGCCGCGGCCAGATGGTCAAGGAATTCGACACCGTCGTCTTCAGCGCCCCGCTGAACGTGGTGCAGGGCCCGGTGAAGACCCAGTTCGGCTACCACCTGCTGGAAGTCACCAGCCGCCAGGACTGATGGCTTAGCGCCTCCAACCACAAGGCCCGCATTCGCGGGCCTTGTTGCATGCGGATTCATTCCCTGACGCTTCAGTAGCCACCCACATCCGACCCAATGAATACCCCCCGCCTCGGGTCGTAGTACTGAATCACGATCCGCGGGTTCCGGTAGTACGGGTAGTAATAAGGCTGCATCCCGTAACCGTTGTAGTACCTCGGCACAAAGATCACGCGCGGGTATTGGCGGTAGTAGTAGGGTCTGTAGCCATGGCCGTGGCGATGGCCGTAGAAGTGATGGTGGTGGTGCCGGTGATAGCCACCACCGTTCCAGGCCAGCATCTGCGAGTCGGAGCTGTCGGAATACGACCAGGGCTGTTGGGCAAGAAGCTGGCCGCTGCTGGCGCACGCCAGGAAGAAGATGACGAGTTTGAGGAAACGCATGGCGAGCCCTCCTGAATGGTCCCCCCCAAGCTTTACCCCTGCACTCTCAGTATAGTTTTTGACCAGTTCCCCCCTGATTTTGCGGCAGCCTTGCGTCGGCGCATGAGGTCGTGGCGACGTGCGGTCAAAGGTTCCTGAGGAGGTCCAGACAGGGGAATACCGCGCGACGCTCATCCCCAGTGCACGCGCACCAGCGACTGGCCGCAGGGTGGAAATCGTTGTTCATTCCCACCGCCTGTGCCATGCCACACGCCGATGGTGGACCGATGAAGCGTGGTCCACCCTACGCCCCATCAGCGAGGCTCGGCCAGCGCGACGGGGCTGACCGTAGAGTGCGCCATGCGCACCGGGAGCGGGGAGCCGGCACTACGAGCCCGGCTCGTCCGAGGTTTTGACTTCGTCCCAGCTGCTATCGGGGTCGAAGCGCTTCATGGCCTTGGCGATCTTTTCGCTGTCCTTGCCCAGGTCCTTCTGAAAGATCTCGCCGTCGTGGCTGATCATGAAGCTCATCACGCCGCTGTCGCCGTACTGGGCTGGCCAGGCAATCAGGGCGAAGCCCCGGCTCATGGCCTTGCCCAGCATGTAGTTGTAGGCGCCGCCGGGGGCCGAGGGCCCCTGGGCGGTGAGGATGCGGAAGTGGTAGCCGTGCCAGTCGTCGCCCTTGGTCTGGCCACCGAACAACGGGCCGAGGGGGCTCTCGTCCGCGCCATCTTCGTCGGCCCAGTAAAGGCCGTCGTGCTTGCCGTCGCTGCTGATGAATTTCTGGGCGTACTCCAGCACGCCGTCGCCATTGCGGTCGACTTCGGCGTAGTCCATCTGCGCATCGTGATAGGCCTCGGCGGACTGGATCGCCGTCAGTTCATTGCGACCGATGCGCAGCAGGCGGATTTCCTCTTTCGCGGCTTTGGCGTCGAAGGTCCAGCCCGCCTTGCCTTGGACGATGGGGATCGGCAGGGTCCAGGGGTCATTGCCGACGACAAGGTGGGCACGGCCCTTGGCGGTGTCGATCCTGTGCTTTTCGCGGTAGTAGGCGAGGAAGGCGTCCACCTCCTTGCGTTCGATGCCCTTGGTGGGGATGTAGTCCTGCCAGCGCTCCCCGAGGAGGGCGGCCAGTTGCTTGGCATCGGCCTTTTCGGTGCCGAGGGCGGCGACGAAAGCCTCGGCGGCGGCTTCCGGGGTCTTGAACGATTCCTGCGCGAAGCACACCCCCACGACAGAGGTGGCCAGCAGCAGCGACGCGAAAATCCGGGATGTGACGTTCATGTCCAAACTCCTGTCAGCGCCGACCGGCGCCGCCGCGAGACGGTGCGGACCGTTGCACTTGCCGGCCGGCGGATGCTTTCTGGGGGCGTGCGGCAGATTGCCGGCTGACTTCACCCCGACTGGCAGCCTGCCGTGACTGGGAAGGCTGACGGGCACCGGCGAAAGCGTTGTTGCGTGGCCCCTGCTGCGACGAGTACTGCTGGCGGGCCTGTTGCCGTGTCTGCTGATTGTTCTGGGCACGGGGACGCTGCTGCTGGCGATTGGCCGTGTCGGCGCGCGGACGCTGCTGGGCGCCGCCTTCAACACGTTGGCGCGCCTGCGGGTCGTTGCGCATCTCGCGCGTGGCGGCCTGGGCCCGTTCGCGGGCCTGCTGGTTGCTGGTGGCGGGCGCCTGGATGCCCCGCTCCTGCAGGCTCGCACGGGCCCGCTGACGTTCGGCGGTACGGTTGCCGTCGTAGCCGCGCAGGGCGTCGCGCTGCTCGGCGCCGGGAATACGCCGGCTGTTCTCGCGGCGGTTGACGTTGTCGCGGTAGGGCACGCCGCCGCGATTGGTCGGGTTGTGGACGAATTTGTTCTGGCTGCGGTCGATCTGCCTGTTGGTGTTGATGTTGTTGTACTTGTTGACGTCGATATCGACGTCGCCGCCGCCCCAGTCGCAGTCGCCCCAGAGGGAGTTGACGATGCCCACGCCAACGCCGAAGGCCAGGCCCGCGGCCAGTGCGGTGGCGACGGGGTAGCCGTAGCTGGGCGGCGGCGGGTAATAGGGCGGCGGGTAGGACGGGTACGACCAGGTGCCGTAGACCACCGTGGGGTTGTAGCTGGGCACGTAGACCACCTGCGGGTCGGCGGGCTCGATGACGATGGTTTGGGTGGCCGGCTGCACCACGGTGGTGGTGGAGCTGGGCGCAACCGGCGCGGCCTCCTGGACGGTGACTTTCTGCTGCTCGTTGGATTCCAGGTTGCCGGCGGCCTGGGCCTGGCGCCTCAGGCGCTGGACGGAATCCATCACGTCGTTGGGCTGGGCGAGGAAGGCGTCACCCATGCGCTGCACCCAGGCCGGGTCCTGGCCAAGGGTGGCCAGCACCTGGGGAAAGGCCACCAGCGATTGAACGCTCGGGTCCCAGGGTTGGTCGGCCACTTGTTTCACGGCGGCATCGCCCTGGGCATCCGGATGGGCCTTGGACCAGGCGACGGCATCGGCCACGTTGCCCGGATAAGTCGCGGCCATCAGGACCTGGGCCAGCAGCGAATCCGGGTAGAGGGCGATGGGCGCCATCATCTGGTCGAGTTCTTCGGTCTTGAACACCGCCTGAGTGGCCGCGGGCTGCGCGGCCGGAGCTGGCGCCGCTGCGGGTGCGGCCGCCGGTGCAGCGGCGGGCGTCTCCGCGGGTACGGCGGACACGCCCGCGGTGGGGGCGTCATCCTGGGCGGCGGATATGCCGGCATCCGTGGCGGCAAAGGCAGCATTTCCGGCCAACTGGAGAGTCAGCACCAGTAACAGGGCGCTGGATGGGTTGCGGATGGGCATGGTGCGTCTCCCGCAGGGGGTGGTTGTCCTTGAACCCGGCAAGGGCGGGCGCCCTGACACTGCCGTTGAGAAACGATAGACCAGGGTTTGGGCGCCGGCCCTGGCAAGCTGACAGAAATGTAATCACCCGCCCTGCGCCGATATGGCAGTTTTGCACCTGAGCCATGCCGCAGACCGTTGCGTGGCGCCCCATTCGACTGACTGGATTGAAACGGCATGCAATGCAAAACCTCGCGGCGGACCTTCGTCAAAGGCCTGGCCGCCGGCGGCATTCTCGGGGGCCTGGGCCTGTGGAAGACGCCGGTCTGGGCAGTAACCAGCCCGGGCCAGCCGACGGTGCTCAGCGGCACCGAGTTCGACCTGTTCATCGGCGAAACGCCGGTCAACTTCAGCGGCAAGACACGAATCGCCAAGACCATCAACGGCGGCATCCCCGGCCCACTGCTGCGCTGGCGCGAGGGCGACACCGTGACCCTGCGGGTGCGCAACCGCCTGGATGAGGACACCTCCATCCACTGGCACGGCGTCATCCTGCCGGCCAACATGGACGGCGTACCGGGCTTCAGCTTCGCTGGCATCGCGCCGGATGGCCAGTACGAATACCGCTTCCAGGTGAAGCAGCACGGCACCTACTGGTACCACAGCCACTCCGGCTACCAGGAGCAGGTGGGCGTGTACGGCCCCATCGTGATCGACCCGAAGGAGCCGGAGCCTTATCAGTACCAGCGCGACTACGTGGTGATGCTGAGCGACTGGACCGACGAAGACCCCGCCCGTGTGCTGGCCAAGCTGAAGAAGCAATCCGACTACTACAACCAGCACAGGCGCACCGTCGGCGACTTCATCAATGACGTCGGCGAGCAAGGCTGGGCCGCCGCCATGGCCGACCGCAAGATGTGGGCGGAAATGAAGATGAGCCCCACGGACCTCGCGGACGTCAGCGGCGCCACCTACACCTACCTGCTCAACGGCCAGGCGCCGGACGGCAACTGGACCGGGCTGTTCCAGCCGGGCGAGAAGATCCGCCTGCGCTTCATCAACGGCTCGGCCATGACCTACTTCGACGTGCGTATTCCCGGCCTGAAGATGACCGTGATCGCCGCCGACGGCCTGCCGGTGGAGCCAGTGAGTGTGGACGAGTTCCGCATCGCCGTGGCCGAGACCTATGACGTGCTGGTGGAGCCCGCCGGCGACGAGGCCTACACCATTTTCGCCCAGTCCATGGACCGCTCCGGCTTCGCCCGCGGCACCCTCGCTCTGCGCGAGGGGCTCAGCGCACCGGTGCCGGAGCCCGACCCGCGTCCGCTGATCAACATGGCCGATATGGGCATGGACCACGGCGCCATGGGGCATGGCGACATGGCGGGAATGGATCATTCGAAGATGGCCGGCATGGACCACTCCGCCATGGCAGGGATGGCCCCTTCGCAGATGGCCGGCATGGGCGGCCAGATGCAGGCCCACCCTGCGTCGGAAACCGACAATCCGCTGGTGGACATGCAGGCCATGACCACCGTGCCGAAGCTGGACGATCCGGGCATCGGCCTGCGCGACAACGGCCGCCGCGTGCTCACCTACTCCGACTTGCGCAGCACCTTCCCCGACCCGGACGGACGCGAGCCGGGCCGCACCATCGAACTGCACCTCACGGGGCACATGGAGCGCTTCTCCTGGTCCTTCAACGGCATCCCCTTTGCCGATGCAGAACCGCTGCTGCTGAAGTACGGCGAGCGCCTGCGGATCACCCTGGTCAACGACACCATGATGACCCACCCCATCCACCTCCACGGCATGTGGAGCGACCTGGAGGACGAGGCGGGCAACTTCCTGGTCCGCAAGCACACCATCGACATGCCGCCCGGCTCGAAACGCAGCTACCGCGTCACGGCCGACGCCCTGGGCCGCTGGGCCTATCACTGCCACCTGATGTTCCACATGGACATGGGCATGTTCCGCGAAGTCCGTGTGGTCGAATGAAGGAGAAACCTATGAGCAAGCACATGCAGACCCTCACCGCCGCCGCACTGGCCTTCGCCCTGCTGGCGCCCGCCGCCTGGGCCGGGAACGACCAGAAGGCCAAGGCCGCTGACCCACAATCGATGAACCATGGCCAGATGCAGGGCATGGACCACAGCAAGATGCAGGGTATGGACCACAGCCAGATGCAAGGGATGGATCACAGCAAGATGAAGGGCATGGACCACGGCAAGATGGACCATGGCGCCATGCAACAGGGCCACGACGGCAAGCCCAGGACGGATCGCAACGATGACCAGTAGCCTCAAGCGCCCTGCCCTGCTCGCCCTGGCCGTGGCCCTTGCCGCGGCCGGTAGCGCTGGGGCGGCGGAAACCATGGATCATGGCGCCATGGACCACAGCCAGATGAACCACGATCAGATGGATCACGGCGCCATGGACCACCGCCAGATGAACCATGGCCAGATGAAACAAGACGAAAAGGCCCCGTCCCAGCCGTCCGGCTATGGCAGCCGCACGCCTATCCCGGTGCCGACCGAGGCCGACCGCGCCGCTGCCTTCCCACCGCTGCCGCCCCACCACATGCACACCGGTGGCATCAACAGCCTGTTCCTGATGGACAAGTTGGAGTACCAGGACGCTGACGACGCTGCCGTGTTGAACTGGGACGCCTCCGGCTGGATCGGCGGCGACATCAATCGATTCTGGTTCCGCTCGGAAGGCGAACGCGCCAACGGCAAGACCGAGGAAGCCGAAGTGCAGGCGCTCTATGGCCGCGCGATCAGCCCCTGGTGGGAACTGGTGGGCGGCGTGCGCCAGGACTTCAAGCCCGGCTCACCGCAGACCTGGGCGGCCTTCGGCGTGCAAGGCATGCCCTTGTATGGCCTGGAGACCGAGGCCACGGCCTTTTTCGGCGAGAACGGTCAGAGCGCCCTACGCCTGGAAGGCGAGTACGACATCCTGCTAACCAACCGGCTGATCCTGCAGCCCACGGCGGAAGTGAACCTCTACGGCCGCAATGACCACGAGCGCGGCGTCGGCTCGGGGCTGGGCAACACCGAGGTGGGCCTGCGCCTGCGCTACGAGATCGTCCGCGAGTTCGCGCCCTACATAGGCGTAAGCTGGAACCGCAACTACGGCAACACCGCCGACTTCGCCCGCGAGGAAGGTGAGGACAACGACGAAGCCCGCTTCGTCGCCGGTATCCGCTTCTGGTTCTGAGACCCCTTCCATGAAAAGAACAATAAAGACCCTGGCCCTCGCCGGCCTGGTAGCCGCCGCCGGCGTGGGTGGCGTGGTCTACAGCGGTGTGGTGAACGTCGCCGCCGACGACCCTCACTTCTCCCTGGTGCATGCGTTTCTCACTGCCGCGCGAGACCGCTCCATCGAAGTCCGCGCGCGGGATATCCAGGTGCCTCCCCTCGACAATGCCGAGCTTGTCCGTGCCGGTGCCGGCAACTACGACGCCATGTGCGTCGGCTGCCACCTCGCCCCCGGCGTGGAGCCCACCGAGCTGAGCCAGGCCCTCTACCCCGCCCCACCCAACCTCGCCCGCCAGGGTGTGGACGGTGGCCCGGCGGAGGCGTTCTGGGTGATCAAGCACGGCCTCAAAGCCACCGGGATGGCGGCCTGGGGCAAGAGCATGGGTGACGAACACATCTGGGGCCTGGTCGCCTTTGTCCAGCGGCTGCCGGAGATGGAGCCCGCCGAGTACCGCCAGTTGGTGGCCAGCAGTGAGGGACACCAGCACGGCGGTGGGGAAAGCGCTCCCCATGGGCATGGCGAGGGAATGGCTGAAGACGAGGGGCACGGGCATGGGGAGGGGCATGCTCACTAGTACCGGCCCACACTCCCCCCGGCCCCTGTGATTCGCGCCTGCTGCAGCGAGATAGCCGGCACGCCTCGATCCCGTAGTTTGGGCTGAGGTACGAAGCCCAACGCGGCATTACCTGCCGTCGCTACGTTGGGCCTCGCTGCGCTCGGCACCAACCTACTTGGCCCCGATATCCCCACTCGCCCAACGCGATTCGCTGCTCTCCAGCGCGCTGGCGATGGTGCTCAGGTTGCTGTCCGGCAGGGCGTTCGGCAGCGGGTCGACACCGGCGCTGACGAAGACTTGGGCATAAGCGTTACGCAGCTCGGCGTAGGACAGATCACGCTTGAGCTGAGCCTGGAGCGTGTTGAGCTCGCCCTGGATCAGGTCCAGCTCGCCAATGCTCTGGGTCTTGTAGCGGTTACGCAGCTGCTCGGCGATCTGCCCGTCCAGCTCGGCCAGTTGCTGGCTGGTCTGGAACTGGCGCTGAGCCTCGTGGTAGTTGGCGTTGGCCACGTAAAGCTGCGCCAGGACGGCCATGGACATGGCCTGGCGCCGGGCCGCGGCCACGGACTCGCCAGCCTTGGCGACGTCGATGGCAGCCGGCGCCGACAGTGCATTGAACAGGTTCCAGGTGACCTTCACTCCATAGTCGGCCCAGCTCTGGTTCACCAGGAAGGAGTTGCTGTCGTAATGGCCGCCAGCCGAGAACTCCAGGCCCGGCAACAGGCGCAGCATGGCCTTGCGCGTTTCGGCGGCGCTGATGCGCGCCTGGTAGTCCTGCTCGCGCAGTTCGGGGCGGCTGGCCAGGGCCTCCTCCTCCAGGCGGGCGATATCCACCTTGAGTTCCGGCACCTGATAGCCCTCGTCAGCGGCCAGGGTGAAGTCGCTGTTCAGCGGCAGATTGATCAGCGCCGCCAGTTCGGTCTTGGCCAGGGACAACGCGCGACGCTGCTCTTCCAACTGGCGGGTGGCCTCGATCAGGGCACGCTGGTAGCTCAGGGCCTGCACCGGGTCGCCAATGCGCTGCTGGCTCATGACCTGGCTGTTGTTACGAGCGTCGTCGACCCGGGCCATCAGGCTGTCGATCTGCTGGAGCAGGCGATCGGCCGCCACCGCCCGCCAGTAGGCCGAGCGCACGTCCTGGATGATGGTGTGAACCACCTTGCGGCGGCGCTCCTGGACGATCAGGCGCTGATCAGCCTGTTGCTTGGCGCTGACATAGCTGACGCCGAAGTCCAACACGTTCCACACCATGGTCAGGTCCGCCACGCCACGGTCGCGGTCCTGGGAGGTGGACGGTTCCAGGGACTGGGTGTTGGTCAGCACGCTCTGGCTGCTCGAGGCGCTGACGTTGTTGCGCCCGGCGTAGCCCGCTTCCATGGCCATGCGCGGCAGCATGTCGAAACTGGCCAGGTCCACCTGGCGCTTGGCCAGGGCTTCCTCCATCACCTTGAGGCGCGCTTCGAGGTTGTACTTCACGGCACGGGCCATGGCCTCGTGCAGGGTCAGGGGCCCGCTGAGGGGCTCTTGGTCCTTAAACATGCTCGCCATATCCTGGCGGGCACGCTGCTCGCTGACGCTACGGTCGATGGGCTGGCTGGTCACCGCGCATCCGGTGACCGCCAGCGCCAGCACGCTGACGGTGAAAAGCTTCGCTGCTTTGCTCATCCTTGGGCCGCCCCCTAGACACGGCACTTACAGATCTCTGATTCGCTGTTGTTCACGCCTGCGGGCGATCCGCCTGGATCTGCCCCAGTGCCATGGCCAGGTCCCGAACCTGGCGATGCTCCCGTTCCTGCATGTCCTGCAACTGCTGCGTCAGCGTCGGTGCGCCAGAGCTGCCACGATGGCCCTGGCCGCCCTCCCCGGCGCCATGCCATTGCTTGCCGTCGAACAGCTTCATCTCCTCGCCGTCCTGCGGCACCTCCTTGTTGAAGAAGCCGGACAGGCTGCTGCTGCCGAACACATTGGCATCGCCACCACCAAAGCCGAGGAAGCCCCTGCCCGAACCGTCGCCGAAGCTGTCGCTGCTGGCGAATACCTGGGCGATGAAGCTGGGCGCCAGGGCGCCCTGGTTGATGAAGATATTGCCCAGGGTCGGAATGCCGCTGCCCAGCGTCGGCTGCTCGAACAGCGGCGGCGGAATGAGCGGCGAGGTGAAGGGTGGCGGCGGCACGTTGGGCTGCACCGGGTCAAACGGTACCGTCGGCTCTGGCGGCAGGAGGACCGGCGGGTTGGCGCGGAACTCCGGATCGCCGTCGTTCTGCTGCACGCTGTAGGTCTGCGCGGAAAGCCCGCTGAGCATGGCGTTGCCGGCGTTATCGGTGATCAGGGTACCGGTGGCGTTCAGCGCGAGGCTGAGGGTACCGGCGCCCGCGACGTTGCTGACCGTGACCAGGAAGGTACGGCTATCGACCTGTGTCAGCGATTGCAGGGTGCCGGTGACATTGCCGGTGGTCACCAGGTTGAAGTCGCCGAGGTCGACGCCGCTGACGTCCTCATCGAAGGTCACGGTGTACTGCACGCTGCCGGGCGTGGGCAGCGGTGCGACCGTTGCACTGGCGCCCGGCGCCGTGGTGTCGACGGTTACGCCGTGGATGTCGCCGACGCCGTTCAGCGTCAGGTTCATCGCATTGCCGATGGCATCACGCAGGGTCGCGCCGTTGGCCACCAGGCCAGTGACGGCGATGCCGTTGGCATCGTTGTCACCGGCGCGGACCGTGTACTGGAACACCAGCGTGTTGCTGCCGGAGCCCGCCACGTAGTCGGCGAACACGGTGGTGCCGCCCATGTCGATGGCCAGGCGCGGCGTGCCGTTGACGATCACCGCTTCGCTGGCGTTGACCACGAAGGTCAGCGTATCGCCGGCGTTGTAGTGCACGCCGACCGGAACGCCGACGCTGGTGACGGTGGGTACGTCGCGGTCGACGTTGTACACCGCGCCGGTCAGGCCACCGGTGATGGCGTTGCCGGCAGCATCGACGATGCCGGTAGCGGAGCCGTTGAGGTTGAGCCCCAGGGTGCCGGTGCCGACCACGCCGCTGACGGTGACCTGATAGGTGCGCGCATCGATCTGCACCAGGCTGCTCAGGTTGCCGGAAGTACCCGCGCCAACCAGGACGAAATCGCTGAGGTCCACGCCGCTGACGTCTTCGCTGAAGGTCACGGTGTAGCGCACGCTGCCGGCATTGGTCGACGACGGATCGACGGTGACGATACCGCTCGGGCTCGGTGCCACGGTGTCGACGATCACGCCACTGGTATTGCCGATGTTATTCAGCGACAGGTTCAGGTCATTGCCGGCCCCGTCCCGCAGGGTGCCGCCGTTGGCGGCCAGTCCGGTCACGGCAATGCCGTTGGCATCGTTGTCACCGGCCTGGATGGTGTACTGGAACACCAGGGTCGAGGTACCGGAACCCGCCACGTAGTTGGCGAACACGGTGGTGCCACCGATATCCAGCGCGAGGCGCGGCGTGCCATTGACGAACACCGCCTCGCTGGCGTTGACCACGAAGGTCAGGGTGTCGCCGCCGTTGTAGGGAAGGCCGATCGGTACCGTGACGCTGCTCACGGTGGGCACCACCGCATCCACCCGCACGCCGGTGGTGCTGGCGACATTGTTCAGGGTGGTATTGGCGTCATTGCCCACGCCATCACGCAAGGTGCCGCCATTGGCCAGGATGGCGCCGCCGACGCTGATGCCATTGGTATCCAACTGGCCGCTGCTGACGGTCAGGCGGAACACCAGCGCGGTGGTGCCGCTGCCGCTGACGTAGTCGGCAAAGACGGTGCCGCCGCCGTCCAGGGTGATGGCGATGCGCGGCGTGCCGCCGGTGGTGTCGACGGTTACCGCTTCGCTGAGGTTGACGGTGAAATCGAGATTCTGCCCCGCCACATAGGTGCCATTGGCCGGCACGGTCACGCTGGTGACCTGCGGCACGAGGCCGTCGATGACGATGTCGTGCTGCCCGGCGATGGAATCGGCGCCGCCCACGGCCGGCAGGGTAACGATGGCATCGTCGCTGCTGGCGTTGCGGATGGTCCCGCCGTTCAGGGCGAGGGCACCGGTGGACTGATAGTCCAGGTCGGCACTGACGTCACCCGCCTGCACGGTGTAGCTGAAGGTCAGGGTGTTGCTGCCCGAGCCGGAAACGTAGGTGGCGTTGCGGTCCAGCAGGCCGGTTTCCAGCAGCAGCGAAGGCACGCCGCCGGTGGTGTCGACGATCACGGTCTGGTCGAAGCTGATGGTGACGGTGATGACATCACCCACCTTGTAGCCGCCATCCGGATTGCTGACGCCAATGCCGGTGATCACCGGATTGATCGGGTTGACGGTGATATTGAGGGTGTCGGTGTCGGTCTGGATGCCGCCGCTGCCGCTGCCTCCCAGATCGCTGGTGCTGATCTGGAGGCTGGCAGGCCCGTTGTAGCCGGCGGTTGGGCTGAAGGTCAGGCCGTTCAGGGCGTTGTTGATGTCCACCAGAGAACCGGTGAAGGTCAGGGTGGCATCGCCAGTGCCATCGCCCGTGATGAAGCTGAGGCCCGTGATGCTGCCCAGGGAAATCAGGCCGTTGCTGGCGGTCAGGGTCACCTCCAGGTTGCCGCCGCCGACATCCACATCGCTGATGCTGATCAGGTTGCCATTGCCGGCGTTGAACACCAGGTTCGCGTCCTGGTCAGTGCCCTGGGCCACCGGCAGGTTGTTGACCGGTGCATCGTTCACCGCGGTGACCGCCAGGGTGACCGTGGTGCTGTCGGCTTCGGAGGTTCCGGTACCGGAGTTGCCCGGATCGGTACCGGTATTGCCGCCGTCGTCGATGCCGATGCTCAGGGTCACGTTGGCCGTGGCATTGGCAGCGGTTGTGAAGCTCACGCCACTGGCGGCGATGAAGGCGTTGATATCGCCGACGGTGCCGACAAGGGTCAGCGTACCGGTGCCGGAACCGGCCACGGTGACGCCACTGCCGCTGATGGCGCCCAGGCTGCCGCTGGCCACGCTGAAGGTCACGGTCACGTTGCCGGTACCGGCATCCACATCGCTGAAGGAGATGCCCGTCAGGGACTGGGCGACGTCTTCGCTGACACTAATGGAGCCCGGTGCCGTGATGACCGGTGCATCATTGACCGCTACCACGTTCACGGTGGCCGCAATCGCGAGGCTGCTGGTGTCCACTCCGCCATTGCTGGTGCCGCCGCTGTCGCGAACGCTGGTCAGGGTGACCACGCGATTGCCGGCGGCCGGCGCCTCGCTGCTGTTGCGGTAGGTCATGCCGTCGATCACGGTCTGAACGCTGGCAGTGCTGATGCCGGCGTGAGTCAGGGTGATGGTGGCGGTGCCGCCCACCAGGCCGACGCTGTAGCTGATGCCGCTGCCGCCGGTGGTCCCACTACTGCCATTGACCAGGGCGATATCAGTCCCATCGATGCTGAGGATTTCGCTGGCGCCGTTGGCCAGGCCGCTGACGGTGAAGGTCAGGCCGGTGATGCTCTGGCCGGCTTCCACCGTGCCGATACTGACGCCGCTGAACAGGTCGACGGCGCTGCCGTTCTCGGTATGGGTCGGGCTTGCGCCGGTTGCGGTGGCGGTAGGCGCGTTGTTGACCGCGACGATGTTGACGACGGCACTGCCCGCAGCGGTAGCGCCCAGCTCATCGGCGAAGGTCCAGTTCAGCGTCACACTGGCAGCCGGGTCGCTGGACGCGCTGGCATAGGTCAGTTGCTGCAGGATGTTGTTCACGTCCGCAGTGGTCGGAATCTGGCCGTTGGCGTCGGTGAAGGTCAGGGTCAGTTGGCCGCTTGTGCTGGTGTCGAAGCTGCCGATCACCTGGCCGTTCTTGACCAGGTTGCTGCCCACCAGGGTGATGCCATTGCCATTGAGGAATCCGAACAGATCGCTGGCATTGGCGCCACCATTGCGCACCACGACCAGGGAGGCACCGTCGTAGTTGCCGTTGCCACCGTTCAGCGGGTCCAGGTCCGCATCGGACACACTGGCATCGGTATCGATCACGGTGGCCGCGCCGCCTTCGGTATGGCTGTTGCCACCATTGAAGTTGCCGACGACGGGTGCCGCGTTGGTCGGCGCGATCAGGGAAAACTCGTTGTCGGTGCCGCCGGTGTACATGGCGGTCAATACCGTGCCGTTGCCACCTGCGGTGGTGGTAGCGCCGTCCGCCAGGCCACTGAAGGTCCCGGTGATGGCATCGGCGGCATCGTTGTTGATGATGTTGTAGATATCGCCCAGCCCTGACGCATAGCTGTGGGTGACGGCCAGGGTAGCGCCAGAGACGTTCACGGTGCCGTTGACCACCACCTGGTCGTACTGGCTACCGGCCGAGGTGCCGTTGATCTCGACCGCCAGAGTGCTGCCCGCGCTCATCTGCAGGT
Organism: Pseudomonas sp. LFM046; assembly: GCF_000949385.2. Classification (NCBI taxonomy): domain Bacteria; kingdom Pseudomonadati; phylum Pseudomonadota; class Gammaproteobacteria; order Pseudomonadales; family Pseudomonadaceae; genus Pseudomonas; species Pseudomonas sp. LFM046. The sequence continues at coordinate 1,523,949 of NZ_JYKO02000001.1, read as the reverse complement.
TACCGTTGATGGTCAGGAGGCCGGCACCGTTGTTGACGCCACTGATGCCGGGTGACAGGGTACCGCCGCTCTGCACCGTCACATTGCCACCCAGGATGCCACTGCCGGCCAGCGTGGCGCCGCTGCCCACGATGGTCGCACTGGCAGTGCTGCCATTTACCGCCAGGGTACCGGCGGAAACGGTGGTGGTACCCGAGTAGTTGTTGCCTCCCGACAGGGTCAGCGTACCGCTGCCGGTCTTGGTCAGGGCGCCGGCGCCGCCGATCGCGCCGCTCAGGCTGACGGCCAGGCCGGAGCCCACCGAGACGCTGCCGGCGCTCGCGCCCAGTGTGATCGCATTATCGACGGTCCCGGAGCTGGTGACCGACAGCGTGCCGTCGTTCAGCTGCACGGTTCCGCTGCTCAGATTGGCGTCGCCGGCGACCGAAACGGTGCCGCCGCTCAATACCTGCATCCCCCAGCTCTGTCCGCTGTTGGTACCGGACAGCGTGAAGGTGCCGCCGCCATCCAGCGTCAAGGTGCCGGACCCGGTGATCGCGCCGGAGAAGGTGCTGCTGGTGCCGTTGATGCCGATCGAAAGCGCGGAGGTGCCGAGGGCCACCGTACCGGCGCCGGACAAGGCGTCGATGGTCTCGTCGGCCGCGACGGTCAGGGTCGCGCCGGACGCCACCGCCACCGACGTGTTGTCGTCCAGCGCACCGCCGACGCGGTTGAGCGTCAGTCCGCCCGCCGACACGTTGGTGGCGCCGGTGTAGGCATTGTTGCCGGTCAGCGTCAGCGTGCCGCTGCCTGCCTTGGTGAGGCCGGACGTGCCCGAGATCACACCGGAATACGTAGTGCTGGTGTTGTCACCGCCGGCGGTCAGCGCGGCGTTGAGTACCACGCTGCCGCTGCCTGCCAGGGAACCGATGGTCTCGGCGGTGGAGACGGTCAGCACAGTGCTGGCCGACTGCGTCACCGCGCTGGTGTTGCCGAGCGCCGAACCGCCGCTCAGGGTCAGGCCGCCGGCGGTGAGGTTGACGGCGCCGCTGTGGATGTTGCTCCCGGACAGGGTCAGAGTACTGGCACCGGATTTGGTCAGGGTGCCGCTGCCGCTGAGGACGCCGCTGAGGGTAGCGTTGGCGGTGTTGCTGATGGTCGAGGCGGAGGCCAGCGCGATGGCGTTGTCGATCGTGGTGGCGCCGGTGATGCCCAGGGTGCCGCCATTCAGCGTGATCGTGCCGGAACCCAGGTAGTCGTCGTTGGCGATCGACAGTGTGCCGCCGGTGACAGTGGTGCCTCCGGTATGGCCCGCCTCGTTGCCACTGTTGGAGAGGACCAGCGTGCCGCTGTCGGTTTTGTTCAGGTTGGACACACCGCTGAGGGCTCCGGTGAGGGTCAGGGTGCTGCCGGAGGCGGCGCTGATGTCGGTGTCGCCGGCGAAGGTGATAGTGCCGCTCAGGGTACTGCTGCCCGAGGTCAGGTGAATGGCGCCGTAGTCGACGGCGCTGACTTGTTTACCCGTGCCGCTGATGGTGAAGGACTCGGCGATGGTCAGGGCGCCGGCAATACGCGCCGTCGCGCCATCGCTGACGGTGGTCCCGCCCGCAGTGGTACCCAGTGCATTGGCGTGGTTGGCGATCAGGGTGCCACTACTCACGTTGGTGGCACCGGTGTAGGTGTTATTGCCGCTGAGCTGCAGGATCGCCGCAGTCGTCTTGGTCAGGCTGCCGCTGCCGGAAATCACGCCAGAGAAATTGGCGATGTTGGCACCGCCGCCACCGGCGACGCTGATGGTGCCGCCGCCCGTGCCCAGGGTAATGGCGTTGGTGAACGTGGTGGTCGTTCCCGCCGCCCCGGTCACGGTCATGGCCAGGGTGCCGCCATCCAGTGTCAGGCTCCCAGTCGACAGACGCGACCCGGTGTCGGCATTGAGCGTTCCGCCCGTCACCGACACTGCCCCGGACCAGAGGGCGGAGTTGCTGGTGGACCCCAGCGTCAGGGTGCCGGCGCCGGACTTGGCCAGTGCGCCGCTCCCGGCGATGGCACTGTTGACGGTCGCGGTGTCGCCGCTCCCATTCACGAAACTCAGCGTGGTGCCGCCGCCCAAGGTGATGGTGCTGCCGCTGATGATCAGACCTGAAGCCGAATCGGCATTGAAATTCAGGCTCTCGCCAAGGCTGAGACCGGAGCCAAGGGTGATGGTCTGGGTCGCCATACCGCTGTCGAGAATGATGGTCTGCGTACCCGTCGCATCAGCCGCCGCGATGGCGACCGCCTCACGCAGGCCCACACCGTTGCTGGCGTCGATAGTCGAAACATCGCTGGTGTTAGTGACGTAGATGGTGTCACTGGTGACCGTGACATTGGCCGTGGCAGTGGAGGTGCCGTCACTCAGGGCGTACTGGATGGTGGCGTCACCAGCCGGCGTATTGTTTTGGTAGGTGACGCGCTGCGCCACATTATTGATCAGCGCGGTCGTGGCGGCGGTGCCGCTGCTGGTGAAGGTGATCGTCAGCACGCCGTTGACGCTGGTGAAGGTCGCGAAGGTCTGGCCACCGGACTCCAGGTTGCTGCCGTTGACCGTGAACAATGCACCCGACGTGTCGAAGCCGAAGGTATCTGCGGGAACGGCTGTGCCCGAGCGCTGCACGGTCAGGATCGCGCCCGACCAGTTGCCATTGCCGCCATTGAGCGCCCCCTTCTCGGTATCGCTGAGGACGGCGTTGCTGCCCGAATCGAGATTGACGGTGCTGCCGACTCCAGCCCAGGCGACGCTGTCACCGTTGACGTTTCCGATGCTCGGGGCGGAATCGATCACGATGTTCTTGTTCGCGCCCAGCGAGCCGGCGGCGCCCGGTGAGGCCAGTGTCAGGGTGGCGTCGTTGCTGGCGGCATCGCGAATGCTGCCGCCATTGAGGGCCAGCCCGCCGGTGCTGAGATAGTCCAGGTCTGCACTGGTGTCGCCGGCTTGCACTGTGTAGTTGAAGGTCAGGGTGTTGGTACCCGACCCACTGCTGTAGTTGACCACCCGGTCGGTGGCACCGGTTTCCAGGGTGAGCTGCGGAGCGCCGGTAACCGTCACGGCCTCGCTGAAGCTCACGGTGACAGCAATGACGTCACCGGCCTTGTAAGTGCCGTTGGCCGTCGATGAGGAGACCGAGGTGACCGTCGGGAGCTGGGTGTCGATGGCGTAGTTGTTGGAATTTGCCGTGCCCGAACCGGCAGTGCCGGTGCTGACGGAGGTGACCCCGGCGAGATTGACCGCGATCAGGTTGCTGGAATCTGTGACGGAAGCGTTGGGGGTGAGGGTGCCTGTCCAGGTGATGCCGCCGTCGCTGCTGCTGAGCCCGGTGATAACGCCGTTATCGACAGTGAGGTCAGCGGTGGTGAATCCACTCACGGCGGTGCTGAATGTGAAGGTCACCAGCGACGTCTCGCCGGCCTTGAGGTTGGTATCGGCGACGGTCGCCGAGGTCAGGCTGGGAATTACCTGTGGCGAATCGAAATTCAGATCGTCCAGGTTGAGCAGCAGATTTCCGCCGGAAATCGTGAAACTGGTGATGTTGTGGAACTGGGTATTGGCGGAAAGGTTGATGTTCTCCGCCGTAACGAAAACGCCGTTACTGGTGTAGTTGATTGCGCTACCGCCATTGGGCGTGATGGAGACATTTCCATCGGCTATCGCATCAATGGACAACCCCAGCAGCCGGAATGCACTGCCATCGGTGGCCTCGACCTTGATACTGCTTATGCCATTGAGTCCGGTCGAGTCGAACAGCAAATAGTAGTCGGACACGCCATCGCCCAGAGGGGAAAAGGGGTCGTTACTGATCGAGTGGGAATAGCCATTCCCGCCGCTTCCCGTGATGGTGTACTTGACGCCATCAAAGTTGAAAACGGCGACGTTGTTGAAGGACTGGCCGGCATCATCGTCGTAGTTCTCATCCGCTGGCGCGAGGAGCAGGTGTTCGTAGCCGGCCCCGTCTATCGCGGACGTTTCAACGAGCCCGCTGCGGCTTTCCAGTACCCAGTCCCCACCCTTCGATGACGCACCGGTCAGGTCGCTGGAAGCGGCAACATCGGCCCCGGCGGCGGCAGCCAGGTCATCAATGAACGCCTGTCCTTCCCCATTGGCGCCGATCTGGCAGCCGTACAACAGAATGTCGCCCTCGTTGGACAGGGTCTGGCCAATGGCATTCAGCAGCTCACTGCGAGCGGCGATGTCACCACTTTCCAGCCAGTCGTTGCCCAACTGCACCTTGCCGACTTCACCATGGCTAATGACGTGGATCGCGTCGATGCCACTGCGGCCCTCGAGGTAGTCGGCGATCTGCTGCAGGCCGTCCTTGTTCGCGTCCAGCACCACCACCTCGGTGCCGGGCTTGAGGCCGCCGATGAGCTGTTGGTAGTCCTTCACCTGACTGTCAACGAACACCACTTCCTGGCGGTTGTCGGCAGTGCCCGACGGGGTCGCGGCCAGGTTGTCGGTCGCGCTGTCGTGCTGCGTCGCGTCCGCCTGGCTGCCCTGTGCATCAGTGACATCGGAGGCCGCTGCGGAATCTGCCGCTTCCACTGCGGTAGCAGCGACTGCGCCGTCGAACATCATTCGTGCTTCGAGCGCCAGGGCAAGCGCCGAGCGAGCCGGTTGGCCGGCCATTTGCTCGCGGTCAGTCTTCTTCCGCCACATGGAACACCTCCTACTTCCCTTCAATGAGGGGGAAGACGAGCTTCGCCTTCCCCCTCCCTATCGTCACGACTCCGGTTCTCCGCCGGAAGCGGACCGGTTTCAGTTACGCGACGGGAAGATCCCTTCCAGTGCGATCACGAAGTTGGTACCCAGGTAGGGGTTGCGGATATCCAGGGGCTGGCTGCCACCGGACAGGCCGATGGTGATGCCCGGCATGTCGCCCAGCACGCTGACGTTGAACGGCGCCAGATTGGTGTCAGCGGTGCCGGTGGAATACAGGGTGCCGGCTCGGCCACCGGCCGCGATCGGGCCAAGGACGGTGGTCGGCCCCGGGTTGGCCTGGGTGGTACCGGCGGTCGCGGCGGGGATGGTGGCCTGACCGGACGCCGTGATGGAGTTGCTGACAGGGGTGGCGGTATGGGTGTGGGCGGGCATCTGGTTAGAGAGGATGGTCACGTTCTCCGTGCCGCTCACTTCACCGACGGTGATCGGACTCAGGCCCAGTCCCTGGCCCTGGCCCACCGGGCTGCGGCCACGGAAGTCCGGCAGTGCGAAGGTCGTCTGGCCATTGCCGCCGTACATGGTGCCGAGCAGCGAGAACAGGGCGGAATTCTGCGAGATTCCCATTATCTGGCCCTGGCATAAGGCCCAGCTACGGGGGGCAAAGTTGAAGCCAACCATACGAATCTCGCCGAGGAAGGGGTCGCTCATTGCTGTTGCTCCTTGTTGATGCCGCTCTGCGGCAGGGTGCGCATCGGTGCGCGGGACAACCTTTCGTACGAGGCCCGACCTACTGGGCCTTGCGGCAGTGGAACACTGCCTGCAACAAATGACGTTCACCGTCCTCGTCCGGTCCGATCGGACACAGCAGCACTGTCCATTCGGCGTTGCCGGGGCTACGCAACTGGTAAGTGTGCTGGGGCAGCTGGACGCCGGCGGGTTGCGCGAAGATCGCGCTGTAACATTCATGGCGCGCGTTCATTGGCGCGCCCTCGCTCACCTCAATCAGGGTGACAGCAACGCCCTCGCCGCTGCCCCAACTGAGCTGCCAGGGCTGATGGAGCTGCTGCTCGAAGTCCTGCCGACTGGGGATCTGGCTCATGCGAATACGTCCTGTGCGAAAGAGGTCCTGGCCGCGCGCTGCATCTGCAGGTAGACGCGATTGTCGCCAGTGACGACGAAGCCGAAGCGGTCATAAAGACGCCGGGCCGGATTGGTGGCCTCGACGAACAGACGGATCGACTTGCCGGTCTCGTCCGCCTCGCGAACCAGTGCTTCCAGGTAGCGCGTGCCAATGCCCTGCCGCCGCCATTCGGGCAGCAGGGCGATATCCATCAGATTGAGGGTGTTCGGCCCGCGGAACACATACAGCCGGCCAACGGACTGGCCCTGATGGCAGATCAGCGAGAACTGCGCATCGTGATAGTGCTCCTGGTAATAGCGGTGCTGGGCGTCGAACTGCTGGGTAAGGAAGGCGTCGATGGCAGCCTGGTCCCAGGGGACCTGGTGCATCTCATGGGCTCGGGTGGTCGCGTAGAGCTCACGCAGGAACGCCTGGTCAGCTTCGGCAATGGGGCGAAGTTGCAGTTCGGAGATTGGCATGGCGTCGTGCGTCCTTGCTGACGATCCCCTGAGGGGATATCGGCACCTATTGTTCTGTTTTCACGCGACCTCAACGGCGAAAGATTAGCCGAAGGTAAAGGCCATTAGCCACCGTTCAGTTAATAATCAATGGGAGTATTCCTAAACACCTGTATGAAGCGTCTGCTCTAAACAGCGCAGTTGCTCCAACCCTTCGTAGGGCTTGCCAGCCCAGCGCTCCACGGCTGCTCGCACCTCATCGCCGGCCTCATCGCGCTTGCGCTGGCTGTCGGCACTGAACCACATGGCCGGCTGTTTGGCGTCGAAGGCCGCAATCTCCCGCAACTTCGGGGCGTCGGCCTCGACCAGGTGGAAGATGGGCGCCAGGCGCCCCCAGAGCGCTTCGGGCAGCTCGCTGTAGTTCACCGGCACGCAAGCCTGTTCCCGGCACAGTGCCAGTCCCTGTTCGAGGATGCGGCCGATCAGGCGGCAGGTGAATTCCAGCGGTGCCATGGCCTGGGCATCCGTCCCGGCGAAATCCAGCGCCGATGGACCCAGCAGCCCCGGCACCCGGTGCATGCCGGGCTGGCGCAGTTGCGAAACGACGATTTCCAATGGATCGCGATAAAGGAAAATGCGCGGCGTGTCCGGGTACAACGCATGCAGCAACGGCGCCTCGAAGACATTCCAGGCATCCAGTTTGATCAGTAACCGCGCTTCGTTGCCCAGCCGGCGCTGGCCATAGGCGGACAACAGTGCCCGAATCCAGTGTGGCTGCAGGTCCTGCACGGCCGGGTCGAGGAAGTGGGCACGCAGCAGGCTGTCCAGCGGCGGGGGCTCAGAGAGCACGATATTTCGCTCCAGGCCCGCCAGCATCTGCGCCATCAAGGTCGAGCCGCAGCGCGACGCGTGATAGATGAAAGCGCCCGGCGCAACGCCCGGACTGGCGGCCTGCCAGTCGAGCAGTGCATCCAGCCTCGTTTCACGACGGAAGGCCTGGTTGAAGGGCAGGCGCAGGACCAGGTCGACATCGTCACGGAAGAACGGCCGGGTCAGTTGCTGTTCGCCGAACCAGCACCAGTCCAGACGCCATTCTCCATCGCGCCGCCAGGCACGGATGGGCAACCAGCCGTACATATCCTGCGCGTTCATGCCTTCCATTGTTCGTTCCATCCCTGCTTGCCCTGACGCATCGCGGCGCGGACTTCCGCCTCGGAAAAGTTCAGGCCCCGCGTGACACCTAGAGCGACTGCTTCGCGCAGAAAATCGCGCACATCGGTCAGCACCTGCAGCCGCTGCGCCAGTTCCCGGTCCTGCTCCACCATCTGGCGGAATCGTGCAAAAGCCTGCACCGCCCTCCCCGGCTGTAGCGCGGGCGTGTCGGGCAGGCCCTGTTCGATAAGCCCAAGCAACCATTCGTTGGGCCGGCAATCCAGCACCAGGTGAATGCGCTCGCCCGGCCCCGGGTTATCCACACGATGCGGGCGGGACAGATCGAGGAACCAGCATTCCCCCGGCTGCATGGGCGCTTGCAGGCCATCGACGAGGAACTCCACGCCTGCCGGACTCTGCAACGGCACATGCAGGCGCAGGTCACTGCCGGGCAGGCCGAGGTCCGGGTCGCAGTGCTCGTGAATGCGTGAGCCCGGCCCCAGGCGCAGCAGGCGCGCACTGCGCACGGTGGTGTGAAAGGCATCCAGCAGATCGTTCCAGGCGGCCTCCCGTTGCCACCAGCCACTGCGAACCGGCGCGCCCTGGCCGGGCGCCAGCGGCAGCGGTGCATCGTCCGGAGCGATCAGGGCGACACCGCTCCAGTCACCCTCGTAGTAGCCGGTATTGAAGTGGTCCTGCCACGCGGCTTTGTCGATCCGCCCCAGGGCGTCCAGCAAGGGCGCCATCGCGAACGTCAGAGGCAGGCGCGAACAGATCGGTAGTGGTGGCGTTGGCATTGGATCGTCCTTGTTCCCTGCTGTTGTTCAGAAACCGCTTTCCCTCACCCCAAGCGCCGCCAGCCGGCGCCAGGCGATGCCGAGCAGCGACTGCCCTTCGCCCTCCAGCACCACCACGCCGCGCAGGGGCTGGGCCGGGTGGATGTCGTCGTCCAGCAGGCTCAGGCGCACGCCGTACTGGGCCTGCACCGGCTCGGCGCGGCGCTGGGCATCGCGGCGCACGGCGATGGGGCCGTGATGATCGGAACTGAGCGCTTCAAGCTCCAGAGAGGCGACGCCGGTGGCATCCACCTCGTCCAGCCGTACCGCAATTGCAGGGCGCGCCGGGTCGTCGGCGATGAAGCGGCCCTCCGCACCCGGCTGCACGCGCCACAGAGACTCCTCGGCCAGGTAGCCGCGCAGGCGCTGGCCGGGCTCCACCACGCGCGCCAGGGCTTCCTGGGGGCTTAGCCAACGCCCAACCGTGAGATCGGGCAGCAGGTCACGCACGACACCGGCCTGGGGGGCACGCAGTTGCAGGCGTTCACGCTGGGCGGCGAGGCCGCGGTATTCGGCCACGGCCTCGGCCAGTCGCTGTTCGAGGATGCCGGCGTCGGCGGCGGTTTCACTGCGCCCGGCCTGGCGGCGCAGCTGCAGTTGGAGAATTTCGATTTCGCGGCGAACGATGCCCTGGCGCGAGTCCAGGTCAGGGGATTCCAGTTCCAGCAGCAGCGCGCCCTGCTCCACCGCCTGGCCATCCTTCACCTGCAACGCCTTCAACCTGGCCGCCACCGGCGCATGCAAGGCAGTGGCACGTGAGGCTTCGAGCAGCGCGGGGACCTCGACCGAACTGCGCCACGGCAGTACCAGCAGAGCCAGCAGCACCAGTAGCCCGCCGCCGGTCAGCAGGACCTTGCGCGGGTTCGCCTGGTCGCGGCGCTGCCACCACTCCAGCAGCTCCTTCCAGATGGGCAGGCCGATGAACCAGACCAGTTCCACCAGCATCAGGAAGATGCCCAGCACCTTGAAGAACAGGTGGTAGACCGCCAGGGCGATGCCGAAGAACAGCGCCGCACGCCACAGCCAGGAGCCGTAGCCCCAGAGCAGCAGGCGCCGCGCCATTTCCGGCGGCCAGGGCTCCGGTGCCGGCTCGCCGTAGCCGAACAGCGCCTCGCGCAGACGCCAACGGCAGAGGGCGAAGGCCCGCGTCTGCAGGTTATCCACACCCAGGAGGTCAGTGAGCAGGAAATAGCCGTCGAAGCGCATGAAGGGGTTGAGGTTGATCAGCAGCGTGGTGATCCAGGTCGCGCTGGCCAGCATGAAGGCGGCAGTGCGTGCCGGGCCCTCCGGCAAGAGCGACCAGGCCAGCAGCGCCAGCACTGCCAGCACCAGCTCGGCCAGCACGCCACCGGCGCTGATCAGCAGCCGCGAGCGCCGGTCCCGGACGCGCCAGGCATCGCTGACATCGGTGTAGAACATCGGCAGCAACACCATGAAGGCCAGGCCCATGCTCTGCACCCGGCAACCGGCCCGTTTGGCCATGAAGGCGTGGCCGAACTCATGGCAGAGCTTGGCGAAGGTCAGGGCGGCGCCGAAGGCCAGGGCACCGCCGAGGCTGAACAGGTGCGGAAAGGTGGCGAGAAAGCGTTCCCAGTCCCGCGACACCAGGAACAGGCCGAGGGCGAAGACCAGCGGAAGGCCCCAGCGCAGCAGCCAGGGACCGTGGCGTTCCAGCACCGGCCAGGCACGATTGAGGAAGGCATCCGGGCGCCACAGCGGAATGCGAAAGAACAGGTACTGATGCAGCACCCGCCTGCCCAGGCTCTGCTGTTGGGCGGCGGCCTTCATCGCGTAACTGGCGCGTTGATCCTCATCAGACGCGGCGATCAGGTCATGTCCACGCAGGAAACGCAGCATTTCTTCCAGTTCGGCACCGCCCAGTGGCAGGCCCGGTTCGGCGTTGGCGGCCTCCAGCACCCGCTGCGGATCGCTCAACGCCCAATGGCGCAGCAGGCGCACGGCGACGGCGCCCAGCTTGAAATAGCGCCCGCGCAAGGGGTCGGCCAGGGTCCATTGGGGAGCGCCGTCCAGGCCGGGCGCGGCCGGTGACAGCTGCAGGTCGGAGCGCAGCGCGGGCAGCATCAGAAGCCCAGGCTCTGGCGCAGCGCGGCGAGCGGCCGGCGCAGCAGGTAATAGGCCAGGGGCGCACGGTCGCCGAACAGCTTGGCGGTGCCGCGCAGGCCGATGCGCGGCGGCGTTTCGAGGAAGGCGGCATCGAGGCGGTAGGCCAGTTGCCCGGCGGCGGTGGACTGGGCCTCGTAGGCGGCGCGCTCCAGGCGTGCGTTGTGGAGGTCCAGGGGATCGCTGTCGAGGAACAGCGCCACTTCGGCGCCAGATTGCAGCGCGATGGCGTCGCCCACCGGCAGCTCGATGCGCAGCTCGGCCTGAGCCGGGTCGGCGATCTGCATCAGCCGCTCGCCGGTCTGTACCGGTTTGCCGGTCCAGCGCTCGGCGTCGGCGAACACGGCGATGCCCGCGCGCTCTGCCCTGACTTCGCTGCGGGCCAACAATTGACGCGCGTAGTCGCGCTCGGCGCGTTTCTGCTCGACCCGCGCCGCCAACAGGTCGATGCGCGAACTGGATTCGGCATCGGCAAAGGCGCGCTGGGTATTGGCCTTGAGCTCGGCCTCGGCCACGCCCAGGGCACGCTCGGCGACGTCCGCCTGGGCCTTGAGGCTGGTGGCATCGAAACGCACCAGCAGGTCACCGGCGGCCACGCTCTGATTGGGTTTGACCAGGATTTCGGCGATCACCCCGTCCAGCGGCGCGGCCACAACCCGGCCGCCCTGGGGCACCACTTCAGCAGGGGCCAGCACCGACTGGCGTACCGGCATCAGCAGGACCAGACAGAGGGCACCGGCGATGGCCAGCAGCTTCTTCTTCGGCCAGCTCAGGCGCCAGGGCTTGCGCGGCTGCAGGGCCTGCCAGGCGTGAGCATAGGTATCGCCGAGCTGGATCAGCAGCGCCTGCTCGGCCTCGCTGAAGGGGTGCTCACGGGCCAGCCAGAGTCCGCCGAAGGCCTCGCCACGGCGATCCTTCAGCGGTAGCCAGTAGGCCTGGGCGGCGGACAGCGCTTGCCAGTCCGCACGGGAGTGTTCGTCCAGCAACGCGGCATCGACTGCGCGGGGCCCGTCCAGTAGGCCCAGGCGGAGCAGCTGCGCGGCGGCACGCTCGACGAAGGCCACGAAGGGCGCATTGGGCTCCACCAGGCTGATGGCGGTAAGGGCGCGTACCTTGCCGGCAATCAGCAACGCGGCATGGCGGAAGCCGAACAGCCCCTGGCCGTCGTTGACCATGGCAAATGCCAGCTGCTCTGTGCTGGCGGCCTGACGTGCCTGCCTCTCCAGTCCGAGATAGAGCGCGAATACGCGCTCGACGGTGCCGGGAGGTGCCGCGTTCATGGCGTTTCCGCGAAGTGGGCGGTGCCGCTCATGCCGGCCAGGAGGCCCTCGGCATCTTCCGGCAGGCCGCCGATCAACAGCAGGGTCTGACTGCCCTCGTCGATCCTTGCGCCAAGGCGCTTGATCACCGCCGTCAGCGGTTTGCCGGTTTCATCGGGAACGAAGCTGAAGGCCTGATCGGGCTTGAGCCGGCTCAACCAGCGCGAGGGCACCAGCAGATGGATTTCCAGGGTGCGGTTATCCACCACGTCCAACAACGGTGCGCCGCTGGCCACGCTCTCGTGAGGCTGGACCTTGCGCGCCACCACCTGACCGTCGAAGGGCGCCTTGACCTGACAGCGCTGCACCTGCACCTGGTAGACCTGCGCCTCGGCCTGGGACTGCGCCTGGCGCGCCTCCGCCAGGGCCACTTCGAAGCGCCCCACGGAGTTGAGGGCAGCCAGTTGCTGCTTGTTCTTGAGTTCTTCCCGGGCGGCGCGCACGGCGGCGTTGGCGGCATTCAGCTGGGCCTGGTAGCCGCTGCAGTCGAAGCGCACCAGCACCTCGCCCTTCTTGAACGCCTGGCCTTCGGCATAGGGCATTTCGAGGATGCGCCCAGGCAACTCGCTGGCCAGTACCGCCTGGTTGCGCGCCCGCAATACACCACGGGCGTCATTGCCAGTGGCGGTCGCCGTGACGGGCGCATCGAGTAAAGGATCCTGCTTGGGCGGTTCCTCCGCCCAGGTGGTAGCGACCAGTCCCCACAGACCCACAAACGTCCACAGCGTGCGATTCATCAAGGCCATTCCATGGAATGAAGTGGGCATGAGTCTATGAGAGCTGTCAGACAATAGGAATCTGGGCAGGGGAATTATCTTGCCATCAGGCCTGATTCCAGCACTTGGCTGAACACCATGCGCACCGCTTGAAGATCAGGCCGCGCGCCACGCCCAACCGCCCTCACCCCCAACCCCTCTCCCGGAGGGAGAAGGGTGACCTGCGCCGCGCCTTCCGCGTGACGCGATCCACTGTGGGCGTGATTTCGCCTCAGACCATTTCCAGCGACCGCTTGCGCCGGGGCGGCGGGAAGCTGTGGTCGATCAGGGCGAGATCGTCGGCGCTGAGCGGGAGTTTGCGCGCCTCGGCATTTTGCTTGAGGTGCAGCGGGTCGACCGCCTTGGGAATGACGATCACGCCCTCCTGGCGCAAGGCCCAGGCCAGGGCCACCTGGGCCGGGCTGGCGCCGTGGCGGCGGGCGACTTCCTGCAACGCTGCTGAGCGCAGCAGCTTGCCGCCCTGCCCCACCGGGCAATAAGCCATGAGCGGGATGCCCTGTTGCTGCTGGAAGGGCAGCAGGTCGAACTCGATACCACGCGCCTCGGGGTTGTAGAGCACCTGGTTGGCGGCACAGCCGGCAGGCAGTTCGTGGAGGTCGTCGAGGTCCAGGTTGGACACGCCCCAGCGGGCGATCTTGCCCTGCTCCCGCAGGCGCTCGAAGGCCTCTACCGTTTCCTCCAGCGGATGCTCACCGCGCCAGTGCAGCAGGTAGAGGTCGAGGTGATCGGTGCCCAGGCGCTTGAGGCTGCGCTCGCAGGCCAGGGCGGAGCCCGTGCGGCTGGCATTCCAGGGATAGACCTTGCTGACCAGGAAAACCTGGTCGCGCAGGCCGGCGATGGCTTCGCCCACCACGTCCTCGGCGCCGCCTTCGGCATACATCTCGGCGGTGTCGATCAGGTTCAGCCCCAGCTCCAGACCCTGGCGCAGGGCCGCGACTTCGCGCTTGCGCTCGCTGCGGGTCTCGCCCATGTGCCAGGTGCCCTGGCCGATGGCGGGCACGCGGGTGCCGTCGGGGAAGGTGATGCTTTGCATGGCGTGTTCCTCGGTAAGTCCGTTCAGTCGGGATTGCCGGCAGCTGGGAGGCGATCTTCCGGCAATGGGCTGGACGGCTCAACCCCAGGGATCGTACGAACCGATGCTCCACAGGTGGCCTTCCGGATCGCGGCAGGTGAAGCCACGGCCACCGTAGTCCTCGTCCTTCAGGGGCAGGACGATGGTGGCACCGGCGGCCAGGGCGCGAGCGTGCACCGCGTCGACATTGGCCACCACCAGGTAGATGCCCTGGCTGCCGAGCCCGCCGGACTCGTCGGGCTGGCGCAGCAGCTCGCCGTACGCGTTATTGCGCACCGAGCCGAGCATGATCATGCCGCCGTCGAGGCTGAGCTGGGCGTGCGCGATGACCCCGTCCTTTTCCGCCACCACCAGGTGCTCGACAAAGCCGAAGGTGTTGCACAGCCAAGTGATGGCGGCGGGCGCGTCGCGGTAGCGCAGGCAGGGGATAGCGGTGGATCCAGCCATGGCGATGACCTCCTTGCTTGAAGACGGATGGTTTCAGCCTAGCCCCTAAACGCATCGGGCCCGCACATGGCGGGCCCGACGGTCATTGCAGCGTTCCGGATCAGGCGGCGTCGCCGACCGGCTCGACAGCCTTGCCAGACAGGTTGAGCGCCTTGTACAGCACCACCAGCAGGGCCAGGAAAGCCGGGCCCACGTAGAGGGCAATACGGGTATCCGGGAAGTACGCCATCAGGCCCACCACCAGCACCAGGAAGGCCATGGCCAGGTAGGAGCTCAGCGGGAACAGCCACATGCGGTACTGCAGCTTGCCCTGCTCGGCGGGGCTGAGGCTGCGGCGGAACTTCATCTGCGCGAGGAGGATCATCGCCCAGGTCCAGATGGCGCCGAAGGTGGCGATGGAGGTCACCCAGACGAACACCTTCTCCGGCACCAGGTAGTTCAGCAGCACGCCCAGCAGCAGCGCGGCACAGGACACCAGCAGCGCACGGCGCGGCACGCCGTTGGAGGTTTCGGCGAAGGCGCGCGGAGCCTGGCCCTGTTGGGCGAGGCTGTAGAGCATGCGGCCGGTGCTGAAGATGCCGCCGTTGCAGGACGACAGCGCGGCGGTGATCACCACGAAGTTGATGATGCCGGCGGCGGTCTTGATGCCGAGGCTCTCGAAGGTCATTACGAAGGGGCTGCCCTGGGTGCCGATCTCGTTCCACGGGTAGATGGAGAGGATCACGAACAGCGCGCCGACATAGAACAGCAGGATGCGCCAGAACACCGAGCCGATGGCCTGGGGAATGGTCTTCTGCGGGTTCTTCGCTTCACCGGCGGTGAGGCCGATCATTTCCACGCCCAGGTAGGCGAACATCACCATCTGCAGCGACATCAGCACGCCCTGCACACCATTGGGCATGAAGCCGCCGTGCTCCCAGAGGTTGGAGATGCCGGTGGCGATACCGCCATTGCCGAAACCGAAGACGATCATGCCGGTGCCGGCCACCACCATGGCGACAATGGTGACGATCTTGATCAGCGCGAACCAGAACTCGAATTCACCGAAGGCGCGCACGGCGATCAGGTTGACGCCGCCCATGCTGATCAGCGCCGCCAGGGCCCAGATCCAGCGCGGCACCTCGGGGAACCAGATGCCCATGTAGATGGCTACGGCGGTGATCTCCGCCACGCAGGTCACCAGCCAGAGGAACCAGTAGTTCCAGCCGGTGAGAAAGCCCGCCAGCGGGCCAAGGTAGTCCTGGGCGTAGCGGCTGAAGGAGCCGGCTACCGGGTTGTGCACGGCCATCTCGCCGAGGGCGCGCATGATCACCAGGATGGCGAGGCCACCGATGATGTAGGACAGCATGATGGCCGGACCGGCCATCTGGATGGCCTTGGCCGAACCGAGGAACAGGCCGACGCCGATACAGGCGCCCAGGGCCATCAGGCGGATGTGACGCTCACCAAGGTCTCGGTGGAGCGATTCATGCTGTGGCTGATGATCAGCAACGGACATGCAGTGGTACCTCATCTTGTAGTTGTCGAGGAATCGGGCGCAGCGCCGGAAATCCGGGTCGTTGTAGCGACCCTTGGCCACCTGACAGGCCCGCCCTTGTGGGGCGGAACAGTCACGCGGCAGCGGGGGCGTCCGAGATCGGCGGCGAGTCTTGCACAAAGACGAGGTAACGTCATGCCTACTTTTGGTGCACAGGGGTACCAGGAGAGGACGGCAAGGGCACGTTTCGCGCCATCGACCCGAAAGCAGGAAAAGGTTCGGCAGGATTCCCCGTGACAAGGCGGCAAAACCCCAGAAATGCCTGATGCGTTTTCGGGCGAACGGTCGCTATGGGCGGACTTCCAGCAACAGCGAAAGGGGCTCGCCGCTGTCTGGGTGCGCCGGCTCGCGCAAGGCCTCGATGCGGTAGCCGCTCCGGCTCAGCAGCGCGCACCAGGACTCCAGGGTGCGGAAATACCAGGGCATGGCTTCGGGGAACGCCCCCTGGAAAGCGGCAAAATCCTCGCGGCGCCAGCCATCCCGGTAACCTTCCGCGCCGCGCGCCTGCCAGGGGTGGACGGTCTGGATCAGCAGCACGCCACGATGGCCGAGCAGTTCGCGCACGGTCGCCAGCAGCGGCTCCAGCTGCTCCTCGAACAGGGAAAAGTTGCACACCACGGCATCGAACCGCCCCAAGCGAGCGGGATCGGCCTGCAATTGGGCGTAGTTCAGGCAGAGAAAGTCGCCGTCCGCCTCCCGCGCCGCCTCGATCAGCGGCTCGGATGCATCGACACCCAGCACCGCCACTCCCCGCTCCGCCAGGACGCGGCATAGCCAGCCCTCGCCACACCCCAGGTCCAACACCCGCTGCGGGCAATGGGCCAGCACCGCATCGCGGATGGCCCCATTGGTAGCCAATTGCCTGCTTTCAATGAGATTTTCTCGCACTGCGCGGGTCCAACCCTCTGCGTTGGCGTGCCAGCTGTGGTCAAGTTGCTTCCGATTGTCGCCTGTCATTGATTCGCTCCTGTTTTGCCCCCACTCCGCCATGCAGCCCGCCAGCGACCTACTAAGATTGCAAGCAAGAGCGGCATCAGGCCAGGCCGGTGGACTATGGGCGCAATATGGCAATCCGACGAAATCAGGAACGAGGTACCCGAAGGTCATCTCAGCGAGCCTCCTGTTCCCCCGAAAAAGCCCCGCCGCAAACACCGTTTCCTGTTCTGGAGCGTATGCCTCCTGACCCTCGGCATCGTGGGCGCCGCCGCGACCCATGAGATGCGCACCTCGCGCTTCCAGGCCCGGGAAATCAGCCGCTACGCCGCCACCCTGAGCTACCGCCTGGAAGAAGGCCCGAGCCGATCCATTCGCTATCCCGGCGACGGCCCCTTCGACCGCCGCCTCGGCTATGCCTTCCTGCCGCAGATGCTCGACCGCCTGGAAAAACGCGGCTTCGAGATCCAGCAGCAGGCCCGTTTCTCCCCTGCGCTGGTCAACTACACCGAACGCGGGCTCTTCCCGCCGTACCGGGAAAAGGTCCAGGCGGGCATCAGCATCTGCGACTGCCGGGGCCTGCCCTTCTATCAATTCAGCTACCCGAAACAGCGTTACCCGGACTTCGCCAGTATTCCGCCATTACTGGTCAACAGCCTGCTGTTCATCGAGAACCGCAAACTGCTCGACCGCGAGGAACCCCTGGCCAATCCGGCGGTGGACTGGCCGCGCTTCTCCAAGGCGGCGCTGACCCAGATGGGCAAGGCCGTCGATATGGAAGGCCAATCCGCCGGTGGCAGCACCCTGGCCACCCAGCTCGAGAAGTACCGCCACTCCCCCTTCGGCCGTACCGTCTCCGCCGCCGAGAAGATCCGCCAGATGGTCTCCGCCAGCGTGCGCGCCTACCAGAGCGGCCCGGAAACCCTGGCCGCCCGCGAACGCATCGTCATGGACTACCTCAACAGCGTGCCGCTCTCCGCCGCACCGGGGCATGGCGAAGTGCACGGCATCGCCGACGCCTTGCGGGTCTGGTACGGCGCCGACTTCAACACCACCAACCGGATCCTGGCCAACCCCGACAGCGACCTTGCCGCCCGTGGCCTGGCGCTGCGCCAGGTACTGTCCCTGTTCATCGCCCAACGCCGCCCGTCCTATTACCTGGTCAGCGCCCACGAAGAACTCAACGCCCTGACCGACAGCCATATCCGCGTGCTGGCCGGTGCCAGCATCATCGACCCTCCGCTGCGGGACGCCGCCCTGGACGCGAAGCTGCGTTTCCGCAACTGGGTGGAAGACCCGGCGCTGCAGGCCGTGGAGGCCAACAAGGGCATCAGCGTCGCCCGCAGCCGCCTCTCCGGCATGCTGAAGATGCCCCTCTACGACCTCGACCGCCTCGACCTCACCGCCAGCAGCACCCTGCAGAGCGAACTGCAGAACGCCGTTACCGATTACCTGCGGAAACTGGCCGACCCGGTCTTCGCCGAGCAGGTCGGACTCTACGGCGAGCGCCTGCTGTCGCCGGAAAAGACCCACGAAGTGCGCTACAGCTTCACCCTGCTCGAGCGCACCCCCTCGGGCAACCGCGTGCGGGTGCAGACCGACAACACCGACCAGCCCTTTGACATCAATGAAGGCAGCAAGCTGGAACTGGGCTCCACCGCCAAACTGCGGGTGCTGGCCACCTACCTGGAGGATGTCGCCACCCTGCACAGCCGCTACGCCGGCATGAGCGTGGAAGAACTGCGCAAGGTGCAGGTCGACCCGCTGGACTTCATCAGTCGCTGGGCCCTGGACTACCTGATCCAGAACAAGGACCGCAACCTCCCCGCCATGCTCCAGGCCGCCCTGGACCGCACCTACTCCGCCAGCCCCTATGAGGCCTTCTTCACTGGCGGCGGACTGCACACCTTTGCCAACTTCCGCAAGGAGGACAACGACCGCCGGCCGAGCCTGCGGGACGCTCTGCGCGAGTCCATCAACCTGCCGTTCGTACGCCTGCTGCGCGACCTGGTACGCCACGACATGTACCGCCCAGACGGCGGCAAGATGCAGCTGCTTTCCGACGACAAGGACCCGCGCCGCCAGGGTTATCTGGACCTCTTCATCTCCCGCGAGAGCCAGACCTACCTGCGGCGGTTCTGGAACAAGTACCAGGGCAAGACCGCGGACGAGCGCCTGGCCACCTTCCTCGACGGCCTCAATCCCTGGGGCGCACGGATGGCCGCCATCCACCGCTACCTGCAACCCCAGGCCGACCTCGCCACCTTCGCCACCTTCATGCGCGAACGGGTGCCCAAGGCCAATCCGCCGCTGACCGACAAGCGTATCGAAGACCTCTACACCCGCTACGGACCGGGTGCGTTCAATCTCAACGACCAGGGCTACGTGGCCCGCGTGCACCCGCTGGAGCTCTGGCTGCTCGGCTACCTGCAGGCCAACCCCAACGCCAGCTACCGCGACGCCGTGGAAGCCAGCAGCGACGAGCGCCGCGACGTGTATGGCTGGTTGTTCAAGTCCAAACGCAAGTACGCCCGCGACAAGCGCATCCGCATCATGCTGGAGGTGGAAGCCTTCCTCGACATCCACGAACAGTGGAAGTCCCTGGGCTATCCCTTCGACCACCTGGTGCCGTCCCTGGCCACCGCCCTGGGCAGTTCCGGCGACCGTCCGGCAGCCCTGGCCGAGCTGATGGGCATCATCCTCAACGACGGCGTGCGCCAGAGCACCCTGCGCATCGACCAGCTGCACTTCGCCGCCGACACGCCTTACGAAACCCTGGTGGGCTACCAGACCGACGCCGGCAAGCGGGTGATGACCTCGGAAGTGGCCGCCACCCTGCGCGACGCCCTGTCCAAGGTGGTGGAAGGCGGCACCGCGCGGCGCCTGCAAGGCAGCTTCGTCCTGCCCGACGGCCATCCGCTGGTCATGGGCGGCAAGACCGGCACCGGCGACAACCGCATCGAGAGCGTGACCCGCTATGGCGCGGTCAAGAGCTCCAAGGCCATGAACCGCACCGCCACCTTCGTCTTCTACCTGGGCCCGCGCCACTTCGGCACCCTCACCGCCTTCGTCGAAGGCAGCCAGGCGGACAAATTCAGCTTCACCTCCGCCTTGCCGGTGCAAGTCCTCAAGGGCATGGCGCCCATCCTCCAGCCCTACCTGACCCCTGGCCTGAACACCCAATGCCAGGACCTGGCGCCGGCGGTGCAGGTGAGCAGGCGGTAGGGACACGAAGTTATACCTGCAGGGGCGAACTCATTCGCGATGGGACGGCGCCGCCGTCCCCTAGGTTGGCGCTGAGGAACCAAGCCCAACATCGCGCGCCATGCAGCCCCATCGTTGGGCCTCGCTGCGCTCGACACCAACCTACCGCAGCCCCGCCACCCCAACGATGATCAACCCCACCGACACCAGCCTGGCCGGCGTCAGCGCCTCGCCCAGCAGGAGGAAGCCCAGCAGCACCGTGCCGAGGGTGCCGATGGCCGTCCAGATCGGATAGGCGATGCTCACCGGCAGCACGCGCATGGACAGGGTCAGGAACCAGATCCCGGCCACTGCGGCCACCACCACCAGCAGGCTGGGCCAGGGCCGGGTGAAGCCTTCCGCGAATTTCATGCTCATGGCGAACAGCACTTCGAAGAAGGCCGCCAGCATCAGGAATACCCAGGCCATGGCCGTCTCCTCAGAAAGTTTCGGCGAGGTCCGCCAGGGCCCGTTCGGCGCGCTGGTAGGACTGCTCGAAGGATTCGCCGCCGAACTCGTCGTTCTCCACCGCCACCACGGTCACGTCGTGAATGCCGATGAAGCCGAGCACCGTGCGCAAGTAGGCGTCCGCATGGTTCAGGTGGGCATTGGCGCCGCCCGGACCGTAGCCACGGTCGCCACGGGTGGTGATGACCAGCGCCTTGCGCCCCTGCAACAGCGGCGTGTAGGGGTTGTCCTGCCGCGCCGGATCGAAGTCGAAGGTGCGACCGATGCGCACGATCTGGTCGACCCACGCCTTCACGCCGCTGGGCACGCCGAAGTTGTACATGGGCGCGGAGATCACCAGGCGATCTGCGGCGAACAGTTCGTCCACCAGCACGTCGCTGAGGGCGAGGTCGGCCTTCATGACTTCGCTGCGGGCATCAGGCTCGGGGTGGAAAGCCGCCGCGATCCAGCCCTCGCTCACCGCCGGAACGGCCACTCGCCCCACTTCGCGGCGCAGCACCTGGCGACCGGCATCACGCCCCTGCCAAGCCTTGAGAAAGGCCTCCTGCAAGCGACGGGAATGGGAACGTTCACCACGGGGGCTGCCTTGCACGGAAAGAATACTGCTCATCTCAATCTCCTTGATGGCTGTGCTTCCAGAAGCACATGAACTGGCGGAAACTCAGGCGCTAAGCTAGTTACGCCGACCATCCCGGACAAATGAGCATTAGTTCATCGGGATGAACTGAATTCACCCGTGGAGTGATCCATGTTCTCCAACCTGCCCCTGACCGCCCTGCGCACCTTCGAATCCGCAGCGCGCCTGTCCAGCTTCAAGGCCGCCGCCGAGGAACTGGCGGTGACGCCCACGGCGGTGTCCCACCAGATCCGTGGCCTGGAAAGCTGGCTCGGGGTGCCGTTGTTCGACCGCCTGCCCCGCAGCGTGCGCCTGACGGACTGCGGCCAGCGCCTGTTCGGCAGCCTCCATGGCGCCCTGCTCGAGGTCACCCAGACCCTCGACCAACTCCGCCCACACCGCAGCAGCGGCAACCTGACGCTCTCCACCACCCCGGCCTTCGCCGCCCTCTGGCTGATCCCCCGCCTCGGCCGCTTCTACGCCGAGCACCCGGAAATCAACGTGCGGCTGGATACCAGCGACACCCTGATCGACCTGCACCAGGACGCCAGCATCGACCTGGTGATCCGCTACGGCATGGGCCACTACCCCAACCTGCACAGCCAGTGCCTGCTGAATGAATGCTTCGGGGTCTACGGCGCGCCGCCCCTGGTGTCCGGCCTCGGCGACCGCGTGCCGACGCTGATCACCGTGCGCTGGCGCAATGCCCTGCTCTACGAACTGGGTTGGAAAGCCTGGTGCCAGGCTGCGGGCGAGGAACGGCTGCTGGAGGTCGCCCCGCAACGGGAATACGACGAAGAGCACTACGCCCTGCAAGCCGCTATCGCCGGGCAGGGTTTGGTGCTGGCCAGCTCCATCCTCGTTTCGGAAAGCCTCGCCAGCGGCCTGCTGGTGCCCTACCGACCGGACGTCAGCGTGGCGGGTGCCGGTTATTCGACCCTCTGCGTCCCAGGGCGCGAACGGCATCCGCCGGTGAAGGCTTTCTTTGATTGGCTGAGCCGCGAGGTGGGGTGATCCAGCCCCTACAGAAAACGCCCCGCCACACATGAACAAAATAACGAACACAAAAAATCAGAAAACGCCAATCAACCCACCAATTTGCCTTACACAGACCAGAACGACTAATATTGTGTTCATTATGTTGAACACAACGATTCACCCCTTCCACTTCGCCCGCCTCGCCTCCCGCGAGCGCCACTGGACCGGCGACCTGTAGCCCCTCCCCTTTCCTTGTTGCCGTGGAGACTTCGGGCATGTCCCGTCTCGCCATGGCCAGGACTTCCTGCACATACGCCGTTCGCCCGCAGGCGAAGGGCCCTGCATTGCCCAAGGGAGGGCACCCTCATGCGTTCCTGGTTCTATCTGCTTGCCGCGATCCTCTTCGAGGTCGTCGGCACCACCTCGATGAAATTCGCCACCGAGTATTCGCCGCTGCTCGGTTACCTGCTGATGTACGGCCTGATCGGCCTGTCCTATTTCTTCCTCGCGCTGGCGGTCAAGCGCGTGCCGGTGGGCGTGGCCTACGCCCTGTGGGAAGGCATCGGCATCGTGCTGATCACCACCATCAGCGTCGCCTGGCTGGGCGAGAACATCGGCCTGTACAAGGCCCTGGGCCTGGCCGTGATGATCGCCGGCATCCTGCTGATCAAGTTCGGCACCCGCACCGCGCCGTCGGCCCGTGCCGAGGAGGTGCTGGCATGAACGGCGTGACCTGGATGCATTTCGCCTGGCTGGGCGCGGCCATTGCCCTGGAAGTGCTGGCCAACGTCTTGCTCAAGTATTCCGACGGCTTCCGTCGTCGGCTGCTGGGGGCGGCATCGATTATCAGCGTTCTGGCGGCCTTCACCGCACTGGCCCAGGCGGTCCGCGGGATCGACCTGTCACTGGCCTACGCCATCTGGGGCGGCTTCGGCATCCTCGCGACCGTGGCGCTGGGCTGGGCCCTGTTCGGGCAGCGACTGGCCTGGAAGGGCTGGCTTGGGTTGGCGCTGCTGCTGGTGGGGATGGGCTTGCTGAAGTTGGCGTGATGGCTGGCTTTGCTCGGCGGCCCTGTAGGGTGGACCACGCTTCATCGGTCCACCTTTCGCCGTTCACCTGGGCGCCGCTGGTGGATGTGAAAAGCGACATCCACCCTACGGGGCGTGGTGCTTTGGATCACAACCCTTTTCCCCAAAAATCCCAGGCAAAAAAAAGGGGCGACCTACTGGCCGCCCGCCCAATCATTCCGGGAGAGGAATGTCAGAAACGCTTGTGTCCGCATCACGCAAGATTCAGACAGGAGCCTTTTTACGCGCTCACCTCCCCTCGGACCATTGAACGATGGTCTAACTCTCCTCCTTCCCCAACCCGTGCTGCTTCAGCTTGTTGGCAACGGTGGTATGGGAAACCCCCAGCCGCTTGCCCAGTAGCCGGCTGCTGGGATGCTCGGCGTAGAGCCGTTCCAGCACCGCCTTTTCGAAGCGGCCGATGATGGCGTCCAGCCCGCCCTCCAGGGAGAAGTCCCCCAGGGGCTGGGGCGCGCCGTAATCCGGCAGGCGGATATGTTCGGGACGAACGGTACCGCCGTCGCACAGCGACACCGCCTGGAACAGCACGTTCTCCAACTGCCGCACATTGCCCGGCCAGTGATAGTGGCTGAGCTTGTCCAGCACCGGCGGCGCCATCTTCGGCAGGCTGCAGCCGATCTGCCGGCTGGCCGAATCGAGGAAGTGCTCCACCAGCGGCGCCAGGCCATCCAGGCATTCGCGCAGCGGCGGGATATGCAGCGAGAGCACGTTGAGGCGGTGATAAAGGTCCTGGCGGAATTCGCCCTTGGCGCAGAGTTCTGACAAATCCACCTGGGTGGCGCAGATCACCCGCACATCCAGGTACACCTCTTCGTCACTGCCCACGCGGCGGAAGCAGCCGTCCTGCAGGAAGCGCAGCAGCTTGGCCTGCAAACGCGGGCTCATCTCTCCCACGCCGTCGAGGAACAAGGTGCCGCCGGCGGTGAGTTCCAGCAGACCCAGCTTGCCTTCCGGGCGGGCGCCCTCGAAGGCGCCGGGGCCGTAGCCGAACAGCTCGGTCTCGGCCATGGATTCCGGCAGGCCGGCGCAGTTCAGGGCCATGAAGGGCGACTGGCCGCGCGGGCTGGCCAGGTGGCAGGCGCGAGCCAGCAGTTCCTTGCCGGTGCCGGTTTCGCCCTCGATCAGCAGGGGCGCGTCCAGGGGGGCCATGCGCCGCGCCTCACGCACCACGGCAGCCATCACCCGCGAGCTCTGGAAGATGCTGTCGAAGCCTCGTAGCTCGTGCTTGCGCACGTTATAGATGCGCTCACCCACGCGGTCGGCGCGGTGCAGGGTCAGCACGGCGCCGGCCAGGGCCTCGCTTTCGTCATGCTCGGATTGCAGCGGCGCGATATCCGCGAGGAAGGTGTCGCTCTTGACCTTGATGCGCAGGCCGTTGATCCGGGCCTTGTTGGCGCGCACCAGCTCGGGCAGGTCGAAGTCCTCCACATAGCGCGCCAGGGGGATGCCGGGGACTTCGTCCACCCGCACTCCGAGCAGCTGGGCGGCGGCGCGGTTGGCCGCGACGATGGAGCCGCCCATGTCGATGGACAGCACCGGAAAATCCAGCGCCCCCAGCAGGGCATTCAGTTCCAGGTGGCGGCGTTCGCTGGGCATCAGGCCCACGCGCTTGACGCCGAACACGCCGGGAATCGCTTCCAGCTTCGGGCGCAGGGACTGCAGTTGAAGGTTGATCAGGTTCGGGCAAAGCAGGTAGATCGCGTTGCCCTGGTCCCCGCCCACTTCGCCGCGATTGACGTTGATGCCGTAATCGACGAGCAGGTTGAGGATGTCGCGCAGGATTCCCACGCGGTTCTGGCAATGAACTTTGATACGCATCAGGCACCCCTGGGTCGGGCTTTTCCTCGGGTGATGGACGAAAAAATCCGTTCTCGCCCCTATTTTTCCGTCAAGAATATGTGACAAATCGGCGCATCGACAAGGCGATATCTGGCCTTCTCCGTCCATCTGTCAAAATTTCCTTACGCTTTCACGAGCACCCGAACCACCGTGGAAGCCCCGCCCCTGCTGCGTTCCGGCCCGACGTGCGCTATCGATAAAGCAACACAACAACGAAGCCCCATCCCAGGGAGGCCGAATGAAAGCAACGAAGTACGTGGCCCGTGAACCCGATGCCAACGGTTTTATCCACTACCCGGAAACCGAACATCAGGTGTGGAACACCCTGATCACCCGCCAGTTGAAAGTGCTCGAAGGCCGCGCATGCCAGGAATACCTGGACGGCATCGAGCAGCTCGGCATGCCCCATGACCGCATCCCGCAACTGGGCGAGATCAACAAGGTACTCCAGGCCACCACGGGTTGGAGCGTTGCCCGCGTCCCGGCGCTGATCCCCTTCCAGACCTTCTTCGAACTGCTCGCCAGCCAGCAATTCCCGGTGGCCACTTTTATCCGCACCCCGGAAGAACTGGACTACCTGCAAGAGCCGGACATCTTCCACGAGATCTTTGGCCACTGCCCGCTGCTCACCAATCCCTGGTTCGCCGAGTTCACCCACACCTACGGCAAGCTCGGCCTCAAGGCCACCAAGGAAGAACGCGTCTACCTCGCCCGCCTGTACTGGATGACCATCGAATTCGGCCTGCTGGACACCCCGCAGGGCCGGCGCATCTATGGCGGCGGCATCCTCTCCTCGCCGAAGGAGACCGTCTACGCTCTCTCGGGCGAGCCCGAGCACCAGGCCTTCGACCCGCTGGAATGCATGCGTACCCCGTACCGCATCGACATCCTGCAACCGCTGTATTTCGTGCTGCCGGACCTCAAGCGCCTGTTCGACCTGGCCCACGAAGACATCATGGCGCTGGTGCACAGAGCCATGGCGATGGGCCTGCACGCGCCGAAATTCCCGCCGAAAGCGGCCTGAATCGAACCCTGCGAATGGTGGATGGATAAAGCGCCCTCCACCCTACCGACGACCCCTAATTCTGGAAGAACGAACATGACCGCCCTGTCCCAAGCCCATTGCGAAGCCTGCCGCGCCGATGCCCCCATGGTGTCCGATGAAGAACTGGCCGTGCTGATCAAGCAGATTCCCGACTGGAACATCGAAGTCCGCGACGGCGTCATGCAGCTGGAGAAGGAATTCCGCTTCAAGAACTTCCGCTACGCCCTGGCTTTCAGCAATGCCGTCGGCGCCATCGCCGAGGAAGAAGGCCACCACCCGGCCCTGCTCACCGAATGGGGCAAGGTCACCGTGACCTGGTGGAGCCACGAGGCCAAGGGCCTGCACCGCAACGACTTCATCATGTCCGCCCGCACCGACCAGGTGGCCGAGACCGCCGAGGGCCGTAAATGAGTCATTTCGCCAAGGTGGCCCGGGTGCCCGGCGATCCCATCCTCGGCCTGATGGACGCCTACCGCCTGGACGCCAACCCGGCCAAGCTGGACCTGGGCGTGGGCGTCTACAAGGACGCCAAGGGCCTGACGCCCATTCCCCAGGCGGTGAAGCTCGCCGAGCAGCGCCTGGTGGATACCGAAACCACCAAGACCTACGTCGGCGGCCACGGTGACGTGGCCTTCGGCCGCCTGCTGCTGGACCTGGTCCTCGGCGCCGGCAACCCGCTGGAAGCCGCCGGCCGCGCCGGCGCCACCCAGACCCCGGGCGGCACCGGTGCCCTGCGTCTCGCGGCGGAGTTCATCGCCCACAACCTGCCCGGCCGTGGCGTCTGGTTGAGCGATCCGACCTGGCCGATCCACGAGACCATCTTCGCCGGCGCAGGCATCAAGGTTGCCCACTATCCCTACGTGGATGCGGCCAACCGCCTCGACGTAGAGGCCATGATCCAGGCGCTGGAGCAAGTGCCGGCCGGCGATGTGGTGTTGCTGCACGCCTGCTGCCACAACCCCACCGGCTTCGACCTGTCCCAGGACGACTGGCGCCGGGTGCTGGAGGTGGTGAAGCTGCGCGAACTGCTGCCGCTGATCGATTTCGCCTACCAGGGCTTCGGCGATGGCCTGGAGCAGGACGCCTGGGCCGTCCGCCTGTTCGCCCAGGCGCTGCCGGAACTGCTGGTCACCAGCTCCTGCTCGAAGAACTTCGGCCTCTACCGCGAACGCACCGGCGCCCTGATCGTGTGTGCCGCGGATGTGGACAAGCTTACCGACGTGCGCAGCCAGCTCGCCTTCCTCGCCCGTAACCTCTGGTCCACCCCGCCGGCCCACGGCGCCGCGGTGGTCGCCACCATCCTCGGTGACGCCGCCCTGCGGGCCAATTGGATTGCCGAGCTGGAAGCCATGCGCTCCCGCGTCGCCGACCTGCGTCGTGGCCTGGTGGAAGCCCTGCAGCCGTATGGCCTGGCAGAACGCTTCGCCCACATCGGCCAGCAGCGCGGCATGTTCTCCTACACCGGTCTGTCGCCTGAGCAAGTAGCGCGACTGCGTGCGGAGTTCAGCGTGTACATGGTCAGTACCGGCCGGGCCAACGTCGCGGGGCTGGACTTCAGCCGCATCGGCGACCTGGCGGCGGCCATCGCCAAGGTCTGCTGAACCGCTTCATGTAGGGTGGACATCGCTTTTCATGCCCACCAGACGGTGCTGGGCTTGGCGCCGATGATGGATAGAAGAGCGCTATCCACCCTACGGGGCCGCTTCGCGGCCCTCCCTCAATACTCCACCTTCCCCCGCCCCGCCTTGATCGACCCGCGCTTGGCCTTTCCTTCCAGCCGCCGTTTCTTCGAACCCAACGTGGGCTTGGTCGGCCGTCTCGCCTTCTGCACGTTCGCCACACTGCGGATCAGCTCCGCCAGGCGCTCCAGGGCATCGGCGCGGTTCTGTTCCTGGGTGCGGTACTGCTGCGCCTTGATGACGATCACGCCCTCTGTGGTGATGCGGCTGTCGCGCAGCACCAGCAGGCGTTCCTTGTAGAAGTCCGGCAGGGACGAGGCGTTGATATCGAAGCGCAGGTGCACCGCGCTGGAGACCTTGTTGACGTTCTGCCCGCCCGCCCCCTGGGCGCGAATGGCGGACAGTTCGATTTCGTCATCAGGGAGATGGACGCTGTTGGAGATCAGCAGCATGGAAAGGCAACCAGAAGGCAGTCCGTAGGATGGGTAGAGCGTGCGAAACCCATCAATCCGACAGCATGGGTTTCGCTCCGCTCTGCCCATCCTACAAGGTTCACACTGCCCGCTGTGTCTCCAGCACCATCTCCTGCTCCGCCCCACGCTTGATCACCGCATAAACCACCCCGGTCACCACGCTGCCGGCCACGATTGCCAGCAGGTAGAGCAGCGCATGGTTGATGGCGTTGGGGATCAGCATCACGAACAGCCCGCCATGGGGCGCCATCAGCTTGCAGCCGAAGTACATGGATAAGGCACCGGTCAGTGCGCCGCCGGCGATGCTCGCGGGGATCACCCGGAACGGGTCCTTGGCGGCGAAGGGGATGGCGCCCTCGGAGATGAAGCACAGTCCCAGCACCAGCGCCGCCTTGCCCGCCTCGCGCTCGCTCGGTGCGAACTTGCGGCGCATGAGCAGCGTGGCGATCCCCATGCCGATGGGGGGCACCATCCCGGCGGCCATGGTGGCGGCCATGGGTGCGTAGCTCTGGGAGGCCAGCAGCCCCACGGAGAAGGCATAGGCAGCCTTGTTGATGGGCCCGCCGAGGTCGACACACATCATCCCGCCCAGCAACAGGCCCAGGAGAATGGCGTTGGAGGTGCCCATGTTGTCGAGGAAGTGAGTGAGGCTGGCGAGCATGCCCGCCACCGGCTTGCCCACTACGTAGATCATCACCAGCCCGGTGAACAGACTGGCCAGCAGCGGAATGATCAGGATCGGTTTCAGCGCCTCCACGCTCGGCGGCAGCTTCAGGTGACGGTTGATCGCCCGAGCCGAATAGCCGGCAAGAAATCCCGCCACGATGCCGCCGATGAAGCCCGCGCCCAGGGTGCCGGCCAGCAGCCCACCGATCATTCCAGGTGCGAGGCCGGGACGGTCAGCGATGGAATAGGCGATGTAGCCCGCCAGCAGCGGCACCATCAGTTTGAACGCCGCCTCCCCGCCGATCTGCATCAGCGCGGCGGCCAGGGTCCCCTCCTCCTTGAACGCCTCGATGCCGAAGACGAAGGACAG
The DNA here is from genome assembly GCF_000949385.2 of Pseudomonas sp. LFM046. Taxonomy (NCBI): domain Bacteria; kingdom Pseudomonadati; phylum Pseudomonadota; class Gammaproteobacteria; order Pseudomonadales; family Pseudomonadaceae; genus Pseudomonas; species Pseudomonas sp. LFM046. Next base: position 1,495,041 of record NZ_JYKO02000001.1, on the reverse strand, counting down.
CGCGATCATCAGGCCCCCCGCCACCACCATCGGCAGCATGTAGGACACTCCGGTAAGCAGGTGCTTGTAGGCGCCCTTGGGTTCGGCTTTGGCGTTGCCCGCCTGCCCTTCCCCGCCGGCCCGCGCTTCCTGCACCTGGCCTTCGGACAGGGCGCGTTTCAGGGTGGCTTCGGCCTGCTTGAGGGCGATGCCGGTGCCGCAGCGGTACACCTTCTTGCCGGCGAAGCGGGCAACATCCACCTCGATATCGGTGGCCAGCAGCACCGCGTCAGCGGCGTCGATGGCCTCGGGGCTCAAGGGATCGCGGGCACCTACCGAACCCTGGGTTTCCACCTGCAAGTCGATGCCCATCCGCTGGGCCGCCTGCTTCAGGGCCTCGGCGGCCATGAAGGTATGGGCGACGCCAGTGGGGCACGCGGTGACGGCGACAATGCGTGGACGCGTCTCGGCAATGGGCGCGGCGGTCGCTTGTTCCCTGGCCTCGACGGCGGCGCGCAACAGGAAGGCCTCGCTGTCGCGCAGCGCTTCGCTGGGGGTGGAGATGAACAGGCGCTTGCCGGCAAAACGGGACAGGTCCAACGCGCCGCTGTGCACCACCAGGACCCAGTCGGCGGCTGCCAGGGTGGCGGCGGACAGTTGGTTTTCCGGGTGCTGCGGGTCCACCACCTCGACGCTGGTACTCCAGCCCAGGCGCTGGGCGGCGGCGTCCAGAAGGCGTGCACAAAGGACGCTGGTGACCATGCCGTTGGGGCAGGCCGTGACAATGGCGAGTTTCATCGGGGCACCTCTTGTTGTTCTGGCAGCGCCTGGACGGTGACGGCGCCTTCGAGCTGTTGCAGTTGCGCGGAATCCGTAATGCCAAAGCCCACCTGGGTCACCGCCTGGGCGGCGATGGCGGTGGCGTGGCGCAGAGTGCGCGCCGCAGGCCAGCCGCCGAGCAGGCCGTGAACCATGCCGGCCAGCAAGGAGTCGCCGGCGCCGACGGTGCTGGCCACGGTGACCCGTGGTGGCCGGGCGTGCAGGGCCACTTCGGGACCGAACCAGTTGACCCCGTCCGCGCCCTGGGAAATGACGATCTGCTGGATACCCAGCGCCCGCAGACGCGTGGCTTCGTCGTACTGGGCCTCGGGTGTATGCAGCGACCGGCCGCAGAGTTCAGCCAGTTCGTCGGTGTTCGGCTTGATCAGCCAGGGCGCGGCCAACAGGCCGGCGCGCAGGGCGTCGCCACTGGTATCCAGCGCCACCTTGAGGCCATGCCCTTTGAGTCGCCGGATCAGTTCGGCGAGAAAGTCCGGCGCAACACCTCGGGGCAGGCTGCCGGCCACCACCGCCAACCCATGGCCCGGCGCGACGTCATCCAGTCGCGCCAGCAACTCGGCCTGGGCGGTTTCATTCACCAGGGGGCCGGGGCCGTTGATATCGGTGATACGGCCATCGGCCTCCGCCAGCTTGATATTGCTGCGGGTTTCCCCCGGCACGCGGACGAAGGCATCGACGAAGCCGCGCCGGGCAAAAAGCGCCTCGAAGGCCTCGGCATTGTCCGCGCCGAGAAAGCCGGAAACCGTCAGTTGGTGGCCCAGGTCCGCCAGCACCTGGGCCACGTTGATGCCCTTGCCGGCGGCGTGGCTGGCCTGTTCCAGGCTGCGGTTCACCTGCCCGGTTTCCAGGCGCTCCAGGCGCAGGGTCAGGTCGAGGGCGGGGTTCAGGGTGAGGGTGAGGATGCGTGCCATCAAAAACGCTCCGCCAGTTCGCGCACGGCCGCCGCGCTGTCCAGGGCCAGGGCGCCTTCGGCCAGCTCCCGGGCGGCCGACAGGCTGAACTCGCGCACCCGTGCCTTCACTTCGGCGATGCCGCCCGCGGACAGGCTCAGCTCGTCCACGCCGAGCCCCACCAGCAACGGCACGGCCAGTGGATCGCCGGCCAGTTCGCCGCACACACCCACCCATTTGCCCTGGGTATGGGCCGCGCGCACGGTGAGTTCGATCAGTTGCAGCACCGCCGGGTGCAGGCCGTCCGCCTGGGCGGAGAGCGTCGGGTGGCCCCGGTCGATGGCGAGGCAGTACTGGGTCAGGTCATTGGTGCCGATGCTGAAGAAGTCCACTTCACGGGCCAGCGCCGGGGCGATCAGTGCCGCCGAGGGCACTTCGACCATGATCCCCAGTTGCAGGTCGGCCTGGGGAATCTCCGCCGCCACCTTCAAGGCCATGTCGCGAGCCTCGCGCCACTCTTCGACGGTACCGACCATGGGAAACATGATCCGCAGCGGACGGCCTTCGCTGGCACGCATCAGCGCGCGCAGTTGGGTTTCCATCAGGTGCGGTCGCTGCAAGGTCAGGCGCACGCCACGCACGCCGAGGAAGGGGTTTTCCTCCTCCGGCACCGGCCAATAGGGCAGCGGCTTGTCGCCCCCCACATCCAGGGTGCGGGCCACCAGCGGTCGGCCGTCCAGGGCCTCGAATACGCGGCGGTACTCGGCTTCCTGGGTGGCGAGGTCCGGCGCCTGGGGGTGGGCCATGAAGATGAATTCGGTGCGCAGCAGCCCGACGCCTTCCGCGCCCTGCGCCACGGCCTTGGCCGCACCGGTGCTGTCGCCCAGGTTGGCGCAGATTTCCACGCGGTGGCCGTCGCGGGTCATGGCCGGCTCCAGCTTGTGGGTATCGGCCAGTTGCAGGCGACGCTGGCGGCCTTCCTGCTCCTGTCGAGCGCGCTCCAGTTGGCCGCCGTCCGGCGCGACGATCAAGCGGCCACGCTGGCCATCCAGCAGCAGTGGGGTGCGCGGTTCCAGCAGCAGCACGGCAGCGCCGGCCCCCACCAGGGCGGGAATACCCAGGGCCCTGGCGACGATGGCACTGTGGGAGGTGGCGCCGCCACGGGCGGTGAGGATGCCGGCGACGCGGTTGCGGTCCAGCCGTGCCACGTCAGAGGGCGCCATCTCGTCCATGACCAGGATGTAGGGCTCGTCCGGCTCAGGCGCCTCTTCCAGCCCGCAGAGTTGGGCCAGCACGCGGCGACCGATGTCCCGCAGGTCCGCCGCGCGCTCGGCGAGCAGTGCATCGTGGAGGCTTTCCTGCTGGGCAGCGGCGCTCTCCACCACGGTCATCCAGGCCGCGGCGGCGCTTTCCCCCTGCTTGAGGCGGGCGTCCACCTCGTCGCCCAGTTCCGGGTCGGCGAGCATTTCCAGATGGGTGATGAAGATCTCGCGGATGGCCTTGGCGTCGCTGCGCAGCACCAGCGCCTCGATCTCGCCGCGCACATGGGCGATGGCCTGCTGCAGGCGCTCACGCTCGAAGCCAGGGGATTCGCCGCGCAGGGGGTAATCCAGTTCCTTGCGCAGGTGGAGATGGGCCGGACCGACTGCGATACCGGGGGCGGCCGGGACCGCCTGCAGCTGGCTTCCCGCAGCGGGAGCGACCAGGGGCTGGGCTTCCGGCTCCTCGTCCGGCACGGGGGCCTCGTTGACCGGCAGCGGTTCGATCTCCTCGCCCAGGCCCTGCTCGATAGCGCTCTTGAGCGCTGCCAATGCGGCTTCGGCGATCGCCGGCTCGGCGAGGATTTCCACAATCTGGCCGCGACGGATGCCCAGGCTCAGCAGCTTGCTCAGGCTCTTGGCGGACACGGCCGGACCGCCGCTGTCGGCGACCCGCAGACGAATCTCGCCGTCGAAGCCCTTGGCCAGTTGCACCAGTTCCTTGGCCGGCCGCGCATGCAGGCCGTGGGCATTGGCCAGCGGCAGGCGCAGGCTGGGCCAGTCAGGCTGAGCTTCGCCCCCCAGGGCCTCCAGCACGGCGCGGCGCTGGGTGGCGCGGGCCAGTTCGCGGCCACGGCCTTCGACCAGCAGCGTGCAGAGGCGCTCCAGCAACGCCAGGTGGGCGTCACCGAGGCTGGCCAGGCAGAACAGGCCGTTCAGGGGCTGATCCAGATAACGCAGGGGCTTTTCCGGGGTCAGGTAGGCGAGGCCGGGACGCTGCACCGCCTGGTCGCTGTGCAACCACCAGAGGCCGTCGCCCAGGGGCAGCGGCTCGCCCTGCAGCAGCGCGGCGGCGAAACCACTGCCTACGCAGTCGGCGCGACGCAACAGGCGGGCGCCTTGCAGCACCAGTTCGTCGTAGTCCTCCACCGGCACGCCGAGCCCGATCAACTGGTCGTCCAGGGCCAGTTCCTGGGGCGCGCTCTGCAACAGTTTCAGGATTTCTTCCGGCGTGCTGGCACGACGCAGTGCGCTGCCGAGATCGGCTTCGCCCAAAGCGCGGGTAAGAATCTGCAGCAGGCGCAGGTGTTCGTCGGATTTCGCGGCGATGCCAATGGCGAGGTACACGATCTGCCCGTCGCCCCAGTCCACGCCTTCCGGGAACTGCATCAGGCGCACGCCGGTGGAATGCACCAACTCGCGGGTCTGCGGGGTACCGTGGGGAATGGCGATGCCCTGGCCGAGGTAGGTGGAACCCTGGGCTTCGCGGGCTTCCAAGCCGGCCAGGTATCCCGAAGCCACGAGGCCGTCACCCTCCAGCTGCCCGGCCAGCATCCGCAACGCGGACGCCTTGTCCGCCGCAGCCAGGCCCATGGAAATCTGCCCTGCGGTCAGTTCGAGCATCGCTACACCTCTCACGGGCCTTGAGCCCTTCTTGTCGTAATAACCGGCCATCAGCGGCGCGTACCAGCCGTCGATTCGACTGGATGAAGCGTAGACAGAACGCCTGCTGAATCGTTTCACTAAACTAAGAAGGCACGTTACTCGATAATCTTCGATTCTTGAAGCCCGCCCGATGAAACACATCCGCATAACAGGAGTCGTCAGCTTGAAACTCAGCGATATCGCCCGCCTCGCCGGTGTTTCCGTGACCACGGCCAGCTACGTGATCAACGGCAAGGCCGAGCAGAAGCGCATCAGCCCGGCCACCGTGGAACGGGTACAGGCGGTGGTGGACGAGCATGGTTTCAAGCCCAACCCCCAGGCCGCCGGGCTGCGCAGCCGGCAGACACGCACCCTGGGTTTCATCCTCCCGGACCTGGAAAACCCCAGCTACGCCCGCCTGGCCAAGCTGCTGGAACAGGGCGCCCGAGCGCGGGGTTATCAGCTCCTGATTGCCAGCTCGGACGACGAGCCGGAGAGCGAGCGCCAGTTGCTCAAGCTGTTCCGCGCGCGGCGTTGCGATGCGCTGATCGTCGCCAGTTGCCTGCCGGATGACGACGCCAGCCTGGAGCAACTGCTGGACGAAGGCCTGCCGGTAATCGCCGTGGATCGGGCGCGCGACCCCAAACGCTTCTGCACCGTAGTCAGCGACGACCGTGAGGCGGCCCGGCAACTCACCTGCAGCCTGCTCGACCCCGTCCCCCGGCGCATCGCCCTGCTCGGCGCGCGACCGGAACTGCCCACCAGCGCCGAGCGCAGCGCGGGCTTCCGCGATGCCCTGGCCGGGCTGAAGTGCGAGGTGCTGGAGGTTCAGGGCGAGGACTACAGCCGCGAATGCGGGCGACGCCTGATGACCGAGTTGCTGGAGCACAAGGACCAACTGCCGGATGTGCTGATTACCACCGCCTACGTGCTGCTGGCCGGGGTGCTGGATGTCCTGCGGGAACGCGGCGACTGGCCGGAAGGCATGCGCGTGGGCACCTTCGGTGACACCCAACTGCTGGACTTCCTGCCGCTGCCGGTGAACTCCATGTACCAGCAGCACGAGCTGATCGCCGACCAGGTCCTGCGCCTGGCCCTGGCGGCGGTGGAACAGGAGCTGTACGAGCCGGGTGTGCGGGGTGTGGCGCGCAAGCTCAAGCAGCGCTGAGGGCCATGGTTGCAACGACCCGGTAGGGTGCGGCACAGGGCAGATCCGGGAATCGGTGCGCACGGCGCACCCTACGGTGGACGCGCAATCCTCCCCAACCTCAAACGGACGAGAAGCAGTTATCCACAAAGAGGCGCGCCCCGTTGACGAAAGACGCCTCGTCCGACGCCAGGAACAAGGCGGCGCGCGCCACTTCTTCCGGCTCGCACAGGCGGCCCTGCTGCAACGAAATGGCGGCTTCGCTGGCGTCCACCCCCATCGCCTGCAACTCTTTCATCTCGCGTATGCCGTGGGCAGTGCGGATGAAGCCCGGCGCGACGGCGTTGCAACGGATGCCGCGATCGCGGAATTCGACGGCGATGGCCCTGGCGAACATCTGGCAAGCGCCCTTGGTGGCGTTGTAGACCACCTCGCCGGGCGTGGCGTATTCCGCCGAAATGGAGGACGTGCAGACGATGCTGCCCTTGCCCTTGGCCAGCATCTGCGGCAGCACGGCTCGGGTCATCAGGTACATGCTCTTGACGTTGACCGCCATCAGCCAGTCCCACTCGTCCTCCTCGACATCGAGGAACGGCTTCACGATCAGGGTGCCGGCATGATTGAAGAGCACATCCGCGCCGCCAAACGCGGCCTCGCCGACCGCCACCGCCGACTTCACCTGATCCGCACAGGAAACATCGGCGCCCACCCCGATCGCCTCGCCTCCAGCGGCCTTGATCTGCCTGACCAGCTCCTGGGCGGCGTCGCCATCGCGATCGATGATCACAACCTTGGCCCCTTCGGCGGCGCACAGACGGCTGGCGGCCTCACCGCAACCACCTGCGCCACCACTGATGATCGCGACCTTGTTGAGCAGCCGTTGTCCTGGTGCGTGCATGGCGTACACCTCGTATCGATGGGAACCATCAGACCAGCCTAGACCGCACGTCAGACGAGAGCCATGCGCCTCAATTTGGCGACTGCAATGCTGCACTTCGAGCGCAAGCGCTCAGTTGGTGGATGGCAGTAGGTAGCCCCCTTTCGCCCGGTCTGGACCGTAGGGTGTGCTGTGCGCACCGATTCCGGGATCGGCTTCAGCACCCCGTCCAACCACCGGTGCGCACGGCGCACCCTACCGGATCGGCTTCACCCTGCTCGCCCGGGCAGTCGAATCGTCACCGGTAGAGCCGGTGACTCATGACCACGTCGTCAGGACATTGCTTTCCAGGTTCAAATGAAGTGCTTCCCAGCGGTGCCTTGCTCAGAATTTCGCGCTGGACACGATACCGGAATAGTTCAGGCAGTCCTCGATCCGTCGCCGCTGCATGTGGTTCAGTTCGTGCAGCGAAAAAAAGCGGTACTCGGAATGCTCGAAGCTGAGCTGGATGGGGCCGTCGTCGGCCAGGTCACAGCGGAAGATGAAGGACTGCGACTCATAAGCGCTGTGGTAGTAGACACCGGTCAGGTGATGGGCGATCACGCCAACCCCGAGTTCTTCCTTGCACTCGCGCTCCAGGGCCTCGTGAATGGTTTCCCCCGGTTCGAATGAGCCGCCTGGAAGACCCCAGCCACATTCTCCGTACGTGGCCTTGAGCATCAGGACCTGGTTGTCCTGGTTGATGATTACTGCGTGGGAGCTGAGACGGAATCGGTCGTGGTAGGCCATGTGATGTAGGGGTGAAGTACGACGAAGCGGCCAATTCTACGCAAGTGATCAGGCCATTCACCATCCATCCAACCCCCGCCCATCGCATCGTGCCCACATCGGGATCAGACGGTCAGGGCACTCGTCAACAGGCCTCACAGGGGCTAGGCGCGGACGTTCACGAACTGCCAGGGGTCGTCGCGGTCCAGGGTTTCCGCCACCAGCCGTTCGCGTCCCTGCAGGGGAGTCCAGTCGGTGTAGAAGCCCATCAGCTCACCCAGGTAGGGGCGCGCCAGCTCCAGCAGGTCGGCGTAGGGCAGTTCATCCGGCTCAAGGATGCCGCGACGCGGATTGCGCAGGGTCCAGACCACGCCGGCCAGCACCGAGGCGGTCACTTGCAGGCTGGTGGCGTTGTTGTGTGGGCAGAGTGCGCGCGCCTGTTCGATGGACAGCCGCGAGCCAAACCAATAGGCCTGCCGCCCGTGGCCAAGCAACAGGACGCCCAGGTCGTCATGGCCGCTGGTGATGTCGTCGAGCAACAACCTGGCACGGCGTTGCGGCTGCCAGTTGCGCGCCGCCAGTTCACGCAGGGACAGCACGGCGTCGTCACACGGCTGGTAGGCGTAAAGCACCGTGGGTCGGTAGCGCGGGCTCTCGGCCGGCCCCAGGGTGAAGTAGTCGGCCATGGAGATGGATTCCCCATGGGTGATCAGATAGCCGAGCGTCGGCCCGCTGGGCGTCCAGGTGCGTACCTGCGTTGCGGCGCCTGGCCGGCGCAGGTAGATCGCGGCCTGGCAGCCGCGCTCATGGCGGTGGCCATCCGGCGGAAGGTTCCTCTCATGGCTCCCCCAGCCCAGCTCCGCCGGTTGGCAGGCCTCTGCGATGAAGCCGGCGATGGACCAGGTGTTGACGAACTCATCGTCCTGTTTGCGGCGCAACGACTGCTGGGAGTCCCGCTCGGCGATATGGATGCAGCGCACCCCCAGGTGTTCGGCGAGTGCGGCCCATGCCTCGCGCCCGATCGGCGCCTGAACGGATTCGCCGCAGTCCTTGGCCAGGTTGAGCAACGCCTGCTTGACCAGATGCGACACCAGGCCGGGGTTCGCGCCGTGGGTCAACAGGGCGGTGGGAGCATCTTCGCCCGGCCGGCGCAGCGCCAGCGCCGCTTCCCGCAGGGCATGGTTGGTGCGCTGGGACAGTGGACGTTGCGGATCGGTGTAGCCGCCCGGCCAGGGCTCGATACAGGTGTCCAGGTAGAGCACATCGCGCTCGCGGCAGAACTCCAGCAGCGCCAGGGTGGAAACACCCACCGAGAGGTTGAGCAGGAAATCGCCCGGCCCCAGCAACGGGGCGAGTGTCTCCCGGTAATTGTCCGGTGCAAGGGCTACCCGCCTGAACGTGATGCCTTGCGCCTCGGCGACGGATTGGCCGGCCGCCTCCGCACTCAGGACCAGCAACTGGTCCGGGTTCGGATTCAGGTGGCGCAGCAGGAGGGGAAGTACGCCTTGCCCGATGCAACCGAACCCCACCATGACCAGGCGGCCATCCAGACGCTGGAGCCGTTGCGTTTTGTGCATGGCCGTCCCTCGGCTGCCATGACCGGCAGGTTGATCGCAGGGGCCGAACACCTCGGCCCCATAACCCGATCATAGTCCTGCCCGCGCCAGGCGGACGACGGGCCAGAGGGCGGCCTGTCCATCAGGCTTCGTCGAAGCTCAGCTCCGGCGGCTGGCGGCGGAATCCGCCGGTGAGCCAGCCGAGGTAGATGACCCCAAGCGCCAGCCAGGACAGGCCGAGGATGATCGCCAGGTGATCCAGGCTGACCATCAGCCAGAGGGTCGCCACCATCCCCGCCAGCGGGAACAGCAGGTATTGCACCAACTCGCGCGGGCCACGGCGCTCGCCGTTCAGCCAGTAGTGGAAGATCACCGAGAGGTTCACCAGGGTGAAGGCCAGGAAGGCGCCGAAGTTGATGAAGGACGTGGACGTGGTCACATCCATGTGCAGCGCCAGCAGGGCCACCGCGCCGCAGAGCACGATGCTGCCCACCGGGGTGCCGAAGCGTTCGCTCAGGCGGCCGAACAGGGACGGCGGCAGGACGCCATCGCGGCCCATGGCGTACAGCAGACGCGAGGCACTGGCCTGGGCCGACAGGCCCGAGGTGAACTGCCCGACGATCAGGCCGATGAGGAAGATCGACACGAACAGGTCGCCGCCGATGTTGCGGGCGATCTCGTAGGACGCCGAGTCGGCACTCTGGAACGCGGTGGAGGGGTGGGCCAGCTGCACGAAGTAGGACGTGGCGATGAAGATCACGCCGCCGATCAGGGTGATCAGCAGAATGGCGCGCGGAATGGTGCGGCGCGGGTCACGGGTTTCCTCGGTGAGCGTGCTCACCGCGTCGAAGCCGAGGAACGAATAGCAGGCGATGGCCGCGCCGCCCATGATCAGCGGCCACTGCATACCCTCCTTGAGGAAGGGTTCGAGGGACCACAGCGGCTGGCTGGCATCGCCCAGCACGTAGTGCACACAGAGCACCACGAATGCCACCAACACCAGGAACTGCACCAGCATCAGCGCGCCGTTGACGTTCTTCGCCAGGCGCAGGCCCACCACGTTGATGGCGGTGGTGACGCCGATAAAGGCCAGCACCCAGACCGCCTGGGGCACCGCCGGGAAGGCCGAGTGCAGGTAGGCGGCGCCGATCAGCCAGATCGCCATGGGCAGGAACAGGTAGTCCAGCAGCACGGCCCAGCCGGCCAGGAAGCCGAGCTTGGGATTGATGGCGCGGCGCACGTAGCTGTAGGCCGAACCGGCCACCGGGAACGCGGCGGCCATGCGGGCGTAGCTGAAGGCGGTGAAGAGCATGGCCACCGAAGCGGCCAGGTAGGCCGTCGGCACGACGCCGCCAGTGGTGTCGGCGAGGATGCCGAAGGTGCCGAGGACGATGATCGGGGTCATGTAGGCGATGCCGAAAAGCACCACCGCCCCCAACGACAGGGTGCGCTGAAGTTGAGCCATTACCGTTACTCCGAATTGTTGGTTGTTGTGGCAGAGAGCAGGAAAAGGCCGCCCTGCGTCGGGGCGGCCAGGAGCGGGATCAGGAAATCAGCAGCTCGCGGCGGCCGTCCGGGTGGTCGATGCGCTCACCCGGCAGCACCAGGCGGCGCTCGTCCAGGTAGCGGTAATCGCGGCGGGCGGACTCGAGGCGCGCAAGGTCCAGTTCGACGATCTGCCGGCACTCCTCGCGACCGGCCTCGCAGAGCAGCTGGCCGAAGGGGTCCACCACCGCGCTGCCGCCGGCGAACACCAGCCCGCCATCGCCCTCGCCCACCCGGTTCACCATCACGGCGTAGGCCTGGTTCTCCATGGCACGCGCCATGATCGCGGTGCGGTGAGTGGGGCCATAGGGGTCCATGTTGCCGTTGGTCACCAGGATCAGCTCGGCGCCCAGTTGGCCCAGGGCGCGGGCGCTTTCAGGAAACTCGATGTCGAAGCAGATCAGGATGCCGACGCGAATGCCCTTCCACAGCGCCGTGGCGTAGCGGTCACCCGGGGTGAAGATGCCGCGGTCCGAGGCCCAGAGGTGGGTCTTGCGGTAGCGCAGGGCGATGCCTTCCGGGGTGATCAGCAGGGTCGTGTTGTAGAAGGTGCCGGCGTCGTTCTCCGCCACGCCCACCACCACGGCGACGCCCCGCTCGCGGGCGGCACGCTGCACCGCCTGCACGCTCGGACCGTCCAGCGGCTCGGCCACGGCGGCGATGGTGTCTGCGGTGGGGAAGCCCATCAGCTGGGTTTCCGGGAAGACCACCAGGTCGGTATCCGGTGCGCAGGCGGCGATGGCCTTCAGGGTGCGCTCCAGGTTGTAAGCGGTATCGCCGTCACGGCCGGCGAGTTGGACGAGTTCGACCTTCATGGGTGCTCCTGGTTCTTGTCAGCGGGCGAGCAAGCGTCACAATGCTCGGCTCTCGCCCTGGCATGCCCGGAGTATGGAGCGCGACCAGGCACGGGGTAATTACGCAGGCGTGGTAACCCATCGGGGGTAGAAACATGAGTCTGACCTTGCAGGACATCGCCTGGCACCAGTCCGTCGGCCGGCTGATCGAACAACTCGACCGTCCGGGCTTCTGGATCGCCCTGGTGCGCCTGCTGGAGCAATACGTGCCCTTCGACAGCTGGGTCGCCCTGCTCTTCAGCGATGGCCGGCCCCAGGTGTTCGCCGAGTGCCCCGGCGCCGACGGCGGGCCTGATCCGCTGTTCCAGGACTACCTGCGTGGGCTCTACCTGCTGGACCCGTTCTACATCGCCAGCCGTGAGCGCAATGAGGGCGGGCTGTTCCGCCTGGCCGATGTGGCCCCCGAATACTTCGAGCAGACGGATTACTACCAGCGGTACTTCAGCCTTAACGTCGTGGCCGATGAAGTGCAGCTCAATGTGCCGCTGGAGAGCGGGCGTACGCTCTGCCTCTCCCTCGGTTCCCGGCAGTCCTTCAACCCGGAACAGATCGCCCTGCTCGGTTTGATCCGGCCCTGGGTGGCTGGACTGATGCGCCAGCGCCTGGCGTTCGAGCAGGAATTGATGGCCAGCCCGCCGCCACCGGCGCCCGCCTGGCAAGAGCAACTGGAGAGCGCCGGGCAGAAGGTGGAGGCGGCGCTCACCGCGCGGGAACTGGAGGTGGGGCGGTTGATGCTGAGCGGCTGCTCCAGCAAGGAAATCGCCCGCAAGCTGGATATCTCCAGCGAGACGGTGAAGGTCCACCGCAAGCACATCTACAGCAAGCTGGGGATCAAATCGCAGTCGGAGTTGTTCAGCCTGTTCCTGAAGGCGCAGGAGGCGTGAACAATGGGGCCGCGTTGCGGCCCTTGGCGAATAAATTCGCCCCTACAAGTTGAATCAACCGTTACTGCACCCCTGGCCGAACACCCTATATTCCAGGCGATGAACTCTGCCCTGGTGATCTTCATACGTCATATAGGCCGGAACTACGCCACAGGCATCGGGGATTTCACTGCGGGAAATGATCCGGGCGATATCCAGCTCCATCCCGTAGTGATAATGCTCAACGGCAGATTCCACCGGCTCTTCAGCCAGGGCGAAGGCAGACGTGCCGGCGAGTGCCAGCAAGGCAAGAGCTTTCATTGAATAGTTTCCGGAGGGATTGGAAGTTAGAACTTCGGCCAGCTCTCCACGAACTGGCCGAAGGTACAGCGCAACACCTTGCGGTGATGTTTACGGCAGCAAGCGCCTCGTCGTGGGAGGCGCAGTCATTTTAATAATCGGCAAACGTCCGAAACAGCGCCGGATACGCCAAGGACTCTTTACTGGGCGAACAACAATCCATCGAGGAACCCGGACGTTTCCGGTTCCCGGCCCTCCTCGCCTATCACCACGGTGCAGGTCATGCCGGCGGCCAGCAGCACGTCTTCCGGCACCTCGTCCAGGTGAATGCGTACCGGCACCCGTTGAGCCAGGCGCACCCAGTTGAAGGTGGGATTCACGTCGGCGGTCAGTTCGCGGCTTTCCGGGTTGTCACGGTCGTAGATGCCCCGGGCGATGCTGTCCACATGGCCGCGCAAACGCTGGCCACCCATCAGCCGCAGTTCGGCGCGGTCGCCCTCCTTGATGTGCCGCAGGCGGGTCTCCTCGAAGTAGCCGTTGACGTAGAAGGACTGATCATCCACCAGCGCCATGCTGGCTTCGCCGCGCTCGGCATAGTCGCCCTTGTAAACGTTGAGGTTGGTGATGTGCCCCGCCACCGGCGCCCGCACTTCGGTGCGTGCCAGGTTGAGCTTTGCCGCATCCAGCGCCGCCAGCGCTTCCTGGTATTCGGCCAGGGCCGTGGCGGCCAGGTGGCCAGCGTCCTCGCGGCTTTCGCGGGAGACCACCAGGTCGTCCATGTCGGCGCGGCGGTCGGCGTTCACCTTGCGCATCTCCAGCGCCGCCTTGCGCGCCGCCACCAGGGCTTCTGCCTGCTTCACCGCCACCTCGTAGTGCGACGGGTCGATGCGCAGCAGCAGGTCGCCCGCCGCCACCTTCTGGTTATCCCGCGCGGGGACCTCCACCACCAGCCCGGCCACATCCGGGGCGATGTTGATCACATCGGCGCGCACCCGGCCGTCGCGGGTCCAGGGCGAGTCCATGTAGTGCAGCCAGAGGGTGCGTACCAGCAGCACCGCCAGGGCGAGGATGAGCAGGGTCGCGCCGACACTGATGATTCGTTTCAGGGACATGGGAGCCTCAACGGTAGATGGTCAGCGCCAGGGCGCCATACAGGCAGGTGAACAGGCCGACGCGCAGCAGCGCCGGATGCCAGGCGTGGCGATACAGCCCGCACCAGGCGAACAGGCGGTCGAGCACCCAGCCCAGCAGGAAGGCCACCAGGAACAGGATGGTCAGGGTCGGCATGTAAACGCCGTGCAGGGCGATTTCACGCGGCATGGGCGACTCCTTGCAGGCGGGCCGGAACGGCGTCATCGGCCAGGGGGTTCTGCGGGTCCAGCAGCGAGGTACGGATGAAGTGCAGGTAGCTCTGCAGACGGCGCAGGGGCGAGGTGTCGAACTGCGGTGCGCAGGGCTCGGCCGTGCCGCGCACGCTGTCGATGGCCTGCTCCACGGCCATCAGGGCGCGCTGGCGGTTGGCTTCCGAGGGCTGGATGAACAGCCGCACCAGGGCCCGCCCCATGGCTCGGATGGCGCTTCGCCAGGGCATGGATTCGGCGTAGCAGGACAGCGCCGGCAGCCGCGCCTGCTCCAGGCGGAGCTCGATCACCGCATGCCCCACTTCCTGCACCAGGAACATCCAGCGCAACAGTTGGCGCTGCACATCCGGGCGACCGGAGGAATACAGGTAGGCCTGGTTCAGCAGGTCGCGGGTGCCGCTCTCGAAGCCGGACACCAGCCCCTTCATCCGCCCGCTCACGGCACGCACCACGCACAGGCGCAGCTCACGCTCCAGGCGCCGCCAGAGCCAGGGGCGATTGGGCGGCAGGATGATCGCCGCAGCCGCCGTGGCCAGCGCCATGGACAGCACCGAGGCGAGGTATTCGTTGAGCACCCGGTGCGGGTCGAACAGGGTCTGGTTGGCCGGCATGGAGGTCATGCTGAACCACACCAGCAGACCCAGTCCGGCGCCCGCCAGTTGTGGCCGCGCCAGCAGGAAGGCACCGAGGGCGACCACCGGCGCCAGGGCACAACAGAGCAGCGCGAAACCGTCGATTTCCGGCAGCACCCGGAAGGTCATGAAGATGCCGAGGCACGCCCCCGCAGCAGCGCCGAGGGTGAGCTGCAGCGACAGCCGCCGGGGGTTGGAGGACGAGGATGCCAACGCGGACACCATGCCGATGGTCATGGCGAAGGTGCCGCCACTGGGCCAGGCGGTGGCCATCCAGAACAGGCTCAGCACCAGGATCAGCAGGCTGCTGCGCAGGCCTGCGACGGTGGCAGCCACGGCATTGGCACGAGGCCGGAAGCTTTCCTTCCACTGTTCGCGGGCGTGGTGGTCTTCCAGCAGGGACGCATGGGTCTGGGCGTAGTTGTGCAGGTCGTCGGCGAAGCGGTAGAGCAATTCGGCGGCGGTGTCGTAGTCCAGGGTCAGGGCTTCGCTGGGCTGCTGCAAGGCGAGTTGCGCGCGGCCGGCGCGAATCAGCTGCATCAGCTCCTGCTTGCAGGCTTCCAGGCGAACGGCCAATTGCGCGGCATCGGCTTCGCTGCTCAAGCGGTCGCGCAACGGCGCCAGTAATCGGGCGACCTCCGCCAGGCAGGGCTGCAACGCGTCCAGCACCACGCCACCACCATAGGAGCCAGCGCTGCTGGCGAACGCCGGCCGCTCCGAGTCTTCGCGAGCAGAGCTCGCTCCTGCAGGCGCGTCCGCTCCGCCCGCCAGCCTTCGCAGCAGCTGGTGCAGGCCATGGAAGCGGGTGGAGAGCACCATGAATTCATTGTTCAGCCGCGCCAGCCGGCCGCTGCGCATGCGCATGTGCGGGTCTTCGAAGGCGGTGGCGCTGCGCATGTTCTCCAGGCTCACGGCGGCGGCGGCGAAACGCGCGTTGCTGGCGTCGAAGCGGGCGGTGTCCAGCCCGCCGGCCAACCCCTCGCAGGCAAAGGTGGCGAAGTCGCGAAAACGCCCGTGCAGGGTGTTGCGCAGGTCGGTGCTGGTGCTCTGGGGCAGGATCAGGCCGTTCACCAGGCCGGTGCAGAGGATGCCCAGGCTGATCTCCAGCACTCGCCAGAGGGCGAGCATGAAGGCGTCGTCGGGGTGGGTCGTGGCCGGCAGGCCGATCATCACCGCCGTGTAGCCGGCCAGCACACAGGCGTAGCCGCGAAAGTCGCGGTAGCGCGCGGCGCCGGCGGTGCACAGACCGATCCAGATGGCCAGGCACAGCATGAACAGCACCCGTTCCTGGTTGAACAGGGCGATCAGCACCACCATCACCGTCAGCCCCAGCAGGGTGCCGATGATGCGGTAGAAGCTCTTGGCGAGGACCTGCCCGCTCTGGGGCTGCATGACGATGAACACGGTCACCAGCACGGTGCCCGGTTGCGGCAGCTCCAGCCGATAGGCCAGCCAGAGGGCGAGGAAGGCGGTGAGCAGCGCCTTGAAGATGAAGGCCCAGGTCAGGCCGTCACTGCGCGCCCACTCGGCCAGCGCGCGGTTGAAGGTGTGCACCATGGAGGGTCCTCAGGGCTTGGGGAGAAAGCGCAGGCGGGGTTCTTGCGGCGCCAGGCCGAGATCGGCCGGGCCGGCGGGCTCGGGCAGCACGCCGCCGCCCAGGGCCAGCAGCAGGTCGGCCTGGGCGGCGAGCTGCGCCGCGCGCACCTGCTGTTGCTTGAGCTGGCGCTGGAACAGGGTGGGCTGGGTTTCCAGCACGGTGTCGAAGCCGGTGAGGCCACGCTGCTGGGCCAGCAGCGCGAGGTCGCAGGTCTTCTGCGCGGCGGCCACGGCTTCGGCGGCCAGCGCCTCCTGCTGGTGCAGCGATCGGATGCGCACCAGGGCGTCAGCCACCTGTTGCAGGGCGCTGACCAATGTCTGGTTGTAATGCTCCACCGCCAGGTCGTACTCGGCGGCCGCAGCGCCCAGCTGGCCCCTGCGCAGGCCACCGTCGAACACCGGCAGGCTGAGGGCCGGGCCCAGGTTGTAGGTGAGCTTGTCGTAGCGGAGGAAATCCAGCATGCCGCCCTGGGTGGCGTTGGAACCCAGACCGCCCAGGAGATTGATGTTGGGGTAGAAGCCGGCTTTGGCGACTTCGATGCCACGGGCCTGGGCCGCCACCTGCCAGCGGCTGGCCACCAGGTCCGGGCGGCGGCCCAGCAGTTCCAGCGGCAGTAGTGCCGGCAGGCCGGGCACCTGCTGGAGGTCGAGGCGAGGCCGTTGCAGGCGCTCGCCCTCCCCCGGCCCTTTGCCGGCGAGTGCCGCCATCTGGTTGCGGGTCAGGGCGATGGATTCGTCCAAGGCATCGATCTGCCGATGGGTTTCCGGCAGCGGCGCTTCGGCACGGCTGACCTCCAGGCGCGTGCCGATGCCGTCACGCAGGCGCTGCTCGGCCAGGCGAAGGATTTGTTCCTGCTGTGCAAGGCTGGCGTCGGCGATGTCCTTCTCGGCATGCAGCAGCGCCAGGCGGATATAGCTGCGCACCAGGTTGCCCTGCAGCGCCAGGGCGGCCAGGCGCGCCTCGGCCACTGCCACCTGGGCCTGGTCCAGGGCCTGATGGCTACGGCTGCGCTCACGGCCCCAGAGGTCGAGGTCGTAGCTGAAGCCCAGCAGGCTGATGTTGTTCCAGCTGCTGGTGCGGGCCAGTTCGCCGGGGCCGTAGAAGAAGTCATCCGGCCAGTGCTTGCGCTGCATATTGGCCTCCAGGTTGACCTGGGGCTGCTCGGCGGACTCCACCACGCCAGCCAGGGCGCGCGCCTGACGGACACGCGCGGCGGCCATGGCGAGGTTGGGGCTGTTGGCCAGGGCCTGGTCCATCCAGGCGTCCAGCTGCGGGTCGCCATAGGCGCGCCACCACTGGGCGCTGGGCCAGGCGGCGTCCTGCTCGGCACGGCGGATGGCGGTGCCTTGGTCCAGACGGGCGATATCCAGGCGCTCGGCCTGAGGGGCGATGCCCTGGCTGTCGATACAGGCGGATAGAAGGGAAACAACGGCGAACAGACTGGCGCGGGCGAAGCCGGGCCAAGGATTGCGGTGCACTGCGGCAGATCCTGAATGCTGGGTAGCCAGGCACGGGGCCTGGATCGGCGGCGATTCTAGGGCCGGGAATGAGTGACGATAAGGCGACGGATAGATAAAGGATTGTGTACTGAATCAGCCATAATCCCCCGACACGCTTCGTGACAAAATTTGCCTCCCTCCCGGGCCGGAACCCTCAATGGACATCCTCTTCAACATGCGCGCCTTCGTCTGCGTGGCGGAGACTGGCAGCTTCACCGCGGCTGCCCAGCGCATGGACCTGACCACCTCGTACATCTCCCGTGCGGTGGCCACCCTCGAATCCCACCTGCGCACCCGCCTGCTGCACCGCACGACCCGCCGCATCGCCCTGACCGAAGCCGGCCAGCGGTACCTGCTGCGTTGCGAGCAGATCCTCGCCTATATCGAGGAAGCCGAAGCCGAGGCCAGCGAGGCCCATGCGCGTCCGGTGGGGAACCTGAAAGTCCATGCCATGACCGGCATCGGCCAGCACTACCTGATCAAGGCCATTGCCCAGTACAGCGAGAAGTACCCGGACGTGAGCTTCGACCTGACCCTGGCCAACCGCACGACCGACATCCTCGACGAGGGCTACGACATTTCCGTGGTGATCGCCCAGGAGCTGCCGGACTCGGGCTTCATTTCCAAGCAGTTGGGCACCACCTACAGCGTGCTCTGCGCATCCCCTGGCTATATCGAGAAGCACGGTGCGCCGCGCCTGCCGTCGGAACTGGCAAAGCACCGCTGCCTGCGCCTGGTGAACAACGTGATGTCCCTGGACAAGTGGCTGTTCGACGGCCCGGACGGCCAGGAAATGATCAGCGTCAACCAGACGCCCTTCCAGGTGAACACCGCCGACGCCATGACCGAGGCGATCAAGGCCGGCATCGGCATCGGCGTGTTGCCGGTGTACTCGGCCATCAGCGGCCTCAAGGACGGCAGCCTGGTGCGCGTGCTGCCCAACCACAGCCTCTTTCCCCTGGGCATTTACGCCCTGTACCCCTCGCGGCAGTTCCTCGACGCGAAGATCCGCACCTGGGTGGAGTTCCTCCGGGAGTTCCTGCCGGAGCGGGTCGCGGCGGATGAGAAGGCGGTGGCGGAGTACAGCTTGCGGTTAGGAAATTCGCGTTCCTGATTCAGGCGATCCGTTGTAGGGGCGAATTCATTCGCCTAGGGCAGCGCAGCTGCCCCTTGGGAACCTTGCATGGCAGCCCTTCGGCCTGCTTGGCGAATGAATTCGCCCCTACAGGACAAAGCAAAGCGGCCCTATTCCGCTGCCTGGTCCAGCAACTGCCGGCTGCGTTCGAACCAGGCCAAGAGGTAATCCGCCAGCACCTGGGTACGGCGCGGCAAGCCGCCCTGCCAGGGGTGGACCAGGAACACCGGGGTCTGCCGCGTCTGGTAGTCCCGCAGCAGCCACACCAGTCGGCCTTCCGTCAGCTCGTCATAGACCATGTAGGACGGCAGCCGGGCGATGCCAGCGCCGGACAGGGCCGCTTTCTTCAGCAGGCTGTAGTGGTTGCTGGCCAGGGCCCCCGCCACCTTGACCCGCTCCAACTGGTGCTGGCGGTGGTAGAGCCATTCCTCGAAGCCGCTGTAGTGGGTGTTCAATAGGCACTGGTGCCGCGCCAGATCCGCCGGCTGCCGGGGCTCGCCGTGGGCCGCCAGGTAGGCCGGCGTCGCACAGGTGATTTCCTGCAATGAGAACAGCGGCCGGGCCACCAGGCGGTCGTCCAGGTCAGTGCCGGAACGGATGGCCAGGTCGAAGCCGTCGGCAATCAGGTCGCGATAGCCGTTGTGCAAGTCCAGTTCCACCCGGAGCTGCCCGTACTGGCGGGTGAAATCCAGCAGCAGCGCATCGAAGAAGGTTTCCCCGAGGGACACCGGCACCGTCAGCCGCACACAGCCGGTCAGGTCCTCCTGCAGGCGCCGCACGCTCTGCCGCGCCCGCTCGGCTTGCGCGGCCAGGGCCTGGGCTTCCGGCAGCAGCGCCGCGCCGGCGGCGGTCAGGCCCAGGCGGCGGGTGGTGCGATGCAGCAAGGCCGCGCCCAGGCCCTGCTCCAGCAGACGGATGCGCTTGGACAGCTGCCCCTTGCTGCAACCCAGGCGCTCCGCCGCCGCAGTAAAACTGCCGGCGTCCATCAGCACCGCGAAGGCCGCCAGATCGTCCATTTCACTCATGGCTGACACCGCCTCATTGTTTCCAATTGAAAACCAAAGATTTCCAATTGCATGGATTATCGACAATAGACGGCACTCTACACTGATCGGGAAGCCACCTCACAACCCTGGAGCCACCCCATGAAAATCATCCTCGTCGGTGCCAGCGGCACCATCGGCCGGGCCATCGACAGTGAACTGAAGGATCGCCACGAGATCGTTCGTGTCGGCCACAGCAGCGGCGCGCTGCAGGTGAACATCACCGATTCGGCGTCGATCCGCCGGATGTTCGAAGCGGCCGGTCCCTTCGATGCACTGATCAGCGCGGTGGGCAAGGTGCATTTCGGTGCGCTGGAGGAGATGGGCGAGGCCGAGTTCGCGATCGGCCTCAAGGACAAGCTGATGGGCCAGGTGAACCTGGTGCTGATCGGCCGCGAGTTCGCCAATGACGGCGCCTCCTTCACCCTGACCTCCGGCGTATTGAGCGACGATCCGATCCGCTACGGCGCGTCAGCCAGCCTGGTCAACGGCGCCATCGACGCCTTCGTGCGCAGCGCTGCCCTGGAGCTGCCGCGTGGCATGCGCATCAACAGCGTCAGCCCCACCGTGATCGAGGAAGCCCTACCGGCCTACGCGCCCTACTTCCGTGGCTACAAGGCAGTGCCTGCGGCACTGGCGGCGCTGGCCTACGCGAAGAGCGCGGAGGGTGCGCAGACCGGGCAGACCTATCGCGTGTGGTAAGGGCCTCCGTGAGTTGTTGACCGCGTCCTACAGCTCGCCGGCGTAGCAGACCGGCGAGCTGGGCGGGCCGCTCCGTTCCAGCTCTTCCTCGAGGAATTCCGCCAGTACCACGGCGTTGTTGTGCACCTCATCCTTCGCCGCGTAGAGCAATGTCAGGTTGCCCTTGCGCGCCATCTCCAAAAGCCCCTGCCAGTGCTCGGGACGGGCCGCCAGTTCGGCGCGATAGAGCAGACGGAATTCGTCGAACAGCGCCGGGTCGTGGCAGAACTGCTTGCGCAGGGTGTCCGACGGCGCCACGTCCTTCAGCCAGGCCACCAGGCCCAGGGATTCCTTGCGGCAACCCCGTGGCCAGAGGCGATCCACCAGGACCCGCTGGCCATCGTGGGTTTCCGCCGTTTCATAGACACGCTTGTACTGGATCATCTGCACGCTCCGCGCTTGAGCTGGGCGCCCCGCACCGGTAACGTTGCCGCTCCCTGAAGGAGACCCCCGATGCGCCTCGCCCGCCCCCTGCTGTTCAGCCTCTTGCCCCTGTTCGGCGCCTGCCAGATGTTCGCCGAAAAAGCCCCTGCCCCCGCCGCCAACCTGGTGCGCCTGCAAGGTCAGCTGAGCGTAGACGCTGGCCAGGTCATGTTCAGCCCGTGTGGCGAGAAGCGCCGCTTCGCCCTGGTGGACAGTGGCGCCACCGGCCTGCTGCCCGAAGCGGCCAACCTCTCGGCCGATGGCCCCGGCCCCCTGTTCGCCGATGTCCGCGCCAGCATGGGCCCGAGCACGCTGCCCGGTGTCGACGGCCAGCTGGACTTGCACACCCTGTACCGCCTGCAACGGGAAGGCCATGGCTGCACCGACCTCAACTTCAAGCGTCTGCTCCTGCAGGCCAACGGCCACGAGCCAGACTGGAGCCTGAATGTCAGCGGCAAGGGCCTGGTGCTCGACCGTCCCGGCCAGCCCTCCCTGGCCCTGCCCTACGTCGAAGAACAATTGCCGGAAGGCCGCTTCAACCTCTCCAGCGAAGCCAACGGCCAGCGCCTGGAACTCTGGGTGGCGCCGCAACGCTGCGTCGACAGCATGAGCGGCGCGGTCCAGCACCTGAGCGCCGAGCTGCGCCTGGACGGCAAACCCATGCGCGGCTGCGCCTCCTTCGGCGGCGCTCGCGACAACTGATCCGGGATAGATTTCTCGTTCAACTCAGGGCGCCCTTCCGGACCTTCACCACTAAGCTGAGTGAAGGACAACAGGAAGGAGAACACCATGCTGCGTATCGCCCTGAATGGATACGGGCGCATCGGTCGCGCCTTGGTTCGTGCGCTGTTCGAGCGGGGTCTCGAACAGCGCCTGCGCATCGAAGCCATCAATGACCTCGGCGACTTCGAGTCGCTGGCCCACCTCACCCGATTCGATTCCACCTTCGGCCGCTTCCACGGCCACGTCGCCCTGCACGACGACCATTTGCAGGTGAATAGCCAGACCATCCGCCTGCTGCGTGAGCGCGACCCGATCAATCTCCCCTGGGACCAACTGGGCGTGGACCTGGTGCTGGAGTGCTCGGGCAAGATGAAAAAGCGCGCCCAGGTGGAACAGCACCTCACCGCGGGGGCCCCCCGCGTGCTGCTGTCCCACCCGCTGGACAGCGCCGACCTGACGGTGGTCTATGGCGTCAACCACGAGGCGCTGGGCAGCCAGCAGATCGTCTCCAACGCATCCTGCACCACCAACTGCCTGGCCCCGCTGGCACTGCTGCTGCACCGTGAGGTGGGTATCCGCAGCGGCCTGGTGACCACGGTGCACGCCTACACCAACGACCAGAACCTGCTGGACAAGAGCCACGGCGACCTCTATCGGGCCCGCGCGGCGGCGCTCTCGATGATTCCCACCAGCACGGGAGCGGCCAAGGCCATCGGCCTGGTGTTGCCGGAGCTTGCGGGCCGTCTGGATGGACTGGCGGTACGGGTGCCGACGCCAAACGTGTCCCTGCTGGACCTGAGTTTCATCGCCGAGCGCCCCACCAGTCGCGAGTCCATCAACAGGGCCCTGGAGGCGGGAGCGCGTGATTTGCCGCCGGGCGTGATGGAGTGTAATGCCTTGCCGCTGGTGTCCAGCGACTTCAACGGCCACCCGATTTCCTGCGTGGTGGACCTGAATCACACCCGGGTGCAGGGGGACCTGGTGAAAGTGCTGGCCTGGTACGACAACGAGTGGGCGTTCGCCAACCGGATGCTGGACGTGGTGCTGGCCTGGCTGAATCCCTAGCGCTAGTCCAGCACGCCCGCCGGGGCCGGGGCGGTGCTGCGCCACTGGCTCAGCGCCACCCCGACGAACACCAGCCCGGCGGCCAGCAACTGCATGCCGCCGAGCCGCTCGCCGAGAAAGCCCCAGGCCAAGACCAGCGTAAAGACCGGAATCAGGTTGATGAAACTGGTGGCCTGGCTGGCAGGCAGCCTCGACACCCCGAAGTTGTAGAGGCCGTATGCGCCCACCGTGACCAGGGTGCCGAGGTAGATCATGGCGCCGATGCCCAGCGGGCTGATGGTTTCCGGCAGCGGAGACGTGACCCAGGCCAGTGGCAGGAAGAACACGCTGCCGACGAAGGCCTGCATGGCCGTCAGGAAGAATGCCGAGTAGCGCGCGGTCAGGTGCTTGAGCAGCAGCGTGTAGCCCGTCGCGCAGAGCATGGCGAGAAATTCGTAGAAGTTGCCCAGCAGCGGCTGCGGCGCGTGGCTGTCGGATTCACCCGCCAGGCTCAGCCAGACGGCGCCGATCACCGCGAGCAGGAAGCCGGCCAGGGTGCTGCGCGTGATTCGCTCATGAAGCAGCGCATAAGCACCCACCGCCACCAGCAGCGGCAGGAGCGCGGTGATCATGCCGGCCTGGGAGGCGCTGGTGTGTTCCAGCGCCAGGGCCTCGAAGATGAAGTAGAGGCAGGGCTCGCAGGCGGCCAGGCCCAGCAGGTACTTCCAGTCGCCGGGGCGGTAGTCGAGGGCGCCACGCCAGCGCCAGGCGCAGAGGAACACCACGCTGCCCAGGGCCATACGGGCGAAGATCACCCAGTGCGGCGCGACCTCGCGGAAGGCCAGCTTGAGGGCGATGAAGGAGCTGCCCCAGATGGCCATGGCCAGCACCAGGCAGGCTACTGCCATCAATCGACCCTGCTGCGCCATTCACCACCTCCCTGTGAAAAACCGGAGTCTAGGGGGATGCCCGCCTCGATAGCCAGGCACAGCGAGGGGGAAAAACTGTAGCGCTCACTGGTCCCAGGGTTTGCCGCGGGTCTTGCTGTCTACCGGCAACTGCTGCAGCACCGCTGCCTTGGTCAGCATGTAGGCGCTGACCGGGGCGCTGATGAAGAGGAACAGGCTGATCAGCAACTCGTGCAGGCTGAGGCCGTCGGGCCCGGCGGAGAAGAACACCAGGGACGCGATGACCACGCCGCCCACCCCCAGGGTGGTGGCCTTGGTCGGGCCGTGCAGGCGCATGAAGAAGTCCGGCAGGCGGTAGAGGCCGATGGCGCCGATCAGCACGAAGAGGCTGCCGAGGATCAGCAGCGCCGAGACGAGGATTTCCGCCCAGAGGGCCAGGGGTTCGCCGGTCATTCGATGATGTCTCCGCGCAGCATGTACTTGGCCACCGCCACGGTGCTGACGAAGCCCAGCACCGCGATCAGCAGCGCCACTTCGAAGAACAATTCGCTGCCCTTCCAGATGCCATAGAGCACCAGCATGGCGATGGCGTTGACGTAGAGGGTATCCAGGGCCAGCACCCGATCCGGCAGGCACGGCCCCTTGATGAGCCGGGCCAGGGTCAGCACCAGCGCCAGGCCCAGCATGACCAGGCAGAGCGGGATCACGAAGCCGAGCATGGGAAGATCTCCTTCAGCGGCGCCTCATAGCGCGTCTTGATCTCGGCCACCATGGCGGCCGGGTCCGGAACGTCCAGACCGTGCACCAGCAGCGTCCGGCGGTCAGCGCTGAGGTCGGCGGCCAGCGAGCCGGGGGTCAGCGACACCACGTTCACCAGCACACTGATGGCCAGCTCGTTGTCCAGATCGATGGGCACTTCCACGAAGGCCGGGCGCAGCGCGTCGATGCGGCCCAGGGTCAGGCGCGCCACCTGAAAGTTGGCCACCACCACATCGCCGATCACCATCAGCAGGAAGCGCAGCAGCTTGAGCGGGCGCCAGCGTTTCGGCCGCTCGATCAGCAAGGGCTGGAAGCAGAACGGGATTACCCAACCGAGGAAGGCGCCCAGCAGCCACTGGCCGAAGGCGAAGGAGTCCACCAGCAACAACCAGACAACCAGCAGCAGCAGGCTTTCGGCGGGATGGGGAAAGAGTCGACGCATCATGCTCCAGCCTCCCCGACGATCGAGCGATAGAGCGTCAGGTCATGAAGTTGCGCAGCGCTGGCCTGCGCGTACTCCAGCAGCGGCTGGGCGAAGGCCACCAGTACCAGGCTGCCGGCCAGCAGCAACAGGGTCGCGAAGAGCCGGCCGCCGTCCAGTTCGGCACTGCCCAGGACCTGGTGGCCAGTGCGCCAGAACAGGGTGCTGCCGGCGCGGCTCAAGGCCACCAGGCCGACGAAGCCGCCGATCAGCAACACGCTCCACAGGGGCAGCGCGCCACCGCCGGGCGGTGCCGCCTGGAGCAGCAGGAGCTTGGCGAAGAAGCCTGATAGGGGTGGCAGGCCGGCCACGGCGATGGCGCCGAAGAAGAAGGCCGCGCCAAGGATGCCGGGGTTCTGCAACGCGGGGCCCTGCACCAGCGCGCCAGCCTTCTCGCCGCGCTGGCGACTGACCAGGTCGGCGAGCAGGAACAGCGCACCGGCCACCCAGGTGCTGTGCAACAGATAGAAAAGCGCCGCGCCTTGGGCTTCGGGAGTTCCCAAGGCGATGGCCGCCAGCAGGGTACCGGCGGACACCACCACCAGATAGGCCAGCAGACCCTGAAGGGTGGTCGCGGCCAGTGCACCCAGGGCACCGAGGATCACGGTGGCCAGGGCCAGCGGCCAGAGCCAGGGCTGGGCCAGGTTGGCCAGTTCGCCCGCCTCGGGGCCGAAGACCAGGCTGTAGACCCGCAGGATGGAGTAGATGCCCACCTTGGTCATGATCGCGAAGAGTGCCGCCACCGGTGCACTGGCCGCGGCGTAGGCGCGGGGCAGCCAGAAGTACAGGGGCAGGAGCGCCGCCTTGAGGGCGAACACCAGCAGCAGGACCAACCCGGCGGCGGCCAGCACAGGCGCGTTCTGCGGACCGGCCGCGGCCACCCGGCTCGCCATGTCGGCCATGTTCAGGGTGCCGGTGATGCCGTAGAGGGTGCCGACTGCGATCAGGAACAGCGCCGAGCCGGCGAGGTTGAGGATCACGTAGTGCAGCCCCGCCCTCACCCGCTCCGCACCGCCGCCATGCATCAGCAGTGCATAGGAGGCGATCAGCAGGATCTCGAAGAAGACGAAGAGGTTGAACAGATCGCCCGTGAGGAAGGCACCGTTGATGCCCAGCAGCTGGAACTGGAACAGGCCGTGAAAGCGCAGGCCGATGCGGTCATCACCCCGTACGGCATAGAGCACGGCGCCACTGGCCAGCACGGCAGTGGCCAGCAGCATGAGTCCGGTCAGGCGGTCCAGCATCAGCACGATGCCGAAGGGTGGCTGCCAGCCGCCGAGGGCATACACCCGCAGCTGGCCGTCGCCCGCCTGCTGCATCAGCAGCAGCGCCAGCGGCACCAGAGCCAGGGTCGCGAGGACCGACACGGTGCGCTTGAGGCGCTCGTTGGACGGCAGCACCAGCAGCAGGGCACCGCTGAACAGTGGGATCAGGATGGGCAGGATCGACAGATGGGTCATGGCGCCGACTCCTGGTCGGGGCGGCCATCCACATGGTCGCTGCCCAGGTCGCCGATGCCACGCAAGGCCAGGACCACCACGAATGCGGTCATGGCGAAACCGATGACGATAGCGGTGAGCACCAGGGCCTGCGGCACCGGATCGGCGTACTGGACGTCCCGCCCGAGCACCGCGGCCTCGCCGGCCAGGCGGCCCATGGCGAAGAGGAACAGGTTGACGGCATAGGACAGGAGGGTCAGACCCAGCACCACGGGGAAGGTCCGCCCGCGCAGCAGCAGATAGACACCACTGGTGGTGAGCAGGCCCAGGGTCACGGCGAACAGCGCCTCCATCAGTGAATCTCCTTGCTCGCGGCCGGGGCCAGGCTGACCCGCCCCAGGTTGACCAGCACCAGTTGGGTGGAGCCGACGACAGTCAGGTACACGCCGAGGTCGAACAGCATGGCGGTGGCCAGTTCGAATTCACCCACCAGCGGCAGCTCGAAGTGGCCGAAGGCGGAGGTGAGGAAATTGCGCCCGAAGGCCCAGCTGCCGAGGCCGGTGAGGCCCGCGATCAGCACCCCGGCACCCGCCATGCGCTGGTAGTTCAGGTTCATGCGCTGCTCCACCCAGGCAATGCCGCTGGCGATGTACTGCAGCACCAGGGCCACGGCGGTGATCAGGCCGGCGATAAAGCCGCCGCCCGGCAGGTTGTGCCCGCGCAGGAAGATGAACACGGAGATCAGCAGCGCCAGGGGCAGCAGCAGGCGCGACAGGGTTTCCAGCACCAGCGGGTGCTTGGCGTGGGCCCAGCGCCGACCCTGCGGGTCGCACGTGGGATTGGTCAGGCGCAGGCCGGAGAGCATGGCGTAGATGCCCACGGCGGCGATGGCCAGGACGGTGATCTCGCCCAGGGTGTCGAAGCCTCGGAAGTCCACCAGGATCACGTTCACCACGTTGGTGCCGCCGCCACCGGAAACGGCATTGGCGATGAAGAAGTCAGCAATGCTGGCATAGGGACGGGTCAGCACCGCGTAGGCCAGCAGGGCCACCATCACCCCGGCGCCGCTGGCCAGGACGAAGTCGCGCAGGCCACGCAGGCTGGAGCTCTCTCCCGGCGTGCGCGATGGCAGGTAGTAGAGCGCCAGGATCAGCAACACCAGGGTCACCACTTCCACCACCAACTGGGTCAGGGCCAGGTCGGGAGCGGAGAAGCGGGCGAAGGCCAGGGCCACCAGCAGACCGGCGACACCGAGGATCATCAGGGCAATCAGCCGCTGGCGATGGAAGATCGCCGTCAGCACGCCGGCCAGGGCCAGCACCACCAGGCCGAGGGCCGTGATGCCGTCCAGCGGCGTCAGCGTTCTTTCGCCGGCGATCTGCGGCAGCGGTGCCAGGGATAGCGCCACCAGTACCACGGTCGAGCCCAGCAGCCAGGCCAGGTAGCGCTGCAGGGAACCATTTTCCAGGTGTTCGGTGATCCAGCGGGCCGCCTGGGTGGAGCGCTGCACCTGCTGTTCGAAGACTTCCTTGGCGTCGGTTTCGGGCAGGCCGGCATACCAGCGGAACAGCGGCTTGCGCAGGACATAGACCAGCACGCCACCCACCAGCGCCACGAAACTCATGGCCAGCGGCAGGTTGAAGCCGTGCCAGATGGCCAGGCTGTATTCCGGCAGCTGGCCGCCAAGGCTGGCTGCAGCGGCCGCCGCCAGCAGCGGGGCCACGGTGAAGCCGGGGAACATGCCTACCAGCAGGCAGAGGAACACCAGGATTTCCACCGGCACCTTCATGTAGCGCGGCGGCTCATGGGGCGGGAACTTGGGCAGGGAAGCCGGCTCGCCGTTGAAGAAGACGTCATGGACGAAACGCAGCGAGTAGGCCACCGAGAACACGCCGGCCAGGGTGGCAGCCGCTGGCACCACCCAGCTGAAGCTACCCAGCAGGTCCTGCTGCAGGGTTTCGCCGAAGAACATCTCCTTGCTCAGGAAGCCGTTCAGCAAGGGCACGCCCGCCATCGCCAGGGACGCCACCATCGCCAGCACCGCGGTGTGCGGCATGTACTTCCACATCCCGTTTATCAGGCGCATGTCGCGGCTGCCGGTCTCGTGGTCGATGATCCCGGCGGCCATGAAGAGCGACGCCTTGAAGGTCGCATGGTTGATGATGTGAAACACCGCCGCGACGTTGGACAGCTGCGAATCCAGGCCGAACAGCAGGGTGATCAGGCCCAGGTGACTGATGGTCGAGTACGCCAGCAAGCCCTTCAGGTCGTGCTGGAACAAGGCCATGCCGGCGCCGATCAGGAGCGTCGCCAGGCCGCTCAGGCTGACCAGGTAGAACCAGAGATCGGAACCGGCCAGCGCCGGGTAGAGGCGCGCCAGCAGGAACACCCCCGCCTTCACCATGGTGGCGGAGTGCAGGTAGGCGGACACCGGCGTGGGCGCCGCCATGGCGTGGGGCAGCCAGAAGTGGAACGGGAACTGCGCGGACTTGGTGAACACCCCCAGCAGAACCAGTATCAGGGCCACCGGATAGAGGCTGTGGGCGCGGATCTGCTCACCCGCCGCGAGCACCTGGCTCAGCTCGAAACTGCCGGCGATATATCCCACCAGCAGCACGCCGGCGAACAACGCCAGACCGCCACCGCCGGTCACGGCCAGGGCCATGCGTGCGCCCTTGCGGGCGTCGGAGCGGTATCCCCAGAAGCCGATCAGCAGGAACGACGAGAGGCTCGTCAGCTCCCAGAACACCAGCATCAGCAGCAGGTTCTCCGACAGCACCACGCCGAGCATGGCGCCCATGAACAGCAGCAGAAAGGCGAAGAAACGCCCCATCGGCTCTTCGGTCGACAGGTAGTAGCGGGCGTAGAGGATGACCAGCAAGCCGATGCCGAGGATCAGCAGGGCGAACAGGAAACCCAGGCCGTCAAGACGCAGGCTGAAGCTCAGGCCGAAGCCCGGCAGCCAGGGCATCACCAGTTTCAGGGTCTCGCCAGCGAAAACGTTATCGGCCTGGGCCAGCAGCAGGCTCAGGCCGATCAGCGGCACCAGCGCGGCAACGCCCGCGCAAGCGGTGCGGCCATGGCGCTCGGCCAGTGGTGGAAGAAGGGCCCCAAGAAAGGGCAGCGCGACGATGAGCGCCAATATCATCCATAACTCCCCTAGGTCAGCGCCATTTCCTCCCAAGTGCTGGAAATGGCAAGCGAAAAAACCTGGCGATTATCCATTACTATCGATTGATACCGATAGATTGAATTATTTCAAAATTCTAGTAATGCCGGGAAACGCCCAGCCCAGAGCGCGACAGGCCAGCGGCACTGTCGCCCTCTTCGAAAGGACTGGGGAAAAACAGAACAAGCTGTCCCGATCGGGACAAGCTTAGCTTCAGTGGGCGACGCGGCTGGTGCCGTTGACCGTCATGATGCGAACACGCTCGCCCACGCGGAAGACTTCGTTGGGCTGGACTTCCTGGACGTAGGCGCGCATCGAGCCGTCGTCCTCACGCACGGTGATCTCCACACCCTGGGTACGGGTGAAGCCTTCCTCGGCAGCCGCGCCCAGGAGACCGCCGGCGACGGCGCCGACCACCGCGGCAACCGCGCTGCCCTTCCCCTGACCGATGGTGCTGCCGCCGATACCGCCGACCACCGCACCGGCACCGGCCCCGACCGGCGTCTTGGTGCCTTCGATCTTCACCGGACGCAAGGATTCGATAGTGCCCATGCGCACGGTCTGTACTTGACGAGCCTCATCGCGGGAATAGGTGTCACCGGTCAGACTCGACTGACAGCCACCCAGCGCCAGTGCCACTGCCGTGAACGAGGCAACCAGCAGAACGGGTTTACGCATAGCATTTCCTCCAGATTGAGATACCTATCAATTAGACTCCGCGCCGCCGAGACTGTCACCTGACCGGACAGACTGCTCAGCGTCCAATCAGCCACATTTTAGTTTTCTGACAGCGGCCAAGGAATCGTCCTACGCCTTCCCTGTCACCAAAGGTTAGCCCATGGACTATTTCATCATCGTCGTCACCACCGCCGCCGGCCTGTATTTCCACTGGTGGATCTACGTACGCATCAAGCGCTGGATGGACCGGGACCTGGCGCTTTCCCTGGCCGGTAGCGACACGGCCAAGCAGACCTTCATGCTGGAGCAGTTGGCTCGGGCGAAGGAGACGGGTGTCAAGCGGCGTCAGTTGCCTGACTGGCTGCACCAGGTAGCCGACAGCTATCGGGCGCAGGACTGACCGGTTTCAGGGGGCCAGGCGCTCCCGCACCCAGGCTCCATTCTCCAGGCGGTAATTGAGGCGGTCATGCAGGCGGCTCGGCCGACCCTGCCAGAACTCGATACGCTCGGGCAGCAGGCGATAGCCGCCCCAATGGGGCGGACAGTTGGGCGCCTGGTCGAGGAAGCGCTGTTCGGTTTCCGCCAGCAGGGATTCGAGCTCAGCGCGATCGCGGATCACCTGGCTCTGGGGCGAAGCCCAGGCGCCCAGCCGGCTGCCCAGGGGCCGAACCTGGTAATAGGCATCGGACTCGGCAGGCGTCACCCGCTCCACCCTGCCCTCGATGCGGACCTGGCGCTCCAGGGCCGGCCAGAAGAAGGTCATGGCGGCAAAGGGATTGGTGGCGAGCTGCTCACCCTTGGCGCTGTCGTAGTTGCTGAAGAAGGTGAAGCCTCGCTCGTCCAGCCCCTTGAGCAGCAGCACCCGGCAATGGGGGCGGCCCTGGGCATCCACTGTAGCGAGGGTCATGGCGTTGGGCTCGACCGGCAGTTGCTCGGTCTTCACCGCATCCCCGAACCAACTCTGGAACAGGCTGAAAGGCTCAGCGGGCGCATTGTCCTCACTGAGCCCGTCACGGGTGTAATCGCGGCGCATGTCGGCCAGGGTCTGAGTCATCTCGGCAATTCCTTGTCTGCTGGGTCCTTCAGCTTACCCAGATCCGGTTCAGCGGGCTTGACCTGTAGCAGCTACCTTGGGCTGCTCGGGCTTCGCCGGTTGGCTGTACTTGGCAATCAGCGCCTTCAGGGTTTCCTGCGGGGTGAGCAGGATTTCCACGCGGCGGTTCAGTGCCCGCCCCTGCTGGCTGTCGTTGGCCGCGCGCGGCACGTCCGAGCCCACGCCCTTGAGGGACAGACGATCACGCTCCAGGCCGCTCAGGCGGAAGATGGCCGCCACTGACTGGGCGCGCTCCTGGCTGAGCTTGCGGTTGGCGTCTTCCTTGCCGGAGCTGTCGGCATGGCCCAGCACCAGTACGCCGGTCCTGGGGTCGCCTTCCACCAGCTTGGCCACGCGGGTAATCGGGCCCAGGGTGTTAGGGAGCAGCATGCTCGGACGGTCCGGGTTGAACGACGGGTCCACCGGCAGGCTGACCACCAGCACGTTCTCGCGGCGTTCAACCTCCAGCTTGCTGCCCTTCGCCGCCTCGCGCAGGCGCGGCTCGTATTCGTCCAGCCAGGCCTGGGTCCGCTTCTCGTCGATCTTGGTTACCGACTTGTCCGCGGCTTTTTCCTTCTTGCTTCCAAACGACCACCAATTGGAGCTGCTGGTGGCCTTTTCTTCCGGCTTGGCGCCAGCGTCCCCCTTGTCATGGCCGTACATGCTGCAGCCGGAGGCTGCAAGGCAGAGGAGCAAGGTGGACGTCTTGAGCAGTTTCATGTTCGCGATACCCTGTGAACCGAATGACCCGTGCCACCCGCAAGTGGTGGCACTTCACTTTCATGGCGAGGCTTAAATTTTCTCTCCAAGCCGTTCTTGCGCCTAGAAAAAATCTGTTGGACTGACCAGCGGCTCAGTCCAGGCAGCCCATGACCACCCGTGCCAGTTTCTGGGCCCGAGGGTCCATCAGCACGTAAGGGCCGAGCGTGTTGGTGACGAAGCCGAAGGCCAGGTCCCGTTCAGGGTCGGCGAATCCAGTGGAGCCACCAGCGCCGGGGTGGCCGAAGGTGTAGCGACCCAGGCCATAGGTGGCATTGCCCACGTCCGGTTGGTCCAGCATGCAGCCAAGGCCGAAGCGGGTAGCGGTCTGCAGCGTGAGGTCCTCACCCTGGCAGTGCTCCCGGGTCAGCTCGGCAAGCAACTCGGCGTCCAGCAATTGGCCATCCAGCAGGGCCGCATAGAAGCCCGCCAGGCTGCGCGCGTTGCCGTGACCATTGGCGGCCGGTTGCTGCATGCGCCGCCATTCCGGTTTGTTGGTGCTGGTCATGATGGACGGCGGATTGGTGAAGGCGCGGGTGCTGAGGGAATTCGGCTCGGTCATCATGCACTTCAGCAGGCGCTGAGCCGCGGCATCGCCCAGATTGCCCTTGGCACGGGCGATGTGGGCAACACGGTGGAATTCCTCGTCCGCCAGACCGACGTGGAAGTCCAGGCCCAGGGGCCTGGCGACGCGGGTCACGATGGAATCGCCGGGCGCACGGCCGTCGGCACGGCGGATCAGCTCGCCCACCAGCCAGCCGTAGGTAATGGGGGCATAGCCATGGGCTTCGCCCGGCGTCCACCAGGGTTCCTCGGCGGCGAGGGCGGCGGTCATCGCGTCCCAGTCGTAGAGGGCCTCGGCAGGCAGCGCAGCGCGGATTGCCGGGAGGCCCGCGCGATGGCAGAGCACCTGGCGAACGCTGATCTTCTCCTTGCCGGCGGCGGCAAACTCCGGCCAATAGCGCGCAACAGGGGCGTCCAGGTCCAGCTTGCCCTCCCCCACCAGCTGCAACAGGGTCACTGCGGAGAAGGTCTTGGTGCAGGAGAAGAGGTTGAGGATTGTGTCGCTCTGCCAGGCCTGCTGGCCGTCCTTGTCGGCCACGCCGGCCCAGAGGTCGAGCACGGTTTCCCCGCCGATCTGCACACAGAGGGCGGCGCCGCGCTCCTGCGGATCGTTGAAGAGGTCGGCGAATGCCTCCCTCGCCGCTTCGAAGCGCAAGTCGAAATAGCCCTGGATCTGCACCGGCATGCTCCTGAAAAAATGGAGGCGGCATTGTTCCAGCCTTGCCGCCCCTTGTGAACCGTGCGGAAGACGGGTTGCCCGTCAGGGCTTCCCGGCGTCCTCGTCCGTGGCGGTGGAGGGCTGGGCCGGTGCTTCCGGCTGCGCCGCTTCCGCCTCCGGCTGCTCGGCCTCAGGTTTTTCAGCTTCTGGTTTCTCAGCGGCCTGCGCATCCGATGTGGCAGGTTTGGCCTGCTGGGCGGCCTCGTCCGGCTCGGCGGGCTTCGCCTCGCTGGCAGGTTCAGGCTGCTTGCCAGCGGCCTGCGCCGGTTTCGCGGGTTCGGCCGGCTGCTTGGCTTGGGCGGTCTGAGGTTCGAGCGGCTTGTTGATGCTGTCGACCAGCGCCAGGTTGGCCTTGCGCACCGTCTCCACGAAGCCCTGCCAGGGACGGTCGGTGATGCCCACCAGGCCAAGGTGGCCGTTCTCGCCATCCAGCAGACGGCCGGTGGCGGGCTGGTCGAGGTACTGGAACCAGTGAGCGCCGACGATCAGCGGCTCTTCGGCGGCCTTTTTAAGGTAGTTGGCGTAGGCCGCACCGCGCTCTTCTTCCTTGTAGACCTGAGTCACACCGCCCCAGAAGGGACCGCGATCGCGGGATCCGAAGTGGAATTCAGTGATCAATACCGGCTTGTCCAGCCGGCGCAGCAGGTCCATGTCCAGCCCTTGCTCCGGCTCGCGGGTGTAGCGGTTGAAGCTGATCACGTCGCAGTACTGGGCGCAGGACTCGATGGCCTCGGGCACGGTGGCGGCGAAGCGGCCACCTAGCAGCATGTGGTTGGGCGCGTGCCACTTCAGCGAGTCGGCGATGGTCTTGAAATAGGTGTCGGCGTAGAAACGCTGGAAGCGCTTGAGGTCTTCCTCGATGGCCGGGTGCTCAGGGTTCGGCAGCGGCGGCTCGAACCCCGGGTCCTCCATCAGTTCCCAAGCCTGCAACTCGATGCCCCAGGCTTTGGAGAGGCCCTCCTGGTTCCGGTACTTGTCCCGCAGTTGTTTGAGGAAGGCGCGCTTGGCCGGCACGTCGGTGGTCAACCGCAAGGTGCCGTAGGCCAGGGCATAGCGGGCCTTCGGGTCATCACCATGGCCACCCCAGGCCAGTTCATTGTCGGCGAAGAAGCCCAGCAGCCAGGGATCGTCGCGATGGTCTCGCGCCGCAATGGCAATGGTCCGCTCGGCCGCCATGGCGAAGCGTGGGTCGAAGGGGTCGGGCATGCCGCCCCACCAGTCGAAGCCGGTCTTGATGGTGGCGAAGTCGCCGTGGATCGACAGCGGCAGGGTGTAGGGCATGCGCTTGCTGTTACTGAAGTCCGGGTCGCTCCAGTTACCCACCGTGTTGAAGCCCCAGGCCTTGAGGCGGTCCAGGCTGTGGCCCACCCAGCGCTGCCGGTCATTGCCACCGTAGGTGCGCTCCAGGTTGGCGCCGTAGAAGTCGTACCAGCGCCCCTGGTTGAAGGCACGGCCCTTGTTGGCGTCGGTCTCCGCGCGGTCATCGCCTTTGCCGAAGTGGGTGGCGAGCGGCTCGTTGTCCTTGGGCAGTGCCTTGAACATGGCCTCGCGGCCCTCGACATAGGTCTGGCTCAGGTCGGGAGTCACGGCGTTGACCCCCAGAGAGAAGAACGGATGGCCCTCCGGGGTGACCAGGAACCAGCGACCGCCGCGCTTTTCGGTGCGGAAGAAGCCGCTGGCCTCGAACGTCTCGCCGCCCAGCAAGCCACCGTAGGCATCCTGTTGCGGAAGCTTGGCGGTCCAGTCGGCCAGTTGCTTGGCTTCTTGCTCGGCGCTCTTCTTCAGTTGCTCGTCATTCTTGACCTTGCCCGGCCAGTCGGCGCGAGCGTATTGGCCGTAGGCATCCATCAGGCCCTCGTAGAGGGATGCCTGCTGGTTGTCCTCCACAGTACCGAAGCGGCCGAGCAGCACGTTCTGGGCAGCATTCGGCTGGTTCAGGGAGAGGGTCACGGAGGCGACCTTGCTGCGATCCAGCTCGCCATTGACCAGGGTGGCCGGCAGCCAGCGCTGGCCATCACGAGTCCAGGGCACCGGCGGTGCCTCACGCATCCCGTGGGCATTGGGCGAGGTGGAAGCCAGCGGCACCAGCAGGGTCTGTGCCGGACCGGCCGGCAGCGCCACCTGAGTGGTCAGGACCTTGCCGTCGGTACTTTCAATAGCGACGTCCAGGGTAATGGCCCAGTCCTGGGCGCTCTGGATGCGCAGGCTCATGGCCTCGGCCTTGGACCAATCCCAAGTGCCGCTCTGCGGAGTCAGGCGCAGGCTGGGCTTCTCGGCTGCGTTGAAGGTGAGGCGGCGAAGAATCTCGCCATTGGCCGTGGTTTCGGCGGTCACGCTCGGCAGGTTGGCGTCCTGGGTGGCTACCTGGACGGCGTCCATTGGGCGGACGAAGTTGAACAGGGTCTCTGCCTGGGCAGCCAGGGGGATTCCCGACATCCCGAGGAGGATGGCCAGGACGAGGGGGCGTTTGGATGTCGAAAGCATCGGACCGGAGTTCCCAAGAGAATGCTGTGCATAGACCGCAGGAAATTCGTCTCTCGCCATGGAGCCGACGAAATGAAGCGGACCACGCGGAGGCCGAGGGGCCCCCGCAAAAACCCCGGCATCATCGCAGATGGGGGGCGCACAGCGTCAAGGGCGAGCCGCCGTCAGGCTATTTCGCGACGGAAGGGCGGCAGGGCATCGAGGATGGCACGGCCATAGCGCTGGGTAACCACGCGCCGGTCCAGCAGGGTGATGGTGCCCCGGTCAGACTCGGTGCGCAGCAGGCGACCGCAGGCCTGCACCAGGCGCAGCGAGGCGTCGGGCACGGCGATTTCCATGAAGGGATTGCCGCCGCGGGCCTCGATCCAGTCGGACAGGGCCGCCTCCACCGGGTCATCCGGGACGGCGAACGGAATCTTGGCGATCACCACGTGTTCGCAGTAGGCACCCGGCAGGTCGACACCTTCGGCGAAGCTGGCCAGGCCGAAGAGCACGCTGGACTCGCCATCATCGACTCGCGCCTTGTGCTTGTTCAGGGTCTCCTGCTTGGACAGGTTGCCCTGGATCAGCACCCGCTTACGCCAGTCGCGATCCAGGCCTTCGAAGACATCCTGCATCTGCCGACGGGATGCGAAGAGCACCAGGGTGCCGCGCGCGCCTTCCACCAGTGCGGGCAAGTCGCGGACGATGGCCGCGGTATGGGCGGCGGCATCGCGGGGGTCGGCCTTGAGGTCCGGTACCCGCAGCAAACCGGCATCGGCATGCTGGAAGGGGCTGGGGACAACGGCTGTGACGGCGACCTTCGGCAGGCCGGCGCGCATGCGGAATCGGTCGAACTTGCCCAGGGCAGTGAGGGTGGCGGAGGTCACCAGGGCACCGTAGGCGACGTTCCACAGGTTCCGCCGCAACGTCTCGGCCGCCAGGATCGGGCTGGCATTGACCTCGATGTCATGCAGCGCACCGCTCTCGGCCAACGTCAGCCAGCGCGCCATGGGCGGGCTGTCCTCCGGGTCTTCAGCGGTGAAGGCCGTCCAGAGCTCCCAGTTGCCCTGGGCGCGTGTCAGCAGGCTGCCGAACAGCGGGTACCACTCCTCTGCCTGATGGCTGGCGACACCAATGCTGGCCTCGCCGTCCATGGCTTCCTTGAGCAGTTCGGTCAACCGGGTGAAGACGTCGTTGAGCCTGGAAAAGCCTTTCTTCAGCTCGATGCCCAGCTCCCGCAGATGCTCGGGTACAACGCCGGCATCGAAGCGGTGACGGGGGCGGTCGCGGCCTTCCATGTCCTCACCGGCGCGGAAATCGGCGATCTCCTCGCAGGCGTTGAACATGAACTGCTGGTGGGTACGGATTTCCCGCGCCAGTTCCGGCACGCCTTCCACCAGACGGCCAAATTCACCCGGCAGCGGATTCTGCGCCAGCAGCTTGGTGAGGTTCTTGGCTACCTGCTCCAGCCAGTCGGCGGTGGAGCGCAGGCGGGTGTAGTGGGCGAAGTGGCCGATGGCCTTGTCCGGCAGATGGTGGCCTTCGTCGAATACGTAGAGGGTGTCGCGCGGGTCCGGCAGCACCGCACCACCACCCAGGGCCAGGTCGGCCAGCACCATGTCGTGGTTGGTGACGATGACGTCCACCTTGGTCATGCCTTCCCGCGCCTTGTAGAAGGCGCACTGCTGGAAGTTCGGGCAGTGGCGCTTGGTGCACTGGCTGTGATCGGTGGTGACCCGTGCCCAGTCCTGATCCTCGATGGCCTCGGGCCAGGAGTCGCGGTCGCCATCCCAGCGATTGCCGGCAAGGCGTTCGATCATCTGGTTGAGCAGTTTCTGACCCTTCTCGTCGACGTCGATGCTGAAACCTTCATCGGCAAACAACTGCGCGGTGGCGCTCTGGGCCTGGCCTTCCTGCAACAGCATGTCGAGCTTGGACAGGCACAGGTAGCGGCCACGCCCCTTGGCCAGCGCAAAGCTGAAGTTGAGGCCGCTGTTGCGCATCAGGTCGGGCAGGTCCTTGTGGACAATCTGCTCTTGCAGGGCGACGGTGGCGGTGGCGATCACCAGGCGCTTGCCAGCGGCTTTTGCTACGGGAATCGTCGCCAGGCTGTAGGCCACGGTCTTGCCGGTACCCGTTCCCGCTTCCACCGCCACCACGGCAGGCTCGCCCTCACGGTGCCCTTCGTCATCCATCGGGATGGCACCGAGGACCTTGGCCACCTCGGCGATCATCAGGCGCTGGCCGTAGCGGGCCTTGAGCCCCTTGGCTTCGAGAAAACGGCTGTAGGCGCCCTGGATCTGGGACTTGAGTTCGGAGCTGAGCATGGGAAATGGCGGGGCCGGAACGCTGGATAAATTTTCAGTACTTTAACAGGCCGGCTATCATAGCGCGCCTTCTTTTCCCCGCCGAATGGAGTTGACCGGATGACCGCCCACGCCGCCCTTTACGCCCTGCACCTGCTGGCCGCCCTGATCTGGGTCGGCGGCATGTTCTTCGCCTGGATGATTCTCCGGCCGGCAGCCGTGACCACCCTGGAACCCCCGGCGCGCCTGCGTCTGTGGCTCGAAGTGTTCCGTCGCTTCTTCCAGTGGGTGTGGCCGGCGGTGCTGGTGCTGCCCTTCACCGGCGTCGGCATGCTGCACCTGTCGTTCGCCAGCCTGGAGGCGGCGCCGCGCTATGTGCACATGATGATCGGGCTCTATATCGCGATGCTCGCGCTCTTCGTGCGGGTCAGCGCCCTGCTGCTGCCCCAGCTGCGCGCGGCGGTGAATGCCGAAAACTGGCCGGAAGGTGGCGCGGTGCTAGGCCGCATTCGCCGCGTGGTGGGATTCAACCTGCTTATCGGCCTGGCGCTGGTGACGGTCGTCGCGATCCGCCTCAGCTTCTGAAGCTGGCGCACGTCCTTGTGCGCCTTCGCCGAATCAGAACCGAATGACCTTGAGGCTGCCGGAATTGCCGGCAGCACCGGCCCGGCCGGGTTGCCCGGCGCGGCCATCAGCCGCGCCATCGGCTTTGTAGACCAGGCAGCCCTTGGCAGACCCGCCGTGGCCACCCGCACCGCCCTCGCCCGCCGCGCCGCCAGCACCACCTTCCAGCCGTACACGAACCAGCTCGACCGGGAATTCCGCCGGCACTTCCAGGCGGACCTGACCGCCCGCACCGCCCGCCTGACCGTCGCCACCGGGCTGGCCATCCCAGCCGCGGTCCGCCTGGCCCCAGATGCACCCGGCGGCGTCGCCATCGGCGCCATCCAGCCCTTGATAACCGGGGGCGCCGATGCCGCCGCGCACGTCCAGGGTCATCTCGCTGACTCGCACATCCACCAGCCGCAGATTGAGATTTCGGCCGGGGCTGGCCGGCTTGCTCATGCTGCCGGCCGAGCCGGATGCCGTGATGTTGCTACCGGTGCCGATCTCGCCCCGCTGCACTTCAAGGCGGAATTCCTGCTCCGATGGCGCGATGCCGAGGCGCGCCTCGCGCCCCATGTGCAGCTCGCCAATACGCAGTTCGGTCACGCCCGCCGGGATCAGCAAGGTGGCGTAGTCGGCCACTTCGACCTGATCGAGGCTGAGGCTCCCGGCCCGGGACGGCAGCTTGAGGAAATTGTGGGCATCCACCTTCACCTGGTTCTGAGCCAGGGCAACAGGCGCGGTCAGGGCCGCCAACAGGCAGAGCTTACGCATGGTGTGCCTCCTTGGCATGGCGCGGAATGCTGAGCAGGTGGAAGACACCGAACAGGAGCAATTGCAGGCGATCCACCCAGGGCCGGGCGCGACCGCGCAGCAACGAATTGAACATCAGGATTTCGAACAGGTGCACCAGGATCAGCAGGATCGCGGCGCCATTGAGCAGCATCTCGAAAGGCGTGGCGAAGGGTGAAACCAGATTGATGATCACCACCAGCCAGAACATCAGGGCAACCACCTTGCCCAGCTCCATGAATACTCGCATGCCTCCCCTCCTGGCATTGTTTTTAGGTGTGCGGAACATACGCTTAAGCCCGGCGGCGCACCAGAGCGCCGCCGGGAAAAGCGCGGGGCCGGGGACAGCCCCTACACATTGGGTAACGAAATCATTCAGCGATCGACGCGGATTTCTACGCGGCGGTTCTGCGAGCGCCCTGCATCGGTGCCGTTGTCGGCCACCGGCTGGCTCTCACCCATACCCTCCGTGGACAGCTTGTCGGGAGGCACGCCCTGGCTCGCCAGGAAATCCGCCACACTTTTCGCTCGTCGCTCGGAAAGCCGCTGGTTGTAGGCATCCGAGCCCTTGCTGTCGGTATGTCCGATCACTTTTACGCTGACCAGGTTGGCACTGGTCAGGCGATTGGCAACGCCAGCCAGTTGGTCCTTGGCGTCCGAAGTCAGCTCCGCGGAGTCAAACGCGAACAGCACGTTGCCCATGTCGCTGAGTACGATCACCTCGTCCTGGGGCGCCGCCGGTGCTTCGGCAGCAGGCGCTTGGGGATAAGTCCGCTCCGGACATCCATTGACGTTGACCGGCTTGCCGGCCGGCGTATCGGGGCAGGTATCACGGCGATCGAATACGCCATCGCCGTCGGCATCGCCATCCTGGGCATAGCAGATCAGACCACCAGCTATGGCACCAGCCGCGGCGCCACCAGCCGCCCAGGCGGAACTCTCGATGGCACC
The DNA here is from genome assembly GCF_000949385.2 of Pseudomonas sp. LFM046. Classification (NCBI taxonomy): domain Bacteria; kingdom Pseudomonadati; phylum Pseudomonadota; class Gammaproteobacteria; order Pseudomonadales; family Pseudomonadaceae; genus Pseudomonas; species Pseudomonas sp. LFM046. Next base: position 1,454,632 of record NZ_JYKO02000001.1, on the reverse strand, counting down.
CAGGCCACCGCCAACTGCGCCGCCAATAAGACTACAAATTGGCCAATTCCCTTGATTGAGCGCAGCACTGCCATCACTGGACGTGGCGCAACCGGAAAGGAAACTGCTGACCAGAAGAAGTGAAATCGCAACTCGGGGAAGTTGCTTGTCCATGATGATTCTCCTGTGCCACCGGCCACGCCGGTACCACAGGAGTAAAGACCGGAGGTCCACGGCGCACAAGGCGTGCGCCGTGGAATACCGGGATCAGCGGTCGATCTGGATTTCCACGCGGCGGTTCATCGCGCGGCCGTCCTTGGTGGCGTTATCGGCTACCGGTTGGCTTTCCCCCGCGCCATTGACGCTCACGATGCTGGACGCCGGGATGCCACTACGAACCAGGTAGTCGGCCACCGCTTGGGCGCGGCGTTCCGAGAGTTTCTGGTTGTACTTGTCGGAGCCGACACTGTCGGTGTGACCCGTCACGGTCAGCTTGGCATTCGGTGCTTCGTTCTTCAGGCGGGTGGCAACGTCATCCAACTTGGCCTCGTCGGCCGGGTCCAGCTTGGCGGAGTCGAAGGAGAACAGCAGGTCACGAACGACGATAGTCTCGTGCTCGACCACGGCCGGTGCTTCAACGACCGGAGCTTCAACCTTGATCGGGCAGCCATCGGCGTCCACCTTGGTTCCAGGCGGGGTGCCGGGGCACTTGTCGCGGCTGTCAAACACGCCATCACCGTCTTCGTCACCATCGCCGTGAACCCAGCAATAGGCGGCCCCTGTGCCAGCGCCGATCAGCGTGCCCCACCCAGCCCAGGTGGCGCTCTCGATCGCACCCAGCCCTGCACCTACCACACCCCCTACTGCTGCGCATGTGGGCCAGTCGGTTTTCTGCAGACCGGAGCAACCGGTCAGAACGCTGGTCACTAGTACAAGGGGTAAAGCTGTCCGTGTAATGCTCATAAGCGAGTCTCCTCTAATAATCGGCCCATACCGACACTTAGGGAGTAAAGACGCCAGCTTTGGAAACCGCCAGCACTAGGCCATGACTCGCCTTCAGGCTAGTCTTGCCCCACCTGTTCGAGGATTTTCGATGACTGATAGCTTCTCTTCCCGCACGCCCCAGCAAGCCCTTGCGGCGCTGCTCGAACGCTACGCGCCCAAGAGCCTGCTGCTGGTGGGCAACAGCCCACTCCCGGCCCTCGAGGCATTTGCGGCTGCCCACCCGGACAGCGAGGTGGTGCAGGTTTGCGCTGGCCCGCTGCCGGCTGAGCAAGCCGGACGCCGCTTCGACCTCGCACTCCTGGCAGACTGCCTGGAGCACCTGCCCAAGCGCACCGGCCTGGAGCTTCTCGGCGGCATCCGCAACCTCAACGCGAGCCGCGTGGCCGTGCTGGCGGACCTTGGCGCCTGCGGCTGGCAGGACACCGACTTCTTCGCCCTGGCCCTGCAAGCCAGCGAGCGTTTCCGCCGTGAGGAGCAGACCCTGACCCTCTTTACCTACGACCTGCGCGAATACAAGCAGGTCCCTGACTGGCTGAACGCCAAGTTCTGGGCCAATCCGCAAAACTTCGGCAAGTACTGGTGGTAATCCATGAGCACTGCGATCTGTCCCTGCGGTAGCGGCAACCTGCTCGACGTCTGCTGCGGCCGCCACCACGCGGGCCATCCCGCCGCCAGTGCCGAGGCACTGATGCGTTCGCGCTACAGCGCCTATGTGCTGGGTCTGGTGGACTACCTGGTGGAAACCACCCTGCCCGCCCAGCGTGCCGGCCTCGATGTGGAGGCGATCCGCGCCTGGAGCCTGTCCAGTACCTGGCTTGGGCTGGAGGTCGAAAGCCATGAACTGCTGGGCGGCCAGCCGGAGCATGCCTTCGTCACCTTCATCGCGCGGTGGCACGATCAGGGCGGCGAACACAGCCATCGAGAGAAGTCGGCATTCGTCCAGGCAGGGGGACGCTGGTATTTCCTCGACCCGACGGTTCCGCTCGATGCCGGCCGCAATGATCCCTGTCCGTGCGGCAGCAGCCAGAAATTCAAGAAGTGCTGTTCGAGCTACCTTTGATGCAAAGCAAGAGGCCCGCACGATGCGGGCCTCATTCTATTTGCGCTCTTCCAGGCGCAGGTGCGAAGTGTCAGGGGCCGGCTCCGGTGGAGGCGTCTTGGCCTGGCCCATGTCACTCCCGACAGGCGCCACGCTGAAGCTGGAGAAGTCGAAGTCCAGCGGCGGTGCCTCTGGTCTGGCGTCCTGAAGGTCGGCGCCTACCGGGGCGATGCCGAAATCCGGAGCGTCCACCCCAACGAAGGCAGCCATGTACTCATCTCGGGGGGTGACCTTCAAGCGACCGTGAGTCGCCACGGGGGCCGGTGCCGGAGCTTGCACCGGCTGGGGCCGGGGGTCGGGTTGAGGCGGCGGCGCCAGTTCCACTTCCTCGATTTCCGGTTCCATGGACAGCACCTCGACCAGCGCTCCGGCGCGCTCCAGGGTGGAGCGGTACTTCTCGGCTGAGGCTTCATCGAGGTTGTTCTTGAGGATCACGCGCCGCCCGGAGAAGAGCATGGCGATCCGTTGGGCATCGGCCTGGAACAGTTTGGCCATGTTGGCTTGCACCAACTCCAGCCGCGCCCCGGGAACCAGCTTCCCGGAAAAGGCGATCTCGTAACGACCCATTGGTCACACTCCTGTCCGAATTGCTCAGCAGTATGGCGCAGGTTTTTTTCAGGCCACAACAGCTTGCGGCCGAGCAGTTGCTTGTTACACTGGAGCTTCACTTGGAGTATTGCAATGTTTTCCCAGGCGCAAACGATAAGAATTCTCAGCCTACTGTTTATCTTCGCCCTTCCTCTTTCGGGCCTCAGCGGATGCTCTACCTGGTTCAGCGATGGTTTCCAGGATCCTGACGTCCGACTGATCAAGGTGGACGTGGTACGTGCCAAGCTGCTGGAACAGCAGTTCGTGCTGCGTTTTCGCATTGACAACCCTAATGACGTCAACCTGCCGGTGCGCGGACTGGTCTACACCGTGCACCTCAACGACGTGAAGCTCGCCTCGGGCGAATCCAGCACCTGGTTCACCGTGCCCGCTCGCGGCAGCCAGACCTTCGACGTACCGGTGCGCACCAATCTCTGGCGGCACATGAAGTACATCGTCAAGCTCCTGGAAAAGCCCGACGAGCCCATCAAGTACCGCCTCGACGGCGAAGTGAAGACCGGGTTGATGTTCGGCAAGAGCGTGCACCTCAGCCGCAATGGCGAGATAATCCCCGGCAGTTACATCCCGGAGTAGAACCTTCATGAGTCAAGAACCCCACGTCCATGGTCCGAACTGCAACCACGACCATGACCACGATCATCACCACCACGTGCACGGCCCGCACTGCAACCACGGCCATCAGGAGCCGGTGCGCAACCCGCTGAAGGAAGTGGGCCGCAACGATCCCTGCCCGTGCGGCAGCCAGAAGAAGTTCAAGAAGTGCCACGGCGCCTGACGCCCTCCGCACTCCTCCAGGCCCGCCAAGTGCGGGCCTGTTCGTTTCAGGACCGTGAGAAGTCCCCCGGAGCCTCCCGATGATCGACCTCTATTACTGGACCACGCCCAACGGCCACAAGATCACCCTGTTCCTCGAAGAAACCGGCCTGCCCTATCGCCTCCACCCGATCAACATCGGCAAGGACGAGCAGTTCCAGCCCCACTTCCTGAAGGTCTCGCCGAACAACCGCATTCCCGCCATCGTCGACCATGAGCCGGTCGACAATGGCGACCCTATTTCCCTGTTCGAGTCCGGCGCCATCCTCCTCTATCTCGCGGAGAAGACCGGCCGCTTCATCCCCCAGGACCTGCGCGGCCGCCAGGAATGCCTGCAATGGTTGTTCTGGCAGATGGGCGGCCTCGGCCCCATGGCTGGCCAGAATCACCACTTCAACCGATTCGCCCCGGAGAAGCTGCCCTACGCCATCCAGCGCTATGTGAAAGAGACCGCACGCCTCTACGGCGTGCTGGACAAGCGCCTGGCCGACCGCACCTTCGTCGCCGGCGACGACTACAGCATCGCCGACATGGCCATCTATCCCTGGATCGACCGCCACCCATGGCAGGACCAGAACCTGGACGACTTCCCCAACGTCAAGCGCTGGTACCAGGCCATCAAGGATCGCCCAGCCACCACCCGCGCCTACGCCCTGGTGGAACAGGTCAATCCGGCCGCCGTGAAAAAGTAGGCCGGGCGGCGCTTGCACGGCGCGGGGCGGCTCACTAACGTAGCGCGTTTGATCCGATGCCCCCTCTCAGGAGAGCCCGTTCCATGGCTTCGCCAGCCTATAAGCGCTTCCTTCCCCGGTTCTGCGTTGCCGCCGCCGCTGGCGCCATGATCGGCCTCAGCGGCTGCCAGTCCTGGCTGGACAGCCGCTATTCCAGCAGCCTGCCGCCCACCTCCGGCTTCCAGCCGGTCAAGGGCCTGGCACAGAGCGTCTCGATCCGCCGCAACCCGCTGGGCATGCCGCTGATCGAAACCACCACCTTCCACGACGCCCTGTTCACGCTGGGCTATGTCCACGCCTCCGATCGCCTCAGCCAGATGGTGGGGATGCGCCTGATGGCCGAAGGTCGCCTGGCCGAGATGGCCGGCCCCGGCGTGCTGGAGATCGACCGCTTCATGCGCGCCGTGAACCTGCGCAAGAGTGCCGACATCCTCTACAAGAACGCCTCTCCGCGCCTGAAGGAATTCTTCGCGGTCTATGCCCGTGGCGTGAACGCCTACCTCTACCGCTACCGCGACAATCTGCCGATGGACCTGGCCGAGTCCGGCTACAAGCCGGCCTACTGGAAACCGGAAGACTCGGTGCTGGTGTTCACCCTGCTGAATTTCGGCCTCTCGGTGAACCTCCAGGAAGAAATCGCCTCCCTGGTGATGGCGCAGAAGGTCGGCGCCGACAAGCTGCCCTGGCTGACCCCCGTCTACCCGGATGAACCGCTGCCCTTCGAGGAAGCCGAAAAGCTCAAGGGCCTGCAACTGGGCGGGCAAATCCCCGGCCTGACCGCGCTGAGTGACACCACCAGCCAGATTGCTGCCCTGAACATGCTGGGCGTCGCCGCTTCCAACAACTGGGCCATTGCCCCGCAGAAGAGCCGTACCGGCCGCAGCATCCTGGCCAACGACACACACCTGCCCATTTCCATGCCTTCGGTGTGGAACTTCGTGCAGATCCGCTCGCCGAAATTCCAGGCCGCGGGCGTCTCCGTCGCCGGTGTACCGGCGGTGGTGGCCGGCTTCAACGGCAAACTGGCCTGGGGCATGACCATGGTCATGGGCGACAACCAGGACCTCTTCCTGGAGAAGGTCAAGCGCGAGGGCAACCGCCTCTACTACCAGTCCAATGGCAAGTGGGTGCCCGCCAGCGAGCGCATGGAAACCTTCTTCGTCAAGGGCGAGCGCCCAGTGCGCGAAGTCATTTACGAAACCCGTCATGGCCCGCTGCTGAACTCCGTCCTCGGCCCGCGCAAACATCCCCTGCAGCCCATGGAGATCAAGAGCGGCTACGGTATCGCGCTGCAGACCAGCCAGTTCGAAGCCGACCAGTCCCTGGACGCCTTCTTCGCCCTGTCCCGTGCCCAGTCCGTGGAAGAGGCCCACGAGGCCACCCGCGCCATTCGCGCCGTGGGCCTGAACATCCTCTACGCCGACGCCAAGCACATCGCCTGGCAGGTCACCGGCCGCTACCCGAACCGCCGCGAAGGCCGCGGCCTGCTGCCCTCTCCCGGCTGGGATGGCCGCTACGACTGGGATGGCTACGCCGACCCCATGCTGCACCCCTATGACCAGGACCCGGCCCAAGGCTGGCTGGGCACAGCCAACCACCGCACCGTGCAGGGCGGCTATGGCGTGCAGCTGTCCAACTCCTGGTACTACCCGGAACGCGCCGAGCGCATCGCCGAACTGGCCGGCAGCGGCAAGCACGACTGGCAAAGCATGATCGCCATGCAATACGACCAGACCAGCCCCTTCCCGGCCAAACTCAAGTCGATGCTGAAGGACCCGGGCATGGCGCAGCCGCTGAAGACGGCCATCGACGCCCTGCCCCCGGCCGAGCGGGCCAAGGCCCGGGAAGGCCTCGACCGCCTGCTGGCCTTTGACGGTCGCCTCAGCCCCACCTCGGCGGACGCCGCCTACTACGGCGCCTTCCTCCACGAAAGCGCGCGGCAGATCTTCCTCGACGAACTGGGCCCGGAGACCAGCCCGGCCTGGCGTGCCCTGGTGCAGACCGCCGACCTCTCGTACTCCGCCCAGGCCGACCATCTGCTGGGCCGCGTCGACAGCCCGTTCTGGGACGACATCGGCACCCCGCAGAAGGAAGACAAGCCGGCCATCCTGGCCCGCAGCCTGGCCAGCGCCGTGACCTTCGCCGAAAGCCGCCTCGGCGCCGACCGCAAGGCCTGGCAGTGGGGCAAGCTGCACACCTACGAATGGGTCACCGAAAGCACCCAGTTGGCGCCCTACATGAGCGCCAGCCAGCGCACCAGCCTCAACGCCCTGAAGGGCTACCTGGACCGTGGCCCCTACCCGGCCGGCGGCGACCACAGCACCCTCAACGTCTCGGCGTACCACTGGGGACAGGGCTTCGACACCTGGCTGATCCCGGCCATGCGCATCATCGTCGACTTCGGCCAGCCTGAACCCATGATCGGCGTGAACAGCTCCGGCCAGTCCGGCAATCCGGCCAGCCCGAACTACGCCGACGGTATCGATGCGTGGCTCAAGGCGCGCTACATGAAGTTCCCGTTCCAGCCGCAGAACCTGGATTCCATCTACGGCACCAAGCGCCTGATGCTGACGCCGCAAAAATGATTCACAGGCGGCGGAACTTCCCGCCGCCCCACCAATCTGATCCGGTGGACTTACTCCATAGATCACATTTCAAGGCGCCCCCAAGGCGCCTTTTCTTTTGCCTGCGATTCGGGGGCTCAGGAGAGCACGCTGCGGTCGAAGGTGTAGAGCCCACCCTCCCCGGGGCAATGGGCCAGGACATTCTGCGGGCGCCCCATCTTCGGCTGGTTCTTCTCGCCGGTGTCGAGTATCCAGCCCTGCCCCCTCATCTTCTCCAGGCGCCCACGCAACGTCGTGTGCTGCACTGGCTGGCCAAGGCAGGCCTGGAATGCCGCCAACGCCTCGGTGACGGTAAAGCGCGGGGCGAGGAGATGCAGCGGCATCGAGGTGTACACCGACTTGCCGGCCAGGCGCTCGCGGGCCTGGCGCACCAGATGCACGTGATCGAAGGGCAGGTCCTGCAGGTCGTCCAGCGGTACAAGTCGCAGGTCCTCGTCCGCCACCTGGAAGTCAGGGTCCAGCAAGGCCAGATAGAAGGTCGACAGCGACCAGCCACGGGGGTCGCGATGAGCATTGCCCACGGTGGCGACCTGCTCCAGGTAGCGCGGTAGCACCCGCGCCTTCTCCTCCAGCGCCCGCGTCGCGGCCGAATCCAGATCGGCGTCGGCACAGCGACCGTTGACCAACACGCCAGGCAACGCCCAGCAATCGGCAAACGGCGCCTGGGCACGACGGATCAGCAACACCTCCAATGCGGCCGCCGAATTCAGGTGCAGGGCGACGATGTCGACGCTGGCCAGAACTTGTGCAGAACTCATTACCACTCCCTATCGATTTCCAGTTCGCCGCGCAGCTCCGGCAGACACCGAACCTCGGGCAACACCCGGCCTTTGCCGAACCGCCGGCGAATACCCGAACTGTGCAGCACCCGCATTTCCTCCGCCACCACCAGGCCTGCCAATGGACGCCCTGTGTGCGGTTGTCGTGCGGTGGGGGGGGCAGCGCTCTTTTGCTGCGACCAATGCAACACTTGACTACATATTACATGAGATGGAATATGTTGCCAGACGCACCCAACCCCAGGAAAGCCGCCATGCGAATCGCCAGCTTCGATGTCGATGCCCAGAAGGGCTTCACCCCGCTCTGCCCGGCGGAACTGCCGGTGCCCGAGGGCGACCGTATCGCCGCGCCCCTGAACCTGCTCGCCGACCGGGCCGATCTGCGCATCGGCAGCAAGGACGCCCACAGCCCCCAGGCCGCCTGGGTGGTCGGCAGCCACGCGGAGATGCTCGCTCCGCTGCCGCTGTCCAACGCCGACGTCACCTGGGTGAGCCACTGCGTGCCCGGCACAACGGGCTTCGAACTGCTCGACGAGCTGCCTGCGCCGCTGGACTATGACTTCTTCGTCTGGAAAGGTGTCGAACCCGACCTTCACCCCTACGGTGCCTGCTACCACGACCTGGCGGAGAAGCGCAGCACGGGGGTCATCGAGTTTCTCTGGCAGAATGCCGTGACCCAGGTGCTGGTCGGCGGGCTGGCGCTGGACTACTGCGTGAAGACCACGGCCCTGCAACTGCGCCGCGCAGGCTTTGCGGTTATCGTCTACCTCCCGGCCTGCCGGGCGATCGCCCAGGCCACCGCGGAGGCCGCCTGCGCAGAAATGGAAGCCATGGGAATCACCCTGTGTCCCAGCGAAGAAGCGCTGGACGCCGCCTTGAACCGCATCGCGACGGAGGCCTGAACATGCCCGATAGCGCCTTTTCCGGCCGCATCGTCCAGAACCTGCTGGACACCGACTTCTACAAGCTGACCATGATGCAGGCGGTGCTGCACAACTACCCCAACGCCGAAGTCGAATGGGAGTTCCGCTGCCGCAACGATGAAGACCTGACGCCTTATCTCGCGGAAATCCGCTACCAGATCGAACAACTGGCGGACATCTCCATCACCGCCGACCAGCTCAACTTCCTCGAGCGCATCCCCTTCATCAAGCCGGACTTCACCCGCTTCCTCAGCCTGTTCCGCTTCAACCTGCGCTACCTGCAACTGGGCATCGAGGACGGCCAGCTCTGTGTGCGCCTGCGCGGCCCCTGGCTGCATGTGATCCTGTTCGAGATCCCGCTGCTGGCGATCATCAGCGAAGTGCGCAACCGCTACCGCTATCGCGACATCAAGCTGGTGCAAGCGCGCGAACAGCTCTACCGCAAGCTCGACTGGCTCAAGGCCAATGCCAGCGATGAAGAACTGGAAGGCTTCCAACTGGCGGACTTCGGGACCCGCCGGCGCTTCTCCTACAAGGTCCAGGAAGAAGTGGTGCACATCCTCAAGCGCGATTTCCCGGGGCGCTTCGTCGGCACCAGCAATGTCCACCTGGCCCGCGAGTACGACATCAAGCCCATCGGCACCATGGCCCATGAATGGCTGATGGCCCACCAGCAGCTCGGCCCGCGCCTGATCGACAGCCAGATCGCCGCCCTCGACTGCTGGGTACGCGAATACCGTGGCCTGCTGGGCATCGCCCTGACCGACTGCATCACCATGCAGGCCTTCCTCAACGACTTCGACCTCTACTTCGCCAAGCTCTTCGACGGCCTGCGCCACGATTCCGGCGATCCCCTGGAGTGGGCGGAAAAAGCCATCCGCCGTTACGAGCAGTTGGGCATAGACCCGCAGACCAAGACCCTCGTATTCTCCGACGGACTCGACCTGCCACGAGCGCTGGCGCTCTACCGCGCCCTGCGCGGGCGCATCCACGTCAGCTTCGGCATAGGCACCAACCTGACCTGTGACATTCCCGGCGTCGAGCCCATGAACATCGTGATCAAGATGACCGGCTGCAACGGCCAGCCGGTGGCGAAGATTTCCGATGCACCGGGCAAGACCCAATGCCGCGACGAAAACTTCGTCGCCTACCTGAAACACGTATTCCGCGTCACCGACGCCCAGTAAGGACTCCGCACATGAGCAACCGCCAGCAAGAAATCGCCAAAGCCCTGGACGTTGTCCCGCCCTTCGCCGACGAAGCCGCCCTGGTGGCCGAGGTGGAGCGGCGCAAGACCTTCATCAAGGACTGCCTGCGCAAGTCCGGCCTCAAGGTGCTGGTGCTCGGCATCAGCGGCGGCGTCGACTCCACCACCGCCGGCCGCCTGGCCCAGCTCTCGGTGGAGGAACTGCGCGCCGAAACCGGCGACGCCGGCTACCGCTTCATCGCCGTGCGCCTGCCCTACAACGTCCAGCACGACGAGGCGGACGCCCAGGTGGCGATGAACTTCATCCGCGCCGATGAAGAAGAAACCGTGAACATCGCCGACAGCGTGATCGGCCTCGCCGAACAGGTCACCCACCTGAACAACCTCACCGATGCCCGCCGCGATTTCGTCGCCGGCAACATCAAGGCACGCATCCGCATGGTGGCCCAGTTCGCCATCGCCAACGCCAACAACGGCCTGGTGATCGGCACCGACCACGCCGCCGAGGCGGTGATGGGCTTCTTCACCAAGTTCGGTGACGGCGCCTGCGACCTGGCCCCCCTCTCCGGCCTGGTGAAAAACCAGGTGCGCGCCATCGCCCGCTACCTGGGCGCGCCGGACAGCGCCGTGCACAAGGTCCCCACCGCCGACCTGGAAGAACTGCGCCCCGGCAAGCCGGACGAAGAAGCCCACGGCGTCACCTACGCAGAGATCGACGCCTTCCTCCACGGCCAGGAAGTCAGCCCCGAGGCCTACGCCATCATCGTGCGCACCTACGACAACTCCCAGCACAAGCGCATGCTGCCGCTGGTGCCCTGATCAGGTGATGGTCGCGTAACGGGCTGAATCGCTCACTCGCAGGGTGGGCTTCAGCCCACCGACGCCCTCTCCACCAGGCACAAAAAAGCCGGGCAATCGCCCGGCTTTTTCATTGCCGCCAGAAAGGCCTCAGGCCTTGGGCAGGGTCACCCCGGTCTGGCCCTGGTACTTGCCACCGCGATCCTTGTAGGACACTTCGCAGGACTCGTCCGACTGCAGGAACAGCATCTGCGCCACGCCTTCGTTGGCGTAGATCTTCGCCGGCAGGTTGGTGGTGTTGGAGAACTCCAGGGTCACGTGGCCTTCCCACTCGGGTTCCAGCGGGGTCACGTTGACGATGATGCCGCAGCGGGCATAAGTGCTCTTGCCCAGGCAGATGGTCAGCACGTCGCGGGGGATGCGGAAGTATTCCACGGTGCGGGCCAGGGCGAAGGAGTTCGGCGGAATGATGCAGACGTCGCTCTTGATGTCCACGAAGCTCTTCTCGTCGAAGTTCTTCGGGTCCACCACGGCCGAGTGGATGTTGGTGAACACCTTGAACTCGTCGGCGCAGCGCACGTCGTAGCCGTAGCTGGACACCCCGAAGGAAATCACCTGGCTCTCGCCCGAACGGCGCACCTGGCGCTCGACGAAGGGCTCGATCATGCCGTGTTCCTGGGCCATGCGGCGAATCCACTTGTCCGATTTGATGCTCATGGCGGTGTTCCTGTCAGGGGCTGAAAATTTGACGGCGAATCTTACAGTCCGGCGGAAGCCTCGGCAAAGGCCCCGCCGGATGGCCGGAACGTCAGTCGTCGCTGACAGTGATGTTCGGCATGGCGATGGCGGCCTGGTCGGACAGCGCAATGCGCGCCCCCACGCTGCGGGCCATCTGCTGGTAGATCATGGCGATCTGGCTTTCCGGATCGGCAATGGTGGTGGGCCGGCCACCGTCGGACTGCAGGCGAATGGCCATCGACAGCGGCAGTGACGCCAGCAGCTCCACGCCGTACTGGGCGGCCAGCTTCTCGCCGCCACCCTCGCCGAACAGGTGCTCGGCATGGCCGCAGTTGGAGCAGATATGCACCGCCATGTTCTCCACCACGCCCAGCACCGGAATGTTCACCTTGCGGAACATCTCCACGCCTTTCTTGGCGTCCAGCAGGGCCAGGTCCTGGGGAGTAGTCACGATCACCGCGCCAGCCACCGGCACCTTCTGCGCCAGGGTCAGCTGGATGTCACCGGTGCCCGGGGGCATGTCCACCACCAGGTAATCCAGGTCCTCCCAAGCGGTCTGGGTAATCAGTTGGATCAGCGCACCGGAGACCATCGGGCCGCGCCAGACCACCGGAGTGTTGTCGTCGGTGAGGAAGGCCATGGACATCACCTGCACGCCATGGGCTTCGATCGGCACGAAGAACTTCTGGTCGCGCACCTTCGGCCGGGTGCCCTCGGGGATACCGAACATGATGCCCTGGCTGGGGCCGTAGATATCGGCATCGAGGATACCCACCCGCGCGCCTTCACGGGCGAGCGCCAGGGCCAGGTTGGCGGCGGTGGTGGACTTGCCCACCCCGCCCTTGCCGGAGGCCACGGCGACAATGTTCTTCACGCTGGTCAGCGCCGGCACCTGTTCCTGGGCCTTGTGCGCCTCGATCACGCAATCCACCTGCACCTCGGCGCTGTCCACGCCGTCCAGGTTCTCCAGGGCCATCTTCAGCATCTGTGCCCAACCGGCCTTGAACAGCCCGGCGGCATAACCCAGTTCCAGGCGCACGCGGACCTTGCCGCCCTGGATATCGACCTCGCGCAGGCAACCGGCGCTGACCGGGTCTTGATCGAGGTGGGGATCGGTGAACTGGCGCAGGGTGGCTTCGACCTGGGCGCGGGAGAGGGTGCTCATGGCAGGACTCCAAAGAATAACCGAGCAAATCAGGCGGCTATCCTAACCGACCGCCCGGCCGCTGGGTCGCCCACGGGTGAAAAAATCGCGCCGGGCCTTTATAGTTGCCGACTTCCCTTTCGTTTCATATCCGGTAGCCGAGCACCATGACCGAGCCCCGCAAAATCCTCGTGACCAGCGCCCTCCCCTATGCCAACGGGTCCATCCACCTCGGGCATATGGTGGAGTACATCCAGACCGACATCTGGGTGCGCTTCCAGAAGATGCGTGGCAACCAGGCCGTCTACGTTTGCGCCGACGACGCCCACGGCTCGGCCATCATGCTACGCGCCGAAAAGGAGGGCATCACCTCCGAGCAGTTGATCGACAACGTCCGCGCCGAGCACACCACCGACTTCGCCGACTTCCTGGTGGACTTCGACAACTATCATTCGACCCACTCGGAAGAGAACCGCGTCCTCTCCAGCAGCATCTATACCAAGCTGCGCGACGCCGGCCATATCGCCACCCGCCCGGTGACCCAGTACTTCGACCCGGACAAGCAGATGTTCCTGGCCGACCGCTTCATCAAGGGCACCTGCCCGAAATGCGCGGCCGAGGACCAGTACGGCGACAACTGCGAAGTGTGCGGCGCAACCTACTCGCCCACCGAGCTGAAGAACCCGAAGTCCGCCATCTCCGGCGCCACGCCGGTGCTCAAGGAGTCCCTGCACTACTTCTTCAAGCTGCCGGACTTCGACGCCATGCTGAAGGAGTGGACCCGCAGCGGCGCCCTGCAGGATTCGGTGGCCAACAAGATCGCCGAATGGCTGGATGCCGGCCTGCAGGAGTGGGACATCAGCCGTGACGCCCCTTACTTCGGCTTTGAAATCCCGGACGCCCCCGGCAAGTACTTCTACGTCTGGCTGGACGCTCCCATCGGCTACATGGCCAGCTTCAAGAACCTCTGCGCACGTCGTCCCGAGCTGGACTTCGATGCCTTCTGGAACAAGGACTCCAAGGCCGAGCTGTACCACTTCATCGGCAAGGACATCGTCAACTTCCACGCCCTGTTCTGGCCCGCCATGCTCGAAGGCGCCGGCTACCGCAAGCCCACCGCGCTGAACGTGCACGGCTACCTGACCGTGAACGGCCAGAAGATGTCCAAGTCCCGTGGCACCTTCATCAAGGCGCGCACTTACCTGGATCACCTGCAGCCGGAATACCTGCGCTACTACTACGCCTCCAAGCTGAGCCGCAGCGTCGACGACCTCGACCTGAACCTGGACGACTTCGTGCAGAAGGTGAACTCCGACCTGGTGGGCAAGGTGGTCAACATCGCCAGCCGCTGCGCCGGTTTCATCCACAAGGGCAACGCCGGCAAGCTGGTGGCCGAAAACGCCGCCCCCGAGCTGTTCGCGGACTTTGCCGCTGCCGCGCCGAGCATCACCGACGCCTACGAGAACCGTGATTTCGCCCGCGCCATGCGTGAAATCATGGCGCTCGCCGACCGCGCCAACGCCTGGATCGCCGACAAGGCGCCCTGGGCCCTGGCCAAGCAGGAAGGCAAGCAGGCCGAGGTGCAGGCCGTCTGCGCCGCCGGCGTGAACCTGTTCCGCCAACTGGTGATCTTCCTCAAGCCCGTGCTGCCGCATCTGGCCGCCGCTGCCGAGCAGTTCCTCAACGTCGCCCCGCTGACCTGGGACGACCACAAGGTGCTGCTGGCCGACCACCAGCTGAACGCGTTCAATCCGCTGATGACCCGCATCGAGCCGGCCAAGATCGAAGCCATGATCGCCGCCTCCAAGGAAGACCTGGCCGCTGCGGCGCCCGCGCCCCAGGGCAACGGCGAGCTGGTGAAGGAGCCCCTGGCGGCGGAAATCGCCTTCGACACCTTCGCCGCCGTCGACCTGCGCATCGCGCTGATCGAGAAGGCCGAGTTCGTCGAAGGCGCGGACAAGCTGCTGCGCCTGACCCTGGACATCGGCGATGCCAAGCGCAACGTCTTCTCCGGCATCAAGAGCGCCTACCCGAACCCGAGCGAGCTGGAAGGTCGCCTGACCCTCTACGTCGCCAACCTGGCGGCGCGCAAGATGAAGTTCGGCGTCTCCGAAGGCATGGTCCTGGCGGCCGGCCCCGGCGGCGAGGATATCTACCTGCTGAGCCCCGACAGCGGCGCCAAGCCCGGTCAGCGCGTCAAGTAAGTCCTCTCGAAAACGCCCGCATTTGCGGGCGTTTTCAGATCCACAACGTTCGGGGCCGAATTCCCCAAGCACAAGGAAGTCGCTATGCGCTCTGCGCCCTCTCCATTTGTGGCCAAGCAGCCATGAAGAAATCCTCCGTCGTGTTCAACAGCGTGCTCACTGGCGGCCTGCTGATGGCTTTCCTGCACCATGGCCCGGTCTACCGGGACCAGTACGCCACGCGCGAGGACTGCCTTGCCGACTGGCGAAACACCCCCGGCGCCTGCAACGAAGATTCCAGCTCGAGCGGCAGCTCCGGTGGCTCTGGTGGTGGCGACCGTTATTACGGCCCCAGTTATGAACGTGGTGCTCGCCCCAAGACGGCCGAGACCTGGCGCGCGCAGTCCCGGACCATGATCGCTCGCTCCGGGTTCGGTTCTTCCGGTGCGCGCTTCTCCGGAGGCGGCTGATGCAACGCGTGCATTTCACCCCGAGGAATAACTGGCAGTCCCGCTGCGAAGAAGTGGGGTTCACCTTCCACAGCATCGACGGGCGCTACTGGGATGAATCGGTCGCCTACCAGTTCAGCCTGGAACAGATCGAAACCCTGGAAGCGGCCACCGAAGACCTGCACCAGCGCTACCTGGAAACCGTCGATTGGGTCATCCGTGGCGGACACTTCGAGCCCTTCGCCCTGCCCTCCCAGGCCATCGAGCTGATTCGCGACTCCTGGCAGCGACGCGAGCCATGCCTCTACGGGCGCTTCGATTTCTCCTGGAATGGCCAGGGTCAGCCCAAGCTGCTGGAGTACAACGCCGACACCCCCACCGGCCTGTTGGAAGCCAGCGTGGTGCAATGGCATTGGCTCAATGACCAGCGTCCCGAGGCCGACCAGTTCAACGCCCTGCACGAAAAGCTGATCGCGCGCTGGCGGCAGATCGGCCAGGGCACCGTGCACTTCGCTGCCATCGACGGCCACGAGGAAGACACCGGCAACGCGCTGTACATGCTCGACGTGGCCAATCAGGCGGGGCTGGACGTGCGTTACCTGCCCATCGAGTCGATCGGCCACGACCCGTTCAGCGGCCGCTTCGTCGATCTGGACGACCAGCCCATTCGCCATTGCTTCAAGCTCTATCCGTGGGAATGGCTGTTCCAGGATGAGTTCGGCCAGCACATCGCCAGCAGCGGTGTCCGCTTCCAGGAACCCGCCTGGAAATTGCTGATGGCCAGCAAGGCGATGCTGCCGCTGCTCTGGCAGCGCTACCCGGACCATCCCAACCTGCTGCCCGCCAGCTTCAAGGACGACCTGCCCGGTGCCTACGTGCGCAAACCGCTGTACTCGCGGGAAGGGGAAAACATCCTCATCGTCGACGGCGACCGGCGTCTGGAAAGCCCCGGCCCGAGCCAGGGTCCATTCATCTACCAAGGCTTTGCGCCACTGGCCGAGGTAGACGGCAACCATGCCGTGCTCGGCAGCTGGGTCATCGGCGACCAGGCCGCAGGCCTGGGCATCCGCGAAGACGCCAGCCCGATTACCCGTGACAGCAGCCGCTTCGTCCCCCACTACTTCATCGATTGAACGCTGGCCCAAACCAGCCCAGGAGAAACATGCCCATGGAACTACTGCACGCCCTGTCGAACTTCCTGGCCTACTTCGCATCGGCCATCGCCCTGTTCTGCGTCTTTGCCAACCTCTACCTGCGCCTGACGCCCTACGCGGAAATCCGCCTGATCCGCGAAGGCAACCTGGCCGCTGCCGCCGCCCTGATCGGCAGCCTGATCGGCTTCGCCCTGCCGCTGTCCAGCAGCATTGCCAACAGCGTCGGCCTGCGCGACATGCTGGCCTGGGGGCTGGTGGCCATGCTGGTGCAGTCGCTGGTGTTCCTCGCCATCTCCAGGCTGGTACCTGAACTCAAGGAAGGGATCGTCGCCGGCAACCTCGCCCACGGCCTGATGCTGGGTGGCTGCGCCTTCTGCATCGGACTGATCAACGCCGCCTGCATCGTCTACTGAACGACTCCAGACCTGAGCTAGCCTTGTAGCAGGGCGCCAGCCATCCGGGCTGCGCCTCTGTACCGCTCCGGTTGCATCCCGGATAATACGCGGCCCTTTTTTCAGCCTGGCGACGTTCCGCCCCTATGACCGACTTTCTCTTCGCCCTGCTCGGCGCAGCCTTGGTCAACAACCTGATTCTCGGCCTGCCCCTGGGCGCCGACAGCTTGCGCCAGCCGCGCGGCCAGGCACTCGCCCTGGCCGGTGGCGCCCTCATCGCCCTGGCCACGCCCGTAGCCTGGCTGCTCGACCAGCTCGTACTCGCTCCGCTGGGCCTCGACTCGTTGCGCCTGTTCATCTTCCTGCCACTGCTGGTTTCGCTTGCCTGGGGCTGCCTCGTGCTGCTCGCCCGCGTGCGGCCGAACCTGAGCCAGGAAGGCCTCTGGCCCCTGCTGCTGGCCAATGGCGCGGCCCTGGGCGCCATGCTGGTCGGCAGTGCCGGTGGCTTTGGCACTGCGCTGGGCCTCGGCATCGGTGGCGGACTGGGCTTCTGGCTGGTGCTGACCCTGTTCGATGACCTGCTCCAGCAAGTGGACGACAGCCGGGTGCCGGCGCCCTTTCGCGGCACGCCCATGCTGCTGATCTGCGCCGGCCTGATGGGCCTGGCTTTCCTCGGCTTCAACGGAATGGGGACGCCATGAACCCGGCCAGCCTGATCCGGAGCATCGACGCCCTGCTCCCCCAGACCCAGTGCGGCAAGTGCGGCCACCCCGGCTGCAAGCCCTACGCCGAAGGCATCGCCCAGGGCGAAGCCATCAACAAGTGCCCGCCTGGCGGCGCCCCCACCATCCAGGCCATCGCCGAGCTGCTGCACGTCCCGATCCTGCCCCTGGACGCGCCCAACGGCCCGGTGCCGCCGCAGATCGCCTTCATCCGCGAGGCCGAGTGCATCGGCTGCACCAAGTGCATCCAGGCCTGCCCGGTGGATGCGATCGTCGGCGCAGCCAAGCAGATGCACACCGTCATCACCGACGAGTGCACCGGTTGCGAACTGTGCGTGGTGCCCTGTCCGGTGGACTGCATCGATATCCTGCCCCTGGCCGAACCTGCCGCCACGGCCCAGCGCCAGCGTGCCGACCAGTTTCGTACCCGCTTCGAATTCCGTAATGCCCGGCTGGCTCGAGACGAAGCCCGCCGCCAGGCCGAACGGGAAGCCCGCGCGGCCCGCGCGGCCCGCGCCGCCCAGGCCCAGCAGAGCACCGCCGCCCCGGCGGATGCGGTGCAGGCCGCCATTGAACGGGTGAAAGCGCAGAAAGCCGCCACCCCGAGCCTGAGCGAGCAGCAGAAGCGCCTGAAGATCGAAGCGGCCATGGCTCAGGTGGCCCTGAAGAAGGCCGAAGCCCAGTTCGACACCTACGGCACGTCCGACCTGAAGGCCCAGGTTGCCGAACTGCACGTCGCGAACGACAAGGCCCAGGCCGCTTTCAAAGCCGCAATGGACGTTCCAGCAGAAGGCCCTGTGGTCGTGGATGAGGCCGCCCTCAAGCAGGCCAAGATCGCCGCGGCCATGAGCCGTGCGCAGTTGAGCAAGGCCGAAAAGGCCTTTGGTGATGCGCCCACGGCTGAGCAACAAGCCCAACTGGCAGAACTGCGCGCGGCCGTGGAACAGGCCCAACAGCGCCTGGACGCCGCCCAAGGCGCCCCTTCCGCCAGCGAAGGCATGGCCCGCCTCAAGCAGGCCAAGATCGCCCTCGCCAGCCGCCGCGCGGAACTGAAGAGCGCCGAGCAGCGAGGCGCCGATGAAGCCGAGCTGGCGCCCCTGCGTCAGGCCCTGGCCGACGCCGAACAAGCCCTGCACGCTGCCGAAGACGCCAGCGGCAAGGAGCCGCCGAACCTGCAGCGCATCGAAAAGCGACCAGTGGACCCGGCCACTCGCGCCCTGAAGACCGAACTGGCCTACGCCCGCGCCGAAGTCAGCAAGCTGGAGCGCCAGGCCGACGCCGACCCCGCCGCCTTGGCCCAGGCCCGTGAGCGGCTGGCCACGGCCGAGCGGGCCCTCGCTGAACACGCCTGACCTTCAGCGGCCATGACGACCCGCCCGGCCTTCGACCCACGCCCCAGCATGCAACTGGTGCTGGTGGCCTGCCTGCCGGGCCTGCTGGCGCTGTTCTGGCAGTACGGCTGGGGCAGCGTGCTGCAACTGCTGGTCGCCCTCGTCACGGTCATCGCCTGCGAGGCGCTGGTGCGCCACCTGCGCCGCCAACCCGCCGCGCCCGAAGCATCGCTGTTCAACCAGCCGCTGCTGGGGGAAGGCAGCGCCCTGGTCACCGCCACACTGCTGGGCCTGGCATTGCCGCCCTACTCGCCCTGGTGGCTCACGGCCTGCGCCTGCACTTTCGCCATCCTGTTCGGCAAGGCGCTGTTTGGTGGCTTCGGCCAGAACCCCTTCAATCCGGCCATGCTCGGCTACGCGATGGTGCTGATGGCCTTCCCCGCCCACCTGAACCAATGGCCCACACCGGGCCATCACCCGGGCCTGGGCGATGCCCTGCAACAGGTGCTGGGCCTGGGGAGCGGCATGGTGGACGGCTGGAGCCAGGCCACCGCCCTGGATAGCCTCAAGCACAACAACCGCCTGACCATCGACGAACTCTTCGCCGGACACATCGCCTTCGGCAGCTTCGGCGGGCGTGGCGCGGAATGGGTCAACCTGGCGTTCCTCCTCGGCGGCCTGTTCCTGCTGCAACGCAAGGTGATCCGCTGGCACGCGCCAGTCGGGCTGCTGGCCAGCCTCTTCGTCATCAGCCTGCTGTGCTGGAACGGCTCCGGCTCCGACTCCAACGGCTCACCGCTGTTCCACCTGTTCAGCGGCGCAACCATGCTCGGGGCCTTCTTCATCGCCACCGAACCGGTCTCCGGCGCCGGCAGTGACCGCGCCCGCCTGCTGTTCGGCATCGGCACCGGGCTGCTGGTCTATGTGATCCGCACCTGGGGCGGCTATGCCGACGGCATGGCCTTCGCCATCCTGCTGATGAACCTGCTGGTGCCCACGCTCGACCGCCTCGCCGCACGCAGCCAGGAGGCGCAGTCATGAAAGGTCGCAGCCTGGTGATCTTGGCCCTGCTGACGGGCCTTGGCCTGGCACTGCTGGCGGGCGCGGACCACCTGCTGGCCAAGCGGATCGAGGCCGGGCGCCTCGCCGCCGATGAACGCGCCCTGCTGGACCTGCTACCCCCCGGCAGCTATGACAATCACCCCCTGGCCCGCCCCATCGCGCTGCCCCCCAGCGAACTGCTGGGCAACCCGGCACCGACGCAAGCCTGGCTGGCGACCCTTGCGGGCACTCCGGTAGCGGTGCTGCTGCCGGCCTCCGCCAAGGGCTACGAGGGGCCGATCCACCTGCTGCTGGCCATTCGCCCGGATGGTCGGTTGTTGGCCTCCAAGGTCCTGGGGCATCGCGAGACCCCCGGCATCGGCGACCGCATCGAATCCACGCGCAGCCCCTGGTTGAAGGTGTTCACCGACGCGTCCCTGGCCAACCATCCCGAGGCGGAATGGCGGGTCAAGGCCGACAAGGGCCAGTTCGACCAGATCGCCGGCGCCACCATCACCTCTCGCGCGGTAGTCAGTGCCACCCAGCACGCGTTGCAGTACTTCGACGGCCATCGCCGATTACTGCTGGAGACTGCGCCATGAATCCCGGCTACATCGGCCTGATGGGTCTGGCCCTGCTGGTGGGCGCCACCGACCTGCTGGTGAAGGGGGCGGGGCTCGCCCTGATCGGCCTCCCCCTGCTCACGCTGTTCGGCCTGGCCCTGCCGCTCCTCGACCGCCACCTGACAGACACCGCCTATTGGCTGAGTGCCCTGCTGCTGTCCGCTCTGCTGGTAAGCCTGGCCAGCCTGTTGTTGCAGGCCGGGGCCTACGAGCTGCACCGCGCCCTGGGGCCCTTCCCCTACCTGCTGGTGCTGCCCTGCCTGCAACTGGCACTGCGGGAGCGAGCGGATGCCCTCGAAGGTCTGCGCGCGGGCCTGTTCTTCGCCCTGCTCGCCCTGCTGCTGGGCGCCTCGCGTGAGGCTTTGGGCCATGCCAGCCTCTTCGCCCACTTCGACTGGCTGCTGGGGCCGGCCGCCCTCGGCTGGCCTCTCCAGTTCGGCACCGACGGGATTCCCCTGTTCGCCCTGGCGCCCGGAGCCTTTATCCTGATCGGTACGCTACTGGCGCTCTGGCGCCGCCTGACCAACCGGACCGCTGATACCCGATGAACGCCGCGAAACGCTACGAAATCTTCCGCCGCCTGCACGACGACGACCCCAACCCCACCACCGAGCTGGCCTACAGCACTCCCTTCGAACTGCTGATCGCAGTGATCCTCTCCGCCCAGGCCACGGACGTCGGCGTGAACAAGGCCACGGCCAAGCTCTACCCCGTTGCCAACACCCCGGAAGCCATCCATGCCCTGGGCGTGGACGGCCTGTCGGAGTACATCAAGACCATCGGCCTCTACAACAGCAAGGCCAAGAACGTCATCGAGACCTGCCGCATCCTCATCGAGAAACATGGCAGCCAGGTGCCGGACAACCGCGAAGACCTCGAAGCCCTGCCCGGCGTCGGCCGCAAGACCGCCAACGTGGTGCTCAACACCGCCTTCCGCCAGCCCACCATGGCGGTGGACACCCATATCTTCCGGGTCAGCAACCGAACCGGCATCGCCCCCGGCAAGAACGTGCTGGAAGTGGAGAAAAAGCTGCTGAAATTCGTACCCAAAGAATTCCTGCTGGACGCCCACCACTGGCTGATCCTGCACGGCCGATACGTCTGCGTGGCACGTAAGCCGCGCTGCGGGGCGTGCCGGATCGAGGATCTGTGCGAATACAAGGCGAAGACTTCTGACGATTGATAACCCATTAATCCAGTCGGGTTTTCGATTGAAAAAATCTTTTTTACCGGCCCTGGCTTTGTCGTTATAAGGTGCGCCAATAGCGCCCCGCATTGTGGAGTGAACCTTATGACCGCAGCCAAAGAAGACATCGAACTCGAAGAAGACTTCGTCTCCGAGGATGCCGACGATTCGGACGCCCCGGCAGAAACCGCGAAGACCAACCTGACCAAGCGTCGCATCATCGACAACTACCTCGAAGAGCGGCGTCTGCAGAAGCAACTCAACGATTACGACTTCGACCTGTAATCGGTACCTCTCAAAGCCCCGCAGATGCGGGGCTTTTTGTTGGTGTGCTCGCCCCCCATCGATCCACACCGCATGGGTATCGCTCCGCTCCACCCATCCTACCCAGTGACCAACACCGACAGACGCGCGCTTACGTGTGTAGGGGCGAATTCATTCGCCAAGGGACGCGCAGCGGCCCCCAATGAACCGAAGGGCGGACCTTCGGCCCGCTTGGCGATTGAAATCGCCCCCACAACAGAAACCCGATTGCCAACCGGCTGCCCAGCGCTCGAACAGCGGACAAAAAGAAGCCGGCACGAGGCCGGCTTATCAAGGACGCACAACAAATCGGTCAGCGCAGCTTTTCCATCATCTGGTAGTACCACATGCCCATCGCCAGCATGTGGTTGCCCAGGCGCTCGCTCAGGGGCACGCGGATGTGCTGGCAACGGGAGAAGGTGTCGAATTTCTCCAGGCTGCCGCTCATGGCATTGGCCATGACCTCACCCATGATGTGGGTGGTGGCCACGCCGTGACCGGAGTAGCCCTGGCAGTACCAGACGTTCTTCGACAGCTTGCCCAGCTGCGGAATGCGGTTGATGACGATGCCCATGGCGCAGCTCCACTTGAAGTCGATGTCCACGCCCTTGAGCTTCGGGAAGGTACGCTCGATGCAGGGCCGCAGCTCCGCCTCGATATCGCGGGAGTCGCGCCCGGAATAGTTGGCGCCACCGCCGAACAGCAGACGGCCGTCGGCGGTCATGCGGTAGTAGTCGAGGACGAAACGGCAGTCGTAGACGGCCAGGTCCTGGGGGTTGATCTGCTTGGCCAGGTCGCCCAGGGGCTTGGTGGTGACGATGCCGCCCATGGCCGGGAAGATCATGCCCTTGAGCTGCTTGCGCTCCAGCTTGTGGTACACGTCGCCGGCCAGCAGTATCTGCGCGGCGTTGATCCGGCCACGGCTGGTGATCACCGCCGGGCGATCGCCGTGGATGATGTCCTGCACCTCGGAGTGTTCGAAGATCAGCGCGCCGAGGCTGGCGGCGGCCTTGGCCTCGCCGATGCACAGGTTCAGCGGGTGCAGGTGCATGTTGCGGGTGTTCTTGATGGCGCCGACATAGAGGTCGGAATCCAGATGCTCGCGCACACCGGCGGCGTCCAGCAGGGTCACGTCATCGCCCATGCCGCGACGCACTGCTTCTTCATAGGACGCCTTCAGTTCGTCCATGTGCGAAGCCTTCATGGCCGCATGCAGGTGGCCATGCTTGAGGTCGCACTGGATGCCGTACTTGGCTACGCGGCTCTTGATGATCTCGTGGCCGCGCCAGCGCAGGTACCAGATGAAGTCATCCACGTCCTGGCCGATGAAACGGCTCATCTGCTTGCGCATGGCCGCATCGCCGGAGAGGCTGCCGGTGACCTGGCCACCGTTGCGGCCGGTGGCGCCCCAGCCGATCTTGTGGGTTTCCACCAGCGCCACCTTGTAGCCGCGCTCGGCCATTTCCACGGCGGTGGCAACGCCGGTGAAACCGCCGCCGATAATGGCGACGTCGACGTTCACCTCACCTTCGAGGGTCGGGTAGGCGGTCTCCTCGTTGAGGGTCGCGGAGTAATAGGACGGCGCACGCTCGGGGGCGGGCAGCGGGTGTTTGATTGCAGCGGTCATGGGTGGAGTCCTTTGAAAATGCACGAGGCTGTCAGGGCAGACCTTCGGCCTGCTTGGCGAATGATTTCGCCCCGACAAGAACAGCCTCGAATCAACACGGGAATTCAGGTTCAGGCCTGGGTCAGGTACCAGCGCCAGTCCTGCTCGCCGACTTCGGACATGAACTGGCGGTACTCGGCGCGCTTCACGGCCAGATAGACGCCGAGGAAGGCTGTGCCGAAGGCATCGCGGGCCCAGCTGGACTTCTCCAGGGCGCGCAGCGAAGTGAGCCAGTCGGTGGGCAGCAGTTCCTTGGCCTGGGCATAGCCATTGCCTTCGATCGGGCGACCCGGATCGATGTTTTCACGGATGCCACGGTGGATACCGGCGAGGATCGCGGCGGCGGCCAGGTAGGGGTTGGCGTCAGCGCCACAGATGCGGTGCTCGATGTGTCGGCTGTTGGCCGGGCCGCCCGGCACGCGCAGGCTCACGGTGCGGTTATCCACACCCCAGGTCGGCGCCAGGGGCGCGTAGCTGTTGGCCTGGAAGCGGCGGTAGGAGTTGGCGTTGGGGCAGAACATCAGCAGCGAATCCAGCAGGCTCTCGAGCATGCCGCCCACCGCCTGACGCAGCAGAGGTGTGCCGGCCGGGTCCTCGCTGGCGAACAGGTTGCGGCCTTCGCCATCGGCCAGGCTCACGTGCATGTGCATGCCGGTGCCGGCGATCTCGGCGAAGGGCTTGGCCATGAAGCAGGCCTGCATGCCGTGGGCATGGGCCACGCCCTTGACCAGGCGCTTGTAGCGCACGGCCTGGTCCATGGCGTCGAGCGCGTCGCCATGTTCGAGGGTGATCTCTACCTGGCCCGGCGCGTATTCGGAAATGGCGGTACGGGCCGGAATGCCTTGCGCCTTGCAGGCGGCATAGAGGTCGGCGAGGAACGGCTCGATCTGCTCCAGCTCACGCAGGCCGTAGACCTGGGTGCTGCGCGGGCGGTTGCCGTCGGCGTCCAGCGCCGGTTGCGGGCGGCCGGCGGCGTCGCGCTTCTGGTCCAGCAGATAGAACTCCAGCTCGCAGGCCATCACGGGGTGGAAGCCATCGGCCTTGAGGCGGTCGATCACTTCGACCAGCACGTGGCGCGGATCGGCGATGGCGGCGGGCATGCCCTCCTGCGGGTGCATGCAGACCTGCACGGCGGCGGTGGGCATCTTGCGCCAGGGCAGGCGCACCAGGCTGCCAGCCAGCGGGTAGGCACGGCAGTCGATGTCACCCACATCCCAGACCAGGCCGGAGTCATCCACATCCTCGCCGTGCATGGTCAGGCCGAGGATGGTGCTGGGCAGCGGGCGACCGCTCTCGTAGACCGCCAGCAGTTCGTCGCGGTGCAGCAGCTTGCCGCGAGGAACGCCGTTGGCGTCGAGGATGAAGAGTTCAAAGGCGTCGATGTCCGGGTTCTGCTCGAGGAAATCCCGGGCTTCCTGCACGCTGGCAAATTTCATGGCGCTCTCTTTAGTGCCCGCAGGCACGCAATCAGGCCCTCACCGACTGGGGCGAGGGATAACATTCTCGTTCTAGGTAGGAATTGCCGCGCGAGTGGCGGCGGGGATCAGGCGAGAGCGCTATCCGGCGGACGAGCGTGGCGGCAATGCCAGAGCGCCCAGAAGGCGAGTTCGAGCGGCAGGGAAATCAGGAGATGGGCGGCCCACTTGCGGGAGAACTGGACCTTGGGTGTCACTCCGGGAGCACGGCGCACGGCGCGTACCAGCCCAAGGGGCAAGGCGGCCAGCAGCGATTGGAGCGGAGTGGGACAACCCATGAGGGAAAGCCGTGTTATTGGAATGCCCAGCAGGCTCGCACGGCGCAAAGGGTCAATAAAATTCAGGTTTTTCTATCTTTGGGTTAGCGATGGCTAAACATTAGAGATTGATTGAAAGCGGCCGCTGGGCTTGTAGGAAATTCGCTGCTGATCAACGCAGGTTCAACGGATCCACCAACCCCGCCGCGATAGCCATGCCCACCAGGTCTGGCAGGCGTTCGGCCTGCATGCGCTTCATCACCCGGGAGCGGTAGAGGTCGACGGTCTTCACGCTGATGTCCAACTGCTCGGCGATTTCGCGGTTGGTGTAGCCCTGCACCAGGGGAAGCAGCACATCACGCTCGCGGGGCGTCAGGCTGTCCAGGCGTTCCTGCAGATGCCCTTGCCCGCCCGAGGTCGAGCGCTTCTGGTCGAAGCTGGAGAGGGCCTGTTGCACGCTGTCCAGCAGCAACTGTTCGTTGTAGGGCTTCTCGATGAAGTCACGGGCGCCGGCCTTGAAGGCGCGAACCACAATGGGCACGTCTGCGTGACCGCTGACGAAGATGGTCGGCAGATCAAGGCCCCGGCTTCGCATTTCTTCCTGCACGTTGAGGCCGCCCATGCCGGGCATGCGCACGTCCAGCAGCACGCAGGCGTCAAGGCTGGCATCACAGGAGTCGAGGAAGGCCCGACCACTGGTGAATGGCAGGGCCTTGAGGCCCACCGACTCCAGCAGCCAGACAGTGGAGTCCAGCATGCCCTGGTCGTCATCCACCACGTAGACCACCTGTTCGCCACCGTTGGACATCAATCCCCCTCCTTTTCGATTCTTGTTATTGCAGCGGCAGGCAGCAGCGCATCAGCAATCCGCCCGCCTCGTCCGGCATCCCGTCGAGAGAGCCGCCAAATCCTTCGATGATGCTGCGACTCATCGACAACCCCAGGCCCAGGCCATCCGGCTTGCTGGTGTAGAAGGGGGTGAAGATGCGCGTCAGTTCCTCTTCGCCCAGACCCGGCCCCTGGTCGCGCACTTCGATGATCAGGTGTCCCTTCCCGACTCGGGCCCCCAGCCAGATCAGCGAATCCCGCCCCGGATGGGCCTCTCGATTGGCGTCGATGGCATTGCGCAACAGGTTCAGCAGCACCTGCTCCAGCAGCACCCGGTCGGCGTAGACCGACGGCAGATTCTCCGGCAATTGCTCTTCGATCGCCACCTGGCTGGCAACGGCTTCCCAGGCGCAGAGGCGCACCGCCTCCCGGGCGACTTCGGCCACGTCGAGGGCCTGCATGCGCCGCTGCCCCTTGCGCAGGAAAGCGCGCAGGCGCTTGATCACTTCCGAAGCGTGATGGGCGTGCTCGGTGATGCGCTCCAACCCCTGGGCCACCCGCTCGGCGGCCTTGGGGTTGTTACCCAGGGATTGCAGGTAGCGCTGGCTGGCTCCGGCGTAGTTCATCACCGCCGCCAGGGGCTGGTTGATCTCGTGGGCGATGCCCGAAGCCAGTTCCCCCAGGGTAACCAGCCGGGCGGTGTGGGCCAGTTCGTCCTGATGGCGGCGCTGCTGGGCTTCGCGCAGTTCACGCTCGGTCATGTCCCGAGCCACCAGCGAGTAGTAGCGCTCGCCGCCCGCCGTGTTGTGAGCCAGCAGCACCATCGAAACTGGAACCGAAGCGCCACCGGCCGGCGGCTGCAGGCGCGTGTCGATCTTCCACACGCCGTGGCGCTCGGCGGTGCGCCAGCCGTCCCGTTGCAAGCGCGCAAGGTCGTCGGCGGCGACGATCTGGTCCAGTGCTGGCGCCGGCTGTTGCGGCCCCAGTCCCAGCGCACGCCGCGCTGCCGGATTGAGGTACGTGATATGCCCGGCCGGATCGACGAAGAGCACCGGGTCGGTGTTGGCTTCCACCACTTCAGCCAGACGCCGCTTGTTCTCCTCCGCCTCGACCCGAGCGGTGATATCACGGGACACGCTGACCACTTCCACCACAGCGCCGGTGTAGGTCTCGCGGATGGCGCGGCTGGCGGTCTCGAACCAGAGGTAATGCCCCATGCGATGGCGGATGCGGTAGGTCATGGTGTAGTAGCCGTCCTGCTCCAGGGCGTCGCGAGCCAGCTGCACCAGGTGGGCCAGTTCCTGGGGATGAAACAGGCACTGGGCGAACTGTCCGCGCAGTTCTTCCGGCCAATAGCCGAGTAACGTCCAGGAAGCCGGGGAGGCATCGAGGAATCGGCCCTCCGGGGTATGACGGGAAATCAGGTCGGTGGTGTTCTCGGTGATCAACCGGTACAGCCGCCTTGCCCGTGCCGCCTCGCGCTCGGCCAGGATCTGCGCGGTAGCTTCACGACAACGCGCCAGCACCCGGCGCTCCTGGGGATCGGGGATATAGGTCCAGATCAGCACCCGCTCGCCGCACTGCGCCTCCACCCCCTCGATGGCGCGCTTCTGGGCAAGGCAGGCGCGTACCAGGGATGCATGGTTCACCGGCAGGAAGCGCAGCACCTCGGCCAGTGGCGCCTCTCCGAGCAGCGTCAACAGCGCGGCGTTCAGCTCAAGCGGCCGGGCCTCGGCATCGACCAGCAAGCTCGGTTGCGGATCGTGCCCCAGCAGTGGCGAGGCGCGCAGAAGGCCGTTGACGCTGCCGACCAGAGTCGTCAGCAATTCGTAGACCCAGCCCAGCCAGTCCAGGCTGACGCCCTCCTTCACCTCCAGCAGCAGCAGCCCCGGAAGACCCTCCTCCAGCGCCAGGGCGAAGAGCTGGCCGTGGCTGATGGCGGCCCGGCGAAGACGGCCGGCCAGCCAGCAATCCATCTGGCGCACCTGGTCCAGGCCCAGCCGTCCCTCCAACTCCAGGCGGGAGGCCAGGGCTTCATCGCTCGCCTGCAAAGGGTCGCCCTGCCCTGGCGGCAACTGCTGGCCGCTGCCTTCATGGCTGTAGATGCGCGCACCGGCCTGCCAGCTCAGGTAATAGGCATGCCGAACCTCGGGGCAGGCACGCAGCGCCCGGCACAAGGCGTCGGCGCGGTCGACCAGAAGCACGTCCTCGCGCTGCAGGCGCAGCCAGGTGTTGAGTCGAACCGGTGTCTGGGTCATGGCAGGTCCAGCGGCGTGGGTGGGCAAGCATATACCGCTCACTGGCAGTCTGAGGCCAACCCTACCGACAAAATGATAAACATATAGTATTTATACTATATGACTATAGAACTACTTCCATACAACTATACGACTGGTATATAAATCCCCCAGAGATCTGCCGGCCTCCCCGAATGAGCCGGTGAAGAAGAGCTAATAATCAGCCGCCGGGTATCCAGCATGTCGATCTACGATCAGGGCCTTGCCCCTGCCGCCGTCAACCACATCGCCCTCTCCCCCCTCAGCTTCATCGAGCGCACCGCCGCCGTTTACCCCCACTACCCGGCCGTGATCCACGGTTCCATCCGCCGCAACTGGGCCGAAACCTACGCGCGCTGCCGGCGCCTGGCGTCTGCCTTGGCCGGTCGTGGCATCGGCAAGGGCGACACGGTGGCGGTGATGCTGCCGAACATCCCCGCCATGCTGGAGGCGCACTTCGGCGTGCCCATGATCGGTGCCGTGCTCAATACCCTGAACGTGCGCCTGGACGCCGAAGCCATCGCGTTCATGCTGCAGCACGGCGAGGCCAGGGTGCTGATCACCGACCGTGAGTTCCATGAGGTGATCCACGCCGCCATCGGCATGCTCGACCACCCGCCACTGGTGATCGACGTCGATGACCCGGAATACGGCGAAGGCCTCGCCGTGAGCGACCTGGACTACGAAGCGCTGCTGGCCGAAGGCGACCCTGAATTCGCCTGGCAGTGGCCGGAAGACGAATGGCAGGCCATCTCCCTCAACTACACCTCCGGCACCACCGGCAACCCCAAGGGCGTGGTCTATCACCACCGCGGCGCCTACCTGAACGCCCTGGGCAACCAGATGACCTGGAACATGGGCAACCACCCGGTCTACCTCTGGACGCTGCCGATGTTCCACTGCAACGGCTGGTGCTACCCCTGGACCGTCACCGCCCTGGCCGGCGTGCATGTGTTCCTGCGCCGGGTGGACCCGCAGAAGATCCTCAACCTGATCCGCGAACATCAGGTCAGCCACCTGTGCGGCGCGCCAATCGTGCTCAACGCCCTGGTGAACATGCCCGAATCGGCCAAGGCCGCCATCGACCATCCGGTGAATGCCATGGTGGCGGGCGCGGCTCCGCCGGCCAAGGTCATCGGGGCGGTGGAGGAAATGGGCATCCGCGTCACCCACGTCTACGGCCTCACCGAGGTCTACGGGCCGGTGACTGTCTGCGCCTGGCACGAGAAGTGGGACGCGCTGCCCCTCGAGGAGCGGGCCCGTATCAAATCCCGCCAGGGCGTGCGCTACCCCACCCTCGAAGGGGTGATGGTGGCCGACCCGAAAACCCTGGAGCCAGTGCCCCTGGACGGCCAGACCATCGGCGAGATCTTCATGCGCGGCAACACCGTGATGAAGGGCTACCTGAAGAACCCCAGCGCCACCAGCGAAGCCTTCGAGGGCGGGTGGTTCCACACCGGCGACCTGGCGGTCTGGCACCCGGACGGCTACGTGGAAATCCGCGACCGGTTGAAGGACATCATCATCTCCGGCGGCGAGAACATCTCCACCATCGAACTGGAAGGCGTGCTCTATCGCCATCCGGCCGTGCTGGAAGCCGCCGTGGTGGCACGCCCCGACGAGAAATGGGGCGAAACCCCCTGCGCCTTCATCACGCTGAAAGCGGACCAGCAGGAAACCCGTGAGGCCGACATCATCGCCTTCTGCCGCGAACACCTCGCGGGATTCAAGGTGCCGAAGACGGTGATTTTCACTCAGTTGCCGAAGACCTCAACCGGCAAGATCCAGAAGTACGTCCTGCGGGACATGGCGAAAAACCTCTAACTGAATCCGGCCCGTCCGGACACCCCGAAGCGCTCAGGAACAGGGCGGCAGCCAATGGCTGCCGCCAGGGGCCGCCGCATGCCCGGAAAAGCTGCGGCGGCCAGCAACAGGCATCGACAACAACAACAAGCGGAGCCCGTCATGAGTACCCACGAAACACCTCACAACCAAAGCTTCCAACGCATCCGGTCCAACCCGAAATTCCAGCGCCTGGCCCACCAGCGGGCCGTGCTGGCCTGGTCCCTCAGCGCCCTGGTGCTGGGGGTCTATTACCTCTTCATCATGCTGGTGGCCTTCGTGCCGGGCTGGCTGCACCTGCCGCTGTACGAAGGCAGCCACCTCAGCCGCGGCATCCCGGTGGGGGCCGCCATCATCATCTTTTCCTGGTTGTTGACCGCCTGCTACGTCCGTCATGCCAATAACCGCTTCGACGCTCTGAGCGCCGAGATCATCGAGGAGGCCAAGGCATGAAAGCACTGCTCGCCCTCTTCGCCTTGATGCCCGCAGGGGCCTTCGCCGCAATCGACGCCGGCACCCGGCAACCGCTCAACCTGCACGCCATCGGCATGTTCTTCGTCTTTGTCATGGCCACCCTCGTCATCACCTGGTGGGCCGCCCGGCGTACCCGCTCGGCGTCGGACTTCTACACCGCTGGCGGCGGTATCTCCGGCTTCCAGAACGGCCTGGCCATTGCCGGTGACTACATGTCGGCGGCAACCCTGCTGGGCCTGTCCAGCCTGGTATTCGCCAAGGGCTACGATGGCTTCGTCTACACCATCGGCTTCTTCGTCGGCTGGCCGGTGATCACCTTCCTGATGGCCGAACGCTTGCGCAACCTCGGCAAGTACACCTTCGCCGACATCGTCTCCTACCGCCTCGATCAGACCCGCGTGCGCAGCTTCGCCGCCCTCGGCTCGCTGACCGTGGTCTGCTGCTACCTCATCGTGCAAATGGTGGGTGCCGGCCAGTTGATCAAGCTGCTGTTCGGCCTGGACTACCAGATCGCGGTGGTCGTCGTCGGCATGCTGATGCTGGTCTACGTGATCTTCGGCGGCATGATCGCCACCACCTGGGTGCAGATCGTGAAGGCCGTCCTGCTGCTGGCCGGCGGTACCACCCTGGTGCTGATGGCCATGGACGAGTTCGGCTTCAGCTTCGAAAACCTCGCCAGCCGTGCGGTGGACGCACACGCCATCGGTAACGGCATCATGGGCCCCGGCTCCCTGCTGGCGGACCCGATCAACGCCGTGTCCCTGTCCCTCGGCCTGGTGTTCGGCATCGCCGGCCTGCCGCATATCCTGATGCGCTTCTTCACCGTGCCCAATGCCAGGGAGGCCCGCCGCTCGGTGCTGTTCGCCACCGGTTTCATCGGTTTCTTCTTCCTGGTCGTCTGCGTGCTCGGCTACACCGCCATCGTCATCGTCGGCACCGACCCGCAGTACTTCGTCGACGGCAAGCTGGGAGGCGCCCTGGTGGGCGGCGGCAACATGGTGGCCATGCACCTGGCCAAGGCAGTGGGCGGCAACCTGTTCCTCGGTTTCCTCTCCGCCGTGGCCTTCGCCACTATCCTCGCCGTGGTGTCCGGCCTGGCGCTGGCCGGAGCCTCGGCCATCTCTCACGACCTCTACGCCACCGTGCTGCGCAAGGGTCTTGCCAGCGAACGCGAGGAGATGCGTGTCAGCCGCATCGCCACGGTCTGCCTGGGCCTGGTGGCCATCGGTCTGGGGCTGCTGTTCGAACAGATGAACATCGCCTTCCTCGTCGGCCTGACCTTCGGCGTGGCCGCTTCGGCCAACTTCCCGGTGCTGATCATGGCCATGTACTGGAAAGGCCTGACCACCCGAGGCGCCCTCTGGGGCGGATTGACCGGCCTGGTCAGCGCTCTGGTGCTGGTAATCCTCTCCCCCGCCGTATGGGTGACGGTGCTTGGCCATGCCAAGGCCATCTTCCCTTACGACCACCCGGCGCTCTTCTCCATGCCCCTGGCATTCGCCGTGATCGTGGTGGTGTCCAGCCTCGACCGCAGCACCCGCGCCAGCCGTGAACGCGCCGCCTACGACGACCAGTTCGTCCGCGCCCAGACCGGCCTCGGAGCGGCCGCCGCCAGCAGCCATTGATTCGGGGGGCTCGGCCAGACGGCCGTGCCACTCCTGCCCCCGCAGCAAAGCTGCCGCCCCGCTGTTGAGCATGGCGCGGTCCGGGCTCCTTTGGTCCGCGCCTTTTTTATTCCCGCTGTACCCCGAAAAGAAAAACAAGAGGACTCTCCATGCACCGCAATACCCTCACCACCGGGCTGCTCCTGGCCGGCGGCGTTCTCGGCCTTTCCACGCCGGCCCTGGCGGACTTCGTCAAGGACTCCAAGGCCAGCCTGGAGCTGCGCAACTTCTACTTCAATCGCGACTTCCGCCAGCACGCCGCGCCCCAGGCCAAAGCCGAGGAATGGGCCCAGGGCTTCCTGTTGCGTTATGAGTCAGGCTTTACCGAAGGCAGCATTGGCGTTGGGGTGGACGCGATCGGTCTGCTCGGCGTGAAGCTCGATTCAAGCCCCGACCGTGCCGGCTCGGGCCTGCTCAAGCGCGATCGCGAAGCGCCCAAACGCGCCCAGGACGAGTACGGCGAACTGGGCCTGACCGCCAAACTGCGCGCCTCGAAAAGCACCCTCAAGCTCGGCACGCTGATGCCCAAGCTGCCGGTGCTGCTGGCCAATGACTCGCGCCTGCTGCCGCAGACCTTCGAGGGCGGTCAGCTCAATTCCCTGGAGATCGACGGCCTGACCTTCGATGCCGGGCACCTGCGCCAGGTCAACCAGCGCGACTCCTCCGACTACGAGGACCTTTCCATCACCACGATCGGGGTGAAGAACATCCGTGCGCGCCAGGTCACCAGCGACGCCTTCGACTTCGCCAACCTCAGCTACAAGTGGAACGACAGCCTCACCACCGGCTACGGTTTCGGCCGCCTGGACGACTTCTACCGCCAGCACATGCTGACCCTGAACCACCTGCTGTCACTGGGTGACGGGCAGAGCCTGAAGAGCGACCTGCGCTTCGCCCGCTCTACCGACGAGGGCAACAGCAACGTCGACAACCAAGCCTTCGGCGCCATGTTCACCTACGGCATCGGCGGCCACGCCCTGGGCCTCGGCTACCAGCGGATGGGCGGCGACACCGGCTTTGCTTACGTCAACGGCAGCGACGCCTACCTGGTGAACTTCGTGCAGATCAGCGACTTCGCCAACCGCGAGGAGCGCTCCTGGCAGGCCCGCTACGACTACAACTTCGCCGCCCTGGGCATTCCCGGGCTGACCTTCATGACCCGTTACCTCAGCGGCGATGGCGTCGAGTTGGGCGCCGGGCGCAAGGATGGCAAGGAATGGGAGCGCGACACCGACATCGCCTATGTGGTGCAAAGCGGACCACTGAAGAACCTCGGCCTCAAGTGGCGCAACGCAACCCTGCGCTCGACCCATTTCGGCAACGATCTGGACGAGAACCGGCTGATCCTCAGCTACACCTTGCCGCTCTGGTAACCGGAAGCGCCGCGCCAGCCTGAAGTACCGGTGCGCGCGGCGCACCCTACCGTACGCCCGCCTTGATCCGGGCTCGACCGTAGGGTGCGCCATGCGCACCGCGTACGGAATCTCAGCCGGGCCAAGAACTGACCAGTTGGTAAGCGGATTCACCCCCACAAGAAAGACGACGCCCGCAGCTCACTGTTCGTAAGGCTCCAGAACCGGCGCTTTCTCGTCGTTCAGCACCCACGCCACCAGCTTCGCCGGCTTGGTTTCGCTGGCATTGCGCGACTGCAGATGGGCGCTGCCGGCGGGTTCGTACCAGCTTTCGCCGGCCTTGTAGAGCTTGGGCTCCTGCCCCTTGATTTGGGAGATCACTTCCCCTTCCACCACATAGGCGAGCACCGAGCCCGGGTGGAGGTGGGCGGCGGAGCGCTGCCCCGGCGCGTAATCGACGGTCAGCAGGAGAGCTTTCTTGCCCGGTGCATTGGCCGGGCTCTGCTCCTGCAGCACGGTGACTTTTTCGTGGCCGTCGCCGGCTTCATGGGCGTAAGCCGCCTGGAGGCTCATCAGCATCAGGCCGGCCGTGAGTGCGGAAAGGGTTTTCAGATTGCGCATGGTCGTGTCACTCGCTCGGGACTTTGCGGAAGCCGACAGCCAGCCGGTTCCAGGAGTTGATGGTGTTGATGGCCAGGGTCAGGTCCACCCGCTCGCGTTCGCTGAACTCAGCGGCGAGCAGCGCGTAGTCCTCATCCGGGGCATGGGTCTCGGCAAGCCGGGTCAGGGCCTCCGTCCACGCCAGCGCGGCGCGCTCGCGGACGGTGAAGAAAGGACTCTCGCGCCAGACGGCAACCGCGAACAGGCGGCGTTCGGTTTCGCCACGCTTGCGGGCGTCGTGGGCGTGCAGATCAACACAGAAGGCGCAGCCATTGATCTGCGAGGCGCGCAGCTTCACCAACTCCAGCAGCGGCTTCTCCAGGGGCAGTTTGCTCACCGCGGCCTCCAGGGCGAGCATCGCCTTGAGCGCATCGGGAGAAGCCGCGTAGTAATCCAGGCGCGGGGTCATCGGGGCATCCTCGTGGTGGGAAGGGATGCCTCCAAGCTACTGCTGGTGGGGCGAGTGACCTACGGCCAATTGGCGCGAATACGAGGTGACCAATCAGGCAGGATTTCAGCGGGCAGAAACGACTGCGGGAGGGCATTCATTCGCGAATGAATACCCTCCCGCAGGAAAGACGAGTGGACGTCAGGCCTTCAGCTTATGGGTCCAGTCCAGCAGGCTGCGCCACAGGCAGATGCCCACGAAATAGGCCGAAGCCAGCCACCAGATGCCCAGCACCAGTGACTTGTAGAAGGGGTGCTGAAGGATGAGGAACATGCTGCTGATCATCCACACGAAGGTGACCACGATGTTCAGCGGCATCAGCTTGCGCACCCGGAACGGGTGGAGGAACTTCAGCTTGGTCAGGGTCAGGGCGGCGAGGACGCAGATCAGCAGCAGGCTCACCACCGGCAACGGCTCGATGATCCAGATGTAGAGCGCCACGACGTTCCAGGCGGCGGGGAAGCCGACGAAGTAGTTGTCGCTGCTCTTCATGTTCAGGTTGCAGAAGCAGAACAGCGACGACACCAGGATCAGGCTCACGGTGACCAGCGCCGTGTGCTCGGGCAGGTCGATGTAGCGGTAGATGAAGATGGCAGGGATGAAGACGTAGGTGAGGTAGTCGATCACCAGGTCCAGGGTGGAGCCATCGAAGTTCGGCAGCATGGTGCTGGTCTGCACCCGTCGGGCGAAGGTGCCATCGAGGCCATCTACCAGCAGCGCCGCCCCCAGCCAGAGGAGGCAATCGCGGGGCTGGTTGTCGAACAGGGCGAGAATGGCCATCAGGGCCAGCACGACGCCGGTGGCGGTGACACCGTGAGCGGACCAGGCCTTGGCTTTATTGACGACTGTGATGTTGGTGGACACGAGGCAGCTCTGCTCTGAATGGTGGGTAACAGTATCGATAGACCGCGATTATGCGTCAGCTTCTCGCAGTCCTTCAGAAATTTGTGAATCCGACCACGTCGCTTTCAGACACCTTCACCTTGCATATTCGAGCCTAGGCGATCGACGCCAGACGGCAACGTCCGCTGACACCCGGAACGCCGGAAGGCGGCGCCCATCGGAGCGGACTTGCAGCTTGCGCCGCGACGCTGCAACCTTGCGCCCTTTCCGCCGCCGATCCACACCATGAGCGCGCCTTCCGACCCGACCCGCTGCCCGCTGTGCGGCCAGAGCAACCAGTGCACCCAGGCCGATCCGTCCCGTGCCGGTCAGGCGTGCTGGTGCTTCACGACGCCCATCGATCCGGCCGCGCTCCAGCGTATCCCGCCTGAGGACATCGACCGCGCCTGCCTCTGTCCCCGTTGCGCCCAGGCACTGCCGCCCGATGCACCAAACTGATGCGCCTTGATCGATTTCTGAGCAATTTCCCCGAGTTCAGCCGCCTGGATGCACGCCTGCTGCTGGCCGCCGGCCGCGTGCGCGTGGATGGACAATCGGTGACCGACGGACGCTTCGAAGTCCGCGAATTCAACCGGGTGGAACTGGATGACCGGCTGCTCCAGGCCGGCAAGGCGGCGCGCTACTTCATGCTCCACAAGCCCTCCGGCCACGTCAGTGCCACGGAGCACCCTGAGCATCCGACCGTGCTCGATCTGCTGAATGAGCCCGACAAGCACGAGCTGCACCTCGGCGGGCGCCTGGACCTCACCACCACCGGCCTATTGCTGATCACCAACGACGGCCTCTGGTCGCGCCGGCTCACCCTGCCCGGGAGCAAGCAGCCCAAGGTCTACTACGTCGAGACCGAGCAGCCCATCGGCGCCGAGTACGCGGACACCTTCGCCAGTGGGCTCTACTTCGCCTACGAGGACCTGACCACCCTCCCCGCCCAGTTGGAAATCCTCGGCACCCGCTCCGCCCGCCTGACCCTGCACGAGGGGCGCTACCACCAGGTCAAGCGCATGTTCGGCCACTTCCGCAACCGGGTCGTGCGCCTGCATCGCGAACGCATCGGGCCGTTGACGCTGGACCCGCACCTGCAGCCCGGCGACTACCGGCCGCTCACCGCCGAAGAAGTGGCCTACTTTTAGCTAGGTCTCCTGCGAGTCACATCGGGAAGCGAATAACCCGACGAACTGCAAAAATTTTTCCTTTCAATAAGCTTGCGGGTGTAAAGAGGCCCTGCTTAAATCGGACACAAGGTCAGAGCGTGACCAAAGAGTCATGCCGATCGTCTAAGCGTTCCCCTGCGGTATCTTGTGCATTGCACTCGTAGGTTCCCTGCCTGGTTAGAAGACCCCGTCTGGTGCTCTCGAAGCGCCGGATCTCGCTGTCTTTTTTCGACCTAACCGCTTGAAATATAAAGAATTCTAAAAATTCTCGCCTGACATTCGATTGTCATCGAAAGGCGTTTTCCTACTGCCGTGACTTAGAGCGGGCCAAGCCGTTAGAGCGCCTGCATGACCCATCTGCGCCAGGAGGAAACGACATGAGGCCGGAAACCGCCATCGTCGAGATTCACAGCCAGTACAAGGTTTACACGGAGTTCTACGGCAATCCTGAAGCCAAGGAGACCATCATTCTGGTCAACGGCTCCTTGTCGACGACCGCCTCGTTCGCGCAGACAGTGAAATACCTGCAGCCGCACTTCAACGTGGTGCTCTTCGACCAGCCCTATGCCGGTCACTCCAAGCCGCACAACGACAACGACCGCTTCATCAGCAAGGAGACCGAGGCCGACATCCTCCTCCACCTGATCGAGCGCTTCCGGGTGGACTACCTGATGTCCTTCTCCTGGGGCAGCGTCTCCGCCCTGCTGGCCCTCGCCCAGTGCCCGGCACGGATCAAGAAGGCCGTCGTCACGTCCTTCTCGCCCATCCTCAATGAACCGATGATGGACTACCTCACCCGTGGTCTGGACTGCCTGGCAGCGCTCGACCGCGACGCGGTGGGCAGCCTGGTGAACAGCACCATCGGCAAGTACCTGCCGGGTCTGTACCAGCGCTTCAACCACAAGCACTGCAGCAACCTGGACGAGCATGAGTATCTGCAGATGCACTTCCACATCCGCCAGGTGCTGAATATGGACTCGCGCTGCTATGTGGACTGCCTGGCCGACCTGGACATCCCGCTGCTGTTCATCAACGGCGAGCGCGACGAGTACACCTCCGCCGAGGATGCCCGCCACTTCGCCAAGCACGTGCGTGACTGCCGCTTCGCCACCATCGACAACGCTGGTCACTTCGTCGATGTCGAGCACAAGGCAGGCTGGATGCAGACCCAACAAGCCATGCTGGGCTTCCTCAAGACCTCGGCCACCAAGGGCATGGCGCGCCCGCAGGCTGCCGACTACCAGGCAGTAGCCGTTTGAGCGCGTGGCCGTCCGGGCAGGTACAAGTATTTTCAGTAACTTGTGACTGCCTCGGGCTTCACCTTGCGGTTCGCTTCTGGTAAAAATGGCACCCTTCGCGGGCGTCGTATAATGGCATTACCTGAGCTTCCCAAGCTCATGACGAGGGTTCGATTCCCTTCGCCCGCTCCAGAATTCCCCAGATAAAGGCCCACTTCATGGGCTTTTTTCGTTTCTGGGCCGCCAATCGGCCTTACCCCATCCACTCTCCCAATCAGCCTTTTCCCACACACCTACGGTGTTGCCGCTGCCCGATGCCGTCCATAAGGGATATGCCTGGGTTTCTATTTCCATCCGAGCAACAGACCGATATCGAGGTCCTGCTCCCACTCTTCTTCTTCCACCACAATCGCCAGCTACGTGCCTTGAAGCGCCACCTTGCGGTCGTATGCCGTGACTAGCGGCGACCTCAGCCTTTGGCTGAGGCGCGGAACCGAACGATGAATACCAGCATTGCCAATGCGGGCGGCAACGCCGACAGACAGGCGAAAGACGCCCAGCCAACGTGCTCGTAGAGCGGGCTGGCGATCAGCGAGCCCAGGGCTCCGCCAACGAAGATGCTGGTCATGTACACCGCGTTCAGACGCGCCCGGCTGTGTGGGTCGAGGGCGTAAACTTCACGTTGGCCGAGCACCATGTTCAACTGCACGGCGAAGTCCAGCAGCACAGCGGTGACGATCATCCAGAGCCAGCCAGCACCCGGTAGCGAGCCGGCGATCAATGCCAGGGGCGCCAGTAACAGGGCGACGGCAGTGCTGCGGGTACCGTGCCCAGCATCGGCCAGACGCCCGGCAATGGGCGCGGCGATGGCGCCAACCGCGCCGACCAGGGCGAAGATCGCGACCTCGGTCTGGCTGAAGCCGTACTGGCGGACGAGCTCGATGGGGGCGATGGTCCAGAAGCTGCTGAAACTGGCAAACAGCAAGCCCTGGTAGAGGGACCGTTCGCGCAGCACCGTGTAGCGGCGGGCCAATGCGAACACCGAGGCAATCAACGCACCATAGCTTGCCCGATGCGCGGGCACCCGGCGTGGCAGCACCAGCCCCATCACCAGCGCCATCAGCGTCATCAGGGCCGCCGCGCTGTAGAACACGCCTCGCCAGCCGAAGGCTTCGGCCAGGGTACTGGCCAGCGGCCGCGACAGCAGGATGCCCAGCAGCAAGCCACTCATGATGTTGCCCACCACGCGGCCACGGGACTCTTCCGGGGCCATGTGCGCGGCCAGCGGCACGAGGATCTGCACCGCTACCGAGGTCAGGCCGATCA
Source organism: Pseudomonas sp. LFM046 (assembly GCF_000949385.2). Taxonomy (NCBI): domain Bacteria; kingdom Pseudomonadati; phylum Pseudomonadota; class Gammaproteobacteria; order Pseudomonadales; family Pseudomonadaceae; genus Pseudomonas; species Pseudomonas sp. LFM046. The sequence continues at coordinate 1,415,239 of NZ_JYKO02000001.1, read as the reverse complement.
GCAACGAGCAGACGAGGAACAGCGACGGCGTGTGGCTCAACGCTGCGGCAGCCAGACACAGGGCCGCAGCAAGGGTAAAGCCCACCAGCAGTCGCCGGTTCTCCAGCAGGTCTGCCAGGGGTACCAGGAACAGCAGACCCAGGGCGTAGCCGAACTGGGTCAGGGAGACGATCAGGCTGGCGTGAGCGGTGGAAAGACCAATGGAAGGGGCGATCAGCTCCACGATCGGCTGCGCGTAATAGAGGTTGGCGACGACTGCGCCGCAGCAGAACGCGAGAAATATCACCAGGGCGGTGGACAACGTCGGCGGTGCGATGGCGAACGCCGTCCTGGGGTCAGTGGTTGCGGAGTTGCCAAGGGACATGGCGATACCTCGTCGGGTGGGTTGAGCGTTGGCACCAGACTAGGGCTCGCCCCGGCCAGAGAGAATCCGGTCACGGCACAACACACCGATGCGATTTGCGCAACGCCGCCCCGTTCCCCAGTGGGGGCGATTTCAATCGCCAAGCAGGCCGAAGGGCTGCCCTTCGGGATTGCAAGGGGCAACGGCGTTGCCCTTGGCGAATGAATTCGCCCCTACAGGGCCAGGGGAGTCGCCCGTGTCAGAAGGCGAAACAGGAACACCCCAACGCCCCCCAGAAGCCCTGGTAGTCACTCACCGGCACGCTCGACTGGCGCGCCCGCTCGTGGCTGTGGGCGTGCACCGCGCAGGCGCCGACGCACTGGTGCACCTGGGCGGTGAGCGGCGCGCTGGGCTTCCAGTGGCCGGGCACCTTGGCCACCGGCGACCACTCGGGCAGCACCGGCAGTTGCCGGGGGCCGAATGGGTCGAATTCGCCGGCGGCGTAGACCACCTTGCCGTCGACCACGGTCAGCACCGACTCGATCCACTTGATCGCCTCTTCCTCGACGCTGAAGAAGTCCGCCGACAGCGCCGCCAGGTCGGCCAACTGGCCCACCTTGATCTGCCCCTTCTTGCCCTGCTCGCTGGAGAACCAGGCGCTGCCGTGGGTGAACAGTTCCAGCGCGGTGGCGCGGGACAGGCCCTGGGGGTACAGCTCCAGGCCGCCGACGGTCTTGCCGCTGACCAGCCAGTAGAGCGAGGTCCAGGGGTTGTAGCTGGACACGCGGGTGGCGTCGGTGCCGGCGCCCACCGGTACACCCTCGCTGAGCATGCGCTGGATCGGCGGGGTTTTCTCGGCCGCCTGGGCGCCGTAGCGGTCGACGAAGTATTCGCCCTGGAAGGCCATGCGGTCCTGGATGGCGATGCCGCCGCCGAGGGCGCGCACGCGCTCGATGTTCTTCGGGCTGATGGTCTCGGCGTGGTCGAAGAACCAGGGCAGGCCGTTGAACGGGATGTCGCGGTTGACCCGCTCGAACACATCCAGCATGCGCGAGATGGATTCGTCGTAGGTGGCGTGCAGGCGGAACGGCCAGCGCTGCTCCACCAGGTGGCGCACCACCGGTTCCAGTTCCTGCTCCATGGTCTGCGGCAGGTCCGGGCGCGGTTCGAGGAAGTCCTCGAAGTCGGCGGCGGAGAACACCAGCATCTCGCCGGCGCCGTTGTGGCGGAAGAAGTCGCTGCCGTCGCCCGGTTTGACCTGCTTGCTCCAGTTCTGGAAGTCCTGGAGTTCCTCCTTGGGCTTCTGGGTGAACAGGTTGTAGGCGATGCGCACGGTGAGCTGGTCCTGCTGGGCCAGTTCCTGGATCACCTGGTAGTCGTCCGGGTAGTTCTGGTAGCCGCCGCCGGCGTCGATGGCGCTGGTCAGGCCGAGACGGTTCAGCTCGCGCATGAACTGGCGGGTGGAGTTGACCTGGTACTCCAGCGGCAGCTTCGGCCCCTTGGCCAGGGTCGCGTAGAGAATCGTCGCATTGGGGCGGGCGATCAGCATGCCGGTGGGGTTGCCGTTGGCGTCGCGCTGGATCTCGCCGCCGGGCGGGTTGGGGGTGTCCTTGGTGTAACCGACGGCCTTCAGCGCGGCGCGGTTGAGCAGCGCACGGTCATAGAGGTGGAGGAGGAACACCGGGGTGTCCGGCGCCGCGCGGTTGATCTCGTCCAGGGTCGGCATGCGCTTCTCGGCGAACTGGAATTCGTTCCAGCCCCCGACCACCCGCACCCACTGCGGGCTGGGGGTGCGCTCGGCCTGCTCTTTGAGCATGCGCAGGGCGTCGGCCAGGGACGGCACGCCTTCCCAGCGCAGCTCCAGGTTGTAGTTGAGGCCACCACGGATCAGGTGCAGGTGCGAGTCGTTGAGGCCGGGGATGACGGTGCGCTGCTTGAGGTCGATCACCCGGGTGGCGTCGCCGCGCAGGGCCATGGCCTCGGCATCGGTGCCGACGGCGAGGAACTTGCCATCCTTGATGGCCACGGCGCTGGCGGTGGGCTTGGCGCGGTCGACCGTGTGGAAGCGACCGTTGAACAGGATCAGATCGGCGGAGTTCATGGACGTCTCCTTGTTCAGCCGGCGAGGAAGGCCAGCAGGTCTTCGTTGAGCTGCTGCGCGTGGGTCACCGCAAAGCCATGGGGGGCGCCACCATACAGCTTCAGTTCAGCACCTGGGATGAGCTTGGCAGCCAGCATGCCGGTGGTCTCGGCGGGTACGATCTGATCGTCGTCACCGTGGATCACCAGTGTGCGCACGTCGATTTTCGCCATGTCGGCTCGGAAGTCGGTTTCGGCGAACGCGGTTACGCAGTCGATAGTGCCCTTGATCGACGCCAACAGCGCGATGTTCAGGGTCTGGGTGAGTACGCCCTGCGATACCTTCTGGCCGTGGTTGATGCCATAGAAGGGGCTGGCGAAGTCAGCGATGAATTGGGCGCGGTCCTGGCGCAGGCCAGCCCGAATACCGTCGAATACCGCCTGGTCGACGCCCTGCGGGTAGTCGGCGGCTCGACCGAAGATCGGTGTCACCGCGCCCAGCAGGACCAACCCTGCGACCCGGGCGCTGCCATGACGGGCGATGTAGCGGCTGACGTCGCCACCCCCCATTGAAAAGCCCACCAGGACGACCTCGCGCAGGTCCAGCTGCTCGATCAATTGGGCGATATCGTCGGCAAAAGTGTCGTAGTCGTAGCCGTTCCACGGCTGGCTGGAGCGGCCAAAGCCACGACGATCAAAGGCGATGCAGCGATAGCCGCGGCTGCTCAGGTACTCCATCTGGACTTCCCACATGTCGGCGTCCAACGGCCAGCCATGGCTGAACAGCACGGGTTTGCCGGCTCCCCAGTCCTTGTAATAGATCTCGGTGCCATCACGGGTAACGAACGTGCTCATGGAGTCTCCTTTGCCTGTCGGTGCAGGTCGATGTCGGGATGGGCGACGATGCGGCGCCCTGAGAAATTCACTCGTTGCTGAGCCATCCCGCGCACAGGCGAGTCGCCCAGGGCATGATCAGAAACACCACCGGCAGGACGATGCACAGGGTGATCAGCAGGTTGCTGGGCACCACTCCACCCAGGATCGGGTAGCGATCGAACACCGGCGCCCAGAGGCGCGGGACCAGCATCGTCAGCGGGCAGATCACCAGGTACGTGAGCACTGCCTGCTTCCACTTGGGAGGCGGACGAACGCCGCCGCGGCCCGGCGTAAACCAGAACTCGGCGTCGTTATGGATCAAGGGGTGGTCGCCCTCTTCCAGCAATGGCTGCACCTCTTCGATCAGCGCAGCGCGGTCGGGCGAGTCGATCCACGCCTGCAGTTGCGCGCTCTGGGCGAAACGGACCACGGTGGTGAACAACACCCCACAACCGTCCGGGCGGATTACGTTCACGCCCAGGTGTCCAGGCCAGCGCCGCGCCGCCTTGACCGCCCGGCGCAACCACGCTTCGTACTGCGGCAGCGACTCGCCCCGCACCTTGTGCTGGATCACCAGAGTCACCACGTTGTTCAGGTCGATGGCATCGGTGCTCATATGCATCCCGTAGGCTCGTCCGTCGATGCCGACAACTATGCCCCCTGCTGTAGCGCCGGGATTGGACGCATGTGCTACGACGGCAAGCCCCCTTCGCGAACGCCCGTTAACCAGGTTTAACCGGCATTAACTGGCCGCTTGCATCGCCTTCCCCAACCATCTGTTCCATGCATTTGGAACAGGGAGTGGACGAGCATGCTGCAGACCGACATTGCCACGATGCGGTACGCCGTCGAGCCGCCCAGACGCGGCCTCGACCCCTGGCAGCGCGAGCGTGCTCTTGCCCTGCTGCTAGAGCATCTGGACGTTGGCATCGACGTGACCACCCTGGCCCGCGCGTGTGGCCTTTCGCGCAGCGACTTCAGCCGCAAGTTCAAGGTCAGCACCGAGCATTCGCCGCAGGCCTGGCTGCGCTTGCAGCGCGTTGAAAAGGCCAAGCGCCTGCTGGCCGAGGCGCGTCTGCCACTGGCGGAAATCGGTCTGGAGTGCGGGTTCTGCGACCAGGCTCACTTCTGCCGGATCTTCACCCGGCTGGAAGGCGTCACGCCGCGGGGATGGCGGCGCCTGGCGAGTTGAGCGGGACACCTTGAAGGACGTAGGCGCGCGCGGTGTTGGGTACCCGGTACGCCATTCCGCGCTCCCCCTGCTCCACCATCAGGAGCGACTTGTCGGCCAGTTGGCGGACTGCGGCGAAGATGCATTCGGGACACAGTCGAGTGTCATCCAGCACGTCCACGGCCGCATCCAGGGTGAACGCTCCCTTCAACCGAGCCAATAGCCGCAGGCACAGCTGCTCGCTGGTGCTCAGCTGGCCGAAGCTCCAATCGTACGTGGCACGCAGGCATTGCTGACGCGCCGGAGCGGTCCGCCTTCCGGGCATCAGCAGGTGGTACTGGGTATCCAGCAGTGCCGCCAGATCGATAAGCCCCAATACGCCTACCTGCCGGGCGGCTATCTCGATGGCCAGGGGAATGCCGTCCAACCGCTGGCAGATCTCGATGATGGCCCGGACCTGAGCCCGACGCAGCTGAAAGCGCTGCGAAACTTCGCGGGCACGCTGCACGAACAATTGCACGGCCGGATAGGTAATGGCCTGTGCCAGAGGCACCTCGTCGCACGATGGCGCTTGCAGCGGTGGCAGGCGCAGCACGTGCTCACCCTCGGCGCTCAGCGGTTCACGACTGGTGGCCAGTACGTGCAATGCCGGATGCAGGCGCAGCAGATGCTCCACCGCTTCTGCGCAGACTTTCGCCAGGTGTTCGCAATTGTCGAGCAGCAGCAGCGTAGGTTGCCCCGTTGGTTCGCCGAGCATACGCGCGAGGGTATGGTGCAGCGACACACCGTCGGGATCCTTCGACAGGTCGAGAAAGCACGTCTGGGTGAAATGCGTCCGAGCCTTGTCGGCGGCGTGGATCGCCAGCGAAGTCTTGCCCATGCCACCCGGCCCCACCAGCGTCAGCAGACGGGTGCGGGGCAGCTGCACGACCAACTGCCGGATGAGGTCCTCGCGCCCCACCAAGCCCATCAGCATCACCGGGAGATTGCTCAGTTGCGTCTCGCGAAACCGCGTTGCCGGTGACTCGGCCAGGGTCTCGACCACGCCGACAAAACCGTATCCGCGCAGGGGCACATTGGCGATGTAGCGTTCGCCGGTTCGTCCCTCGCCGAGGGCTCGACGCAGGGCGGCGATGTGCACCCGCAGGTTGATCTCCTCAACCACGGTTGCACCCCAGACCTGGGCGATGATGGTGTCTTTACTGATGATTTCGCCGGGCCGCGCGATCAGCACCTGAAGGATGTCCAGGGCACGGCTTCCGATACGCACGGGCCGGTCGCCCTGCAGCAACCGGCGCTTGTAGGGGTAGAAGCGGAAGCGCCCGAATTGCAGGATGGTCTCGGTGCCAAAGTCTGTGTTTGCGCTCATCTTCCATTCTTCTCTTGAATCAGCGGACCGCTCTAAGCTGGGGCTTCCAGGCGATGCCACAACGCTCGGGCGGATGCTCTTCATTGAAGTTGAAGAAATATTGGCGCCCCCCGGACAGCCGCGCAATTCAGCCGGGGGGATGGATTCAGCCAATCTGGATGCGCGAAACGGTCAACCTCAACTGAAGTGCTGGCGATACTGGCTCGGGGTCATGCCAATGCGCTCGCCGAATACCGTGCGCATGTGCCGGGCACTGCCGAAGCCGCTGCGGCAGGCCACCACCTTCAGAGGCAAATCACTGCTCTCCAGCAGCTTGCGGGCATGGTCGATGCGCGCGTTCTGCACATACTGCATGGGCGTGAGCTTCACTTCGCGCTGGAACGCCCGTGCGAAGTTGCGCGGGCTCATCGCCACCAGTTCGGCCAACCGATTGACCGACAACGGCTCGTCGATATGGTCCACCACGTAGGCCTGGGCCTGGGCAATCGCCGAACCATCGCGCACAACCGCCGCCAGCAGCGGTCCGTAGGGGTTCTGGCCACCCTGGCGCTTCATCACGACCAGCAGCACCTTGGCTACTTCCAGCGCCACCTCCTTGCCGTGGTCCTCGGCGACCACGGCAAGGGCCATGTCGATGCCGGCTGTGACGCCACCCGAGGTGATCAGGTTGCGGTCGACGACATAGATCTGCTCAGCCTCGACCCGAGTGGCCGGGAAGCGCGCGGCCAACCGCGTCAGATAATTCCAGTGGGTGGTACAGCGATGCCCGTCGAGCAGCCCCGCCTCACCGAGCAGGAAGGTACCCGTGCAAATCCCTCCGTAACGCCGTGCACTGCGCGCCGCGCCGGGCAACCAGGCGGTGAGCACCGCGCACGGGGCGTTGTACGCCCCCGGCCCGCCCGGCACCAGCAGCAGATCGACGCTGGCCGGCAGCTCTTCCAGCGGCAGATCCGCCTGCAGATTCAACCCGCTGGAGGCGCGCACGCTGCCGCCATCCACCGCTGCGGTCAGCAGCCGGTAATGGCGCTCCGGCGGCAAAAAGCGGTTGGCCATGGAGAACACCTCCAATGGCCCCGAAACATCAAGCGCCAGGACATCGCCATAGAGCACCATTACCACCGTCTTCATCGAACCACCTTTCCTGCAATCACACGCTTCGGGCCCCTGGCAGAATTGCGCCGCCCGCGTCTTGAGAACGCCAATCTACCTAGCCCATACGACAGCGAATAGAACGTTTTCACCCTTGTCTGCACCGTGTGCCGAGCACATCGGTCCAAGAAATGCCTTGCCGCCGGAATCCATAGTTTCAGCGTCCCGTCGGCCCCAGGCCGGCGATTCCTCGCGCTGGAACTGCGCACACCACCCAAGGAGATACGCCCATGGCCACCGCTTCCGCCGTTCCCGGCAAGACCCTGCTGACCCCCACCGACCATACCCTGATCATGATTGACCACCAGTCACAGATGTCGTTCGCGACCAAGTCGATCGACGCGGTAACCCTGCGCAACAACGCCGCGCTGGTTTCCAAGGCAGCCAAGGAATTCGGTGTCTCCACCATCCTCACAACCGTAGCCGAGAAGAGTTTCTCGGGCCCGATCTTCGATGAGATCAAGTCGGTCTTCCCGGATCACAACGTCATCGACCGCACCAGCATGAATACCTGGGAGGACCCACGAATTGCTGTCGAAGTGAACCGGTTCGGCAAGCAGAAGATCGTCCTGGCCGGCCTGTGGACTTCCGTGTGCATCGTCGGCCCGGCTCTGTCCGCGCTGGACCAGGGCTTCGAGGTCTACGTGATCGCTGACGCCTGTGGCGACGTTTCCACCGAAGCCCACGACATGGCACTGCAGCGCATGATCCAGCTTGGCGCGCGCCCCATGACCTCGCTGCAATACCTGCTGGAACTGCAACGCGACTGGGCCCGTGGCGAAACCTATGACCAGACCGTGAAGACCTCCATCGAGCACGGTGGTGCCTACGGCCTGGGCCTGATCTACGCCAAGACCATGTTCAACGCCAGCGAAGGCCACTGAGCCCAAGCGGGGAGCGGCACCGCCGCTCCCTTCATCACCATCCTTTTCTCAAGCCACGGGTTCGCCCCCGTGCAGCAACCTCATCGGCGGGCCGGCTCCATCAGCAGGGCCAGCCACCGCGAACACCAGGCATCGCGTGGCCGCCCGTACTATTCCGGCACCTGCATGAACTCGATCATGCGCTCGCGCAGCCAGCGCTCGGCCGGGTCGTTGTCGTGGGCCCCACTCCAGACCATCGACAGCTCCGCCGGCTTGATCTCCAGGGGGGCATCCTCGGCACGCAGGCAGCTGTCCTCCACCAAGGTGCAGGCGGCGTAATCAGGCACCGTGGCGATCATTTCGGTATTGCGCAGCAACGCTCGCAAGCTGCCGAACTGGGGTACGGCGAGTACCACGCGGCGGCTGCGGCCGATGCGCTCCAGATCGAGGTCGATTGCGCCGTTCAGATCACCGGAGAACGACACCATCACATGGGGCCGCGCGCAGTATTCATCCAGCGTGAGCGGGCCGGGACGGTTGTCGCCGCGCAGCACCTTTACACCGATATCACGCAGTTTGCGGCGCTTGGCGTTGGCCGGCAGGTCCGTGGTGTAGCTCACCCCGACGGTGATCTCGCCCGAGGACAGCAACGACGGCATCAGCAAATAGTTGGCGCGGCGCACCACGACGACGATGTTTGGCGCCTCTTCCTGCAACCTGGCGAGCAGGGCCGGAAACAGGCCGAACTCGGCGTCGTCGGACAGACCCAGGCGAAAGGTATTGCTGCTGCTGGCCGGATCGAAGCTCCTGGCCCGGCTCACCGCGGCGGATATCACATCCATCGCCGGACGCAGTTCTTCGAGGATGTGCAGCGCCCGCGAGGTGGGCTCCATGCCCCGGCCACTACGCACCAGCAGCGGATCGTCGAACAGGTCGCGCAGGCGGCCCAAGGCGGCGCTGACGGTGGATTGGGTGATGAAGAGCTTCTCGCCGACGCGGGTAAGGTTCCGTTCCGCCATCAGCGATTCGAAGATCACCAACAGGTTCATGTCCAGGCGGCGCAGGTCGTTTCGGTTCATGGTCCATCGTTCCCAAGGCTGACGCGCCAATCGAACACATATGCAGGCGTATTTCCAGTACCGGTGTGCTCGGCCGCAGCACAGGGGAACGGCGATCATCGAAGGTCCGGGACCACCGCCTGCGGCGAACTGGATGTGCCCTGGGCTCAGCCGTGCAGCGGGTAATCGGTGTAGCCGCGATGGTCACCACCGAAGAAGCTCGCTGGATCAGGCGTGTTGAGGGGCAGGTCCTCCCTCAGGCGACGAGGCAGATCCGGGTTGGCGATGAAGGGCCGCCCAAAGGCGATCAGGTCTGCCCGCCCACTGGCAAGTGCCTCCTCCGCACTCTTCGCGTCAAAGCCACCGGCCAGGATCAGCACGCCGCGCCAGGTGCGGCGCAAGTCGCGAATGATGAGGTCCCAGCGCGGATCCGCCTGCTCGTCCTTCACGGTCCCCACCATCATCGGCTCGACCAGGTGCAGGTAGGCCAGTCCGTAGCGATTGAGCCCTTCGACGATGTAGCCGAAGGTCTCTTCCGGCGTGTCGTCGCCCATCCCCATGAAACGCCCCATGGGGGTGAGGCGCACGCCGACACGGTCGGCACCCACCTCATCAACCACCGCTTCGACGATCTCGAACAACAGCCTGGCCCGATTGCGGTAGTGGCCGCCATAGGCATCCTGGCGGTGGTTGCTCTGGCTGTTGATGAACTGGTCGATCAGGTAGCCGTTGCCGGCGTGGATCTCGATGCCGTCCATGCCTGCGCGCATTGCGTTCCGCGCCGCCTGGCGATAGTCCTCGACGATGGCGCGGATGCCTTCCAGGGTGAGTGCCTGGGGTACCGGGATATCCCCCCAGACGCCCTGCCCGTTTGCATCGACGATGAAGGTCTTGCCCGGCACCGACAACGCACTGGGTGCCACCGGTAGCGCGCCGCCGGGCTGGAAGCTGGGGTGCGAAACCCGGCCCACGTGCCAGAGCTGCATGAAGATCAGCCCGCCGGCTCCGTGCACCGCGTCGGCCACCTCGTGCCAGCCGTCGATCTGGGCCTGGCTGTAGATGCCCGGCGTCCAGGCGTAGCCCTGGCCCTGGCGGGAAACCTGCGTCGCCTCGGTGACGATCAGCGCGGCACTGGCGCGTTGGCGGTAGTACTCGATGTTCAGTGCAGTCGGCACGTCGCCCGGCTGGCCGGCGCGCGAGCGGGTCAGCGGCGCCATCGCCACGCGGTGGGGCAAGGTGAAGGGGCCGACGGTAATCGGCTGGAACAGGTTCTGGGTCATCTCGGATGCTCCGTTTCGGGGTGAACATCAGCTCGCACAGTGAGCTGGCCGGCGGTGGAACAGGAGGTGGTCGCCGATTTCGCGGCCATGGTCATAAAGGCTTCGTCCGAGCGCGACCTGGGGCGCTTCCCAGCGCGCCAGCGCCTTGTCGGGGTCGTTTGGAAATCGCTCGAGTGCCCTGACCAGCGTCAGCGCATTGCTCGCCGCCTTCGATGTACTGGCGGCGGTATGCGGACGGGGTATGGCGGCGGCATCGCCAAGCAGAAGAACGCGTCGATCCACCATTCGCGCCATGGCGAGATCGCGAATGGCCTGTTCAGGTTGCAGCAGGTTGCCGGCGAACAGGCCACCCAGGGAGCCGCCGATGACCAGCGCGCGACGTGCGGACTGCGGTGGAATGTTCAGGTCAGGCATGGTTTCGTCCTCCGGTTGGGAGGCAATCTATGCTTGACTCTGTTGATTGATAATCCGGCAGAATCGGGCAACTTCGTTGCGCAGAACGCAAAGGCTGATCCATGGATAGTTTTGCTGCACTCAAGGCGTTCACCGCCACCGTGGAAGCAGGCGGCTTCGCGTCGGCCGGCCGGCAGATGGGCGTGGCGACCTCCTCGGTCACCCGGCAGGTGGATGCCCTGGAGCAACACCTGGGCACGCGGCTGCTCAATCGCTCGACCCGACGGGTCACGCTCACGGCGGCCGGGGAAAGCTACTACGAGCACGCGGTACGCCTGCTGGCGGACCTGGAAAGCGCCAACCTGGAGGTCAGCGAAGCCGAAGGGCCACCTCGCGGCCTGCTCCGTGTCAGCCTTCCGGTAGTCTTCGGGCAGTTGCACATCGCTCCCGGCCTGCATGCCTTCAACGAGCGCTACCCCGGCATCACGCTGGACCTGGTGCTATCCGACGATGTGGCTGACCTGGTGGAACAGCGGCTCGATCTCACCATTCGCTTGGGCAGCGTCGATTCCCCCCATGTCGTGGCCCGGCGGATGGCGCCACATCGCCGCTTGCTCTGCGCCAGCCCGGACTACCTGCGCCGCCACGGCGTTCCCCGCTCCCCCGCCGACCTCCCGCACCATGCCTGCCTGACCTTCGCCTACGCGCGCGGCAGCCGGCTGTGGCACTTCAGCGGACCCAGCGAAGAATGCGTGCACGTGAGCGGCCCCATACGCGCCAATAATTCACAGGTGCTGCGCGAAGCCGCACTCGACGGCATGGGCCTGATCCTGATGGCCAGTTGGCTCCTGGGAGAGGACATCGAGGCCGGCAGGCTGCAGGTGGTTCTTCCGCAATGGACGGCCGGGCTCGACAGTGAGGACGGCGGCGTGTACGCCCTGTACCTGCCGAACCGGCGCAACTCGAAGAAGGTCCGGGCATTCATCGACTTCTTCTCAGAGCGCTTTGGCGATCCGCCTTACTGGGACCACGCTTCCCCATGAAACGACCCGCCGATGACGCGCGCGGGAGTGCTCGCTCTCCCGTAGCTATCCCGTCCAGATGGCGGCGCTTTCATCAGTCAGGCGCTCCGGACTGACGGGGACATCGGTCGAACGGTTTTTCCAATCCAGCACATCGATACAAGAAGCAAACGGGTCCATGGCTCATCGTCATGGTCTTCAAACAAACCTGGAAGATGACGCCATGCACCGTTCTTCAATCGACTGGGCCCTGCTGTTCCTGCGTGTGTCCGGCTGCCTGCTCCTGCTCTGGGTCCATGGCTTGCCCAAGCTGCTGAATTTCAGCCACGAGCTGACCGTCATCGAGGACCCATTCCACTTCGGCGCCTGGCCCACACTGAGCCTGGCGATCTTCGCCGAAGTGCTGTGCCCTCTGCTGGTCATCCTCGGCGTGCTGACGCGGCTGGCCTGCCTCCCGATCCTGGCAGTGCTGCTGGTTTCGCTGTTCTTCGTGCATCCGGAATGGAGCCTGGCCGAAGGACAGTTCGCCTGGTTGCTGCTGATCATCTTCGTCACGGTGCTCATCGCCGGACCGGGCCGCTTGTCCATCTACGGCAAGGTGCTGGAGCACAGACCCTCGCCTGCGTGGCTCTCCTGACTGCCCAGCCTGTTCTGGTGCCGCGTCATGCCTCGGCCCCTGAAATGCCCAGTCCTGTTGGCCCCCCTGATCGGGATACTTGACGCCCAGGCTGCGGGTGACCTCGACCGGCTATGCCTGATTCTCGAATACCCTCTGAAAGGTTGGCTCTGACCATGCCCCAACCCGCCACCTCCCCCTGGAGTCCACTGCGCCAGGCCACCTTCCGCTGGCTGTGGCTGGCCAGCATCGCCTCGAACATCGGTACCTGGATGCACGAAGTAGGTGCCGGCTGGCTGATGACCTCCTTGTCGGCCAGCCCCTTGAACGTCGCCCTGGTGCAGGTGGCCAGTTCACTGCCGATGTTTTTCCTGGCGTTGCCGGCCGGCGCCCTGGCGGACATCGTCGACAAACGCCGCTACCTGCTTGGCGTGCAGTTCTGGATGGCGGCGGTGGCCACGCTGCTGGCGGCACTTACCCTGCTCGGACTGACGACGACTTGGCTGCTGTTGGGGTTGACCCTGTGCATGGGCATCGGCACCGCACTGATGATGCCCGCCTGGAGTGCAACCATCCCGGAGCTGGTGGGCAAGGGCGAATTGCCGGCAGCGGTGGCGCTGTCCAGCGTTGGCGTCAACCTGGCAAGAGCGGTCGGCCCGGCCATCGCCGGCGTGCTGGTCAGCCTCGTCGGCACCTGGCTGACCTTCGCCCTGAACGCGCTGTCGTTCTTCGCGGTGATCGGTGTGCTGCTGGCCTGGAAGCGTGAAACGAAGCCTTCGGTGCTGCCAGCCGAACGGCTGCTCGGCGCGCTGCGCGCCGGCTGGCGTTACAGCCGCAGCTCGCGCCCCTTGCAGGCGGTGCTGGTGCGCGCGCTGGCGTTCTTTCTCGGCGCCAGCGCCGGCATGTCGTTGCTGCCCCTGATCGTGCGCGGCGAACTCCAGGGCAGCGCCATCGACTTCGGCCTGCTGCTCGGCAGCGTCGGCGTCGGTGCGGTCCTCGGCGCCGCATTCCTGCCAGCCCTGCGCGAGCGACTCGGCAGTGACCGCCTGGTGGTGCTCTCCAGCGCGGTCTACGCGCTGGTGCTGATCGCCCTGGCGCTGCTGCGCAACCTGTACCTGCTGATCCCGGTGATGCTGCTCAGTGGCGCGGCCTGGATCGCCGTGCTGTCCAGCCTGCAAGTGGCGGCCCAGACCTCGGTGCCGGCCTGGGTCCGGGCGCGGGCGCTGTCCGTGTACATCCTGGTGTTCTTTGGCAGCATGGCCGCCGGTGGCACCCTGTGGGGCCTGGTGGCCAGCCGCGCCTCGATCCCCCTCGCGCTGCTGTGCGCCAGCGCGGTACTGCTGCTGGGCTTGCTCGCCAGCCTGCGTTTCCGGCTACCGGTCACCGATGCGGAAGACCTGGCGCCGTCGCTGCACTGGCCGGCGCCGATCCTTGTCGAAGGCGTGGATCAGGAACGCGGCCCGGTGCTGATCACCCTGGAGTACGACATCGATCCGGAAAAGGCGGCAGCCTTTCAGGATGCGATGAGGGACGTACGCGGCATGCGCAAGCGCAACGGGGCGATCTCCTGGGAACTGGTGCAGGACAGCGAGAACCCGCGTCATTGGCTGGAACTCTTCGTCGATGAGTCCTGGCTGGAGCACCTGCGCCACCACCAACGGGTCACGCGCGGCGAACTGAAGATCGAAGCGGCCGCACGCCAGTTCCAGACCTCGGGCGTGGACATCCGCATCCGCCACTACCTCAAAGGAGCATGACGTCTGCGGGGGGCATTGCAGGCTTCATCCTTGATGCGGATTCGCGGACGGCGCGCCACTTCAAGCCCCGCGTGAAGAAACCGAATTATTCGAGATCGCCGGACGAGCAAAAATGCAGAGCCCGCCATATCGGCGGGCTCTGCACTTATCGGAAGAGGGATCAGCCTTCCCACTTGCCGCCTTCGACGATGACCGACTTCGGATCGGTCCCGTCGGCCAGCTCCTTGCGCACGTACTGATCGTAGAGCTTGAGCAGGAACTGCTCCTCACCCAGCTTGGCCAGCTCGGTATTGACCCAGTCACGCAGCTCGATGTTGCCCCTCTTCACTGCCGGGGCGATCGGGGCCTCGTTGCCGAGCTTGTCGGCCAGCACGCGGTAGCCCGGGTTCTGCTTGGCCCAGCTGAACAGCACCAGGTTGTCCTGGGCGTAGGCATCGCCTCGGCCATTGGCCAGTGCCTGGAGGGACTCGGAGTTCTTCTCGAACTTGACCAGCTTCCAGTTCGGGCGGTTCTGGGTCAGCCAGAGGTCGGCAGTGGTGCCGGCGGTGACGATGATGGTCTTGTCGGCCAGGTCATCAAGCTTCTGCACCGGGCTGCCTTCCGGGACTATGGCCTGCACGGCGACGCGCAGGTTGGGGTTGGTGAAGTCCACCGCCTCGGCGCGCTCCGGCGTCACGGTCATGTTGGCGAGAATCAGGTCCACCTTGTCACTCTGCAGGAAGGGAATGCGGCTGGCGGGCTCCACCACCACGAATTCCACTTTCTTCTCGTCACCGAGCAGGTCCTTGGCGAAGCGTTTGGCGATGTCGGTGTCGAAGCCGACGTAGTTGCCCTGCTCGTCCACGAAGCCGAACGGCGGCTTGTCGCTGAACACGCCGACCACCAGTTTGTCGCGCGCCTTGATCTTGTCCAGGTAGCCGGCGCTGGGCGCGGCTTCCTTGGCCGGAGCCGGGGTGGCCTCCTTGGTCGCTTGCTTGGGCGCATCCGAGTTACCGCAACCGACCAGGATGCCGGCGGCGAGCAAGGGGAAAATAAGGGCTGTTCCAAGTTTCATGACAATTTCCTTCCAGGCTTGTTTTCCACGTAGGAGAACTTCTCCAGGAACTGCTGCGCGCGTGCGGTTTGCGGGTTGCTGAAAAAGGTTTCGGGGTCGTTCTGTTCGGCGATCACGCCGCCGTCCATGAACAGGATTCGGTCGGCCACCGCGCGGGCGAAGGCCATTTCATGGGTGACGATGAGCATGGTCATGCCACCCTCGGCGAGGTCCTGAATGACCTCCAGCACCTCCTTGACCATCTCCGGGTCGAGTGCCGCGGTGACCTCGTCGAAGAGCATCACCTCGGGGTTCATGCACAGGGCGCGGACGATGGCGATGCGCTGCTGCTGGCCACCGGAAAGCTCACGCGGATAGGCATGACGCTTGTCCAGCAGGCCGACCCGGGCGAGCAGCGATTCGGCCTGAGCCAGGGCCTCGCCGGAGGCGCGCTTCTGTACCTTGAGCGGGCCGAGCAGGATGTTTTCCAGCACCGTCTTGTGGGGGAACAGGTGGTAGCTCTGGAAGACCATGCCGATGCGCTGGCGTACGTCGCGCCAGTCGGTCTTGCCGTTCAGTTCGCGGCCGGCGAAACGCAGGCTGCCGCCCTGCCCTTCCTCCAGGCCATTGAGGCAACGCAACAGGGTGCTCTTGCCGCAGCCGCTGGGGCCGAGGATCACCACCACCTCGCCGCGCCGGATTTGCAGGTCCACCTCCCGCAGTACCTGGGTGGCGCCGAAGCGCTTGCTGAACGAAGACAGTTCGATCAAGGCGGTCATGGGTGACTCCAACGACGCTCCAGCACGCGCGATGCGGCCGACAGCGGATAACAGAGCAGGAAGAAGAAAACGAATAGGAAGCCGTAGATCAGCACCGACTCGTAGGTGCGTTCGATGATCTGCTGACCCACCTTGATGACATCCACCACGCCGATCAGCACCGCCAGCGAGCTGGTCTTGATGATCCGCGTGTAGACGTTGATGGTCGGCGGTGTGATGCGCTTGAGCGCCTGGGGCAGCAGCACCTCGGCGTAGAGCCGGGGCAGGTCGAGGCCGATGGCCAGGCCCGCTTCGCGCTGCCCGCGCGGCAGGGAACGCAGGCCTCCACGGACTACCTCACCCACCTCGCTGGCCCCCCAGAGCGACAGCACCAGCACCGCGCACCAGAAGCTCGGCACGCTGACGCCGAGAAAGATCGGCAAGCCGAAGAAGAACAGGTACAGCCAGACCAGCACCGGGATGGCGCGAAACAACTCCAGGTAAATGCGCAGCGGCAGCTCCAGCCAGGGCTTGCCGAGACTGCGCAGCACGCCGTAGAGCACGCCGCCAACGCTGCTGAAGAGGATCGCCGTGGCCGAGATGGACAGCGTCTCCCAGGCGCCCCGGGCCAATTGCGGCGCCGAAACCAGGAGCAACTCAAGACCCGAACTGGCCATGCTGCAGCCTCCTTTCCAGACGGCCCAGCACCATCGATAGCGGCACGAACAACAGCACGCAGAGCGCGGTCATGACCGCCAGCATTTCATAGGTCTTGTAGTACAGGGCGATGTTGCTCTTGGTGGTGTAGAGAATTTCCGGCACCGCCACCGCCGAGACCACAGTGGTTTCCTTGAGCAGGAAAATGAAGTTGGCGAACAGCGCCGGCAGGCTGAGGATGCCCGCCTGGGGCAGGATCACGTGGCGCAGCAGTTGCCAGCGCGACAGCCCGATGGACAGCCCGGACTCGATCTGCGCCTTGGGTACCGCCTCTACCCCGGCGCGCAGCACCTCGGTGAGGTAGGCACCACCGAGGAAGGTCATGGCGATGATGGCGGAGCTGAACCCGGACAGGCGGATGCCGGCGCCGGGCAACGCGAAGTAGATGAAGAACAGCTGGATCAGCAGCGGCGTGTTGCGCGCCACCTCGATATACCCCTTCACCAGCGGGCGTAGCAGCGGCAAGCGCAGCACCAGGATCGTCGCATTGACCAGCGCCACCAGCAGGGAGGTGGCGATGGCGATCGCCCCCACCTGCACGGTCACCCCGACGGCCTTGGCAAAGGCCGGCAAGGTGGAAATCACAAAGATCCAGTCGAAACTCATCGGGGCAGTCTCTCCCCCGGCTGCAACAGCGGCACGTCCACTTGCACGGTGTCCGGATACTTGATGCCGGCGCCGGTGTTGAGCACCACCACGCGCTCGCCGTCCCTGATCCAGCCGCCCTCGCGCAGCTTGCGCGCGGCGGCGTAGAGGGCAGCCCCCTCGGGGCAGACGAAGGCGCCTTCCAGCTCGGCCACCTTGCGCTGTTCGGCCAGCAGCTCGGCGTCGTCCACGGCGATGGCGTAGCCCTCACTCTCGTACAGCGCGCGCAGCACCAGGAAGTCGCCCAGGGCCTTGGGCACGTTGATGCCGAAGGCGACGGTGCGCGAGTCCTGCCAGAATTCCGATGCCTCCGCCCGCGCCTCCCAGGCCCGGACTATGGGCGCGCAGCCGCTGGCCTGCACCGCCACCAGGCGCGGCAGCGGACGGTCGGCGGGAATCCAGCCGAGTTCGCGCAGCTCCTGGAAGGCCTTGTGGATGCCAATCAGCCCCACCCCGCCACCGGTGGGATAGAGGATCACATCGGGCAAGCGCCAGCCGAACTGCTCGGCAATCTCCAGCCCCATGGTCTTCTTGCCTTCGATGCGGTACGGCTCCTTGAGCGTGGAGGCGTCGTACAGGCCGCCTTCGGCCACCGCCTGCGCCACCTGCTTGCCGGCATCGGAGATCAGGCCGTCGACCAGGAACAGGCGAGCACCGGAGATGGCGGTCTCGTTGCGGGTAATGAGCGGGGCGTCCTCGGGCATCACCACTGTGGCCTGGATGCCGGCCCGCGCGGCATACAGCGACCAGGCCGCGCCGGCATTGCCATTGGTGGGCATGGCCAGGGCGCGCACGCCCAGTTCCTTGGCCTTGGAAACACCCACCGCCGCGCCACGGGCCTTGAAGGAGCCGGTGGGAATGATG
Organism: Pseudomonas sp. LFM046; assembly: GCF_000949385.2. Taxonomy (NCBI): domain Bacteria; kingdom Pseudomonadati; phylum Pseudomonadota; class Gammaproteobacteria; order Pseudomonadales; family Pseudomonadaceae; genus Pseudomonas; species Pseudomonas sp. LFM046. The sequence continues at coordinate 1,397,246 of NZ_JYKO02000001.1, read as the reverse complement.
CCCTCGTCCTTCAGCCAGAGGTCGTCGATGCCGAGGTCCTGGCCGATGCGCGGCGTCTTGAACAGGGGCGTGAAACCTTCGCCGAGGCTCACCACATGGGCCGGGTCCAGCACCGGCAGCAGTTCGTGGTAGCGCCACAGGCTGGCCTCGCGGCCGATCAGGTCGGCAGGCTTCCAGGCCTCGCGCAGGGCGTCGAGGTCGTAGTCCACCAGCAGCGGCGCACCAACGTCGCTGAGCTGCTGGATGCGATCGGCGTCGTAGCGCTCGCCGGTTTTCGGACAGTAAAGGTGGGACAAGTAGCTATAGGGCATGGGAAACACCAGGCAGGGAAAGGGTTTGGAACGCGGCACGGATCGTAGGGCGGGCTTGAGCCCACCATTGGAGTTGGTGGGCTGAAGCGGAACGCCGCCCGGCCCACCCACCGCTTGCGACACGCTCACTCACCGCTGCATCCCCCAGCGCTTGACGGTCACCCGCTCCAGGCTGGCGAACACCAGGTACTCCATCAGCAGGCCGATCAGGATCACCGCGATGAGTCCGGCGAACACCTTGTCGGTGTAGAGCTCGTTGCGGTTCTGGAAGATGTACCAGCCCAGGCCGCCCTTGCCGCTGGTCGCGCCGAACACCAGTTCGGCGGCGATCAGGGTGCGCCAGGCGAAGGCCCAGCCGATTTTCAGGCCGGCGAGGATCGACGGCAGCGCCGCCGGAATGAGGATGTGCAGCACGAAGCGCAGGCCCTTGAGGCCGTAGTTGCGCCCGGCCATGCGCAGGGTTTCGGAAACCCCGAGGAAGCCGGCGTAGGTATTCAGCGCCAGCGCCCAGAGCACCGAGTGCACCAGCACGAAGATCAGGCTGTTCTCGCCCAGGCCGAACCAGAGCAGCGCCAGCGGCAGCAGCGCTATGGCCGGCAGCGGGTTGAACATGGCGGTCAGGCTGGACAGCAGGTCGCGGCCCAGTTGGGTGGACACCGCCAGGGTGGTGAGCAGGAACGCGAGGACGATGCCGATCAGGTAGCCCTTGACCAGCACAACCAGTGAAATCGCGACCTTCTGCAGCAGCTCGCCACTGGCCAGGCCCTCGGCGAAGGCGCGGATGGTCTGCAGGAAACCCGGCAGCAGCAAGTCGTTGGCCTGGTAACGCGCCACCAGTTCCCAGACCAGGGCGAGCAGCGCCAGGATCACCAGCTTGCGCAGCCACCCCTGTTGCCAGATGCGCTGGTGCAGGGGAAGCGGAAGCTCCAGGGGCAGGTTGTCGAGAGGCGCAAGGGTGATTTCATATTCCTCGCGGCGAACGCCGGAAACACTCATGGGGATTCTCTCGTCAGTAGGCGATGCGGATGTCCTGGAAACCCAGGTCGGACTCGGGTGCAGCCCCGTCCTCCTGGTCGAACAGCAAACGGTGGATACGCTGGGCGGCGTTCTGGAACGCCACGCCCCCCAGGCTGTGCAGGTCGAACCGGTCGCTGCTGATTTCCGCCCGCACCCGCCCCGGATGGGGCGACAGCAGCAGGATGCGGTTGCCCACGACCAGCGCCTCCTCGATGGAGTGGGTGACGAACAGCAGGGTGAAGCGCACCTCCTCCCAGAGTTGCAGCAGCTCCTCCTGCATCTTGCGCCGGGTCAGGGCGTCCAGCGCGGCGAAGGGCTCGTCCATCAGCAGGATCTTCGGCTGCATCGCCAGCGCCCGGGCGATGGCCACCCGCGCCTTCATGCCGCCGGACAGGGTGTGCGGATAGGCCTCGGCGAAACCGGCCAGGCCGACCTTCTCCAGATAGTGCAGCGCACGCTCCTCGGCCTCCTGGCGTCTGGCGGTGCGCGAGGCCAGCAGCGGGAACATGACGTTCTCCTTCACCGTCTTCCAGGGCGGCAGCTGGTCGAATTCCTGGAACACCACGATGCGGTCGGGGCCGGGTTCGCGGACCAGTGCGCCGTCCAGGCGGATGCGCCCGGCACGCGGGGCGATGAAGCCAGCCACCGCCTTGAGCAGGGTCGACTTGCCGCAGCCCGAAGGCCCGAGCAGGACGAAGCGATCCGCCGGGTCCACTTCGAAACTCACGCCATGGGTTGCCCGCACCACCCGTTGCGGCGTGCGGTATTCGAGGTTCACCGACTCCACCTGCAGCAACGGCTGCAGGTGCGTGAGCGTGCTGGCCGTGCGGCCTTGCAGCGGGGCATTCATCTCATCAGCTTCCTTGCAGCGGGTGCGCTTCGTCCTGGAAGAAGTAGTCCTGCCAGGAAGCCGGTTTGTTCTTGATGGCGCCGACGCGGTGCAGGAAATCCGCCAGCGGGTAGGTGTTGGTGGGGTTCACGCTGAACTGGATCTGCTCGTTGCCGATCACCTTCAGCAGGTCCTCGCGGCTGACCTTGGCGCCTGTCACGCGGATATAGGTGTCGGCGGCCGCGCCCTTGTCCTTCTGGGCGAAGTCGGCGGCCTCGGCCAGCGCGGCGACGAAGGCCTTGTAGGTCTTCGGGTTGTCCTGGCGAAACTTCTCGGTGGTGTAGAGCACGGTGGGCGAGTTCGGGCCGAGCAGTTCGTAGGTGTCGAGCACCACGTGCACGTCAGGGTTCTCCAGGGCCTGGTTCTGGAACGGCGGGTTGGAGAAGTGCCCGGTCAGCTCGGTGCCGCCGGCCTTCAACGCGGCAGTGGCGTCGGGGTGCGGCAGGGCCACGGTGTACTTGTCCAGACGGTCGTACGCCTTGTCGCCCCACTGCTTGGCGGCGGCGTACTGGAGGAAGCGCGACTGCACGGAAACGCCCACGGCGGGCACGGCGATGCGGTCCTTGTCGCTCAGGTCGGCGATTGTCTTGACCTTGGGATTGTTGCTCACCAGGTAGTAGGGGAAGTTGCCCAGGGATGCCACACCCTTGACGTTCTGCCGGCCGTGGGTGCGGTCCCAGATGGTCAGCAGGGGGCCGATGCCGGCGCCGGCAATGTCGATGGAGCCGGCCAGCAGCGCATCGTTCACCGCGGCTCCGCCGGACAGCTGGGTCCAGTCCACCTTGATGTCGAGGCCCTCGGCCTTGCCGTGCTTCTCGATCAGGTGCTGGTCGCGGACCACGTTGAGCAACAGGTAGACCACGCCGAACTGTTCGGCGATGCGGATCTCGCCTTCGGCCTGGGCCACGGAGGGCGTCGCGAGCCCCGCCGTCAACAGGCTGAGACCGAGGCCCAGGGTGCCGGCCAGTCGGCCAAAGCGCGGAATGAAAGGAAAGCGTTTGCCTAGAGACATATGAAGCTCCATGAAAAAGGGATCGCGAGAAAGGCTCAGCGGATCAGAACGGGGCGTCGCCCTGGATGGTGGTGCGGTGCATGCGCCGGCGCAGGTGGTTGGGGCAGCCGGTGGCCAGGTGGATCAGCGCGCGGTTGTCCCAGAACACCAGGTCGTGGGGCTGCCACGGGTGGCGGTAGATAAATTCGGGGCGGGCGCTGTGGGCGAACAACTCGGCGAGGATCTGCCGGCTTTCGTCCTCGGGGATATCGAGGATGTGGGTGGTGAAGTTCTCGTTGACGAACAGCCCCTTGCGGCGCGTTTCCGGGTGCGTGCGCACCACCGGGTGGACCACCGCCTTGACCTCGGCGAGCTGGGCTGCGGTGAGCTGGGGTCGCTGGATGCCCGCAAACACTTCGTCGGCGTAGCGCGCCGTGTAGGAGTGGGACGCGCGCTTGCCTTCGATGGCCTGGCGCAGGGCCGCCGGCAGGGTGTCGTAAGCCAGGTGCTGGTTGGCGAACAGGGTGTCGCCGCCCTCCTCCGGCAGCTCCTGGGCGAGCAGCATGGAGCCCAGGCTCGGCAATTCCTTGTACGACAGGTCCGAGTGCCAGAACTTGCCGGCATCGCCCAGGCCGACGGGACGGCCGTTCTCGACAATGTTGGAAATGATGAAGACCTCGGGGTGCCCTGCCAGCAGGAACTGCTTGAGCACATGGATCTGCAGGGGGCCGAAGCGGCGGCTGAAGGCGATCTGTTGTTCGGGGGTGATGCGCTGGTCGCGGAACACCAGCACGTGATGGTCCAGATGGGCGCGGTGGATGCGGGCGAAATCCGCTTCGACCAGGGGCCGGGACAGGTCCAGGCCGATCACCTCGGCCCCCAGGGCGGCGCCGGCGAAGGGACGAATCTCGAACGACTGCGGCTCTGCCGCAGAAAGGCTTTGTGCCACGGACATGGCGACTCTCCATGCATTAACTGCGCGTTCATGGCGCGCATCGATCAAGAACCGCGGGGTGTCCGCAAAGGTTCATCGAGCGGCGCGCCGATTGGTCGGCAGGTACGCATGGAGAAACAGTATCGAAATAAGAAAATTAATTTAAATATCGTTTGGGAATAAACATATGGCGACCACTTCTCTCCGCCACCTCTCATTCCACCACCCGCTATCGCGCGTCCTAGAGCCACCTCGATCCTAGGAAGCCTCAATCACCAGTCAACACAATATGGAATAAACAAATTCTAATTCAGTATTTATTGTTCTAAGGCGGAGCGACTAGGCTAGCCCCGTACCCCATGACTCCAAAGGAGCAACGCAAATGGACCGCGCCGACAACGTCATCGACATCGCCCGCTATCGCACGCGCCGCCAGGCCCGCCGCATTGCCGAGCTGATGTGGCTGATGTACGCCTCGCGCGCGGGATACGGGGCATGCCAGATTCTGCAGCAGCGACGGGACGGCGGCATTCGAGAGGCGTGAAACCATGGGGCAGTCCTTTCTTGCCGGCGCCCATGACCAGGTGTTGATCGCGGCGCCAAGCCCCGTGGACGACCCCATTGGCAAACGAGTCGCCAGCAACCTGCTGCGCCTGCGCAGCAAACGAAATCTCTCCCTGGATGGCCTGTCGCGCGTATCCGGCGTGAGCCGGGCCATGCTGGCGCAGATCGAGTCGGGGCGAAGCGTTCCCTCCATCAAGGTGCTGTGCAAGATCGCCCAGGGCCTGAAGGTCTCGGTGGCGGCCTTCCTTGACGACCGTGCCTTCGACGGTGTCGCGGTGCTGCCGGCGCGCCAGAGCAAACGCCTGGTGAGCCGCGACGGCAGCTTCGTCAGCCGCGCGCTGTTCCCCTTCGATTGTTCGCGCCAGGTGGAGTTTTACGAGCTGCGCCTGGCGGCACTGGCCAGCGAGGATTCCCCCGCTCACGCCCCTGGCACCCAGGAGAACCTGGTGGTGGCCCAAGGTGTGCTGGAGATCAGCGTCAACGACGAGCGCTTCCTGCTCGCCACCGGCGATTCGATCCTCTTCTACGCCGACCAGCCCCATACCTACCGCAACCCCTCGGACAGCGAAGCGGTGGCCTACCTGGTCACCACCTATGCCGAGCGCCTCGATTGAGTCGGCACGTCTACCCGACTGGTGGATAGAAAAGCGCTGTCCACCCTACGGGGCTGGAGGGTGGGGGCGTCTCCTTGTAGGGGCGAATTCATTCGCCAAGGGCGGCGAAGCTGCCCCCTGCGGCGCCCGAGTGGCAGAGCCGTAGGGTGAAAATAGCGAAGCGATTTCCACCAAAGGTTCCCCGGAGCTGAGGCACAAAAAAAGCCCGGCGGGTTCCCCAGCCAGGCTTTTTCGTATCCTGCCGATCAGCAGGTGCAGCACATCACCGGCATGCCGTTGCAGCTCATCATCATCGGCATGCCGCACTCCATCATCTTCATCATCAGGGCGCAGCAGCTCTTGAACATCTCCATGTTCATGCCCTGCATCGGCATCATCCTGCACATCAGGGGACCGCCCTCCATGGAGCACTCCATCACGCACTTCATGGACGGCATGGGCATGCCCATTCCCATCATCGGCATCATGTTCATCATCGGCATCATGGCCATGCCGGACTGGGACATGCCCATCATCGACATGTTGCCGCAGTGCATCATCATCGGCATGCCGCAGTTCAACATCATCGCCATCATCTCGGCGCTGTTGCGGAACATCGCCATGTCCATGCCCATCGCCGGCATCATCTTGCACAGCATGCCGTCGGCCTGCATTTCACACTGCATGGTGGCCATCATCATGGGCATGCCCATCATCGGCATCATGGTGTTGGCGTTCATCGGCATCTGCATGGCATTCATCATGGTGGCGCTCCCTCAAAGGATGGAATGGGTAAACGGAATGGCGGCCATTCTAGGAACGCCCGGATGCCGGACAAGATGACGAGCCAGCGTCGGCGAACGACGCCGGGCCACTGATTTTTCGCGTGCCGCAAACGGATTCGATGCGATAACGAAGGACTGGCTGCCATAGCGATCAGCCCCTCGGCCATGGCGCCGAAACCGGCGAAATGGATATGCGATCAAACGCTTAGCAAATAACCCTAGTGAATAAAAAATCTAAGCCCAGGCGATCTTTCTCACCAATTACGCGGTTTTGACCGAGGTTCTGGACACAACAAGTCACTTCAACGGATGACTGAGACCGACCCTGGTCGAAGGTGAGGATCAGGAACGCGGCCCGGTGCTGGTCACCCTGGAATACGACGCCGATCCGGAAAACGCGGCAGCCTTCCAGGATGCAATGAGGGACGTACGCGGCATGCGCAAGCGCAACGGGGCGATCTCCTGGAAACTGGTGCAGGACAGCGAGAACCCGCGTCATTGGCTGGAACTCTTCGTCGATGAGTCCTGGCTGGAGCACCTGCGCCACCACCAACGGATCTCACTCGGCAAGCCGGAAGGCATCCGCCATTCGATCCTGCTCCCGCGCGGACAGGCCCACACCTCCGGCCAGCGTCCGCCATTGACCGACGATTTCTCGAAACTCCTCGATGATCTCGTCCGCCTCGCGTAGGTTCACGCGGAAATACCCAGCAACTTCGCGGGCCAGTTCAAGGTCGAGGGCGTTGTCCGCATCAGTGATATTGAGCTTCAGCCCGTCGGCATGGGAAACAGGGTTCATGTCGTAGGCCGGCGAGAGCTTCCAGCCATTGCCGGGCATCAGGATGAAGCCGTGATTGCGCAGGTGATCGTCCGTGTTGGAGACGAGGATGTTGAAGACGATTCGCGACCATAGTTCTCGCAGGTCCTTATTAGGCTGCGAGCCCTGGTTCATGAGTACTTCTGCGAGCTCCAGGTAGCTCACCCCGGTCGAGGCATCGTCGCCATCGCTGTGCCCGGTCAGGGTCATCGCCGAAGCAAAGTGCAGCCGGCGGCCTGCATCGGTGCGGTCGAAGCGGCGCACCATGAAGCAGTGATGATCGCTGGCGAACTTCCGAGCCTGCGCTGGCGCGACATCCAGGCCGCAACCGCTGGCCAAGGCATTGACCACCATCTCCCAGCCACCGACATCATAGGTATCCCGTGTGCTTGGGAACTTGGCGATGTACAGGTGCCCCGCATCGTCCGCGACGCTCGCCTTGGGCCTGGCGCCGCCGAGCGATCCACCCGGCGCGATGAGCATGCGCAACCAGTCCTGCCCCTCTGCAGCGATGTTGTCGGGATCCTGCTCAAGCGCGCGGCTGGCCTGCTCCAGGGCACGAATCTCAGTGAAAGGCGGGGCCGCGACGTTGATCCGGTCATCAAGGAAATCGCCCTCGTCTTCGATCCGGAACCGCAGCGCGCCCACGCGATACAGGTCATGCACACCCAGCAGGTAGTCCGATTCGTAGAGACGCGCCTCCGCAGGCAACAGCCCTGCCCGCTGGTCACGCTCGAACCTGCGATCCATCAGCAGGCGCCCCCAACGATCTGGGCTCGAGTCATCGAAGACCCCGAACTTGTCTCTGGGCGGGGCGGGATATTGCGGTCCGCCGAAGGGCTGAAGGCTCGGGTCCAACTGCAATCCGGCAAGGTGAGGGTCGGCAAGCGCTGCAGTGTCGTATTCGAACTCGAACCGCTCGGTTGCTCTGGTCCTGCGGCTGTGCAGGAAGCCAAGTCGTCTGGGCCCAGGCAGTCCGTCCCAGTCCGCATACACGGCAATCAGGCTCATGACTCTACGTTCCCTTTGCGTTTCGGCTTGCGAAGCAATGACGTCAGAGCATCCGTGCTCGTCGCGACGTCTATGGGCGCCTCAGCGCTGGCAGCGACCTCTTTCCCGGCGCCTTCAGGCGCCGGCTTGTTGGCCTTCGTCTCCGCATTCTTTTTCGTGATCGAAGAGGGTTTGTGGGGTGCTCGCGCTACTGGGGGCGCATTGCGAGCTGCTTTCGTGGGCGCGGCGCGGCGGCTGTGTACAGCGTCGTTCCCGATCAAACGCGCGTCCTGGAGCTGGCGGCCAAGTTCATCCGCATCGGCGAGCTTCGCCAGGTCGCCGGCCAGGCCAAGAACCTGCATGACAGACAGGTAAGCACCCATCGTGACGCCTGATCCGCCCGCTTCCAGCGAACGCAGGGTCATGGGGGACATCCCCGCGCGCTCGGCAACCTGTTTGGCCGTCAGCTTGCGGCGCAGACGCGCTAGCTTGAGCCGCTCACCGAATTCGATGAGGAGCTTGTTGGTCGACGGCAAGAGAGGGGCTGTCTTCTTGGCCATGGCGCTAATATTCCATCGCTTTTCAATAAGAACAGCCAAAATATTAGCACTTTAGCGGTAGGGCGACCAACGCCACGCGGCAATTGAACGTCACCCTGATCGCCACTAGAGGCAATATTTCATGTTTTTCAGCTAAAAAACGCCAGAATAATTACAGGCGCCGCGCGGAAAGAGTCGGCTCCGCTTACGGGCCAAGGACTCCAGTTTGGGGAGCCGGGCCCGTCAGGAAGCGGCTGCTCCGTTCAGGTGGCCGCTCAAGTTGCCGACCATATCCAGCATGGAGTAATCCCGGAACGAGAAGCGCCATACGCCGTCGATGCGTTCGAATGCATCGTGATACCGACCTGTGGCGATGGGCTGGAGTGGCAGGTTGTCTGTTCCCTGCAGAACGGTGTAATACGACCTTGCGGTGGCGCGGTGTGACGCCTCATCGACTTCGATGATCGGGTTAGTGACCAGGTGCTTTGTACGAGGCGTGCCACAGGGATAGAGCTTTACCTGCTCACGAAAGATGCACAGGAGTTCGTCTGCGCCGACCCGCTCATCGCCCGGCTGCAGTTTGATTTGCGCATGCCGGAACAGCTCGGCGACACCTTGCAGATTTCCACCATCCAGCAGCTCGGCGTATCGGTACAGCAGATTGGCGATCTCCGTTTCGCTGTTGCTCATGCACGCCTCCTCCTGCATCGGTTGTGGGTGCCAATGTAGGGCCGTGGAAACTCCCCTGGCTTCGTCCCGGTGGACTAGGACTGATCGGCCTCTGCGACGCGCCGCGATAATCGCTGGTGGAGAAAGTGCCAGGTCGCTTCGTGGGCCGCCTGGCGCTTGAGGCCGTCCGGGGACGCCAGCCAGAGCGCGATGTAATGGGCGCTGGCGTCGCTGAGCCGTGCGAGGCGCGAATCGCCATCGGCCAGCATGCACCAGAGCGGCGCGGCCGCATCGCTGGTCAGGACGGCGCTGCGCATCGTCTCCCAGCTGTTGACCCGCGTACTGATCGAGGCGCCCTCGCCGACCTGTTCGTTGACCCAGTCGAGGAAGGGTTTGGGCGCGTATTCGCTCCAACCGATCCAGGTGGTCGGGGGCCTGCCATTTCGTTCTACGGCGCCATACATGGCGACTTCCATATTGCCCAGCAGCACAGTGTCGAGTCGCTCGGGGCGTTCGTACGCGTCGCCAATACCGAGATCGGCCTTGCGCTCCATCACCACGCGCATCGGGTCCGCGACGCTGGCGATCTCGATGGTGATCCCGGGGTGTATGGCATGGATGGCCAGGACGTCCGGGATGAACGCATCGCCCAATCCTTTGGCGATGGCAATCTTGACGGTCCCTTCAATGGCCTCACCGCTCCCGTACAAGAGCCGTTCGAGCTCCCGGATTTCGTCGCTGATGCGCTCCGATGCCTTCAACACGGCACGTCCCGCCTCGGTCGTCCGGGTTACACCGTCCTCAGCGGTAAAAAGCCGCTTGCCGATGGAGCGCTCCAGCGCATCCAGGCGGCGAGCAACCGTGGTTCGGTCGACGTGCAGGCTTTTGCTTGCGGCAAGGAGGGAGCCCGTTTGCGCGACGGTGAGGAAGAACCGCAGATCATCCCATCGGAGCGGGCCACGGGCATTTTTGCATTGGGTCATGCGAAATCACTCATTCCGGGTGTCCAGAGCAGGTTCCTATATTAGGCCTCGAGCTGAATCGAGTAGACCTATGAACTGGACAGAAAGCCGTGATGTGGTGGTAGTGGGATCAGGCAATGGTGGGCTGGCCGCCGCACTCTGCCTGTACGAAATGGGCGTCAACGACGTGCTGGTCATCGAGTCCTCGGACCAGGCGGGCGGGACGAGCGCGTTGAGCGGTGGAGGTGTGTGGATTCCCGGCAACCCTTACGCCGAGGCCGAAGGCATCCAGGACAGTTACGAAGACGCCCTGGCCTACGTGCTGGCTACCGATCCTGAAGGCACCGTCCCCCGGGAGATGATCGAGACCTACCTGAAAAATGCGCCGAAGATGCTGCGCTTCCTGCATGCACGCACGCGCATGCGGTACCGGTCGCTCGCGCATTACCCGGATTACTTTTCGACGCTGCCGGGGTCGCGGCCGGGACATCGTTCCATCGAGCCCGAGCCGGTGAACATCACGAAGCTAGACCAGCGGGGCCAGTACCTCCGCGATCATCACCCGATCCTGAAAATGCTCGGCCGCGTACCGATGACGCAGACCGAAGCGCACAGCTTCAATGTGCAGGCGCCGGGCTGGCGCCTGTTGGCCGCCAAGCTCCTGGCGCAATATTTCCTGGATTTGCCGCAACGACTGCGCACGCACCGGTCACGCCGGGCCACCTGTGGCAGTGCCGGCGTGGCACGCCTGCTGTGGTCGATGGAAGACCGCAAGCTTGCGCTCGACCTGAAGAGCGAAATGGTCGATCTGGTGATGGAACGCGGTGCAGTCACCGGCATCATCGTGAAGACGGAGGGGCGCCAGCGAGTGATTCAATGCCGTCGTGGCGTGGTGCTGGCCTCGGGCGGCTTCGAGCACAACCAGCAGATGCGTGAGACCTACCTCCCCGCCCCCACCCACACCAGCTGGACGACCACGCACAAGGGCAATTGCGGCGCACCGATCGAGATCGCCAATCGCCACGGTGCGCGCCTGGCGCGCATGCAGGGGGCATGGTGGGTACCGACCTTCCGCGTGCCGGGTATCCCGTATCCGTACCCCTCGATCATGGAGAAGTCCTATCCCGGCAGCATCGTCGTGGAGAAAGGCGGCAAGCGAGTGGCCAACGAATCGATGAACTACCAGATGTATGTGCGGGAATGTCATCGCCTGCATCAGGCGGGCACGGATACGAGCCAGCTGTGGATCATCTTCGACGCCGATTTCCGGCGGAAGTACATCGTGAGCCCGATCCTGACGTCGAAGCTGATGCCGGACTGGCGCATTCCCAAGTCCTATTTCGACGAAGCCTTCCTGAGCAAGGCCGACACGCTCGAAGAGCTGGCACTGAAGGTCGGTATCGACGCTGCCGGACTCGCGGCGACAGTCGAGCGCTTCAACCGGTTCGCCGTAGCCGGCAGGGACGAAGAATTCGGCCGGGGCGACAGCGAATACGACCGCTATTACGCCGACCCGTCGGTGAAGCCCAACCCCTGTCTCGCGCCGATCGGCCGTGGGCCTTTCTATGCGGTGCGCATCCACCTCGGCGAGTTCGGTACCAACGGCGGATTGGACATCGACACCAACGCCCAGGTCAGGAATGAACAGGGCGAGGTCATCCGTGGCCTGTATGCCACGGGCAACTGCGCGGCTTCGATCCTGCCGGCGTATCCGGGGCCGGGATCGACGCTGGGGCCGGCCATGACCTTCGCGTACCAGGCGGCCAAACACATCTCGGGAGCCACGCTCGCCGAGTGATCGGCGGCGCATTCGTGGATGAGTCGCGTACCAGGATCGAAGGGGCTGGCCGGGCCCCTTCGCCAGGGTTATCGCGGGGCGTCCAACACCAGTCGGATCAGTCGGATATGGCGCCTGATGTCAGCTTCTTCGACGGGGGCGAGGCAGTAGCTCAACCCGAGGCGGCTTATCAGTTCGATGATGTCTTCCAGGGCAGCGGGAGCGAATGACAGGCGCTTGATGTATTGCCGGTAGGGTCCTTCCAGCAGGCTGTGCCACATCGGCGCGATGTTCTCGAGGATATAGGCGGAGACTTCCGGGGAGACGTTCTTGGCCAGGTAACTGTGGTGGAACCCGCCGTTGTGATGGTCACGGTAGCGGACTGAAAAACACACGCACTCGATCAGGTAAGCCTCGAAGTCGTCCTCGAATTCGGCAAGGCTGCGCTGCATCTCTTCGAAGAAGGCACTGTTCTCGACGCTGATGACCGCCTGGATCAGCTCTTTCTTGCTGCCGTAGTAACGGTAAAGGGTTCGGCGGGAGATGTTGGCGCGCATGGCGACATCGTCGATGGAGAAACTGTCGAAACCATCTTCGATCATGGCGTCCAGCGCCGCCTTCAGGATGACCGCGCGACCCTCGCCGACACTCTCCATCCGGCTGGCATCTCCCCAGCGCAGTTTCCGACTCATGCAACCCTCCCCGCCTCTACATGGAGACGCGATTCTCCCATGGTTTGGCGCACAGAAGCGTGCCCTGGTGCGGTGAAGGGCGCTGACACGCCTGGCCGGCAACTTCGGCCAGGCTTGTCAGTCCGAGCGACCAATCAGTTGAAGGCCTTGCCCGCCAACAGACCGCCATCGACGATGAACTCCGAGCCGGTGCAGTAACTCGATTCATCGCTGGCGAGGAACAGCACCAGATTCGCCACTTCGTCCGGGCGCCCGATACGCGGGATCGGCAAGCCACGGTAGATCGTCGACGGATCGATGTCGGCCATCTCCGGCGGCCGCGCCATGTTCGTGTCGATCCCACCGGGGTGGACGGAGTTGACCCGGATGCCGTACGCGCCGAGCTCCAGGGCGGCGGCCTTGGTCATGCCACGCACGGCGAACTTGCTGGACACGTAGGCCGTGCCCCAGGCCACCCCCTCCATGCCCGCCGTGGACGAGACATTGACGATGGCCCCACCGCCTGCGGCCTTCATCGCCGGCAGTACGGCCTTCATGCCCAGCCAGCAGCCCACCTGGTTTACCTCGATCACCCGGCGATAGTCCTCCAGCGAGCAAGTCTCAAGAGACGCCATCTTGAGGATCGCGGCATTGTTGACCAGCACGTCGAGCTTGCCGAAGTGCTGCTGCGCCACACGCACCGCAGCACTCCAGTCGTCCTCGCGGGTGACGTCCAGATGCTGGAACAGCGCGGCTTCGCCCAACTCGGATGCAACCCGCTGGCCTTCCGCATCCAGCACGTCGGCAATCACCACCCGCGCCCCCTCGGCGACAAAGCGCCGGGCTTCCGCCTCGCCCTGGCCTCGGGCGCCGCCCGTGATCAATGCCACCTTGCCTTCCAATCGCTTCATTGCAGTGCTCCTCAGCTGGATGTTGCTGCGGCAATGACGTCGACCATCGACGGGTTGCGCCGCAGGGTCTGGCCGCCACTCACATGGATGACTTGACCGGTCACGAAACTGGATTCGTCGCTCGCCAGCCACAGCGCGGCATCCGCGACGTCGGCGGCCAGTCCACTACGACCCAATGGGATTTCACGCTGGTAAAGCGCGGCAATGGCCGGATGGTGCAGACCGCCGCCGGACATCGGCGCATCGGCCACGCCGCCCGGCGCGATCGAGTTGGCGCGGATGCCGCGATGCCCGAACTCATGGGCGATACAGCGGATCACGTGGTCGATTCCGGCCTTGGTACCCATGTACGCGGCGTGCTGGTCGAACATGATGGTCGCCGTGACCGACGAGATCTGGATGATCGAACCGCCTGCCGGCATGTGCCGCAGCAGTGCCTGGAAATACTGGAAAGGCCCACTGAACTGGATGGCGTTCATCTGCTCCAGGTCGTTCCGGCTGTGATCCAGGAACGGCTTGAGCAGCCCCCAGCCGCTGGCATTGACGCCGATGTCGAGACCGCCCAGGCGCTGTACGGCGTCCGCGACCAAGGCGTTCACCTGGTCTTCCACGGTGATATCGCAGACCCGGGCATCGCAGCCCAGGTCGGCGGCGACGGCATTCAGCGCATCGGCGCGGCGGCCGGCGACCAGCACGCGCGCGCCCTGGTCGAGGTAACGGCGGGCGATGGCTTCGCCGACATTGCCGGGCGCCACGCCAAGCACCAGGGCGGCCTTGCCTTCAAGTCGATTCGTCATGTCGTTTTCTCAGACGGTACGGATGGGTTGGCTGCCGTCCCAGCTCTTGGTAACGGCGATTCCGTTTCGGATCAGGTCACGCATGCCCGCGCCCTGGATGATTTCAAAGAGGACGCCGGGCTCCGCCGAATCCTCCAGATAGGCAACCCGTGTCGCGGGGTTGTGGGCCTCGAACACCACCTGCAGGCCATTGCTCGTCAGGCGAGCCAGTTCACGGTCGAGGTCGTCGACCACCCAGGCAATGTGGTGCAGCCCGAGCAACGGACGCCCTTGAGCATCGCGGTACGGCGACGCGCTGTCCTGGACAACCTCGATCAACTCGATCTGGACATCGCCCTGATAGGCCAGCCCCACGTTCATCTCCACCTGTACCGCCTCACCCCGGTAGCGCCCGTCCAGGACAACGTCGCGGAAAGCCGTCCAGGGACCGACGCCGAGACGCTGCACCCAGCGATCCATGCCCTGGTCCAAGTTGTCGACCAGGTAGCCGAGCTGATCAATCGGGCCCATCAGTGCTTTGCTCATTTCTTCTCGCTCTGTTGAGTGTCATGGCCTGCGGTCTGGTGGGCCGCGTTGCCTGCCGTGGGAGGAACAAACGCTGGGGTATGGCGACGGACGCCCTATGTCACAAAATATAGATTGGAGACAGATAATGTCACATAAATACTTTTTGTGACAATGTAGGGCGCGAACGCACGTTGCACGCAGGGGCGGCGGGGATCAGGGGTGACAGGACGTCAGGATACCGATGGCTGTTTAAAGCCTGCTGTGGGCAGCCAGCTCTTCAGGCGGGGAGGTCCCGGTCGCCCAGGTTCAGCGTGGCGCCGGGGAAACGCAGCGATGCCCACGGCGCCAAGCCGCGGGCATCGTCGTGCAATCAGTGCGGTTCAGCGGCCAGAATCGCGCCGGCCAGTTCCAGGTCACTGCTCGCGCGCAGAGCAGGATTCGCGTTGCGGAGGCGTTGCAGCTCGGCCTCGAGGTACGGCCCGCGTATGGCGCCGTCACTGGCGATGAAGCTGCTGGCGTCGTCCTGAACGGGGCCGACGAGTTTGTCGTCACCACCGCTGGTGATGTAGCTGGAGGCGGTGGTGGCGCCGGTGGAAAGGAGGTTGCGCAGCAGGTCGTCGTCTTCGGCCATGGCCGAGGCAAACGGAAGGGCGATCAGGGCAAGGGCTGTAGCGGTACTGCGGAAACGCATGGGGACTCCTCGGGTGTGTGCGTTCCCCCTCAGATTGCGCCCCGTGAAACGAGTTCCGGCCGTGCTGCAGACAATTTTGGCCGGGGCTGGACCGTAGGGTGCGCTGCGCGCACCGATTCCGGGATCGGCTTCGGCACCCCGCCGAACCGCCGGTGCGCACGGCGCACCCTACCCATGAAAAAGGCCGGCGCTGGGCCGGCCTTTGTCGTTGGCTACGGGATTCAGACCCTGAAGCGGGTCACCAGGCCATTGAGGTCCACGGCCAGCCGCGACAGTTCCTGGCTGGACGCGCTGGTCTGGTCGGCACCGGCCGAGGTCTGTACCGCCAGGTCGCGGATGTTCACCAGGTTGCGATCGACTTCCCTGGCGACCTGGGCCTGCTGCTCCGACGCGCTGGCGATGACCAGGTTGCGCTCGTTTATTTCCGTGATGGCGCGGGTGATGTCCTCCAGCGCTTCTCCGGCCGCCTGGGCCACCTGCAGGGTGGACTGCGCCCGGACCATGCTGTTCTGCATCGCCCCGACGGCTTTCTCCGCGCCTTGCTGGATGCCGCCGATCATCTGCTCGATTTCCGTGGTGGACTGCTGGGTCCGGTGGGCCAGTGCGCGCACTTCGTCCGCGACCACCGCGAAACCGCGCCCCTGCTCGCCGGCACGGGCCGCCTCGATGGCGGCGTTCAGCGCCAGCAGGTTGGTCTGTTCGGCGATAGCGCGAATGACGTTGAGCACCTGGCTGATATTCCTCACATCGTCGGCCAGTTGTCCCACTTCCTCGGAGGTGACCGTGACATCGGTCGCCAGCTGATTGATGGAGTCGACCGTCTGACGCACCTGGGCATGGCCGCTCTGGGCCGTCTGGTCGGTGCGCCGGGAAGCTTCGGAGGTCGTGACCGCGTTGCGCGCCACCTCTTCCACTGCGGCAGTCATCTCATTGACGGCCGTGGCTGCCTGCTCGATCTCGGTGTTCTGCCGGTGCAGCCCACGGTTGGAGTCCTCGGTGACCGCATGCAGTTCCTCGGAAGCAGACGCCAGCTGGCTGGAGGAATCCGCGATGCGCTGGATGGTATCGCGCAGATGCTGCTGCATTTCGCCCAGGGACTGGAGCAACTGAGCGGGCTCGTCGCGGCCCTGGATGCTGATGGTCCTGGTGAGATCCCCCGAGGCGACCGTGCGGGCCACCTCAACCGCCTGGGACAGGGGCCGCACGATGCTGCGGGTGAGCACCAGGGCAATGAACACGCTGACCGCAGCGGCGCCGACCAGCAGGAACAGGATCAGACTCTCGGCACTGTGGAAGACCTCGTCGCTTTCTTCCGCCGCGCGCGCTGCACCGTCCTTGTTGAGGGCGGCCAGATCCTGCAGCTCCTTGCTCATCTGGTCGGCCAGGCCGTGCAGGCTGGAGTTCACGACCTGGATGGCATCGGCACGCTTGCCCTGCTGCACGTACGTCTGCACTTGTGCCTGCTGTTCCATGTAACGCGATTTCGCCGCAGCGAAGTCGTCATAGGCGGTCCGTTCCTCGGCGTTGGAGATCATCGCCTGGTACGTGCGCTCGGCCGTTTCCAGCGCCTGCTTCGCCGCATCGAGCTGCTGGCCGGTTTCGCGCAGAGCGCTTTCGCCGCGCTGCACCAGCATCCGCAACGTCAGCGACCGGACACGGGACGAGGCGACGCCGATGTCGTTCACGGCGACGATCGACGGCAGCCATTTCGTGTCGACCACTTCGGACATCTTGTCCATCTGATTCATCTGCATAAGACCGAAGCCACCCAATGCGAGGGTGATCAGCGTCAGCACGGCGAATCCCAGTCCTGCCCGCAGGCCGATGTTCAAGTTCCGCAGATCCACGTCCAGCTCCTTCTTAGGCCAACCTGTTCATTCACGGGGAACCGACGTCGCGCTAGCCGCGATGCGAAAGCTTCGCAATGGCGTGGCGATGGGCCACTACCTCCGCGCCCCGTGCGGAGAATGCCATGAGAACGAAATATCCGCTCGGATTATGAGTGAATTCGAGCGACTGGATTCGGGCGGCAAAGCCACTGCCCCGGATGGTCGGTGGCGCGGCTCAAAGCTCGTACTTGGCCTTCAACGCCTGCACCGCTTGCTGCTCTCGCTGGAGGAAGGCATCGAAGCGGCGGATCAACTCCGGATGACGGATGCTGGACAGGCAGTAATAGCTGTTGGCGAGCGGCAGCAACGTCGGCGCTACTACCAGGCCGTGCTCCTGGCCCTGGCGCTTGAGGTGGAAGTGCGCCACCTGCAACGCCATGTTGGCCGCGTCGATGTGGCCAGCCAGCGCCATGTGGATAAGCCCCTCGGGATTGGGCGCCTCCTGGATGACCACCCGCCCGGCGGCGATATCGTCCTGGAACTTCCACGGCGTGAAGCCGCGAACGAAGCCGAGCCTGTGGAAACGTTCGCGCGGCTGGCCCCGACGCTGCGGCAGCACCAGCATGGCGTCCTGGAATTGCAGCACCGGCTGCGAATAGGCGATGTCCGCCGGTTTCTGCTCCGCCTCCCAGCGCGGGTTGTCAGGGAACACCAGGTCAAGCTGGCCCGCACGGTACGCATGGGCAAGACGCCTCACGGGCAGCACCACGTAGGTGAAGCGCAGGTTCTCGCGGGCGGCGAACAGGTCCAGCAGGTCGCGGGCAAAGCCTCGGTACTGGTTGTCTGGCGGTACGGCGGAATAGATCGGGTAGTAATCCACCTGCTCCACGCCGACGCGATACTCGGTCGGCTCGGCGGCCTGCACAGGCTGGAGCCAGAAAGCGGCGAGCAGCAGTGTGACCAACCAGTGCGCTCGGCAGCGGTGGATGACCAGCGGGATCGGCATAGAAGAACGACAACCTTGCGGGAGGGCCTCAGTGTAGGCTGGCCCGATCCCGGCAGTCTTCTCTTTTTCTGCCCTTCAGCAGCACCCTGTTTTCAACTGAATCGGTGTCCCCTCCCGGCCGTCGGCCGACCGGGCGGCGCGCAACCAAATCCGGGCGCCGCTGTCCATAATGGCGCGCGCCGTCAGCGTTCCCGGGAGGCCCTAGTTGCTCGCTGTATCCACATGCACGTTTCTTCGCACATTCGCCATTGCACTTTCCTTGATTTCCACCACCGCCCTCGCCTGCCCCGCCGGGCAATCGAAGGTCTGCGTGGTGACCTGCTTCTGCGCGCCGGGCAGCCAGGGGGACATGGCGCCGCTGCTGGAAGGCGTCAACCAGATGGCCTCCACCAGCCTGCAGCAGTGGATCGTGGAATCACGCAACAACATGGACGCCAGCCGGTTGCAGCCCATTCCGCTGCACATTCGCGCGCAGCTGGAACCCTGGTACGACCTGGGGGTACTGGATACCGTGCGCTACAAGGTGGGCGTCGACGACGAGGTGAACGCCGCCAACACCCTGATGCAGAACCCCGACGTGGAAGCCGTGACCCTGGTGGACGTGATCGTTTTCCGCAACGCGGAAGACGCCGAGAACAACGTCGCCCTCTGGGCCCACGAACTGCATCACGTGAAGCAGTACCAGGAATGGGGCGTGGCAGGCTTCGCCCAGCGTTACACCCGCGACTACAACACCGTGGAGGCGCCGGCGTACAAGATTCAGGCCGAGGTGAGACGGGCGCTGAAGCCGACCATGGCGAGCAGCGCCCAATAGCGCGGCCCGCCGCCGGGGCGCAGGTAGGCGCCGCCTGATGGGCAGGGTTACACTGGCGGGCGATTCGATCCGCCCAACCACTTCCAGGAAAATCCGTGCCCCACTCCTCCGACGACCGCGCATCCTTGGCCGCCTTTGCCCTCGAAAGCCCCGCCCCGCTTTACGCCAGGGTCAAGGACATCATCCTGCAGCAGATTCGTACCGGCGTCTGGGGACCGAACTTCAAGCTTCCCTCCGAGAGCGAGCTGTTCAACCAGTTGGGCGTCAGCCGCATGACCATCAATCGCGCGCTGCGCGAACTCACTATCGAAGGCGTGCTGGTGCGGGTGCAGGGGGTGGGCACGTTCGTTGCCGAAGCCAAGGGCCATGCCGCGCTGTTCCAGATCCATGACATCGCCGAGGAAATCACCTCGCGCGGCCACACCCATCGCAGCGAAGTGATCCTGCTCGAAGCGCTGGCAAACCAGGACGCGGCCTCGCTGCCCTTCCCCCTGGACGGGGTACGCACGCTGTTCCACTCGGTGCTGGTGCACTACGAAAACGAAATCCCGGTGCAGATCGAGGAACGCTTCGTCAACGCGGACGTCGCCCCCGACTACCTGAAGCAGGACTTCACCCGCGTCACCCCCTTCGCCTATCTCGTGCAACTGGCGCCGCTGACCGAAGCCGAGCACATGGTGGAAGCCATCCAGGCGACGCCCACCGAATGCAAGCTGCTGCGCATCAAGCGCACCGATCCCTGCCTGCTCATCCGCCGCCGCAGCTGGTCCGGCAAGGGGCAAGTGGGCTGCGCCCGCCTCGTCTACCCCGGCTCACGCTACCGCCTCGAAGGCCGCTTCGGCCAGTAACGCCCGCCACGCCCCGCATCGCCCTCGGCTGCCTCCAGCCGAGGGTGCCTTGTTGCGTTTTTTCGCCGTTCGGGCGTTACCCGAAACAGGCGCCGTTACCTTTTTTCGCTCCGTCCGTCGCCCTGGCCGGCTTCTCCGTCCGCCCCAGCGCGCGCCGACAGTACCTGTCTCGCCCACTCAACCCATTGAAAAATAAGCGCATCTCCATTCCCTGAGGCCCCGATGCAAGGCGCCCTCGGCAGGTTGGTCCTGTTTTTGCCTTAGCTTGTATATACAGGTTGATATATGGTTGTATGTATAAGAGATGAGAAACCCACACCCACGCCCCAGGTGCGATCGGGAAATCGCCGCCCGGAGCAACACCCGCCCTAACAAGAAGGAAACCACCATGAAAGCCTCCCGCTTCCGTGACACCGAAATCCGCGCCCCGCGTGGCACCAAGCTGAACGCCAAGAGCTGGCTGACCGAAGCGCCGCTGCGCATGCTGATGAACAACCTCGACCCCGAGGTGGCGGAGAACCCGAAAGAGCTGGTGGTGTACGGCGGCATCGGCCGTGCCGCGCGCAACTGGGAGTGCTACGACAAGATCGTCGAGACCCTGAAGGAGCTGAACGACGACGAGACCCTGCTGGTGCAATCCGGCAAGCCGGTCGGCGTGTTCAAGACCCACGCCAACGCCCCGCGCGTGCTGATCGCCAACTCCAACCTGGTGCCGCACTGGGCCAACTGGGAACACTTCAACGAACTGGACGCCAAGGGCCTGGCCATGTACGGCCAGATGACCGCCGGCAGCTGGATCTACATCGGTAGCCAGGGCATCGTCCAGGGCACCTACGAAACCTTCGTCGAGGCCGGCCGCCAGCACTACAACGGCAACCTCACCGGCCGCTGGGTGCTCACCGCCGGCCTCGGCGGCATGGGCGGCGCCCAGCCCCTGGCCGCCACCCTGGCCGGCGCCTGCTCGCTGAACATCGAGTGCCAGCAGACCAGCATCGACTTCCGCCTGCGCAGCCGCTACGTCGACGAGCAGGCCACCGACCTGGACGACGCCCTGGCGCGCATCGCCAAGTACACCGCCGAGGGCAAGGCCATCTCCGTCGCCCTGCTGGGCAACGCCGCCGAAATCCTGCCGGAGCTGGTCCGCCGTGGCGTGCGCCCGGACATGGTCACCGACCAGACCAGCGCCCACGACCCGCTGAACGGCTACCTGCCGATCGGCTGGACCTGGGAGCAGTACCGCGACCGCGCGCAGACCGAGCCGGCTGCCGTGGTCAAGGCCGCCAAGCAGTCCATGGCGGTGCACGTGCAGGCCATGCTGGACTTCCAGAAGATGGGCGTGCCGACCTTCGACTACGGCAACAACATCCGCCAGATGGCCAAGGAAGAGGGCGTGGCCAACGCCTTCGACTTCCCCGGCTTCGTCCCGGCCTACATCCGTCCGCTGTTCTGCCGCGGCATCGGCCCGTTCCGCTGGGCGGTGCTGTCGGGTGATCCGCAGGACATCTACAAGACCGACGCCAAGGTCAAGGAACTGATCCCGGACGACGCCCACCTGCACCGCTGGCTGGACATGGCCCGCGAGCGCATCAGCTTCCAGGGTCTGCCGGCGCGGATCTGCTGGGTCGGCCTGGGCCTGCGCGCCAAGCTCGGCCTGGCCTTCAACGAGATGGTCCGCTCCGGCGAGCTGTCCGCGCCGATCGTGATCGGCCGCGACCACCTGGACTCCGGCTCGGTGTCCAGCCCGAACCGCGAAACCGAAGCGATGCAGGACGGCTCCGACGCCGTCTCCGACTGGCCGCTGCTCAACGCCCTGCTGAACACCGCCAGCGGCGCCACCTGGGTTTCGCTGCACCACGGCGGCGGCGTGGGCATGGGCTTCTCCCAGCACTCGGGCATGGTGATCGTCTGTGACGGCACCGACGAAGCGGCGGCGCGTATCGCCCGCGTCCTGACCAACGACCCGGGCACGGGCGTCATGCGCCACGCCGATGCCGGTTACCAGATCGCCATCGACTGCGCCAAGGAACAGGGTCTGAACCTGCCGATGATCACCGGCAAGCGCTGAGGGCTGACGTCATGAACAAGCAGAACCACACCCCTAAGCCGCTGCAAGGCATCCGCGTGCTCGATCTCAGCCGCGTGCTGGCCGGCCCGCATTGCACTGCGATGCTGGCCGACCTGGGCGCCGAGGTCATCAAGTTCGAGGTCCCCGGCCACGGCGACGACAGCCGCCACCTGGGCCCCTTCGGCGAGGATGGCGAGAGCATCTACTTCGGCCTGATCAACCGTGGCAAACGCAGCGTCGAACTCGACTTCAAGGCCCCCGCCGAGCGGCAGCGCTTCCTCGAACTGGTGGCCGACGCCGACGTGGTGGTGGAGAACTTCCGCCCCGGCGTGACGCAGCGGCTGGGCATCGATTTCGACAGCCTCACG
Source organism: Pseudomonas sp. LFM046 (assembly GCF_000949385.2). Classification (NCBI taxonomy): domain Bacteria; kingdom Pseudomonadati; phylum Pseudomonadota; class Gammaproteobacteria; order Pseudomonadales; family Pseudomonadaceae; genus Pseudomonas; species Pseudomonas sp. LFM046. The sequence continues at coordinate 1,374,901 of NZ_JYKO02000001.1, read as the reverse complement.
GCGCACAACCCCCGGCTGATCTACGCCAGCATTTCCGGCTTCGGCCAGAGCGGGCCGCTGTCCGCCCGCCCGGCCTACGACATCGTCGCCCAGGCCATGTCCGGGCTGATGAGCGTGACCGGCTTCCCCGAGACCGGCCCGACCCGCAGCGGCGAAGCCCTCGGCGACCTCTGCGCCGGGGTCTACGCCGCCTGGGCGATCAGCTCCGCGCTGTTCGCCCGCGAGTTCCACGGTGCCGGCGCACAGTACCTCGACGTGGCGATGTTCGACGTGCTGGTCAGCCTGCAGATGACCGGCCTGTCCAACCTCTTCGCGCACGGCAACGCCCCTGGCCTGGTGGGCAACCGCCACCCGGTCTCGACGCCCTTCGACACCTACCGCGCCGCCGATGGCCTGGTGGTGATCGCGGTGGCCAGCGACAAGTTGTTCCGCCGCCTGTGCCAGAGCATGGAACGTGAGGCCCTGGCCGATGACCCGCGCTTCGTCGACGACGGCTCGCGTACCGCCAACGAAACCGCACTGAAGGCGGAGATCGAAGCCTGGACGGGCACCCGCCGCGTCGAGCAGATCTGCGACCTGCTGCTGGACGCCGGCGTGCCCTCCTCTCCCGTGTGGAACCTCGCCCAGGCCACCGGCAGCGAGCAGGCCGAGACCCGCCAACTGCTGGTGGAGGCCGGCGCGCGCTCGCCGCTGGTCCCGCAGCCGGTGTTCTTCAACGGCAGCAAACCCCACGCCGCCTCGCCCGCCCCGCACCTGGGCGAAGCCAATGCCCTGTTCGGCCTGACCCCCTCTGGAGAATGAAGATGAACTTCGAACTGGACGCCGCGGAACTCGCGGTCATCGAATCCGCCGAGCGCGTCGCACGTGATGTGCTGCAGGCGAACGCCCAACGCTACGACGAAGCCGAGTCGTTCTGTGGCGACAGCCTCAAGGCCCTGGGCGAGCTGGGCTTCATGGGCATCAACCTGCCCGAGGCCTACGGCGGCTTCGGCATCGGCAGCCTGGCGATGAGCCGCGTGGTGGAAGCCGTGGCGGCCGCCTGCGCCTCCACCGCCTCGGCGCTGACCGCGCACTTCCTGGCCACCGACTCCATCCTCATCGGCGCGACCGAGGCGCAGCGCCAGGAATGGCTGCCCCGCGCCGCCAGCGGCGAGCTGCTCGGCGCCTTCGGCCTGACCGAACCCGCCGCCGGCTCCAACCCGGCCGACATGCGCACCCGCGCCAGCCGGGAGAACGACGGCTGGCGCATCCGTGGCAGCAAGCACTACATCACCAACGCCCGCGAAGCCGACTTCATCGTGCTCTATGCCAAGACCGATGCCGAGGCCGGCCACCGTGGCATCAGCGCCTTCCTCATCCCCAAGGGCACCGAGGGCATCACCTTCTCCAGCCCGGAGAAGACCATGGGCCTGCGCGGCAGCACCATCTACGAGCTGGCCCTGGATTGCTGGCTGCCCGCCTCGGCCCTGCTGGGCGAGGAAGGCCAGGGCTTCAAGACTGCGATGGAAGTGCTGGACCGTGGCCGGGTCGAGGTGGCGGCCATGTCCCTGGGCATCGCCCGTGCGGCCATGGAATACAGCCTCGGCTGGGTCCAGGAACGGCAGATCGGGCCCAAGCCCCTGGCCGCCTACCAGGGCACCCAGTGGCGCCTGGCGGACATGCACGCACAACTGGAAGCGGCGCGCCTGCTGACCATGCAGGCGGCGGCTCGCCGCGACTCGGGCGAGCGCTTCAGCCTGGAATCGGCCACCGCCAAGCTGTTCGCCGCCGAGGCCGCCGGCTTCATCACCGATGCCGCCCTCCAGCTGCACGGCGGCTATGGCTACATCCGCGACCTGCCACTGGAACGCTTCGTGCGCGATGCACGCATCCTGCGCATCTTCGAAGGCACCTCCGAGGTCCAGAAAATCATCATCTCCCGCGCCGTACTGGACGCCGCCCGCAGCTGAGGCGGCCAACCCGGGCGGCGCCAGCCGTCCAGGTCCGCAGGGCATCCGTTGCAATAACAACAATAGAGGCGCCATGGGCAATGGCGCCGCAGGAGGAAACCCGCATGTCTGGCAAGTCCCTTATCGAAACGCGCTCCATCGATTACATCCCCGAGAGCGAACGGCACGGCCGCCTCTTCAGCCAATTCACCTTGTGGTTCGGGGCCAACCTGCAGATCACCGCCATCGTCACCGGCGCCCTGGCCGTGGTGCTGGGCGGTGATGTGTTCTGGTCATTGATCGGCCTGCTGATCGGCCAGGTGTTCGGCGGCATCGTCATGGCCCTGCACGGCGCCCAAGGGCCGCGCCTCGGCCTGCCGCAGATGATTTCCAGCCGCGTGCAGTTCGGCGTGTTCGGCGCCGTGATCCCGCTGGTGCTGGTCTGCATCATGTACATCGGCTTCAACGCCACCGGCACCGTCCTCGCCGGCCAGGCCATCGGCCGCATGGCGAACGTCAGCGACACGGCGGGTATCCTCATCTTCGCCGCCGTGATCGTGGTGCTGACGGTCTGCGGCTACCGCGTGATCCACCTGCTGGGACGGGTCGCCAGCGTGCTCGGCGTGGTGGCCTTCGCCTACCTCTTCGTGCGCCTGCTGTCGGTGAACGACATCGCCACCCTGCTCGACAACCGGCACTTCAGCTGGAACACCTTCCTCCTGGCCGTTTCGCTGTCGGCTTCCTGGCAGATCGCCTTCGGCCCCTACGTTGCCGACTACTCGCGTTACCTGCCCAGCTCCACGTCCCCCATGCGCACCTTCCTCGCCGTCGGCCTGGGTTCGGTGCTGGGCTCGCAGACGTCCATGGTGCTCGGCGTGTTCGCCGCCGCGCTGGCGGGCGGCGCCTTCTCCGGACATGAGGTGAGCTACATCGTCGGCCTGGGCGCCAGCGGCCTGATGGCCAGCCTGCTGTTCTTCAGCGTGGGCTTCGGCAAAGTGACCATCGCCACCCTGAACGCCTACGGCAGCTTCATGTGCATCGCCACCATCGTCAGCGCGTTCCGCAGCCGCTTCACCGTCACCCACGGCCAGCGCCTGCTGTTCGTCCTCGGCATTGTCGGCGTCTCCACCAGCCTGGCGCTGATCGGCCAGCATTCCTTCCTCAGCGCGTTCAAGTCGTTCCTGCTGTTCCTGCTGGCGTTCTTCACGCCCTGGAGCGCCATCAACCTGGTGGACTACTACTTCATCACCAAAGAGCGTTACGACGTTGCCGCCCTGGACGACCCGGATGGCCGCTACGGCCGCTGGAACTGGGTGGGTATCGGCACCTATGGGTTCGGCGTGCTGGTGCAGATGCCCTTCATCGCCACCGGCTTCTACACCGGGCCGCTGGTGCAGCACTTGGGTGATACCGACATCTCCTGGCTGGTGGGCCTGATCGTGCCGGCGCTGGTTTATTGCCCGCTCGCCCGGCAGTGGGCCCGGCGCCAGTCGCAGGCGCACGTCCAGGGCCTTGCCCAGGGACAGCGCTAGACCTTGAACGCGGCTTTCCGCCCCACCGGGTGGCAAGCCGGTTCCCCGTCCATTCCGCCAACAGGCTCCGAGTCCCCATGAACGGCAACTCGAATTCCGTCCAGCCGACCGGCACGCAGGAACGCCTGCGCGAGGCGGCCCTGGACCTGTTCACCGAACAGGGCTACCCGAACACCAGCCTGCGCGACCTGGCCGCCCGCCTGGGGATAGGCGCGGGTTCGCTGTACAACCACATCGAAAGCAAGCAGGCGCTGCTCTTCGACCTGGTCGAGGAGTGCATGAGCGATCTGCTCAGCCTCACCCGCACCAGGCTGAAGCCCGCCCAGGGCACGCGGGCCCGCCTGCGCGCCTTCGTCGGCGCCTTCATCGAGTTCCAGCAGGGCGAGCGGAAAAGGTTGCAGCTCATGCTGCGGGAGCGGCGCAACCTGACGGCCGAACAGAATCGCCTGCTCGCCGCACTGCGCAATGACTACACGCAGTGCCTGACCGGCATCATCGGTTCCACCCCGGCCCGCCGGGGCCTTGAAGGCTCGCGGATGAAGTTCTTCACCAGCGGGGTCATCGGCATGCTGGAAAGCCTCCCGGACGCCGAGGACACCGAGTCGCCCCTGCCACCCCAGTTGATCGCCGAACAGCTCACCGAGATGATCCTCGGCGCCGCCGCCAGCCTGGAGCCGTCCTTCAGCGCGGGGCCGGGAATCAGAGCGACGCGTTGAGCTCGGCGATCAGCGCCTCGCGGTGCTTGAGGGCCGCCACGGAGGCTTCGCCCAGGCGACTGGCCACGGCGCTGAGAATGCCTTCGGCCAGCAACATGAAGGCGCACATGCTGTTGCTGAAGAACAGGCTCTGGTTGGGCACGTTGAAGCTATAGCGGGCGATCTTCGCCAGCGGCGAGCTGCTGGAGTCGGTCAGGGCGACGACCTTGATGCCATGCTTGGCCGCCACTTCCGCCGTGGCCAGCACGCTCGGGGTGTAGGGGAAGCAGCTCGCCACCACCAGCACGTCACCTTCATCCAGTTGCGCCAGGGCATCGGCGACGCCCTGGCGGGCCGCGTCCAGCGCAGCCACGTCCGGGCGCAACATGCCCAGGGCATACGACATGAACAGTGCCAGGGAAGTGAACTGACGCATGCCGTGGATGCGCACCCGCCGGGCGCTGGTGAGCAGCTCGACCGTGGCGTCGAAGTCGGCGCAATCCACCTGCTCGATCATGCTCGCCATGTTGGCGCTTTCCTGGCGTCCCAGACGGGTGAGCTGGCCGATGCTGTCGTTGCCGCCGGTGGGCACCAACAGCCGGGCCTGGTCGCTGTAGAAGGTGCGGCCCTCGGTGACTTCGCGACGGAATACATCCTGGAACTTGCTGAAGCCGCCGTAGCCCAGCTTCTGTGCCAGGCGCGAGAAGGTGGACGGATTCACCCCCAACTGCTCGGCCAGTTCGCTGATGGAGGACACCGCCGCACGCTGGGGCGCCTCGATCAGGGCGGTGAGCACGCGGCGCGAGCTGCTGCCGAGGGAGATGTCGGCCTCGCGCCGTTCGATGGTTTCGAGCAGCAGTTTCAGGCCCGCTAGGGTATCTGGGGGATTTGCCATGACAGCATCCATCTGAAGGTTTCCCGGGGCCCGCCCCGGTGGCAGGCGCCCATACTACCGAGCCTTGAACCCGGCCGCGATGGCCGGATTCGGGTCAGGCGACCACTCTTCCGCTGAGGGTCGGGGTGCGGGTGTCGGCGTCCGTGTACACCGACCAGTCCACTGCGTCCGCGCCGATCAGGAACAGCGCCGTGGCCAGGGTGTTCTCGTCGTCCGGATCGTCGGCGGCACACCGGTAGACCGGCAGTTCGCCGCCCGAGGTGTCGCGCAGGATCGCCAGCGCATCGTCGCGATCGAGCGTGTTGCCCAGAGAGGCGACGCGCCCGTCCACGCAGGTCTGGCGATTGCCCGAACTGCCGGTGATGCGCTGCGCAACGTCTTCCAGTGCTGGGTGGACCAGATGATTGGAATGACCGAACGGCCGCTCCACATCGACCACGGACGACCCTTCGGACGTACCCTCGAAGCTGACCAGGCGACGACTGCCCACCTGCCCCAGGGCGTGGTGGAAGGCGCCGGCACGGCCTTCGCTGGCCAGGATATTCACAGCCTCATCGAGGCTCGCCGCATCCAGGCTGGCACGTCCCAGCACCTGACGAGGCAGGCCCGCCGGAATGGCACGGGGGCGGATATTGTTCACCGTCACCACCAGCCCCTTCTGGTTTACCGCGAAGGTGTGGCCGGGAATCGAACCGGGATAGACGAAGGAGGTGAAGCCAAGGCCCTGCTCCGGCGTGACGCTGACCAACGCGCAGTGCCCACGCAGTTGCGGCAGGCCGTCTTCGTTGTGGGCGATCAGGGTGCCGCTGGCGGTGGGGCCGAGCACCGTGGTGCAGCCGTCGACGCTCTGCTGCTGCACGAAGTCGCCGCGGCAGTTCCAGAGAAAGACTTCGTCTACCGGCAATTCCAGTCCGGCCGCGAGGCCTTCGATTTCCTGCCAGTGGCGCGGGAAGCACTGCTCCACGGCGCTGCGCATGCCGCGCGCCGCGTCGGTGCCGGCAAGCCCCGCCAGGTGCCGCCACAACGCCAGCGGACGCAGGTGCCGGTGTACTGCCTCGCGGCCAAAGACACCCAGGCCGTGGCCGACGTCGTAGGCGCTGCCGCCGAGCTGGAGGTGAGTGAATGCCATGTCTCTCTACCTGTTCAGGAAACGTGCTGGAGGAACTCGCGCAGGCGCGGGCTCGGCGGATTGCTGATGAGGACTGCCGGGTCACCGTCTTCGGCGATGCGGCCCTTGTCGATGAAGATCAGGCGGCTGGCCACCTTGCGGGCGAAGTCCACCTCGTGGGTGACGATGACCATGGTCATGCCCTCCTCCGCCAGGTTCTTCATCACGCCCAACACCTCGTGGCGCAGCTCAGGGTCCAGGGCCGAGGTCGGCTCGTCGAACAGCATCAGCTTGGGCTTCACCGCCAGGGCGCGGGCGATGGCCACGCGCTGCTGCTGGCCGCCGGAAAGCTCCGAGGGATAGTGCCCGGCGCGCTCGGCCAGACCCACCTTGGCCAGTAGCTCGCGGGCCAGGTTCTCGGCATCGGCCTTGGCGGCACCGCGCACGCGGATGGGACCGAAGGCGACGTTCTCCAGGGCGGTCATCTGCGGGAACAGGTGGAACTGCTGGAAGACCATGCCGGCTTCCTGGCGGATCAACCGCTCCTCCACCTTCGGGTCGTTGACCTCGAAGCCGTCAACGTAGAGCTGCCCGCCGCTGATGACTTCCAGCTTGTTGATGCAACGCAGCAGGGTCGATTTGCCCGAGCCCGAAGGCCCGATGATGACCACCACTTCGCCGCTGCCGATCTTCAGGTTGATGTCGTGAAGCACCTGGGTAGTGCCGAAGTGCTTGGAGACGCCCTTGAACTCGATCATAGAATTTTCAGTCTCCCTTCGATGCGGCGCAGGGTGTAGCTCAGGGCCAGGGTGATGATGAGGTAGATGACTGCCACCGCCGTCCAGATTTCCATCGCGCGGAAGTTGCCGGCGATCACTTCCTGGCCCTGGCGGGTCAGCTCGGCGACACCAATGACGATGAACAGCGAGGTGTCCTTGATGCTGACGATCCACTGGTTGCCCAGCGCCGGGATCATCCGCCGGAAGGCCAGCGGCGCGATCACGTACCGCAGGGTGTCGCGCCCCGAGAGGCCGAGCGCCAGGCCCGCTTCACGGAAGCCGCGGTTGATCGACAGCACCGCGCCCCGGGTGATCTCGGCGATGTAGGCGCCGGAGTTGATCATGATGGTGACCACCGCCGCGCTGAACGGGTCGATGCGCACCGGCACCATCAGCGGCAGGGCGAAGTAGATGAACATCACCTGCACCATGATCGGTGTGCCGCGAATCAGCTCGATGAATACCAGCGCCAGCCGGTTGCTGAGGAAGCCGCCATAGGCGCGGGCAAAGCCCGCGACCAGGCCGATGACCACCCCACCCAGGAGTCCGAGCACGGATATCCACAAGGTGAGCCTGGCCCCCTCCAGCAACACGGGCAGCGCGCTCCAGATGGCATTCCATTGGAAAATCATTGCACTGCTCCTACTTCAGTTACAGGAAGGACTTACTGCGGATCAGTGCCGAACCACTTGCGGTAGATCTCGGCGTAGGTGCCGTTCTCGCGCAGCGTCTTCAGCGCGCCGTTCACCGGCTCACGCAACTCGCTGCCCTTGGGGAAGCCGATGCCGTACTGCTGCGCCATCATCTGCTGGCCCACGGCTTTCACCTGACCTTCACCCGCGGTCTTGATGTAGTAGAGGACGTTGGGGGTGTCGTGCATGGCGGCGTCGACGCGGCCGGTACGCAGCTCCAGGTAGGCGTTGTCGATGTTGGGGAACTGGCGCAGGTCGCTGGCCTTGAGGTTGGCCTTGGCGTAGTCGGCCGAGGACGTCCCGCTCTTCACCGCCAGGGTCTTGCCGGCGACGTCCGCCTCGCCCTTGATGCTGTCGTTGTCGCTGCGGACCATCAGCAGGAAGCCGCTGTCGTAGTAGCCGTCGGAGAAGTCGATGGCCTGCTTGCGCTCTTCCTTGATGGTGATGCCGGCGAGCGCCACATCCACGTTGCGGGTTTGCAGCGCCGGGATGATGCCGTTGAAGTCCATGGGCTTGAGCGTGTACTTCCAGCCCAGTTCCTTGGCGATGGCCGCCCAGAGATCGATATCGAAGCCGACGTACTGGTCGCCCTGCTTGAACTCGAAGGGCACGAAGGCGGTGTCGGTGGCGACCAGCAGTTCCTTGTCGGTGGCGTTGGCGTGGGTGGTTGCGGCGATGGCGAGCGCAGCCAGGGCTGCTTTCAGCAGGTGCTTCATATGCATGCTTCCTCTCGGTCGTGGACGAACTGGCCCTGGCCGGTACGGCTTCAGGCGTTTCTGGCAGTCAAGGTTCAGCAGGGACCCGAGGAAGGCGCCCTGCCGGTTTGTTGTTATCAGCTGCTAGGCCAGTCAGCGATGCGCTGCACGGCCACCATGCTTTCGAGCAAGATAAACATGCATTTTTCACAAATGCAATAGCGATTTGCGCAACACCTCGACACCTCACTCCTCTCTCCTACCCAGCTACAGACCACTAAAAACAAGGTATACAGGCTTTTAAAAAGCTCCAGCCAGGAACGAACGCCTTCCAAAGGCTCGGCAAAAAATTATTGCACATCCTGCTTTTGCATATATTATTTGCCAAAATGCACCGGAGGGCACCATGAGCCACGTATTCCACCGCAGCCTCACCCAGAGCTACCCGACCGCCGTCCAGGGCGACGGCCCCTACCTGATCGACAGCCAGGGCAAGCGTTACCTGGACGCCAGCGGCGGCGCGGCGGTGTCCTGCCTCGGCCACAGCGACGCGACGGTGATCGAGGCCATCCGCGAGCAGGTGGGCAAGCTCGCCTATGCCCACACCTCCTTCTTCACCAGCGAACCCATGGAAGCGCTGGCGGACTTCCTCATCGAGCGCGCACCGGCGGGACTGGCGTCGGTGTACTTCGTCTCCGGCGGCTCCGAGGCCGTGGAAGCCGCCCTCAAGCTGGCGCGCCAGTACTTCGTGGAGATCGGCCAGCCCCAGCGCCGCCACGTGATCGCTCGGCGCCAGAGCTACCACGGCAACACCCTCGGCGCGCTTGCGGCCGGCGGCAATGCCTGGCGGCGCCAGCAGTTCCAGCCCTTGCTGATCGACGTCAGCCACGTGAGCCCTTGCTACGCCTACCGCGAACAACGAGCGGACGAGTCGCTCGAAGCCCTCGGTACTCGCCTGGCCGCGGAACTGGAAGCGGAAATCCTCAATCTCGGCGCCGAGAACGTCATGGCCTTTATCGCTGAGCCCGTGGTGGGCGCCACCCTCGGCGCGGTGCCGGCGGTGCCCGGCTACTTCAAGCGGATACGCGAAGTGTGCGACCGCCACGGCGTGCTGCTGATCCTGGATGAGGTGATGTGCGGCATGGGCCGTACCGGCACCCTCTTCGCCGCCGAGCAGGAAGGCATCAGCGCCGACCTCATTACCGTCGCCAAGGGCCTGGGCGCCGGCTACCAGCCAATCGGCGCAACGCTGGTGAGCGGCCGCATCGTCGACGCCATCCGCCAGGGTTCGGGCTTCTTCCAGCACGGCCATACCTACATCGGCCACGCCACCGCCTGTGCGGCGTCCCTGGCGGTGCAGAAGAGCATCGAGGAACGCCAGTTGCTGCCCCGCGTGCGGGAGCTGGGCGCAGCCTTGCAAACCCGCCTGCGCGAGCGTTTCGCGGACCATCCCCATGTCGGCGATATCCGTGGCCGTGGCCTGTTCCAGGGTCTGGAGCTGGTTCAGGACCGCGCCAGCAAGGCGCCCTTCGACCCGGCGCGCAAACTCCACGCCCGCGTGAAGAAAGCCGCCATGGCCCACGGCCTGATGTGCTACCCCATGGGCGGCACCCTCGACGGCCGCAGGGGCGACCATATCCTCCTGGCGCCGCCCTTTATCCTTGAAGAGCCGCACCTCGACGAACTGGTTCACAAGCTCGACACCGCCCTGCGCGACGCCCTGGCCGATGCCTGAGGAGCCGGTGATGAAGATCGAATCGCGGCTGACCGCCCTGACCGAAGCGCAGATGAGCGACGCTCAGCGCGCCGTGCTGAAGGCCATCCTCAGCGGCCCGCGCGGCAACCTGGATGGCCCCTTCCTGGCCTGGATCCACAGCCCCGAACTGGCCGACCACGCCCAGCGCCTGGGCGCCTTCTGCCGCTATGGCACAGGTCTGGAACTGCGCCTGACCGAGCTGGCGATCCTGTTCACCGCGTCCTGGTGGCAATCCCAGGCGGAATGGCAGATCCACGAACCCATCGCTCGCCAGGCAGGACTGGCTAATGAGGTGATCGAGGCCTTGCGCCAGGGCGTGGAGCCGCCCTTCGAGCGTGACGACGAACGCCTCATCTATCGCCTGGGCCGCACGTTGTACGCCACACGGCGCGTCGACGAAACGCTCTACGCCGGAGCCGTCGCAGCGTTCGGCGAACCGGCGGTGGTGGAGCTGGTGGGGGTGTTCGGCTACTACGCGCTGGTGGCCATGACCCTGAACGTGTTCCAGGTGCGGCGCGGTACGGATACCCCTCTGCCGTTTCCGGAGGCTTGAAAGACCCGCGCCCATGATGGCGCACCCTGCGTCGACGGCGCCTTGAAACCCCAGGCCAGCGTCCCCGATGGGGAGCGTTTCGCTCGCGGAGCGTGTCGCCCTACGGTCGCTGCCCTCCTTCAGTTTGCAGCGGTCTACTGCTTCAAGCCCGCCTGACCTTCTGCTGAAACGCCTGAATGCAGCGGGCAGACGAGCACTACCTGGTGCGCAGTGCAGCCAGCACGGGAGCCACAAGGACTCCCGTGTCTGGTCGGTCGATTGGCCGGCCACGGTCAGCGGCCTTCCAGCTTGTCCACGACCTCCTCGGTGGTCACCAGATCGTTGGCGATGTAGCGGAAGTTGACCAGCGCGCTGCCGTATCCGTCGCCGTCAGGAAGCTTCGGGCCGGCGACGGCGTCGCGCACGACGACCACCTCGAAACCCCGCTCCAGAAACTCGCGAAGGTGCGACTCGACACACAGGTTGGAGGCCATGCCGGCTAGGACGATCTTGTCGATCCGCTGCTTGTGCAGCTGCAGCATCAGGTCGTTGCTTTGCGGGCCATACAACTTGTGCGGTGAGGCGACGATGGTCTTGCCGTCTTCGATGAAGGGCTTGAACTCCGGCATGAAATCGGCGCCCGAGTTGCGGAAGCCATCCAGCGTCAGGGCGCCCTTGCGATCGAAGAGGCCAAGCTTGTGCTGAACGGTCTCGGCCGGCCCCTCGAACTCCCACTTGTGATCGTGGGGGTAGTAGTAGTGCGGCGAGATGGCCACGGTCGCACCGGCCTTCTTGAAGGCCGCGAAAAGCCGGCCCAGGTTCGGGACCAGATGCTGCTCGGTCACGCTCTCACCAAAGACCGGCCACCCTGCGCCCTTAGGGCTCATGAAGTCGATCTGCGGGTCGATCACGACCAGGGCGGTCCGGCTCATGTCCCATTGAAAGGTCGACGCCGGAAGCGCCGGCTTGACCGGATCGGCGTAGGGATTGTCGGCGGCGAAGCCGACGCCGGGCGCCGCCAGGATGGCACCCAGCAAGGTGGCGTAGAGCATTCTTCTGGGGTGGAGTCTGTTGAAGGTCATTTTGCGTGTCCTCGAAGTGGGTTGGTGTGTGTACGGTACGGCGAGAGGACGGAACGAAAAGGACGTTTATCCTTGGATTTCGGCCGACTCGCGCAGCCACTTCGGGTGAGGCGGGCACCAACGCCGAGCCTCGTCGACACACCCGTTGACCCTGCAATCAGGCGGGGCGTCTAATGACGCCTCAGCCAGGCTCTTGGCCTACAGCTCATGCCACGTCACGTTTGCTTCCTGATCTACTCGGGCTTCGTATTGCTGGACCTGAGTGGCCCACTGGAAGCCTTCTCCAACGCCAATCGTGCCCGCCCTTCGGGCTATCGATTCACGGTCGCTTCGCTTGACGGCGGCTTGATCAGCACTTCGGACGGACTGCAGGTCGCGACCGAAGCCCTGCAGGATGTCGACCGCCTCGACACGCTCATCATCGTCGGCTCGCCAGCTGCTCCAGTCGGCGACTGGGTGACGCCGATGGCGGCCGCGATCCGGCACTTGTCCTTGCGCTCTCGCCGCACGGCCAGCGTCTGTACCGGTGCCTTCGTGCTGGCCGAGAGCGGCCTGCTCGACGGTCGCGTCGCGACCACGCATTGGAACTACGCGCCGCAATTGCAAGCGCGCTATCCGTCGCTGCGCGTGGATGGCGATCGAATCTGGACCGAAGACGGGAATGTCTGGACGTCCGCAGGCATGTCGGCCGGCATCGACATGGCCCTGGCCATGATCGAGCAGGACCTGGGCAAGGAGGTGGCGCGCTTCGTCGCACGCATGCTGGTTGTCTACTATCGGCGGCCAGGGGGTCAGTATCAGTTTTCTTCGCTGCTGGATTTCGACCCCGGCTCGGATCGCATCCGTACGGTGCTGAGCTATGCACGCGATCATCTACGTGATGACCTGTCCGTTCAGCGCCTGGCAGACGTGGCGCACATGAGCGTGCGTCAGTTCGGCCGCGTGTTCACGGCAGCCGTCGGGGTGACGCCGGCGAAAGCGGTCGAGCGCATTCGTATCGAGGCCGCGAGGCCGCTGATCGAGGATGGGCATCAAAGTTTCGAGGAGATCGCCCGGAGCTTCGGATTCGGCGATGCCGACCACATGCTGCGCAGCTTCATGCGAGTCGTTGGGCGGACACCACAGGAACTGCGCCGGAGCGCTCGCCAGGCCAAAGGCGATGGTGGGTCCGGAAGAAAGGCAGAGCGGTAGTCCGCGCTCGCGAAGGCTCAGGGGCTTGATGATGCGGCCACGGTTGAGCGATCGCTTGTTGCGGGGTGGCAGGATCAGCCCGGCACCGTTCAACGGGCGCCGGGGAACAGCCTCCCCGTTCCCGCCTCAGCGCAGCGGTTTGTCCAGCTGCCAGCGCTGCAGCATCTGCTGCAACCGGCCATCCTGGCGCAGGGTGTCCAGCGCCGCCTGCCAGCGAGCCACTACCTGCGGGTCCGTATTCCGGGAGAAGGCGATGTAGGCACCCTGGGTCATCAGGGACCTCTGGAACTGCAGCTGTGACGGCTCTATCCCGGCTTCCCTGGCCAGGGTGGCGACTGTCAGGGTATCGGCCACGATCAGGTCCGCCCGGCCGACGCGCAGCAGGCGCATCATCTGTTCCGGCGTATCCACGCCGTACAGGTTGGTGAAGCCCTGCTCCTGGAGCACGCCATAGGCCAGCCACTTGCGCGGCAGGGCGATGCGACGGGCCACTCGGACGTCGCTCAGCTTGGGCAATGGCGAAGCCGGATCGCCCAGGCCATAGAACGCCGACTCCGACACCATCACGGGACCGACCCACTGGTAGCTCGCCTCACGTTCCGCCGTGCGCATGATGATGAACAGCCCGGTATCCGGCGCCGAGACGCTGTCGGCCAGGGCCCGCAGCAGCGGCTCCCGCTCTATGCGCGCTGAATCGCCGGACGCTTTCGCCAACTCGCGCACCAGATCCACGCCGAAACCCTGCATCTCGCCGTTCTGCTGGAAATGCAGCGGCGGGTGGTGATCCGTGAGCATGTGCAGCTCCGTCGAGCTGACGGCGCAGGAAAACAGAAACAACAGCGATCCGACTACGCGCCTCATGAAACACCCTCAAGACAACATGGCGTGCAGCTTAGTACGGGCACATGACAGCTGTCGTGGGCGGGGCCACTGCCGTTGCGGCGCAGTTCGCCTTCCCGAGCAACGGCGGAGTGATGCGTTGAACAAAAAAGCCCGGCATATGCCGGGCTTTTTCATTTGATGGGTATCGCTCCGCTCCACCACATCCTACGAATCACACTCCCCGTAGGATGGGTGGAGCTCCGCGATACCCATCACCGTTCCTCCACACGGCGCTCCATGTCCCCTCCATCCCCGCCAATTCACCGGCAAGATGCCCGCCTTCACACGGGCGCCTTTTTTATTCCGGTCCGGGAGGAAAACTGCTGAATCTGCACCTCCCATCGATTGGCGCCACGGGCATCGCCCCGCCCAAACTAAAATTACAGTAAGGCCCCAAGGAGAAGGGTCTCTGGCCGTCGTAGCGCCTTCCCCATCCGCGAGCACTCGCGAAGCTTCGGCGGCCTCCTTTGGCGGATTAATCCCTAAGTGGCGGGCCAGGTTGGAGGCGGTGTGCGCATCGCTTTCGGGGTCGGTTCCGGTGCTGCATCCAGACGTTGGTGCGCGCGGCGCACCCTACCCTGCATCACTCCTCGCCGTGCGCCGCCTTGAGGAGATTGCTGCGCAACCGCACGACCTCTTTCTGCAGCGCCGAGAACTCCTCGGACGTGAGCCCGCAGGCGTCCGTCAGGTTGATGCTGAAGGCTCGTTCGCGGAGCTGCCTTCCGCTCTCCGTCAGGCTGATGCGCACCTGGCGTTCGTTGGCCTTGTCGCGCTCACGCGTCAGGTAGCCCATCGACTCGAGCTTCTTGAGGATCGGCGTGAGGGTGTTCGATTCAAGGAAAAGCTTCTCGCCCAGGCCACTGACGGTCTGATCGTCCTCCTCCCATAGCGCGATGATCGTGACGTACTGCGTGTAGGTAAGGCCCAGCTCTTCGAGGATCGGCCTGTAAACCTTGCCGAACGCCAGGTTCGTCGAATACACGGCAAAACACAGGAAGTCGGCCAGCTTCACGTCCGTAACCTCGATCGGCCCATTCGATCCGGTCTGCATTCCCTTCATAAACGCCTCTCTCACTAGTGTCGTAACCCGCTCCGTAGCCCGACGCAGGATACATCGGATGCGAGTAGTTCGGCACCGATTTGCTCTGCAGGATCGAAATCATGCGGGCAACCGTTCGTCCAGAAGCGCGACGAGCCCCTATTGACGGCAATTTGTTTGTGCGCAAAGATTAATTCATCGCATACGATTTATTCGTATGCGATTAAACTTAAAACGGCCCTGGCCACTATTCAAACGCACGAAACGATGAGGAACTCCCCCATGACCAAGATCGAAAAAGTCCTGTTCACCGGCAAAACCCACACCACCGTAGCCCACCGTGAAGGCGCTTCGCGCAAGGATCACGGCCGCGTCGATATCAAGCTCTCGGCACCCCGCGGCGCCGGAGCGAATTCGGAACTCAGCTTCGATGCCACCTTGCCCCACCCCACGGCGGAGCAACTGTTCGCCGGCGCCTGGTCGGCCTGCTATATCAGCGCCATCGGGCTGGTGGCCCAGGAAAGGAAGGTTGTGCTGCCGCAGGATCTGGCCGTCGAAATCGAGGTCGACCTGGGCATGACGGGTAACGCCTACTTCATCCAGGCGCGGTTCAACGTCAGCTTCCCGGGCGTTCCCTACGAGGTTGCCGAGGCCATTGCCAAGGAAGCGCACGAGATCTGCCCGTACTCCAAAGCCACGCACGGCAATATCGACGTCGCCCTGAACGTGATCGCGGATTAACGCAAGGCACGGCCCCTGCCAGCTGCGTCGACAGACGTGTGAGTTCGGCAGGGGCCGAGTTCGACAGTGCAGGCGAACGGATCGCCAGCCGCACACGCTCGCCTTCCTGGGACGGTAGCCAGGCATTGCTGGATGCCTGAAGAGCATTGCAAAGGCCAGCTCTGAGTTACCGATCAGAAACGTCTAGTACAGGCCTTCCAGACCTCCGCACCGATCTGATGCATCCCCCTCCCCCGGCCCCTCTCCCAAAGGGCGAGGGGGGACTCGCGCCTGACAGGGCGCGGCAACCCTGATGCCGACTCATTGCCTGAATCTGTGCAGAGGGGCTCAGGCCTCCAGCACGAATATGCCCACCTGAGGGTCCGGGCTCAGCCAGTAACGCCCCAGGTGCCAGCCCGACTCTGCAGCCAGATCCACGACCTGCGTCAGGCTGTACTTGTGCGAGTTCTCGGTGTGCAGGCGCTCTCCGGCGCGGAACTCGAATGTCCGGCCGGCCGCCTGAACCTTCTGATTGCGGCGGCTGACCAGGAATATCTCCATGCAGCTTCGCTCCGGATTCCAGCGGGCCAGGTGATCGAAGGCGTCCAGGTCGAAGTCGCCGCCCAGTTCGCGGTTGATACGCGCCAGGAGATTCTTGTTGAACTGTTCGGTGATGCCGTCCGCGTCGTCGTAGGCCGCTTCCAGCGTGGCGACATCCTTCTGCATGTCCAGGCCGAGGATGAAGCGCGACTCGCGTCCCAGGTAGCGACGCACCGAACGCAGGAAGCGCCGGGACTCCTCCGGGGTGAAGTTGCCCAGGGTGGAGCCGGGGAAGAACGCGACCCGTGGGCGCCGTGCGGCTTCCGCCGGCAGATGGGGCAAGTGGGTGAAGTCGCCCACCTGGGGCAGCACCCGCAGGTCGGGATAGGCGCCCTGGAGCATGGCGGTGGCCTTGCGCAGGGCCGACTCGCTGATGTCGATGGGCAGGTAGAGGCCGATCTGCGGCGCGGCATCCAGCAGCAGCCGCGTCTTCAGGCTGGCGCCGCTGCCGAACTCCACCAGCGCCGCCCCCTGGGGAATCACCGTGGACAGCTCGGCGGCGATACTGCGCAGCAGCGCTGTCTCGGTGCGGGTGGGGTAATACTCCCGGGTGTTGCAGATGGCCTCGAACAGCTCCGAACCCACCGCATCGTAGAAGTACTTGGGCGGCAGGCTTTTCTCCGGCGCTGACAGGCCGGCGCGCACGTCCTCGGCGAAGGTTTCATGCTCGCCCACCGCCTGGCCGACCACGGCATCCCGCGCCAGGCGCAGGCCAGAGAACATCCAGCGCTGGGCCGGATAGAAGAAGTTGCGGTAGCTGGGCCGGGCGTGGCCGGCAGGGGTGATGCTGGCGCCGCCGCGCAGCACCATCTGGCTCACCATGAACTTGCCGTTGTACTCGCCCACCGCATCGCGGGACGGCCGGAAGCCGGGATAAGGTGCATAGGCACTGGCGGTCCACTGCCAGGCGCAGTCCTCCACCTGGCCGAGCACCCCGGCGCGGGCGGCCACTTCCCACTCCGCTTCGGTGGGCAGGCGGGCATCGACCCAGGCCGCGAAGGCGCAGGCCTCGTAGTAGCTGATATGACTGACCGGCGCGGCCGACACCAGCGGGTGCAGGCCGCCCAGGCCCATCTCCATCCAGGCACCCTCTTGCTGCTGCCAATACATGGGCGCTTGCCAGCCGTCTTCCTGTACCCGCGCCCAACCTTCGGAAAGCCAGAGATCGGCGCGCCCATAACCGCCCGCCTCGATGAATTCCAGCCACTGGGCATTGGTCACCAGGCGGTCACAGATCTGGAACGGCTGCAGGTACACCTTGTGGCGCGGCCCCTCGTTGTCGAAGGCGAAGCCCTCGCCGTCGTGGCCGATGTCCACCAGTCCGCCGGGCAGGCCGACGAAGCGGCCCGGGCGATCACCGCCGGGCTCGCGCCAGCGTTCGTTGTAGGCCGGGCGCAGGGGTGAGCGGCTGAACAGATGGAGCAGGTCCATCAACAGCAGCTCCTGGTGCTGCTGCTCATGGGCCAAGCCCAGTTCTACCAGGGGCAGCGCCTCTTCAGGGGCTTCCGGCAGAAACGCTTGCATGTGCTTGTCCACATGGCGCCGATAGGCCAGCACCCGATCCAGGGGCGGCCGGGTCAGCAGCCCCCGCTCCGGGCGTGGCTGGCGTGGCCCGAGGGCCTCGTAGTAGGAGTTGAAGAGATAGGCGAAGACGGGATCGAAGACGGGGTAGCCGGGCAACTGTTCCCGCAGCAGGAAGGTCTCGAAGAACCAGGTGGTATGGGCCAGGTGCCACTTGGCGGGGCTGGCATCGGGCATGGACTGCACGACCATGTCCTCTTCGCTGAGGGAAGCCACCAGCGATTCGCTGTGGCGGCGTACTTGCAGGTACTGGTCGAGCAGTGCGGTGCTGTTCATCGGCGTCTCTCTGCAGCGCTGTTCCCAGGGCTGTTGGATGCGCGGAATACAGGCGTCCGGGCATTCGATGCGAACGACACGGATCGTCACCAGGCGGGGGTATTAAAGGTCTGATGCGCAGCGGCCGGGGAAAGTTCGGCTTGTTCGCACCACGGCCGGCATCAGCGCCAGGAACGCTGACGAAAGGCGGCTGCGAGACCTTTCCCTTGCCTCTTCGGAAGATGCGTTCGCTGCTTTTCCGGGCTTGGCCTACAGCCGCTATTCAGAAGGATAGGCCGAGCGAAGCGATACCTCACCGCGGGCTGATGGATAACCTGTCCTCTCATCAGCACCGCCCCTTGCCCCGTCCTCCCCGCTTACCTATCCAGCTGTCCGTCGCGATCAATCCCGTGGCCGGTTTTGACAGCCCGAATCAGTAGGCGCGATTGAGCCGCTCGGTGCATGCGAAAAACGGCAGATGTTTGGTGCCTGTTCGCAGTCTCGCCAGACGTCATGCAACCGAGCCAGTCTTGTCCCTCATAAGCCTTGCCAGGAGCGTCAGTCCTTCCGTCAAGTCATCGAATGGCGGGCCGCCGAGGCAAAGGCGAATTCCGGCCGCCTGGTCACTGCGGTCGACCAGGACCGATTCGGGGGCCGTCACTCTGATGCCAACCGAGGCGGCCGCTGTCGCGAAGCGATCGGCAGCGTCGCGCGGCATCGGTAGCCAGACGTGATAGGCATCCGGATGGGAAACAAGCTCGACCGCGCCAAGAAGCGAAGTGGCCAGGCTCGATCTGCGGCGCGCTTCATGGCGCAGGTCCTGCGGGATGGATGCGATGACGCCACTGGACAGCCAGTCCTCCACCACGGCACAGGACAATGGCGCCGGAGCCATGGGGACGTCTTGCAAGACTTCTTGCGCCGCGGCAGTCATTCCCGCCGGCAGCGTGAGCATGCCAATCCTCAATCCGGGACCAAGGGACTTGGATAGCCCATTGACGTGGAAGACTCTCTCGGGAGCCAAGGTCGCGAGCGCAGGCGCAAGTGGCGGTCCCAGTGCGTAGACGCCATCCTCGATGACCCAGGCACCCGACCGCCGACAGACATCGACGATAGCCTGCCTTCGTGCCATGCCCATCGTCGCCGTGGTCGGGTTATGAAGCGTCGGTGTGAGATAAACCGCTCTGCTGGCGGTAGATGCGACCCCATCGAGGGCATCAGCGAGCGCCTCCGGCACCATCCCCTCTGCGTCGATCTCGACGCCTTGCATCCGATACCCTTTGCGCCGGGCCAGGGCAATCGCACCGGGATAGGTGACTCTTTCTGTCAGGATCACCCCGTGAGGGCCACAGGCAAGATCGAACGCCAGTGATATGGCCTGGCGGGCGTTGCTCGTCAGCACCAGATTCGATGGATCGACCGTTACACCGAGCGTTTCAAGCCAACGGGCTAACAGACGCCGATGCTCCAGGTGCCCGGCGGGCGGCGAGTAGAGATTGAGATGATCTGCGTCGATCTTCCGCGCGACCCCAGCCAGGGTCCGCGCCAGCAGTCGGGCGGTAAGCATCGCCGGCGGCACATTGGACGAGAGATCGATCTCCCGATCCTCATGCGCCTGACAGATCGCCACGAACATTCCCCGGCCCTTGACGCTGCGCACCAGCCCCCGCCGCTCAAGGGCTGCATAGGCTTTTGTCACCGATCCCAGGCCGATTCCCAGTTGCCAAGCAAGGTCTCGATGGGCAGGCAGGCGGTCGCCCCCCTTCAGTCGCCCCTCGATGATGTCGTCGGCCAGAGCGAGTACCAGCCGCTCGGCGACGCTCGCTTCGATCTCCGCAAGACGCGGCATCCAGGGCGATTGAAGAAGCATGGTTTCCGTCCAGATTGATTAATAGTGTCGCGTGACACTATTTAAATAGATCAAAAGTGTAACGTGCATTAGGGTTGTTTGCGAAATTCAACTGTTTGTCGAACAGCCTCACAGCGATGGCGGGGCAATGGAGGGTCGGATGTTCAGCCATGTGACTGTTGGCGCGCAGGATCTGGAGCGCGCTGGCCATTTCTATGATGCCACCCTCGCTCCGCTCGGCCTGAAACGCCGCGCAGTCGTGCCGGATGGCGGGCCTGCGGCGCTGTGTTGGGTGACAGCTACTGCGCCGCTGCCACGCTTCTATGTCTACATCCCCCGCAATGGCGAGCCATCGACGATTGGCAACGGCAGCATGGTCGCGTTCCTGGCCGCCTCGGAGCAGGCCGTGGAAGCTGCCTACGCTGCGGGCCTTGCGAGTGGCGGGACGGACGAAGGAATACCTGGACCGCGTCCTCACTATGGCGATGGCTATTTCGGCGCGTATCTGCGCGACCCCGATGGGAACAAGGTTCACATTGTCTATCGCGGAGACCTCCAGGAATGATGAAGAAATCCCACGCCATGGAGCGGATTGGATCGCCGAAACCATTGCAGATGTTTCGGGATACGCGCTGGAGGATGTCTCAATGATCGGCAGTCCGCTCGCACTCGCCTTTGGCACTTATTTCCTCGCCGCTGCCAGTCCGGGGCCGAGCAACATGGCGATCATGGGAGCGGCGATGCGTGATGGGCGCACATCCGCCCTCATCCTGGCATCCGGTGTCATGACCGGCTCGCTCTTTTGGGCGGTGCTGGCGGCGACCGGTGTCTCCACCTTGCTGGCCACCTACGCCAAGGCGCTTTTCGTCCTCAAAGTGATCGGCGGTATCTATCTGCTCTATCTGGCGATGCGTGCTGGCAGGTCCGCCATGCAGCCGACCTCGGCTTTCACCGGCGTGGATGCCGGACGGGCAACCCCACGCTATCTGCCGCTATACCGCCAAGGCGTCTTCATGCACATCGGGAACCCCAAGGCGATCATGTCCTGGATGGCGATCATGTCGCTGGGGCTCCGGGAGGACGCCCCCAACGGCACCTTGCCCGCGATCATAGGCGGCTGCGCTTTGCTCGGGGTCATCATATTCGGTGGCTACGCCATCATCTTTTCGACGTCCCGGATGATTGCTTGCTACACCAGGCTTCGACGCTGGATTCAAGGGCTTTTCTCTGCGCTGTTTGCCGTCGCGGGATTGAAGCTTCTGGTATCGCCAGATTGATGTCCCCGGGGTACCGAAACCGATAGCCGAGGCGATTGATCCGCCCCTCATCAAGGCTGATCGGACTTGCCCGTGTTGGCACGAACATAAGGAGTGGTGTTGTGCACTGTGTGATTCAGATGATCGATGTTTTCGGCGCCGAACCTCTTTCCGGAAACCCGCTGGCGGTAGTCATGGGCGCAGACGCGCTGGCAACCGATGAAATGCAGCGCCTGACTCGCTGGCTCAACCTGTCGGAGACCGCCTTTCTGCTATCACCCACGCATCCGGAGGCGGACTACAGGGTGAGGATTTTCACACTGGAGAGAGAAATGCCTTTTGCCGGGCACCCGACATTGGGCAGTTGTCATGCCTGGCTTTCGACTGGGCGTGCGCCGATGAAAGAGGCGGAAATCATCCAGGAGTGCGGCGTTGGACTCGTTACGATTCGCCGTGATCAAGGACTGCTTTCCTTTGGCGCGCCGCCGCTGATCCGTTCCGGCCCTCCCTCGAAGGAAGAATTGACCGAGGCGGTTCAATTTCTGGGGATTGGGACACACGAGGTCGTCGATGCCGCCTGGATCGACAACGGTCCCGGATGGCTGGGAATCAGGTTGGCTTCGGCAGAGAGAGTGCTTTCCCTGAATCCGCAACGAAGCTGGCCCCGCAGAATCGACATCGGCGTGGTGGGACCTCATTCCCGTGGTGAGGCTGCATTCGAAGTTCGTGCCTTTTTCAGCGATCACCTGGGCACCACTGTCGAAGACCCCGTCACGGGAAGCCTTAACGCCTCACTGGCGCAGTGGCTGTTCGCCGCGGGCGTGGCCAATGAAGCCTATATCGCCGCCCAAGGCACTCGCCTCGGTCGTAAAGGACGTATTCATGTGGCTCGCGATAACGCCGGCCAATTCTGGATCGGCGGCAAAACGCACACACAGGTTGCAGGCCGACTTCAGGGGCTCCTTGAGTGTTAGGCATGGTGCATGCCGCATGGGTGACAGGAGCGGTCCACGCAAACACTGAGATGTGTTTTGAAGAACGTCATCTACTCATCAATTGTGTTCAAACAAGGACTTACAAGCATGTCTTCGGCTCCGGAAAACCAACTTGCATCCCACGGAGCCGCCCTCCCCGCTGTTCCGTCTGCATCCGCCACGGACACGTTGAAAATGTTGGTGCGCTACAAAGCCTGGGCGAATGAGCTGACGTTCAAAAGCGTGATGAACCTGCCGGATGGCGAGGCGCTTCGCCCCAGGCCGACGCGCTTTGGAAACATGGTTCATACACTGAACCATGTTTACGTGGTGGACGATATTTTCAGACACCATCTACAAGGCAAGAAGCATCACTACATTTCCCGCAACACCGAACATCCGTCTCCGTTGAGCGACCTCTGGAACGCGGTTCAGTCAATGGACCGCTGGTACATCGAACTCGTCGACACCTGGTCGGTCGAGGACCTGTCCAAAGTCGTCCATTTCGAGTTCGTCGGAGGGGGAAAGGGCGTCATGACACAGGAAGAAATCGTGTTGCATCTGGTCAATCACGCCACCTATCACCGCGGATTCGTCGGCGACATGATGTACCAGGTTCCCTTTACGCCACCGTCAAACGATCTTCCGGTATTCATCAGGGATCACTATCGCAAAGCTCGGTGAGTCTATGCCGCTATGGTGGGCAGGATCAGGCCGGCAGTGATTCCGCTTGAGACGTGGACGCGCTCCGCTCCGAGTCGATGGCTAGCGTTGACCATGGTTCGCTCCAGCAAGATGAACGATGGTCCGCTATCGGCTATCTCAAGCGCGACAGGAGTCAGGTTGTGCCTCCAATAGCGGCTGAATAACCACGATTGCCGCGTGGAAGTCCAGGCGATCCATGGCCGGGTCCAGTTCAACCCGCTTTTCGCCGCCCAACTGCGCAAACTATGACAATCGCATATGGCCGTAGGTGAGCAGGCCTCGAAATTCTGTTGGTGCAGGTAGCGCCACGTACTGCCTTGGCATTGCTTATTGCCGCCGAAATCGGCTCCAGGCCGCCGCATCATCGTGATCAGCCCATTAGCGTAGATATATTTCCCGCATCCCTTAAGGTTCCAATGCGTGAGAGCGGGCCCTCAGTAGCCGCGATAAGCAGGCCCCGAGACAGCACCGACTTTTCAACAGAATCAGTCGAGAGCTGTCGCCCCCCAAACAAAAGGACACGCCCGAAGGCGTGTCTTTTCGTTCAACTCGAAGTTGCCCGGGGCTTCAGCCCCTCACGCCTTTGTCGGGACTTCAACCCGTGACTGAGGTTGTTCTTATCTGTCTGCATGGCATTACTTTTGTTCTTGTCGTGCCCCTGGGGGCAGCGTCGGCCTCCGCGATCACCAGACGCGGGACGAAAAAAGCCCGCCCTGCCTGGGACGGTGGGCCGGGCAGGTCGGGTGAGCAGGGACCAGGGTGACGCTCTAAAACTCAGGTCCGCTGCACGTCGGAATGACGGTGTTGAGCGCGGCTTCGAAATGCTCATTCAGGACACCTGAACTCCGCTTTCTCAGCCGCCCTCGCCTGGTCATTCGCTGGCTCGCAGGACCTTTGTGGTGCTTAGGCGAGTTCGTCGAAGCACTCGCCGATGATGGAGAGACCACGCTCCAGGTCGGCATCGCTGACGGTCAGCGGTACCAGGATGCGCAGGACGTTGTAGTAGGTGCCGCAGGACAGCAGGATCAGGCCTTTCTCGCGGGCCTTGGCGACGATCTTGCCGGTCAGTTCGGCAGCCGGCCTGGTCACATTGCCGCCCTCGAACAGCTCCACGGCAACCATGGCGCCGAGGTTGCGTACGTCCACCAGGCTGTTGTGGCGCTCACCGATCTTGCGCAGGCCAGCGGTGAGGATTTCACCCACGGACTTGGCGCGGTCCAGCAGCTTCTCGCTTTCGAAAGCTTCGATCACCGCCAGGGCGGCGGCGCAGGAAACCGGGCTGCCGGCGTAGGTGCCACCCAGGCCGCCCGGGGCCACGGCGTCCATGACGTCAGCACGGCCGGACACGCCCGCCAGCGGGAAGCCACCGGCGATGGACTTGGCGAAGGTGGTGAGGTCGGCGGCGACGCCCATCTGCTCCATGGCGAAGAAAGTGCCGGTACGGCCAGCGCCGGTCTGCACTTCGTCGGCGATCAGCAGGATGCCGTGCTGGTCGCACAGGGCGCGCAGGCGGGCCATGAAGTCCTTCGGCGCGACATTGAAGCCGCCCTCGCCCTGAACGGGTTCGAGGATGATCGCGGCGATGTCGCTGGGGGCGGCGTCGTTCTTGAAGATGCGCTCGATGCTGGCCATGGACGCGTCCACCGAAACGCCGTGGATGGCGTTCGGGTACTGGGCGCGGTACACGCCGCCCGGCATCAGGCCCATGCCGGCGGAGTACGGCACCACCTTGCCGGTCAGGCTCAGGGTGTACTGGGTACGACCGTGGTAGGCACCGGTGAAGGCGATCACGCCGTTACGGCCGGTGGCGGCGCGGGCGATCTTGATGGCGTTTTCCACAGCCTCGGCGCCGGTGGTGACCAGCAGGGTCTTCTTCTCGAAGCTGCCCGGCACCAATTGGTTGATCTTCTCGGCCAGGGCCACGTAGGGCTCGTAGCCGAAGACGTGGAAGCAGGTGTGGGTCAGCTTGGCCAACTGCTCCTGCACGGCAGCCATGACTTTGGGGTGCAGGTGACCGGTGTTCAGGACGGCGATGCCGCCGGCGAAGTCCAGGTACTCGCGGCCTTCGACGTCCCATACGGTGGCATTCTCGGCGCGCTCGGCGAAGACCTGGTGGATCTGGCCGACGCCACGGGGAATGGCGGCCATACGGCGTTGTTGCAGGCTCTGGTTGGTATTCATGATCACTCCACTGTTGCAATCGTCCGCACGGGAAGCCGCCGCAGCGGCCGCCCGTACAGGAAAGGTTGTTGATCCGCCGTGCTTACACGCCGATGCAGAGGTATTTGATTTCCAGGTAGTCATCGATGCCGTACTTGGAGCCTTCACGGCCCAGGCCCGATGCCTTCACGCCGCCGAAAGGCGCGACTTCGTTGGAGATGATCCCGGTGTTGATGCCGACGATGCCGTATTCCAGGGCCTCGGCCACGCGGAACACGCGGCCCAGGTCGCGGGCGTAGAAGTAGGCAGCCAGGCCGTATTCGGTGTCATTGGAGAAGGCGATGACCTCGTCTTCGTCCTTGAAGCGGAACAGCGGCGCCAGCGGGCCGAAGGTTTCTTCCTTGGCCACAGCCGCGTTCTTCGGTACGTCGACCAGGATGGTCGGCTCGAAGAAGGTGCCGCCCAGGGCGTGGGGCTTGCCGCCGGAAACGACGTTGGCGCCCTTGGAAACCGCGTCCTCGATGTGCTCCTGCACCTTGGCCACCGCCTTGGCGTCGATCAGCGGGCCGGTGGTGATGCCGTCTTCCAGGCCGTTGCCGATCTTCAGGCGCGCCACGGCGGCCTTCAGCTTGTCGACGAAGGCGTCGTACACGCCGTCCTGCACGTACAGGCGGTTGGCGCAGACGCAGGTCTGGCCGTTGTTGCGGTATTTGGAGATCAGCGCGCCTTCCACGGCGGCATCCAGATCGGCGTCGTCGAAGACGATGAACGGGGCATTGCCGCCCAGCTCCAGGGACACCTTCTTGATGTCCTTGGCGCACTCGGCCATCAGCTGGCGGCCGATCTCGGTGGAACCGGTGAAGGTCAGCTTGCGGACGATGGGGTTGCTGGTCAGCTCGCCGCCCACTTCGCCAGCGGAGCCGGTGACCACGCTCAGCACGCCCTTGGGGATGCCGGCACGTTCAGCCAGTTCGGCCAGGGCCAGGGCGGAGTACGGGGTCTGCGAGGCAGGCTTGAGCACCATGGTGCAGCCGGCGGCCAGGGCCGGGCCGGCCTTGCGGGTGATCATCGCGGAGGGGAAGTTCCACGGGGTGATGGCGGCGGTGACGCCGATGGGCTGCTTGATCACCATCAGGCGCTTGTCCGGCTGGTGGCCGGGAATCATGTCGCCATAGACGCGCTTGGCTTCTTCGCCGAACCACTCAAGGAAAGAGGCGGCGTAGGCGATCTCGCCACGGGACTCCACCAGCGGCTTGCCCTGCTCCAGGGTCATCAGGCGGGCCAGGTCGTCCTGGTTCTGCATCATCAGCTCGAACCAGCGGCGCAGGCGGTTGGCGCGATCCTTGGCGGTCAGCGCACGCCAGGCCGGCAGGGCGCGCTCGGCGGCTTCGATGGCGCGGCGGGTTTCGGCAGCGCCCATCTTCGGCACGGTGCCGATCAGTTCGCCGCTGGCCGGGTTGTTCACCTTGAGGGTCTGGCCGTTGTCGGCATCGACCCAGGCACCATCGATGTACGCCTGCTGGCGGAACAGGGTGGAGTCTTTCAGTTGCACGCTTGTCATCCTCTGGAATGGGCGGTGGTGACGACGGCTCAGCCGGCGGCCCGCTGCTTGTTATCGGTGGCTTTGACGGTGAAACGGGCGCCAGACGCGGCGATCTGCTCACGCACCTTGTCGACGATGTGAGCGCCGATCGGGATCGCGGAGGTGGCAGCGGGGGACGGTGCGTTGCACACGTTCACGCTGCGCGGGGTGTTCACGAAGAGGAAATCGTCGATGAGCTTGCCCTCGCGGGACACCGCCTGGGCGCGCACACCGGCCGGATAGGGGGTGAGGTCGGCCTTGGTGATGCTCGGGCAGTATTTCTGCACTTCCTTGAGGTAGCCGCCCTTGAACAGGGAGTTCTTCATCTCGATCAGGCCGGGGCGCAGGTTCTTCGCCAGCACCTTGAGGATGCCGGGAGACGTCAGGGTCTCGAACATGTCGGAGACGGAGATATCGGCCTTGCGGTAGCCCTCGCGCTTCATGGCGAGCACAGCGTTCGGGCCGACGGTGACGGTGCCGTCGATCATCCGGGTCAGGTGCACGCCGAGGAACGGCATGGACGGGTCCGGGATCGGGTAGATCAGGTGGTTGACGATCTGGTTGTGCTGCTTGGGGAGCAGGTAGTACTCGCCCCGGAACGGGCAGATGATGAAGCTCGGCTCGATGCCGAGCATGCGCACCACGCGGTCGGCCATCAGGCCCGAGCAGGTGATCAGGTAGCGGCTGCGGAACTCGTCGGTGCGGGTGCGCACCACCACTTCGTCGGCGCGCTCGTCGAGGCCGGTGACCTCGGCGTTATAGCGGATCTCGCCACCGGCGGCCTGGAACTCGCGGCCCATGGCGGTAGTGACTTCGGCGTAGCTGACGATGCCGCTGGAGGGCACGAAGATGCCGCCCATGCCGACGATGTTCGGTTCACGCTCGCGCAGCTCGGCGGCGGACAGCCAGTAACGCTCCAGGCCGTTGGCGGCGGTGCGTTCCCAGAGCGCCTTCATGCGCTCCATTTCCAGGTCGTTGGTGGCCACCAGCAGCTTGCCGCACTCGTCGTAACGGATGCCGTGCTTGTTGCAGAAGGCCTTGGTGGCCTTGTTGCCTTCCAGGCAGAAGCGCGCCTTGAGGCTGCCGGGGGTGTAGTAGACGCCGGCGTGGATCACACCGCTGTTGTGGCCGGTCTGGTGCCGGGCCGGGCCGGATTCCTTCTCCAGGAGGAGAACCTTGGCGTCCGGGTAAACCTGCATCAGCTGCATGGCCGTGGACATGCCCACGATACCGCCGCCGATGATGATGAAATCGTACACAGCCATTACCTCGCGCGTTCGCGCAGCAACCTTCATGGCGTTGGGCCTCGCTGCGCTCGGCGCCAACCTACGGTCGAACATGCTCGTCGAGCACGGCGAAGGGCCGCCCGTGGCAGCCCTCCGTCGTGCTTCATTGATTATTGACCGCGCAGGTAACGCGGCTTCTGGTAGCTGATGAAACCGCGCTGGCGCATCAGTTCGCGACGCAGGCCCTCGTGGGGGATGAAGCGGTCGCGGCCGTGGAGCCAGAACAGGTTGTTGATCAGCAGGAAGCTGCCCACCGGCACCGGTACGGAAAGCTTCTGCGGGCTGCCTTCCAGGGACTCGGACAGGGCGTTCAGCCAGATGCCTTCCTCGAAGTTTTCCGGCTGCACGAACTGGTCGATGTAGCGCATGGTCGGGCGGCCTTCGGCGTCGGTGTCGAACACCGGGTGGAACACGTCCTCGGTGACCTTCTTGCTCGGCGGCGCGGTCCAGCGCATCTCGCGGCGGGCCAGCGGGTGGCGGAAGAACTCGTCGCACTGCTCCCAGTCGTCCAGGTGCAGGATCAGGGAGTTGCCGCCTTCCATGTTCTTCTCGTCGATCTTCAGCATCAGCACGTAGTCGGTGATCTGGTTCACGAAGGTGCCGTCGTTGTGCAGCTCCATGACGCGGTGCGGCTGACGCAGGTAGCTGTCGGAGTTGTCGGTGTTGACCACCACGAAGCGGGCGTAGAACTGGCCGCTCATGGCGTCGTAGTTGGAACGGCCGATCAGGTGGGCACAGGCGGTGGTGAACTTCACCATGTCCTCGGCCTGGCTCACGTCATCCAGCCCGACGGGGGTGATCAGCATGCCGCCGGTCGCACGGCTGAGGATGGTGTTCAGCAGCACCGGGCGCAGGGTGCCTTCGCACAGCTCGTCGAGGATCTGACCGACGCGGAAGCGCAGGAAGGACTTGTACTCCAGGGCCTGTACCGGCCACTCGCCCACCGCCTTGATGAAGGCCTCCACCGTTTCGCGGGCGAAGGTCAGTTCGAGCAGGCGCGGCGACTGCTGGGAAGGCGCGACGGTGAACCCGCGGGTCTCCAGCGGCATCGGCATCACAGGGTCCTCGATCTTCGTAAAGGCGTTCATGGCGGTTTCCTGGCAAAGGGGTGGTGGGCAGTGCCCGGATCAGTCGGGCGAGTAAAAAATATCGCCACAAATTAAAAATGTCTACATTTTTGAAAAACGAAAATAAAACACACGTTTGTCCACTGTTTTTCGCAGAAAAGACGTTTGGGTATGATCCGCAAAACGTTTTGAGGAACAGCACCTTGGAAGCACTCGCCCCTCGTCAGAACTCGGCTTTCAGCGGGTATGAGTGGCTCAAGCAGGACATCATCCGTGGCGTGTTCAAGCCCGGTGAAAAGCTCCTGATGAGCACCCTGAAGGAACGCTACGACCTGGGCGTGGGCCCGCTGCGGGAAGCCCTGTCGCAACTGGTGGCGGAGAAGCTGGTGGTCGCCATCAGCCAGAAGGGCTACCGCGTGGCGCCCATGTCCGTGGAAGAGATGAAGGACATCTACGACGCCCGCGCCAACCTGGAGGCGATGATCGTCGGCCTGGCCATCGAGCGCGGCGACGACGCCTGGGAAGCCTCGGTGCTGGCCCAGTCCCACACCCTGGCCAAGGTGATGGAAGTGAAGACCCGCGAGCAGCGCCTGGACGTCTGGGACCAGCGCCACAAGGCCTTCCACACCGCCATCGCCTCAGGCTGCGGCTCCAAGCACCTGCTGCAGGCGCGCACCTACCTATTCGACCAGGCCGAACGCTACCGCCACCTCTGGCTGACCCAGACCGTGTTCTCCGAAGAAGCCCTGGAACTCAAGCGCCAGGAACACGCGGCGCTGGTGGAAGCCATCCTCGCCCGCGACGCCAAACGCGCCAGCGAAATGATGCGCGCCCACCTGATGACCCCGGTGCCGATCATCGCCGAGATCATGCGGGCCGAAGGGATGGGCGGCGCGTCCCGCTGACGCGAATGCCCGAGCTGGCAGGATGAAGCCGATCCGGAAATCGGCGCGCACAGCGCACCCTACGATCCAGACCCAACGGCCCCATGCACGGTCACCCCTGGGCCAATGCGATCTGCTGGCGCATGCGCTTGATCTCGCGGTGCAGCTCCCGCTGCTGGAAGGCCTCGCGCAACTGAATGCGCAGGTCGTCGGGGTCCCAGGGTTTGGTGATGAAGCGATAGATCACGCCTTCGTTCACCGACTTGAGGATGCTGCTGACCTCGGTGGAGCCACTGAGCACCATGCGGATCACGTCAGGGAAGATCACCTTGAGCCGGCGCAGGAATTCCACCCCGTTCATGTCGGCGAGGCGCAGGTCGGTCAGCACCACGTCCACGCCATAGGTCGCCATCAGGTTCATCGCTTCGGCGCTGGAACTGGCGGTGAGAATCCGATAGTTCTCCAGCCGTAGGGTCCGCTTCAGCGCGTTGAGGATGCCCGGCTCGTCGTCGATGATCAGCAGGTAGCGCTCACTGCCGTCGAGGATGTTCGACGGCAACGAGAGTGACGCGCCCTCCTGCAGGAACTGCATGCACGCCTGGGGTGGCAGCGGCGGGGAGTAGTAGTAACCCTGCAACTCGTCACAGCCGGCGGCGCGCAGGAAGCCCAGCTGCTCCACCTGCTCCACGCCTTCGGCGATCACCTTGATGCCCAGGTTGTGGCCGATCGAGATCATCGAGCGCGCCAGCGAGGCGCTGTCCGGCTCGGTCAGCACATCGGTGACGAAGCTGCGGTCGATCTTCAGTTGGCTGAAGGGGAAGCGCTTCAGGTAGCCGAGCGAGGAGTAACCCGTACCGAAATCGTCGATGGAGAAGCGAATGCCCTCGTCACACAACACACGCATCTTCTGCAGGGCGTCATCGGCGTTGGTCATCAGGATGTTTTCGGTCAGCTCGATCTTGATCCAGCGCGGTGAGATCCCGTGCATCTTGAGGATGCCGAGCACCCGCTCGATGAAGTCGGTCTCGGCAAAGCTGATCGCAGAGAAGTTCACCGCCACGCTCAGCCCGTGGTTGAACACGCGGCGCCAGATGGAGAGTTGCTTGCAGACCATTTCAAACACATAGAAATCGATCGAGACGATCCAGCCGGTCTCCTCCGCCAGCGGGATGAACTCGTTGGGGCTGATCATCTTGCCGCCACGGTTCCAGCGCACCAGGGCTTCGAAACCGCACAACCGGCCATTCTGCAGATCCAGCTGCGGCTGATAGACCACCATGAACTCGTGGTTCTGCAGGCCCAGACGGGTCTCCCGCTCCACCGACAGGCGCATCTGCACCTGCTGGTTCATCTCCGGCATGAAAGCGCAGATGCGGTTACGTCCCTGGTGCTTGGCCTGATACATCGCCGTGTCGGCATTACGCAGCAGCGTGCTGGCATCGCGACCGTCGCTGGGGTAGCAGCAGAAGCCGATGCTGCAACTCACCGCCACCTCCTGCTCGCCCAGCATCACCGGTGCGGCGATGCTCTGCTTGAGCCGCTCCAGCCAGGACACCTGCTCGCCGAGCTGGTCGGTATCGGTCAGCAGGATGACGAACTCGTCGCCCCCCAGGCGCGCCACCGTATCGATCTCTCGCACCCGGCTGCGCAGGCGGTTCGCCACCTGGATCAGCAACTGATCACCGGCGTTGTGGCCGAGGCTGTCGTTGACCACCTTGAAGCGGTCGATATCCATGAACGCCAGGGTGAAGCTGCCATGCTTGCGCGCGGCCTGGGCGATGGCCTGGCTGATACGGTCGTTGAGCAGATTGCGATTGGGCAGCTCGGTGAGGCTGTCATGGTTGGCCTGGTGCTCCAGTTCTTCCTGGTAGCGCTTGGCTTCGGTGATGTCGTGAAGGATGCCGACGAAGTGGCTGACCTTGCCCCGGTCGTTCACCACCGGCGCCACTTTCAGGTCGTTCCAGAATGCCGAGCCGTCCTTGCGGTAGTTGCGCAACAGCGCACCGCCCTCCTCCTGGGCGTGGAGCAGCCGGCGGATGTTGTCGAGGCTCGGCTGGTCGCGGTCCTCGCCCTGGAGGAAACGGCAGTTGCGGCCGATCACTTCCTCGGCCGAGTAGCCGGTGATGCGCTCGAAGGCCGGGTTCACGTAGACGATGGGCTGGTCCGGCTGCTCGTTGTCGGTGATCACCACGGCGTTCACGCTGGCCTCGACCGCACGGGTGCGGATGCGGATTTCCAGGTCGCGGCGGCGCTGCTCGGTGACGTCCTGGAAAACCACGATCGCCCCCTGGACCGTGTCGTTCCTGTCGAGGATGGGCACCGCCGAATTGAGAATGGTCTTGTGCCGGCCGTTGAAGGTCTGGATGTCGATCATCTCGTTGCGTGACACCAGTCCTTGCTTGACCGCACGCATCACCGACCAGTCGTCCGACTTGATCGGCTCGCCGCTGTCGGCCCACCAACCCCGGTACTGATGATCGCTTTCCACGCCGATGGGATGTGAGCCACCCCAGATCAGACTGCTTTCGGGGTTGCTCATGATCAGCCGGCCCTGCGGGTCGCTCACCAACACGCCCACCGGCAGGCTGTCCAGCACGTTGCGCAACAAGGCTTCGCTCTTGGCCAGCGCCTCGGTGCGCTGTTCCACCAGCTTCTCCATGCTCTCGAACAGGCGCACCCGGCCCAGCGCCATCGCCAGCTGCCGGCCGATCGAGGCCAGCGCGTTGAGCGACTCGTCGCTCCAGGCCTTGGCGTCGCGCTGCACCACGTTGAGCATGCCGATGATCTCGCCACCCAGTATCAACGGAATGCTGGCATGCACCGGCCTACCGGGCAGCTCGGCCAGGGCGGGACAGCCTTCGAAATTGCACGGCTGACTCATCGCGTCGCTGACCCAGGCGTGCCGGCATGGGCAACTGCGCGCGCAGGCCGACAGCGTCTCCAGGCCAAAGGCTCGCCCACGCGCGCGCGTCCCCGCCACGCGGGCCGAATCACCAGCCTCCAGGGAATCGGCCATCAACAACCAGGCAGCTTCCGCATCGGGGAACTCCAGGATGCGCCGCAGCGAGGCGTCGATCACATGCTGCTCGCTCTGGGCGTCGGTCAGGCCACTGGTGAAATGGAACAGGCAGTTGAGCAGCGAGTTGCTGCGGGCCAGCTCGTCGTGCTTGGCCTGCAACTCGTGATTCAGGCGCACACCCTGCTCATAGGTGGAAATCAGCAGGTCGAGGATTTGCTGGCGTCCGGCGGTGATGAAGTGGCGCTCCCCTTCCAGCACCACTTCCACGCCCATCTGCACCCGCTCGTGGGTGCGCAGCTCCAGGTTGACCAGGAAGTAGCGAATGCGCGACATCAGGTACTTCTCGTCGAACGGCTTGACGATGAAGTTGTCGGCCCCTGAAGCCAGCCCGTGGACCACATCGCGGGCATCGGCCAGGGAGGTGACCAGAATGACCGGGATGGCCTGGGTCTGGGCCGAGCCCTTGAGCTGACGGCACAGCTCGTAGCCGTCCATTTCCGGCATCACGATGTCGCTGATGACGATGGTCGGACGCTGCTCGGCAATGCGCGCCAGGGCCTCGACCCCGTTTCGGGCAATACGCACCTGGCAACCGACGGATTCCAGCATGTACTGCAACTCGGTGGCCTGCGTCGGGCTGTCCTCCACCACCAGGATGTCCGCATCGGCGTACATGGTCATTCCCTCCCCACACCTGCGCCCTTCGACGCCACACGTTCAGCAATCAGATTGAGCACGGCCGCCATCGCGTCCGTCGTCAGTACCTGGCGAGCCGCCTGCAAGCCGATGGCAGCCTGCGGCATCGAATCGATCATGGCGCTGGCCGGTTCCTGCACCAGCGTCAGGGCGCCGGCGCGATGCAGTTCGGCCAGCCCCTGGGCACCGTCGCGCCCCATCCCGGACAGTTGGATACCGATGACCTGGTTGCCGAAATGACGGGCAGCGGAGCGGAACATGAAGTTGGCCGACGGCCGCACCAGTTCCTCCAGAGGGCCTCCATCAAGGGCCACCCGGCGGTCGCTGGAAAAGCCCAGGTGATGGCCATCCGGCGCAAGATAAAGCCGCCCCGGGACCAAAACCTGGCCGTCCTCGGCGATCACTACCGGCAGGTGCGTGAGCGTTTCCAGCCACTCGCGGAAACTCGGCAGGAAACCGGCGGCGATGTGCTGCACCAGCACCAGCGGCCAGGGCTGCGGCGGTTGCAGCCGCTCCAGCAGGCTCTTGAGCGCTGCCGGCCCCCCCGCCGAGGCGGCGATGGTCACGATCTTCGGCGACAGGTGTGCGGCATGCGCCACCAGCTGGGATATCGACTGCTGCTGAGGGCCTTCGCCGTTGCCCCGGCGAGGACGCCGCACGATCTTCACCTGGGCCATGCTGCGCAGCGTCCGCAGCACTTCGGCCACGCGCTCGTCGAAATCCGGCGAATCCAGGCCGGACGGCTTCTCCAGCACCGCCAGGGCGCCCGCCTCCAGGGCACGCATGGCGGTGGCTGCCGCATAGGCGTTGGCGCTGGCGGTCAGCACCACCACCGGTAGCGGATAGCGTTCAAGAATGTGCTCGGTGGTCTCGTAACCGTCCATGCCGGGCATGTGCACATCCATGGTGACGATATCGGGGGTGAAGCCCAGCAACACCTTCAGCGC
This sequence comes from Pseudomonas sp. LFM046, assembly GCF_000949385.2. Taxonomy (NCBI): domain Bacteria; kingdom Pseudomonadati; phylum Pseudomonadota; class Gammaproteobacteria; order Pseudomonadales; family Pseudomonadaceae; genus Pseudomonas; species Pseudomonas sp. LFM046. The sequence continues at coordinate 1,340,514 of NZ_JYKO02000001.1, read as the reverse complement.
CTCGTCACCGGAGGAGGCCTCCCGCACCAGATAACCCTCCCCTTCGAACACCGCGCGCAGCAGCATGCGTGCTACCACCGAGTCGTCGACTATCAGTACGCGCATGGTTCCACCTCATTCTCCCCCGCAGGCCCCCCATGGACCTGCGCCCCTCAAATCAACCGGCGAATCGCATCCAGCAGGCTTTCCTGGTCGAATCCGCTCTTCACCAGATAGGCATTGGCGCCGGCCTCCAGGCCCCGCGCGCGGTCCTCGGCCGAGTGCAAGGCCGTCACCAGCACCACCGGCAGACTGGCGAGCTCGCGGTCGGCGCGAATCCGGCTGGTCAGGGTGAAACCGTCCAGCCGCGGCATTTCCACGTCCGACACCAGCAGGTCGAACTGCCCCTGCTTCAACGCATTCCAGGCTTCCAGGCCGTCGTTGGCGGTGGCGACCTGGTAGCCGGCGCCTTCGAGGATGGCCTTGAGCAGCCCCCGCGAGGTGAAGGAGTCCTCGGCGATCAACAAGCGCTGCATGGCCACGCCGGTACGTGCCCGCTCCTGCTGGCTGAAGCTCGAATCACGGGTATCCAGGGCACTGCGATAGAGGTCGGCAGGATGCAGGATGGGCACCAGCTGGCCGTCGCCCAGCACCGTGGCGCCCAGCAGGTTGCGCACTCGCACCAACTGCTGGCCCAGGCCCTTGACGATGATTTCCTGGTCGCCCAGCAATTCCTCCACCAGCAGCACAAAGCGCTCGCCGCGCACCTTGAGCAACAGCAAGGTCAGGATGTCGCCACTCTGCGCCACTTGCCCCAGGCCGAGCACTTCGGCCAGGGTCCAGAGCGGCATGACTTCGCCATCCACCGTGACCGAGGGACGGTTCTCCAGGTTCTTCATGGCGCTCAACGGCAGGCGCAGGCAGCGCTCGACCGCCAGCGCCGGAATGGCGAACACCCGCTCCGCGTCGCGCACGATCACCGCGCGGAACGTCGACAGGCTGAGCGGCAGGTGCAGGTGGAAGCAGGTGCCTTTGCCGGCGTGGGACTCCAGTTCGATGCGCCCACCCAGCCGTTCCACCGTCTCCTGCACGATAGCCATGCCCAGGCCGCGCCCGGAGAGGTCAGTGATGATGGCGCTGGTGGAAAGGCCAGAGGCGAAGATCAGCTTGCACGCCTCCGCGTCCGACAGCTCCTCGGCCTGATCCTGGCTGAGCAGACCGCTGGACACCGCCTTGGCTTTCAGGCGATCGAGGTCGAGCCCACGGCCGTCGTCGCTCACCCGCAGCTCGAAGCGGTCCGCTGACTCCTGCACCAGCTCCACGTGCAGGCGGCCGACCGGGTCCTTGCCCACGCGGCTGCGCAGATCCGGTGCTTCCACCCCATGGTCGATCGCATTGCGCAGCAGGTGGGTCAGCACGGTGCGCAATTCGTCGAGGATGCGTTTGTCGATCTGCAGGCTTTCGCCACGGACCTCGAACGCGACCCGCTTGCCGGCCTGGCTGGCGAGGTCCTGAACCATCGCCGGCAGCCCTTCCATCAGGCTCGCGCCGGACAGCAGCAGCACCCGCTGCAATTCATCGTTGAGGCCGTCCGACAACTGCGCGAGTCCCTGCGCCAGGTGGTTGCCGGCCTTGGCCAGGCGTGTCGCGCCGAAGTGCAGGCGGTCCATCTGCGCCAGGCTCCAGTCCAGGTAATCGAGGACACTCCTCAGGGCATCCTCGGTGCTCGGTGGCAGGTGTTCGAGCCCGTCGCGCAATTGCTTGAGTACGCCACCGGTGAGCAGGCGCTTGGCACGCTGCGGGTCGAAGGCGGCCATGTGAGCCTGCAGGCTGCGCGCGTGGGCCTGGGCCTCCAGCTTGTGCTGCAACAGGGATTCGCCCTGAAACAGCAGGGCATCCAGACGCTGCGCCGGCACCCGCACGGTCGCCGGGTCGTGGGGTGCCTGGGGCACTTCGGCCTGTTCCTGCGGCAACTCGATGGCCTCGCCCTGGGCGGCCGCTTCCAGGTTGTCGATCAGGCGCCGCCGCTCCGTCTCGTCCAACGCCTGGCCGTCATGCAGTTTCTGCACCGCCTTGAGGGCACGCCGGCTCAGCTCGACGCGCTCCAGCGTCAGGGTCAGCCGGCCTTGGCGCACCGCCGCCAACAGGCTTTCCCAGGCGTGGCAGAGTTGTTCGATTTCCGTGACCCCGGCCGCCCGCGACGCCCCCTTGAGGCTGTGCACCTCGCGGAACAGGGACTCGAGGGAGTCCGCCGTGGCAGTGGCTTCGCGCCAGTTGGCCAGACCGTCGGCCAGCACGGCCAGACGCTCTTCCGCCTCGCCGCGGAAGCTGGCCAACAGGCGTTGCTTGAGGACTTCCCGATCCATACTCATGGCCGCCTCACAGCTTGAACTGGCCGGACAGGCTCTTGAGCCGCAAGCCCAGCTGGTGCAGGTTGCGGGCGGCCTGGTCGACCTGGCGGGTACCGCCGACGTTGTCCTGGCTGGCCTGGCGGATGTTCACCATGGCGCTGCCGATCTGGTCCATGCCGATCATCTGCTGCTGGCTGGTCACCGCGATCTGCAGGGCCATCTCGCTGGACTCCTCGATGCTGTCGCTCAGGCTGCGGATCGCCTCGCCACTGGCCTGCGCCCGCTCGTAGCCGCTCTCCACCGACTTGCTGCCCTCCTCCGCCTGCAGCACCGCCTTGGTCATGGCCTTCTGGATGTCGCTGAGGATGCTGCGCACCTGCGCGGTGGCCTGCTTGGACTGCTCGGCCAGGGTCTTCACCTCCTGCGCCACCACCGAGAAGCCCTTGCCCGCCTCGCCGGCCTTCACCGCCTCGATCGAGGCGTTCACCCCCAGCAAGTTGGACTGTTCGGCCAGGTCATTGACCGAGGCGACGATCTCGCCGATGGTCTGGCTCTGCTCCCCCAGGCGCATCACGCTTTCCGCCACCGCCTGCATCTGCACACGAATCTGCCCCATGCCCTTGAGGGTTTCCTCCACCGCCTGGCGCCCGGCCTGGGCCACCTGGCGGGTGCGCTCGGTGCTGTCGGTCACCGCCTGCGACTTGCCGCCGGAGAGGACCGCCGTCTGCTTCACCTCTTCCACCGTGGTGGCGATCTCGCTGATCGCCGTGGCGGTCTCCTGGGTGCCCGAAGCCACCTGCGTGGTCACCGCGAGGATTTCCTCGCTGGCGGTGGCCAGCACCGAAATCCCTTCGTTCAGCTCCTGCACCAGTGCGCGCAGATTGCCGGCCATGGTGGCGAAGGCGCGACCCAGCACATCCGTCTCCGGCACGTCCTGCCCCGTCTCGTGCAAGATGCCCTGGGCCAGGGACTCAGCCCTGCCTGCCATCCCCTGCAGGTAGTGCCCCATGCGCGTAAAAGCCTGGGCGAGACGGCCCACTTCGTCCTGGCGCTCGATGCTGGTCATGTCGTTGGGAATCTCACCGGTGCTGATGCGCTCGGCCCAGCCCGTCAGGCGCGCCACCGGCTGGGCGATGTGCCGGCTGAGCAGCCAGGCGACCCCTGCGCTGAGCAGCACCAGCAGCACGCCCAGCTTCAGCATCCAATCGTGTTGAGCCTTCAGGACATCCTGCGCCCGCACGAGGTTCTCCTCGACGCGCCGCTCCGTGAAATCGGCGAACTGCTCGCCGAGCTTATGGATCTGCACCAGCCGCTCGGCCTGCACCCCGAAGGCCAGGGTGCGGGCCTGCTCCAACTTTCCGGCACGGATCAGGGGGGAGACCTCCGTATCACGGGTCGCGGCATAGGCCGTGCGTACCGTCAGCAATTGCGCAAGGATTTCGCGCCCTTCGCGGTCCTCGCCCAGCCCTTCCCGGAGGCGCTCCAGCAGCACGGTATTGAGGTTTTTCAGGCGCTCGACGTCTTGTTCCATGGCCTCCATTTCGGCGATTTGCGTACCCTGGGCCATCTCCTGCAACAGGTTGATGCGTTGCGCCAGGATATTGATGCGCAACTCCTTCACATCGGACAGCTGCTCATAGCTGCGCCTGAAGGCCTCGGCCTCCCGCTGCTGCAGTTCGGCGTTGCTCGCCAGGCTGAAGTAGTAGATGCCGCTGAAGCCGAGAATCAGAACGGCGAATGCCAGCATCAGCTTGCTGCCGATTCGCAAGTCCGCCAATTTGTCCATCATCCGTGCCCTTCCTTGCGCCCAGGGCGCCGCGTTACAGCTTGAACTGGCCGGACAGCCCCTTGAGCCGCAAACCCAGCTGGTGCAGGTTGCGGGCGGCCTGGTCGACCTGGCGGGTACCGCCGACGTTGTCCTGGCTGGCCTGGCGGATGTTCACCATGGCGCTGCCGATCTGGTCCATGCCGATCATCTGCTGCTGGCTGGTCACCGCGATCTGCAAGGCCATCTCGCTGGACTCCTCGATGCTGTCGCTCAGGCTGCGGATCGCCTCGCCACTGGCCTGCGCCCGCTCGTAGCCGCTCTCCACCGACTTGCTGCCCTCCTCCGCCTGCAGCACCGCCTTGGTCATCGCCTTCTGGATGTCGCTGAGGATGCTGCGCACCTGCGCGGTGGCCTGCTTGGACTGCTCGGCCAGGGTCTTCACCTCCTGCGCCACCACCGAGAAGCCCTTGCCCGCCTCGCCGGCCTTCACTGCCTCGATCGAGGCGTTCACCCCCAGCAAGTTGGACTGCTCGGCCAGGTCGTTGACCGAGGCGACGATCTCGCCGATGGTCTGGCTCTGCTCCCCCAGACGCATCACGCTTTCCGCCACCGCCTGCATCTGCACACGAATCTGCCCCATGCCCTTGAGGGTTTCCTCCACCGCCTGGCGCCCGGCCAGGGCCACCTGGCGGGTGCGCTCGGTGCTGTCGGTCACCGCCTGCGACTTGCCGCCGGAGAGGACCGCCGTCTGCTTCACCTCTTCCACCGTGGTGGCAATCTCGCTGATCGCCGTGGCGGTCTCCTGGGTGCCCGAAGCCACCTGCGTGGTCACCGCGAGGATTTCCTCGCTGGCGGTGGCCAGCACCGAAATCCCTTCATTCAACTCCTGCACCAGCTCACGCAGGTAACGACTCATGGCGACGAAGGCCACGCCCAGGCGGCCCACTTCGTCCTGGCGATCGCTGTTGGGAATATCCCGGGGGATCTCGCCCCGGCCGATCTGCTCGGCCCAGCCGGTCAGGCGCGACAAGGGTTGAGCGATGTGCCGGCTGAGCAACCAGGCGAGCAAACCAGTGATCATCACCAGGCCCAGCGCCATCAGGAAAATCCGCTCGCGCATGGCGTCCAGGGCCTGGCTCGACTGTTCGATGCCGGCATGGATGCGATTGTCGGTCTGCTCCACCAGTTGCTGTCCCAGCGCGTAGATATTCTCCAGCCGCTGCTTCTGCGGACCTTCGATCAGCGTGCGCGCCTCTTCGACCTTGCCGCTGTCGATCAGCGGCAGCACCTCGCCGTCGCGCGTACGCTGATAGTCGGCACGCAGGACCTTGATCTGGTCGAGCAGATCGACGGTCGTCTGGTCGTCGACCACAGCATCACGCAGGCGGTCCAGTACCTTGTCATTGGCCGCGACGTTGTCCCGCAGTTTGTCTTCCTGGCTCTTTGTCGAGCCTTCGTGCAGCGCCTGCAGCACCGCGACGCGCTGCAGGGTGAGGTTGAGCATCAGCTCCTTCACGTCGGAGATTCGCGCGTAGCGGCGCTTGAATTGCTGCTCCTCGACCGTCTGCAGGTCGGAGAAGCTCTCCAGGGTGACGAACAACAGCGCGCCAAAGCCCAGGATCAATACGCCAAAGGCAAGCATCAGCTTGTTGCCGATCCGCAGGTTCATGACATTGCCCAGCATGGTCGTTCCTCCTTGTACCTACTCGTCGGCCGTGATGCGAAGGCTGGGGTCGCCCAGCAGCCGTGCGCCGTCCAACACCGTCCACTGATCAGGGGTGACCCCCAGCAGATAACTCGCTCGTATCCCGGTCAGATTCGCCAGTCCGTTCTGCAGGCTTGCGCGCGGAATACGCACGATGCCCCGCACCCGGTCGATCAGCAGGCCGAACTCCATCTCCGGCCCCCGCAACACCGCCAGGAAGTTCTTGTCGGAAAGCCCCTCGATGGGCAGCTCGAAGAACACCCGCAAATCCAGCACCGAAACGATGTGCCCGCGTACGTTGACGATGCCCAGCACAAACGGCGGCGTGCCCGGCAGCGGGGTGAACTGTGGCAGCGGCAGCACAGCCGACACATGGCAGGCCTCCACCGCATAGATTTCCGAGCTGAGGTTGAAGCTCAGCACTTCCAGCCAGGCGTCATCCTCGTCCTGCGGACTGGTCCGCGCCCACTCGCGGCTGCGTGTCTCCAGACGGGCCTGGCGCTCCTCGGCGCTGACGGCAAAGCCGCCCTCGATCCGCCGTTCGAAATCCGCCAGGCGCTGATGGATCTCAGCCCAGTTACCCATGCTCCCTCCGGCCATCAGCGTCGTCCCTCTTTCAGTTGCTCGCACAGGCGCAGGAGCTGCGCACAGCTCAGCCCGTCGCCTTCGGACACCAGGTCGTCCGGCGCCCGCCGGCCGAGCAGCTGCATGCAATTGCGCAGGGCTTTGTCACTGGCGGCCAGTTGGCCCCGCAGGCGCAGCAACCGGGCCTGGTAGAAGTGCGCCAGGATGAAGTCCGGTTCCAGGTAGAGCGCCTTCTGCAGCGCCACCAGCGCCGCCTGTTCCGCGCCAGTCTGCTGCGCCAACATTGCAGTCAGCCAGTAGGCAGCGGCCGACGCCGGGTCCAGCGCCAGCGCACGCTGCAACCAGGTTTCCGCTTCGTCCGCGCGCTGCTGGTTCGCCCAACTGCGCGCCATCAGCAGACAGGCATCGCGTTTCTGCGCCTGACCAAGGCCGGCGCAGGCGAGGTAATCCAGCAGCGCCTGCTGGGCCTGTGGGTAACGCCCGTGGGCCAAGGCATCCCTGGCCTGCTGCCAATTCGAGTCGCTGGCGCTGGCCACGGGCGGCGGGGCGGGACTGGGCGCCGCCGCTTTCTTCTCAACCAGCCGTGGAGCGGGTGGCGGCGTCCGGCGCGTGGCCGGTTCCACAGGCGCTACAGGGGGCGGCGCCACGGCGGTCCGGAGTGCCGGACGCCGGCTACCGGGCACCAGTGCGTAATTGCTGCCGGCCCAGAAACCATTGAGCCCCGCCTGGGTGGCGATGCCGGCCTCCACTGCGCTGAGCAACAGCAGACCATCAGCCGCCAGGCTCGCGAGCAGGCGGCGCAAGGCGCCGGAAGCCTGCTCCGGCGAGAAATACATCAGCACATTGCGGCAGAGGATCAGGTCGGCCTCCGCAAGTCCCTTGGCGGCGTCCGGCAGCTGCCCTTGCACCAGGTTGTGCTGGAAGAAACGGATACGCCCCCGCCACTGTGGCCGCACCCGCCACTGCCGGCCTTCCGCCTGGAAATAGCAGCGGCGGAAGTCGTCTTCATTGCGACGGAAGGCGTTCTGTCCATAACTGCCGTGCTCGGCGCGCTGCAGGAAGCTGGCATTGAGGTCGCTGGCCAGCAGCTCGACGGTCCAACTGGCGCGCTCGGCGCCCAGCAGGTCATCGAGGATGAACAGCAAGCTGTAGGCCTCCTCGCCGGTGCAACAGGCGGCGCTCCAGATACGCAGACGCCGCCGCCCATCCTCACGGCGACGCGCAATCAACGGCGCCAGGTGCTGGCGGGCCACCCAGTCGAGGGCCTCGGAATCGCGCCGGAAATAGGTTTCGCCAACGGAGAACACCGGCGTCAGACTCTGGACCAAGGCGTCGTCCCATTCCGCAAAAGCCAGTGTCTCCAGCCAGAGCTGCAGGTCGCCCTCGCCCCGTTCCAGCGCCAGCAACTTCAGGCGGCGAAGCAGGTCGCTGGTGCGCCCCCCGGAGAAATCCTGTCCAAGGTGCTGATGAACCTTATTGAGCAGCACGTTCAGTACGCGCGCCGAGCAGAGGGCCTCAATCGTTTCCATCGGCGCTCCTTGCCTGGGCAAGGGCTGCGGTCAGGCGCTCTTCATCCGCATCGGACAAGACCTGCTCGACATCCTGGATCAGCAGCAGCCCCTCGGCCGTGCGCACCACCCCCTTGAGGATGGCGGACGGTACCTGCGGGTGGGGCGCGGGGGAAAAATCCGCGGCAGCGCAGCTGGTGGCGGCCTCCACGGCCTCCACGGGCACCACCAGTTCACGTTGCCGGGTTTTCAGCCAGAGGAAGGGTTGCCACAGGGCGGGAGCGGCCGAAGGCCAGGAAAAACGTCGCGCAAGATCCACCACGGGCAAAACCTGCCCGCGCACGTTGACCAGCCCGGTTACCGTGTCAGGCGCACCGGGGAGAGGCGTCCACGCCAGGGCCGGGAGCACGCGGACGACAGTGTCCAGGCTCACCGCCAAGTGCTGCCCCGCCAGCCAGAACGGCAGCACGAAATATCTATCCATAGTGGCATCCCTGCTGCCGCTAGCATTGCCATAAAGCTAGCTCAGGGCCAGCACGCGTCCAGTGAGAACCGACAACACACCGCCTCACCGGGACCGCCGGCCCTGAAGCGGAGACCTGCGGCCCCATCAAGGCACGAATCTGCTGCCCTGCCCCGACCAGCGGTCCGGGGCAGGAACGCCCATCACCCCGCTACCGACACCGCCGCACTGCGCGGCTTGCGGGTCATCAGCATGAATGTGCTGAAGGCCGCCAGGGCGAACAGGCCTTGGACTCCGATCATCGGCCAGGCCGTACCGTCCTGCAGCGCGCCCAGCAGCAGGCCGCTCAACGTGGCACCCAGCATCTGGGAGAAGCCCATCAGGCCGGCGGCCAGGCCCGCACGGTGCGCGTTGGGCATCACCACGCCGGCGACCGAGGCGGGAATCAGCATGCCGCCCCCCAGGGTCACCAGCACTTGCGGCAAGGAAATGCCGAGCACCGACAGCCCCAGCGTGGCATGCACCAGCACGGTGGCCGTGGCACCGGTGGCCACCAGGCTGACGCCGATGCCGACGATGCGCTGCGGCCCCAGCTGCGTGATCTTCCGCCGGGTGAACAGCGCTCCGCCGATCAGGCCGGAAATGGTGGCGCCGAAGGCCAGCCCGTACTCGGCGGAACTCAGTCCCAGCAGGCCGATGTAGACCGCAGACGATCCCGCGACCACGGCGAACATCGCCCCGTAGGTGCCTGCCAGGGTCAGGGCCAGGGCGCGGCTGGAGCGTTGCTTGAGCAGGTCGAAGTAATCCCGCGCCAGGGTCGCCGGATGGCCGGCCTTGGGATCGAGGCTGGGATTGGATTCCCGGTAGAACGCCAGCACCGTCAGCAGAGCCAGGCTGCCGATCGTCAGCGAGGCGAGGATGGGCGCATGCCAGCCGCCCCACTGGGTCAGGGCACCGCCGACCATCGGCGCCAGGGCGATGGTGCTGAGCATGCCGATCACGGTCAGCGCCAGGGCCGGCGCGGCCTGGGCCTTCCAGACATCACGCACGATCGCACGCGCCAGCACCAGCGCCGTGCAAGCGCCGAACCCCTGGACCGCACGCCCGATAATGAAGTCGCTCATGCTGTCGGCCAGCAGCATCCAGGCCGTGGCGGCGAGGTAGAGGCTGAGTCCGCCGATCAGCACCGGACGACGGCCGACCCGGTCCGACAGCGGCCCCAATAGAAGCTGCCCCACGCCGAAGGCGGCGACGAACACCGACAGGGCGGCCAGACTCGCACCATGGGCGGCGCCCAGGCCCTGCTCGATGCGGCCCAGGGCAGGAATGATCAATTGGGTGGAGATTTCCCCCAGGGCGGTCAGCGCCATGAGGAGCACCAACAGCAGGCGCGACGGGTTCATGACTGCGCTCCTTCTTCCTTGGCGTCCAGCGCCAGGGCCATCAGCTGCCATTCCAGGGCCTGCCAGTCGTCGCTGCTGACGCCGGACGGCGCCCCGCAGACCGTTTCGCGCTTCTCTACCTGCTGTTCATTGCTCATCACACGTACCTCCGTTGGTCGCTTCGCCCTTGGGCCGACGTTTTAAATTATGAGTGACATATATACGTGAAATTAAATTATGCCTATCATATTTTCGACCTGCGGTACTCCCGCCCTGTTGCCGCCGAACCCGAGGATCGCTCCATGAACCGCCCGCACCTTGCCCTGCTCGCCCTGATCCCCACCGCCCTGCTGACCCTGAGCGGTTGCAACAGCCAGGCCGACACCACGGTTACCGCGCCCCAGCCACGCGCCGTGCTGGTGGCCGAGGTGCAGGCCGCCTCCCAGCAGGACGCGATCTACACCGGCGTGGTCGCCGCCCGCACCGCCAGCGACCTCGGCTTTCGCGTCGGCGGCAAGGTGATCGCCCGCAAGGTGGACCCGGGCACCCGCGTCAAGCGCGGCGACGTGCTGCTGGTGCTGGACAACACCGACTTCGAACTGGCCCTGCGCACCGCCCGCAATCGCGTCAATGCCGCTGAAGCCGAGCTGCGCCAGGCGCGCGACGACGAAGCCCGCTACCGCCGCCTGACCGGCACCGGCGCGGTGTCCCGGCAGATCTACGATCAGGCCAATACGCGCCTGCGGGTGGCCCAGGCCGAGCAGGCCGCCGCCACCTCGGAAGCGGCCCAGGTGGAAAACCGCCGCGCCTACTCCACCCTCACGGCCGACGCCGATGGCGTGATCACCGACGTCCGGGTGGATCGCGGCCAGGTGGTGGCCGAAGGGCAGATCGTCGCCAGCCTGGCCCACAACGGCGCCCGCGAAGCAGTGATCGACATCCCGGAAACCCAGCGCACCCTGGCCAACCACCCCGCCCGCGCCTATCCCTATGGCGCCACCGGCGAAGCGGTGCCCGCCACCCTGCGCGAACTCTCCGCCGCGGCGGATGCCACCACCCGCACCTTCCGCGCCCGCTACACCCTGGGCGGCGACTCGAACGCCCTGGCCATCGGCTCCACCATCACCCTGCGCCTGGATGGCGCAGCCCACCAGCAACAGGTGCGCGTGCCCCTTGGCGCCCTGCACGACAAGGGCCAGGGCACCGGCGTCTGGGTCATCGGGACGGACGGCAAGGTGCAGCTGCGCCCGGTGCGCGTCGTGCGACTGGAGCAGGAAGAAGCGGTTCTGGAAGGCGGCGTCCAGCCCGGCGAGCGCGTCGTCGCCCTGGGCGCCCATCTGCTGAATGCGGGCGACAGCGTCCGCGAACTGCCGGCCCCGTCGCTGGCCATGGAGCGCTGAGATGAGCCGCTTCAACCTCTCGGCCTTCGCGGTACACAACCCGGCGGTCACCCTCTTCCTGATCATCGCCACCCTGATCGCCGGCGCCATCGCCTTCAGCAAGCTGGGCCGCGCGGAAGATCCGTCATTCACGGTGAAGACCATGACCATCACCGCCGCCTGGCCGGGCGCCACCGCGCGGGAAATGCAGGAACAGGTGGCCGACCGCCTGGAGAAGCGCCTGCAGGAACTGGACCTCTACGACCGGGTGGAGACCATCGCCCAGCCCGGCTTCGTCTCGATGAAGATCCAGTACCTCGACTCCACCCGCCCGAAGGACATCCAGGAACTCTTCTACCAGACCCGCAAGAAGCTCTCCGACGAGGCCAATCGCCTGCCCCAGGGTGTGATCGGCCCCTTCTTCAACGACGAGTACAACGACGTCTACTTCGCCCTCTACGCCCTGAAAGCCGAGCAACTGCCGCACCGCCAACTGGTGCAGATGGCCGAAGACCAGCGCCAGAGCCTGCTGCGCCTGCCCGGGGTGAAGAAGGTCAACATCCTCGGTGAACAGGCGCAGCGCATCTTCGTCGAGTTCTCCTACGAACGCCTGGCCACCCTGGGCATCAAGCCCGAGCAGATCTTCGAAGCCCTGGCCAAGCAGAACGGCGTGGCCCCGGCCGGCTTCGTCGAGACCGCCGGCCCGCGCGCCTACATCCGCATGGATGGCGCGTTCGACAGCCTGAAGCTGATCGAGAACGTGCCGATCAACGCCAACGGCAAGCTGCTGCGCATCGCCGATGTGGCCACGGTGAAGCGCGGCTACGAAGACCCGCCCACCTACCGCATCCGCCACCAGGGCGAACCGGCGCTGATGCTCGGCGTGATCATGGACTCGCACTTCAACGGCCTGGAACTGGACAAGTCGCTCAAGGCCGAGGAAGACCGCATCCAGGCGGAACTGCCGCTGGGCGTGCGCTTCGACAAGGTGTCCGACCAGGCCGAGAAGATTCGCCTGGCCGTGGGCGAGTTCATGATCAAGTTCTTCGTGGCCCTCGGCGTGGTCATGCTGATCAGCCTGCTGGCCCTGGGCTTCCGCGTCGGCCTGGTGGTGGCCGCCGCTGTGCCGCTCACCCTCTCCATCGTTTTCGTGGTGATGCTGATGACCGGCCGCGAATTCGACCGCATCACTCTCGGCGCGCTGATCCTCTCCCTGGGCCTGCTGGTGGACGACGCGATCATCGCCATCGAGATGATGGTGGTGAAGCTGGAGGAAGGCCTCGACCGCCTGCAGGCTGCCACCTTTGCCTGGACCTCCACCGCCGCGCCCATGCTCACCGGCACCCTGGTGACGGTGATCGGCTTCCTGCCGGTGGGCTTTGCCAAGTCCAGCGCCGGGGAATACGCCGGCAACATCTTCTGGATCGTCGGCTTCGCCCTGATCGCCTCCTGGGGGGTGGCGGTGTTCTTCACGCCGTACCTCGGGGTGAAGCTGCTGCCGAAGATCCAGCCGGTGGCGGGCGGCCATGAAGCCCTCTACGCCACCCGCCTCTACCAGCGCCTGCGGGCCCTGGTGACCTGGTGCGTGAACCACCGCAAGTTGGTCACCGTGCTGGTGGTGACGGCTTTCATCGTCAGCGGGCTGGGCATGGGCGTGGTGAAGAAGCAGTTCTTCCCCAACTCCGACCGCTCCGAACTGCTGGTGGAGATCTACCTGCCACCGGGCAGCGCCTTCAAGGCCACCGAGTCCGTGGTCGCCCAGGTGGAGAAAGCCCTGCTGGAAGAACCCCAGACCAAACTGGTGGATGCCTACGTCGGGGGCGGCGCGCCGCGCTTCTTCCTGTCCCTGAACCCCGAGCTGCCCGATCCGGCCTTCGCCAAGATCATCGTGCAGACCGCGGATTCCAAGGCCCGTGATGCCCTCAGGGCACGCATGCAGGAACGCATCGCCGCCGGTGAATTCCCCTCGGCGCGGGTACGTGTGACCCAGCTGGTGTTCGGCCCGCCGGTGCCCTTCCCGGTGGTGTTCCGCGTCTCCGGCCCGAATCTCGACCAGCTGCGCCAGATCAGCGAAGAAGTGCGCCAGGTGGTGGCCGCCAACGCCATGACCCGCGACACCTTCGTCGATTGGGGCGAACGCAGCAGCAGCTATCGCCTGGTGCTGGACCAGGACCGCCTGCGCCTGCTGGGTTTCACCCCGAACGAGGTGAAGAGCCAGCTCAACGCCCTGCTGACCGGCAACCCGGTGACCGAAGTACGCGAAGGCACCCGCACCGTGGCGGTGATGGTGCGTGCGCTGAATGCCCAGCGGGAGAACCTTGGCGGCATCGAGGGCCTGACCATCACCAATGCCGCCGGCGTTTCGGTGCCGCTGGAACAGGTGGGCCGCTTCCAGCCGGTGATGGAGGAACCGATCCTCAAGCGCCGCGACCGCGAGCTGACGTTCGAAGTGCGCGCCGACATCATCAAGGGCACCCAACCGCCGGATGTGGAAAAGGCCGTCTACGCCGACCTGCAACCGCTGATCGCCAAGCTGCCGGCGGGCTACAAGGTGACCATCGGCGGCCCGGTGGAAGAAAGCGCCAAGGCCAACAAGGCACTGGCCGTGCTGTTCCCGGTGATGATCCTGCTGACGCTGGTGGTGATCATGTTCCAGGTGCGTTCCTTCGCGCAGATGTTCATGGTCTTCGCCACCGCGCCCCTGGGCCTGATCGGTGCCGTACCGGCCCTGCTGCTGTTCGGCCAGCCGTTCGGCTTCAACGCCATCCTGGCGCTGATCGGCATCGGCGGCATCCTGATGCGCAACACCCTGATCTTCACCGACCAGATCGAACAGGAGCAGGCCCACGGCCGGCCCCTGCGCGAAGCCATCATCGAAGCCACCGTCCGCCGCGCCCGCCCGGTGCTGCTCACCGCCCTGGCCGCCGCCCTGGCTTTCATCCCGCTGACCTTCTCGGTGTTCTGGTCATCCCTGGCCTATGTGCTGATCGGCGGCGTGCTGGTGGGCACGGTCCTGACCCTGCTGTTCCTGCCGGCGCTGTGTGCGCTGGTGTTGCGGGCGAAGAAACCGGTGGCGGCGGCGGTGGCAGTGGCATGAGGTGTAGGGGCGAATTCATTCGCCCCTACAAGCAAAAGCCCCATAGGACGCTATTCCGCGCAGCAGCTATGCGGCTTCACCGACTCCCCCTCGTACCGATCGTGGTAGGTCATCCAGTCCATGATTTCCTGCTCGTCCCGCCCCTTGGGCAGCAGGTCGAGGAAGTTGTAGGCGCCCACCAGCAGGTCCAGCCCGCGTGCGTAGGTGGAGTAGGTGTGGAAGATTTCCCCCGCGTCGTTGCGGTAGAACACGCTGAGGCCCGGCATGTCCTGGCCCGGGTCCTTGCTGGTGCCGTAGTTGTATCGGGCGGTGCCGGCGGCGATGTCCTCCGGTCGGGCGGCCACGCCGAAGTCGAAGTTGAAGCTGCTGCCGTGGGATGACACCCACTTGAACTTCCAGCCCATGCGTTTGCGGAAGTCCTGGAATTCCTGCCAGGGCGCCCGCGAGACGCAGAGCAGCGTCACGTCGTGGTGCTTGAGGTGCTGATTCGGCCCGTCGATATGGTCGGCGAGGAACGAGCAGCCGGGGCAACCCTCCTCCCAGCCGGGGCCGAACATGAAGTGGTAGATGACCAGCGTACTGCGCCCGGCGAACAGGTCGGCCAGGCTCTCGCGGCCGTCCGGTCCGTCGAAGAAATAGGGCGTGTCGATCCGGACCCAGGGCAGCGCCCGGCGTTCGGCGCTGAGCCGGTCGCGCTCACGGGTGAAGGCCTTTTCCTTGCGCAGATACTCCTCGCGGGCGTGCAGCCATTCCTCGCGGGACACCACAGGGTGTTTGTCGATTTTCATGGTGCGGACTCCTGAACCTGACGGAAATAAGGGACTCGCCCCTGCTAGTCGTCTGATTTCAGGCCCGTTCGACAATCACCCGTTCATTTCTCGACAGGCGGCACCGCGTCAGAGAGAACGCCCGCGACGCGCCTCCAGGCGCTGGATCGTCATGCTCGGCGTTTCGTCGAAAAGCTTGCGGTATTCGGCGGAGAAGCGGCCCAGATGGGTGAAGCCCCAGCCCATGGCGATCACCGAGATATTCCGCGCACAGCGGTCTTCCAGCAGTTCCTGGCGCACGGCGGTCAGGCGGTGCTTCTTCAAGTAGGCCATGGGTGACTGACCGAAGTAGCGCTTGAAACCCTCGAACAGCTTGAAGCGCGATATCCCGGCGGCCCGTTCGATGTCCTCCAGGCAGACTTCCTCGCGAGCGTGCGCATGGATGAAGTCGCGGGCCCGTACCAGATAGTGGGGCAGCTTGATCTCCAGGCGCCCCCGCAGCTCCTCCGAGTAGTTGTTCGGCTGGGCAAGGATCAGCCCCTTGATCAGCGCACTCTCCAGGTCGCGGGTGAAGAACAGCTGGCCGTAGAGCTCGCGACTGCGCTCCATTTCATCGATCAGGTGCCGGGCCATGCGCCACCAGGACGCGGCGGCGCCTTCCACCGCATCCATTTCCGGCTGGAAGCACAACGGCACGTCCACCCTGTGCTGGAGGAGGTCTTCCAGGGTCTTCTGCATGGCGGCGCGGGGAATTGCCACCTGCAGCTTGTGGCAGTCACCGGCGATGGTCAGTTCCTGGGGCTCATGGGGCGAAACGATCAACCCCCAGTCACGATCCGAGCGCAGCAGGCGGCCGGACTTGGCCAGCTCCTGCTCACCGCGCAGCGGCAGGCTGACGCTGTAGCAGTTGAGGTTCATTTCATCGCCCACGCCGATGGTGACATCGGTGCCGTACTCGACGCTTCCCAGCGTGGTGGACATGGAACGCAGCACGTTACCGCTGTGGTGGAACTGGATGCAGTCAGGCCTCGGGGCCTTGAGCAGGTGCGGCCCGCAGATGTTCGACATCCACGATCGCGCCCCGGCCAGGTCGTAGCGGTCGGCGGAAATGTCTTTGAAATGAGGGTTGTTCTTCGTACTCATCACGCGGCACCCAACACGGCTTTTTGAATTGCGCGCTCTTGCGGCGCGTCGCCTTGAAGAAGGCAAGCTCCATGCCACGCCGGAGCAATCCGTCACGTATCAAAAAATGAGGATAGCATTGGCCAATTTTGCGGACGGGCCGTTGCCCGGCCCGCCCATCCGGTCACGGCAAGGCGTGAACCCATTCGTCTGGACGCCCCATCCCAGGGCCATTCTGCGGCGCCTCGGCGCAGGGATTGGCACCATTCGGCGGGTGGACCCTCAGCGTGCCCGGCCCAACCCAGCGCTGCCTCGACAGGCCGGCAAAAGGCCATGGTGTTACCCGGTTTGGGAATCGCGCACAGGCCAAGGGTTACCCGCGCAAAACCAGCGGATAGCCATTGCAGAATTTTCGGATAGCGCACGCCAGCCTGATCGGCTAGCGACGGTCAATTTCCGCCACCAGGCGTTACCTGCGGCCAATCCAGCCCCGCCGACCGTTACCGCGCCCCCCGGCAGTGCGTCGGCAGGCAGGATTCAGATCCCCTTCACACCTCGCCGCTATCCGTTTTCCGGGCTAAGGCTATCCGTTTTTTCCGTTGCACCTTGAATCGCTGGAGGCCCCGCCCCTGCTGCGTTCCGCACTGGAAACCGAGGGCAAAATTTATGGCGTGGCTTCGCCAACTAAGCGGATAGACCGGGCCAGTCCCGGCTCCTTCTAATGACCTCCACTGATTCACCCGATGTGGAGGCGCCACGCCATGAATACTTCGAATAAAAACATTGCCCAGTGGAGAGAGTACGTCAGCGGTTGCCTGGACTTCCGTCCGGATGAAGGCGTGTTCCGCATCGCCCGGGACATGTTCACCGAGCCGGAACTGTTCGACCTGGAGATGGAACTCATCTTCGAGAAGAACTGGATCTACGCCTGCCACGAGAGCGAGATCGCCAACCCGAACGACTTCATGACCCTGCGCGCCGGCCGCCAGCCGATGATCATCACCCGCGATGGCAACGGCCAGCTCCACGCCCTGATCAACGCCTGCCAGCACCGTGGCGCCACCCTGACCCGCGTCGGCAAGGGCAACCAGTCCACCTTCACCTGCCCCTTCCACGCCTGGTGCTACAAGAGCGACGGCCGCCTGGTGAAGGTCAAGGCGCCGGGCGAATACCCGGAAGGCTTCGACAAGGCCACCCGCGGCCTGAAGAAGGCGCGCATCGCCAGCTACAAAGGCTTCGTTTTCATCAGCCTGGACGCCGCCGGCACCGACAGCCTGGAAGCCTTCCTCGGTGACACCAAAGTGTTCTTCGACATGATGGTGGCCCAGTCCCCCACCGGCGAACTGGAAGTGCTGCCCGGCAAGTCCACCTACACCTTCGACGGCAACTGGAAGCTGCAGAACGAGAACGGCCTGGACGGCTATCACGTCAGCACCGTTCACTACAACTACGTGGCCACCGTGCAGCACCGCCAGCAGGTCAACGCTGCCAACGGCAGTACCAGCGACACCCTGGACTACAGCAAGCTCGGCGCCGGCGACGCGGAGACCGACGACGGCTGGTTCTCCTTCCACAACGGCCACAGCGTGCTGTTCAGCGACATGCCCAACCCCACCGTGCGCCCCGGCTACGCCACTGTGATGCCGCGTCTGGTGGAGGAATACGGCCAGGCCAAGGCGGAGTGGATGATGCACCGCCTGCGCAACCTGAACATCTACCCCAGCTTGTTCTTCATGGACCAGATCAGCTCCCAGCTGCGCATCGTGCGCCCGTTGGCCTGGAACAAGACCGAGATCATCAGCCAGTGCATCGGCGTGAAGGGCGAGTCCGACGCTGATCGCGAAAGCCGCATCCGCCAGTTCGAAGACTTCTTCAACGTCTCCGGCATGGGCACACCCGACGACCTGGTGGAATTCCGCGAACAGCAGCGCGGCTTCCAGGGGCGCCTGGAGCGCTGGAGCGATATCTCCCGCGGTCACGGCAAGTGGGTCACCGGCCCCACCGCCAACAGCGAAACCATCGGTATCGCCCCGGCCATGACCGGCACCGAGTTCACCCATGAAGGCCTGTACGTGAACCAGCACAGCAACTGGCAGCGGTTCCTGCTCCAGGGCCTGGACAACAAAGCCCTGAAACTGACGGAGGTGGAGCAATGAATCCGCAGCTGCAATACCAGATCGAACAGTTCCTCTACACGAAATCCGCCCTGTGCGACGCCCAGGACTGGGACGCCTACCTGGACCTGTTCGACGAGCAGTGCGAGTACCACCTGCCCCAGTGGGACTCCGAGCACGAGTACACCCAAGACCCGAAGCGCGGCATGTCGCTGATCTACTACAGCAACCGCTCGGGCCTGGAAGACCGCGTGTTCCGCATCCGCACCGGCAAGGCCGCCTCGACCATCCCGATGCCGCGCACCGCGCACCTGATCAACAACGTGCGCATCGCCGAGCGCGACGACGGCCAACTGGAGGTGAAGGCCAACTGGCACACCCTCTACTACCGGTTGGGCCAGAGCGAGCAGTTCTACGGGTACGTCACCTACCACCTCAAGCCCGAGGGCGAGAGCTGGAAGATCACCCGCAAGCACATGCTGCTGCTCAACGACACCATCAACTCGGTGCTCGACTTCTACCACCTCTGATCTGCGGGATGTACGCGCCATGAACCACAAGGTCGCCTTCAGTTTTGCCGACGGCAAAACCCTGTTCTTCCCCGTGCAGGGCAACGAGATCCTTCTCGATGCCGCCCTGCGCAACGGCATCAACATTCCGCTGGACTGCCGCGAGGGCGTCTGCGGCACCTGCATGGGCCGCTGCGAGTCCGGCCGCTACGCCATGGACTACGTGGACGAGGAGGCCTTGTCGGCCAAGGACCTGGAGCAGCGCAAGGTCCTCACCTGCCAGACCCGCGTGCAGTCCGACGCCTCCTTCTACTTCGACTTCGACTCGGCGCTCTGCGGCGCGTCGAAGACGGTGGAAGAGCGCGGCATCGTCACCCACGTCGAGCAGGTCTCGCCCACCACCGCGATCCTGCATCTGGATGCCGGCGTCGACGGCCAACAGCTGGACTTCCTGCCCGGGCAGTACGCCCGCCTGCAGGTACCGGGCACGGATTCGAAACGCTCCTACTCCTTCGCCAACCGGCCGAATGCGGAAAACAAATTGCAGTTCCTCATCCGCCTGCTGCCGGACGGGGTGATGAGCAACTACATCCGCGAACGCTGCAAGGTGGGTGACGAAATCCGCTTCGAGGCCCCGCTGGGCGCGTTCTACCTGCGCCATGTGGAGAAGCCCCTGCTCCTGGTGGCGGGCGGTACTGGCCTTTCGGCCTTCCTGGGCATGCTCGACGAAATCGCCGACCGTGGCGGCTGTGGCCAGCCGGTGCACCTGTTCTACGGCGTGCGCCAGGTGGCCGACCTCTGCGAACTGCAGCGCATCCAGGGCTATGCCGAGCGTATCCCCGGCTTCAGCTTCACCCCGGTGATCAGCGACGAAGGCCAGGACTGGCACGGCAAGTGCGGCTACGTGGCCGACCACTTCGACGCTGCCACCCTGCGCGAGGCGCCCTTCGACATGTACCTCTGCGGCCCGCCGCCCATGGTGGAGTCGGTGAAGACCTGGCTCACCGACAACGGCATCGACAACGGCCACCTGTATTTCGAGAAGTTCACCGAAAGCAATACCTAAGACCCGCTCCGCCCCCTCCGTAGGATGGGTGGAGCTTGCGATACCCATCAATCCGCGACGTCAGGCGTATTCGGACTCATCGCCCGGACACCGGCCAGCATGGGTTTCACTCCACTCGCGGCCCCTCCGAGACGCAAAAAAAAGCCGGCGCATAGCGCCGGCCGTTTCCGTTTCCAATCAGCAATCAGGCCACCTGGGTCACCCCCGACCGCCGCATCGCCATGGCGAACAGCGCAAGGCTGGCCACCAGCAGCGGCACCGCCAGCCACAGGAAGAACAGCT
This sequence comes from Pseudomonas sp. LFM046, assembly GCF_000949385.2. NCBI lineage: Bacteria > Pseudomonadati > Pseudomonadota > Gammaproteobacteria > Pseudomonadales > Pseudomonadaceae > Pseudomonas > Pseudomonas sp. LFM046. The sequence continues at coordinate 1,320,437 of NZ_JYKO02000001.1, read as the reverse complement.
GCAAGCCGCCCGCTGCGGCGAACAGCCAGGCGCCCAGGGACGAGCCGATGATCGAACCGGCGCGGCCGGCGCTCAGGGCCCAGGCCACGCCGGTGGCGCGGGCCTGGGTCGGGTAGAAGGTGGCGGCCAGGATGCTCAGGTTATTCAGCGCGCCGGTGAGGGTGAAGCCGACCACGAAGACCATCAGCAGCAAGGCCATGGCATCGCCCAACTGGGTGCCGCTCAGGGCCAGGGCGATGGCAGATGGCGGAGCTCTGCGGCCCGCTTCCCGTGGTGGCGAGGGTGATGGCCTGGGCTGCCGAACCTGGCACAGGCCCCCTCGGCCGTTGGTAAGCCACGTGGATTGAACGGAACGACGGAACCACCTCGTAGGGTGCGCTGCGCGCACCAATGGCTGGACGTAGCGCCAGGTCTGAGCCTGGAAAGCGGTGCGCACAGCGCACCCTACAGTCGCCAGGCGCCGGAATCATGTCGCGGGGAAAGTGGGCTCCTCGCCCTTCCGGGGGGAGTACGGCACGGGAGTGAAGGGGCTTCCGGACCCTGAGAAATCCCGGGCATAAAAAAGCCGGCCAAACGGCCGGCTCAAATGGCGGGGGAACCAGCCTCCCCCACCAAGTCGGTGACTCAGGCTTCAGCGCGTACGCGGTCGCGGATGGCTTCCTGTTCGGAAGTCAGGGCGTTCTGCAGCTGGAAGTCGAAGTCGATCTCGGCGAAGCGGCCTTCTACACCACGGGCAGCGGCAGCGGCGGCATCTTCGGTGAAGCGCACTTCACCCACCAGGCCGTCGCGGGTGGCGTAGGCGAAGTCATCCCACAGGTACTCGTCGCCCGACAGGTTGATCTGGGTGGTCAGGTGACGGTAGCCCGGCGCGGAGATGAAGAAGTGGATGTGCGCGGGGCGATTGCCGTGGCGGCCCAGCAGGTTCAGCACTTCCTGAGTGGTGCCATCCGGCGGGCAGCCGTAGCCGGACGGTACGATGCTGCGGGCACGGTAGCGGCCTTCGGCGTCGGTGACGATGCGGCGGCGCAGGTTGTAGTCGGACTGGGTGGTGTCGAAGTAGGAGTAGGTGCCTTTGGTGTTGGCATGCCACAGGTCGACGACCGCACCGGCGATCGGCTTGCCATCAGCGTCCTTCACCTGGCCCTGCAGGAACATCACGGTGCCTGGATCGGTGCCGTCGTCCATGCGGGTTTCGCCTTCGGACATCGGCGCACCCGCCACGTACAGCGGGCCTTCGATGGTGCGGGGGGTACCGCCGCTCAGGCCGGCCTGCTCGTCCTGGGCGTCCAGCAGCAGGTCCAGGTAGTGCTCAAGGCCGAGGCCGGCCACCAGCAGGCCGGCTTCGCCACGAGCGCCCATGCGGTTGAGGTAGTCCACCGCCTTCCAGAATTCTTCGGTGGTGACTTCCAGGTCTTCGATGATCTTGATGGTGTCGAGCAGGATGCGGTTGACCAGCTTTTTCATGCGCTGGCTGCCCTGGTCGTTGTTGAAGCCGCTGGCTTCCTGGAAGAACTTTTGAACGCTTTCGGAGCTGGACAGTTTGATAGTCATGGCTATTTCCTCATCTTGTTGTTATCGGGCACGGGACGATCAGCGATCGTCTTCATGAATCGACGACGGGTGGCGGCAAAGGCCGTCGACCTCGATATCCATGTACGGGAACAGCGGCAGCTGCATCAGGGTATCGTGCAGCTCCTCGACGCTGGCGACGTCAAAGATGCTGTAGTTGGCGTAGTGGCCGGCAATGCGCCACAGGTGGCGCCACTTGCCCTCGCGCTGCAGGCGCTGGGCCAGCTCTTTTTCGTCGGCCTTGAGCGTGGCGGCCTTGGCCGGGTCCATGTCGACCGGGAGTCTTACGGTCATCTTCACGTGGAACAGCATCGGATCGGTCTCCTGTTTACTTGCGGCGGAAGAACGCCAGGCGCTCTTCGTCCAGGGCGAGGCCAAGGCCTGGGGTACGCGGCACGTGCAGCTGGAAGTCGCGGTAGACCGGGGCTTCGGTGACGATTTCCTCGGTCAGCAGCAGCGGTCCGAACAGCTCGGTGTGCCAGGTCAGTTGCTTCAGGGTGACGAAGGCGTGGGCCGACGCCAGGGTGCCGATGGAGCCTTCCAGCATGGTACCGCCGTAGAGGGCGATACCCGCCGCCTCGGCGATCTGCGCAGTGCGCAGCACGGCACGCGGGCCGCCGTTCTTGGCGATCTTCAGGGCGAAGATGCTGGCGGCGCCGTCGGCGGCCAGGCTGAAGGCGTCCTCGACGCTCTCGATGGATTCGTCGGCCATGATCGGCGCCGGGCTGCGCTTGTTCAGGCGTACCTGGCCGGAACGGTTGATGCGCGAGATGGGCTGCTCGATCAGGTCGATGCCGTTGTCGCCGAGGATGCGGCAGGCGCGCAGGGCCACGGATTCGTCCCAGGCCTGGTTGACGTCGACGCGCACGCTGGCGGAATCGCCCAGGGCCTTCTTGATGGCGATGACGTGGGCCAGGTCCTTGTTCACCTCGCCGGCGCCGATCTTCAGCTTGAAGATGCGGTGGCGACGGACTTCCAGCATGTGTTCGGCTTCGGCGATGTCCTTGGCGGTGTCGCCGCTGGCCAGGGTCCAGGCCACTTCCAGGCTGTCACGCACACGGCCGCCGAGCAGTTCGCTGACCGGCAGGCCAAGGCGCTTGCCCTGGGCATCGAGCAGTGCGCTTTCCAGGCCGGACTTGGCGAAGGTATTGCCCTTGGCTGCCTTGTCCAGGCGCAGCATGGCGGCGTTGATATTGGCGGCGTCCTGGCCGACCAGCAGCGGAGCCAGGTGGCTGTCGATGTTCTGCTTGATGCTTTCCGGGCTCTCGTTTCCGTAGGCCAGGCCACCGATGGTGGTGGACTCGCCCAGGCCTTCGATGCCATCGGAGCAGCGCAGGCGGATCACCACCAGGGTCTGGTTCTGCATGGTGTGCATGGCCAGCTTGTGCGGGCGGATGGTCGGCAGGTCGACGATGATTGCCTCGACGCTTTCGATCAGGACTTGGCTCACTTCAATACCCATCAGGTTGAATTTCTCTGTGCCTGGATATTGAGTCCCTGCCGGTTTTGGTTCCAATATTGATTTTGTCTGCAACGATACCTGCCAGGTATCGCCAATCTGGAATGGAGGCCTCCATGGAACTTCGCCACCTGCGCTACTTCCAGGCGCTTGCCGAAACCCTCAATTTCACCCGCGCCGCCGAGCGCCTGCACATCGCCCAACCGCCGCTGAGCCGGCAGATCCAGCAGCTGGAAGACGAATTGGGGGTAGCCCTTCTGGACCGTGGCCGCCCCCTGCGCCTGACCGAGGCCGGACGTTTTTTCCACGAGCATTCCAGCACCCTCCTCGAGCAACTGGCGAAGGTCTGTGACAATACCCGCCGGATTGGATCGGGCGAAAAGGCCTGGCTCGGCATTGGCTTCGCCCCCTCCACCCTCTACGGCGTGCTTCCCGATCTGATCCGCCGCCTGCGCAGCGATGCCGGCCTGGAGCTGGGCCTGTCGGAGATGACCACCCTGCAACAGGTGGACTCCCTCAAGGCCGGGCGCATCGACGTTGGCTTCGGCCGTATCCACATCAACGATCCGGCAATCCAGCAGCAGGTGCTGACCCTCGACCCGCTGGTGGCCGCCCTGCCTGCCGGGCATCCGTTATTGCCCGGCCCGGTAAGCCTCACCGACCTCGCCCAGGAGCCCTTCGTGCTCTATCCGGGCAATCCGCGCCCCAGCTATGCCGACCATGTGCTGTCGCTGTTCGCCGCCTACGGCCTGCAGATCGAGGTGGCGCAGTGGACCAACGAACTGCAGACCGCCATCGGCCTGGTCGCCGCCGGCATCGGCATCACCCTGGTGCCGGCCTCGGTGCAGGTGCTGCACCGCATCGACATCGGCTACGCCAGCCTGCAGGAAGCCCAGGCCACCTCCCCCATCATCATCAGCCGCCGCGTGGGCGACGCCTCGCCGGCGCTGACCCATTGCCTGTCATTGATCGAAGAACTGTCCGAAGGGCGGATCGGCTAGCCAGCCGATGTAGGGTGGATCACGCTTCACCGATCCACCGTCCGTGGCTCACCCGAACTCCATTGGTGGATGTAAAACGCGACATCCACCCTACGGGGCAGCTGCGCTGCCCTTGGCGAATGAATTCGCCCCCACGAAAAGCAGTCCGTAGGATGAGTAGAGCTTGCGAAACCCATCAACCATGGTCCGCATGGGTTTCGTACCTCAACCCATCCTACGAAGAGCGGCCACACCGCTCGCACAAGAAAAAAAGCCCGCAAAGGAGTGGAACGGGCCGAGGTAAAGCGTGAAAAAAGAGCGGCTACTGCAGCGGCGAGAACGTCGCCGGCAGGTAGCGCTCGCGCTCGGTCTGGCGGGTCGTCTCGTCAGTGAAGCCGCGCAACACGGCGATCTGGTTCAGCGGGCCGATTTCCGAGGCCCAGCAGCCCACCAGAGTGCACCCCGGCAGCGCCTCGGCGAGGGTGGATTCCAGGCGCGCCAGGGCCGCGGCCGGAGTGCGCACGCGCAGGGTGAAGGTGATGAGTTCGTAGAGTCGCATCGGGGTCTCTTGGGCGTTGCCGGGAGCAGGTCCGACCGTGACCGGCCGGCCCTGTGCGGCGCAGAACATGAAGGTGCAGGGGGTGATCAGCAGGCCGAACGCGAGGCATCGCCCAGGCGATGGTAGGCGCGATTGAAATACACCAGGCCTTCCTGGTTCTTGCCATGAACGATCCCCAGCACCTCGCAGTAGAAGATGGTGTGCGAACCCACTTCATGGGCCTGGGCGATGCGGCAGTCGAAGCTCACCAGGGCGTCGTCCAGCAGCGGGGAGCCACTTTCCAGGGTGCTCCAGCTGGCGCGGGCGAAGCGTTGCTCGGAGTCCAGCTCGCGGTTGGCGAACACGGCGGAAATCTCCTTCAGCTCGGCGGTCAGCACATTCACGCTGAGCACGCCGTTCTGCTTGAAATGTCCGTTGGCGAACGAGGAGCGGTTCATGCACACCAGCAGCGTCGGCGGCTGGTCGGTGACGCTGCACACCGCCGAGGCGGTAAAGCCGAAGCGTCCGGCGGCACCATCGGTGGTGATGACGGAAACGGCGCCGCCCAGCAGCGCCATGGCATTACGGAATCCAGTGGTATCGACCATGGTCTTGCCCCTCTCCTGTCAGATGTCCAGCACCAGTTTTTTTGATTTGGCCCGCGAGCAGCAGACCAGGATCTGGTCGTTGGCGGCCTTCTCGTCATCGGTCAGGTAGACGTCGCGGTGGTCCGGCTCGCCTTCCAGCACGTCACACAAGCAGGTGCCGCAGACGCCCTGTTCGCAGGAAATCTCGATCTTGATGCCGACACCGGCCAGCGCGTCGAGGATGCTCTGACCCTCGGCCACCTGCACGGTCTTGCCGCTGCGCTGGGCGACCACTTCGAAGCTCTCGCCGCTGGCATCCACTTCCACCTGGAAGTACTCGCGATGGATGTGATCATCCGCGTAGCCGGCTTTGCGCGCCTCGGCGATCACCCAGTCCATGAACCCGGCGGGGCCACAGACGTACACATGCACGCCCTCGGCGGGCTGACCCAGCACGGCGGGCAGATCGAGCTTCTGCGCGGCGTCTTCATCGTCGAAGTGAGTGCGCACGCAGGCGGCGAAGGCGGCGCTTTGCAGTTCGTCGAGGAAGGCGGTACGGCTGCGCGAGCGGCCGCAATAGTGCAGCTCGAAGGCGCTGTCCTTCGCGGTCAGCTCGTGAGCCATGGCGATCATCGGGGTGATGCCGATGCCACCGCCGATGAGGATCGAGCGGCTCGCGCCGGCCGCCAGGGGGAACAGGTTGCGCGGTGCGCCGATGGCGACCTCGCTGCCTTCCTGCAGCAGTTCGTGGACCGCAACCGAACCACCACGGGAAGCCGGGTCGCGCAGCACGCCCAGGCGGTAGACGGAGGCGTTGGCCGGGTCACCGCAAAGGGAGTACTGGCGCACCAGGCCTGGCTTGAGGTGGATATCCACATGGGCGCCGGCGTCGAACGCCGGCAGGGGTCTGCCCGACGGGTCGGCAAGGTCGAGGATTACCACGCCCTCGCCCTGCTCCACCCGCTTGCGGACCACCAGATTCAACACTTGCTCACTCATACCGGCCTTCCCGCACCCTCGTGGGTGCTGTTTCGTTCTCGTTTGTACTCACCGCACTGCACGCACGGCCCTGCTTTGTCACTTCGCGCAATCAGCGCATGAAGAGGCCTCCATTCACATCCCAGGTCGCCCCGGTCGTGAAATAGGCTTCCGGACGCGCCAGCTGCACCACCAGGTCGCCGAGGAAATCGGCATCGCCCAGGCGCTTGACCGGAATGTTGGCGAGCAGCCCTTCCATGCGCTCCGGCGGCACTGCCGCGCGCACCGCCGGGGACTCGATGGGCCCCGGGGCGATGGCGTTGACGGTGACACCGCCGGCCGCCAGCTCCTTGGCGAAGATCTTGGTCAGGGTGACGATGGCGCCCTTGGACGCGGCGTAGTGCGCGCCGGTGGCGGTGCCGCCGTTCTGCCCGGCCAGGGAGGCCATGTTGACGATCCGCCCGTAGCCGGCCGCCGCCATGTGCGCACCGAACACCTGGCAACCGACGAACACGCTGCGGGTGTTGAGGCTGAGGACGCGGTCGAACTCCTCCGGGCTGATCTGCATCACAGGCGTCGTCATGGTCATGGCGGCGTTGTTCACCGCCACGTGCAGGGCGCCGAAGCGTTCCAGCGTCGCCGCCAGGGCCACTTCGAAGTCAGCCTTGCTGGCCACGTCGAGTTTCAGCGCCAGGCTGCGCTGGCCACTCGGGTCGAGCCTGTCGGCGGCGGCCTGGGCGCGCTCCAGCGACAGGTCGGTGATCGCCACCGCGTAACCGGCGGCGAACAGACGGCTGGCGATGGCGAGGCCCAGGCCTTGCGCCGCGCCGGTTACCAAAGCTACTTGGGTCATGGCCGGCGCCTCAGAGGATGTAACCGATACCCGCCAGGGTGTCGGTGGAATTGATGAGCTGGATCAGCTTGCGCTGGATCTTGAAGCCCTCGCCTTCGCGCTTGAGCTGGAAGGTGATGTCGGCGGTGTAGTGCTTGAGCACGTCCTTGCGGAATTCCCGCAGGTTCTGTGCGCAGCGCACGGTCACCACGCCGTCTTCCTCGCCGAGCACGCGGAAGCGCGACAGGGCGCGCACGGTACGGGCACGCGGACTGGTGGAGATGGACTCACCGCCGATCAGACGCTGCACGCGCAGCTGGCGCATGTGGTGGTCGTCGTAGGCGTAGTTCAGGGTGTTCTCGAAGTCGGTCTCGGTGGGATCGATCGGGATGATGTAGGTGCCCTTGTCGGTCCACAGGTTCAACCAGGCGTCGAATTCGCCGTGGTCGAGCATGTCCGCTTCCTGCCAGATGAAGGCGCTGACGTGATTGAGCAATTCAAGGTTCATGGTTGTGTTCTCCTCACGCCGACATCATCTTTTTCCACTGCTGATAGGCCGCACGCATGCCGGTCTCGGCGCTCACGTCGCTGATCAGCCCGTCCTCGCTCTCTTTCTCACCGGGCAGGCCGCGGTTGAGCATGATCCAGAGGTCGGTGCCGGCCTGGGCGCCCTTCTGCACGCGCTCCCAGGCTTCGGAGTCGTCCGGGGTGCCGAAGCCCATGGGGCCCTGGAAGTGTTCGTGCAGGCGCAGGCGGTAGCGGTTGGCCACGGCCGGGCCGCCGTCCATGGTGATGACCGCGTGGTGGATTTCAGTCTCGTTCACCGAGATCGGCTGCAGCACGCGGAAGAAGGCCATGGAGCAGGCCACGTTGGGGAACAGGTTGAGGTTGAAGCCGGAACCGCCGACGGCGCGGACGATACGGCGCACCTGCTGTTCTTCGATGCCTTCGGCGCGCAGCTCCTCGGCCAGGGCTTCGAAGCGCTCGGGAATCGGCTTGTCCAGGTCGGCTTCCAGGTCCACCAGCTCGGGGATCATCACCATCACGCTGTGGCCGTTGCCAAGGTCTTCGACGTAGCCCGGTCCCTTCACGAAGTCGAAGAGTTCCAGGGTCTGCTCGTCCACCGAGGACAGGAACGACTTGTGCACCAGCGGGAAGTGGTAGGCGTCGGTGGTGTTTTCCAGCTGGATCTTCCAGTTGCCGGGGAAGCGGAAGCGGTGCTCACCGGACACTTTCACGCCGTAGCCGGCGCCCTGCTTCATGAACAGGTCGATCCACTTCCTGGCCGGGCCGAGGAAGTCCACCAGCGGCTCGATGTCGTCCTTGAAGGTGGCGAAGATCATGCCGTTGTATTGCTCGACGCGCAGGCTCACCAGGGGCAGTTCGCCCTTGTCCAGGCAGTCGGCGTAGCTTTCCGGGTGCGGCACACCGCGCAGGCTGCCGTCCAGGGCGTAGCTCCAGCCGTGGTAGGGGCAGACGAAGCTGTTGGTCTTGCCCTTCTTGTGCTCGCAAACGGTGGCGCCACGGTGGCGGCAACGGTTGAGCAGCACGTGCACGTCCTTCTTGCGGTCACGCACGACGATTACCGGCTGCTTGCCGATGTAGGTGCTCTTGTAGCTGCCGGCCTCGGGAATCTCGCTGGCGTGGGCGACCCAGACCCAGGTGCTGTAGAAGACCTTCTCCAGCTCCTCGTCGAAGAGGCGGGCGTCGGTGTAGAGGGCGGTGTGCACGCGGTCGTGCAGCACCAGGTCGGCCGGCGAGCTGGCCAGGTTCACGCTTTCGATCAGGTTGGTCACGGTCACTCCTCGTCGGCGCAGGGCACCGACTCACAAAAAAAGGTCATTCGCCGTTCTTGCCCGGCACTGGCAGGTGCGCGTCGCTGTTCCACGCCTCCACCGGCCGGCTGAACAGGTTCTCGGTCTGGAAATGGGCCATGCGCCAGGCGCCCTCCTCCTCGCGGAACTTCACCGTCAGGCGTGCCGCGTTAAGGTGCGAGGCGCCGCTGGCAAAGGTGGAGGTCTGCAACATCACCCAGCTGCCGGTGGCTTGCGCACCCTCCACGCGAATCAGCTCCGAGCAGAGGAAGTGCACGTTCAGGGCGAAGTGCGCCGGCGCCACCACGTAGGTGGCGAACATGGCGCGGATCGCCTCACGGCCCTGGTAGCCGCCGAAGCTCTTGGCGTACTTGGCGCCCTTGCCTTCCCAGACGGCATCAAAGGTGAACAGGCCGGCCAGTTCGTCCAGGGGCGTGCGCGCGTCCAGGGCGTCGCATAGCGCCATGTAGCGGTTCATGCAGGTGCGCACGGCATGTTCGCTTTCCAGCTGGCGCAGTCGGGCTTCGAGGGCTTGGCTCATGGCGGTCACGCACGCTGGATGATCAGTTCGCGGCCGGTGCGGGCCTCGACCTTGGCGTAGCGCCACAGCTTGTAGGTGCCATCACCCACCGGCGTGGTGCGGAACAGGTTGCAGGCGGCGTGGACGGTTTCGATGTCCGGTACGTCGGCCAGCAGGTAGGTGGTCCAGGGGTAGCCGGTGCTTGGTCCGACCATGCTCTGGTCGTCGTCCATGTTGCCGAACACCTTCACGCCGGGCAGGTCGTGGATGCCGTTCCACATTTCGCTGAAGGCGGCCCAGACCTGCAGTTGCTCCTCGCGCGGGGCATCGAAGAAGTTCTGGTTGATCCCCATGCAGAAGAGGACGCGCAGGGCTTTTTTCTCGCTCATCACAATCACCGATCAGTCAGTTGGAATTCACAGGTAGCCGGGCAGCGGCTTGTTGCCGAAGAAGATCGCCCCGGCGTTCTGGTAGGTCATGTCGCCCATGAAGGCGTGCTGGGTGATCACCAGGGTGTCGTTGACGAAGCGCGACAGCGGGCTGTCCCGGTACACGCCGGTCATGCCGGAGAGCATCTGCGCGGTGCGCGCCACTTCGGCGGATACGCGGGTGGCGTGGGTGGAGGACAGGCGCAGCAGGTTGGTCTGCTCGACGCTCACCGGATCACCGGCCACCACGCTGGCCCAGGCGTCTTCCATGGCCTCGTAGAACCAGGCACGGGCGGCGCGCAGTTCGGCCTCGGCCTTGGCCATCTGCATCTGCGCCAGCGGGCGGTCGGCCAGGGCCGGGGCGCCGGTGACGGAAAAGCGGCCGCTGGCCAGGCCGGAGAGGTAGTCCAGGGCGGCGCGGGCGACGCCCAGCCCCACCACGGACAGCACCTGGGTGGCGAAGGACAGGGACGGGTAACGGAACATCGGCTCGTCGAGGTTGGACGGGCCGCCGCGGACGAAGGTCCAGTCCTCGGGCACCACCACGCCGTCGATCACCACGTCATGGCTGCCGGTGCCGATCAGGCCGACCACGTCCCAGGTTTCCTCGATCTTCACCTTTTCGCGCGGCATCACGGCCAGGCGCGGCAGGCCGACGGTGTCACCGTTCTTCGGGCTGATGCCGACACCGATCAGGCTGGCGCCCATGCAGCCGCTGGAGAACTTCCAGCGCCCGTGCACTTCCAGGCCGCCGTCGACGAAAGCCGCCGGCTGGGGCGGGAAGATGCCGCCGGCGAAGACCACGTCCGGGCCATTGGCGTAGACCTGTTCCAGGGTCGCCAGGGGCAGCGCCGCCAGGTACACCGGGTTCATGCCGAAGCTGGCGACCCAGCCGGCGGAACCGTCGGCGGCGGAGATGTCCTCGACCATCTGGCAGAACTCCATGGGCGAGCGCTGATCGCCGCCGAAGCGGGTGGGCACCAGGGCACGGTAGACGCCGAGTGCCTTGAAGCGTTCGATCACGTCCTGGGAAATGAATTTCTGCCGGTCGAATTCCTCGCGCAGGGCACGCTCGCGGATGTCGGCGAGCAGTGCCTGGAATCCTTCACTCGCGGTAATGGGGGCGGGGTGCTGGTAATCCAGCTCGCTTAGCGAAGACATGGGGCTCTCCAGGTGGGCTTGTTGGTTATTGTTCGAGGCGCTGCACGAGCTCGCGGGCGACTGCCAGCAGCAGTTCATCCGCGCCCTTGGCGGCAACGAGTTGCAGGCCCACCGGCAGCTTCGAGGCGCCCTCGAAGGGAATGCTCAGTGCCGGGTGGCCAGTGAGATTGAAAGGCCGCACGAAGGCGGTCATGCCGACGGCCGCACGGGTGTCAAAGGCATCCGCCACCAGCGCCGGGTAATCCGGCATGGTCGGCAAGGCAAGGATCGGGCAGCGGGCCAGGGCGGCATCCACCTCGGCGGTGAAGGCGGCGCGGCAGCGTTCGGCGGCAGCCAGGTCGGCGTCGGTGGTGTTCCGCGCGGCGAGCAGGCGGGCGGCGACATCGGCGCCCACCCGTCCGGTTTCCACCAGGTGGCCGCAGGCGTTCCAGGTTTCCCGGTTGATGATGGCCAGGCCCGCGTCATAGGCGGCCTGCATGCCGGGCAACGGCAGGGATTCGAGGGCGAAGCCAGAGGCCCCCAGGGCGGTGTCCACGGCGGCCAGCACTTCCGGGTTGGCCTCCACCGGCACCACGCCGATGCGGATGCCTTCCACCGACGGCAGCGCCTTGAGCGACGGGTCGATGGCCGACATGGCTTCGATCAGCAGGTGGATGCTGGCGGCGAAGGGGCCGACGCAATCCAGGGAGGTCTCGGCTGGCATCACTCCGGCGCGGCTGATGCGGCCGAAGCTGGGCTTCAGGCCGAACACACCGCAGCAGGCCGCCGGCACCCGCACCGAGCCACCGGTATCGGTTCCCAGGGAGAAGTCACAGAGGCCGGCGGCCACGGCGGCGGCGGAACCGCTGGAGGAGCCGCCCGGGATGCGGCCGGGGTAACGCGGGTTCTCGGCAGTGCCGGTCCAGGCGTTCAGGCCGGTGGTTCCGAAAGCCAACTCGTGCAGGCCGGTCTTGGCGGTGATGCGGCAGCCCGCATTCAGCAGCGCCTGGACCACCTCGGCATGGCACTCGGCATCCGGTGCATCGTCCAGGGCACGGCTGGAAGCGCGGGTGGGGTGGCCGGCGATGTCGATGGTGTCCTTCACCATGACAGTCCGCCCCGTGCTACCCAGCGCCAGCTTCTCGACCACTATCGTCATCTGCTTCACCTATTGGCGTTCTTGTTGGTACTCGATCGGTACGGGTCTGGAGTGCCGATCGCGCAGATCTAAAATCAACAGAATTACGTGAAATGTCAATTGAATGGTCACGCAAAAACAGTTGTGTAAAAGCACCTCAGCATTCGCAAAAATTCTCTATTTCCGTGGAGTTTCGTAACAAACAAAAGGTGTAACTTTCACGTAAATTCAAAAATAAAAACATTCAAATACAGGCAGTTATTCTTAAAAAGCGGATGTGTTTCCATCGCACACCCCAGCAAAACCGAGCTTTCTTTTTGCTCACAGAAATGATCGATAATCGAACATAATTGATCTAATCAGCGAAATATGCCCGACCTGGAATTCTCGAAAAATTGCACCGAAAATTTCCCTATTCAGGCACTGAAAATGCGCTGTCCAACGCCGTGAAAAACCGACCTCCACCGGCGAACAGGTATTCGCAGACGAGCACGACAAAGCCCCCATACGGGCTGTCAGGTGGACCGGAAAGGGAGCCGCGAAGGGCACGTGAGGAAAAGTGAGGGAGACGGCCAGGGGCATGCCGAGGAATGCATCGCCCCCACCCGCAGCACCCAGGAATGATTCGGAGAATCGGAAGAACCAGGCTCGACGCTTTCTAAGGGCGGACTGGGCACCCTGGCGCGGTAAACAGCGAGCCTGACCGGGACCAAGGAGACGCCACGTGGCTGTCGACAGCCTCGGCGCAACGCCCTATAACTCTCCCCCTGTCAGCAGAACCTGTGCCCCATTCGCATGAGCCCGAAGAAGCGCCTCAACCGTTACAACCCCGCCAGCGACGACTTCAAGAAGGAAGAATTCCCCTTCTACTGGATCGCCCGCGTCTACGGCCGCTACAACATGGCCATGGAAAAGACACTGAAGAAGATCGACCTGGACATCCCGCGCTGGCGCATCCTCTTCATCCTCAAGGAGAACGGCCAGTCGAGCATCTCGGAGATTTCCGAGCACGCCATCGCCAAGCTCTCCACCGTCACCAAGATCGTCTACCGCATGAAGGACGACGGCCTGGTGGACACCGCGCCTTGCAGCAGCGACGGCCGCGTCACCCAGGTGACCATCACCGATAAGGGCCGGCACATGGTGGAAGAGATCCAGGTGAACACCGCGCACATTTTCACCAACAGCTTCAAGGACCTCACCGAAGCCCAGATCACCAAGCTCAACGGCACCCTGGAAAAGATCTACGCGAACCTGCCGGAGGATTGAGCCGTCCAAAGGTGGCTCATCCCCTACACCGCCCTTGCGTACGCCGCTGCCTTCTCGATCAACCCCGCCTCCGGCCGGATGCCGGTGTAGAGCACGAACTGCTCCACCGCCTGCAGCACGATCACCTCGGCGCCGGTGATCACCGGCTTGCCCAGCTCGCGGGCGAGACGGATCAGCGGGGTTTCCACCGGCAGGGCCACGACATCGAAGACCCATTCCGCTGCTTCGACCTGTTGCCGGGTAAAGGCCAGGGCATTGGCCTCCGGTCCGCCTTCCATCCCCAGTGGGGTGACATTGACCAGCATCCGCGGGCGCGCTTCGCCCAGTTCCGGCTGCCATTCGTAGCCACAGCTTTCAGCCAGGGCCGGGCCGGCGGCGGCGTTGCGGGCAATGATGCGGCCATGGCGGAAACCGCTGTCGCGCAAGGCGCTGGCCACCGCCTTGGCCATACCGCCGCTGCCGCGCAGGGCAAAGTCGATATCCCGGGGCACGCCGTGGCTCGCCAGCAGACTGGCCACGGCGCTGTAGTCGGTGTTGTAACCCTTCAACCGGCCGTTGTCGGCAACGATGGTGTTGACCGAATCGATGGCCGACGCCGAGGCGTCCAGCTCATCCAGCAGCGGGATGCAGGCCTCCTTGAACGGCATGGAGACCGCGCAACCGCGAATGCCCAGGGCGCGGATGCCACCAATGGCCGCCGGCAGGTCGGTGGTGGTGAAGGCCTTGTAGATGAAGTCGAGATCGAGGGCTTCGTAGAGGTAGTTGTGGAAGCGCGTGCCGAAGTTGCCGGGGCGGCCGGACAGCGACATGCAGAGCCGGGTGTCCCGGCTGATGGGGCGGGGCATGGGGTGTCTCCATTGACCACTATCGGGCCGGTTTCTTGTAGGGGCGAATTCATTCGCCAAGGGGCACGCAGTGCCCCCAATTGACCCTGCAGGGCAGTCCTTCGGCCTGCTTGGCGAATGAATTCGCCCCTACAGAAAGCCAAAGCCCCACAAGGGTAGATCCTCAGAAGATGTAATCAGTAGTCAGGAAGTTCGACTCGCGATTGCGGATGATGTCGCTGACCAGCTGCTTGTTGTCCTCCTGGAACTTCGTCGCCACCAGGGTGCGGATGGAGAACACGCGCAGGGCGTCATGTACCGACAGCGTCCCCTCCGCCGAGTTCTTGCGGCCGTTGAAGGGGAAGGTGTCCGGGCCACGCTGGCACTGGGCGTTGATGTTGATCCGGCCCACCTGGTTGGCGAAGGCGTCCACCAGGCGCCCCACCTGCGCCGGATCGTTGCCGAACAGGCTGAGCTGCTGGCCGTAGTCGGAGTGCAGGACGTAGTCGATCACCTCATCCAGCTCGCGGTAGGGCACCACCGGAATCAGCGGACCGAACTGTTCTTCGTTGTAGAGACGCATGTCCGGACTGACCGGGCTCAGCACGGCGGGGTAGAAAAAGCTCTGCCGATGGCTGCCGCCTCCCGGATTGACCACCCTGGCACCCTTGGCCACGGCATCTTCCAGCAGCGTATTGAGGAAATCGACCTTGCCCGGCTCAGGCAGAGGCGTCAGGGCGACGCCCTCCTCCCAGGGCATTCCGGGCTTGAGCTTGGCCAGCCTGGCGCAGAATTTGTCGAGGAAGGGGTCGATCACGTCTTCGTGGACGAAGAGGATCTTCAGCGCCGTGCAGCGCTGGCCGTTGAAGGACAGCGCGCCGGTGATGGCTTCGCTGACCGCGTTGTCCAGATCGACCTTGGGCAGGACGATGCCGGGGTTCTTGGCGTCCAGGCCCAGGGCGGCGCGCAGGCGGTGCGGGCGCGGGTGCAGCTTCTTCAGGTCGGCAGCGCCCGAGTGGGTGCCGATGAAGGCGAACACATCCACCTTGCCGCTGGCCATGATGGCGCTGACGGTCTCGCGGCCACGGCCGTAGATGATGTTGATGACGCCAGCCGGGAAGCTGTCGCGGAAGGCTTCCAGCAACGGACGGATCAGCAGCACGCCGAACTTGGCCGGTTTGAACACCACGGTGTTGCCCATGATCAGCGCCGGAATCAGCGTGGTGAAGGTCTCGTTCAGCGGGTAGTTGTAGGGCCCCATGCACAGCGCCACGCCCAGGGGCACGCGGCGGATCTGGCCAAGGGTGCCCTGTTCCAGCTCGAAGCGGCTGGAACGGCGATCCAGCTCCTTGAGCGCCTCGATGGTGTCGACGATGTAATCGCAGGTGCGATCGAACTCCTTCTCCGAATCCTTGAGGTTCTTGCCGATTTCCCACATCAGCAGCCTGACCACCGCTTCACGCTGCTCGCGCATGCGGGCGAGGAATTTCTCCACGTGCTGGATGCGCTCGGCGACCCGCATCGTCGGCCACAGGCCCTGGCCGTGGTCATAGGCGGTCACTGCGGCGTCCAGCGCGGCCAGGGCGGCGTCGGCATCCAGCAGCGGCGTGCTGCCCAGCACCACTTGTGCATCGCCCTGGTCGCCGGCCAGGTAGATCGGGCTGCGCACCGCGGCCAGCGAGCCGTCCCAGCGCAGCAGTTCGCCGTTCACCAAATATTCGCGCTGCTCGATGGGCGCGCCGGGGCGATAGCGTTCGGGGATCTGGTCGGCAGTGGGGAACAGGGCGTCGAGGTTGTTGTTGTGGGTCATTGCACTTTCCTCTGGGTCGGAACCACTGGAAGTCGGTTTTAGCGCGGTTTATTCGTTTGGTAAATCGTTTCAGCAATCCGTTTGGCGGAATTCGTTCCCGCACGGGGATCGGCCTGGATCAAAAGTGGGTAGAAACCTGTAGGGGCGAATTCATTCGCCAAGGGGCACGCAGTGCCCCCTATTGGATCTTGCAGGGCAGGCCTGCGGCCTGCATCGCGATTGAAATCGCTCCCACAAAAAATGCAGAACGTGCTGTGCCGGACGTCAGTGCAACAGCTCCAATGCCGCTGCCGTGGTTTCCTGGATACGCTGCCAGTCGCCGCTGCGGATCCATTCCTTGTCCATCATCCAGGTGCCGCCCACGCACATCACGTTGGGCTGTGCCATGTAGTCCAGCAGGTTGTCGGGAGTCACCCCGCCGGTGGGACAGAACCGGATGCCCGGGAACGGTCCGCCAAAGGCCTTCAGCGCCTTCACCCCACCGCAGACTTCCGCCGGGAACAGCTTGAAGCGGCGGTAGCCCAGGGCGTAGCCGAGCATGATTTCCGAGGCACTGCTGATACCCGGCAGCAAGGGCAGCGGGCTGTAGACCCCGGCGCGCAGCAGCTCGGCGGTGCAACCGGGGGTCACGATGAACTGCGAGCCTGCGGCTTCCGCTTCGGCAAGCATCCACTCATCGAGCACGGTGCCGGCGCCCACACAGAGCTCCGGGCGCTGCTCACGCAGGGTGCGGATGGCGGAGAGGCCATGTTCGGAGCGCAGGGTGATTTCCAGCGTGTGCAGGCCGCCAGCGGCCAGCGCATCGGCCAGCGGCAGCACATCCTGCTCGCGCTCGATGGTAATCACCGGAAGGATGCGCGCGGCGCCGCAAAGTACGTCGATCAGGGCAGCCTTGTCGGCCATGCTCGGCACCGCGTCACGGTTGGCGGCCCGGCTGTTGGGGAGACTGGTCATGGGCGTTCCTTCGGGCTCAGGGGCACCAGTGAATTTCAAGGGGACGACGGAGGAAGGCGCGGATCGGCATGGCCGCCACGTCGTCACCCGCCAGGGCATCGGCCAGCGTGGCCAGTTTGGCCAGGCCCTGCACGGCCAGCAGGGTCAGGTGAGCACCGGCCAAGACCGGTAGCGTCAGGCTCAGGCGCTGGCGCGGCACGCTGGGCGCCTGCATCGGCAGGCAGCGCTGCGAACAGGTGGCACTCAGGGCTTTCTCAAGGTTCGGACTGCCGGGGAACAGCGAGGCGGTGTGACCGTCCTCGCCCATGCCCAGCACCAGCACGTCGATGACGCCCAGCTCGGCCAGGGCCGCGTCAGCCAGGCGTGCTGCTTCCTCCAGGTTCGGCGCGCTTTGATAGAGGCCGAGGAAGCGCGCGCTGGCGGCCTCGCCCTTCAGCAGGTGGACGCGCACCAGGCCTTCGTTGCTGTCAGCGTGGCTGACCGGCACGAAGCGCTCGTCGGCCAGGCTGATGGTGACTTTCGACCAGTCCAGGGTCTGGCCGCAAAGACGCTCGAAGAACGCCACCGGGCTGCGCCCGCCGGACACCACCAGCACGGCCGAACCACGGGTGTCGATGGCCGCGCGTAGGGCGTTGGCCACGGTAATGGCCAGCTCACCGGCCAGTTGTTCAGGGCTGCCGAGGCTGAGCCCGGTGACCTGCGACGGCAGGTCGAGATTACAGATCGCCATACCAGCTCCTGCCATCACGGGTGATCAATGCGATGGAGGCCACCGGCCCCCAGGTTCCCGCCGCGTAGGGCTTGGGTGCGTCGCCCTGCTGCCGCCAGCCGGCGATCAGCTGGTCGCACCACTTCCAGGCGTACTCGATTTCATCCTTGCGCACGAAGAGGTTCTGGTTGCCTTTCATCACTTCCAGCAGCAGCCGCTCGTAGGCATCGGGGATACGCGCGCTGCGATAGGTGTTGGAGAAGCTCAGCTGGAGCGGGTCGCTGCGCAGCTGCATGCCCTTGTCCAGGCCCTGGTCCTTGGTCATCACCTGCAGGGAGATACCTTCGTCCGGCTGCAGGCGGAGGATCAGGCGATTGCTGATCAGCGGCCGCTGCTCGGGGGCGAAGATGTAGTGCGGCGGTTCCTTGAAGTGTATGACGATCTGGGACAGCTTCTGCGGCATGCGCTTGCCGGTACGCAGGTAGAAGGGCACGCCCGACCAGCGCCAGTTGCGGATCTCCGCCCGCAGGGCGACGAAGGTTTCCGTGTGGCTCTCGGCGTTGGCGTTCTCCTCATCCAGGTAGCCCGGCACGGACTTGCCGAGGATGTTGCCGGCCACGTACTGGCCACGCACCACTTGCTGGCCCAGTTGTTCCGGGGCGATGGGCGCCAGGGCCTTGAGCACCTTCACCTTCTCGTCGCGGATGCTGTCGGCGGAGAGGTCGCTGGGTGGGTCCATGGCGATCAGGCAGAGCAGCTGCAGCAAGTGGTTCTGGATCATGTCGCGCAGCTGACCGGCCTGGTCGAAGTAGCCCCAGCGACCCTCGATGCCCACCTGCTCGGCCACGGTGATTTCCACGTGGGAGATGTGGTGCTGGTTCCACTGGGTTTCGAACAGGCTGTTGGCAAAGCGCAGGGCGATCAGGTTCTGCACCGTCTCCTTGCCCAGGTAATGGTCGATCCGGTAGGTGCGGTCTTCGGGGAAGTAGGCCGCCACGGCCTCGTTCACCGCACGGGAGGATTCCAGGTCATGGCCGATGGGCTTCTCCAGCACCACACGGGTCCGCTCGGCGAGCCCCACCGAAGCCAGCCCCGCGCAGATCGAGCCGTAGACCGCAGCGGGCGTGGCGAAGTAGGCGATGAACCGCATCGCCGGCCCCAGCCTGTCCGCCAGTGCCGCGTAACCGTCGGCTTCGAGGAAGTCCATCGACAGGTAGTCCAGGCGCGCCATGAAGCGCTGCACGGCGCCCTCCTCCAGCTCCCCGGCCGGCACATGACGACGCAGGTGCTCGCCGATGGTGGCCAGCCGCGAGGCCGGCTCGCCGTCCTCCCGAGCCATGGCGAGAATGCGCGTTTCTGCGGGCAGCAGCCCTGCGCAATCCAGATGGTAGAGGGCCGGAAAGAGCTTGCGGAGCGCCAGGTCGCCCAAGGCGCCAAACAGGCCAACGGTGCAGGGTTCGACAGGTCGTGAGGCCATGATATTTGTTCTTCCATCAAACATGAGCGTATGAATACACCTTGGAATGCGTTACAGCAAGACAAAATGTAGTAATAAAACTACATTTACCAACATCCGAGATTACGGTGGCTCCGCCTGGGTGCGCTCAGTACGATAGGCCACCGATTGCAGGCCCCTCTCCAGGAACCCAAATGGACCGCGTGCACAACCTGCTGGAACAGATCCAGAACCGCCTCGACGAGCTCAACAAGGCCGAGCGCAAGGTCGCTGAAGTGATCCTGCGCGACCCGCAACAGGCCACCCGCTACAGCATCGCCGCCCTGGCACAGGCGGCGCAGGTCAGCGAGCCGACGGTGAACCGCTTCTGCCGCTCCTTCGGCGTCAACGGCTACCCCGAACTCAAGATGCAGCTGGCCCAGAGCCTGGCCAGCGGCGCCGCCTACGTGAGCCAGGCGGTTGCCGCCGACGACGGCCCCGAGGCCTACACCCGGAAGATCTTCGGCAGCGCCATCGCCTCCCTGGACAGCGCCCTGCAGAACCTGGACCCGCAACTGATCAGTCGCGCCGTGGACCTGATGATCCAGGCCCGACAGATCCACTTCTTCGGCCTCGGCGCCTCGGCTTCCGTGGCCCTGGATGCCCAGCACAAGTTCTTCCGCTTCAACCTCGCCGTCAGCGCCCATTCCGATGTACTGATGCAGCGCATGCTGGCGTCGGTGGCCCATACGGGTGACCTCTTCGTGATCATTTCCTACACCGGCCGCACCCGCGAACTGGTGGAAGTGGCGCGGCTGGCGCGGCAGAACGGCGCCTCGGTGCTCGGCCTCACGGCAGCCGGCTCGCCCCTGGCCAAGGCCAGCACCCTGAGCCTGGACATCCCGTTGCCGGAGGACACCGACATCTACATGCCGATGACCTCGCGCATCATCCAGCTCACCGTGCTCGACGTGCTCGCCACCGGCATGACCCTGCGCCGCGGCGTCGACTTCCAGCCGCACCTGCGCAAGATCAAGGAAAGCCTCAATGCCAGCCGCTATCCGGCGGATGAGGAGCCTTCCTGAGTGAAGCGCCCCGCCTCCTCGAATTCATTCGCCACGGGTCGCGCAGCGGCCCCTTGCGGGGTTGGCGGGCAGGCCTTCGGCCTGCTTGGCGAATGAATTCGCCCCTACACCGCTCGTGACCAGGCCAGCCCCCGATCACCCCACCCACGCCTTCACACTCAACCTCGCCTCCTCCCCCGCCGCCAGCTCGACGCTTTTTTCTCCACAAGCCGCGCCCTGCACGGCGACGAACCCCAGCCCCTCCGTCCAGCTCACCTCGGACAGCGGCCGGCTGCCGGGATGCCAGACCACGGTATTGGGATTCGTGCCTCCGTCGATGCACAGCCGACGCTGCCAGCCGGCATCCTGAATCTTCACGCGGCCACCGCGCTGAAATACCCGGTGGCAACCGTCGATGATCCGCAGTTCGCCGTCTTGCCGGCATGGATCGCGACTCATCAGGTCGCGGCCTTCGGCGCCATCCAGCCCCAGCAGCGCCACTCGCGCCACATCGCTGACCCGCCAGTAGGCATGCAGGGAATGGCTGAGCACGCAGGGCTCACTGTCGCGGTGGCGGGTCACCAGTTGCAGGCTCATGCGCTCACCCAGCTGGGCTTCCAGCTCCACCTGCCAATCGTGCAGATCAAGACGCCATTTCAGGTGTACACCCTCGGCATCGGCTTCCTTGTGGATAAGTCGCCAATCGGAAAGGCGCGCCCAGCCGTGGTGAGGCCAGCCGCCTTCCATGGGATGACGGCCGAACCAGGGCCAGCAGACCGGCACGCCGCCCCGGATGGCGCCGATGCGCGGCCAGCGTGCGGCACACCAGAGCAGCGGACGCTCGCCGCGCGGCTGGAAATGCAGCAGCTGACCGCCCTGGCAGCTGAACACCGCCTGGCAGCGCGGATGCTCCACCAGCAGCAGTTCGCGCCCCTGCTGTTCGCTCCAGCGGAACGGCTGCCCGGACGCCGGCCGCAGCAGGCCGGCGAGGGGATGGTCCGTGCCCTCCCCCGCCGTCACCCGATGCGGCCTGGCGCTGCGCATCACTTCCACCAGTACTCCAGTTGCACACCGAAGTTGGAGCCGTGCAGCGCATCGCCAAAGGCGCCGGTATCGGACAGCGCCGAACCTGCGGCAAGGTCGCTGGCGGCGCGCTGGGCGGCCTCGTTCCAGCTGGCGTGGGTGTAATAGAGGCGGATTTCCGGGCGTTGCCAGAAGCCGGGGCCGGCGGGCGACCAGGTGGGTGCGAGGGTGAATTTGGTGAGTTTGCGAGTGCCGCCGGGGGCTTCGACCTGGTCGCGGCCCAGCTCGGTGACCAGCTTGAACTGGTCGGTAATGGCGTAGACCGGGCGCACCCCCACGGAAAGCCAGTTCTGGTCGTCACCATCCGGGCGCTTGTCCTTCTGGTAGACCACTTCGAACTGACCACCGAAACGCGGCGTCACCTGCCAGTCGAAGAACTCCACCACACGCCAGCTCTGGTTGCTGTTGTCCAGGGTCGGATCACCGGTGTAACCCAGCGCGGTGCCCGGCCCGCGACCGTATTGCAGGGCGAAGGTGTTCACCCCACCGAGGAACGCCTTCTGCTTGTGCTGCGCCGCCACCGACCAGCCGCTGTGGGCGTCGGTGCTGTCGGGTTTGTCGATGTAGCTCACACCTACGCCAACTTCCCCGCCGGGATTGGTCTGGAAGCCGTCGATATCGAAGTCGTGGCGGTTGATGTAGGGGTCCTGGAAGACGTTGTCCTTGCGCGAGAACACGTAGCTGTACTTCAGGTCGCCGATGGCCACCTCGTCAAAGCCGAAGCCGGTGGCGCTCTGGTTCCAGTAGTAGAAGTCGGAAATGTGGATATCGTTCCGCTTGTAGAAGCGGCGACCGGCCCAGAACGAACCGCCATTGAGCGCCGGCATGTTGCTCCACTCGGTGTACATCTGGTTCATCCGCGCGAAACCATGATCGCCGGTGAATTCAGGGGTATGGCCATATTCGTTGAACAGCTGCGCCATGCCTTCGACGCTGATCACCGAGCCGTCATCAAGCTTGAACACGTCCTGCCGCAGGTCCAGTTCGATGTATTGCTCGCACTCGTTACCCAGGCGGTACTTCGATTGCGCCCCCGGCAGCTGGAAGCAGGATTGCGTGCCGCCTTCGCTGGAGCCACCGGCGCCGCTGCGCATGTAGCCGGTGAATTCCACCGCCTGCGCAACCCCCGAAATCGCAAACAGCGCGCAAGGCAGTACCCACAAACCTTTGATCGTCGTGCTCATGTCCACTCCAGATTTTTATTGTTGTGTTGCGATGGATCGTTTCCGTGGCGCCCCTACAGGCCCTTGAGCTGTGCCACCCTGGCCGGCCGCTCAGGGCTTGCCGCCATTTGCGGAGCACAGAGACGCTCGCCGCTTTGCGCGTCGAACAGCAGCACCTTGTCCGGGGCGAACTGCAGCTCCAGGGCGTCCCCCACCCTGGGCGCGGCATCCGGGGCCAGGCGCACGCAGACCTTGGTCTGGTTGATCTCGACGAAGGCCAGGGTGTCCGGCCCGGTGGGCTCCAACACCTGCACTTCGGCGCGAATGGCGCGCAGGTCACCGGTGCCGACCTGAATCTGCTCCGGGCGGATGCCGAGGATCAGCTCGCGCCCTTCCAACGCTCCGGCGACCTCGCCCAGGGGCAGCTCGCAATGGCCATCCGCGCTGTCCAGCAGCCCCACCAGGCCGCCGTCACGGCGCTGCAGGCGCAGGGGGATGAAGTTCATCGGCGGCGAGCCCATGAAACCGGCGACGAACAGGTTGGCCGGGTCGTTGTAGATCTGCTGCGGGGTGCCGAACTGCTGGATGATGCCGTCCTTCATCACCGCCACCTTGTCGCCCAGGGTCATGGCTTCGATCTGGTCATGGGTGACATAGACGGTGGTGGTCTTCAGCCGCTGGTGCATCAGCTTGATCTCGGTGCGCATCTCCACCCGCAGCTTGGCATCGAGGTTCGACAGCGGCTCGTCGAACAGGTAGATCTTCGGCCGCCGCGCCAGCGCCCGGCCCATGGCCACGCGCTGCTGCTGGCCACCGGAGAGCTGGCCCGGCTTGCGTTCCAGCAGGTGCTCGATCTGCAGCAGCTTGGCCACACGGGCGACTTCGGCGTCGATCTCGACCTGGGGCAGCTTGCGGATCTTCAGGCCGAAGGCGATGTTCTCGCGCACGCTCATGGTCGGGTACAGGGCGTAGGACTGGAACACCATGGCTATGTCCCGGTCCTTGGGGCTCATGCCGCTGATGTCCTGGCCGTCGACCATGATCCCGCCGCCACTGATGCTCTCCAGGCCGGCGATGCAGTTCATCAGCGTGGACTTGCCGCAACCGGACGGCCCCACCAGGATCAGGAACTCGCCCGAGTCGATGGACAGCTCGATGTTCTTCAGGGTGTCCGCCAGGCCACTGCCGTAGGACTTGTTCACATTGCGCAGTTCGAGGGTTGCCATGGGTGCGACTCCTAGCCTTTGACGGCGCCGGCGGTGAGGCCGCGCAGGAAGTATTTGCCGGCGAATACGTAGACCAGCAGGGTGGGCAGGCCGGCGATCATCGCGGCGGCCATGTCGACGTTGTATTCCTTGACCCCGGTGCTGGTGTTCACCAGGTTGTTGAGGGCCACGGTGATGGGCTGGGTGTCGCCGCTGGCGAACACCACGCCGAAGAGGAAGTCGTTCCAGATCTGGGTGAACTGCCAGATCAGGCAGACCATGATGGTCGGCACCGACATGGGCAGCAGGATGCGCCCGAAGATGGTGAAGAACCCCGCCCCGTCCAGCCGCGCCGCCCGCACCAGGGCATTGGGGATGCTCACGTAGAAGTTGCGGAAGAACAGCGTGGTGAAGGCCAGGCCGTAGACCACGTGCACCAGCACCAGGCCGCCGGTGGTGTTGGCCAGGCCGAACTGGCCGAGGGTGAAGGACGCCGGCAGCAGCACCACCTGGAACGGCAGGAAGCAGCCGAACAGCAGCAGGCCGAAGAACAGCTGCGAACCACGGAAGCGCCACATGGACAGCACGTAGCCGTTCAGCGCACCGAGCAGGGTGGAGATGATCACCGCCGGCACGGTGATCTTCACCGAGTTCCAGAAATAGCCCCCGACGCTGGCCCAGGCCTTGGCCCAGCCGATCACCGTGAACACATCCGGTATCGACAGCAGGTTGCCGGTGCGGATGTCGTCCGGCGTCTTGAAGCTGGTCAGCAGCATCACCACCAGCGGCACCAGGTAGAGGGCGCAGGCGAAGATCAGCGTGGCGTGGATCGCCAGGCGGCTGAAACTGAAGGCGGGCTTTCCGGCCAGGCTAGTCATGGCGCTTGTTCCTCAGTTCGGAGTACAGATAGGGCACGAGGATCGCCAGCACCGCGCCGAGCATGAGCATCGCGCTCGCGGCGCCGAGGCCCATCTGGCCACGGGTGAAGGTGTGGGCGTACATGAACATCGCCGGCAGGTCGGAGGCGTAGCCGGGACCGCCCGCAGTCATGGCGGCGACCAGGTCGAAGCTCTTGATGGCGATGTGCGCGAGGATCATCAGTGCGCTGAAGAACACCGGCCGCAGACTCGGCAGGACGATGCGCAGGTAGATGGTCGGCAGGCTCGCGCCATCCACCTGGGCCGCGCGGATGATCGATTGGTCCACCCCGCGCAGGCCGGCCAGGAACAGCGCCATGACGAAGCCGGAGGACTGCCACACGGCTGCGATCACCAGGCAGTAGACCACCCGGTCCGGGTCCACCAGCCAGTCCAGGCGAAAGCCTTCCCAACCCCAGTCGCGCAGCAACTTGTCCAGGCCGAGGCCGGGGTTGAGCAGCCATTTCCAGGCGGTCCCGGTGACGATCATCGACAGCGCCATGGGGTAGAGGTAGACGGTACGGATAAAGCCCTCGCGGCGGATGCGCTGGTCCAACAGCACCGCCAGGAATACGCCAAGCACCAGGCTGATGGTGATGAACAGGCCGCCGTAGACCAGCAGGTTGTGGCTGGCCACCCACCAACGGTCGTTATCCAGCAGACGCTCGTACTGCTGCAGGCCGACGAACCTGTAGCTGGGCATGAACCGCGAGTTGGTGAAGGACAGCAGGAAGGTCCAGAGGATGTAGCCGTAGAAGCCGACCAGCACGATCAGCACGCTGGGCGTCAGCACCAGCTTGGGTAGCCAGCGTTGCAGCGCGTCCAGCGGCGAGGCCTTGGCGAAGACTGCGGTTGAGCTCATGGGAGACTCCGTTGTTGCAGGTTGCACGGACAGCCCCCTCTCCCCTTGGGAGAGGGTTGGGGTGAGGGATGCATCGAGCCACGCCGACCTTCCCTCACCCCCCGCCCCTCTCCCGGAGGGAGAGGGGAGAAAAGCTCGGCGCGGCCGACCCCGAGGCGCAGGCCTGGAAGCCTGCACCGGCGTGGGGAATGGGAATCAGGGGCCGCCTACGCGGCCCGACCGCTTACTGCACCGCTTCGATCGCGGCGGCCAGTTGCTGCGCGGCCTTCTTCGGGTCGGCGGCTGGGTCGTTGAAGAAGTTGGTCACCACGTCGAACACCGCGCCCTGCACGTAGCTGGATGCGGCCATGCCGTGGGCCAGGCTGGGTTGCAGCCCTTTTCCCGCCGCCGCTTCCTTGAAGTCCTTCATGGACTGCTGGGCGCAGGCGTCGAAGCTGCTCATGTCCTGGTCCAGGCGGACCGGGATCGAGCCCTTGTTCTGGTTGAAGAACTGCTGGAACTGCGGCTCCAGCACGGTACGTGCGAGATCGTTCTGCGCCTGGATGTTCGCTTCGTCCTTGAGCTTGAACATGGCCAGGGAGTCGATGTTGTAGGCGAAGCTGCCCTGGGTGCCGGGGAACGGCAGGCACTGGTAATCCTTGCCCGCCACCTTGCCTGCGGCGCTCCACTCGCTCTTGGCCCAGTCGCCCATGATCTGCATGCCGGCCTTGCCGTTGATGACCAGGCCAGTGGCGCTGTTCCAGTCGCGGCCGGCGGCGTCGGGGTCGACGTAGCCGTGCAGTTTCTTCAGGGCAACGAAGACTTCGACCATCTTGTCGCCGGTGAGGGTGGCCTTGTCCTGCTCGACGAAGGCCTTGTGGAAGCCCTCTGGGCCGAGAATGCTCAGCACCAGGTCCTCGAACACGGTGCCGTCCTGCCAGGGCTGCCCGCCATGGGCGAGCGGAATGAAGCCGGCGGCCTTGAGCTTGTCGGCGGCCACGAAGAATTCATCGAGGGTGGTGGGCGGCGTAGCGCCCGCCTTCTGGAACACCTCGGGGTTTATCCACAGCCAGTTGACCCGGTGCACGTTGACCGGCACCGCCACGTAATGGCCGTCGTACTTCATGATGTCCGCCACCTGTTTCGGCAGCAGGGAGTCCCACTTGCCCTCGGTGGAGACGTCATCCAGCTCGGCCAGCAGGCCCAGCTCACCCCACTCCTGGATGTCCGGCCCCTTGATCTGTGCGGCAGACGGCGGATTACCGGAAACGGCACGGGTCTTCAGCACGGTCATGGCGGCCTCGCCACCCCCTCCGGCGACCGCGAAGTCCTTCCAGGTGTTGCCTTTCTCTTCGACGAGTTTCTGCAGGGTATCGGCGGCGCGCTTCTCGCCACCGGAAGTCCACCAGTGCAGGACTTCCACTTCACCGGCGAGGGCGGAAAGCGGGAACAGCGAAGCGAGGGAAACGACAGCGGCCAGGCGGGAGATGGCGTTCATGGACAGGGTTACCTTCTTGTTTTTATGACTGAGCAAGTCGGTGCTTGCGCTTGCCTGCAGTCTAACCACGGCCCTCAAGACCGCGGGTAACAAAGGGATAGTGGATGGTCACGGGGTGGTTACAATACTCGGACTAGCGCCCTCTCCCGAAGGGAGAGGGGTGACGCTCATTGGGAGTGTGGTGCGGGCCAACCGATCACTCCGCCTGCCTCGGCAACCACAGCGTCACCCGCAACCCACCCTCACGCAAGTTCTTCAGGCTCAGCTCCCCGCCATGGCTGTGGGCGAGATTGCGCGCGATACCCAGCCCCAGCCCATAGCCCTGCTGGTGTCCAGCCAGGCGGAAATGCGGCTCGAACACCTGCTCCAGCTTCTGCTCGGGCACGCCGGGGCCTTCGTCATCCACATGCAGGACGAACGCGTCCTCGCTGTCCTCGATCTGCAGATGCGCCCGCTCGCCGTACTTCAGCGCGTTATCCACAAGGTTGCCGATGCAACGGCGCAGGGCCAGGGGCTTTCCGGGGTAGGAGGCACTCGCCGCCCCTTCCAGGGTCACCTGTCCGGTGCCCAGGTAGGGCTCCACCAGCCCGTGCAGAAGGTGGTTGAGGTCCACCTGCTCGATGTTCTCGTGGATGTCGGTGTCCTTCACGCATTGCAGCGCACCCTTGACCAGCAGTTCCAGGTCGTCCAGATCGCGGCTGAACTTGGCCTGCAGTGCTTCGTCCTCCAGCAACTCCACCCGCAGGCGCAGGCGGGTAATGGGCGTACGCAGGTCATGGGAAATCGCACTGAACAGCTGACTGCGTTCGCTGAGGTAGCGGCTGATCCGCTCCCGCATGCTGTTGAAGGCACGGCTCACGTCCGCCACTTCGCTGCCGCCGGCTTCGGGCAGGGGTTCCACCTCGGCCCCCAGGGACATTTCCCGTGCGGCGGTGGCCAGGCGCTTCAACGGCCGGCTCTGCCAATGCACCAGCAGGCCGATGAACAACAGCAGGAGGCTGCTGGTGAGGAGGATGAACCACAGCTGCTGGTCCGGCAGGCCCTGGTCTTCCAGGGTGGTGTAGGGCTCGGGCAACAAGGAGGCGAGGTACAGCCACTCGCTGGTGCCGATCTGGATCTGGGTCACCAGCACCGGTGGATTCACCGGCTCCAGGGTCAGCGCGTAGTGGGCCCAGGAGCGTGGCAGTTCGTCGAGCTTGAGACCGCTGTTGAAAATGCGCAGGTCGTCCGGGCTGACGAAGTGCAGGGACATTTCCACCTGCTTGCCCAGGCGCTCCCGCAGCACGGACTCCACCTCACCCAGCACCGCCCGCTTGCGCTGGGTCTCCGGTAGCACGCGCATTTGCAGCGGCTTGTCGTTGAGGGAGACGAAGAAGCGCGTGCCGCCCATGCTGCGCAACTGGTCCAGCACCATGGGGCGGTAACCCAGCGGCAGGGAGCGGATGTAGCGGACGCTGGCCGCCATGGACTGGGCCAGGCTGCGGGAGCTGGCGAGCAGGCCATCCATCTGGCTGGCGCGCAGCTGGGAGACCCAGATGACGCTGGACAGCGCCTGGGCCAGCAGCACCACCAGCAAAGTGAGGAAGAGCATGCGTCCGAGCAACGAACGCGGCATCAGTCGCAGGCGGCTAGGCATGGTGATGGGGCGTGACCTGGGCCGCCAGCAGGTAGCCTGCACCGCGCACGGTACGGATCAGCCGGGGCGGTTTGTCGGTATCGCGCAGGCGCTGACGCAGTCGGCTGACTGCCATGTCGACGATGCGCTCCAGGGGCATTACCTCGCGGCCACGGGTGGCATTGGCGATGGTGTCGCGGTCGAGGATCTGCTGCGGATGATCGAGGAAGAGTTTCAGCAGGGCGAAGTCGGCACCGGAGAGGATCACCTCCTCGCCGTCGAGGTGGAACAGGCGGTGGCTGATCATGTCCAGGCGCCAATCGTCGAAGGCCAGCACCTCCACCACGGTGCGCTCCTGGCCGAAGCCGACACGACGCAACAGCGCCTTGATCCGCGCCAGCAGCTCACGGGGGCTGAACGGCTTGCCCAGATAATCGTCGGCGCCCAGCTCCAGGCCAATCACCCGGTCGGCCTCATCGGAACTGGCGGTGAGCATGATGATCGGCACCTGAGCCAGGCGCTGGTGCCCGCGCACCCAGCGGCAGAGGCTGAAGCCATCTTCATCGGGCAGCATCACGTCGAGGATCACCAGGTCCGCCGCTTCTTCCGCCATGGCGCGGCGGAAGCCCTCGCCATCGGCAACGCTGCGCACCTGGAAGCCGGCGCGGCTCAGGTAGGTTTCCAGCAGTTCGCGAATTTCCTGGTCGTCATCCACCAGGAGAATGGATTTTCCGGATTGGCTCACATTGGCCGTCCTTTGTTGTTATCGGGTCGATCAAATGTTGGGCCTCGTAGGTTGGCGCCGAGCCCGCGAGGCCCAACGAATCGGGCGCCACCCCGCGTCAATTCAACTGCTGCAGGGCCACCCCCGCCCCTTCCAGGCCGGGATATTCGGCCGTCACCAGCCATACCGGAATGCCCTCGAAATAGCCGCTCATGCAACCCTTGCTGGCAAAGGCGCGGGCAAAGCCGCTCTTCTGGAAGAAGGCCGCGAAACGCGGCACCACGCCGCCGACTATATACACGCCGCCACGACCGCCTAGGGTCAGCACGTTGTTGCCGGCCACCCGGCCGAGCCAGCTGCAGAAAAGTTCCAGCACCTCACCGGCCAGGGGATCGCCAGCCAGCGCTGCGGCACTCACTTCGGCCGGAGACGTCAGGCGCGGCGGGTGACCGTCCACGGCGCAAACGGCTCGATAGAGCTGAAGCAGGCCATTGCCGCTCAGCACATTCTCGGCGCTGACATGGCCCAGTTGACCGTGCAGCTGCTGCCAGAGGGCCGCCTCACGCAAGTTGCCTACCGGCAGGTCCACGTGGCCGCCCTCGCCTGGCAACGCTTTCCAGCGGCCCTCCCCCAGCGGCAGCAGCGTACCGACGCCCAGGCCCGTGCCCGGCCCGATCACCACCGCCGGACTGTCCGGATCGGCGACACCCGGGCAGATCGGCAACCGTTCATGCGCCTTGAGGCGCGTCATGCCCAAGGCCATGGCGGAGAAGTCGTTGATCAGCAGTAGCTCGTCCACCTGCAAGGTGTGGCAGAAGGCCGAACGGCTGAGACGCCAGTGATTGTTGGTGAAGCGGAAATGCTCGCCGCCCACGGGCCCGGCCACCGCCAGGCAGACGGCGCCCAGGCTGCCCGCCGAATGGCCGAGTCCTGCCAGGTAATGGCTGATGGCCTCCTCCGGTCCGGCGAAGTCGGCGGTGGCCAGCACCTGAACCGACTCCAGTTGCCCGTCGCGCCAGAGTGCGAAACGCGCGTTGGTGCCACCGATGTCTCCAACCAGCGCCAACTTCACTTCAGCGTCTCCAGATTGCGGGTGAAGGCGCTGGCGCCCTGTTCGGCGCTGCTGAAGGATTCGCGCATGAAGGCAAACAGCTCGCGGCCGGTGCCGACATTGGCTTCCAGGTCCCACTGCGCCGGTTCACGGGCGGCGAACTCGGCAGCGTCCACCAGGACTTCCAGGGTGCCGGTGGTGCCGTCCACACGCACCCGGTCGCCATCGCGCACCCGCGCCAGCGGGCCACCGTCGAAGGCTTCCGGACAGACGTGGATGGCCGCCGGAATCTTGCCTGACGCGCCGGACATGCGGCCGTCGGTGACCAATGCGACCTTGAAGCCACGATCCTGCAAGACGCCGAGGAAGGGCGTCATCTTGTGCAGCTCAGGCATGCCATTGCTGCGCGGCCCCTGGAAGCGCATCACCGCCACCAGGTCGCGCTCCAATTCGCCAGCCTTGAAGGCATCGGCCAGCGCCTGCTGATCGTGGAATACCCGCGCCGGGGCTTCCACCACCTGGTGCTCCGGGGCCACGGCGGACACCTTCATCACGCCACGGCCGAGGTTGCCCTTCATTACCCGCAGGCCGCCCTCCGGCGAGAAGGGGCGTGCCACCGGGCGCAGGATGCTCTCGTCCAGGCTGGCGGCCGGACCATCACGCCAGACCAGCTTGCCGTCTTCGAGGAAGGGCTCCTGGGTGTAATGGTGCAGCCCACGCCCCATGACGGTGTTGACGTCTTCATGGAGCAGCCCGGCGTCGAGCAGTTCGCGCACCAGGAAGGCCACGCCGCCGGCGGCCTGGAAGTGATTGATGTCGGCCTTGCCGTTGGGATAGACGTGGGCGAGGGTCGGCACCACTTCGGAGAGCTCGGCCATGTCCTGCCAGGTGAGCTGGATGCCCGCCGCCTGGGCGATGGCCGGCAGGTGCAAGGTGTGGTTGGTGGACCCGCCGGTCGCATGCAGCGCCACCACCGAGTTGATCAGCACACGTTCGTCGACGATCTCGCCTATGGGCAGGAACTGCCCACCCTGCCGGGTCAGGCGGGTGACCTGGCGCGCCGTCTCCACGGTCAGTGCCTCCCGCAGCGGGGTATTGGGATTGACGAAGGAGGCGCCCGGCAGGTGCAGCCCCATCACCTCCATGAGCATCTGGTTGGTGTTGGCGGTGCCATAGAAGGTGCAGGTGCCGGGGCTGTGGTAGGCGGCCATTTCCGACGCCAGCAGCTCATCGCGGGTGGCCTTGCCTTCCGCATAGCGCTGGCGCACTTCGGCCTTCTCCTTGTTGGACAGGCCGGACGGCATGGGCCCGGCGGGCACGAAGATCGACGGCAGGTGACCGAAACGCAGGGCGCCCATCATCAGGCCGGGAACGATCTTGTCGCAGATGCCGAGGAACAGCGCCGCATCGAACATGTTGTGGGACAGCGCCACGGCGGTGGACATGGCGATCACTTCGCGGCTGGCGATCCCCAGTTCCATGCCCGGTTCGCCCTGGGTGACACCGTCGCACATGGCCGGCACGCCGCCCGCCACCTGCCCCACGGAACCGATGTCGCGCAGGGCCTGGCGGATCTTCTCCGGGTAGTCCTCGTAGGGCTGGTGGGCCGAGAGCATGTCGTTGTAGGCGGTGACGATGGCCACGTTGGCCGAATCCATCAGGCGTAGGCGCTGCTTGTCCCCACCGCCGCAGCCGGCCACGCCATGGGCGAAGTTGGCGCACTGCAGCTTGCCGCGCTGGGGACCCTCACTGGCCGCCTTGTGAATCATTGCCAGGTAGCGCTCGCGGGTTGCGCGGCTGCGTTCCACCAGACGCTCGGTTACCTCAAGTACGCGGGGATGCATGGATTCGACTCCAGATAGCGGGAGGATTTGTTTTTATACAAACCACAATACTGCCAATAACGCCAAAAATTCACTAGACGACGCAAAATATTTTGTTATTGCAACAACAAAATAATCAAATCCCGCTTCCATTCATATAGACCACTGCAGGGTATGGCGGCACGCAGCATAACCCCTGGGCCCAGGTCGCCACCTATTCCACCCATGGCGCATGCCAGAGGCTTATGCCCGCTGGAATTCGATTTAGCGCGAAATGCTCTAAAAAATATATTGCGCGCAAAATAACTTGGCAGTAACTTCTGCCTCACCAAACAACTTAGCGCACCAAAGATTAACGAACAAACCAACTCAGAGGAAAATCATCATGACCATCGAAAACGTTCTCTACCGCGCCTACGCAGAAGCCACCGGCGGCCGTGACGGCCGTGCCATCTCCTCCGACGGCGTGCTCGACGTCAGCCTGACCACCCCCCGTGAACTGGGCGGTGCTGGCGGCGAAGGCACCAACCCCGAGCAACTGTTCGCAGCCGGTTATTCGGCTTGCTTCCTCGGCGCGCTGAAATTCGTCGCCGCC
Organism: Pseudomonas sp. LFM046; assembly: GCF_000949385.2. Classification (NCBI taxonomy): domain Bacteria; kingdom Pseudomonadati; phylum Pseudomonadota; class Gammaproteobacteria; order Pseudomonadales; family Pseudomonadaceae; genus Pseudomonas; species Pseudomonas sp. LFM046. The sequence continues at coordinate 1,287,874 of NZ_JYKO02000001.1, read as the reverse complement.
CGTGACAAGCACAAGCTGCCGGCGGAAACCTCCATCGAAGGCATCGTCGGCATCGGCGCCATCCCGACCGGCTTCGGCATCGAAGTGGAACTGCGCATCGACATCCCCGGCCTAGACCGCGAGGAAGCCCGCGCCATCGTGGACAAGGCCCACATCGTGTGCCCCTACTCCAACGCCACTCGCGGCAACATCGATGTGACCCTGACCCTGGTCTGAGTTGCATGACGCAAAAGGGCGGGCATCCCGAAAGGGGTGCCCGCCCTTCTTCTTTGTAGGGGCGAATTCATTCGCCAGGCAGGCCGAAGGTCTGCCCTTGAATTCCCTGAGGGGCTGCTGCGCAACCCTTGGCGATTGAAATCGCCCCTACACTTGGCCATTCACCCAACCCGCCAAGGAGCACAGCATGATCCTCTCTACCACCCCCACCCTCGAAGGCCGGGCCATTCGCGAATACAAGGGCATCGTGGTCGGCGAAGCCATCCTCGGTGCCAACGTGTTCCGCGACCTGTTTGCCGGTATCCGCGACATCATCGGCGGCCGCTCGGGCGCCTATGAGAAGGAACTGGCCCGCGCACGGGAAATCGCTTTTGAGGAACTGTCCGAGCGTGCCGAAAAGCTGGGCGCCAACGCGGTGGTCGGCATCGATATCGACTACGAGGTGGTCGGCCAGAACGGCAGCATGCTGATGGTGAGCATCAGCGGCACTGCCGTGGTGGTCTGAGTCAGGTGCTCGAGGCCTTGGCCAGCTGCTTGTCGCGGGCCAGCTTGTAGGCCACGTAGTACTTGTAGATGTTGCCGACGTAATCCACCGTCTCGCGCCCGACGATGCGCGCGGCGGCATGTTCGACATTGCCGAACCAGACGTTCTTGTCCAGGCCGGACTTCTCCGCCAACCGGCGAAACTTGCGCAGGTTCCCCGGCCCGGCGTTGTAGGCAGCGAACGCCATCAGGGTGCGGTTCGTGGGTGTCAGTCCCGGATCGTCGAGGTACTTGGACACCAGCAGGCGCAGGTACTTGCTGCCAGCCTCGATGTTGCGGTCGGCGCTGGTGTCGACGTCCTGGACACCGACACTGGGGTCAGAGGCGGTGCTCGGCAGCAACTGCATCACCCCCACGGCGCCACGCTGGCTACGCGCGCTCTGGTTGAGCTGGGACTCCTGGAAGCCCTGGGCCATGAGCATCAGGTAATCGAAGTCGTAGGTGCTGGCGTGCTTCTCGAACAGCGCCACCAGTTCGGCGAATCGCTTGAGCTCCTCCTCACTGGTGGCGGCATAGAGCTCCTTGCTGTTCTTCACGTACTTGTTGCGAAGCGAGTTGCCAAACGTCGTGCCCAGCTTGTGGCCCTTGGCGAACTCCGACAGCACCTTGCGCAACTGCGGGCTGTTCTTGCGCACCGCCCAGGCGACCTGCGTGTCATCCCGTATGTAGAAGGCATCATGGATCACCAGCTGCGTCAGCATGGACTGCCAGAGTTCGGCGATATAGCGATCCACCACCGTGGCGCCCACCAGGCCGACATTGACCATTTCCAGCAGGTCCTCGGACTCCAGGTTCTCATCGGCCGCCTTGATCTTCACCGGCTCCAGCCCACGCTTCTTGAAGTCCTCGTTGAGCGCCTGCAGGTGCTCGAAATAGCTGCTGGACGGCCGGACCATGATTTCCATGCCGGCCAGGTCCTCGATCTTTGCCAACGGCTGGCTGCCAGGGCCGGTCACCAGGGCCTCGCGTATTCCATTGGCGAAGGGCTCGCTGAAGTCCACCGCCCCCAGCCGCTTGTCGGTGATCGCCAGCCCGCCGGCGGAGACATCGCCAATGCCTTCCACCAGCTTGGGCAGCAATTCGTCCCGGGCGACGGGAATGAACAGCGCCCGCCAGCGCAGGGACTTGTTCTTGAACGGGTACTTCTTGTTCAACCAGTCCACGAAGGCCTTGCCGATTTCGTAGCTGACGCCCAGTTGGCGGCCTCGGTCCACGGCATAGAAGGTCTTGCTGTAGGGCACCAGGATGCGCACCAGCCGGCGCTCCCGCATGCCCTGGAAGTCCCCGGTCCAGACAGGCGGAACGGGTAGCACCATGGCATCCACTTCCGCTTCTTCGGCAGCGCTCAACTCGGCACTGGGCAAATCTTCGGCACGAGCAATGACAAGCAGCGAGGCCAGCGCCAGGCCCAGCAGCAGCGAAACGGACAAACAGGGTTTCATGGTGACCAACCTCGTGAAACGCAAGCCGGGGCCCATGGGCCCCGGATCTCCTGGGTGGCCGGGCAGGCCATCCGCCGACAGAGTCCTGCCTAGAAAAGCTCCTCGATCATCCGGAACGGATAGGGAGCGGCCTTGTACTTGCCGAGCTTGCCGCGCCTGGGCAGCGTCACCTTCTTGTCGTGGGTCAGGTCTTTGTAGGGAACCTGCTTGAGCAGGTGGCTGATGATGTTCAGCCGCACCCGCCGCTTGTCTTCGGAACGGGCCATGTACCAGGGCGCCCAGGAGGTATCGGTAGCGGCGAACATCTCGTCGCGAGCACGGGTGTAATCGTCCCAGCGGGTGTAGGACTTGAGGTCCATGGGCGACAGCTTCCAGATCTTGCGCCCATCATCGATGCGGTCCTTGAGGCGACGGGTCTGCTCCTCGGCACTCACTTCCAGCCAGTACTTGATGAGGATGATCCCGGACTCGACCATCATCTTCTCGAACAGCGGCGTCACCGCGAGGAACTTGTGGGCCTGCTCGTCGGTGCAGAAGCCCATGACCCGTTCGACGCCGGCGCGGTTGTACCAACTGCGGTCGAAGATCACCACTTCCCCCGCCGCCGGCATATGCGTCAGATAGCGCTGACCGTACATCTGGGTCTTTTCCCGCTCGGTCGGCGCGGGCAGCGCCACCACGCGGAACACTCGCGGACTGACCCGCTCGGTGATGGCCTTGATGGTGCCGCCCTTGCCGGCGCCGTCGCGCCCCTCGAACACGATGCAGACCTTCAGCCCCTGGTCCACCACCCACTGCTGCAGCTTCACCAGTTCCACATGCAGGCGCTTGAGCTCCTGCTCGTAGGACTTGCGATCGATGGGTTCCTTGTCCGCCACTTCACTGGCGGCGGCCTTGTTCTTGTTGCCCTTTGCCATGACCTACTCCACTCCTGAGGAATCCGATCAGTAAAAGCTAGCTGACGGGCGGCGACTTGCAGGGGCCAAAGCGCGCGCCCCTGAAAAAAATCACCCCGTCCTGACACGCAGGACGGGGTGCTCCGGAACAGGAACCGCGGGTGTCAGTCGGCCAGGCGCAACACCCCCACCGCTTCCTTGCTGCGGGTGGCCAGGCAGTAGTAGAGCGGGCAGGTCACCAGCAGCCCCACCAGCCAGGACAGGTCCACGCCCTCGATGTAATTGGCCCAGGGGCCGACGTAGAGCGCGGTATTGGCGAATGGCAACTGCACCAGGATGCCGAGGAAATAGGCCGTGATCGCGTGGGGATTGAAACGCCCGTAAATGCCGCCGTCCGCCTTGAAGATCGAGGCGATGTCGTAGCGGCCGCGCTTGATCAGGTAGAAGTCGATCAGGTTGATCGACGCCCAGGGCACCAGGACCAGCAACAGCGCCAGGATCAGGCCGATGAAGTGGGAAATGAAGTTGGCCGAGGCGCCCAGGGCCATCAGGCAACTGCCCACCAGAACCACGGCGGACAAGACAACCCGCACCGGGATGCTGGGCGTCCAGCCACCGGCGAAGGTCTGGATGGAAGTGACGATGGACAGCACTGCGCCGTACAGATTGAGGGCGTTGTGGCTGATGATGTTGAGCAGGAACAGCAGCATCAGCACCGGACCGAGGACACCGGTGGCCTGCTTGACCGCCGCCATGGCCTCGGTGCCTTCCGGGGTCGCCAGGACTGCCACCGCACCGAAGCTGAAGGACAGGATGGTGCCCAGGCAGGCGCCGAAATAGGTGGCCCAGAACGGCTTGGCGATGCCGATGCTGGCCGGCAGGTAGCGCGAGTAGTCCGACACATAGGGCGAGAAGCTCAGCTGCCAGATGATCCCCAGGCAGATCGTGGCCAGGAAGCCCGACAGGTTGAAGGCACCACGGCTGAAGAAGTCCGCCGGCAGTTCGCTGCAGAAAATGGCGATGAAACCGGCCAGCAGCGCGCCGCCCATCACCCAGGTTCCGATGCGGTTGAGGGTGTGGATGAAGCGGTAGCCGATCACGCCGATGGCGGTAGCACTGATGGCGCCGATGATGATGGCCGCCGGCAGCGGCACGGCGGGGGCGATGCCGTGGATCGACTCGCCCGCCAGCACGATGTTGGAGATGAAGAAGCCAACGTAGATGACGGCGGCGAACAGCACGATCAGCAGCGCGCCATAGCGGCCAAACTGGCCCCGGCTCTGCACCATCTGCGGAATGCCCATCTGCGGCCCCTGGGCCGAAGCCAGGGCGATGAAGACGCCGCCGATCATGTGCCCCAGCACAATGGCCAACAGGCCCCAGAGCAGGTCGAGGTGGAATACCTGGACCACCATGGCCCCGGTGACGATAGGCAACGGCGCGATATTGGTGCTGAACCAGAGCGTGAACAGGTCGCGGGCCTTGCCGTGGCGTTCGGCGGGCGGCACGTAATCGACGGTATGGTTCTCGATCAGCGTCTGCTGGGAATTCTCGGACATCGTCTTGCCTTGCTTATTGTCTTTGTAGAAAAGCCACGCGGGCCCACGACTTCGGGCGTCGTCCCAAGAACGGCAGACACCCGAAAGCGGACACCATATTATGGTATTCCAAGACTCAGACAAGGCATTTTTAGACGCCAATCTGTACTGAAAGCCCCCTTTCCATCAGCTGAAACGTTCAACCTCATCCCGCTCAAGCCCCGTGGTTACTGGCTTTCAGAGACTCATGCGTCGTTCGTCGGGCGACCGTAGCTGTGGAAAAATACTGCTTGCACTTCAGGTATTACGGTATACCATCAGACACAGATGAGCTGCCGGTCGCAGCCACTTGCTCACGATAGGTACCCGAAATGATCGACACCAATGCCTACAAACAAGTCATGGGCTCCTTCCCCTCCGGCGTCACCGTCATCACCACCCTGGATGACGACGGCCAGGTCGTCGGGCTGACCGCCAGCGCCTTCAGTTCCCTGTCCATGGACCCGGCCCTGGTGCTGTTCTGCCCCAACTACAGTTCCGATTCCTATCCGGTGCTGATCAAGAGCAAGCGTTTCGCCATCCACCTGCTGTCCGCCGACCAGCGCGACGAAGCCTATGCCTTTGCGAAAAAGGGCAAGGACAAGGCCCAGGGCATCGACTGGACCCTGAGCGAACTGGGCAACCCGATCCTGCCCAACGCCACCGCCATCATCGAATGCGAGCTGTGGCGCGAGTACGAAGGCGGCGACCACGCCATCCTGGTGGGCGCCGTGAAAAACCTGATCGTCCCCGAGCAGGACGTGATCCCGATGGTGTACTGCCGCGGCAAGATGGGCGCGCTGCAGGCCTTCGCCTGATTCATTCCTTGTTGATTCCCGCCCCCTTGATTGGGGGCTTTTTTTTTGCACGGCGATCGGCTCGCGGGATGAAGGCCTGCAGGTTAGTGCGGGCCACGCTGGTCCGAAGCACGACGCCCAACGCTGACGCCACCGGAATCGTTGGGCTTCGCAGGCTCAGCCACAACCTACGAGACGCCTGTCACTCTGGCGGAAATTTCTTGCGGATATTCCATATTATGGTATACCAATATCCATCAAGCCGCCCCGCCCTTCCGAGGACACCGGCGGAGTCCCCCACAGCAGCCGGCCGTTCCATGGCCGAACAGAAAAAGGTTCGAGGTAAGCGACATGAAATTCTCTTTGTTCGTGCATATGGAGCGGTATGACGAGCAGATCAGCCATCGTCAGCTGTTCGAGGACCTGACCGAGCTGACCCTGATGGCGGAAGCCGGTGGTTTCAGCACCGTGTGGATCGGCGAACACCACGCGATGGAATACACCATCTCGCCGAGCCCCATGCCACTGCTCTCCTACCTCGCCGCACGCACCACCACCATCCGCCTGGGCGCCGGCACCATCATCGCGCCCTTCTGGCACCCCATCCGCGTGGCCGGCGAGTGCGCGCTGCTGGACGTGATCAGCAACGGCCGCATGGAAGTGGGCCTGGCCCGTGGCGCCTACCAGTACGAATTCGACCGCATGGCCGGTGGCATGCCCGCCACCAGTGGCGGTCAGGCCCTGCGCGAAATGGTCCCGGTGGTGAAAGCCCTGTGGCAGGGCGATGTCGCCCACGACGGCGAGATCTGGAAGTTCCCCACCTCCACCTCCTCGCCGCGCCCGATCCAGAAGCCCTACCCGCCGATCTGGATCGCCGCCCGCGACCCGGACTCCCACAACTTCGCCGTGGCCAACGGCTGCAACGTGATGGTCACCCCGCTGATGAAGGGCGACGAGGAAGTGGTGGACCTGAAGAACAAGTTCGAGGGTGCCCTGGCCAACAACCCTGGCGTCCCGCGCCCGCAACTCATGGTGCTGCGCCACACCCACGTGCACAGCGAGGACGATCCGGAAGGCTGGAAGGTTGGCGCCGCCGCCATCTCGCGCTTCTACCGCACCTTCGATGCCTGGTTCGGCAACAAGCAGACTCCGGTCAACGGCCTCCTGCCGCCGAGTCCGGAAGAGAAATTCAAGGACCGCCCGGAGTTCGAGCTGGAGAACATCCGCAAGAACACCATGATCGGCACCCCGGAAGAAATCATCGCGCGCATCCGCCACTACCAGGAACTGGGCGTGGACGAGTTCAGCTTCTGGGCCGACAACAGCCTGTCCCACGCCGAGAAGAAGAAGTCGCTGGAGCTGTTCATCAAGCACGTGGTACCGGCTTTCCGCTGAGTCCTGCGGTCCGCCATTCGCGCATGAATTCGCCCCCACAGGCGCTGATGCCTCGTGGGGGCGAACTCATTTGCCGGACAGGCCTGGACTGTAGGGTGCGCTGCGCGCACCGGCTCCGGGATCTGCTTGGGCACGGTTTCGAACCGTCGGTGCGCACGGCGCACCCTACCCGTGCGACGTCATCCTGTTTTTCAGTCGCTCCTCTGCAGAGCCCGCCGAAGCTCGTCAGGGTGCGCCTTTCGCGACTTCCAGCTCCGTCTCCAGCGACCTTCCGTCGCCATGCCCCACCCTCCCGTGCTAGCTGGCTCTTGCATAATCAATATTATGGTATACCATCAGACAGCAAGAGACTTCCCCAACCAGGAGAGCCCAATGAGCTTCGAAATCCGCAAAATCGTCAGCTACGTGGAAGAAACCTTCATCGAAGGCGGCAAGGCCGCCGAGAAGCCGGTGACCATGGTGGGACTGGCCGTGGTCATCAAGAACCCGTGGCTGGGCCGCGGCTTTGTCGAAGACCTCAAGCCCGAGATCAAGGCCAACTGCTCCGACCTCGGCGCCATGATGGTCGAGCGCCTGACCGCCGCCATCGGCGGTGCGAACAAGATCGAGGCCTATGGCAAGGCCGCCGTGGTAGGCGCCGATGGCGAGATCGAACACGCTTCCGCGGTTATCCACACCCTGCGTTTCGGCAACCACTACCGCCAGGCGGTGAACGCCAAGAGCTACCTGAGCTTCACCAACAAGCGTGGCGGCCCGGGCACCTCGATCCAGATCCCGATGATGCACAAGGATGACGAGGGCCTGCGCTCTCACTACATCACCCTGGAAATGCAGATCGAAGACGCACCGCGCGCCGACGAAATCATCGTCGTGCTGGGCGCTGCCGATGGTGGCCGCCTGCACCCGCGCATCGGCAACCGCTACATCGATCTGGAAGAACTGGCCGCCGAGCAGGCCCAGGCCAAGTAATCCCAAGGCCCGTGCAGGAGCGATCCATGATTCGGCTCACCGCTGAACGCACACCGGCCGGCACCAGTTATCTGGCGACCGGCCAAGGCCACCCCGTGGTGCTGATCCACGGCGTCGGTCTGAACAAGGAAATGTGGGGCGGCCAGATCGTCGGCCTGGCCCCGCAGTTCCAGGTCATCGCCTACGACATGCTCGGCCATGGCGCCAGCCCGCGCCCCGAACCGGGCACCGGGCTGGTGGGCTACGCCGAACAGCTGCGCGAACTGCTGGACCATCTGAAGCTGGAGCGAGCCACGGTCATCGGCTTCTCCATGGGTGGCCTGGTGGCACGGGCCTTCGCCCTGCACCACCCGCAGTACCTGGAAGGCCTGGTGATCCTCAACAGCGTCTTCAACCGCAGCGCCGAACAGCGCGCCGGGGTGATCGAACGCACCCGCCAGGCCGCCGAGCACGGCCCGGATGCGAACGCGGAAGCGGCCCTGTCGCGCTGGTTCAGCCGCGAGTACCAGGCCGCCAATCCGGCGCAGATCGAGGCCATCCGTCAGACCCTTGCCAGCAATGATCCGCAGGGCTATCTGACTACCTATGAACTCTTCGCCACCCAGGACATGTACCGCACCGAGGACCTCCCCAGCATCAAGGTGCCGACCCTGGTCGCCACCGGCGAGCTGGACCCGGGCTCGACGCCCGAGATGGCCCGGCAACTGGCCGAGCGCATTCCCGGCGCGCGGGCGGTGGTGCTCGACGAGCAACGGCACATGATGCCGGTGGAGTCGCCGCGTCTGGTGAACCAGATGCTGCTGGACTTCCTCCACGAGGCAGAGACTTTCCAGAATCAAGCAAAGGGGATCGTCGCATGACGCTCGCACGCTTCCAGATGTGCATCGGCGGCCAGTGGGTCGATGCACTGTCCGGCAAGACCTTCCAAAGCCTCAACCCGGCCCTGGCCGAGCCCTGGGCGGAACTGCCCGATGCCGATGAAGCGGATGTCGAGCGTGCCGTGCAGGCGGCCCAGCAGGCGTTCGAGAACCCGGCCTGGCGCGGCCTCTCCGCCACCGTCCGTGGCAAGTTGCTGCGCCGCCTGGGCGACCTGATCGCCGAGAACAAGGAACACATGGCCCAGCTGGAAAGCCGCGACAACGGCAAGCTGATCCGCGAAACCCGCGGCCAGGTCGGCTACCTCCCGGAATTCTTCCACTACACCGCGGGCCTCGCGGACAAGCTGGAAGGCGGCACCCTGCCCATCGACAAGGCGGACATGTTCGCCTACACCGTCCACGAGCCCCTGGGCGTGGTGGCCGGCATCATTCCGTGGAACAGCCCGCTGTACCTCACCGCCATCAAGCTGGCCCCGGCGTTGGCCGCCGGCAACACCATCGTCCTGAAGCCCTCCGAGCACGCCTCGGCCACCATCCTGGAGCTGGCGCGCCTGGCCCTGGAAGCCGGCTTCCCGGCGGGCGTGGTCAACGTGGTCACCGGCTTCGGCCCGAGCACCGGCGCGGCCCTGACCCGCCATCCGCTGGTGCGCAAGATCGCCTTCACCGGCGGCGCCGCCACTGCCCGCCATGTGGTGCGCAGCAGCGCGGAGAACTTCGCCAAGCTGTCCCTGGAGCTGGGCGGCAAATCGCCCAACATCATCTTCGCCGACGCTGACCTGGACAGCGCCATCAATGGCGCCGTGGCCGGCATCTTCGCCGCCTCCGGGCAGAGCTGCGTGGCCGGCTCGCGCCTGCTGGTGCAGGACGAGATTTACGACGAATTCGTCGAGCGCCTGGTGGCGCGCGCCAAGCGCATCCGCATCGGCAATCCGCAGGACGACAGCAGCGAGATGGGTCCCATGGCCACTGCGCAGCAGCTCGCCGTGGTGGAAGGCCTGGTGGCCGACGCCCTGGCCGAAGGCGCGCGCCTGCGCCTGGGCGGCAAGCGTCCCGAGATCGACGCCAAGGGCTGGTACTACGAGCCCACCCTGTTCGAGTGCGACCGCAACTCGATGAAGATCATGCAGGAAGAAGTCTTCGGCCCCGTGGCCTCGGTGATCCGCTTCAAGGACGAGGCCGAAGCGCTGGCCATCGCCAACGACTCCCAGTTCGGCCTCGCCGCCGGCATCTGGACCCGCGACCTGGGCCGCGCCCACCGCATGGCCCGTGACGTGCGTTCGGGGATCATCTGGGTCAACACCTACCGTGCCGTGTCGGCCATGGCGCCCATCGGCGGTTTCCACAACAGCGGCTACGGCCGCGAGAGCGGCATCGATTCGGTGCTGGCCTACACCGAGCTTAAGACGGTGTGGATCAACCTCTCGCCGGCTCCGATGCCCGACCCCTTCGTGATGCGCTGAGAGGGCACCACCATGATCGAACCCGGTATCTACAAAGAAGTGATGGGCTCCTTTCCCTCCGGCGTCACCGTGGTCACCACCCTAGATGCCGACGGCGAAATCGTCGGCATCACCGCCAGCGCCTTCAGTGCCCTGTCCATCGACCCGGCCCTGGTGCTGTTCTGCCCCAACTACGCCTCGGACACCTACCCGGTGCTGCGCGATAGCAAGCAGTTCGCCATCCACCTGCTCTGCGCCGACCAGCAGGCCGAAGCCTACGCCTTCGCCAAGAAGGGCAAGGACAAGGCCAAGGGCATCGACTGGCACCTGAGCGAGCTGGGCAACCCACTGTTGTCCAAGGCCACCGCGATCATCGAATGCGAGCTGTGGCGGGAATACGACGGCGGCGACCACGCCATCATCGTCGGGGCGGTGAAGAACCTGATCCTGCCCAAGGACGAGGTCACGCCCATGGTCTACCACAAGGGCAAGCTTGGCGCCCTGCCGGAGATCGCCTGAGTCACCCTTCAGGGCCGTTCGCCACCACTCTCGGCAGCGGCCCTTTTTTATTCCTGGCCCATGTAGGGTGGGCTTCAGCCCACCGGCCGGGCCTGAGCAGGGAGAACCCGCAATGAGCAACGACAAATACGCCAAAGGCCTGGCAATCCGTACCCAAGTGCTGGGCGAGGCCTATGTGAACAAGTCCATCCAGAACGCCGACGACTTCACGCGCCCTCTGCAGGAGCTGGTCACGGAGTACTGCTGGGGCCACGTCTGGGGCCGGGACGGCTTATCGCTGAAAGAACGCAGCATGATAAACTTGGCCATGATTTCGGCACTCAACCGCCCTCACGAATTGAAGCTTCACGTTCGCGGCGCTCTGCGTAACGGCCTGTCCCGCGAACAGATTCGCGAGATCCTCCTGCAAGTCGGCATCTATTGCGGCGTGCCGGCAGCGGTGGACAGCTTCCGCATCGCGCGCGAGGCCTTCGCCGAGGCTGATTCCGAGGCCCAGGGTTGATTGCCGGCGCCACCCGATGATGGAGCACCCTCTGGTGCTCCTTCGTTTTTCCTACGGACAGCCATTACCAGAGCGGACCACATGAAACGCTTGCCCCTCGATGACAGCTTCAAGGTCAACCGCAATCCCGTCACCCTGCGCGAGATCGTCCTCGACAAGCTGCGGAGCGCCATCATGAACTTCCAGCTGCTGCCCGGCGATCGCCTGGTGGAGCGTGACCTCTGCGACCGGCTGGGCGTGAGCCGCACCTCGGTGCGTGAAGCCCTCCGCCACCTGGAATCCGAAGGCCTGGTGGAGTTCGCCGATGCCAAGGGTCCGCGCGTCGCCATCATCACTCTGGAAGACGCCTGCGACATCTACGAGCTGCGCTGCGTGCTCGAAGGCCTGATCGTCCAGCTCTTCACCCTCAACGCCAAGGCCAAGGACATCCGCGCCCTGGAGCGCGCCCTCGACGACAACCGCAAGGCCCTCGAAGAAGGCGAGCTGCAACAGGTGCTCGAGTCCGTCCAGGGCTTCTACGATGTGCTGCTGGAAGGCTCCGGCAACCACATCGCCGCCACCCAGCTGCGCCAGCTGCAGGCACGCATCAGCTACCTGCGCGCCACCTCCGTCTCCCAGGAGAACCGCCGCGGCGCCAGCAACAAGGAAATGGAACGCATCGTCGAAGCCATCAAGAGCGGCGACCCGCTGGCCGCCCACCAGGCGTCCGTGGACCACGTCCGCGCTGCCGCCAAGGTGGCCCTGGACTACCTCAAATCCAAGCAGGACGAACCGGGCAAGGTGCGCGAGATCGCCAACCCCATCGCCCTCAAAGAGCCGCGCATAGGACGCTGACGCCATGCCCGCCCCGCGCTTCTGTCCCGGCTGCGGCAGCGGCGGCCTGAGCCGCCAGCGTCCCGCCGGGGACACCCATGAGCGGCTGGTGTGCGCGGACTGCGGCTACATCCATTACGAAAACCCGAAGGTCATTGCCGGCTGCATCATCGAGCAGGACGGCAAGTACCTGCTTTGCCAGCGCGCCATTCCCCCTCGCCCCGGCACCTGGACGCTACCCGCCGGCTTCATGGAAAACGGCGAGACCACCGAGGAAGCGGCCTTGCGGGAGGTGTGGGAAGAAAGCGGCGTGCGCGCCGAGATCGTCTGCCCCTACTCCATCTTCAGCGTGCCGAAGATCAGCGAGGTCTACATCATCTTCCGCGCCATCGCCCTGGAAGTGACCGGCCAGCACGGGCCCGAGACCCTGGACTACCGCTTCTTCGCCCCCGAGGAGATTCCCTGGGAGAGCATCTACTACCCGGCGATCCGGCAGATCCTCGAGCGCTACATCGAGGAACGCGAGGCGGGGGTGTATGGGATCTACATGGGCAACGACGATACCGGGAAGATTCATTTCATCCGCTGAGGCGTTGCTCGCTCGCGCGACCGCCCCTACAGGAAAAGCGCCCCGATCAGGGCGCCACCCCCTCCACAATGATCACCTCCGCCTTCGCCACTCCTTGACGATATCCACAGGCTTCCTGGTACTCCGCCGAGCGGTAGCAGGCCAACGCCTGGTCGTAGGACTCGAACTCGATCACCACGCTGCGCTGTGGCGTCGCCCGGCCTTCCAGGGCTTCCGAACGGCCGCCACGGGCCAGCAGCTTGCCGCCATACTTGGCGAATGCCGCGGGCGCGCGGCGGGTGTATTCGCTGTAGCGCTCCGGGTCCTTCACATCGACGTGGGCGATCCAGTAAGCCTTCATGCTGACCTCTGCTGTTCCGGTTAAATTGGTATTATGGTATACCAGATTACTTTCCATTTTATCCAGCCAGGTGTCACACCATGCCGTTCAACCGCATCGAAGAAATCATCGAAGACTACCGCCAGGGCAAGATGGTCCTGCTGGTGGACGACGAAGACCGTGAGAACGAGGGCGACCTGCTGCTGGCCGCGGAGAAATGCACCCCCGAGGCGATCAATTTCATGGCCCGCGAAGCCCGTGGCCTGATCTGCCTGACCCTCACCGACGAGCGTTGCCAGCGCCTCGGCCTGGAGCAGATGGTGCCGGCCAACGGCAGCGCCTTCTCCACCGCCTTCACCGTGTCCATCGAGGCCGCCACCGGCGTGACCACCGGCATCTCCGCCGCCGACCGTGCCCACACCGTGCTCACCGCCGTCGCCGCCGATGCCAAGGCTGACGACCTGGTGCAGCCCGGCCATATCTTCCCCCTGCGCGCCCGCGAAGGCGGCGTGCTGACCCGCGCCGGCCACACCGAAGCCGGCTGCGACCTGGCGCGCCTGGCCGGCTTCTCCCCGGCCTCGGTCATCGTCGAAGTCATGAACGACGACGGCACCATGGCCCGCCGCCCGGACCTGGAAGCCTTCTCCGAGAAGTACGGGATCAAGATCGGCACCATCGCCGACCTGATCCACTACCGCCTCAGCACCGAACACACCGTCACCCGTATCGGCGAGCGCGACCTGCCCACGGTTCACGGCACCTTCCGCCTGGTCACCTACGAAGACCGCATCGAGGGCGGCGTGCACCTGGCCATGGTGATGGGCGACATCCACCGCGACGAACCCACCCTGGTGCGGGTGCATGTGATCGACCCGCTGCGCGACCTGGTCGGCGCCGAATACACCGGACCGAAGAACTGGACCCTCTGGGCCGCCCTGCAGAAAGTGGCCGAGGCCGGCCACGGCGTGGTGGTGGTGCTGGCCAACAACGAATCCTCCCAGGCCCTGCTCGAGCGCGTGCCGCAACTCACCCAGCCGCGCCGGCAGTACAGCCGTTCGCAGTCACGCATCTACTCCGAAGTAGGTACCGGCGCGCAGATCCTCCAGGACCTGGGCGTGGGCAAACTCCGCCACCTCGGCCCGCCCCTGAAATACGCCGGCCTCACCGGGTACGACCTGGAAGTGGTGGACACCCTGCCGTTCGAGGGCTGAGGCCGCGCAGGGTGTGGAGGCGAATTCATTCGCCATGGGCCGCGCAGCGGCCCCGTAAGGTGGACAACGCTTTTTTTGTCCACCAATCCGAGCCCAGCCGCACGTCGAATGGTGGATAGAAGAGCGCTATCCACCCTACGAACTGCTCGCGAATGGCTCGTGTGAAAGGCTTCCCGAGCAGAGTTCGCTCCTACACAACCCTTGGCGAATGAATTCGCCCCCACAACAGCCCCGCCCCACCACGCGGCTTCCAGCGACATCGGCGATGACCGGCAATGCGGAGGACTTGCAGAAAGTTTGGAATACCATAATATGACATTCCGTAGGCCGAGATAATTCGGGACCGCCTCCCGCCTCGACCACCCTTGAATCCCCCAGTGGGGTCCCTGCTCCTGATAAGCGGGTAGAAAGCGAAGCCCGCTTGCGTACAAACACAACAATGAGGGCAAGCCAGATGGTGTTCAAAAAACGTGCAACCGCGGTTCTCGCCGCAGCATTCCTGGCCGCGACCGGCACCGCTGCCATCGCCGCCGACAACCTCAGCTTCGTGAGCTGGGGCGGCACGACCCAGGATGCACAGAAACAGGCCTGGGCCGAGCCCTTCAGCGAAGCCAGCGGCATCCACGTGGTCCAGGACGGCCCCACCGACTACGGCAAGCTCAAAGCCATGGTCGAGAGCGGCAACGTGCAGTGGGACGTGGTGGACGTCGAGGCCGACTTCGCCCTGCGCGCCGCTGCCGAGGGCCTGCTGGAACCCCTGGACTTCAAGGTGATCCAGCGCGACAAGATCGACCCGCGCTTCGTTTCCGACCACGGCGTCGGCTCCTTCTTCTTCTCCTTCGTGCTCGGCTACAACCAGGGCAAGGTCGGCGGCAAGACGCCGCAGGACTGGACCGCCCTGTTCGACACCGCCAACTACCCGGGCAAGCGCGCCCTCTACAAGTGGCCGAGTCCCGGCGTGCTGGAACTGGCCCTGCTGGCTGACGGCGTGCCCGCCGACAAGCTCTACCCGCTGGACCTGGATCGCGCCTTCAAGAAGCTCGACACCATCAAGCAAGACATTGTCTGGTGGGGCGGCGGCGCCCAGTCCCAGCAGTTGCTGGCCTCTGGTGAAGCGACCCTCGGCCAGTTCTGGAATGGCCGCGTCTACGCCCTGCAACAGGACGGCGCGCCAGTGGGCGTGAGCTGGAAACAGAACCTGGTCATGGCCGACTTCCTGGTCATCCCCAAAGGCGCCAAGAACAAGGACGCGGCCATGAAGTTCCTGGCCAACGCCAGCAGCGCCAAGGGCCAGGCCGACTTCGCCAACCTCACCGCCTACGCCCCGGTGAACGTCGACAGCGTGGGCCAGCTCAAGGGCGATCTCGCCCCCAACCTCCCCACCGCCTACGCTAAGGATCAGATCACCCTCGACTACGCGTACTGGGCCAAGAACGGCCAGGAAATCGCCGCTCGGTGGAACGAATGGCTGGTCAAGTGAAGATGGCTGCCATTCAGCCCGGCTCGCAGGCCAAGGCCACCCGAGGCGCATCCCGCGCCTTGGGCGGCACCGACGTCAAGGCTGCGCCGATGAAGCAAGACAACCAGGCCGCGCTGCGCTGGCGCGGTGCCCGCAACCTGATTCCGGCCCTGCTCTTCCTCGGCCTGTTCTTCCTCGCACCGCTGATTGGCCTGCTCCTGCGCGGCGTCCTGGAGCCCACTCCGGGGCTGGGCAACTATGAGCAGCTGTTCGCCAACTCGGCCTATACCCGGGTGCTGTTCAACACCTTCGCCGTCGGCGGCCTGGTGACCCTGATCAGCCTGCTGCTGGGCTTCCCCCTGGCCTGGGTGATCACCCTGGTACCCCGTGGCTGGGGCCGCTGGCTGCTGAACATCGTCCTGCTGTCGATGTGGACCAGCCTGCTGGCGCGCACTTACTCCTGGCTGGTGCTGCTGCAGGCGTCCGGCGTGATCAACAAGGTCCTGATGGCGCTGGGCATCATCGATCAGCCCCTGGAGATGGTGCACAACCTCACCGGCGTGGTGATCGGCATGAGCTACATCATGATCCCGTTCATCGTGCTGCCGCTGCAGGCCACCATGTCCGCCATCGACCCGATGGTGCTGCAGGCCGGCTCGATCTGCGGCGCCAGCCCCTGGACCAACTTCTTCAAGGTGTTCCTGCCGCTGTGCCGTCCGGGCCTGTTCTCCGGTGGCCTGATGGTCTTCGTCATGTCGCTGGGTTACTACGTCACCCCGGCCCTACTGGGTGGGGCGCAGAACATGATGCTGCCGGAGTTCATCGTCCAGCAGGTGCAGTCCTTCCTCAACTGGGGCCTGGCCAGCGCCGCCGCCGCGTTGCTGATCGTCATCACCCTGGCGCTGTTCTACGTCTACCTGAAGCTGCAACCGGAATCCCCGGTGGCTTCCAGTACTGCGAGGTAAGCCATGCTGCTGTCACCCAATGCCATGGGCCTGCGCCTGCGCATCGGCCTCTACCTCACGACGGGGACGATCGCAGCCTTCCTGCTGCTGCCGATCCTGTTCATCGTGCTGCTGTCCTTCGGCTCCTCCCAGTGGCTGGTGTTCCCGCCGCCGGGCTGGACGCTGAAGTGGTACGACCAGTTCTTCTCCAACGCCGAGTGGATGGAGTCGGCCCTGGCCAGCCTCAAGGTGGCCGTGCTGACCACCTTCTGCTCCGTGGCCCTGGGTCTGCCCACCGCCTTCGCCCTGGTGCGCGGCAAGTTCCCCGGCCGGGAGTTTCTCTACGGCCTGTTCACCCTGCCGATGATCGTGCCGCTGGTGATCATCGCCGTGGCCGTGTACGCCCTCTTCCTCAAGCTGGGCTACACCGGGACGCTGTTCTCCTTCGTGGTCAGCCACGTGATCGTCGCGTTGCCGTTCACGATCATCTCGATCATCAACTCGCTGAAGCTGTTCGATCAGTCCATCGAGGATGCCGCGGTGATCTGCGGTGCCTCGCGGCTGCAGGCGGTATTCAAGGTGACCTTCCCGGGGATTCGCCCCGGCATGATGGCCGGTGCCCTGTTCGCCTTCCTGGTCTCCTGGGATGAAGTGGTGCTGAGCGTGATGATGGCCAGCCCGACCCTGCAGACCCTGCCCGTGAAAATGTGGACCACCCTGCGCCAGGACCTGACCCCGGTGATCGCCGTCGCCTCGACGCTGCTGATCGGTCTGTCCGTACTGGTCATGGTGATCGCCGCCGTGCTGCGCCGGCGCAACCCTGCAAGCGCCTGAGCGCCGAGGTAACGAAAATGAGTGCCGTGATCCAAGACACCCGCGTAAACAAGACCCTGGTCAGCCTGCGCAACCTGAACAAGCACTACGGCGACTTCACCGCCGTGGACAACATCAACCTGGACATCCAGGACGGCGAGTTCCTCACCTTCCTCGGCTCCAGCGGCTCCGGCAAGAGCACCACGCTATCCATGCTGGCCGGCTTCGAGACGCCCAGCTCCGGCGAAATCCTGGTGGACGGCAAGTCCCTGGTGAACGTGCCGCCCCACAAGCGCGACATCGGCATGGTGTTCCAGCGCTACTCGCTGTTCCCGCACCTCAACGTGCGCGACAACATCGGCTTCCCCCTGGACATTCGCAAGCAGGCCGCGGGCGAACGCGAGCGCCGCGTCGAGTCCATGCTCAAGCTGGTGCAGCTGGAGAAGTTCGCCCAGCGTCGCCCGGCCCAGCTTTCCGGCGGCCAGCAACAGCGCGTGGCCATTGCCAGGGCGCTGGTGTACGAACCGCGCATCCTGCTGATGGACGAACCCCTGGGCGCCCTGGACAAGAAGCTGCGCGAAGACCTGCAGGACGAACTGCGCCACCTGCACCGCCGCCTCGGCATCACCATCGTCTACGTGACCCACGACCAGGAAGAAGCCATGCGCCTGTCCCAGCGCATCGCCATCTTCAGCCACGGCCGCATCGTTGGCCTCGGCAGCGGCTACGACCTCTACCAGGACCCGCCGAATGCCTTCGTGGCGTCCTTCCTCGGCAACTCCAACTTCCTCAAGGTGAAGGCCCAGGGCAATGCCGTGGCCAGCTTCGAGAACCAGCCGCTGGCCATCCGCCCCACCGCTGGCCTGAAGAACGATCAGGAACTGGTGCTGATGGTGCGCCCGGAAAAGGCCCAGGTACTGACCCCGGAACAGGCCGCCGCGCAGCCCCTGGCCGCCGGCTGGAACCAGATCCAGGCCAAGGTGACGGAAACCGTGTTCCTCGGCGAAAGCCTGACCTGCAGCGTGACCACTGCGGGCGGCACCAGCCTGACCCTGAAGGAACTCTCCGGCGCCACCGCGCCCCTGCAACCGGGTGCGCAAGTCCTGGTGCGCTGGGCCGCAGCGGATGCCTGCGTCTACACCGAGTGGAACGAAAGCGACCTGGCCAAGGGCGCCGGGGCGCATTGAGGACAGGGATCGAGCATCCCTCATTCGTGGCGGATGCTCGATCCTGCTCCACGCGCCTGGTTTCCACGAAGCCCGCCAACGGCTGGTGCGCACAGCGCACCCTACCCAGCCGGCTCCATCGCTCTGCGTAGGGTGCGCCATGCGCACCGCTGCGGGTTCCCAACCTCTCGCCACACCCCTGCCGGAATTCCGTCACTGTCAAAAACCGGAATCCAGCACCACTGCAAAATTCCTCTCCAATCCCCTGAAACCCCCATATTTGGGGGCTCTACCGCCTGTGCCAGGGTTTTGACCTTTCGCAATACAGGGCTCGCAACCCACGTTGACACACCTTGTTACAGCGAAAAGGATTACCGCGAGGCCAACGTGCCACAACTGCCTCGCACCTGATGTCGCGTGCCGCGGCGCGGCCATTTTCGTAGTTGCAGCGCCAGTGACCTCCGCCCCACCCCGTGCCTCTTTCCAGTGGCCCGCTCCCTCTCTCGATGTGTTCCTCTGCCTTCGATAGCGAGGTGGGTATGTCTGCCCGGAATTCGCGTGTGATCTCGAAAGCCCTGGACAAGGTGCCAAGGGTCTTCAGGTCCTCAGGTTTCTTCATTGGCGCCCTGATGGCGCTAGACCTCTACGCAGCGGTCGCCGTACCGCTGGACCTGTTCGGTCCGCCCCCCGCAGACGACCCATCGCACTTCACCGGCCCGCCGGAGAACCCGCAGGCGGCGCTGGACGCCCTGGAGACTGCCGCACCGGCCAATACCGGTTCCTTCGAGCTGCCCAACGGCCAGGTGGGAGACCGCACCACGCCGCGGGCTGACAACGTTCTGCCGCCGGCCCAGCAGACCCGCTTCAACTACCCCACCAATGGCAAGCCGAGCCCCCTGTTCAACGCCCAACCCTTTACCCAGCAGATGATGCTGTTCGAAGTCTTCGGCCTGGAACCGCTGAACCCGACGACACCGGCCCAATCCATCCCCTTCCCGGCGCCGACCCTGGGCTCGGCTCCCGAGCAGGACACCGGCGACGTCGCCCGCAGCGGCCCTTCCGGTGCCGACCTGGACGCCTTCCTTGGCCAGCCGGGCCTGTCGCCCTTCCCCACCCAGTACGCCAACTCCCTGGACCCCAACCCCTGGAGAACGGAGATCGGCGATTTCCTGCACCGGCAGATAACCGGGGCCGCAGAGGGCCGCCCGCCGGGCATGGGCTGGTCGCACCAGCGCTGGAACGAGTTCTACCCACAGATGGCGATCCAGACGGCCCAGGCCGGCGCTCGCACCAATGGCGGTGTCCGCGACCAGTACCAGCGGCACCACTATGCCGAAGGTGAATTCGCGCCGGGCGGGCTCTACTTCAACACCGCCGGACTGCCCACCACCAACGGAACCACCGCCACCATCCAACCGCGTTTCCACCCCAACATGCCGGTTCAGGACCACAACGCCCTGTGGACCTTCGACGGCACCTTCCCGCCCAAATTGCTGATGGTCCGCTACGGACAACCGGTGCTGTTCCGCCATTACAACGCCCTGCCCATCGATCCGGCGGCCAACCGTGGCTTCGGCCTGCACACCCTCAGCACCCACGAGCACAACGGCCACACCCCGGCGGAGAGCGACGGCTACACCAACGCCTTCTTCTTCCCCGGCCAGTACTACGACTACCGCTGGCCCATCCAACTGGCCGGCTACGACACCATCAACACCACCGCCGGCGACCCGCGCGCGGCCTTCCCCTGCGAGGACGGCGAAACCCTCTGGGTCAACGACACCCATCCCGGCCTCAAGACCTGCCAGAACGGCCGGATCCAGATTCGCGGCGACTGGCGGGAGACCATGAGCACCCACTGGTTCCACGACCACATGCTCGATTTCACCGCGCAGAACGTCTACAAAGGCGACGCCGCGATGATGAACTACTACAGCGCCCTGGACCGGGGTAACGAAGCCGTCGACGACGGCGTGAACCTGCGCTTCCCCAGCGGCACCGGGCTGGCCTGGGGCAACCGCGATTACGACGTCAACCTGCTGGTGGCGGACAAGGCCTGGGATCAGCAGGGCCAGCTCTGGTTCAATCCCTTCAACACCGACGGCTTCCTCGGCGACCAGGTGCTGGTCAACTGGCAGTTCAAGCCCTGGTTCGACGTGCGCGCCCGCAGCTACCGCTTCCGCATTCTCAACGGCTCGGTATCCCGCTACCTCAAG
The DNA here is from genome assembly GCF_000949385.2 of Pseudomonas sp. LFM046. NCBI lineage: Bacteria > Pseudomonadati > Pseudomonadota > Gammaproteobacteria > Pseudomonadales > Pseudomonadaceae > Pseudomonas > Pseudomonas sp. LFM046. The sequence goes on along the minus strand of NZ_JYKO02000001.1, from coordinate 1,267,171 downwards.
CTGGCCCTGGTGCGTGAAATCAAGGGCACCAGCGGCGAGTTCAAGGGGCCGAAAGGATCGGGCGTTTCCTATGCGCGGGTGCCGTTCCACATGATCGCCAACGACGGCAACATCATGGAACACGCCGTGCCCTTCGACGGCACCATGGACCTGGACCGCGACGGCAACTTCAAGGACCACTTCGGCATCCTGCCCATCCAGGGCATCGCCGAGCGCTACGACATCGTCGTCAACTTCGCCAAGAACGGCGTCAAGGCCGGGGACAAGCTCTACTTCGTCAACGTCCTGGAGCATGAGACCGGCAAGGGCAGCAAGCAGGAAATCGCCCTCGCCGACATCCTCTCCGAGAAGTACAAGGCGGTGATCAAGCAGACCAGCACCGGCCCGATGTGGGACAGGGGCGACCCGGCGGTGGGCAAGGTCCTCGAACTGCGGGTTCAGGCCTACAGCGGCCAGGACCTGGCCATGAACCCCGCCGACTACGAGCCGGCCAAACCCGGCAAGGCGGAAGGCAAGGTGATGATTCCGCTGACCCTGCATCCGGATAATCCCAATGACCGCCAGCTGCTGAGCCAGACGCGCCACCGCAGCTTCGTCTTCGGCCGCACCAACGGCACGGATGAAACCCCCTGGACCGTCAGGACCGACGGCGGCCAGGGCTTCAACATGGACCCACGGCGCATCGCCGCCGCCCCGCAACTGGCCAATGGCCCGACGCCGGCCGGCTATAGCGGCTCCGGCACCCTGGAAATCTGGAAGATCCAGAACGGCGGCGGCGGCTGGGCGCACCCGGTCCATGTGCACTTCGAGGAAGGCATCGTCCTCAGCCGCGGCGGCCTGCCGCCACCGGAATGGGAAAAGTGGGCGCGCAAGGACGTCTATCGCATCGGCGAAGACAGTGAAAGCCAGCAGGTGGTGGAAATGGCCGTGCATTTCCGCGAGTTCGCCGGGACCTACATGGAGCACTGTCACAACACCCAGCATGAGGACAACTCCATGCTGCTGCGCTGGGACATCGAGCATCCCGGCCAGGTCCAGCTGATGCCCACGCCCCTGCCCAGCTGGGACGGCGTGAGCTACGTGGACTCCGTCGCCCTGCCGACCTTCCGCAGCGGCGACGGCACCGGCCAGACCGCACGCTGAGCGCAAATCTGGGCGGAGCCTCAGGGCTCCGCCCCCACCAGGAGTCGACGTCATGCGCCATGCCAGACCGCTGCTGTTCGCGTTCGTTGCCCTGGTACTGGTCACCGCCGGTATCGCCGACTGGCTGACGCCCAGACACCCGCCACACGCCTCCGGCCCCTGGGGCAGGGACTACTTCCCCAACCCCGAACTGATCGATCAGAACGGCCGGCACGTGCGCTTTTTCGACGACCTGATCGAAGGCAAGGTGGTGGCAATCAATTTCATCTTCACCAGCTGCGGCGACTCCTGCCCGCTGGAGACGGCCCGCCTTCGCCAGGTCCAGAAGATCCTTGGCGACCGGGTCGGACGCGACCTGTACTTCTACTCCATCAGCATCGACCCCATCCACGACACCCCCGACGTGCTCAAGGCCTATGCCCAGAAGTTCAAGGTGGCGCCGGGCTGGCAGTTCCTCACCGGCGACTACGACGAGATCACCCACCTGCGGGAAAAGCTCGGCCTGCTGGTCCCCGGGGATGATCCGGGCAATCTCAAGCAGCACAACCTCAGCCTGGTGATCGGCAACCAGGCCACCGGCGAGTGGATGAAGGTCTCCCCGTTCGAGAACCCCTACATACTCGCCGACAAGCTCGGCAACGGCCTGCAGAACTGGCGCCAGGCCAACCCGAGCGCGCGCAGCTACGCCGACGCCCCGGCCATCCGCACGCCCTCGACCGGCGAGCAGGTGTTTCGCACCCGTTGCAGCGCCTGCCACACCCTCGGCCCGCAAGACGGCGAACTGGGCGGCCTGCGCGGCATCGGCCCGGACCTGCTCGGCGTCACCCGCCTGCGCGACCCGCAATGGCTGACCCGCTGGCTCAAGGAACCCGATGTCATGCTCGCCGAGAAAGACCCGCTGGCCATCGAGCTCTACCGCCAGTACAACCAGGTCCCCATGCCCAACCTGCGCCTGACCGATGTGGATATCCAGGCGCTGATCCGCTACCTGGATGAAGAAACGCTGCGCCAGGCGCAGCGCTGATATCCCGCGCACCCTCTCTTTGTAGGGGCGAATTCATTCGCCAAGGGCAACGCAGTTGCCCCGACGGCCCCACCTTCCTATGGACACACCACCCGCTCATTGGCCCGTGCCATCTCTTCCACCAGGAAATCGATGAAGACCCGGGTCTTCTGCGGCAGGCGGCGGGCGGAGGGGTAGACGGCGTTGATGCTGATGGGCGGTGCCTGCCACTCGCAGAGCAGCGTCACCAGCCGGCCGGCGGCCAGGGCTTCGTCGACGATGAAACTGGGCAGCAGCGTGATGCCCATGCCGGCCTCGGCGGCCTGGGCGAGGAAGTCGCCGTTGTTGGCGTGGAGTGGACCGGTCACCTGCACGCGGCGGGTTTCCGTGCCGTTGCTGAGGGCCAGGCCGACCCCACTTTGCAGATAGCCGTAGCAGAGGAAGGCATGGCCGGCGAGGTCCTCCGGCGATTCGGGCATACCCGCCCGTTCCAGGTAGGCGGGCGATGCCACCAGATAGCGCGGCGCCGGCGCGATGGTGCGGGCCACCATGGAAGAGTCCGCCAGGCTGGCGATGCGGATGGTCACATCGAAGCCGCCGCGCACCGGGTCCACCTGCTGGTCGCTGAGCACCAGTTGCAGCTCGATCTGCGGATGCCGCTCATGGAAGAGCGGAATCAGCGGCCCCAGCTTGCGCAGCCCGAAGGACATGGGCGCGTTCACCCGCAGCACGCCGCGCAACTCCCCCACCCCCTCCCGCGCCCGCTGTTCGGCTTCATCGAGGCTCGCCAGCAGGTCCCGCGCCGACTCGAAATACTCCGCCCCCGCTTCGGTCAGGTGAAGGCTGCGCGTGGTGCGCACCAGCAGCTGCACACCAATGGTCTCCTCCAGCGCCTGCACCTGCTTGCTCACCGTGGAGCGTGGCAGGTCCAGCGCCCGCGCCGCAGCGGCAAAGCCATTGCTGCGCACGGTTTCGATGAAAGCACGCATGCACTCGACCCTGTCCATCAATGTCTCCAATTCAGAATCAATGAATTTCAATTTTAGCTAATTGTTTCCATCTATGGGCTAGCACAAACTTAATCCCACGTCGGAACCAAACAGCCTTCACGGAGAAGGCACCGGCCAGGAAGAAAGCCAAAAAACCACTGCTCCAGGAGAAATGCCATGTCCATCCGCGAACTGCTGAACCCGACCAACTCCGCCCTGATCCTGATCGACCACCAGCCGCAAATGGCCTTTGGCGTGCAGTCCATCGACCGCCAGCAACTGAAGAACAACACCGTAGCCCTGGCCAAAAGCGCCAAGATCTTCAACGTTCCGACCATCCTCACCTCCGTGGAAACCGAAAGCTTCAGCGGCTACATCTGGCCGGAACTGCTGGGTGTGTTCCCTGGCCAGCAGCCCGTCGAGCGCACCTCGATGAACTCCTGGGAAGACGAGAAATTCGTCGCCGCCGTGAAAGCCACTGGCCGCAAGAAACTGGTGATGGCCGCCCTCTGGACCGAAGTGTGCCTGACCTTCCCCGCCCTGGAAGCCATCGAAGCCGGCTACGAGGTCTACATTGTTACCGATGCCTCCGGCGGCACCTCCCAGGAAGCCCACGACATGGCCGTGCAGCGCATGATCCAGGCCGGTGCGATCCCGGTGACCTGGCAGCAGGTCCTGCTCGAGTACCAGCGTGACTGGTCGAAGCGCGAAAGCTACGACGCCGTGATGGAGCTGGTGCGGGAGCACAGCGGCGCCTACGGCATGGGCGTGGACTACGCCTACACCATGGTGCACAAGGCCCCCCAGCGCCAGGTGAAGTAAGCCCCCAGGCCGGACGCGCCCGCCGCGTCCGGCCCTCTTCCATCCGCTGAAGGGAGCACACCACGATGATCCCAGACGACGTCGTGACCCTGCTGGTTCGCCACCAGGTCAAGCAAGGACAGGAACAGCAATACGAAGCCTGGCTGCGCCGCATCGTCGGCATCGCCAAGGGTTACCCCGGTCACCTCGGCATCGATGTGGTGCGCGACCGCAAGGACGGCCTGCACCTGTTCACATCCATCCTGCGCTTCGCCAGCACCGCCCAATTGCAGACCTGGCTGGATTCCACCGAGCGCCGCCAGCTGATCGAAGAGGTCAGCCCCCTGCTCGCCGATGGCGACCAACTGGAAATCAACCCCGAGCGGGAGTTCTGGTTCACCCCGGCCCCGGCCGATATGCCCCAGCCCCCGCGCTGGAAGCAGGCCTGCGTGACCTTCCTGGTGATCCTGCCCCTGGCCCTGCTGGTGCCGCTGCTCTGGCAGCCGTTGTTCAAGGTCGCCCCCTGGCTGGGCGGTTATGTACCGAGCAACGTGGTGATCACCGCCAGCATCGTGCTGCTGGTTGTCTATCTTTTCATGCCGCCGGTGACGCGCTTCTTCGCCGGTTGGCTGAACCAACGCTGAGCCCAGGGAGGGTTCCATGAGCGACGATCCGTCCAGCAACAGCCGCCGCCAGTTCCTCGCCGCCAGCACCGTGCTCGGTGCCGCCGGCGCGCTCTGGTCCGCGCTGCCCTTCTCCGCCAATGCCACGACTTCAGGGGGCTCCATGTTTGCCGATCTGATCCTGTTCAACGGTCGCTTCCACACGGTCGACCGCGCCAAGCCCACCGCCAGCGCCGTGGCCATCAAGGATGGCAAGTTCCTCGCCGTCGGCACCGACGCCGAGGCCATGGCCCTGCGCGGCGACGCCACCCGGGTGATCGACCTCAAGCAGCGCACCGTCATCCCCGGCCTCAACGACTCGCACCTGCACCTGATCCGTGGCGGCCTCAACTACAACCTGGAGCTGCGCTGGGAAGGCGTGCCGTCCCTGGCCGACGCCCTGCGCATGCTCAAAGAGCAGGCCGAGCGCACCCCCAGCCCGCAGTGGGTGCGGGTGGTCGGGGGCTGGAACGAATTCCAGTTCGCCGAGAAGCGCATGCCGACCCTGGACGAGATCAACCGCGCGGCGCCGGACACCCCGGTGTTCCTCCTCCACCTCTATGACCGTGCGCTGCTCAACCGCGCCGCGCTGAAAGCGGTGGGCTACACCAAGGACACCCCCAACCCGCCCGGCGGCGAGATCCAGCGCGACGCCAACGGCAACCCCACCGGCATGCTGATCGCCCGCCCCAACGCCACCATCCTCTACGCGACCCTGGCCAAGGGGCCGAAGCTGCCGCTGGAGTACCAGGTCAACTCCACCCGCCAGTTCATGCGCGAGCTGAACCGCCTCGGCCTGACCAGCGCCATCGACGCCGGCGGCGGCTACCAGAACTACCCGGACGACTACCAGGTGATCCAGGAACTGGCCCAGCAGGACCAGCTCACCGTGCGCATCGCCTACAACCTGTTCACCCAGAAGCCCAAGGAGGAACTCCAGGACTTCCAGAACTGGAGCAAGCAGGTCAAACCGGGCGACGGCAGCGACTTCTTCCGCCACAACGGCGCCGGCGAGATGCTGGTGTTCTCCGCCGCCGACTTCGAGGACTTCCTCGAACCGCGCCCGGACCTGCCGCAGACCATGGAGCAGGAACTGGAACCGGTGGTGCGCCACCTGGTGGAGCAGCGCTGGCCGTTCCGCCTGCACGCCACCTACGACGAATCCATCTCGCGCATGCTCGACGTGTTCGAGCGGGTCAACCGCGACATCCCGTTCAACGGCCTGCCCTGGTTCTTCGACCACGCCGAGACCATCAGCCCGAAGAACATCGAGCGCGTGCGCGCCCTCGGCGGCGGCATCGCCATCCAGGACCGCATGGCCTTCCAGGGCGAATACTTCGTCGACCGCTACGGCGCCCAGGCGGCCGAGAAAACCCCGCCGATCCAGCGCATGCTCAGCGAGGGTGTACCGGTGGGCGCCGGCACCGACGCCACCCGCGTGTCCAGCTACAACCCCTGGACCTCGCTCTACTGGCTGGTCAGCGGCAAGACCGTCGGCGGCCTGGAGCTGTACCCCCAGGGCCTGTCCCGCGCCACCGCGCTGGAACTGTTCACCCACGGCAGCGCCTGGTTCTCCAGCGAGCAGGGCAAGAAGGGGCAGATCAAGGTGGGCCAGTTGGCCGACCTGGCGGCGCTGTCGGCGGACTTCTTCAGCGTCGAGGAAGAGGCGATCAAGTGGATCGAGTCGGTGCTGACCGTGGTCGACGGCAAGGTGGTCTACGCCGCCGGCGAATTCGACCCATTCGGCCCCCGGCAACTGCCGGTGCTGCCCGAGTGGTCGCCGGTGGCCAAGGTGCCCGGCCACTGGAAGCCCAGCGCGCCGCTCACCGCCCAGGTGCACCAGTGCGTCGGCGCCTGCGCGGTGCACGCCCATAGCCACGAGCGGGCGCGCCAGTCGAGCGTGCCGGTGAGTGACTACCAGGGCTTCTGGGGGGCGTTGGGGTGTTCCTGTTTCGCCTTCTGACACGGGCGACTCCCCTGGCCCCTACAAAAAAGCGGCGGGTGCCAACGCTCGACCTCATCAGTGCGACGAACGCGGGCTACACGGTATTCGCTGTCATCGACGCGTCAGGCACGTACTCCAAGATGGCCCAGGACGACGCCGCCCAGTCGGCAGCCGCCTATAGTCATGTATTCCCGCACTACCCACTGCTGATCGAGCGCCACAGGAAGGCCCAGCAGGTGGCCAGGGACCACGAAGTGCCGGACTCGCAACGCTGCCCCCAAGCTGTTCGCCTCACAAAGGCGGGCAACCCACAAAAGCAAGGAGACTCAACCATGTCGTTCCAATACAAGCGTCTGGACAAGAACAACGCCGCTGTACTGCTGGTCGATCACCAGGCCGGCCTGCTGTCGCTGGTGCGGGATATCGAGCCCGACAAGTTCAAGAACAACGTGCTGGCCCTGGGTGACCTGGCCAAGTACTTCAAGCTGCCCACCATCCTCACCACCAGCTTCGAAACCGGCCCCAACGGCCCGCTGGTACCGGAACTGAAAGAGCAGTTCCCCGACGCGCCCTACATCGCCCGCCCCGGCAACATCAACGCCTGGGACAACGAAGACTTCGTCAAGGCCGTGAAGGCCACCGGCAAGAAGCAGTTGATCATCGCCGGCGTGGTCACCGAGGTCTGCGTGGCCTTCCCGGCACTGTCGGCCCTGGAAGAGGGCTTTGAGGTCTTCGTGGTCGCCGATGCCTCCGGCACCTTCAACGAAGTCACCCGTGACGCCGCCTGGCGCCGCATGGAGGCCGCCGGCGCCCAACTGATGACCTGGTTCGGCGTGGCCTGCGAATTGCACCGCGACTGGCGCAATGACATCGAGGGCCTGGCTGCGCTGTTCTCCAACCACATCCCCGATTACCGCAACCTCATCACCAGCTACACCACCCTCACCGCCGGCAAATAAGCCGCCCGGAAGCCGCGTCGCATTGACGCGGCTTCCTCACCGATTACCGTCCCTGCTCTAAAATGTCGCCCCCGCATCACCAAGAACGAGGAGTGACCCATGCCCCACGACGGTAACCTGCTGCAAGCGGCGCTGATTTTCCTGCTTGCCACCGTCATCGCCGTGCCCCTGGCCAAGCGCCTGCAACTGGGGGCCGTGCTGGGCTACCTGCTGGCGGGCGTACTGATAGGGCCCTCGGTTCTGCGCCTGATCGACGACACGGAAAGTGTCAGCCGCTTTTCCGAACTGGGCGTGGTGCTGCTGCTCTTCATCATTGGCCTGGAACTGTCGCCCCGGCGGCTCTGGGTCATGCGCCACTCGGTGTTCGGCATGGGCCTGGCCCAGGTGCTGCTGACCGGCCTGACCATAGGCACGGTCGCCTGGCTGTTCTTCGCCCAGTCACTGAACACCGCGGCCGTGGTGGGCATTGGCCTGGCCCTGTCATCCACCGCCTTCGGCCTGCAATTGCTGGCCGAGCGCAAGGAGCTGACCGCGCCCCATGGCCGCCTGGCCTTCGCCATCCTTTTATTTCAGGACATTGCCGCCATCCCGTTGATCGCCCTGATGCCGGTGCTGGCCGGCACCGGCGAACTGGCGGCTGACCGCGACTCCCTGGTCCACCTGCTCCAGGTGATAGGCAGCGTGGGCGCGGTGATCATCGGCGGACGCTACCTGCTGCGTCCGGTCTTCCGCGTCGTGGCGCGGACCGGTCTGCGCGAGGTGTCCACCGCCACGGCCCTGCTGGTGGTGATCGGCACCGCCTGGTTGATGGAGCTGGCCGAGGTCTCCATGGCCCTGGGCGCCTTCATTGCCGGGGTCCTGCTGGCGGACTCCGAATACCGCCACGAACTGGAATCCCATATCGAGCCCTTCAAGGGCCTGCTGCTGGGGCTGTTCTTCATCAGCGTGGGCATGAGCGCCGACCTTGGCCTGCTGCTGAGCGAACCGCTGTCGGTCATCGGCCTGACGCTGATCCTGGTGTTGATCAAGATGCCCCTGCTCTACCTGATCGGTCGCTATGCCGGCGGTCTGGACAAGGCCCATGCGGTGCGCCTGGGCATTGTGCTGGCGGCCGGTGGCGAATTCGCCTTCGTGGTGTTCAAGCTGGCCTTTGAACAGGGCCTGCTGGACGCCCGCCTGCACGACTTGCTGGTGCTCACCATCACCCTGTCCATGGCCGTCACGCCACTGCTGGTGCTGTTCCTGTTCCGTATGTTCAAGGCGAAGCAGGCGCAGGTTCCGGTGCCACCGGAATACAAGAACATCGAAAGCGACGAGCCACGGGTGGTGGTCGCCGGCATGGGCCGCATGGGGCAGATCATCGCGCGGGTCCTGCGCGCCCAGCGCGTACCCTTCGTGGCGCTGGACACGGCGGTGGAGATGATCGAATACGGCCGCAGCCTGGGCAGGATGCCGATCTTCTATGGCGACCCGCTGCGCCCGGAAATCCTCCGCGCGGCCAAGGTGGACAAGGCGGAGTTCCTCATCGTCGCCACCGACGATCCGGAAACCAATCTCAAGATCGCCGAGCTGGTGAAGCGCCACTTTCCGCACGTGAAGGTCATTGCCCGCGCGCGCAACCGCCAGCATGTGCACCGCCTGCTGGACCTGGGCGCCGTACCGATACGGGAGACCTTCCACTCGGCCCTGGAAATGAGTCGCCAGGCATTGCTGGGCCTGGGCCTCGACGAAGACCAGGCCAACGCCCGCATCCGCCGTTTCCAGCGCCACGACGAGGAAGTACTGGCTGCCCAGCACCAGGTCTACGACGATGACGCCGCCGTGATCCAGACCGCCCGCGAGGCCCGCGCCGAGCTGGAGCACCTGTTCGACGCGGACCTGATCGAGGAAAAGGGCGTCAAATGACGCCCTTTTCCTGCGGCAGTGGGTTCATTCGCGACATCCTTCGTTCAGGAAGAAACGGCTTCCAGGGCCGGCACATTGCAGCGCCGCACGCACTCGACGAACTCTGCCGGCGGTAAGGGCTTGGCGAACAGGTAGCCCTGGAACTGCTGGCAGCCGATGCTCGTCAGGAAATCGCGCTGGGATTCGGTCTCCACGCCTTCGGCGATCACCGTCATCCCCATGCTCTGCCCCAGCGCGATCACCGTTCGCACGATGGTCTCGCTGCTGGCATCGGTCAGCACATCGCAGATGAAGGAACGATCGATCTTCAGCATGTTCAGTGGCAATCGCTTGAGGTGGCTCAGGGACGAGAAGCCCGTGCCGAAGTCATCCAGGGAGAAGCGAACGCCCTGCTCCACCAGCGCCGACATCTTGCGCGTGAGGTCCTCGATGTCCTGCACGATCAGGGTTTCGGTCAGTTCCAGTTCAAGCCGCCGCGCCTCGATGCCGTACCCCTCGAGCAGCGCCAGCACCTCCGGCACGAAAGTGGATTGGCGAAACTGTTTCTGGCTGATGTTCACCGCCAGGCACAACTGACGGAGCAACGGATCGTCCTTCCAGGCGCGCAGCTGCGCGCACGTCTGCTGCAGCACCCATTGGCCGATGGGGATGATCAGCCCCGTTGTCTCCGCGTGATCGATGAACTCCCCGGGCGGCAGCAACCCGCGCTGCGGGTGCTGCCAACGGATCAGCACCTCGGCGCCAACGACCCGGTTGGCGATATCCAGTTGGGGTTGGTAGTACAGCCTGAACTGCTCCTCGCGAAGCGCCGTGCGCAAGTCACGGTCCAGCTCCGAGCGCTCCGCCGCGTCGGTTTGCAGGATGTGCAGCAGCATGAACAGCATCGTCGCGGACGCCACGCCCTGCACCCAGGAACCGATCACCCGCACCTCGTCCGGCAGGCTGTAGCCGGTGATGGGGCTCCAGGATGACGCCGCCAGGCAGGTGAACAGCGCCAGGCAAAGCGAGGCGGCGCCATAGCGCAGCCACGTGGGCTCGTCGCGAAAGGCCATCAGCGCCGCCACAGCCAGCGGCAGGAAGTACAGGTGGGACGCCCTGGGGGCTGCGGCGGTGGGCACGTCCAGCAGCAGGGTCGACACCAGGATGATGACGATCAGCACCCCGAACAGCAGCAGATTGGCGCTGCGCGCGTGGTTGCTCAGGGTCAGGAAAAACACGCTGAGGCCGCACAGGATCAGCGCCAGGTCCATCCACACGATGCCCCAGGCACCCCGCAGCGAGAAGTAGCCACCCCACAAGCAGCCCATCAGCACCATCAGCCCACTGGCCAGCATACGCATGCGCCGCTCCCGCCGCTGACCGATCAGAACCAGGTCGGACGATTGCCAGAACTGATGAATTCGCTTGAGAGAAGCCGAGATGGAAGTCATGGAAAATCCCTTTGCCGACTTATCCATTCTTGAAGCTGCTGGCGTGATTGCAAATTGACATGCGATCAAAGGACAGCGCAAAGGGGCGGCTGGTCAGGCCGAAGGGCTGTCATTGGGGTGAATTCGCCCCCACAGAAAAGCAGGCCGCCGCTTTCGTAGGATGTGGCGGGCGGCGTTCCGCTAGAGCGAAGCGAAACCCATCAGCGGTGGTCGGGATCCCTCCGACGTCACGGCGCCCCGAACATCATGGTCCAGTAAATGCCGTTTTCGCTGCGGGTCTCCGACGCATAGGCGGCGCCGACCTGGGTGAACCTGGGGTTCATCAGGTTGGCGCAATGGCCGGGGCTGGCGAGCCAGCTGTCCATGGCCGCTCGGGGTGAGCCCTGGCCGGCGGCGATGTTCTCGCCCACTTGCTTGCCCCGATAACCCGCCGCACGCGCCCGGTCGAAGGGTGAATCGCCGTCGGGGCCTTCGTGGGAGAAATAGTCGCGCTTGGCCATGGAGCGGCTGTGCTGCTGGGCGGCGCTGCCGAGGGCGGAGCTCCAGGTCAGCGGGCGGGCGGCGGCGAAGCGTTTCCAGCCGCACATGCGCGGTTTTGCCCGGGCCGCGTTGACCTGCGCCAGCAGCGCCTGCCCGGCCGAGCGGGCATCGCCCAACTGGGCAGCCGTGGCCATCGGCTGCGCCAGCACCACACGCCACTGGTTGCCGCTGCGACTGATGCCGATGTCGGACACCTGGCGGTCCAGCAGGTCTTCGCAGTAATCGCCGCTGAGCATCCTGAAGGCCGCCTTGGCGTCCCGCGCACCGGACAGGCGGATGGTGCGCACCTCCCCGGCCGGGTAGCCGGCATCGCGCAGGCCCCGTCGCAGTTCGCCCCGGTATTCCACCGGCAAGGCCAGGTTCGACTTCAGCACCAGCGGTGGGGCCGCCCGGAATGTGCGCCATTCACAGCGCTGGCTGTGGGTGCGGTAGTCGTTGATGGCAGCCAGCAGTTGCCGCTCATCACCGGCTTGGGCGGGGCTTGCCAGGAAGGGCATCAGGGCAACGGGGAACAAGGGGACCAGGCGAAGCGATCGAGCGAATGGGCGCATGAAGGTTCTTGCGAGAGGGGGAAGAGGAAATCGAGCCTGCGATGAGACTGCGGCGCCGGGGCAAGGTTCAGGGCCGGCCACTCCACCCAACCGCCGGTGCGCACGGCGCACCCTACCCGCCGCGCCGTGCGCACCAACGGCCGGCCCAGCGGAACCGGTGCTAGGCCATCAACCGTTCATGCACGAACTCACTGAACGTCTCGGCCGGCAGCGGCGGCGCGTACAGGAAGCCCTGGTAGGTCTTGCAGCCGTGGTTGAGCAGGAACGCGCGCTGGGCGTCGGTTTCCACCCCTTCCGCGATCACCGAGAGCCCGAGGATCTTGCTCAGGCTCACGATGGCGCAGGCGATGGCCGCGTCGTTGGGATCGACCAGCACATCGCGGATGAACGACTGGTCGATCTTCAGTTGATCCAGCGGCAGGCTCTTCAGGTAGGACAGCGACGAGTAGCCGGTGCCGAAATCGTCCAGGGAAAGGCCGATGCCGATCTCCTTCAACTCGACCATCTTGGCGATGGTGTTCTCCATATCCTCGATCAGCAGCCCTTCGGTGAGCTCCAGTTTCAACTTCCGTGGATCGGCCCCGGTGTGCTTCAGGACGTCCAGCACTTCCTGGACGAAGTCCGGATGGTGGAACTGCCGGGCGCTCACATTCACCGCCATGCCCAGTCGGGCGGTTTCCGGGTGCCGTGCCCAGACCACCAATTGCGCGCAGGCGGATTGCAGCGCCCAGCGGCCCAGAGGCAGGATCAGACCGGTTTCCTCCGCCAGGGCGACGAACTCGGACGGCTGCACGAAGCCGCGTTCCGGGTGCTCCCATCGCATCAGGGCCTCGGCCCCGATGACCTGGCCTTCACTGTTCACCTGGGGCTGGAAGTGCAGGACGAGCTCCTTGCTTTGCCACCCCTGGCGCAGGTCCGCCTCGAGCCTGGCCCGCGCCGTAGCGACCGCCTGCATCTCCGGGTCGAAGAAACGCATGGTATTGCGTCCTGCCGCCTTGGCCCGGTACATCGCCAGGTCGGCGCGTTTCATGATGTCGTCCACCGTGTTCAGCTGCCCCTGGAACAGGGCGATACCGAGGCTGGGGCTGCTGTGGTACTCGTAGCCGTCCAGCTGGTAGGAAATGTTCAGCGAACTGATGATCTTCTCGCCGATGGTCTTGACCTGGATGGCGGCCTCCGGCGGGCTGTCACTGAGGTTTTCCAGCAGCACCACGAACTCGTCGCCACCCAGCCGGGCGACCGTGTCGCTTTCGCGGATGCAATTCGTAAGACGCAGGGCCACCTGTTGCAGCAGCATGTCCCCCCGGTCGTGGCCCAGGGTGTCATTCAGTGCCTTGAAGTTATCCAGGTCGATGAGGATGACCGCGCTGGTATTCAGGCTGCGGGCGCTGGCCGCCAGCACATGCTGCAACCGGTCGAGCATGAGCCGCCGGTTGGCCAGCCCGGTCAGCTGGTCATAGAAGGCCAGGCGCTTGACCTCCTGCTCGGCGGACTTGCGATGGGTGATGTCGGTGTTGATGGACAGGACGGACTGCGGCCGGCCGTCATCGTCCCGCACCAGGGTCCGGTGGCTTTCCAGGGTGATGCTGATGCCGTCACGCCGCCGCAGCGTGACCTCGCCCGCCCAATCACCCGTCGCGATCAGGCTGTCGGCGGCCTCGTTGAACGCGTTGTGCCCCTGGTAGATCAGCTCCTGGGCCGACTTGCCGAGGGCCTCTTCCTTCGACAGCCCGTAGAGGCGCTCGGCGCTCTTGTTCCAGTACAGGATGCGGTAATCCATACCGTGGACGACGATGGCGTCCTGAGCCTTGTCCAGCAGTGAGGCCTGCTGACGGAACTGCCGCTCGCTTTCGTGCAGCACCGCCAGATAGCCCTCCTTTTCGGCTGCCTGCGCCTCCATTTCACGCCTGATCTTGCCCCCGTAGAGCGTCGCCGCGGTCACCATCATCAGCACGAACACCATGGTCGAGTACTCGATCCGGCGCAGCACCTCCACCGACTCCAGCTCCTCCTCCAGCAGCTTGCTCTGGATCAGGCCGACACGCTCGCGCACGGTCGCAAGCGAGGCCAGCAACTCGGCGTACTTCCGGTCCATGGTGGCCATGCGCTTGCCGGCGTTGTCCGACTGGCCTTCCCGGAAGTAGGAAAAGATCAGCAAAGCCTCATTCACCATCTCGCCCATCGCGATGTCGACTTCGTGCACGTCCTCCCGAAGCGCCAGGGTGTAGGCCTGTATGTCCGCGCTGTGTTCCGTCTGGTTGAAAATGCGGACCTGCAGCTGCTGCTTTGCGGTAGACAGGTGCTCGTCGAAGGCACGCAAAGCCTCGCGCATGTTCCGCGATTCGGCTTCGACGTCATGGGTATCGAACACATTGTTGCCGGGTGCGTTGACGGCAGAGGCCAGGCTACCCAGCATCGAATAGCTGGACAGTTGCTGGACCCAGGACTGGTTGGCCTTGATGGAGCGGTGGTACGTGTCGACGATCATGTGGTTGAGCAACACGCTCAGGATGACCACCAGCACATCGAAACCCGCGAGAAAGAAATACATGCGGTGCCACTTGGTCGGGCGCCTCTTTCCTGAAAGGTCGGGTCTGGCTGGTTGAACGGCGCTTCCGCTTCTGAAGAAATCCATTTCGCAATCTCCAGACATGCCTCGTTCAATGGGATTGATAAAAAGCGGAACTCGAAACCCATCCACCTGTTTCGCCAGCACCCACTTCCTAAAACGAGCCACACCTGGCAACGGCCAACCTGTTCGTAGGTCTTGCACCGCAACCCAAGCATAGCCACTAAATTGCCACTGGTTTCCGGACGCCAGGACGCGAAACAGGAGCCTCCGGGCTGGCTGGAGCGTGGCAGCGTTCAGGCTCTGACATCACTCCGCCGGGGCCCGTCATCCAAGGGCTATCCGCCCACCGGAAGGCTACGCCCGACCAGCGGCCGCCCCACCGCCCTTTTAGGTTGTCGGCTCTAGAGCAGCAGGCCGATCCTCTTCCCCGCCCATGCCTCCAAGAACAACAAGGCGAGTGCCGTTCCATTCACTGCTGCCGGATCGAACCAGGGGGACCACCCCCGGGGAGGAGCCATGCGAATTCGTTGCTTTCTGCTCGGTTGCCACTGGACCGAGGGTTTCCGTACCGAAGTGGGCGCCGTGCCCATGATTTGCCAGCGTTGCCTGCGCTGCGGCGCCCATCGCTACCTGAGTCCACCGGAGGAGGCTGACGCGACAGGATGATCGGCAGCAGAAATCCGACGGATAGCGATTTGACATTAGACGACAGCCCTCTAGCTTTAAGCTGCGTCGCCGATGGCCTTTGAAAGCACCGTTGTTCGGCCCAATCACCTGGCAAGGGAGTGCCCCATGTCGCAGCCGCTGTCCGCCAATACCGTCAAGGCCCTGGCCCTGCACTCCCTGATCTGGCTGGCCTGCGCCGGCATGATTGCCGTTGGCCTGCCGCTCTGGCTGGCCCTCGCCGGGGGATGGCTGGCCAGCCTGCTGCTGACCTGGCTGCTGCGGGACACACGCGCCGCGGCGACAGAGGCCAGCATGCAGACGGTCGCGGCGACGCCGGACTGGCAGCGCGCCCAGGATGCCCTGGACGAACAGCTCGGCACCCTCCAGGCCCATGCCGGACAGATCGACGGCCTCTTGCAGGACGCCATTCGTCGCCTGGGTGACAGCTTCCACGGGCTCGCCGCACGCATCGACCAGCAGCGCGCCCATTCCCACTCCCTGATCGAACGCTACGGCGACCAGCAGCGCGCCGACGACGGCATGAACTTCCAGGAATTCATCGCCACCACCCGCGACACCCTGGGCCTGTTCGTCGAAGCCGCCCTGGAAACCAGCCAGACCTCCCAGGAGCTGGTGAAACGCATGGATCGGGTGACGCAGAAAATCGCCGATATCCTGAAATCCACCCACGATATGGACGCCATCGCCAAGCAAACCAACCTGCTGGCCCTGAACGCCGCCATCGAGGCTGCCCGCGCCGGCGAGAGCGGCCGGGGCTTCGCCGTGGTGGCGGACGAGGTGCGTGCCCTGTCCACCCGCTCCACCGGTTTTTCCGAGCAGATTCGCGGGCACGTGGATGTCGTCTACCGGGAGATCCAGGACGCCGAGGCGGCCATCGCCCAACTGGCGGACAAGGACATGGGTTTCGCCATGGAATCCCGGCAGCAACTGCACCACATGCTGGAAGACCTCGAAGGCATGAACCACCACACCCTGAAGGTGATCCAGGAGCTGGACCGCCTCTCCCTGGAGGTGGGCAACGGCGTCGACCAGGCCATTACCGCCCTGCAATTCCAGGACATGAGCAGCCAGTTGCTCGGCCAGATGCGCAAGCACTTCACCAAGCTCGGCGGATTCGCCAGGGGCCTCGGCGGCCTGCGCGGCCTGGAGCCGGAGCACTGGGCGGAGCGCCTGGGCGACGAGACCACGGAACTGCGCAAACCCGTTGCCAACCCCGTCGCCCAGAGCAGCGTCAACGCGGGAGAAGTGGAGCTTTTCTGAACCGTTCGTCGTCGTCTTTCGGGAGTCAGCCAGCCGCGCGACGAATGGCTGACGCCAGAATCTGGACGCAAGGTGGGCTTCCGACTAAAAAGAGTCATGGCCAGTGGCTATCTTGGTACGCAGTTCCAGAGGTTGGCGCCGGACGCAGACCGACAGAGCAGCCGACAGCTCAGAGGTTCGTCGGGCTCCCCGGGTCGGCACCAGCCTGCAGTGCTTCACCCCTATAAAGCGCAATGGAGAGCCGCACCTGATGAGCAAGCAGATCCTCATAGTCGACGACTCGGCATCGATCCGACAGATGCTGAGCTTCACCCTCAAGTCCGCCGGCTACCTGGTGGACGAGGCGGTAGATGGCAAGGACGGCCTCGGCAAGGCCCAGAGCAAGGCCTACAACCTGGTCTTCACCGACCAGAACATGCCGAACATGGACGGCCTCAGCCTGATCCGCAGCCTGCGCGGCCTGCCGGGCTACCGGGCCACGCCCATCCTGATGCTGACCACCGAGTCCAGCGACGCCATGAAGCAGCAAGGCAAATCCGCCGGCGCCACTGGCTGGCTGGTCAAGCCCTTCGATCCGCCAAAGCTGCTGGAAGTTACCCGCAAGGTCCTCCCCTGACCCCAGCACAAGGCGCTTCCCATGAGCTTAGGGATGAACCAGTTCCTCCAGGTGTTCTACGAGGAAACCGAAGAGCATCTGGCCAGCCTCGAACTGTTGCTGCTCGGCCTCGACCTGCAGGCGCCTGACGCGGAAGAACTCAACGGCATCTTCCGCGCCGCGCACTCCATCAAGGGTTCGGCCGGCATGTTCGGCTTCGACGACCTGACCGCCGTGACCCACGAGCTGGAAACCCTGCTCGACCGCATCCGCAGCGGCCAGATGGCCTTGCGGGCGGAGATGGTCGACCTGTTCCTCCAGGCCCGCGACGTGCTGATGCGCCTGCTGGACGCCCACCGCCACCAGCGCCCCGATCCCGACGTGCCGGTGGAAGAAACCGTCGCCCGCCTGCGGGAACTGCTGGTGGATGCACCGCCCGCCATCGAGGAGGCGGGCTTTGGCTTCTTCGATGACGCACCGGGCCTGCCCACAGCAGCAGCCGATGACGACTTCGGATTCTTCGACGACGCCCCCGGCGCGCCGGCCCAGGCCGAGCCCGAGGCCTATGGCCTGTTCACCGATACGCCCACCGTCCAGAACGCGCCCCCTGCCGCCCTCCCGGCCCCGCGCGAACCGGCAAAGGCCGCCACGCCCTCCGCCGCCAGCAAGCCCGCCAGCGGCGAAGGCGAATCCAGCTCCATCCGCGTCAGCGTCGAGAAGATCGACAGCCTGATCAACCTGGTCGGCGAGCTGGTGATCACCCAGGCCATGCTCGGCCAACTGGGCGGCGCGCTGGACCCGAGCGTCCACGAACGCATCCACCAGGCCCTGGCGCAGCTGGAGCACAACACCCGCGACCTGCAGGAATCGGTGATGTCGATCCGCATGTTGCCCATCAGCTTCATCTTCAGCCGCTTCCCGCGCCTGGTGCGGGACACCTCCTCGCGCCTCGGCAAGCAGGTGGAACTGGTGCTGCAGGGCGAACACACCGAGCTGGACAAGGGCGTGATCGAACGCCTCAGCGACCCGCTCACCCACATCGTCCGCAACAGCATCGACCACGGCATCGAATCGCCCGAGGTACGCCTGGCCGCCGGCAAGCCGGCCAGCGGCACCGTACGCCTGGGGGCCTTTCACCAGGGCGGCAGCATCGTAGTGGAGATCAGCGACGACGGCCGTGGCCTGGACCGTGGACGCATCCTCGCCAAGGCCCGGGAGAAGAACCTGCCGGTGCACGACGGCATGAGCGACGCCGAGGTCTGGCAGTTGATCTTCATGCCCGGCTTCTCCACCGCCGAAGTGGTCACCGACCTCTCCGGGCGCGGCGTCGGCATGGACGTGGTCAAGCGCAACATCCAGGGCATGGGCGGGCGCATCGACATCGACTCCGTAGCGGGCCTGGGCACCCGCATCAGCATCCGCCTGCCCCTGACCCTCGCCATCCTCGACGGCCTGATCGTCGCCGTGGCGCAGACCCACTACGTCATCCCGCTCACCTACATCGTCGAATCCCTGCAGCCCAAGGCCGCCGACATCCGCGGCCTGGCCGGGGAAGAAGGCGCGGTGATCCGCGTGCGCGGCGAGTACCTGCCACTGCTCTCGCTGCACGACCTGCTGGGCGAGTCCGCCCCGCCGTTGCCGGCCGAGCAGTCCATCGTGGTCATCCTCGAAGCCGACGGGCGCCCCTTCGCCCTGCAGGTGGACGACCTGGTAGGCCAGCAGCAGGTGGTGATCAAGAGCCTGGAACAGAACTTCCGCCGGATCGATGGCATCGCCGGCGCCACCATCATGGGCGACGGCAGCGTCGCCCTGATCCTCGACGTAGACGCCCTGCCGGGCCTGGCACAACAACAAGGAGCAGCGCTGCATGAACTCCCCTAGTGCGGAGCAGGCGGGCCAATCGGCCCAGGAGTACCTGACCTTCACCCTCGGTCGCGAGGAGTACGCCATCGACATACTCCGGGTGCAGGAAATTCGCGGCTATGACCAGGTGACCGCCATCGCCAACAGCCCGGCCTTCATCAAGGGCGTGATCAACCTGCGCGGCGCCATCGTTCCCATCGTCGACCTGCGCATCAAATTCAACCTCGCCGACGTCACCTACGACCCGTTCACCGTGGTCATCATCCTCAACATCGGCCGGCGCATCGTCGGCGTGGTGGTGGACTCGGTGTCCGACGTGATCGCCCTGCCGGGCGAAGAGATCAAGCCGCCGCCGGAATTCGGCGCCAGCTTCGATACCGAGTACCTGCTGGGCCTTGCCACCGTGGCCGAGCGGATGTTGATCCTGGTGGACATCGAGAAGCTGATGACCAGCCGCGAAATGGCCCTGGTCGAAGAAGCCGCAGCCTGACACGCAAGGGGACAATCCATGGGTCTGTTCAACGGAAAAGCACAAGCACAGCTTCGCGCGCAGCACCTGGCCAGCCTGATCCAGGGCCTGGCCGACGGTAACCTGGACCAACCGATCAACGCCGCCAACGACCTCGTCTGGGCGCCGGTCTACGACGCCCTCGCCCGCCTGCAGAAGGGCCTGCGCCAGCAGGAAGCGGAAAGCGTGCAGACCGAGGCACTGGACAAGGCGCTGTCGGAAATGACCCGCCAGCACAGCGACGGCTGGATCGACGAAGTCATCCCGGTGGAGCGCTTCAACGGTGTCCAGGCGCACCTCGCCAAGGGCATCAATGAACTGGTGGCCGCCCATATCGCAGTGAAGATGCAGGTGGTGCGCGTGGTCACCGCCTATGGCAATGGCGATTTCAGCCGCGACATGGACCGCCTGCCGGGCAAAAAGGCGCAGATCACCGAGGCCATCGACCGCGTGCGCGACCAGCTCAAGGCCGCCGCCCAGGCCGCCGGTGAAAACATCCGCATCAAGAGCGCCCTGGACAACGTCACCGCCAACGTGATGATCGCCGACCGCGACTTCAACATCGTCTACATGAACCAGGCGGTGGGCGAGATGTTCCGCGCCGCTGAAACCGACATCCGCAAGGAGCTGCCGCACTTCCGCTCCAGCGACATCCTCGGCGGCAGCATCGACCGCTTCCACAAGAATCCGGCCCACCAGCGCGGCATGCTGGAACGTCTGACCAGCACCTACGAAGCCAAGATCAAGCTGGGCGGCCGCACCCTCACCGTGGTCGCCAACCCGGTCATGACCGCCACCGGCGAACGCCTCGGCGCGGTGGTCGAGTGGCAGGACATCACCGAACAGTTGGCCGCCCGCGAGCGCGAGTTGCTGGTCGCCGGGGAGAACGCCCGCATCAAGAGCGCCCTGGACAACTGCAGCACCAACGTGATGATCGCCGACGGCGAACGCAACATCATCTACATGAACAAGACCGTCACCACCATGCTGCAGAACGCCGAGGCGGACCTGCGCAAGGCCCTGCCGAGCTTCTCGGTGAGCAAGCTGCTGGGCGGTTCGATCGACCAGTTCCACAAGAACCCGGAACACCAGAAGCGCCTGCTCGCCACCTTCACCAGCACCTTCCGCACCCAGATCGAAGTCGGCGGACGCCACTTCGGCCTGGTCGCCAACCCGGTGATCAGTGAAACCGGCGAACGCCTCGGCTCGGTGGTGGAATGGGCCGACCGCACCGTGGAAGTCCAGGTGGAACGCGAAGTGGCCGGGCTGGTGGGCGCCGCTGCCGCCGGCGACTTCTCCAAGCGCATCGACGAGCAGGGCAAGTCCGGCTTCATCCTCAACCTGGCCACCGGCCTCAACACCCTGGTGGACACCGCCGACAAGGGCCTCAAGGATGTCTCGCGGATGCTCGGGGCACTGGCCCAGGGCGACCTGTCGCAGAGCATCAGTGCCGACTACCAGGGCACCTTCGGCGAGCTGAAGGACTACTCCAACGAAACCGCCCAGAGCCTGTCGCGCATGCTCGGGCAGATCCGCGAGGCCGCCGACACCATCAACACCGCCGCCAGCGAGATCGCCAGCGGCAACGCCGAGCTGTCCACCCGCACCGAACAGCAGGCCTCCAGCCTGGAAGAAACCGCCTCCAGCATGGAAGAGCTGACCAGCACGGTGAAACTGAACGCCGAGAACGCGCGCCAGGCCAACTCCCTGGCGGTGAACGCCTCGGAAGTGGCCACCGAGGGCGGCAACGTGGTGCAGAAGGTGGTCAGCACCATGACCGCCATCAACGAGTCGGCCCGCAAGATCTCCGACATCATCGGCGTCATCGACGGCATCGCCTTCCAGACCAACATCCTCGCCCTCAACGCGGCCGTGGAAGCGGCCCGCGCCGGCGAACAGGGCCGTGGCTTCGCCGTGGTGGCCGCCGAGGTCCGCACCCTGGCCCAGCGCTCGGCGGCCGCCGCCAAGGAGATCAAGACGCTGATCTCCGACTCGGTGAGCAAGGTGGAAAACGGCAACACCCTGGTGGCCCAGGCCGGCCAGACCATGAGCGACATCGTGGTCGCCATCAAGCGGGTCACCGACATCATGGCGGAGATCGCCGCAGCCTCCACCGAGCAGAGCCGTGGCATCGAGGAAGTCAACGGCGCGGTCAACCAGATGGACGAGATGACCCAGCAGAACGCCGCCCTGGTTGAAGAAGCCGCCTCGGCCGCCGAAGCCCTGCAGGAACAGGCCGGGCTGATGGCGCAGTCGGTGGCGGTGTTCAAGCTGGACCCGGCGCACGCCGGCCAACCCGCCGCCCGCACCACCGCACGGC
This sequence comes from Pseudomonas sp. LFM046, assembly GCF_000949385.2. Taxonomy (NCBI): domain Bacteria; kingdom Pseudomonadati; phylum Pseudomonadota; class Gammaproteobacteria; order Pseudomonadales; family Pseudomonadaceae; genus Pseudomonas; species Pseudomonas sp. LFM046. Next base: position 1,245,438 of record NZ_JYKO02000001.1, on the reverse strand, counting down.
AGCCCCAGGCGGCGCGTCCGCAACGGGCCGCCGGGCGCGCCGCGCGGAGCAAGGAAGAGGAATGGGAAGAGTTCTAGCCCTGTGCCCACCGCCCCGGCGCTCACGCGCCGGGGCCTTTGAGGTAACGCGATGAACGCGCTGGTTCTGGGCGAGCACGAGTTCGGCTACAGCGAAGAGGACTTCGAGCAGGTGCGCACCCGGCTCTACCGGCGCGCCGGCATCAGCCTGGCCACCAGCAAGCGGCAGATGGTCTACAGCCGCCTGGCGCGACGCCTGCGCCAGCTCAACCTGCCCTCCTTCGCCAGCTACCTGGCCTTCCTCGACCAGCACCCCGAGGAATGGCAGCCCTTCATCAACGCCCTGACCACCAACATCACCGCCTTCTTCCGCGAACGTCACCACTTCGACCAGCTCGTCAGCCTGGCCCGCGAGTCTCAACGCAGGGGCCGGCCACTGCGCTTCTGGTCGGCCGCGTCCAGTACCGGCGAAGAGCCCTATTCCATGGCGATCGCCCTGCACCAGGCCCTGGGCGAGCAGGCCCGCCAGGTGCAGATCATCGCCTCCGACATCGACACCGGCGTGCTGGCAACCGCCGGCAACGGCGTCTACCCGCTGGAGCGCATCGCCCAGCTCGAACCGGCCCTGAAGAGGCGCTACTTCCAGCGCGGCACCGGCAGCAACGCCGGACTGGCGCGGGTCGTGCCGGAGCTGCGGCAGATGGTGGAGTTCCGCCGCATCAACCTGCTGGACGCGGACTGGCGCATGGCCGGCGGGCTCGACGCTATCTTCTGCCGCAACGTGATGATCTACTTCGACAAGCCCACCCAGGTGCGCCTGCTGGAACGCATGGTCCGCCTGCTGCGACCGGACGGTCTGTTTTTCGCCGGTCACTCGGAGAGCTTCGTCCAGGCGAACCACCTGGTGAAGCTGGTCAGCCGTACCGTGTACCAACCGGTGCAAGGAGCCACACCATGAAAGGGGAAACCACAGGCGCCATCGCCGCCAACCGCTACTTCGATCCCGACCTGCAGTTGCCGGCGGTCAAGGTGCTGCCCGGCGAGTTCTACGCCACCACGGAAGACCAGGTGCTGGTGTCGGTGCTCGGCAGTTGCATATCCGTCTGCCTCTTCGACCCCCACTACGGCATCGGTGGCATGAACCAGTTCCTGCTGCCCGAGCCCGGCCCGGGCAGCGGCCTGGCCAGCGCCTCCACCCACCACGGCGTGCGCATCATGGAGCAGCTCTGCGATGAGATGCTCCGCCAGGGCGCCCGCCGCCATCACCTGGAAGCCAAGGTGTTCGGCGCCGGCAACCTGCCCCACGAACTGCTGCGTGTGGACACCACCTTGCGCACCGTGGAATTCGTCCACAGCTACCTGGACACCGAAGGCATCCCCCTGGTGAACGAAGACGTGATGGGCCCCCACGCGCGCAAGGTCTACATCTTCCCCAACACCGGCAAGGTGCTGGTGAAGAAGCTCAAGAGCCTGCACAACGACACCATCCTCCAGCGCGAACTGGAATACGTCCTCTACCTCAAGCGCGGCGAGGCACTGGGCCCCTACGACCTGTTCAAGGAGTGAACACGTGCCCATCAAGGTACTGGTGGTGGACGACTCGGCGCTGATCCGCAGCCTGCTCAGCGAGATCGTCCGGTCCGACGCCGAACTGCAGCTGGTGGGTGTGGCGCCCGATGCCTATGTCGCACGCGACCTGATCAAGCAGCTCTCACCTGACGTCATCACGCTGGACGTGGAAATGCCGCGCATGGACGGCCTGACCTTCCTCGACAAGCTGATGAAGGGCCGGCCGACGCCCGTGCTGATGATTTCCTCCCTCACCGAGCGCGGCTCCGAAGCGACCCTCCGCGCCCTGGAACTGGGCGCCATCGACTTCGTCGCCAAGCCCAAGCTGGGCATCGCCGAAGGCATGCAGGCCTACGCCGAGGAAATCCGTGCCAAGCTCAAGTTAGCCGCCCGCGCGCGGATGATCCGGCGCAACGGCGCCAGCACCGAGCGCCCTGCCGAACGCGGCCTGCCCATCGTCGGCACCGAAAAGCTCATCGCCATCGGCGCCTCCACCGGCGGCACCGAGGCCATCAAGGAAGTGCTGCTGGGCCTGCCGGCGGACAGCCCCGGCGTGGTCATCACGCAGCACATGCCGGCGGGCTTCACCCGCTCCTTCGCCGCGCGGCTGGACAAGCTCTGCCGCCTCAGCGTCAGCGAGGCCCGCGACGGCGACCGCATCCTCCCCGGCACCGCCCTCCTCGCCCCCGGCGGCCTGCACATGGAAGTGGCCCGGTCGGGCGCCAACTACGTGGCACGGCTATCGGAAGCCCCACCGGTCAACGGCCATCGCCCGGCGGTGGATGTGATGTTCAACAGCGCCGCCCGCTGCGCCGGGCGCAACCTGATCGCCGCCCTGCTCACCGGCATGGGCAAGGACGGCGCCCGCGGCCTGCTGGAAATCCGCGAAGCCGGTGGCTACACGGTGGCCCAGGACGAAGCCAGCTGCGTGGTCTACGGAATGCCTCGGGAGGCGGCGGAGATTGGCGCGGCGGAAGAAGTGCTGCCGCTGGAAGAAATAGGCCCGGCACTGCTGGCGCAGGCCAGAAGAAGGGGGAGTGGGAATCGGGTGTAGCGGTGTCGAGCTTTCTGTAGGGGCGAATTCATTCGCCGAGCAGGCCGCAGGTCTGCCCTGTTCAGTCCATAGGATGGGTCGAGCGGCGTTCCGCGAGCTTGCGATACCCATCGAACCATCGCTGATGGGTATCGCTTCGCTCCACCACATCCTACGGGAGCGTCCGGGACGACCCGCGCCGTCTGTCGTAGGGTGGATGTCGCTCTTCACATCCACCAACGAGGCCAACCCCGGCGCCGATGGTGGATCGGTAAAGCGTGATCCACCCTACGCACTGATCGGTGCATCCGGCTGGTTTCGAGCCAGCCGGCGCGAGTCACCCCTCTACCTTTGGGAGAGGGGCCGGGGGTGAGGGAAGCCCAACCCCGCTCGATGCCTGAACCCTCAAGTCGGCATGACCCCACGCTGGCGCGACATGGTCAGTGCCAGGTCTTCGATCATGTCCTCCTGCCCACCCACGGTGCCACGGCGGCCCAGTTCCACCAGCAGCTCGCGGGCCTGGATGCCGTACTTCTGCTCGGCGCGCTTGGCGAACAGCAGGAAGGAGCTGTACACACCGGCGTAGCCCAGGGTCAGGGCATCGCGGTCGACGCGGATCGGCTGGTCCATCATCGGCACCACCAGGTCCTCGGCGACGTCCATGATCTTGTACAGGTCGATGCCGGTCTTCACGCCCATGCGCTCCAGCACCGCGACGAACACTTCCAGCGGCGTGTTGCCGGCACCGGCGCCCAGGCCTGCGACCGAACCGTCGATGCGCGCGGCACCGGCTTCGATGGCAGCCAGGGAGTTGGCAATCGCCATGCCCATGTTGTGGTGGCCGTGGAAGCCGACTTCGGTGTTGGCATTCAGCCCGGCACGCAGCACGCCGATCTTCTCGGTCACTTCGTCCGGCAGCATGTAGCCGGCCGAGTCGGTGCAGTAGATGCAGTTGGCGCCGTAGCTCTCCATCAGCTTCGCCTGCTCCAGCAGTTTTTCCGCGCTGACCATGTGCGCCATCATCAGGAAGCCGACCGTGTCCAGGCCCATCTTCGCCGCCATGCCGATGTGCTGGCCGGAAACGTCGGCCTCGGTGCAATGGGTGGCGACGCGGATGGTGGAGACGCCACAGTCGTGGGCCATCTTCAGGTGGTCGACGGTGCCGATGCCCGGCAGCAGCAGGGCGGAAACCTTGGCCTGCTTGAGCTTGGGGATCACCGCGTCGAAGTATTCCTCGTCCGAGTGGGCCGGGAAGCCGTAGTTCAGCGAGCTGCCACCCAGGCCGTCGCCGTGGGTGATCTCGATCAGCGGCACGCCGGCGGCGTCCAGGCCGGTGGCCACGGCGACCATCTCGTCCAGGCTGATCTGGTGGCGCTTGGCATGCATGCCGTCGCGCAGACTCATGTCGTGCAGGCGCACGCTCTTACCTTGAAGGTTCATGGGGTTTCTCCAATCAGCGGACGGGAAGCACGAGGCTGCCTTTGTGGGCTTCTTCGGCGAACATCTCGGCGGTGCGCAGGCCGGCGGCGGTCATGATGTCCAGGTTGCCGGCGGACTTGGGCAGGAAGTCGCCCAGGCCTTCCACCTCGATGAAGATCGACACCTTGCGGCCGTCGAACACCGGGCCGTTGATCAGCTTGTAGCCCGGCACGTAACGCTGCACTTCCTTGACCATGTGCAGCACCGAGGCACGGATTTCCGCCTGGTCCGGCTCGCCTTCGGTGAGGCAGTGGATGGTGTCGCGCATCATCAGCGGCGGCTCGGCCGGGTTGATGACGATGATCGCCTTGCCGCGCTTCGCCCCGCCGATCTTCTCCACGGCGCCAGCGGTGGTGCGGGTGAATTCATCGATGTTCTGGCGAGTACCCGGACCTACCGAACGGGAGGACACGGTGGCGACGATTTCGCCGTATTCCACCGGCTGCACGCGGGACACCGCCGCCACCATGGGAATGGTGGCCTGGCCGCCGCAGGTGACCATGTTGACGTTCATCGCCAACTTGGCCGCGTGTTCCTTGAGGTTCACCGGCGGTACGCAGTACGGGCCGATGGCCGCCGGGGTGAGGTCGATCATGATCACGCCCAGCTCGTTGAGCTTGCGGCTGTTCTCCGCATGCACATAAGCCGAAGTGGCATCGAAGGCGATGCGGATGTCGTCGTCCAGCACGTGCGGCAGCAGACCGTCCACGCCTTCGGCGGTGGTCTTCAGGCCGAATTCGGCGGCGCGCTTGAGGCCTTCGGAAGTCGGGTCGACCCCCACCATCCACACCGGTTCGATCCATTCCGAACGGCGCATCTTGATCAGCAGGTCGGTTCCGATATTGCCCGGCCCGATGATGGCCGCCTTGAGTTTCTTGCTCATCTCCACTCCCCCGGAGTCAGGCACAGAAGGACACCTGGGCACTGCCCAGGCCGTCGATGGTCAGTTCGAAGTGATCGCCGGCGCGGGCCGGTTCAAGCGGCACTAGCGAGCCGGAGAGGATGATCTCGCCGGCCTTGAAGGGGATGCCCAGCTCGCCCAGGGTGTTGGCCAGCCAGGCCACCGCCGTGAGCGGGTTGCCCTGCACGGCCGAGCCCAGGCCCTCGCTGATCTGCGCGCCGTTCTTGAACACCTTCATGCGCAGGTTGGGCAGGTCGAGGTCACGCGGGTCCACCTGCTCGCGGCCGAGGACGAAGACCCCGCAGGAGGCATTGTCGGCCACGGTGTCCTGGATGCGGATCTTCCAGTCCTGGATGCGCGAGTCGACGATCTCGAAGCACGGGATCACGCACTCGGTGGCGTCCAGCACGTCCTGCTCGGTGACGCCCGGCCCCTTCAGGTCACGCTTGAGCTTGAAGGCGATCTCGCCCTCGGCGCGCGGCTGGATCAGGCGGTTGGCGGACAGGGAAATCTCCGCGCCATGGTCGAACCACATGTCGCGGGTGATGAAACCGAAGTCCGGCTGATGCACGTTGAGCATCCGCTGCACGGCCTCGGAGGTAACGCCGATCTTCTTGCCGACGATGGCGTCGCCCGCGGCGACCCGGCGCTCGATGGCGTGCAGGGAAATGCGGTAGGCGTCTTCGATGGTGATGTCGGCCCAGCGGTTGGTCAGAGGTTGCAGGGTCTGGCCAGCGAGCAGCGCCTGATAGAGCTCCTCGCCGTACTGGCGGTGCAGGGCTTCGCTCATGGCCGGCCCTCCGCGATGAAGTCCAGGCAGGTGCGGTTGAACAACTCACGGTGTTCCACCATCACCCAGTGGCCGCATTCGCTTAGCATCACGAAGCGGATATTGCTGCACGCCTCCAGCATGGTCTGGGCGCCGGAGGACGGGCAGAACTTGTCGTTCATGCCCCAGAAACCGAGGATCGGGCAGGACAGCTCGGCAAGGCGCGAGGCCATGTTCGGCACCTGCATGGTGCTGAGCACGCAGCGCGGCTGCTGTTGCACCACCTCGACCCGCTCGTTGACGGTTTCATCGCTGATCAGCGAGGCATCGTAGAGCTGCAGGGACAGCAGGCGGCGCATGCCGGCGGCATCGTTCAGCTCGCCATTGGCGAAGGCCGCACCCATCTTCTGGATGCCTTCCATCTGCAGGTAGTACTGCTCCTTCTCCATCAGGCCACCCGGCGCCATCAGGATCAGACGGCTGACCCGCTGGGGCAGGTCCAGGGCCATCTTGATGGCGATGGCACCGCCCAGGGAGTTACCCACCAGCACGCAGCGCTGGATGTCCAGGGCGTCCAGCAGGCCGGTCAGGGCGTTGACGAAGAACTCCAGGGTGTATTGGGTTTCCGGCTTGTCGGAACGGCCGTAGCCCGGCAGGTCCGGCACGATGGCGCGGTAGCCGAAATTGGCGAATACCGGGTAGTTCTGCTTGAAGTTGCTATGGCCGCTGGCCCCGGGGCCGCTGCCGTGAATGAACACCACCGGCTCGCCCTCGCCAGCCTCCAGGTAGTGCAGTCGCAGGCCATCCGGCAGCGTGACGAATCGCCCTTGCGGTAGCGCGCCCATGGGACTCTCCTCGGCTTGTTGTTTGCCGGGATTATTCGGCGCGCCTGGGTGGGCAACATCGTCCGAGAGGACTAGCAGCCGTTTCGGTCCTGCAGGATTCAGTTCACCCCACGGATACCGTGCGAATAGTCCTCCCGGACGTAGGCGCCTCCCCCGGCAATCCTTAGCCTCGTTCCATCAAGAACCGACTAACGAGGCAGCCATGAGCGACCCGATGGATTTCAGCGGCAAGGTGGTACTGGTGACCGGCGGTGGCAAGGGTGTGGGACGGGGCATCAGCCTGCGCTTCCTGCAGCAGGGCGCCGAGGTGGTGATCTGTGGGCGCCAGGCGCCGGAAAGCCTGCCCGAGCACGGCGGCCGCAGCGCCCATTTCGTGGCGTGCGACGTTCGCGACTTCGACCAGCTCCAGGCCATGGTGGACGGCATCAAGGAACGCTTCGGCCGCCTCGATGTGCTGGTGAACAATGCCGGCGGCGCGCCCCATGCGGATGCGGCCACGGCCTCGCCGCGCTTCTCCGAGTCCATCGTGCGCCTCAACCTGCTGGCCCCCCTCAATCTCTGCCAGTTGGCCAACCGGGTGATGCAGGAGCAGCCCGAGGGCGGCGCCATCATCAATATCTGCAGCGTCAGCGCAGTACGCCCCTCCCCCGGCACCGCCGCCTATGGCGCGGCCAAGGCCGGGCTGCTCAACCTGACCCGCTCCCTGGCGGTGGAATGGGCGCCCAAGGTACGGGTGAATGCGGTGACCGCCGGATTGATCCTGACTGAGCAGGCCGAACTGCATTACGGCGACGCCGAAGGCGTGGCGCGCGTGGCGGCGGGGATTCCGCTGCAACGCATGGCAGCGCCGACGGACATTGGCGATACCTGCCTGTACCTCGCCTCTCCGCTCTCCAGCTACGTGAGCGGGGCGGACATCTGCGTGCATGGGGGTGGGGAGAAGCCGGTGTTTCTGGATCAGGCGGGGGTGAATTGAAGAGCTGATGGGTATCGCTCCGCTCGCGGAGCGCCGCCCGACCCATCCTACTGGGCACTCCGTAGGATGGCGTAGAGCGCAGCGAAACCCATCAAGTCCGCGCAGCGGACTCCACCAGCGAATGCGCCCTGAACTCCGTCTCGACGATCTTCCACTGCCCGTCGATGCGCCGGTAGCGATCCTGGTAAACCCCGCCCAGCTGCCGCGTGGCACCCGTCTCGCCGTCCAGGTTGAAGTAGTAGAGCGCCCAGCGCCCCACCGCTTCGTCATCGCCGGCCAGCTCGATCTCCGGGTTGGCGCCGTGGTGCAGGTCGATCACGCGCTCGTTGCAGGCCAGGGACTGGTACAGCGCGACGAAGCTGTCGCGATCCTGGAAGCAGCCGACGGGGCCGTAGTTGATGGTTATCGCACCCTCGGCGAAGCAAGCGCGGATTACCTCGACTTCCTTCAGGTCGCAGGCGTTGAAGTAGCGGTGCTTGAGCTCGCGGATAGCCTCGACGGCTTCCAGGCGGGCAATGCGCTGTTCCAGGTTCATGGCTGTTCCCTCGCGATCATGTTGGCTTCGCCCCAAAAGGCTTTCATCGAACGGATGCGGCCTTCGCCGTCGAACTCCATCACGTCGATCACTTCGATGGAGCGGGCCTGGCCGCCCCAGTTCAGGTCCACGCAGAACGGCACGGCGCCGCAGCCACGGGTGGCGCGGATGGAACCGTCCAGCCGCGCGCTGGCATCCAGGCGCCCCAGGCCTTCGCGGTAGAAGCGCGAGATGGCCTCGATGCCCACGTAGGGCGGCTTGCCCACCGGGTCTTCGACCACCGCGTCTTCGGCGTAAAGCGCGAGGATGCCGTCGATATCCACGGCATTCACCAGCTCGACATAACGGGCGAGCGTCGCCCGTACCTGCTGCTCATCAATCATGGCGTCGTCCCTCAGGCCACTTCGAACAGGGCGGCAGCACCCATGCCGCCACCGATGCACATGGTCACCACCACGTAGCGCAGGCCGCGGCGCTTACCCTCGATCAGGGCGTGGCCGACCATGCGCGCGCCGGACATGCCGAAGGGATGGCCGATGGAGATGGCGCCACCGTTCACGTTCAGACGCTCGTCCGGAATCCCCAGGGTGTCGCGGCAATGGATCACCTGGCAGGCAAAGGCTTCGTTCAGCTCCCAGAGGCCGACGTGGTCCAGCTTCAGGCCGTGACGCTTGAGCAGCTTGGGAATGGCGAAGACCGGGCCGATGCCCATCTCGTCAGCGTCGCAACCGGCCACGGCCAGGCCGCGGTAGATGCCCAGCGGCTCCAGGCCACGGCGTTCGGCCATCTGCGCGCTCATCAGCACGGAGGCGCTGGCGCCGTCGGACAGCTGCGAGGCGTTGCCAGCGGTGATGAAGCGTCCCGGGCTGGTCCACTGACCGCCCTGCCACACCGGCTCCAGGGCTTGCAGGCTTTCACGGGTGGTGTCGGCGCGGTTGCATTCGTCGCGGGTCAGGGTCACCGACTCGTGGCGGCTCTCACCCGTGGCCTTGTCCACCACCAGCTTGCGCACGGTGAGCGGCGCCAGCTCGGCGTCGAACAGGCCGGCGCTCTGAGCCAGCGCGGTGCGCATCTGGCTGTGGTAGGCGTATTCGTCCTGCTGTTCGCGGGAAATGCCATAGCGCTCGGAAACGATTTCCGCCGTTTCGATCATCGGAATGTAGGCGCGCGGGTCACGCATCAGCACCGCTTCGGACTGGTTGCGGTAGCTGTTCTTGTGCTTGTTCTGCACCAGGGAGATGGACTCCAGACCACCGGCGACGGCGATGTCGATCTCGTCGCACATGATGCTCTTGGCGGCCAGGGCGATGCTCATCAGGCCCGAGGAACACTGGCGCTCCACCGCCATGCCGGACACGCTGTTCGGCAGGCCGCCAGCCACGGCGCAGAGGCGGCCGAGGTTGTAGGCCTGGGTGCCCTGCTGGGCAGCGGCGCCCATGATCACGTCATCCACCTCGCCCGGTTCGATGCCCGCGCGACGCACGGCTTCGGCGACCACATGGCCGCCCATCAGCGGCGCTTCGGTGTCGTTGAAGGCCCCACGGAAGGCTTTGCCGATGGGGGTACGGGCGGTGGAGACGATTACGGCTTCTTTCATCTTGTTGTCCTCGAATTCATGGGCTTGCTGGGGCCTCTTTTTGTAGGGGCGAATTCATTCACCAAGCAGGCCGCAGGTCTGCCCTGCAAGGCCCGGTGGGGCAGCTGCGCTGCCCTTGGCGAATGGATTCGCCCCTACGCGGGGTAATACCGACTGATGGTGTCCACCACGCAGCCCGGACGGTCTTCGCCCTCGATCTCGACGCTGACGCGGATGGTGGCTTGCACGCCGCCCTTCACTTCTTCGGCCGCCACCAGTTGGGCGCTGCCGCGAACCCGGCTGCCGGCCCGCACCACGTTGGGGAAGCGCACCTTCTCGCAGCCGTAGTTCACCCCCATGGAGATGCCGCGCACTTCAACGATCTGCGGCAGGAAGAGGTTGACCAGGGCCAGGGTCAGGTAGCCATGGGCGATGCAGGCGCCAAAGGGCCCCGTGGCCGCGCGCACCGGGTCGACGTGAATCCACTGGTGGTCGCCGGTGGCTTCGGCGAACTGGTCGATGCGCGATTGCTCGACGCTGATCCAGTCGCTGTGGCCCAGTTGCTCGCCGACCTGCTCCAGCAGCGCAAAAGGCGTCTCGAAAACCTTGGTCATGCTCACGCCCTCTGGCTGGAGACCGACAGCACCTCGCCGGTCATGTAGGAGCTGTAGTCGCTGGCCAGGAACATCATCACGTTGGCCACTTCCCAGACTTCAGCGGCACGGCCAAAGGCTTCGCGGGAGGCCAGTTGGTCCAGCAGTTCCTTGGGTGCGGATTTCTTCAGGAAGTCGTGCAGGGCGATGCTCGGGCTCACCGCGTTGATGCGGATGCCATGCTCGGCCGCCTCGACCGCCGCGCAGCGGGTCAGCGCCATGACACCCGCCTTGGCGGCGGCGTAATGGCTCTGCTCCTTCTGCGCCCGCCAGCCGAGCACCGAGGCGTTGTTGACGATCACGCCCTGCTTGCGATCCATCATCTTCGGCAGCATGGCGCGGGTCATGCGCATGGTGCCGGTGAGGGTCACGTCGAGAACGCGGTTCCACTCCTCGTCGCCCATCTCCACCAGCAGGCGCGAGCCGCCCAGGCCGGCGTTGTTGATCAGCACATCGACGCCGCCCAGGTCGCGCTCGGCGGCGGCCACCAGGGCCTGCACCTGCTCTTCGACGGTGACGTTGCACACCTGGGTGAAGACCCGCTCCAGCCCGGTGGCTTCGCGGATCTTCTGCGCCGCTTCCTGCAAACGGCCTTCATGGATATCGCTGATCATCAGCGCCCGGCAGCCTTCCTCGGCGGCGCGCAGGGCGGCGGAGTAACCGATGCCTGCGCCGGCGGCGGCGGTGATCAGCACCGACTTGCCGCGCAGCAGGCCGTGACCGGGAACGTAGTTGGGAATGCTCATGCAAGGTCCTCGATTCAGGCGCGCACGCGCGGCTCGCGGGGCATGCCCAGCGCGCGTTCGGCGATGATGTTGCGTTGGATTTCGTTGGTGCCGCCGTAGATGGTGTCGGAGCGGCTGAAGAGGAACATCGACTGCAGGCGGCCGAGCTGATACGGCCCGCCGTCCAGCAGTTCGGCATCCGGGCCGAGCACGTCCATGGCGAGCTTGCCCAGCTCCACGTGCCAGTTGGCCCAGCACAGCTTGTAGATCATCGCTTCGCGGCGTAGCGAACCGTCCTGCGCGCCGGACAGCATGCGCAGGGAGTTGTAGCGCAGGATGCGCAGCCCGCCCCAGGCCTCGGCGATGCGCTGGCGCAGCAGCGGGTCGCGGGCGGCGCCGTTGGCGCGGGCGATGCGGATGATTTCTTCCAGCTCGTTCTGGAACAGCATCTGCTGGCCCAGGGTGGACACGCCGCGCTCGAAGCCCAGCAGGGCCATGGCGATCTTCCAGCCATCGCCGGGCGCGCCGAGGATGTTGTTGGCGTCGGTCACGGCGTCGTCGAAGAACACCTCGTTGAACTCGGAGGTGCCGGTGAGCTGCTCGATGGGCCGCACGGTGATGCCCGGCTGGCTCATGGGCACCAGCAGGAACGACAGGCCCTTGTGGCCGACGCTGCCCTGCTCGGTACGGGCGATGACGAAGCACCACTCGGACTCGTGAGCGAGCGAGGTCCAGACCTTCTGCCCGCTGATGCGCCACTGGCCGTTTTCCAGCACGGCGCGGGTCTTGACGTTGGCGAGGTCCGAACCCGCCCCCGGCTCGGAATAGCCCTGGCACCAGAACTCGGTGCCGGCCACGATGCCCGGCAGCAGGCGGCGCTGCTGTTCTTCGGTGCCGAAGGCGGCAATGGTGGGCCCGGCCAGGCCTTCACCGATGTGCCCCATGCGACCGGGGCCGCCAGCACGCGCGTATTCCTCGTGGAAGATCACCTGCTGGCTGATGGACAGGCCACGGCCGCCGTGTTCCGGCGCCCAGCCCACACAGGTCCAGCCGCCTTCCGCGAGCTTGCGCTCCCACGCTTTGCGCTCCTCGGGGAAGCTGTGTTCATCACCCGGCCCGCCACGAAAGCGCAGCTGCTCGAACTCGCCGCAGAGGTTGTCCGCCAGCCAGCCGGCCACGTCGCGGCGGAAGGCTTCATCCGCCTCACTGAAACTGATTTTCATAGGTTCTCTCCCAGGAGGGCGGCGGCGATGCGCTCGCGATGCCAGGACGGCGCGCCGAACAGGGCCTCGCTGGCCCGGGCGCGCTTGAAGTAGAGGTGCGGGTCGTACTCCCAGGTGAAGCCGACACCGCCGTGCAATTGGATGGACTCCGCCGCGCACTGGAAGAAGGCTTCTGAGCAGCGCGACTTGGCCAGCGCGGCGGCCAGGGGCAGTTCGGCCGCGACGTTCTCGTCGCCATTCCCGGCGAGCACTTCCTCGGCCACGCAGGCGGCGTACCAGGCTGCCGAGCGCGCGCACTCCACCTCCAGCATCATGTCCGCCGCGCGGTGCTTGATGGCCTGGAAGCTGGCGATAGGGCGCCCGAACTGCTGGCGCTCGGCAGTGTAGGCCAAGGTCAGGTCCAGGGACTGCTGGGCGCCGCCGGTCTGCTCGGCCGCCAGGGCGACACAGGCCAGTTGCAGGACCTTGTCCAGCAACTCGCCGCCCTGCCCCGCCGTGCCCAGACGGGCGTCGGCGGTGACGAAGACCTGGTCGAACTGCACCTCGGCGAGCTTGCGGGTCTGGTCCATGGTGGGGGTCAGGCGACGGCTGATACCGGGCGTGTCGGCGGGCAGGACGAACAGGCCGATGCCATCCCGGCCACGGGCTGCCACGACCAGCAGGCCGGCGCTGTGGCCGTCCACCACCTGGCGCAGGGTGCCGTCGATGACGAAGCCCTCGCCTTCGGCACGGAAACTCGCCTGGACCGCATCCAGCCCATTGCCGTTCGTGCTGGCGAACGCCAGGGTCGCGGTCAGGCTGCCGTCGGCCAGTTGCGGGAGCCAGCGCGCTTTCTGCTCCTCACTGCCCCCCAGCAGGAGCGCCGGGGTGGCCAGGCAGGCGCTGGCGAAAAAGGGTGAACAGAACAGCCGGCGGCCCATCTGCTCCAGCAGGATGGCCAGCTCGACAAAGCCCAGGCCCAGGCCACCGTACTGCTCGGGGATATGAATGGCCGGCCAGACCATCTCGCTGCACAGGCGCTGCCAGAGCTCGGGGTCATGCCCCAGCTCGGTGGCCATGGCCGCTCGCACGGCGGCGGAGTCGGAAACGTCCGCGAGAAAGCTCTCGGCGGACTCGCGGATCATCTCCTGCTCATCGCTGAACGCGAATTCCATAAGGCTGCCTTCTTGTGATTCTCGGGGCGGGCGCCCCTGTCGCTGGGGAGTCTGGCGAGTTGCGGAAGGCGAGGAATCGTCCGGATGGACGACGAGGGAAATGGCCGTTGTGGCGGGGTAAATGTGTAGGGGCGAATTCATTCGCCAAGGGCAGCAAAGCTGCCCCGGTTGGCTGGAGCGGGCGACGTTATGTGAGTGCAGCGAAAACCAACGCAGAACCTCGCAGGCAATGAAGGCCCGCTGATCTGTCTGGCGGGCATGCACCTAGGTGAAGCATTTGAACGTGCGGAGAAGTGGGTTGGCACGTAATTAAAGTGCCACCTAACTGCACCTTATGAGCTATAAGATGTCATCAGGCGAACGTAATGAACTTTTCATCTAGCCATTAACATGCACTTAATGACACCTTATAAAGCCTAGGATGTCTCCTGGTGAAACCTTATGAAAGACTACTTTCCCGTACAAAGCGTATCCCTGCTGTACCGCGTAGCCCTGCTGGTGAAAGAGGCGCGCCTGCGCATGGGGATACGACAGGCTGACCTTGCAGAACAAGCCGGGATCTCCCTTCGTGCGATTCGGCATATCGAGGCTGGGAAAGCGGAGGGCGTTTCACTACGCGATTTCATGCTGGCGCTGTTTACCGTAGGGATTTCCGACAGGGTGTTCCAAGCACTGCTGGATGACCCCGCATTCGATGCCGATTTTCTGGAAACCAATACCAACAAGCGTGTACGACTGCCGCGTAGCAATGCGGAGGACTTCTGATGTCCAGTGCCTACATCTACATGGAGTGCCCGATCACGGGCGCGACCGTGACCTTGGGCAGGCTCACCCTGGACGGTGGCGTCGGCACATTCCTCTATTCTCCGGAGGCAGTTGAGGGCAAGTACTGGGTGCCGGACCCGATTCGGTTCCCGCTGTCCAATCGCCCGATTACCGTGCTCAAGAATGGCGGTGTACCCGGATTCATCGACGATGCGATGCCTGACGGCTGGGGGGAGCGGTTGTTGCAGCGCACACGCAAGGGCACGCTCGATCCGATTCAACTCCTGCTGTTGTCACCGAACGAGGATCGCGCAGGAAACATCATGGCTGGCGAGCAGCGTACGCCCAGGCCAGGTGTAGGCGAGAAGCCCATGAAAATGCTCGACGCCAAGGGGCTCGACCACTTCATTGAGGTCTGCGCGGCGATCTATGACAGCCAGCTGACCAGTGAACAGCTGGAGGCGCTGAAAATACGGGATCAGCGCTCGGCAGTCGGTGGCGCTAGGCCGAAGCGCACCTACCGTTTCGACCACAGGCTGGTTTTGGCCAAGCCGCGCGATAAGTTCGATCACTACGACCTGCCGGCATTCGAGTACGCCTGCATGACCTTTGCGGCTCACAAGGGCATGAGTGTTGCCCGAACGGCCTTACATCGCAGCGAGAGAGGCAACACGCTCCTGGTCGAGCGATTTGACCGGAAGTGGTCTGAGGATCAGAAGAAATTTCACCGTATCCCAATGATGAGTGGTTTGACCCTGCTTGATGCCGACTGGCGTGTGCAAACCAATAAAGGATGGATTTACGCCGCGCTGGCCGATGAGCTGTACCGCAGAGGTGCGCCAGATGCCGATCGGCAAGAGCTCTACCGGCGAATGGCGTACAACGCCCTGGTGGGTAACAGCGATGATCATCCCCGCAACCACGCGGTGATCTGGCAGGACGGAGTTTGGCGACTCTCGCCCATGTACGACGTACTTCCCGTGTTGGGAGAGGGCCCAGCGCAAGGGCTTGCGATGGATGTTGGAATGAAAGGCCCCCTGTTGAGCCGAGCCAACCTGTTGAGTCACCACCAGCACTTTGCGCTATCCGAGGAGGAAGCGGCGGGAATTTTGGATGAGGTCGCCGCCTGGGAACCGGAATTGAAAGACCACTATTCGCAGCACTTGGCTGGAGCCGAGCTGGATGCCGCAGTGGACGCAACCAGCGGAAAGAAACTGCTGGCCTAAGCGGTGAGCGGGGCGATCTGAAATGGCATCGCTGCGCAACGTGTGGCGGCTCTTGTGTGGCAAAACCCTCGAACACACCCTCGACTTTCATGAAGGCGTGACGGTCATCGGCGATATCGGTAACTGGTGAGTCGGCGGGTAATCGTCCGGATGGACGACGAGGGGAATGGCCGTTGTGGCGGGGTAAATGTGTAGAGGTGTGCGCTCAAAGCCGCTCGGCCGCGTAGGTTGGCGTAGAGCGCAGCGAAACCCAACGCTGGGCCTCGCTGGCAATAAAGGCCTGCTGGCATACGCAATGGGTATTCCCCTGAGCGGGGATTTATTGATGTGCGACGAGGCGGGTTGGGTCGATGTGGTGGAATGGTTTGGGACTGTCTCTGCAGACGGCTATCGGCCAACAGCAGACTGTGGACACGCTGCTAAACTCCGCAATATGGCCAATAGCCATGCAAATTTTCTCCTCGCCTCATTTCGTGTTTCTGGCGCGACACTCAAGCAAAACAGGGAGTTACGCATGAGCAAGGAAAGTTATCAGGCACATAAGGCAAAAAATATGAGGCCACTTGTGTCGTCTACATATAGTTAGGCTCGCCATGTATAAAAATTACACCTGCATCAGCACATGCATGCTTTTAAATACAGCGATACTTTTTTATGCAGACGACACCCCATCAGATAGGCAGGCGCCACTGATAGCAAAAATAACAATGCTAACTTGGGTGGCAATTGTGCCCGCTGTAATTACAGCGCTATCTGCCTCAAGCAAGAAACAGGCAAGCCCTCTGATAATTCTCTGCTGCCTACTGACAACTCTATCCGGAATACTCTTCACGTATCTCTACGCAACATCCAACGATCCATCCAGAGTAATTATGCTGACGCCACACTTTGCATTAACCTACATATTTGCTTTCATTTCACTATTTACACTCAGAAACAAATCGTTACAACAACCTTTTCGCAGGGGTTACGTGCAAGATCCCGACGCCGACAGGCAAATAGCAACAATTATAAAAATGCATAGTCACGGATCATCCAGCACCGGAATAGCATCTTCATTAAATAGCAATCAAGAGAGATATCTTCTAGACAACAGCGAATGGACAAAAGAGAAAGTAGACGCAGTAATAAAGACCTTCATCAGCCAGCCCAAACCGCCTAACTAGTGGTTCAAGTCGCTGGGCGAAAAGGGGACAGATTTATTTTCATTACTCTAAAAGTCTTCTTCTGGCCGATTGCTGCTGCTGACGAGCGACAGCTTCGAGACCAATTACGCCTGGGACCCGTAGGCCTTTGGTTCCGGCCGGTACCTTCCGCAATGGTGGAGCTGACCGGGCATACGACGAAGGTAATAGCTGAAGGCAAATCCTTGTCTGAGGACAGATCCGAGAGATAGCATCAAGCCATCACTCGCAAGGATGCTCGAAGTGCCCGGACCGCTCCGCTTCCTTTTCCTCCTCGCCCTGGCACTGGCTGCGCTATCGCAGCAGGCCTACGCCAGCAATACGCCTTGTTCCGGCAGCAAGGGCGGCATCGCTCGTTGCGATGGCGATCTCTTTCTGTGCAATGACGGATCGATCAGTGGATCGAAGCGCAGTTGCCAGGCCTACCTCGGCACCTCTGGAAGCTCTCGCAATCAGACCACTCCCTCCCTTCAGCGCTTTACTGACTCTTCCAGTGAATGTGCGTGCGGTACCAATACCTTCTGTACCGGACCTCGTGGCGGGATCTATTGCCTGACGCCGGAAGGGCGGAAGAGTTATGTGCGGAAGTGAAATCATGACTGTGCCAAACCAGATCCATGTACCTAGATCGCTAAAAAATAGCCTGCCCTCTTTTTTATCCTCCCTAATTTACGCAGCCAATCTCGGGCACGCACTAGCGCGCCTGACCTCATCAATTCATGTCGAGCTAGAAAATGAAGATATCATCCATTGAAATTAAAAACTTCCGTCTATTGACAGACTTCAAACTAGACTTAGAAAACGACCTATCACTAGTTATCGGA
The DNA here is from genome assembly GCF_000949385.2 of Pseudomonas sp. LFM046. Classification (NCBI taxonomy): domain Bacteria; kingdom Pseudomonadati; phylum Pseudomonadota; class Gammaproteobacteria; order Pseudomonadales; family Pseudomonadaceae; genus Pseudomonas; species Pseudomonas sp. LFM046. The sequence goes on along the minus strand of NZ_JYKO02000001.1, from coordinate 1,227,984 downwards.
AAAAATAATACGGGGAAAACCTCTCTCCTCTCAGCACTTGAGAAGCTTGTCGCAGAGAGAAGCAAGATCACCTTCAATGACTTCAATATAGAACTCAGAGAGAAATTAAGTTCGCTTATTTTGGGGAAAAACCCCATCCCCAGCGAGAACGAATATCAACCATTAGGAATGGAGCTGAAGCTTTTTATTTTATATAACGAAGGAGACGATCTCGGCCAGGTCGCCCCACTTATAATGAGCCTAGCCCCCGAGGACAACCAGATAATCTTGGGCTTTGAATATAAAATATCCCACCCGCAGCTAATCTCACTCTATGACGCCTTTCAAGAGGACAAAGAAAATTACGAAAATGACGCCATTCTTTATCTTGCCGAAAAGCAGCAAAAATACTTTGGAAGTATATCCAGAAAAAGTCACCTAAGCTCAAACCACGATATTTATACAGACCTTACAAAAGAAAAAATTTCATTAGACGAAATAATCTCATTTCGCTCCATTAGCGCAAAGCGAAACGTAACCAACAAGGAAAACGACAAGACTCTTTCCGGCCAGACCGCCACTATATATAAAGCAACAGAAGAATCAGAGCATCAAAAAGAGACCGTTAATCGTTTCAAAAAATCTCTGCGTGGCGCCGACAAAGACTTAAGCGAAATCTATCAAGAAATGTTTTCAAAACTGCTCAGCAATGTTGAGCAGTTTGGTGGACTTTCCCAATCTGAAACTTCTCTCAAGATTGCTTCCACCCTGCAACATAGAGAGCTACTGGAAGGAAATACTACAGTTCTCTACCGTCACGAAACCCATGACCTTCCTGAGCATTTCAACGGACTTGGGTACATGAACTTAATCAGCATGATCTTCGAAATTGACTTGCTGATGACGGCATTTAGAAAAGCCGCCGCTGAACGCCCATCAGCCATCAATTTGCTATTCATAGAAGAGCCCGAGGCTCATACGCATCCACAAATGCAATATGTCTTTATTAAAAACATAAAAAACCTGCTCAACAAAGGAGTTAAGAGAGAGGACGGTCTAACTGTCAACCTTCAAACAGTAATAACCACCCACTCATCGCACATAGTTGCCGAATGTGACTTTGATGACATCAAGTACATGAAGAGACTTGATGGATCTGTTAAATGCAGGAGTCTGAAGAGCCTGCAAAAAGAATATGACCAAGAAGGCCAAGAAGGCCAAGAAGGCCAAGAAGGCCAAGAAGGCAAAAGCAATCACTTTAGGTTTTTAAAGCAATATTTAACACTGAACCGAGCCGAGCTTTTCTTCGCGGACAAAGCCGTACTTGTTGAAGGTGACACCGAGCGAATTCTACTGCCGGCAATGATGAGAAAACTTGATCAAGAGTCCCCCACTGACAACTCAGCCCCTCTACTATCCCAAAATATCTCCATTGTTGAAGTCGGCGCTCACTCACAGGTCTTCGAAAAATTCATACGTTTCCTTGGCATAAAGACTCTAATCCTCACAGACATAGACACCGGCAAGACATCCCAAGAATTAGATGACAACGGTGAAATTAAGAAATATAAGAACGGAAACCCAATATCAACGACAGAAAAGTGCCAACCGAACGATCCGGATACGGACCATACAACAAACAATGCACTATGTTTCTTCCACAACAAAGATCGTTCTGAAATCAAATACTTCCTAAACCTAAAAAAAGAAAACAAAACATTTACCCACGACGGAAGCGCCTGGGTTCCGGATGAGGCAGGCTTTCTCTTCACCGCCTACCAGACGGAAGAAGATGGCTATCGAGGGCGCAGCTTCGAGGACGCTTTCTTTAGCATTAACAAAACCCTATTAGGCGATGATCCTGTTGCCTTCCCTTCCTTAGTAGCCAAGCACTTCAACCTCTTTATTGAAGGTACTTATAGTGCGTTCGAGTTCGCAGAGAAAGGCGTAGACAAGAAAACTGCACTGGCAATAGACATCCTCCTGAACAGCCAACCAAGTGATGTTTCCAGTTTCTCAAATTGGAAATCTCCTGCATATATTAAGGAGGGCTTAGAATGGCTGCGCAGCTGAACGATAAAAGATATAGCAATGAAACGTGCCAAGTATTGGAAGCAACAAACCACGGGAAGAACTTCCTCTTAAGCGGAGGTGCAGGCAGCGGAAAAACGTATTCATTGATTGAGACTATTTCTGGCCTGCTACATCAAAACCCTCTAGCTCGCGTAGCTTGCATTACCTACACAAATGCCGCTACGCGCGAGATAGAACATAGATCCAACAATGAAAACCTACACGTCTCCACGATTCACGATTTTCTGTGGTCACGTATCAAACACTTTCAGAAGGAGCTGAAAGAAACGTTAATAGATCTAATAAACGATGACGACCAGAAGCTATTTAAAGTACTTGCGCAAGATGGTACGCCGGAGAAATTCACTTCAATTGACGGAGAAATCGAATATAAGGATTATCTAAAACTACGAGATGGCGTCATATCCCACGACCAAGTGATAATTTTGGCACATGCAATGTTTTCGAGATACAAAAAGCTGTGCCAAATTCTAAATGATACTTTCCAATTTATCCTGGTCGACGAGTATCAGGACACTAACCCCCTCGTAGTAGACATATTATTAGAACATCTATCCTGTAATAAAAAACGAAATATCGTAGGCTTCTTCGGCGATGCCATGCAGTCCATCTATGACGAAGGGATCGGCAACCTGGATGACTTCAAGGGTGACGGTAAGTCTCAGGTGACGGAAATCAAAAAAGAACAGAACAGGCGCAATCCCACGTCTGTAATAAACCTAGCCAATAAAATCAGGACAGATGGATTAAAGCAAAGCCCATCCGATGATAATTCCGCACCAAATATGGAAGATGGAGCTCCTATTACTGGTTCGGCAATCTTTATTTACTCCTCAAATCCCGACCTTCAAAAAGCTAGAGAGTACTTAGACTGGGACCCCTCCCCATTACACACAAAAGAGTTGAACCTAACACATAACCTGATTGCGTCAAAAGCGGGCTTTCCAAGCCTTATGCGAATATACGACGCTGACAAAATTCTTGAATATGTGGGACGAATTCGAAAACACATCAAATCTGAGGAGCCGGACTATCTAGTTGATGACAAAACATTAGATCAGGTTATAAAAGAGATAAAAGCTGGAAAGACAGGAAAAGAAGTTAACAAGGTCTCCCCAACGCCTGCTCAAGAGGCGTATATCAATGAGCATCCCGACATATATCAAGAAGCCCTAAGCCAGCCATTCTCAAACATATCATCTATATATATAGACAAAGACATGTTGATCGATGACCAGAAGGCAGATCAAAGCATGCTTGGTGGAGGCGGAACGACCAATGATCACTTAATCAAACATCTACACCGAATCCAGAAACTAATTCAACTGTACACGTCATCTAACTTCAATGACTTCATGCGCTCAACTGACTTCAAAATCCGTTCACACGCAGACAAGGTTAAGCTAAAGCACGAAATTGAAGAGCTATCCGATGCCAATGGAAAAACCATCGGCGAGATGATTGATCTTGCTCACGTCAAAGGACTTGTACGAAAGGACGACCGCCTTGATGTTTTCCAAAAGGCCAGGAATTACATTTACAAACAAGTCCGCAGCCTTCCTTACAGCGAGTTCAAAAACCTCTACGACTATATCGACGGCCAGACTCCTTTCTCGACGCAACATAAAACCAAAGGCCGCGAGTACGACAATGTATTGGTAACCATGGATAATGGAAGATGGAACAAATATAATTTTGAGTCCTTCTTTACCGGAAACGGTAAAGATACGGTTATTTCACGAACCAGCAAAATAGTTTATGTATGCTGCACTCGCGCTCGAAGAAATTTGGCTTTCTTCTATCCGCAACCATCTTTGGAAGTTATTGAGAAGGCGAAAGCCATGTTCGGCAAGGACTACGTAATTGATCTAGACGCCTCCTGAAGGCTCACGGAGAAAAGGGGACAGATACATTTTTTCCTCCCCTAATGCTCCTTATGGCCGACAGTCGCCGCTTTCCACCGGCTGCTTTCGGCCAGAAGCTGCTATTTGCTGCTCAGCAGAAACCATCCCATGTACAACGGAAGCACAAAATCAGTTGGCTTGCCCAACGCAACAGCGTCGCCCGCACGGCTACTTCCTACAGATTTTTCTTACTCTCTTTTCTCAAACCTACAGAGAACTTTCCCACAGCCCATTAGCCTTGAGGCCCTACGCGCGCCATAGCTAGTGTCCCCCCGCCACGGTCAATCCCGTGGCCGGGTTTGACAGCCTGAAACACTGGCGCGATTGCGCCGCAAGGTGCATGCGAGAAACGGCGAATGTTTCTTGCAGGTGCTTGCTCGCATGCAGTTTTCCAACTGCATTGCTCTATGGCAGATCGCGTGGGGAGACCCTCGGGTCTGCCGGCTCCAGTGTCCGGTCTGTCAACCCTGCGCGATCTGCCACCCTTCGACTGACAGCGGACGGTGGCGGTGTCTACTCAAACACTGGAGTTCCACCATGCACGACGCATACACCCCTCTCGTTTTCTTCCACCATTCCCTTCGCCTGCGCGCCCTGATGGTCGACAACCAGCCCTGGTTCGTCGCCCATGACTTCGCCCGGTTGATCGGCGTTCCCGATGCCCAATCCTTGCTTGCGGCCCTGGAGCCGCACGAGCAGCAGACGCTCTGCCTCGAATACACCCGCGGCTTCCATGAAGAGGTGACGGCGATCAGTGATATCGGTGCCTACAAGGCGCTGTTCCGTTTCGGTGAGACAGAGCATGGCGATATCGGCCGTTGGCTCAGCGAGGTGCTGGTGCCGACGTTGCATGACTATCACCGAGTGCCGGATGCGGCACCGTGCCGTTCCTTTATGAGTGTTGAGGGCCGGCAGTTGGGGGTGGTGCGCTGGCAGGGCGAGGTCTGGGTGGCCTGGCGGGATTTGCCGGTCTTGATGACCTCGGGCACGGAGGTGTCGGCATGAGCGTCGATTTCGAACAGCGTCGGCTGCGGGAGCTGTTGGACCGCCTGGATTCACGGCTGCACTCGGTGCAGGTGCTTGCGGAGGTCATCCTGGACAATGCGGGCTTAAGGGAGGGGATTCCCGGGCCCTATCTGGACAACATCCGGGAAGGCACGCTGATGGATGCGGTGGTGCATCTGTCCCGCAGCAATTTGGAGGATTTCTGGCAGTTGGTGAAGCTGGAGCAGTTGCCGTTGGGGCGTGGGTGATTTGAGGTGTGGGTTGGCCCCTCTTCCGGGTTGGGAGAGGGGCCTTTGTTTTTTGGGGCGACGGGGTTGCCCTTGGCGAATGAATTCGCCCCCACAGGGTTCCGTTGCACAGCATGGGTATCGCTCCGCTCGCGGAACGCCGCCCGACCCATCCTACGAGTAGCGGAGCGGCGTATTGGCCTGATGCTTCGCTCAGCGCCCGTAGGGTGGGCTTCAGCCCACCGTCAGAGAACGGCGTGGGCTGAGGCCCACCCTGCACGTTAAAGCCCAGGGGTGGAGAGACTGGCGGCGGCCGTGAGCAACTGGCCCGTGTCGACGTTGAAGGTCAGCTGAAAAATGGCCAGCACCGACTCGGTGGAGGCCAAGGTGCCGGCGTTCACCGGCGCAATGGGGAAGATCAGTTCCACCACGTCAGTCGGGCGCAATTCGCGGACCACATTGTTCTCACCGTGGGCGAAATAGCGGGTCCCACTGGACCTCCCGACGCCCACCACGTTGAGGAAGTCGATAAACAATTCAACGCCCGGCGCGCCTCCCAGGTCGGGGTCGCTGAAGGTCGTGCTGTTGATGCGCGCCATTCCTTTCAGGTCGATGTCCTCGCTCTGTCCAGCCAGGACGCCAGCGATGGGAATCGTGCGCAACGCTGCTCTCCGCGCGAATACGGGCACGGCAGCAGCAGTACTCGATTGCAGGATTGCGAACAGTCCAAAAAACGCCAGCAGCGCTGGTGGGACTCTTCCATGGAGGATGTTCATCATTGCCTCCTGGGCTCCGGGGGAGCCCTGGTTGCGTGCGGCAAACGGACCGCGAGGGGCAACCGATTGCGTTGCCACAGGCAAGCAACGTGCACAGCGTCAGCCTGCCCCACCGCCTCACGGTGTTCATGTTGTGCCTCTCACCGGAACGCGGTCGGCAGGATGTCGTCCGGCGCTACGAAGGTGACGCCTTGGGGCGTCGGGATTGGCGTTGGCAGCGGGCGCAGGAAGGCGCCGCCGGCATCGTCGATTTCCCAGCGCAGGAACATGGCGTTGTCTTCGTGAGTGGTGTTGTGGCAGTGCTCCATGAACATCCCGCCGAAATCGCGGAATTGCATGGTGAGGGTGACACTGCCACCCGGGCGCAGGCGGTAGACGTCCTTGCGACCGCGTTCCCAGGCCGGGACGTTGCTCGCCTTGCCATCGCGGGCGAGGATCTGGCCCTCTTCGAAGTGGATGTGGATGGGGTGGTCCCAGCCACCGCCACCGTTCTTCAGGGTCCAGATCTCGCGGGTGCCGAAACGCGGGGCCGCCGAGATACGGCCGAAATCCGCAGCCAGCTTTTCACCGCCATCGGTTCCAACACCCCACGGCCCGAAGAAGCTGGTGATCGGGTCGGTAGTGGTCTGCTTGGCGCCACGGCCGAACTCGAAGACTCGCTGGGCCGCCACCGGGATCTTCGACAGGTCAGGGTTCGCGATCAGCTGCGCCGGCACCTGACTGACATCGGGTTGCGCCGGATCACGCACGATGCGGAATTCCAGGATGCGGCCCACGCAGGGGTCGCTGGAGGTGCCCGACAGGGCTTCGCGCAGCGAGAGGTCTTCCTTGGGCCGCCGGCCGTTCTCGTGCTCGGCGAGGTTCACCAGCCACACCTTGTCGCCGACCATGTAGCGCTTGAAGTCGATGACGATGTCGTAGCGCTCGGCGATGCCCAATTCATCCAACATGCTGAGCACCACGGGCGTCGGCAGCAGGTTGCCGTCATTGGCGATCTGGATCATCGGCGACGCATCGCTCAGGGACAGCTTGAAGAACCGCGCCACCGCCGCATTGAGGATGCGGAAGCGGTACTTGCGCCGTTCGACCTCGAAGAACGGCTTGTAGACCAGGTTCACGGTCATCACGTCGCCGAGGAAGCCGTCGAAGTCGAAGATGTTCATCGCCAGCTGGCCGTCGGCATCCCAGGCCTTGTCGGCGAGCATCAGGTTCACGTCGTAATCGAGGTTGCCATACGACTTCGCTGAGCCACTGGGCAGGCGCAGGTTCACGCCGTCGTTGAGCTCCTCGTTGCCGCGATCCAGGCTGCTGTAGATGTTGAACATCCCGGCGTTGCCCTTGTACACGTTCTGCGAGGTGAAGCTGAACATGTGGTCGTGGAACCAGTGGGTGCTCATGGTCTCGTGGAAGTCACCCTGGACGTTCTCGATACCACCGGCATCGTTGGGCGAGCCGCAGCGTGGGTCGGTGGCGCCCGTGTTGATGGTGTTGTAGCCGCCGTGGCAGATCGGATAGTGGTAGTCGTAGAACTGATGCGGGAAGAAGTAGGCGCCGGTGAACCCGTCGTTCTCCGCCCCGTGGTGGCCGTTGTGCTCATGGGTGGTGATGGTGTGGATGCCGAAACCGCCATTCTGCTCGGGATCGTCCGGTAGCCGGTTGTGGTGACGGAACAGGATCGACTCGTGGTAACGGCCGATCAGCAACTTGGGCGGCAGGGTGCCGTTGAAGGTCCAGAGCTTCAGCGCGCCCTGGTCCGGCAGGTCGGGATGGAAGCGCGGCTTGAAGGGCGCGGAAGCATTGATACCGGAGTTCAGGCTCGACGGCACGCCGGGGTTGTAGACGGTGTTGGGCTTGGCGCCCTCCTGGGTGACCTCCACCGCCAACTCGGGTGGAAAATTGGCCCACTGCTGGTGGGCCCAGACCGGTCCCGGCGGACGGCCCTCGATGGGGCCGGTGCGTCCACCCAGCACGGCCGGTACCGGCTGCTGCGTGACATTGGCCTGTTCGGTCGGATCAGGACCTGGCACGCCCGGGAAGGCAGGAAGGGGCTTCATCACGCCCGCACCGAAGGTGAACGCCTTGCGAGGCAGCACATCGAAGCGCGGCATGGGCTGGGTGAAAGGCAGTACGCCAAACAGCGGACTGGGAGGCAACCCCGTGGGGATGTCGAACGTGGCCGCGTAGGCGCTGCTGGAAAAGGGGCTCAGGCCGTGTACGGGAACCAGCAAACCGCTGGATGTAGCCACGCCCCATTTGATGAAGTCGCGTCGTGTGACTTCCCCCTTGGATAAGGCAGTGGCCAGTTCCGCGAAATTCCGACTCGCAATTTCCGCTTCGCGCAGGCGTGCCCTTGATGCGTTTCTTGGAAGGTACATCAGACCCTCTTCGTTCCAGCCCCTGTAGTCAGATTGCCAGGGAACGATATCGGCGCAGGGCGCCCAAGAATGTGAAACGACGTGAATGCTGGCGGTGTTACGAGGCGGGAACCAAGCGTAGCGTTGTCACGGTCATGACCGTGACGGGTGGTAGAGCCGAGACGGATCCTGCTGCGGCTTTCACCTTCTCCCTTCAGTAAAAAACATGCTGTTACTTACCTCTGGATACTGTCAATCAGCTATTGGGCAGCTATCAGGTTGATTGCGCCTGATGGATCGAGATTGATCGCGAATGGCGATATCGAGGTTGCTTGTGTATCGCTGGCCTTACTAAAAGCCCTGGAGTGTGACCGGATGCAGATGCCTGCCGCCGACGCATGCCTGCAGCGTCATACCCATCGAAGCGAACTGCCGCGTGATCAATCGGCTCGCAGCAGCTGAAGCACGTCAGGTTCTCAGGCCCCGGATTGGAGCGAAGGCCTTCCTTGAAATTCGAGTGAAACGTCGCGGCTTGCTCCTGGGCTTCGTTTTTATAGGTACCAGGCCGGCAGCCTTGCATGTTGCACTGAGGGGTAGCCGATCCACGACAAGAGCCTGGCGGTAATCGCTACAGCAGGTTGCTGCAAACGACGATGTTTGGCGTTGACCAGATTCAGTAAAGTTGCCATTCGGGGAAGCTATTCACGCGTGTAACGCATTCAATCGAATGCCAGGAGGCACCGCATGAACCTCTCGGATGAGCGAAGCAAATCCGTCTACCAGATGTGGTCTCACCTCGTTGAACTGGCCCATGACCCCGATCTACCAAAGGATGTCCGGGAAGAGGCGACCTGGTTGCTGAGGCACTATCCGTACTCCCTCTCTTACAAGGTCGATCCAGTCTTGCCGGTTTCGCCTTACGTGAGGGACGGCGGGGCGGCTGAGCAGTGACGGGTCGCCCGGCTATTGCTGGCTGTTCTTTCGCGTCGTCACCACAGACCGGGCATTTCACCCTCGGCGTACCCCCTTCGGATGCTGATTCCAATTGCGCCAGGACCGGTGCCTGCCTCTTTTGCCGAAGCGTGAAAAAAAGCCGGTCTTCCTCGCGGTCGTCCGGCTTCAGGGGAAACAATGCAAGTGATTAAAAACCGACGGACTTTCCCTCCCCATACAAGACTCAAGATAGCTCATCGCCACCAAGTTGCAGGACTGCCTCCGGCCGATTGCTGCCGTTCGCGGAACGCCGCCCGAACCATCCTGTGAACTGGCGAGAGTCGGAGGATGGGTGGAGCTTGCGATACCCATCCTACGGGCGACATCGCGCGTAGGGTGGACCACGCTTTACCGGTCCACCGTCGGTGTACGGCATGGCAGGGGCGGTGGAAATAAAAAGCGATTTCCACCCTACGGCGCTGTGTCTAAACACTGGTGCGCGCAGCGCACCCTACGGGACGGTCCTTGCACGTGCTCCACCGTAGGGTGGACCACGCTTCATCGGTCCACCGTCGGTGTACGGCATGGAAGGGATGGTGGAAATAAAAAGCGATTTCCACCCTACGGCGCTATGTCTAAACACTGGTGCGCACAGCGCACCCTACGGGACGGTCCTTGCACGTGCTCCACCGTAGGGTGGACCACGCTTCATCGGTCCACCGTCGGTGTACGGCATGGCAGAGATGGTGGAAATAAAAAGCGAATCCACCCTACGGCGCTGTGTCTAAACACTGGTGCGCGCAGCGCACCCTACGGGACGGTCCTTGCACGTGCTCCACCGTCGGTATACGGCATGGCGGGGGCGGTGGAAATGAAAAGCGATTTCCACCCTACGATTGCCCCACCCCGAGCCACACGGCCAGGGCCGGGAGCAGGAAGATTGCGCCGAGGACGTTGACCAGGAACATGAAGGCGGCGCAGTCCGGTTCCACGTCCTCAGGGCCGAACACGATGACCTCGCCCGGCAGCACCGACTCGGGGTCCATCAGTTCGATATGGGAGAAGCGCTCGCGGTGGACCTGTTCCACCAGGAGCCAGTCCGTCTCGTCGTCCTGTTCGAGGGACATCACCTGGAGATCGGAGGGGCGGTCATCGGCGTGAAGCAGGGTGACCGTGACATTGCGCGCCGCGAGCAGATGCCGCAGGCGCCCGGTGAGTGCGTCACCGGGCGCCTCAGGACAGCGACCGTGTCAGCTGCCATACACCTTTTGCGCCGGCACGGCTTCGGTCAGCAGGCGTTCCACCACCGCGCCCAGTTCGCCGGGCACGTAGCGCGCGCCGTTGTCGAACTCGGGACCACGACGCCAGCCGTCGGCGATGGAGAGCTTGCCGCCTTCCACTTCGAACATGCGGCCGTTGACGTGCTGCGAGGCTTCGGAGCCCAGCCACACCACCAGGGGCGCGACGTTTTCCGGGGCAAAGTAGTCGAAGCCGTCTTCCGGCTTCTTCATCACATCGGCGAACACCTGCTCGGTCATGCCGGTGCGCGCCGCCGGGGCCAGGGCGTTGGCGGTAATGCCGTAGCGCGCCAGTTCGGCGGCCTGGACCAGGGTCAGCGAGGCGATGCCGCCCTTGGCCGCCGCGTAGTTGGACTGGCCGATGGAACCCTGCAGGCCGGCGCCGGAGCTGGTGTTGATGATCCGTGCCTTGACCGCCACACCGCCCTTGGCCTGCTCGCGCCAGTGCTTGACGGCGTGGCTGGCGAGGCAGAAGTGGCCCTTGAGGTGCACCGCCATCACGGCGTCCCAGTCGGCTTCGGTCAGGCTGGCGAACATGCGGTCGCGGCAGATGCCGGCGTTGTTCACCAGCACGTGCAGGTCCCCGAAGGCTTCGATGGCCGCGCGGACGATCTCGCCGGCAGCGGCGTAATTGGTGATGTCGCCGTTGTTGGCGACGGCCTGGCCACCCTGGGCGCGGATCTCCGCGACCACGGCTTCAGCGGCCGGCAAGTTGATGTCGTTGACCACGACCTTGGCGCCTTCGGCGGCGAAGGCCAGGGCATAGGCCCGGCCCAGCCCGCCGCCGGCGCCGGTGATGATGACGGAGCGGTCTTTGCAAATTGGCATGTGGGGTTCTCCGGTGAATTCGAGTAGGGATCAGCTTCCCTCACCCCCGGCCCCTCTCCCGGACGGCAAGGGGAGCAGAGCAGTCCGTGCCGGCTTCAACCACTGCACGGACAGCCCCCTCTCCCGCCTGCGGGAGAGGGTTCGGGAGAGGGCCAGCGGCGTCAGAGTCGTTCGATGATGGTCACGTTCGCCTGCCCGCCGCCTTCGCACATGGTCTGCATGCCGTAGCGGCCGCCGCTGCGTTCCAGCTCGTGCAGCAGGGTGCACATCAGCCGGGTGCCGGTGGCGCCCAGGGGGTGGCCGAGGGCGATGGCGCCGCCGTTGACGTTGGTGCGTTCGTGGGGATAGCCGGTCTCTTTCAGCCAGGCCATGGCCACCGAAGCGAAGGCTTCGTTGATCTCCACACGGTCGATGTCAGCCAGCGTCATGCCGGCGCGCTTGAGGGCGTATTCGGTGGCCGGGATGGGCGCGGTGAGCATCCAGATCGGGTCTTCGGCGCGCACGCTGATGTGGTGGATGCGGGCGCGGGGCGTCAGGTTGTAGCGCTTGAGCGCCGCCTCGGAGACCACCAGCATCGCGCTGGCGCCATCGCAGGTCTGGCTGGAGACGCCGGCGGTGACGCGGTCGCAACCGAACAGGGTTTCCAGCTCGGCCATCTTGTCCAGGCTGGTCTGGCGCGGGGTCTCGTCGTGCTCGACGCCGGCCAGGGGCACGATTTCACGCTTGAAGCGGCCCTCCTGGATGGCGTGCAGGGCGCGGCGGTGGGATTCGAGGGCGTAGGCTTCCAGCGCCTCGCGGGTCAGGCCCCACTTCTCGGCGATCATCTGCGCGGAGCGGAACTGGGTCGGAGGCACCTTGCCGTAACGCTTCACCCAGCCTTCGGAGCCGGAGAAGGGATCGGTGAAGCCCAGGGGCTCGGCGGCGGTCATGGCCGAGGAGATCGGGATCTGCGTCATGGTCTGCACGCCACCGGCGATCACCACGTCCTGGGTGCCGCTCATCACCGCCTGGGCGGCGAAGTGCACGGCCTGCTGGGACGAGCCGCACTGGCGGTCGATGGTGGTGCCGGGCACGGCCTGGTCGAGGCCGGCGGCCAGCCAGCAGGTGCGGGCGATGTCGCCCGCCAGCGGGCCGATGGTGTCGACGCAGCCGAAGATCACGTCGTCGTAATCGGCGTCGGGAATGCCATTGCGCGCGACGATTTCACGCAGCACGTGGGCGCCGAGATCGGCGGCGTGGATCTGGCTCAGGCCACCCTTGCGCCGGCCGGTGGGGGTGCGCAGGGCGTCGACTATGTAGGCTTCGGGCATGGGAACCTCGGATTGTTGGGATTGGTGTGAAGGGTGGCTTCTCTCTCCCCGGGCCCCTCTCCCGCTTGCGAGAGAGGGTTGGGGAAAGGGCAATGAAGGTCAGAAGGTATTGCCGGCTCCCGCCAGGACCTGGCCACCAAACAGCGCCTCACGCACCCGCGCCTTGTGCCAGCCACGGTCGCCCCAGACCTTGTCCAGGGCCCAGGCGCGTTTCATGTAGAGCTGCAGGTCCACTTCCCAGGTGTACCCCATGGCGCCGTGGGTCTGGATGGCGTTCTTGGCCGCCAGCAGGGCCGCTTCGGCGCAGGCGATGCGGGCGTGGGAAACCTGGACGGCCTGATCGGGCAGGCTGTGGGCGACGGCGTAGGCGGCGCGGTAGAGCGGACCCTTGGCGAATTCGATCTGCACCGCGACGTTGGCCATCAGGTGCTTCACCGCCTGGAAGGAGCCCACCGGCTTGCCGAACTGCTTGCGCTCGAAGCTGTAGTCCACCGCCAGGTCCACCATGCGCTTGGCCAGGCCGAGCAGTTGGGCGGCGGTGCCCAGGGCGCCACGGTTCTGCGTGGCGGCCCAGAGCGCCTTGCCCGTCTCGCCATCGGCCACGCGGGTTTCGGCGGAGGGGGTCCAGTCGACCCGGAACAGTTGGCGGCTCGGGTCCACGGATTCGTTGCGGGTCAGGCTGACCTGCTCACGGCGCAGCGCGTGCACTTCATCGCCGTGGGGCAGGAGCAGCAGGTCGGCGACGTGGGCGTCGGCCACCAGCGGGTTGCCGGGTTGACCGACCGCCACGCGGGCCTTGCCTTCGGCGATGCGGGTCAGCCATTCGCCCTGCAGGTCGAGCTGGTCGGCGCCCAGGGCGCCGAGCAGCGGAACGCCCAGCAGCATGGTGTCCACCAGGGGCTCCGGCAGGCCGGCGTAGCCGCTCTCCTGGGCCAGGAGCACGAAGTCCAGTTCGTTCATGTCCAGGCCACCGAAACCTTCCGGCACGGTGGTGGCGGTCAGGCCCAGTTCGGTGAGCTGGCCCCAGAGCGCGTCGCTGCGGCCGCTCTCTTCCTGCCAGAGCTCACGGATGCGCTCCGGGGTCACTTCGTTGGTGAAGAATCCACGCACGTTTTCCTGGAACAGCAGTTGGTCGTCGCTGAAAGTGAAGTCCATGGCGCCCCCTGTCATGCGCGCGGCATACCGAGCATCCGCTCGGCGATGATGTTGCGTTGGATCTCGTTGGTACCGGCGTAGATGGGGCCGGCCTGGGCGAAGAGGAAGCCATCCAGCCAGTGGCCGACATCCCCCGCGTCCGGTGCTTCGGGCAGCAGTTCACCGCGCACGCCGAGGATCGACAGCGCCGTCTCGTGCATGCGCTGGTCCAGTTCGGACCAGAAGATCTTGTTGGTGGAGGATTCCGGACCGATCTTGCCGCCCTTCACCAGCCGCGAGGCGGTCATGTAGGTGTTCAGGGTGTAGGCCTCGGCGTCCAGCCAGGCGCGCATGACCGCTTCGCCGATGGCGGGGTCCTGGTCGGCCTGCTCGCGATTGGCCAGGTACAGCTGCACCAGGCGACGCGCGGTTTCCTGGAAGCGCGCCGGCGAGCGCAGCATCAGGCCACGTTCGAAGCCGGCGGTGGACATCGCCACGTGCCAGCCCATGCCTTCGCCACCCAGCGCGTTCTCCACCGGCACCTTCACGTCATCGAAGAAGATTTCGGCGAAGCCCGGCAGGCCGTTCAGCTGGGGAATGGGGCGCACGGTGACGCCGGGGGTGTTCAGCGGCAGCAGGATGAAGGTCAGGCCGTGGTGGCGGCTGGACTGCGGATCGGTGCGGAACAGGCCGAACAGCCAGTCGGCCCAGACGGCACGGGTGGACCAGGTTTTCTGGCCGTTGATCACGTAATGGTCGCCCTGGCGCTCGGCGCGGCAGCGGATGGCGGCCATGTCCGAACCTGCGTTCGGCTCGGACCAGCCCTGGGCCCAGATTTCCTCGCCCGTGGCCATCTTCGGCAGGAAGCGTTCCTTCTGCTCCGGGGTGCCGAACTCCATGAGGGTCGGGCCAAGGAGGAAGATGCCATTCTGGTTCACCCGGGCCGGGGCGCCGGCGCGGTAATACTCTTCTTCGAAGATCAGCCACTCGATCAGGTCGCAGCCACGGCCGCCCAGCTCTTTCGGCCAGGTGACCATGCCCCAGCGACCTTCGTTGAGTTTGGCTTCCCAGGCGCGGTGCTGGGCGAAGCCCTCTTCGCAGTCGAAGGACTTCAGCGGTTCGGCCGGCACGTTGGCCGCCAGCCAGCTGCGGACTTCCTCGCGGAAGGCCTGTTGTTCAGGTGTGTAGTTGAGTTCCATGGCGGTTCAGCCCTTGAAGTTGGCGGCACGCTTGTCGACGAAGGCATCGCGGGCTTCCTGGGAATCCAGCGAGCGATAGGCCTGCAGGGTGAAGCCCTGCTCCCAGCGGTATTTGTCTTCGAGGTTGCCGTCCTCGATGCCGGTGAGCGCTTCCTTGGCCAGGACGATCATGTCCGGGCTCTTGGCGGCGATCTTGCGGGCGACGTCGAGGGCCGCCTCGCGCAGTTCGGCGCGCGGCACCACACGCTCGACGGCCCCCAGGCGGTAGGCCTCGGCGGCGTCGATCATTTCGCCGGTGAA
This sequence comes from Pseudomonas sp. LFM046, assembly GCF_000949385.2. Lineage (NCBI taxonomy): Bacteria > Pseudomonadati > Pseudomonadota > Gammaproteobacteria > Pseudomonadales > Pseudomonadaceae > Pseudomonas > Pseudomonas sp. LFM046. The sequence continues at coordinate 1,212,643 of NZ_JYKO02000001.1, read as the reverse complement.
GTACATGTGTCGCACTTTCTGCACCGGGAACAGGCGCTGCAGGTGGGCGCCGCCGCCCATGGCACCGCGGTCCACTTCCGGCACGCCGAAGCGTGCGCAGTCGGAGGCGACCAGGATGTCCGCCGCGCCGCAGAGGCCGATGCCGCCGCCGAGGACGAAGCCGTGCACGGCGATGATCACCGGCTTGGGATTGCGGTGGACGGCCTTGAAGCTGTCGTAGTTGCCCTTGTTCACGGCGACGATCAGGTCCGGGTTGGTGGCCAGTTCCTTGATGTCGACGCCGGCGCAGAACCCGCGCCCTTCAGCGCGGATGAGGATGACGCGGACCTCGGGCGATTCGCCCAGGCGCTCCAGCTCGGCGGCGATGGAGGCCCAGCCCTTGCTGTCGAAGGCGTTCACCGGCGGATGATCGAAGACCATCTCGGCGATGCCGTTGTCGATGCTGACGTTGAACGGTGTTGCCATGGCCCTCTCCCCCTCAGGATGCTCGGCTGCACAGCGCGGCGAGCCCTTGCTCGGCCTGCTGCACGATGGATTCGATGAGTTCCGCGCAGCCCGGCAGGCTGTCGATGGCGGCGGCGATCTGTCCGGCGGGCAGCACGCCCTCGGCCGGGCGGCCTTCGACCATGGCCTTCTGGATCACCATCGGTGCGTTGGCGGCCATCAGGGTCTGGGAGGCGGTGAGGCCGTCGTTGCTGCCGAGCTTCAGTGCGCTGCCCAGCAACTGGGCGATGCTGGCGCCGCTGTGGCGGCGGTAGGCCAGGGCGCTGCGCAGGGCCAGGAGCAGGCGCTTGAGGCCACCGGAGCGCTCCAGGCTGTCCAGCAGTTCGTTGCGGATCATGCGTTGCGGCATGCCGTCGATGGCGCGGCTGATGATGATGGCCGCCGGGTCGCGGACCTTCAGGTAGCGCTCCAGGGTCGCGGCCGGCACCGGGCTGTCGGCGCTCATCAAGAAGCGCGTGCCCATGGCGATGCCTTCGGCGCCCAGGGCCAGGGCGGCGAGCAGGCCACGACCGTCCTTGAAGCCACCGGCCGCCACGACCGGCGCGTCGACCGCATCCACCACCTGCCCCAGCAGGATGGAGGTGGGCACGGAGCCGGTGTGACCACCGCCCTCCCCGCCTTGTACGGTCACCGCGTCAGCGCCCATTTCCACGGCTTTCACCGCGTGCTTGAGGGCGCCGACCGTGGGAATGCAGACCACACCGGCATCCTTCAGCCGGGCGATCATCGCCTTGCCCGGCGAGCGGCTGTAGCTCACCGCACGCACACCGTGCTTGAGCACCAGCTCGACGATCTCGCCGGCGTTGGCCTGGTACATGTGGAAGTTGACGCCGAAAGGCTGGTCGGTCAGCCGCTTGGTTTCGAGGATGGCTTCTTCCATCTTCCACGGCTCGATGGTGGCGCCGGCGAGGAAGCCGAAGCCGCCGGCATTGCCGGTGGCGGCCACCAGCCTCGGATCAGCCACCCAGCCCATGGCCGTCTGGATGATGGGATAGCGGCAGCCGAGCAGTCGGGTCAGGCGGGTTTCCAGGGAGAACGCCATCACGCCTCCGCCGAATTGCGCTGGGACTGGGCCATGGCGCGGGCGTCGTAGCCGCCCAGCTTGTCGCCGCTGACCAGTTCGTTGTGGGCATGGGCGAAATGGTGCAGGCCGAACACCATGTCCATGGTGGCGCGCTTGCCCATCAGGTCCTCGGCGTTGTTCACCGCCTGCTTGGTCAGTTGCAGGCCCAGGCGCGGCATCTGCGCGATGCGGCGGGCGACGTCCAGGGTCACGTCTTCCAGCACGTCGCGGGGCACCACCTTGTTGACCATGCCCATCTGATAAGCACGCTCGGCGCCCATGCGTTCGCCGAGGAAGAGGAATTCCTTGGCGATGCGCGGATTCAGTTCATGGACGTGGGCGAAGTACTCCACGCCGGGAATGCCCATGCGCACCACCGGGTCGGAGAAGAAGGCATCGTCCGAGGCGATGATCAGGTCGCAGACCCAGGCCAGCATCAGGCCGCCGGCGATGCAGGCGCCCTGGACCATGGCGATGGTCGGCTTGGGCATGTCGCGCCAGCGCCGGCACATGCCGAGGTAGACCTCCTGCTCGCGGGCGTAGAGGAATTCGCCGCCCGGCTTGTTCACATGGTCGTACCAGAGGCTGGCGCGATCGAAGGTCTTGTCCACGTCGCGGCCCGGCGTGCCGATGTCGTGGCCGGCGGAGAAATGCTTGCCGGCACCCCGCAGCACGATGACCTTGACGGTGTCGTCATCGCAGGCGCGGCGGAAGGCCGCGTCCAGGGCGTAGGTCATGCGCGAGTTCTGCGCGTTGTGGAACTCGGGGCGATGCATGGTGACCAGGGCCAGCGGGCCCTGCACTTCGTAGTGCACCACCTGGTCTTCGGCCTGTTCGTTGTTCATCTGCGCGGCTCCGCCTCAGTGGGTCATGGCCTGGGCGCGCACGCCCGGCGGGTTGTCCTTGATCTGGCTGGCGCGCAGGTTGTGCGGGTCCAGTTGCTGGATGAGGATCAGCTGTTCCAGGGTGGGGGCGGCGGTGGTCGGGATCTCGTCCGGGATATGCAGCGGGAAGCTGGTCGCCTCCTGCACTTCCTCGGCGGTCACGCCCGGATGCAGGGAGCGGATGCGCATCTGACGGTTCGGACCCTGGAAGTCCAGGACGCAGAGGTCGGTGACGATGATGCGGATGTCGATCTCGTCCAGGGACCAGCCACGGGCCAGCCGCTCGGGGTTGTAGCCGACGGAGGCCACCACATCCACCTCGCCGTCCACGAATACCCGCTTGTTGTGGTTGGGCACCATGAAGGAGTTGGCGTGGCTGATGGAATTGCCGGGGAAACCGCGCACGCCGAGCATTTGCGACTTCGGCTTGGCATGGTCGCCGATGCAGGAAATGTTGGCCTGGCCGAAGCGGTCGATCTGCACCGGGCCCACCAGGGCATGGCGCTTGCCGCTCCAGACGTTGTCGAAGATGCGCGAGAAGCCCATCCAGCTGTCGAACTTGGGCTGGTAGCCGCCACGGGGGCCCACTGGCACCGGCTCGGCGACCAGGAAGGCTTCGGAGTCGGTCATCATCAGTTCGGCGTTGCTGTTGAGCATCGCAAGGGACGCGGCCAGGCGCTGCAGTACGCCGATGCCGGTGGCGAGCACTTCGCCGTCGCCGGTGAAGGTCTCGGAAGCCGCGCAGATCATCAGTTCGGCGAGGCTGTACGGTTGTTTGGTGGCAGTCATCTTCAGCGTCCTCAGAAAACCGGGAGCGGCAGTTTGCGAATGGCGTCCAGGCCACCGACACGGGCGAGGTATTCCGCTTCCCCGCAGTTCACGTAGCGCTCCATGTAGGCCTGCCAGCCGTCCGGCTCGCCGGCGGAGGCGTTGTAGGCCTTGAAGTGGGCGGTATCGAAGCCATAGAGCGGCGCGCAGGATGAGGGGTGGGCGCCACCCGGCAGGTGCACCACGGCGGTGGTGCGGTTGCGCTCCCAGAACACCAGGCGGGAACGGCTGGGGTCTTCGTGGAACCAGGCGCTGTCCACCAGCTCGTCGCAGCTGACGAAGGCCTGATCGGCGGCTCGCACGAAGAGGTCGTCCATGTAGTGGTCGGGGCCGCTGATCTGGCAGACGCCACGGGCGTCGGCGCGATCGACATGGACCAGCGCGGCGTCCAGCTTCAGCGCCGGCATGGCGACCCAGTCACGGCTGTCGTCGTAGGGCGAGCTGACCAGTTTCAGGTCCGGGTTCAGGCGCAGCACGTCGGTGCCCAGGCCTACCGCTGTCGGAATGAAGGGCACGTTCATGGCGGCGGCCTTGAGGCCCAGCAGCATCATGCCTTCGTCGATTTCCATCACCTGCACCCCGCCCTCCTGGCGGATCTTGCGGAAGTACGGTTCCAGGGGAATGAAGTCCAGCGAGACGAAGGCGTACACCAGTTTCCTGACCTTGCCTGCCGCGCAGAGCATGCCGACGTCGGCGCCGCCGTAGGCGACGATGGTGAGGTCCTTAAGGTCCGAGCGAAGAATTTCGCGGATCAGGGCCATGGGCTTGCGCCGCGGGCCCCAGCCGCCGATACCGATCGTCATGCCGTCGTGCAGCTGGCCAACTACGTCGGCGGCGGTCATGCGTTTATCCATGGGGGTGCTCCTTAACGGCGACCAACACTGAAGTCATGGCCCCAGTGGCTGACCACGGTGCTCTCGAAGGGCGTATGGCTCTCCCATTCCATGACCTTGCCGCCGCAGCCGTACTCCATGTCGAAGCCGCCGGGGGTCTGCATGTAGAAGGAAGTCATCTCGTCATTGGTGTGGCGACCGAGGGTGGCAGAGAGCTTCACGCCGCTGGCGTGCATGCGATCCAGGGCACGGCCCACGTCGTCCAGTTCTTTCACTTCCACCATCAGGTGCACGCAGCCGGAGGGAATCGGGCACTCGAACAGGGCCAGGGAGTGATGGCGGCCGTTGTTGCAGTGGAGGAAGTGGATGCGTTTTTCCGGTTCGGCCGGATCGGGGGTGAAGCGCACTTTCATCAGGTCGGACAGACCGAAGCCCATGACGCGCTCGTAGAAGTCCAGGCAGCGGTCGAAGTTCGGCGCCGGGATGACCGCGTGGCCCATGCCCAGTTCGCTGGTGATGAAGCCGGATACGCCAACCGGGGAAACGAAGGGCACGAAGTCCTGACGGGGGCCCCAGAACAGTTCGTGGCGGTTGCCATCCGGGTCGGCGAAGCGGGCCAGTTCCTGGACCTTGCGCTCGCCGGCTTCGGCGGCGCTGCCACGGGTGACCTCGACATCGGCCTGCTGCAGTTCGGCGATGGCCTGTTCGAAAGCCGCCTTGCCCGCCACTTCCCAGCCGCAGGCGCCGTAGCCGTCGCGGTCGGCACGCTCGACGAGGATGCGGTAGGAGCGCTCGTCCATCTTCAGGTAGAGCCGCTCGTCCGACGCGGCATCCACCATCATGCCGAGCACTCCGGTGGCGTACTCGCGCCAGCGATTCAGGTCTGTCGAGGCTACGGTGACGTAACCCAGGCCACGGATATCCATGCGGTCCTCCTCATTCTCGTTATCGCCGCGCATTTCGGGAGCGGGCTCTATGGGGAGGGATTTAATCGGCTGGCCCTGCGAGGGGCATCGTCCGATGGGACTAGCGCGAAAGGCACGTAGGACGGGGGTTTTGGCGGGATCGGAAGGCGATCGCAGCGGGACGGCTGCCGGTCCCCTTCTGACCATCAAAGGCAACCTGTGTGGACTAACCTTCCCAGGATCGAGGAACACCACAGGGGAAGGGACATGAAAATAAGACAGAAAATGGTCGCTTCCGGAGCGATCAGCGTCCTGGCTGCCGCCCTGCTGGGCGGCATCGGCTACTGGGGACAGACGAAGCTGGCCGAGGCGCTGGCCGAGAACCAGCTCAGCGTCAGCGCCCTGCGCAATCACCTGGAAGGCGACATGATGCACGACGCCCTGCGCGCCGACGTGCTGGCCGCCCTGGTGGTGCAACCGGGCGACGAGGCGGGCGCCGCCCAGGTGCGCAACGACCTGCGCGAGCACAGCGAGTGGTTCCGCCGAACCCTGAAAGAGAACGCCGAGCTGGCGCTGACCCAGGATATCCACAGCGCCATCGCCGAATCCCAGCCCGCCCTGGAACGCTACATCGGCGACGCCGAACGCATCGTCAACCTCGCACTGCGTGACCCGCAGGCGGCACGCAGCGAACTTCCGGCGTTCGAAACCAGCTTCGGTGAACTGGAAGAGAAGAATGAAGCCTTGAGCGGCAAGATCGAGGCGCACGCGGCCAAGACCCGCGCCGATGGCGAGGCCGCCATCAGCAGTGCCGCCGCCTGGCTGGTGGGCGGCATCCTCCTGGCGATCGGGCTGCTCTGCCTGGTCACCAGCCAGTTGATGCGCGCGGTGTTGCGCCCCCTGGAGAAGACGGTCGGGGTGGCCCGCGCCATCGCCCAGGGCAATCTGCTCACCCAGGTCAGCATCGACAGCGACGACGAGGCCGGCCAGTTGCAGCGTGCCCTGGCGGAGATGCAGGGCAACCTACGGCAGATGATTGCCACCATCCGCAACGAGAGCGAGGAACTGCGCGGCACCGCCCACCGCCTCAGCGAGACCTCCCAGAGCATCGTGGATGGCGCCAGCGAGCAGTCCGACAGCGCCACCAGCATGGCCGCGGCCATGGAGCAGATGATCGCCAATATCGGCCAGATCGCCGAGCATGCCCGCAATGCCCAGAACATTTCCTCGCAATCCGAAGACCTGGCCAGCAGCGGCGGCAAGGTGATCCTCGGCGTGGTGGAAGGCATGAGCCGGATCGCCGAAGCGGTGAACCAGTCCTCCAGCACCATCACCGCGCTGGGTCAGTCCTCCGAGGAAATCCATTCCATCATCCAGGTGATCAAGGGCATCGCCGAGCAAACCAACCTGCTGGCGCTGAATGCCGCCATCGAGGCCGCCCGTGCCGGGGAAGCCGGGCGCGGCTTTGCGGTGGTGGCGGACGAAGTGCGCAACCTGGCGGCGCGCACCGCGCAGTCGACCCAGGAAATCACCGGGATGATCCAGCGCATCCGGGAGAGCACCCAGCAGGCGGTGGACAGCATGCAGACCGGCGTGGAGCGGGTTCAGGACGGCGTCAGCCTCGCCCGGCAGGCGGGGGAATCCATCGGCGAGATTCGCAGCGGCGCCCACCACGCCGCCGAGGTGGTGGAGGAGATTTCCCACACCATCGGCGAACAATCCAGGGCCAGCAGCGAGGTGGCCCAGCGGGTGGAACTGATCGCCCAGATGTCGCGGAGCAACAGCCAGGCCATGCGCGATCTGGCCGACGCCGCCGAGCGCCTGGATGCCGTGGCCAGCGCCATGCAGTCGTCGGTGGCGCGGTTCCAGATCTGACGGTGCGGCTGGCCCGTAGGATGGCGTAGAGCGAAGCGAAACCCATCAATCGAGGTCCGCAGGGGTATCGTTTCGCTGGTTGAACACCGCCCGCCCTGTTTCATGAACTCAAAAAAAACCCCGGCACCTGGCCGGGGTTTTTCTTCATCGCGACGCAATCAGCCCGCTTGGTAGCCAGCCGCCTTGCCGGCCTGGGCCTTGCCGCTCATCTTCAGGCGGTAGCAACCCCACATCACCAGCAGCCACACCGGGATGGCGTACACGGAGACCTGGATGCCCGGGATCATCAGCATGATGCCGAGGATGAACAGCACGAAGGCCAGGCACAGGTAGTTGCTCATGGGGTACCAGAGGGAGCGGAAGCCGGTGCGCACACCGTCCTTGTCCATCTGCTTGCGGAACTTCAGGTGGGAGTAGCTGATCATCGCCCAGTTGATCACCAGGGCAGCGACCACCAGGGACATCAGCAGTTCCAGCGCGTTCTGCGGAACCACGTAGTTGACCACCACCGCAAGGAAGGTCACCACGGCCGACACCAGCAGCGCGCGCACCGGTACGCCGCGCTTGTCCACCTTGGCCAGGGAGCGCGGGGCGTCACCCTGCTCGGCCAGGCCCAGCAGCATGCGGCCGTTGCAGTAGGTGCCGCTGTTGTAGACCGACAGCGCGGCGGTGAGCACCACGAAGTTCAGCAGGTGAGCGGCGGTGTCGCTGCCGATTAGGGCGAAGATCTTCACGAAGGGGCTGCCGCTGTAGGGATCGCCGGCGCTGTTGATGGACGCCAGCAGCGCATCCCAGGGGCTCAGGGAGAGCAGCACCACCAGAGCACCGACATAGAAGATCAGGATGCGGTAGATCACCTGGTTGATCGCCTTCGGGATCACCTGCTTCGGCTTGTCGGCCTCGGCAGCGGTGAAGCCGAGCATTTCCAGCCCGCCGAAGGAGAACATGATGAAGGCCATGGCCATCACCAGTCCGCTGATGCCGTTGGGGAAGAAGCCGCCATGGGCCCAGAGGTTGGCAACGGTTGCCTGCTCGCCGCCGCTACCGCTGAACAGCATCCAGCAGCCGAGGACGATCATGCCGACGATGGCCACCACCTTGATCATGGCGAACCAGAACTCGGCCTCGCCGAAGAGCTTCACGTTGGCCAGGTTGATGGCATTGACCACCAGGAAGAACACCGCGGCAGTAGCCCAGGTGGGGACGTCGGGCCACCAGAAATGGATGTACTTGCCCACGGCGGTGAGCTCGCTCATGCCCACCAGGGTGTAGAGCACCCAGCAGTTCCAGCCGGAGAGGAAGCCGGCGAAGCCGCCCCAGTACTTGTGGGCGAAATGGCTGAAGGAACCGGCGACCGGCTCTTCGACGATCATCTCGCCGAGCTGGCGCATGATCAGGAAGGCGATGAAACCGCAGATGGCATAGCCGAGGATCATCGAGGGGCCGGCGGACTTGAGCACCCCGGCCGAGCCGAGGAAGAGGCCGGTGCCGATGGCGCCACCAAGGGCGATCAATTGGATGTGGCGATTTTTCAGGCCGCGTTGCAGCTCGCCCGAGTGTTGCATTTCACTCATTGCGTCACCTTTTGTTGTTGTCGTGACGGGATTTCACCCGCCGGGCTTGTGGTCCGGCGGAACTTTGCAAGGCAGGTGGATAACCTTCACTGCGCGTCTGGCTGTACCTCCGGAGCAGCATTCCTGAATGCCTCGAGGGCTTCGCAGCGCGCAGCGATGTCGAGGATGCGTGGGTAGGCCGACAAGTCACAGTCGAAGCGGCGCGCGTTGTACACCTGGGGAATCAGGCAGGCTTCCAGGTAGCCCGGACGGGCGCCCAGGGAAAGCTTGCCACCAAAGGCTTCCAGCCCCTTTTCCACAGCGGCGAGGCAGAGCCCCACCCAGTGGCGATACCAGGCGTCCTTGGCGTCATCCGCCACGCCCAGTTCGTTCTTGAGGTACTGCAGCACCCGCAGGTTGTTCAGCGGATGCACGTCGCAGGCAATGTGCAGGGCCAGGGAGCGCACCAGGGCGCGCTGGGCCGTGTCGGCCGGCAGCAGGGCCGGAACGGGGAAGGCTTCTTCGAGGTATTCGAGGATGGCCAGGGACTGGGCGATGCGGACTTCGCCACCGGCGTGGCCGCCATCCACCAGCAGCGGCAACAGGCCCTGGGGATTGAGTTCGCGGTAGGCCGGCTGATGTTGCTGGCCACCGTCCTTGACCAGGTGGACCGGCTCGTGACGGTAAGCCAGGCCCTTCAGGTTGAGGGCGATGCGGACACGGTAGGCAGCGCTGGAGCGCCAGTAGCCGTAGAGAGTCAGTTCAGAATTCATGACGTCGGGCCGTTTTTTGTTTGCGTCATCTCACTCTGGCAGCGATTCGCGAACAAGGCGCCCGATCGGCCCCGGCGAGACGCCGAACGGACATTCCGGAAAGATTTCCTTACGCCCGCCCGCAGAGGGCGAAAGCGCCTACCAGGCGCTCCGCTTTTGTAAGGTTTTCTTGACAGAGCGTTCAGCCAGACTTCCAGGCGGGAGCCGTGTCGGCCGACAGGTGGCGGTTTCCACGGGGTTCACACCTGTGTCATATGGAATCAATACGCCATCAAACGCAACGGACTGCTGCGCAATGCCGGGAATGGACGAGCTGTACGACACCCTGGTCAATCTCTGCTACGAGTGCGTGCTCGACGAGGAGGCCTGGCGACCGCTGCTGGAGCTCCTGGTGGCCGCCACGGGCCACCAGATGGGTGCCCTGGTCTTCCTCGACCAGCGGGAGCAACGCTCCCAGGTCAGCTCGATCAACCTCTGCGACCCGGCGAGCGTGGAGGCCTACAACAGCTACTACCACCAGTACGATCCGGGCAAGGCCGTGCTGGTGCCTCGCCCCGTGGGCAGTTGGTACAACGACCAGGCGGACCTCGGTCCGGCCCATATCCGCCGCCACCTCTACTACCAGGAATTCCACCTGCCCTACGGCATGAACAGCATTTCCTGCATCAAGCTGCATGAGCACGCGGACGCGGGCATCTATCTGTCGCTGCTGACGGCGGTGGGTGCGACCCTGCCGGAAGGGCCCCAGGGCGACCTGCTGAAGCGCATCAGCCCCCATCTGGTAAGGGCGGCGAAGATGTCCGACCGCCTGAAATCCCTGGAACGGGACGTTGCCCGACGCGACCTGCTGCTGGACCGGCATCCCTCGCCGGTGTGGCTGCTGAATGCCGAAGGTCGCGTGCTGTTCTGCAATCGCCAGGCCGAGCAACGCCTGGGCGAACCCGAGTTCGTGCTGCAGGGTCGCCAGGGGCGGCTCCATGGCAGGGCGCTGGATGGCCGTCTGCAGGCACTGATCCGCCAGGCCTCCGGGCGAGACGGCGGGCGCCGCGCCGGCTGGCTGTCCCTGTCGGGAGAACCCCCATCCCAGCTGCTGGTGACACCGGTGCCCGAGGCGGCCGCCCTCGCCGCCCGGCACCTGGAGCCCCTGGTGCTCGTGGCGCTGCTGGAAAACCATCCCTGCGGTCAACTGCTCGCGGACCTCTTCCAGCTCACCCCGGCCGAGCAGCGCCTGGCCGAGCTGCTCGCCCAGGGGCTGACCCCGGAAACCTGCGCCGAGCGTCTGTGCATCTCCATCAACACCGTCCGCACCCAGCTGCGCTCGCTCTTCCGCAAGACCGAGACTGAGCGCCAGGCCGAACTGGTCAACCTCTTCACCCGCCTCCAGGGGTGATGAAGGCCCCTTCCTCCACTCATCTGAAAGCGCCGTTTCATTCATCTGAATGATGGCGGGCGAATGGCCATCAACTAAGGTTCTTAACGGAATGAACGTCTGCCTTCATCCCGCGTGACGGGTCAAGGAGTCCACGTCTGGCCAGAGGAGGTGGCAAGTGGAAGAGATGAGCGATCCGGAAGAGTTGAGCAGAAGCATTCAGGAACAACAGGACGTCCGTCAGGAACTGGAACGCATCAAGGCCGAGCGCGAGCGCCTCAAGCTCGACGAACCAACCCCGATCCCCGAGCCGGCGCCCTCGCCGAGCAATGTGCTGCCCTTTCCCGGCAGGCCGCTGCCCACCCCTGGCCTGCGCTGCGGCGATGCCCTGTTGCTGGATTATCTCTATGGGGTGGAATCCGACGCCCTGCGCGATCTGCCCGAAGAGCGCACCCGTCAGTTATTCGACGTCGCCACCAACGCCGCAGCGGCCCGCGCCCTGCGCTGCCGACGGCGCATGCTCGCCCGTGCCCTGGACGACACCTGCCACGAAGCCGGCAAGGCCGCGCGCATGCTGTGCATCGCCGGCGGTCACTTCCGTGAGGCGGAACTGGCTCGGGAGCTGCGGCATGGTCGCTTCGGCGAGATGCTGGTGTTCGACGACGATGCGGCGCGCCTGGAAACCGTGCGCAAAAGCTACGGCGGACTGGGCGTGCGCACCTGCCTGGGCAGCCTGGAGCAGCTGCTGGACGGAACCTGCGAGTTCAGTGGCTACGACCTGGTGTACTCCGCCGGGATCACCGAACTGCTCGATGACCGCCGCTGCGAACGCCTGGCCCATCGACTGTTCCAGGCCTTGCGCCCGGGCGGCAGGCTGCTGCTGGCCAACTTCCTTCCCGGCGTGAATGCCATCGCGCCCCTCGAAGGACTGCTGGACTGGCGCCCGCGCTACCGGCAGGACGCCCAGATGCTCAGCCTGCTGGACAGCATCGATTACAACCAGATCGCATCGGCGCGGGTTTTCCACGATATCGGCCAGCGGATCGCCTTCCTCGAAGCGGTGAGGTACGGCTGACGACTTCAGGCAGGGGCTGTCGGCCGACAGCCCCGTCGTCACCCCTGCTGCAGATGCCCGTAGAGCTTGGCGTACAGCCCGCCTTCGGCGATCAGCTGCTGGTGGTCGCCGTCTTCGGCGATGTGACCGCCGTCGAATACCAGCACCCGGTCCGCTTGCTTAACCGCTGACAGGCGGTGGGCGATGATCAGGGTGGTGCGACCGTTGAGGAAGGTGCCGAGGGCCTGGTGCAGGGCGTACTCGGTGGCGGCGTCGAGGGCGGAGGTGGCCTCGTCGAGGATCACCACCTTGGGCTCGGATAGCACCATGCGGGCGATGGCCAGGCGCTGTCGCTGACCGCCGGACAGGCGCACCCCGGAGCGACCCACAATGCTGTCCAGCCCCTGGGGCAGGCTGCGGATGGTGTCGGCCAACTGGGCGACTTCGAGGGCAGCCCAGCAGGCGTCGTCGCTGCGCTCGCGGCCCATGGTCAGGTTGGCACGCACGCTGTCGTTGAACAGCGCCGGATGCTGCAGGACCACGGCCACGTTGTCGCGCACCTGGGCCAGTCCGATTTCTTCCAGGCGGCAGCCGCCATAGCGGATGCTCCCGGCCTGGGGCTGGTAGAGCCCCAGCAGCAGTTGCACCAGGGTGCTCTTGCCGCCGCCACTGGCGCCGACGATGGCCACTTTCTCGCCGGGGGCGATGGACAGGTTGAGCCCGTCCAGCACCGGCTCTTCGGCGTAGGCGAAGCGCAGGCCCTTGACCTCGATGCCCAGGGTCTCGCGCCCCTTGAACGGATCGACGCTGGGGGCGTACTGGGGCTCGTCGGCCCGCGACAGCAATTCGTTGATACGCCCGAGCGCGGCCCCCGCGGAGTAGTAGGAGTACTGCAGGCCCAGCAGTTGCTCCACCGGACCGATCATGAACCAGAGGTAGCTGAACACCGCCAGCATCTGGCCGATGGACAGGTCGGAGAACAGCACCGTGAGCATGGCGGCGGCGCGGAAGAAGTCGATGCCGAACTGGAACAGCAGGCCGCTGGTGCGCGCTGCCGCGTCGCTCTTCCACTGGGAGGCGACGGCGTAGTCGCGAACGTCCTGGGCGCGCTGGCCGAGACGGCCGAAGAAGAAGCCCTGGCGGTTGCTGGTGCGCACTTCCTGGATGGCTTCGAGGGTTTCCGTCAGCGCCTGGGTGAAGCGCCCGGTGCTGTCGTTCTCCAGCTTCTTCAGGTGCTTGATCCGCTTGCCCAGTTGGACCGTGGAGTAGATCACCAGCGGGTTGAACAGGAGGATCAACAGCGCCAGCTTCCAGTGCATCCAGACCAGGATACCCGCCGTGCCGGTGAGGGTCAGGACTGCCACCAGGAAGCGGCTGAGGGTTTCGCCGACGAACTTGTCCAGGGTGTCCAGGTCGGTCACCAGGTGAGCGGTGACGGTCCCGCTGCCGAGGCTTTCGTATTCGCCGAGGGAGATGCGCTTCAGGCGCTCGATCAGGCGGATGCGGACGCGATAGACGATATCCTTGGACAGTCTCGCGAAGAGCCGCGCCTGTTGCACGTTGAACACCAGCGCCATGCCCCGCAGCAGCAGGGTGGTCACCAGCATCAGGCCGATGTAGCCGACGGCGTTTTCCCAGGGCTGGGGCAGGAAGTGATCCATGAAACGCAGCGCGGCATCGCCCCGCTGCAGCAGCACTTCATCCACCAGCAGGGGCAGGAGCAGCGGGATGGGCACACTGCAGACAGTAGCCAGGACGGCGGCCAGGTTGGCCAGCCAGAGGGATTTCTTGTGGCGCAGGGCCAGACGGCGGATCTCCGCCCAGCTCAAGCGATCAGGCATGGGCGCCACGCTCCAGCCAGCGGGTCAGAAGGGGCGCCAGTTCGTCCAGCGGCTGGTAGCCATTGGTCAGCAGCGCCAACTGGCCGTCGCGCTCGGCCAACAGGGTGGGGAAACCGGCAATACCGAGGTCCTGCACCCAGGTGAAGTCGGCCGCCGTCGCCTCGTGGGCTGCCGAGCCGTCGAAGGCTCCGGCGAATTCGATGCGCGGAATGCCGGCCTGTTCCGCCAGGTCTACCAGGGTGGAGGCCTGGGTCACGTCACGGCCCTCGGCATAGAAGGCGTGCTGGATCAGCTTGACCAGGGGCCAGGCCAGTTCCGCCGCCAGGTTGCGCGCCACCACCAGGGCACGGCAGGCCGGCTCGGTGTCGTAGACGAAGCCTTCGGGCATCGCGCCCTCGAAGCGGAACGGCTGGCCGGTGGCCGCGTTGACCGCCTGCCAGTGTTCGAGGATGTAGCGCCGGGTGTGGGTATCCAGCGCCGCACCCTGGCCGGTACGCAGGCCGCCCGCCACCAGGTGCATCGGCACGCCGGCCTCCGCGGCCTGTCTGGCCAGGGCCTCCGCAACCGGGGCGAAACCCCAGCACCAGGAACACATGGGGTCCATCACATAGAGCAGGCGGGCCTTGGACAAACTCAGTTCTCCATTGCTTGGCGCGGGTCACGACCGATCGGGTGAGGCAGGTTGCGGGCCTTGGCCAGCTCGATCTGCTTCTGCCGCTCGCTTGCGCTGGCGCGCGTTTTCTCGCTCAGGCTGTCCCAGCAGTGCGGGCAGCTGATGCCGGGGGAATAGTGCTCGGACTGGCGGTCCTGCGCGGAGATCGGGTTGCGGCAGGCGTGGCACTGGTCGAACTCTCCCTCAGAGAGATCGTGGCGCACGGTGACGCGGTTGTCGAAGACAAAGCAGTCGCCGCGCCAGAGGGTTTCGTCCTGGGGCACTTCTTCCAGGTACTTGAGGATGCCGCCCTTGAGGTGGAAGACCTCTTCGAAGCCCTGGCCGAGCATGTAGCTGGAGGCTTTCTCGCAGCGGATGCCACCGGTGCAGAACATCGCCACCTTCTTGTGCACCGCCGGGTCGTAGTGAGCCTTGATGTAGTCGGGGAATTCGCGGAAGGACTTGGTCTTCGGGTCCACCGCGCCTTCGAAGGTGCCGATGGCCACTTCGTAGTCGTTGCGGGTGTCGATCAGCAGCACTTCGGGGTCGCTGATCAGGGCGTTCCAGTCCTGGGGATCGACATAGGTGCCCACCTGCTGGTTGGGGTCCACGCCGGGCACGCCGAGGGTGACGATTTCCTTCTTCAGCTTGACCTTGGTGCGGTAGAAGGGCTGCTCATCGCAGTAGGACTCCTTGTGGTCCAGGTCGACCAGGCGCGGATCGACCTTGAGCCACGCCAGCAGCGCGTCGATGCCTTCGCGGGTGCCGGACACGGTGCCGTTGATGCCTTCTTCGGCCAGCAGCAGGGTGCCCTTGACGCCGTTGTCCAGCAGGGTCTTGAGCAGGGGTTCACGCAGCGCGACGTAGTCCTTCAGGGTGACGAACTTGTACAGCGCCGCAACAACGATCTGGGTCATGCGGTACTTCCTCCAGTGGTCGCCCGCGTAAAGGGCGGACCGGGTGACAGAAACGACTGCGCCGGCTGGGCCGGCGCGGTGCGAAGTCTATCAAAAAGCCGCAAGGGGCTGGCTGCGTTAAACCGTCTCAGCTGCCGAACGGGCTTCCCTCGACTGGCGCACGCCCCTCAGTGGTCGTTCTTGCTGCCGCCGCGGCAGGTGGGCGAATCTGGCGCAGCGCCCTGCTCTGCCCACTCCTCGGGGGTGTAGGTATGCAGGGCGAGGGCATGGAACTGCCCCATCAGCTCGCCCAGGCTGCCGTAGACCTTCTGGTGGCGCTTGACGGCATTCAGCCCGGCGAATGCCGGGCTGACGATGACCGCCTTGTAGTGGGTTTCCTGGCCACGGCTGTGCATATGGCTCTCGTCCAGCACTTCGAGGTGCTGGGGTTCGAGCGCTGCCAGGGCGGTCAGGATGCGGTCGCGCATGGACATCGGGTTACTCCGCTTACTGCTTCTGGTCCTGGGGCTTCTTGTCCTGGGGTGCCAGTTCGTTGGTCATATCGCTGAGCAGCTTGTTGACCTCGGGCACCGCGCTTTCCAGGCGGGCCTGGGTCAGCTGGGCGGACTGCTGGGTCAGGGCCGGCATCTTTTCCAGCACTTTCTTGCCCAGGGGGGACTCATAGAAGGCGATCAGTTCCTTCAGTTCGCTCTCGGTGAAGTTGCTGGTGTAGATCTTCACCAGCTCGGGCCTCAGCTTGTCCCAGCCGACAGCCTTGTCGAGGGCGGCATTGGCCTTGGCCTGGTAGCTTTCCAGGGTGGCCTTCTTGGCGGCCGGGGCCTTGGTCTGGGCGAAGCGCTGCTCGAACATCTGCTGCACCTGGGCGTAGACCGGCACGGTCAGCTTGTCCGCGTGGGCGAGCTTGAGGAAACGCTCGGCATCGGCAGCGTGGCTGGCAGCATCAGCCAGAACCTGGCCGCTGGCGCAGGCCAGCAATACGGCGGTGCAGAGAACGCGAAGCTTGGTCATCGGGAATCCTTGTCTGGGCATGGATGGGGGGCTGCCCCGGGGCAGGCCATTCTGCGCTCAAGCCGATATCGGGCTCAAGTTGTGCCGATTTCGACAGCTCTTCGCTGAAAATGTGCGATGTCGCACTCCACGAAGCAGTTGTCAAAGTGCCATCACTTGCTCATGCTTCCACCCGCTGGGCATCCTGTATCGGCTCCGAATCTTGTCGGGCCCATCGGTGGAATTGCCGATGACGCTGTAGCCTGCTTCTTACAATGCCCTGGCTTCGCACACACATGGACGTGCCTGCTGATGACTAGCCACATCTCCACCCTACCCCCCGGGATTCCGACTCTCTGCGACGCCCAGGGCATGCTCACCCCCGCAGCTGTCGGCTGGTCAAGCCGCCCTCGGCTGAACTACGCGATCCCCGGCCACTTCGGCCGACGCAAGCGCTGGAACCACTGGTGCATCACCACGCCGCGCTGGATGCTTTCGCTGACCCTCGCCGACGTCGATTACCTGGGCTACGGCGCCGTCTACTTCCTCGACCTCGACAGTGGCAAGTCCGTCGCCCACACGCAGCTCCGGGCCTTCGCCCGAGGTTGCCACCTGCCGGACACGCCCCTGGAGAGCCACGGTTTCAACCATCCACGGCTGCATTTCAAGGTGGAGGAGCACCCCGGCCGCCTGAGCCTGCGGGTAGAGGCGCCTGACCTCGGTGGCCAGCCGCTGCAGGCCGCCCTCGACATCCAGCGCCCCGTCCACCTGGACTCGGTGAACCTAGTGGCGCCCCTCCCCGGTCGTTGCTTCCACGCCAGCAGCCGTCAGTTGGGCCTGCCCACCACCGGCTGCCTGCAACTGGGCGATCGCCAGTATGTGTGCGCCAGCGGCCAGAGCTTCGCCGCCCTGGACTTCGGGCGTGGCGTCTGGCCCTTCCAGAGCCACTGGACCCGCGCCGCCTTTGCCGCGCCCGGCGGCATTGCCGGCAATTTCGGGTCCGGCTGGACCGACGCGAGCGGGCTGACGGAAAACGCCCTCTGGTTCGGTGGCCGCCTGGCCAAGCTGGATCGTCCCGTGTCCATCGAACAGGAGCCGAACAATCCCCTCGCCCCCTGGCGGCTGTTCACCGTCTGTCGCCGGGTGGACCTCACCTTCACCCCGCGCCAACTGCACCAGGCCCGTCCGCACCTGGGGCCGTTCTTCGCCGATACGCGGCAGTGGTTCGGCCATTTCGACGGCACGCTGCGCAGCCCGGACGGTGAGTGCGTACCGGTGACCAGCGCCCTCGGCTGGTTAGGGGCCACCCGCGCACGCTGGTAATTGCCCGAGCGGTTGAACCGAGTGCCGGAGATAGGGCCTAAACTGCGGAATCAATACCCGGAGCCATCCACATGAGCCGCACAGAAACCGACAGCCTTGGGCCAGTCGAAGTCGCCGACGATGCTTACTGGGGAGCCCAGACCCAGCGTTCTCTGGAAAATTTCGCCATCGGTGGCGAACGCATGCCGCTGGCCGTGGTGCACGCCCTGGCGCTGATCAAGAAGGCCGCTGCGCGGGTCAACGGCCATAATGGCGACCTGCCCCCGGACGTCGCCCGCCTGATCGAACAGGCCGCCGACGAAGTGCTGGCGGGCAAGCACGACGACCAGTTTCCCCTGGTGGTCTGGCAGACCGGCAGCGGCACCCAGACCAACATGAACGTCAATGAGGTGATCGCCGGCCGGGCCAACGAACTGGCCACCGGCCAGCGCGGCGGCAAGAGCCCGGTCCACCCCAACGACCATGTGAACTTCGCCCAGAGCTCCAACGACTGCTTCCCCACGGCGATGCACATCGCCATCGCCAAGGCGGTCCAGCATGAGCTGTTGCCGGCCATTGCCGAACTCTCCGGCGGCCTGGCCGAGCAGTCGGCCCGCCACATCAACCTGGTGAAGACCGGTCGCACCCACATGATGGATGCCACCCCCGTCACCTTCGGCCAGGAACTCTCCGCCTTCGTCGCCCAGCTCGACTACGCCGACAAGGCCATCCGCGCCGCGCTGCCGCTGGTCCTGCAGCTGGCCCAGGGCGGCACCGCCGTGGGCACCGGGCTCAACGCTCCTCAGGATTTCGCCCAGGCCATGGCCGCCGAACTGGCGGCGCTGTCCGGCATCCATTTCGTTTCGGCGCCGAACAAGTTCGCCGCCCTGGCCGGGCACGAGCCGCTGGTGAACCTTTCCGGCGCCCTCAAGACCCTGGCCGTGGCCCTGATGAAGATTGCCAACGACCTGCGCCTGCTGGGCTCCGGCCCGCGAGGCGGCCTGGCCGAGGTGCGGCTGCCGGCCAACGAACCGGGCAGCTCGATCATGCCCGGCAAGGTCAACCCCACCCAATGCGAGGCGTTGTCCATGCTGGCCTGCCAGGTGATGGGCAATGACGCCACCATTGGCTTCGCCGCCAGCCAGGGCCACCTGCAGCTGAACGTGTTCAAGCCGGTGATCGTGCATAACGTACTGCAGTCCATCCGCCTGCTGGGGGACGGTTGCCGCAACTTCCAGCAGCATTGCGTGGCCGGCATGGAGCCGGACGCCGCGCGCATGGCCGAGCACCTGGAGCGCGGCCTGATGCTGGTCACCGCCCTCAACCCTCACATCGGCTACGACAAGGCCGCGCAGATCGCCAAGAAGGCCTACGCCGAAGGCACCACCCTGCGGGAGTCGGCCCTGGCCCTGGGTTACCTGACCGAGGAGCAGTTCGACGCCTGGGTCCGCCCGGAAAGCATGCTGGAGGCCGGTAATCATGGCTGAGGCGGCAAAGCACGGCGCCACGCCGCTGGAAGGCGATGGCAAGCGCGTCCTGCTGATTCTCGGCACCCCCAAGGGTGGCAGCCTGTGCCATGCCCTGGGCGAAGCCTTCGCCCAGGGCGCGCGCAGCGAAGGCCATGTGGTGCGGCAGTTGAAGCTGGGGGAGATGCAGTTCGATCCGGTGCTGCGGCAAGGCTACGACCAGAGCCAGAGCCTGGAACCCGACCTGCTGGAAGCCCAGCGCCAGATCCACTGGGCTGAACACCTGGTGTTCGTCTACCCGGTCTGGTGGGGCGGCCTGCCGGCGCTGCTCAAGGGATTCTTCGACCGTGTCTTCCTGCCTGGCTTCGCGTTCCGCTACCGCGGCCAGTCCCAGGCCTGGGACAAGCTGCTCACCGGACGCACCGCTGACCTGCTGGTGACGCTGGACACCCCGCCCTGGTACTTCCGCTGGATCTACGGCGCCCCGGCCCACCGCCAGATGGTGCGCACCATTCTCGGTTTCTGCGGCATCAAGACCCGCCGCCTCACCGAGTTCTCGCCGGTGCGCCCCTCCTCCGAGGAACAGCGCCAGACCTGGCTGCGCAAGGCCGAATTGCTCGGCACGCGCTGCTGAAGCGTTACCCATCGACATCGCTGATGGGTATCGCAAGCTCCACCCATCCTACGGTTCCACCTCGGCTCGGAGGTCGGCATTCGTAGGATGGCGCGGGCGGCGTTCCGCTAGAGCGACGCGAAACCCATCGCCTCTGCCAACTCACTCGTTGGGCATCACCACCTGCGCCTCCCGGCGCGCCCGCCAGCTGCGCACCAGCGACGGCGCCAGGGCGGTGAGGGCCGAGCCCAGCACCACGAATATCGCGCCGCTGTAGGCGATCCAGTTGATCTCTTCCGATTGCACATGGTCCGGCCAGAGGCTGGCGCAGGCGGCCACGCTGGCGAAGGTCACCAGCGGCGTGATCGCCAGGGTGGCGCTGACCCGGGAAGCCTCCCAGTGGGCCAGGGCTTCGGCGAACGCACCGTACGCCACCAGGGTGTTCAGGCAGCAGGCCAGCAGCAACCAGCCCTGCAGCGGGCTCAGGGACAGCAGCTCCAGCGGGTGGGCCCAGGGCATCAGCAAGGCGGCGCAACCGAGGTAGATGACCATCATCACCTGGGCCGAACTCCAGTGGGTCAGCAGCTGCTTCTGGGCCAGCCCGTAGAAGGTCCAGACGGCCGCGGCCAGCAGGATCACCAGCACGCCGAGGGTGTACTGGCTCATGGAGGTGAGCAGCTCCTCAAGGCGCTGGTTGAAGAACAGCCCGAAGCCCAGGATGGTCACGACCAGGCCAAACGCCTGCCCCAGGCTGAAGCTTTCCTTGAAGATGAACAGGCTGCTCAGCAGGAACAGGATCGGCGCCACCTGGATCACCAGTTGGGTGGTGCCGGGGCTGAGCATTTTCAGGCCGATCAGATAGAACACGTAGTTGCCCGTCAGCCCCACCACCGCCAGCACCACCAGCCAGCGGCCCCGCGCGCCCAACGGACGGAACGCCGGCAGTCGGCGATTGGCCCCCAGGTAGGCGAACAACAGCAGGCCCGCCACCACCAGCCGGTACCAGGTGACGGTGACCGGGTCCATGGTCTGCAGGACTTCCTTCAGCCAGATGGGCAGGACGCCCCAGAGCACGGCCGTGACCAGGGCGAGGAACAGGCCGTAGACCCAACGGCCGGAGGAGATGTGCATGGGAACCTCAGCGGGGAGACCCGGCCGCAACAGGCCGGGCGAGACAGGAGACGCCATTCTAGGAGCGCGCGGAGCCCCGGCACAGGAACAGTTGCACGACGGTCGGCGTTAGAACTGTACCTGTCGCGCGCCCATACCGGCGGCAAGCCGCCTGTCGAGCGCCGGAGCAAGCCAGGCAGCGCTGGTTAGACTCAAAGAGCCAAGGGGGGAAAGGAGGTGTTCCGATGTTCGGTAGACGCGCATCCGACATGGCGCCAGGCACCCACTATCGCAGTGAGCGGATCAGCGCTGTGAACGGCCAGTATTTCTTCTCAACCCGGGAGGGCACCCTGGAAGGGCCCTACTACACCCGCGTGGATACGGAGCGAGAGGTTGCGCTCTATATCCGTCGCGTCAAGCAATCCGACACCCTACTCGCACTTCGGGGCCGATGACCGCCCCACATGAAGGAACCCGCGCCAGCGCGGGTTTTTCCTTTTATGGGGTGTCGAAATTCAGCCTGTTGGGGGCGATTTCAATCGCCCCCAAGCGGTCCATGAGGGGTCTCAGCGATACGCCTCGAACAAACCGGTAGCGCCCATGCCACCGCCCACGCACATGGTGACGATGCCGAAACGCTTGTCGCGGCGCTGCAGCTCGCGCACCAGGTGGCCGACCTGGCGCGAGCCGGTCATGCCGAAGGGGTGGCCGATGGAGATCGAACCGCCGTTGACGTTGTACTTTTCGTTGTCGATGCCCAGGCGGTCGCGGGCATAGAGGCACTGGGAAGCGAAGGCCTCGTTCAGCTCCCACAGGTCGATGTCGTCGATGGTCAGGCCCTTGGCCTTGAGCAGCTTGGGCACCGAGAACACCGGGCCGATGCCCATTTCATCGGGCTCGCAGCCGGCGACGGTGAAGCCGCGGAAGAAGGCCTTGGGCTTCAGGCCCAGCTCCAGCGCCTTGTCCAGGCTCATCAACAGGGTCATGGAGGCGCCGTCGGACAGCTGCGAAGAGTTGCCGGCGGTGACCGAGCCATCTTCACTGAATACCGGCTTCAGGGAGGCCAGGCCTTCCAGGGTGGTATCGGCGCGGTTGCAGTCGTCGCGATCCACCACACCGTCCAGCACCTGCTTCTCGCCGGTGGCCTTGTCTTCCACGAAGTACTTCACGCTCATCGGCACGATCTCGTCGGCGAACAGGCCTTCGGCCTGGGCGCGGGCGGTGCGCTGCTGGCTCTGCAGGGCGTAGAGGTCCTGGACTTCGCGGCTGACGTTGTAGCGGCGGGCGACGATCTCGGCGGTCTGGCCCATGGGGTAGTAGATGCCGGGGTGTTCGAGCTTCAGGCGCGGATTGACGAAGTTGTCCTGGTTGATGCTCTTCAGGGTCAGGGTGATGGACTCGACGCCGCCCGCCACCATCACGTCGCTGCAGCCGGAGGCGATCTGGTTGGCGGCAATGGCGATGGCCTGCAGGCCGGAGGAGCAGTAGCGGTTGAGGGTCATCCCGGCGACCTGGATGCCCAGGCCGGAGAGCACCGCCACGTTGCGGCCGATGTTGTGGCCCTGGGCGCCTTCGTTGGAACCGGCGCCGACCACGCAGTCGTCCACCAGGGCCGGGTCGAGGTCGTTGCGTGCCAGCAGTGCGTTCACGCAGTGGGCGGCCATGTCATCCGGCCGGGTCATGTTGAACTTGCCGCGGAAGGACTTGGCCAGGCCAGTCCGCACGCTGTCGACGATCACCACTTCACGCATGACGCACCTCGTTGTTGTCGGGAGGGAAGATGGGACGAGCATAGGCCTGCCCCATACTCATCAACCATGATCATTCACCGTGCGTATGCGCGCTCATCCCCTAGCCCTTCTCGAAGGCGGCCTCCAGCGCCTCGTTGATGGTGCGCAGCACTTTGACCCGGGCATAGCGCTTGTCGTTGGCCTCCACCAGGGTCCAGGGCGCGATCTCGGTGCTGGTGCGATCCACCATGTCGCCCACGGCGTCCACGTACAGGTCCCACTTTTCGCGATTGCGCCAGTCTTCCTCGGTGATCTTGTATTGCTTGAAGGGGGTTTGCTCACGCTCCTTGAAGCGCGCCAACTGGGTGTCCTTGTCGATGGACAGCCAGAACTTCACCACCACGATGCCGTAGTTGCGCAGTTGCTCCTCGAAGTCGTTGATCTCTCCGTAGGCCCGCAGCCAGTCCGCCTCGGAACAGAAGCCCTCCACCCGCTCCACCAGCACGCGGCCGTACCAGGACCGGTCGAAGATGGTGAACTGCCCGCGTCCCGGCACATGCCGCCAGAAACGCCAGAGGTAGGGCTGTGCCCGCTCTTCCTCGGTGGGGGCGGCGATGGGCACGGTGCGGTACTGCCGTGGGTCCAGTGCCCCGGTAACGCGACGGATGGCGCCACCCTTGCCCGCCGCATCATTGCCCTCGAACACCGCCATCAGCGCATGGCCGCGCATGCGCTTGTCGCGCATCAGGCCGGCGAAGCGCGCCTGCTCGGTGGCCAGTTGTTCCTTGTAGTCGTCCTTGTCCAGCTTGCGGCTGAGGTCGAGGCTGGACAGCAGGCTGCGGTTGTCCAGGCTGGACACCAGGGGCGCCGCGTGGGGGTGAGGCTTGGCCCGGGCGTCGACCTTCAGGGCCGCCTGCAAGCCTTCGAGGATGATGCGGCCCACGCTCAGGCTGCGATAGCGCTCGTCGGAACCCTCGATCACATACCAGGGCGCGTAGTCCCGGCTGGTCCGCCGCAGCACACGCTCGCCGAAGCGCACGAAGCGGTCGTAGACCTCGGTCTGCTTCCAGTCCAGGGGATTGAGCTGCCAGCTGCGCTGGGGGTCGTTCTCCAGGGCCTTCAGCCGCTCCTTGAGCTGCTTCTTGGACAGGTGGAACCAGAACTTGAAGATCAGCGCACCCTCGTCACAGAGCATGCGCTCGAAGCTTTCCGTGTCGTTGGTGGCCTGATCCAGCTGGGCATCCTTGATGTCCCCCTCGACTCGGGCGTAGAGCATCTGGCTGTACCAGTTGCCGAAGAAGATGCCGATCCGCCCCTTGGGCGGCAGCTTGCGCCAGAAGCGCCACTGCGGCGGCCGCGACAGCTCTTCGTCAGTGGGGTGCAGGAAGCTCTCCACATTGATCAGGCGCGGGTCCATCCATTCGTTCAGCAGCTTCACCGTCTCGCCCTTGCCGGCGCCCTCGATGCCGTTGATCAGGATGAGCACCGGGAAGCGCCCCTGCTGCTTCAGTTCCATCTGGGCGTCCAAGAGCGCCGAGCGCAGCTCCACTACGGCCTTCTCATAGGTTTCCTTGTCGATGGAATGGCCGATCTCGGCGGACTCGAACATACGTGCCTCCTTGGTCTGATGGGGAAAAGGTAGCGGACGCCGGTCCGTGGGAGCGAGCGCTGCTCGCGAAAATCTCGATGAAACGCTTCGCGGGCAAAACTCGCGCCCCGCCCAACCCCACGCCACAATCAGCTTGTCTGCTCCAGATCATCCGGAGCGGGTGCCCGATCGGCTACTATTCGCGCTTCGCAGTCACGGAACACCCCATGTCCGACTTCCACCACGCCCGACTCGATTGGGACGAACAGGGCCAACCGCTGTCGCGGGAATTCGACGACATCTATTTCTCCCCCACCTCGGGCATCGACGAAACCCACCACGTCTTCATCGCCGGCAACGACCTGGCCCGGCGCTTCGCCGAATTACCCGCCGGTGGGCGTTTCGCCATTGGTGAAACCGGCTTCGGCACCGGGCTGAACTTCCTCTGTGCCTGGCAGCTGTTCGAACAATGCGCGCCAGCCGATGCCCGGCTGAATTTCGTCAGCGTGGAGAAATTCCCCCTCACCCGTGACGACCTCCAGCGCGCCCTGGCCCTGTGGCCGCAACTGGCCTCGCTGGCCGCTCAGCTCGTTGAGCAGTACGTGGCGATTCATCCCGGCTTCCAGCGCTTCATCCTGGCCGAGGGTCGCGTGACGCTGACCCTGCTGGTGGGCGACGCCCTGGAGTGCTTGCCGGAACTGGACGCCCGTTTCGATGCCTGGTTCCTCGACGGTTTCGCCCCGATCAAGAACCCTGACATGTGGAGCCCCGCCCTCTTCGAGCAGCTGGCACGGTTGTCCGGCCCCGGCACCACCCTGGCCACCTTCACCGCTGCCGGCTTCGTGCGCCGTGCACTCAAGGAAGCCGGCTTCGCCATCAAGCGCCTGCCCGGTTTCGGCAAGAAGTGGGAAATGAGCCGTGGCCTGTTCCAGGGTGAAGCCCGCGACGACGCCAAGCCCTGGTACGCCCGCCCACGTTTCGTCCCGGTACGCCGTGAAGCCCTGGTGATCGGGGCGGGTCTGGCCGGTTGTGCCAGCGCCGCCAGCCTCGCCACCCGCGGCTGGCAGGTGACCCTGCTGGAACGCCATGACGCGCCGGCCCGAGAGGCTTCGGGCAACCCCCAGGGCGTGCTCTACCTCAAGCTATCCGCCCACGGCACACCCCTGTCGCGCCTGATCCTCAGCGGCTTCGGCCACACCCGCCGGCTGCTGCAGCGGCTGGAACAGGGCCGCGACTGGCAGGCCTGCGGCGTGCTGCAACTGGCCTTCGACGACAAGGAAGCCCAGCGCCAGGCCAAACTGGCCGACGCCTTCCCCGCCGACCTGCTGCACCGCCTCGACCGAGCCCAGGCCGAAGCCCTGGCCGGGGTCGCACTGCCCGCCGGCGGCCTGTTCTACCCCGAGGCCGGCTGGGTGCATCCGCCGGCCCTGTGCCGCCTGCTGGCCACTCACCTGAATATCCGCCTGATCCCCCACAGCGAGGCGCTGGAACTGCGCCGTGAAGGCGAGCTCTGGCACGCCGTTGCCGGGGACCGGAGCCTCGCCTGCGCCCCCGTGGCGGTGCTGGCCGGCGCCGCGGACGTGCTGCGTTTTCCCCAGGCCACCGGCCTGCAGCTCAAGCGCATCCGGGGCCAGATCAGCCGCCTGCCGGCCACCGCCGAGAGCGCGAATCTCGGCACCGTGCTCTGCGCCGAAGGCTACGTGGCGCCGCCACGGGAGGGCGAACACACCCTGGGCGCCAGCTTCGATTTCCACAGCACCGACCTGGAACCCACCGCCGCCGAGCACGCCGGAAACCTGCAGCTGCTGGAGGAGATATCCCCGGACCTCGGCCGTCGCCTGCACGCTGCCGAACTGGAGCCGGCACGCCTCGAAGGCCGCGCCGCGTTCCGCTGCACCACGCCGGATTACCTGCCCATCGTCGGCCCGCTGGCCGACGCGGATGCCTTCGCCTCGGCCTACGCGGTGCTGGCGAAGGACGCGCGCCAGGTGCCGGACGTTCCCGCGCCCTGGTTCGACGGTCTGTATGTGAACAGCGCCCATGGCTCCCGCGGGCTGATCACCGCGCCGCTGTCCGGCGAGCTGCTGGCCGCCTGGCTGGACGACGAGCCGCTGCCCGTGCCCCGCGCCGTGGCCGAGGCCTGCCACCCCAACCGATTTGCCTTGCGCCGCCTGATCCGCGGCCAGAATGCCTGACCATGGAATTTCTCTTGATTGAAGCCCTGGCCATCGGCGCCGTGCTTGGCCTGCTGCTGGGCCTGACCGGCGCCGGCGGTTCCCTGGTGGCCCTGCCCCTGCTGCTCAGCCTGCACCTGCCCCTGCGCGACGCCATCGGCGTGAGCCTGGGCGCCGTGGCCCTGTCCGCCGCCATCGGCGCCATCCCCCGCGTCCGCCAGGGCCTGGTGTCCTGGCGCCCGGTGCTGTTGCTCGCCGTCAGCGGCCTGCCGGGCAATGCCGTCGGCCAGTGGGTGGGACGTTACATCCCCGAGCCCGTGCTGATTCTCGGCTTCTGCCTGCTGGTGCTCTGGTCGGCCTGGCGCATGTGGCGTGGCGCGGGCCTGCCCAAGCGCAGTACCGGCCCATTGCGCAGCTCGCCGCTGGTGGCCATCGGCGCGGGCGTGGGCCTGCTGTCCGGCGTCATGGGCGTGGGTGGTGGCTTTCTCATCGTCCCGGCGTTGCTCTGGTTCACGCCGCTGTCGATGCTGGCCGCCACCGCCACCTCCATGGCGGTGATCGCCCTGGTGTCCGGCGGCGGCTTCCTCCTCTACCTCACCCATGCCCAGCCGCCCATGGCCCTGCTCGGCGGCCTGGCGGCCGGCGGCGCCATCGGCGTGCTCTGCGGCAATCAGCTGGCGCTGCACCTGCGCGGTGCCACCCTGCAGCGGCTCTTCGCCCTGATGCTGGTGGCGGTGAGTCTGTCCCTAGCAGCGCAGAAGCTCCTCGCCTGATGGAGCCTCCAGCCTTATAAGCAATCGATATAAAACTCACGGAAGTGCACAAGGGTCGGACCCTTTAGTGCCCCCCGGCGCTGAATCCCCAACGGCTACACCGGTAAGGACTTATGTGCGGCATTTCCGGAGAACTACGTTTCGACAAGCAACCGGCCGACCTGGCTGCCCTCGATAGAATCACTCACCACCTCGCCCCACGCGGACCCGACGCCTGGGGCCTGCACAGCCAGGGACCGATCGCCCTGGGCCACAGACGGCTGAAGATCATGGACCTGGCCGAAGCCTCCGGGCAGCCCATGCTGGACCCCGAACTGGGCCTGGCCATGGTGTTCAATGGCGCCATCTACAACTACCCCGAACTGCGCAAGGAGCTGCTGGCTCTGGGTTACCGCTTCCATTCCAGCGGTGACACCGAAGTCCTGCTCAAGGCCTGGCACGCCTGGGGCAAGGACATGCTGCCCCGGCTCAACGGCATGTTCGCCCTGGCCATCTGGGAGCGGGACAGCCAGCGCCTGTTCCTCGCGCGGGACCGCCTGGGCATCAAGCCGCTGTACCTCACCCGCAACGGCAAGCGCCTGCGCTTCGCCTCCAGCCTGCCGGCCCTGCTCCAGGGTGGCGACCTGGACCGGTCGCTGGACCCCGAGGCGCTGAACTTCTACCTCAACTTCCACGCTGTGGTGCCGGCGCCGCGCACCCTGGTGAAGAGCGTGGAAAAGTTGCCGCCGGCCGGCTGGATGCAGATCGACGCCGAGGGCAATTGCAGCCAGGGCAACTGGTGGCAACTGGAATACGGCCCCCGCGAGGACGAGCAGTCCCTCGTCATGGAGGACTGGCGCGACCTGCTGCTGGCCGGCCTGCGCGACGCCGTGTCGATCCGCCAGCGCGCCGCCCGCGAGGTGGGTGTGCTGCTCTCGGGCGGGGTGGATTCCAGCCTGCTGGTGGGCCTGCTGGCGGAGACCGGGGCGGAGCAGTTGGCCACCTTCTCCATCGGCTTCCAGGATGCCGGCGGCGAACGCGGCGACGAGTTCGAGTACTCCGACCTGATCGCCCGCCACTACGGCACCCGCCACCAGCAACTGCGCATCGACGAGCGCGAAGTGCTGGAGCAGCTGCCCGACGCCTTCGCCGCCATGAGCGAACCCATGGTCAGCCACGATTGCATCGCCTTCTACCTGCTGGCCCGCGAGGTCTCGAAACACTGCAAGGTGGTGCAGAGCGGCCAGGGCGCGGACGAGCTGTTCGGCGGCTATCACTGGTACCCGCCCCTGGTGGATACCGTCGACCCCTTCAACGAATACCGCGCCGCCTTCTTCGACCGCAGCCACCCCGAGTACGAGGCCACGGTGATGCCCGCGTGGCTCACCGGCGACCTGGCCGGCGAGTTCGTCCGCCAGCACTTCGAGCAGCCCGGTGCCCTCGACCCGGTGGACAAGGCCCTGCGCCTGGACAGCACGGTGATGCTGGTGGACGACCCGGTGAAGCGGGTGGACAACATGACCATGGCCTGGGGCCTGGAAGCGCGGGTGCCGTTCCTCGACTACCGGGTGGCCGAGCTGTCGGCGCGCATCCCGTCGCGCTTCAAGCTCGGCGACGGCGGCAAGGCGGTGCTCAAGGCAGCCGCCCGCCAGGTCATCCCCCATGACGTGATCGACCGCCCCAAGGGCTACTTCCCGGTGCCGGGTCTCAAGCACCTGGAAGGCCGAACCCGCGACTGGGTGCGCGAACTGCTGCTGGACCCGGGCCAGGATCGCGGCCTGTTCCAGCCGGCCCTGCTGGAACGCTTGCTGGAGAGCCCTGCAGAGGACATCACGCCTCTGCGCGGCTCCAAGCTCTGGCAGTTGGCCGCCCTCAACCTCTGGCTCAACCAACAGGGACTCTGAACCGATGAAAACCCATACCCTGCACAGCCAGCGCCTGCTGCGCGGCCAGGTGCCTTCCTATCAGCGCCTGCAGGCGCGCCTCGCGGAAGGCCACCTGGCACTCAAGGGACCGCCACGGGTCCTCCATTGCGGCTGGGGCCGACTGCTCCTCGGCCACACCTTCCCCGACTCCGCGAGCCTGGCCCGGGAGCTGCTGGAGGAGCGCCCCGGCGAGCGCGACATCGCCCTCTACGTCGCCGCGCCGCAGCAAGTGCTGGCCCAGGCGCCGCAACAGCTGTTCCTCGACCCCTCCGACACCCTGCGACTCTGGTTTCCCGACTACCGCCCGGCGCGCCGGGCCTTTCGCGGCTTCCGTATCCGTAGGGCCCAGACCGACGCCGACTGGCAGGCGGTCAACCAGCTCTACCTCCGTCGCGGCATGCTGCCGGTGGATCACGGCGCCATCACCCCGCGCCAGCTGGGCGGGCCGGTCTACTGGCTGGCCGAGGACGAGCGCGACAGCCAGGTGATCGGCGCGGTCATGGGCCTCAACCACGCGACGGCATTCCACGACCCGGATGGCGGTTCCAGCCTCTGGTGCCTGGCGGTGGACCCGCAACTCAGCCGGCCCGGCGTCGGCGAAGCCCTGGTACGCCATCTGGTGGAGCACTTCATGAGCCGCGGGTTGAACTACCTGGACCTCTCGGTGCTGCACGACAACCGCCAGGCCAAGGCGCTCTATGCCCGGTTGGGATTCCGGGACCTGGCCACCTTCACGGTGAAGCGCAAGAACAGCATCAACCAGACCCTGTTCATCGGTCCCGGCCCGGAAGCGGAGCTCAATCCCTACGCCCGCATCATCGTCAACGAAGCCCTGCGCCGAGGCATCGAGGTGCAGGTAGACGATGCCGAGGGCGGGCTCTTCAGCCTCAGCCAGGGGGGCCGGCGCATCCGCTGCCGGGAATCCCTGTCGGACCTCACCAGCGCGGTGAGCATGACCCTCTGCCAGGACAAGCAGCTGACCCATCGCGCCCTGGCCCGGGTCGGTATCCGCCAGCCTGCCCAGCGCCTGGCCGGCACGGATGAAGAGAACGCCGCCTTTCTCGCCGAGCACGGCAGCCTGGTGGTCAAGCCGGTAAATGGCGAGCAGGGCCAGGGCGTGGCGGTGGACCTGCGCAACCTGGATGAGGTGAACACCGCCATCACCCATGCCGAACATTTCGGCAGCCGGGTGCTGCTGGAAAGCTGCCACCAGGGTCTCGACCTGCGGGTGGTGGTGATCAACTACGAAGTGGTGGCCGCCGCCATCCGCCGCCCCGCCGAAGTGGTCGGCGATGGCCAGCGCACGCTGCGCCAGCTGATCGAACGCCAGAGCCGCCGGCGTCAGGCGGCCACGCAAGGGGGAAAGCCGCATCCCCCTGGATGGCGAAACCGAACGCACCCTGCGCGCCGCCGGGCACGGCTATGACGACGTGCTGCCACCCGGCACCCGCCTGGCCGTGCGGCGCACCGCCAACCTGCATACGGGCGGCACGCTGGAGGATGTCACCGACACCCTCCACCCGGCGCTGGCCGAGGCATCCATCCTCGCCGCCCGCACCCTGGAAATCCCCGTGGTGGGTCTGGACCTGCTGGTGCCCGAGGCCAATCAGCCGGACTACGTGCTGATCGAGGCCAACGAGCGGGTCGGCCTGGCCAACCACCAGCCGCAGCCCACGGCGGAGCGGTTCATCGACCTGTTGTTCCCATTGAGCCGGATGAACTGAGTTCCGGCGTGATGAGGAGAGCGGAGCGATGCCCATGCGGCGAATCGATGGGTATCGCTCCACTCCACCCATCCTACGCAGTGAGCAGCCTGGGTGAATCCGCACCCGTAGGATGGGTGGAGCTTGCGATACCCATCATGCCAAACCGCCGCGCGCCCTCGACCGAAGGAGACGCCATGAGCCAGAGACTCCCCGAACCCGACCTCGCCTACCTGCAACGGACGCTGCTGGAGATGCTCGCGATCCCCAGCCCCACCGGTTTCACCGACACCATCGTGCGTTATGTGGCCGAGCGGCTGGATGAGATCGGCATCCCCTACGAGCTGACCCGGCGCGGCACCATCCGCGCCACCCTCAAGGGCAGGCAGAACAGCCCGGATCGTGCGGTATCGGCGCACCTGGACACCATTGGCGCCATCGTCCGCGAGATCAAGGACACCGGCCGCCTGGCCCTGGCCCCGGTGGGCTGCTGGTCCAGCCGCTTCGCCGAGGGCAGCCGCGTCAGCCTCTTCTGCGACAACGGGGTGGTGCGGGGTAGCGTGCTGCCTCTGTTGGCCTCGGGCCATGCGTTCAACACCCAGGTGGACAGCCTGCCCGTGAGCTGGGACCACGTGGAACTGCGCCTGGACGCCTACTGCGCCACCCGCGCCGACTGCGAGAGCCTGGGCGTCGCGGTGGGCGACTTCGTCGCTTTCGATCCCTTGCCGGAATTCACCGAAAGCGGCCATATCAGCGCCCGTCACCTGGACGACAAGGCCGGCGTCGCCGCCCTGCTCACCGCCCTCAAGGGCATCACCGACGCGGGCCTGGTGCCCCCCATCGACTGCCATCCGCTGTTCACCATCACCGAGGAGATCGGTTCCGGCTCCGCCGCAGCCCTGCCCTGGGACGTCAGCGAATTCGTCGGCATCGACATCGCCCCCGTCGCCCCCGGCCAGCATTCCAGCGAACACGCCGTGACCGTGGCCCTGCAGGACTCCGGCGGCCCCTACGACTTCCACCTGTCGCGGCACCTGCTGCGCCTGGGCGAAAGCAACGCCATCCCCCTGCGCCGCGACCTGTTCCGCTACTACCACAGCGACGCCCAGTCGGCGGTCACCGCAGGCCACGACATCCGCACCGCCCTGCTGGCCTTCGGCTGCGACGCCACCCACGGCTACGAGCGCACCCATATCGACAGCCTGGAAGCCCTGACCCGCCTGCTCGGCGCCTACCTGATGAGCCCGCCGGTATTCGCCACCGACGCCGTCGCCAGCCAGCAGTCCCTGGAACCCTTCAGCCATCAGTTGGAACATGACGCGCAGATGGAGAGCGAGACTCGCGTCCCGACCGTGGAAAGTCTTGTGGGCAAGGGTGAAGGCAGCCCTTGAAGGCCGCGACGACGAGGCGCAAAGTGCCACCCTAGGGACGAATAACAACTCGGGTGGTATCCCATGCGTCACCGTTCAGGCTGTGTGAAGGCCTTGGCACTCGGTCTGGTCCTTCTGCTGCTCTGGCTCTGCCGGCCGGCCTTCGCCCTGGAGGCGGTGCCGCTCGACCAGGACCAGCTGCGCCTGTCGCTCGGCCACTGGGTCGGCTACCTGGAAGACCCGAAGGGCGAACTCACCCTGGACCAGGTGCGCAAGCTCCCCGACCCGGCTTTCCAGCAGGTCCGGGGCGAACAGGCCAATCTCGGCAAGAACAGCTCCGTGTGGTGGTTCAAGGTACGCCTGGCCAACAGCCGCCCCCAGGCGCTGAACGGCTACCTGGAAACCAACTACCCGCTGCTGGACGATATCCGCCTCTACTACATCACCTCCGACGGCCGGGTGTTGGCCCGGGAAACCGGCGACCACTTCGCCTTCTCCCAGCGGCCGGTCCAGGTCCGCAACTTCTGGTTCCCCCTCGCCGTCGAGCCGGGGGAAAGTACCCTGATCCTGCGGGTGGAAAGCACCAGCACCCTCTTCGTGCCGCTGGTGTTCAGCACCTTCGACGCCAGCGCCGCCGCCCAGGAAAACCTCATGGGGTTCAACGGGGCGTTCTATGGCGTGCTGTTCGCCATGTTCTTCTACAACCTGTTCCTCTACCTGTCCCTGCGCGAGCCGGCCTACCTCTGGTACCTGGCGTACAACCTCAACGTCGGCCTGCTCGCCGCCTGCTTCGACGGCATGCTGTTCAAGCTGCTGCCCGAGCACGTCATCCTGCAATCGGTGGCCATCTACATCTTCATGTACCTGCACTGCCTGACGGCGGTGCAGTTCAGCCGCCACTTCCTCCACACCGGCCTGCACTTCCCACGGCTGGACAAGGTGCTGCGCGGGCTGATGGCGGCCACCCTGGTGGGGCTGATGTCCGCTCCGCTGATGGGCCTGCTGAACTGGAACATCCTCTCCAGCCTGACAGTGCTGTTCGTTTCCGCCTTCCTCCTGTTCACCGGCCTCTATGTCTGGCGCCGGGGGCTGCGCTACGGCTCGTACTACACCCTGGCCTGGGGCGTGCTGCTGGTCGCCTTCATCCAGATCACCAGCGGCTCCCTGGGCATCGAAGTGCTGGGGCTGTACGGCGCCACCGTGGTGAAAATCGGCGTCACCATCGAGCTGATCACCCTGTCCATCGGACTCGCCGACCGTATCAACACCCTCAAGGACGAAGGCTACCGCTCGCGCCAGGCAGCCGAGCAGGCCGACGTCGAGAACCAGGCCAAGAGCCGCTTCCTGGCCAAGATGAGCCACGAGATCCGCACCCCGCTCAATGGCGTGCTGGGCATGCTGCAACTGCTCAGGGAAACCCCGCTGGACCGCAACCAGCGCTTCTATGTCGATTCCATCTCCAGCTCGGGCACATCGCTGATGGCGGTGATCAACGACATCCTCGACTTCGCCCGCATCGAATCCGGCAAGCTGGAGCTGGAACACATCGAGTTCGACCTTGAAGACCTGGTCTCGCAAACCCTCGTCCTGTTCACCGCGCAGGCCATGGACAAACGCCTGGGCCTGCACCTCAGCCTCGACGCCGGCGTGCCCCGGCGTATCCAGGGCGACCCGACGCGGCTCAAGCAGGTGCTGATGAACTTGCTGGGCAATGCCCTTAAATTCACCGGCGAGGGCCATGTGTCCCTGCACGTTCGAGTACGCCAGGGTGCCGCCGGCAGGGCACAGCTGGTGTTCAGCGTCAGCGACAGCGGCATCGGCATTCGCCCGGAAGCCCTGTCCCAACTGTTCGACTCCTTCGCCCAGGGCGATTCCAGCACCACCCGCCGCTTCGGCGGCAGCGGCCTGGGCCTGGCCATCAGCAAGGAACTGGTGGAAATGATGGGCGGGCGCATCGAAGTGCAAAGCACCCTCAACCAGGGCACCTGCTTCAGCTTCGACATCCCCCTGCAGCCGGGAGAGTTCAACACCGACGAGCTGACCCAACTGCTGGACAGCCGCACCGTGCTCCTGGCCAGCCAGGATGCCCGCGCCCTCGACGCCCTCAGCCGGTTGCTGGGCCGCTGGGGCATGCGCTGCGAGCGCTGCCAGGACCCGGCCAGGCTGGTGGAGCAACTGGAAGACTTCGCCGCGCCGCCCTTGCTGGTGCTGCTGGCGCCCTGGCCCGGTCAGCCTGAACACTGGCTGGACCCGCTGCGCTCGCATCTGGAACACAGCCAGCGGGTGCTGTTGATCTGCCCGCCCGACCATTGCCAGTACCCGCCCCAGGGCGCCGGCCTGCGCCTGCGCGCCTTGGCCCAGCCGCTGACCCTGTCGCAGCTGCGGGAAACCCTGCAGGAGCTCTACCGCGAGCGCCGCCTGGAAGAGCGTACCCAGCAGCAAGAGGAACGCCGCCGGGTAAGCGCCACGCCCTGCGTCCTGGTGGCAGAGGACAACCCGGTGAACCAGATGGTGGTCCAGGGCTTCCTGAAGAAGCGCGGCTACCTGGTGCGTACCGTGGCCAACGGCGTGGCTGCGGTGGACGAGTACCAGCGCGACCCGGAAGGCATCCAATTGATCCTGATGGACTGCGAGATGCCGGAAATGGACGGCTTCGAGGCCACCCGGCAGATCCGCCGGATCGAGCGCAGCCGCAACTGGCCGGCGGTGCCCATCGTCGCCCTCACCGCCCACATCCTCGAAGAACACCGCCAGGCCGGCGCCGCCGCCGGCATGGACGACTTCCTCGGCAAACCCCTGGACAGCGCCCTGCTGTTCTCCACCCTGGAGCGTTTCATCCTGCGCCAGAGCGTGGACGGGTGAAGCGGTCCGGCGGCAGCGGTAGAATTTCGCCCCCGCCGGAGAGTTCCCCATGCTGATCCCCTTTGACCTGCTCGAAGCCGACACCCTGACCCGCCTGATCGAGGACTTCGTCACCCGCGAAGGCACCGACAACGGCGATGAAACGCCATTGGAAACCCGCGTCGAACGCGTCCGCGCCGCATTGCGCAAGGGCGAGGCGGTGATCGTCTACGACCCCGACAGCCAGCTGTGCCAACTGATGCGCAAGCTGGATGTGCCGAAGGAGTGGCTGGAGGAATAGCCCGAGTCCGGTCCCTGCCGGCGGGCTTACCACTGTGGGGGCGAATTCATTCGCAAGGGCGGCGAAGCTGCCCCCTGCAGGGTCGAAGGGCGAACCTGCGGTCCGCTTGGCGATTGAAATCGCCCCTACAGGAACTTGCTTGCCTCGGTCGATCACAGCTTCGCCGCCTGCACCGTTGCTCCCAGCGGCAGGGTCTTCGCCACCTGGCCCATGCGGGTCACTTCCACCTTCAACGCGTCCTTGCCCAGCAGGTAATCCACCAGGCGCTGGGGGAAGGGCCAGTAGTTCAGCTCCGCCGTCAGCGTGATGGGCCCGACGGCATCCTTCGGCACCTCGAAGATGAACTCGCGGACGTCGTAGCCCTTGGGCAGGATGCGGTTGTCCGAAAGGATCTGGGTGGCGTTCCAGACCTCGATATCCAGCTCCTTGCCGTCCTTGTCGCCGAGGTGGACCTTGAAGTTGCGGGTATCGGGTTCGGTGGCGCCGTCCTTGATCGCCCCCAGCCGATACAACTCGTGACCCGCGCTGTCCACGACGCGGAAGTCGATCCAGACCTCGCGCCCCTCGGGGAAACCGGTGGGTATCTTGTGCCCCGCGCCGATGTTGGCGACCTTCACCCGCACGGCCACTTCCTGCCCTGGCGCCAGGCTCGCCGGAACCGACTCGAAACTGATCTCCGCCGCCTTGGCCAGGTTGTCCCGGGCACGCTGGGCCGCCTCCTTCTGCCCCAGGTAATCCAGCACCGCCGCGTTGGCCCCGGTGAACCAGTGGGACGCCACATCGGGGCGGTCCGGGCCCATGACCGCCGCCTTGCCGGCAAACCCCGGCATGTGGCAGCTCTGGCAGGTCTGGCCATTGAAGCTGTAGGGGCTCTCCAGCCACTCGTCGTAGGTGCGCTCCACCGCCACCGTGCTGAAGGGATGGGTGACGTTGTGGCAGGTGGCACAGAAGTCCGAACGGGTGTGCAGGCCCGAGTAGACGGTGTCGTGGTAGGGAGAGACCGCATCACTGCGCGGGCCGAACTTGGTGGGCCGGCCATTGGCCCGAGGGCTCAGCACATAGGCGCCATTGTCCAGGCCGGTGCGCGCGTTGATGTTGTGGCAGGTCTCGCAGTCCACCCCAGGCATCGGGTTGTGCTGGGCGGTGAACTCCACCGAAGCACGGTTGACCTGGGAATTGATCTGGCCGGTAGTGAGGCCGATGGGGGTGTGGCAGCCGGTGCAGAAGTTATCCACACGCCCATCCGTGGCCTCGCTGGCATGGCGAAGCAGCGCCCGGTAGATGGGCTCATCCCAGGAGTTGGACATCATCGAGGTGCGCCACTGCTGGTAGATCTCCGTGTGGCAGGCACCGCAGATCTGGGCGTTGTCGAAGTCCTCGGTTTTCAGCAAGACGTTGTTGGGCGTATTCGCCCGGTGGGGGAAGAATGGCAGCGCCTGCTTGTCCTCCATCAGCCGGGACCGCGCCGGCTCCAGCCATTTGTCATTGGGTTGGGTAGGTTCCTCGGCCCAAGCCTGCGTCGCCAGCAGCCAGGCCAGCAGGCAGGCAAGCAGCCACGAAATCAGGAAACCGGGATGGAGCGGAACCGCCGAAGCGGAGGACAGCTTTGCCGGGACGCCCATGTCGCTGCCTCGCCGCTATCGAGCAGAGCCAGAATGAAAGCGCAAGAAATCGGCAGACTGACGGCAATAGCCGCCTCCTTCAGCACTTTTAGCCGAAATTCGACCTGACTGCCCCGCACCGGGGACGTAATTCAGTAGTAGATGGGCGCCCCAGCAGCGTCAAAGTATGGGCGCAGCCTGATAACCCCCAATCGGCAACACTATCCCATTGAATCCGTGACGATTACCCAGAATGGGGTGCGACCTGAAAGGCGATGAAGTGGCGAGAATTCCGTACCAGCGACAGGTTGGCCGGATAAAAGCGGCGGACACAAAAAGGGCCGCCAAAGGGCGGCCCAGACAAAGCACAGAGCACCAATAGACTCTGGGTACAGAGTGTAGAAGCTTTGCTACGGAACGATGACAAAACGGGGAAATTGGCGTGCATTTCGTCGGCAATTCCGGAGAACCATCGCGAAACCGCTCTATCTCGCCCGATTCCGCAAGACCTGCTTGTGTACGAACCAGGCCCGGCCCCGGCTGTGGCGTTCATCGCTCTTGCCAGACATTTCGTACAGGCCGTCAACCTTGAGTGCCTACAAATGCGCTCGCTAGAGTCCACGGCTGTCGTGGCTGGAACCACGACCGGGTGTCGCAACCCGAACTTCACGCAGGTCACGGCATGCCATGCGCCCAGTTGCAATCATGGCGGGTCGTGCAGGGAAGGCTTCGGCCTTGCCGGGTTTTCCTCGCGTAACCGGTTTGCGACCCCTGCACGCCCCGCCTCCCTACCGTGTCGTAACGGCGGGACGCAGCCCCTCTGACACGCGAGGAATCAAGGACATGGATAACCCGACCCTTTCGCCAATGCGCAGCCGCGCCACCGCCACCCCGGCGGACTTCAAGCCTCTCCCCTCTTCATCCCAACCCTACGACGACGTCCTGTTCCTCAATACCCGGGCGCCGTCCAAGCACCTGTTCGAAGCCGCCAGCCAGCGCATGGCCGCACTGGGCGACCTGTTGCACATGCTGGAAAACGGCAGCCAGTTCGAATCCCTGCCCCAGGAAACCGCCCGTCTCGCCTCCGCCCTCGGCCTGCTCCTGGCCGATGCCCGCGTCCTTTACGAGGCGGCGTACCAGCGCCTGCCTCAAGAGGAAGTCGGCACAGCCACCGACGACCACGCTTAGAGCCAGTACTCCCAGACGCGCCCGATCCGTTCGCTGACCCGGGCGCGGACGGAGCGGCGCTGCCAGTCGTCGAGGGTGATTTCGTCCGAGCCCTTCACGTCCTCGAGGAACGCCGCACGCATCCGCGCGCCGAAGTCGGCGCCGAGTACCACCACGTTCACCTCCTGGTTGTGCAGGAAACTGCGCCAGTCGAGGTTGGTGGAACCCACCGTGGACCAGACGCCATCGATCACCCCGGCTTTCACGTGGAGCAGCGCATCGCGGCGTTCGTAGAGCCGGACCCCAGCCTCCAGCAGCTCGGTGTAACAATCCCGCCCGGCATGGAAGACCAGCCAGGAGTCGGTGCTGCTGGGCACCACCAGGCGCACATCGACGCCTCTGGCCGCGGCGGCCTTGAGAGCATCGAGCAGTTGCGGGTCGGGCACGAAGTAGGCGCTGGTCAGCCAGATTTCGCTCTGGGCACTGTGCAAGGCGGAAATCAGGGTGGCGTAGATCTGGCTGTAAGGCTCGTCCGGCGAACCGCCAATGGCCCGCACCACGTCGCTGCCCTTCCGCTCCAGGGGCGGGAAGTAGTGGCGCGGCACCAGGGTGCCGCCCTTCTGCTGGACCCAGGTTGTGATGAAGAGTTTCTGCAGTTCCGCCACCACCGGGCCTTCGATACGCAGGTCGGTATCCCGCCAGGGCAGCTCGCCGTTCTTCGGCTTTTTGCCGCTGGAGCCGAGGGAGCCCGCGGAATAAACCCCGCTGATGTTCACCCCGCCGAGAATGGCGACGCGCCCATCGGCGATCAGCAGCTTGCGGTGATCCCGTTGATTCACGTCCCAGCCCGTGCGGGCAGTCAGCGGATTCACCGGATTGAACTCCACCAGCATGACCCCGGCTTCGCGCAAGCGCGCAAAAAAGGCCGGCGACGTGCGCAGGGTGCCGACGCTGTCGTAGATCAGGTTCACCTGCACGCCGCTGCGCTGCTTGGCAATCAGCGCAGCGGCGAAGCGCTGCCCCACGTCGTCGTCATCGAAGATATAGGTTTCCAGGTTGATGTGGTCGCGGGCCGCTTCGATGGCCTTGAGCATGGCCGCATAGGTGTCCGGGCCGTCCTGCAACAGCGCCACCCTGTTGCCGGCGGTCAGCGGGCTGCCCACCAGCGCCTCCTCGATGGCCAGGTGCAAGTCGAAGATGTTCGTCTCCATGCCGGAGGCCTTGAGGCGATCGAGAATGGCCTTGCTGCGCTCATCCGAAAGCGGGCCGTGGGCGCCATCCAGCTGCACCGGGGCGATCGGCGAATGGACCATGTCGGGATTGATACGGGGCAGGGACGTGCAGGCCAGGAGGAGCGACGAATAGAGCGCCAACAGGACACGCGCCACTGTCCCTGATGACGGCAGGTTCACCCAGCAATCCTCCTGATCGGGAAGGATCGATGCCCGGAAAGTACGTCAGCGACATCCAGGCTGCTTTCCGGGCAGCCTTGACGGGTTCGACAGCGGGGTGGCGGGAAAGGTTGGGGGAAATTACAGGGACGTGCGCCCCGGCATCAGGACTGGGAGAAGCGCGGCCCCAGCAGAATCACCGTGGCCCCCAGCACGCACAGCGCCGCCCCCAGCCAGTCACTGGCCAGCGGCCGGGCGCGCTCCACCACACCGAGCCAGAGTAGCGAGGCGACGATGTAGATGCCGCCATAAGCCGCGTAGGCCCGTCCGGCGTAGGCCGCTTCCACGCGCGTCAGCAGCAGCGCGAAGAGGGTCAGGCTGATCAGCCCGGGCACGACCCACCAGGCGCTCTTGTCCATCCGCAGCCAGAGCCAGAAGGCGTAGCAGCCACCGATCTCGAAGAGTGCGGCGAGGAAGAACCAGAGGTAATTGAGCA
Organism: Pseudomonas sp. LFM046; assembly: GCF_000949385.2. Taxonomy (NCBI): domain Bacteria; kingdom Pseudomonadati; phylum Pseudomonadota; class Gammaproteobacteria; order Pseudomonadales; family Pseudomonadaceae; genus Pseudomonas; species Pseudomonas sp. LFM046. The sequence goes on along the minus strand of NZ_JYKO02000001.1, from coordinate 1,173,075 downwards.
TGAATGCATTCCTTTCGAGGTGGCGTGGCGGTCGCTGTGCCAAGCCCCGCCTCTTCCGATATCAGCCGTGCACGCCGCCTTCGCGCTCCCAGGCACAGCGCACCCGCAGGTTGGTTTCCTGAGGGCTGTGGAAGCCCTGCTCGCTTTCCCAGCGGAAGGTGTGGATACCGTTGAGTTCGGTTTCCAGGTGAACCACGGCGCTGGTCCAGTAGAGCTGCCGGAGCAGGGCCTCGAACGCTTTCACCCACAGGCTCCACTCGTATTCCACCGCCGGATAGCTCGCGCCGAAGTGGATCACCTGGGTGCGGAACAGGCCTTCACCCGGCTGCTCGCAGCAGGAAAACATCTCACGACCGAGGAAGGGCCACGCCTCGCCGCTGGGCAGGCTGTCCAGCACGCGGCGGTTGGTCTCGCGGCGCAGTTGGTGCTCGTGGTCGTCCAGTGACGGCCAGTCGCGAATGCAGCCATAGACGATGGATTCGGACTCCACGCGGGCACTCCAGGAAAACAGTGGCAGCCTTCTAACACAGGACTGCCACGTGAGAAAGGAAATGCGTCGAAGTCCTCAACGATGCCCACGTCCGAGGAACCAGGCGATCACGCTCATGATCACCGCCAGGCTGGTGATGACCATGAAAGGCACCTGGTAATTGCCCGCGAGATCACGGCCAAGGCCGGCAAGAATGGGCGTGAGGCAGGCCAGGCCATAGCCGACGAACAGCATCATGGCGGTCCAGCGGCTCACCGCCAGGGGCGTGTGTGCCTCGTACAGCGGCAGCACCAGGGAAAGCGCGAAGGAACCGCTGAGCCCCAGCCCCAGCAGAGAGGCCCAGACTTCCGGCATCAGCGTGGGCTGGAAGCTGATCATCCCCAGGCAGAGGGTGCTGATGAGACCGCAGACCAGCAGCAATTGGTATCGGTTGTCGAAGCGTTGGGCCAGCCAGGGCAGCAGGAAGGCGCTGGGCAGACCCACCAGCATGAAGAGGCCGAACAGGCTGTTGCTGCGCAGCAGGCTCAGGCCGGCCTCGTGGTAACGCGCCACCAGCCAGGTGGTGAGGGCGTAGAACAAGCCGGCCTGAAGGGCGAAGAACGCGGTGATCATCCAGGCCCGCGGCTCGCCCCAGGGCAGGCCGCCCTGCCCCGCTTCGGCGGCAGGCTCGGCGCGGTTCGGCATGCCCAGCCAGAGCAGCACCGCCGCCAGCGCCGGCAGGGCCCAGAAGGCCAGGCCCAGGTGCCATTGGTCTCCCAGCAGTTGTGTCACCGGCGGGGTCAGCACCGCGCCGGCAGCGCCGCCGACGGTCATGCTCAGGGAATACCAGGCGACGACACGGCCCATCTGCCCATGGAAATGCCGCTTGATGAAACCGGACAGCAGCGGCCCGGCCACGGCGATCCCGGCCCCCATGGCCACGGCGCTGCCGATCAGCACCGCACTGGCATGGCCTGCGAGGCGCGCCAGGAGGGCTACGGCGATCAATGCCAGGCAAGCGGTGATCACCCGTTCCAGGCCGAAGCGAACCGCCAGGCGCGGCGCCAGCGGAGCCAGCAACCCCATGCAGAGCACCGGCAGCGCGGTGGTCAGGCTGATCAGGCTGCGACTCAGGGCCAGTTCTTCGGCGATTCGTTCGATCAGGGGGGCAAGGGAGGTGATGCCGGGCCGCAGGTTGATGGCGGCGAGTACCAGCGCCAGCATCAGCAGCGCACGGGAAAGCGGTTTCACGGAGGGTCCATCCGGGTTGGCCGACAGGCCGGGGGAGAAACCCTACTCCCCCGGCCCGCCGACGGGCAACCCTGAACGGCGGGAAAGCTGACCGGTCGGACAAGCAGGCGTCAGGCGGAGGTACGGTTCTTGGCGCGCATCTTGGCCGCCATGCTGGCCATCTCGTCATAGAGGGCTTGCGGGTTCTTCTGCTTCAGCGCCCAGGCCATGCGTCCCTGCTCGTGGGGCAGGATCATGAAGGCGCCTTCGGCCACTTCCCGGTAGATGGTGTCAGCGATATCGGCAGCGCTGATCGGCGAGCTTTCCAGCAGCTTGCCCACCTGCTGCTTCATGGCCGGAGTCGGGCCACGGAAGGAATCCAGCAGGTTGGTCTGGAAGAAGGACGGGCAGACCACGTGCACGCCCACGCCTTCTTCCTTCAGTTCGATCAGCAGGCTTTCCGACAGCGCCACGACACCGGCCTTGGCGACGTTGTAGTTGCTCATGGCCGGACCCTGCATCAGCGCGGCCATGGAGGCGACGTTGATGATCTTGCCCTTGCTCTTCTGCACCAGCGGCAGGAAGGCCTTGCAGCCCTTGACCACACCCATCAGGTTGATCGCGATCTGCCAGTCCCAGTCCTCCAGGGACAGTTCCTCGAAGAAGCCGCCCGAGGCGACGCCGGCGTTGTTGACGATGATGTCGATGCCGCCGAGTTTTTCCTCGCAGGCCTGGGCCAGGGCGGTGAGCTGGCTGTAGTCGCGGACGTCGCAGCGCTGGGTGAAACCGTCGCCGCCGGCCTCGCGGACCAGCTTGAGGGTTTCGGCCAGGCCGGCCTCGTTGACGTCGGACAGGGCCAGCTGCCAGCCCTCGCGCGCCCAGCGCAGGGCGATTTCGCGGCCGAGCCCGGAACCGGCGCCGGTGATCATGATGCGGTTGTGCATGGTGAGGTGCCTTTCTGCGTTGTGCGGTAGATGCCCAGCAGTGTAGCGAACGCCATAGTCCCGCCAGCCTTGCATCACGGCGCTGAATGATGAGGGCAAAACCCCGCTAGCGGCGCTGCAGCAGGCGCCTGGCCAGAAGCGCGTAGGGCACCAGGTTGAGCAACAGCACAAAAGTGCCAAGCCAGAGCTGGATGCCCGGCGTCAGTCCCGCCGGGTAGATCACTGGCACCAGGTAGTGCTCGATGAAGCCGCCGCTGTACCCCTGCTCCCCCGCCGCCAGGCGCAGGCGGTTCTCCAGCGGGGTGAGGGGACAGATGAGATGAAGGAACTCCACCGTGGCCCCCCAGGCCACCGCCGGCAGGTGCACCAGCGCCAGGCGCGGCCACTTCAGCACCAGCAGCCCACCCACCACCACGAAGAGGATGAAGGCCAGATGCAGCAGGAGCACGGCGTCGGCGGCGATGCGGTAGGTCATCGAACGGCGTCCACGGCAGGGTGATGGGTAGTGCGTTGCCCGATCCATCCTACGAGCCCTGCCCGGCAAACAAAAAGGGCAGCCCGAAGGCTGCCCCAAGTCTTGCAAGGGAGGGAGTGTGGATCAGTGAGCCACGGCACCGCTGGCGCCCAGGCCGGTCTGGGAACGCACGAACTGCGGGTAGAAGCGTGCACGTTCTTCGTCCGCAGCTGTCGACTTGTCGGTGATGGAGAAGAACCAGATACCGACGAAGGCCACCAGGATGGAGAACAGCGCCGGGTACTCGTAGGGGTAGACCGGGGTGGCGTGGCCGAGGATCTGAACCCAGATGGTCGGGCCGAGAATCATCAGACCCACTGCAGTCACCAGCCCCATCCAGCCGCCGATCATGGCGCCACGGGTGGTCAGTTTCTTCCAGTACATGGAGAGGATCAGCACCGGGAAGTTGCAGCTGGCAGCGATGGAGAAGGCCAGGCCCACCATGAAGGCGATGTTCTGCTTCTCGAAGAGGATGCCGAGGCCGATGGCCAGGAAGCCCAGGCACACGGTGGTGATCTTCGATACGCGCAGCTCATCCTTCTCGCTCGCCTTGCCCTTCTTGAACACGGAAGCGTAGAGGTCGTGGGACACGGCCGAGGCACCGGCCAGGGTCAGGCCGGCTACCACCGCCAGGATGGTGGCGAAGGCGACGGCGGAGATGAAGCCCAGGAACAGGCTGCCGCCCACGGCGTTGGCCAGGTGAACCGCCGCCATGTTGTTGCCGCCCAGCAGCGCGCCGGTGGCGTCCTTGAAGGCCGGGTTGGTGCTGACCAGCAGGATGGCGCCGAAGCCGATGATGAAGGTCAGGATGTAGAAGTAGCCGATGAAGCCGGTGGCGTAGAACACCGATTTACGGGCTTCCTTGGCGTCGCTGACGGTGAAGAAGCGCATCAGGATGTGCGGCAGGCCGGCGGTGCCGAACATCAGGGCCAGACCGAGGGAGATCGCGGAGATCGGGTCCTTCACCAGGCCGCCGGGGCTCATGATGGCCTCGCCTTTCGGGTGAACCTTGATGGCCTCGCTGAACAGGGTGGCGAAGTCGAAGTTCACGTGCTTGAGCACCATCAGCGCCATGAAGGAAGCGCCGGAGAGCAGCAGCACGGCCTTGATGATCTGTACCCAGGTGGTGGCCAGCATGCCGCCGAACAGCACGTAGAGCACCATCAGGATGCCCACCAGGACCACGGCGACGTGGTAGTTGAGGCCGAACAGCAGCTCGATCAGCTTGCCGGCACCCACCATCTGGGCGATCAGGTAGAAGGCCACCACCACCAGCGAACCGCTGGCGGACAGGGTGCGGATTTCCTTCTGCTTCAGGCGGTAGGAGGCCACATCGGCGAAGGTGTACTTGCCGAGGTTGCGCAGGCGTTCAGCGATCAGGAAGAGGATCACCGGCCAGCCCACCAGGAAGCCGATGGAGTAGATCAGGCCATCGTAGCCGGAGGAGAACACCAGGGCGGAAATACCCAGGAAGGACGCCGCGGACATGTAGTCACCGGCGATCGCCAGGCCGTTCTGGAAGCCGGTGATGCTGCCGCCGGCGGTGTAGAAGTCGGCAGCCGACTTGCTGCGCTTGGAGGCCCAGTAGGTGATGTAGAGGGTGAAGCCGACGAAGGCAACGAACATGACGATGGCGGAGGCGTTCAGCGGCTGGCGCTGGACCTCGCCCTCGATGGCGCCGGCGGCCCAGAGGGCGGGTGCAACGGCCATCAGGCCGAGTGCGGCAAGGATGCGGGCGATCATTACTGAGCCTCCTTGAGGATTTCCTGGTTCAGGCGGTCGAATTCACCGTTGGCGCGGCGAACGTAGACGCCGGTCAGCACGAAGGCAGACAGGATCAGTCCGACACCGATCGGGATACCCCAGGTAATGGGAGAGTCAGGGTTGATGCGGGTGCCGAGTACTTGCGGCTCGAACGCGATCAACAGAATGAAGGCCAGGTACAGGCCGAGCATGATGGCAGAGAGAATCCAGGCGAAGCGCTCTCGCTTGGAAACCAGTTCCTGAAAGCGCGGATTCTCCTGAATCCGCTTGTAGGTGCTGTCGTTCATTGTTGTTGTCCTCCACAGCGCGGGTTGCTGGTGAAGCCAACAATAGAACTGTCGTACAAGCGCAACAGACGACCTTAGTCGTACACCCGCCAATTCTCGACCAAGGTCGTAGGACATCCATACAGCAAAGCTATCAGCACCATGCTGGATGAACATTTCCCTGTATTGATCGCCGCAACTAGCCTCTGCACATCGAATAATCATTCTCAATAACGAGGTGCGCCATGCTCAAGACCGTGACCTTCACCCTCATGCACTTCTGCATCGCCTTCAGCGTGGCCTACGCCTTGACCGGCAGCATGACGGTCGGAGGACTGGTGGCGGCAGTGGAGCCGCTGTGCAACTCGGTGGGTTTCTACGTCCACGAGAAGATCTGGAAGCGCTTCGAAAAGGCCGACCAGCCGGCCAGGGAGATTCCGAAGCACGCCTGGCTGCACCACCACGCGTAATGGAAATCCCCCGTACGGTTTTTCCGGTGGGGCCGTAGGAGCGAGGGGGGCGAATCCGCTAAGATGCGCGGCTTTGCCCCCAACGCAAGCACCCTTGAGCCATGAGTCAGAACGCCCGTTTCCCTGCACTCCCCTATTTCCTTTCCTTCGTTGTCGCAGCCCTGGCCCTCGCGGGCCTCTGGTACGGCCTGGGCAAGCCGGTGATCCTGCCGGACGCCGCCACCCCCACCCACAAGCTGCAGTGCGCGTCCTACAGCCCGTTCGACAAGGACCAGTCCCCGTTCGACGAGCCTTTCGTGCTGCGTCCCGAGCGCATGGACGCTGACCTCGCCCTCCTGGCGACCCGCTTCCACTGCGTGCGCACCTACTCCATGACCGGCCTGGAAGCCATCCCGGAACTGGCCCGCAAGCATGGCCTCAAGCTGATGCTGGGCGCCTGGGTGAACGGCAACCCGGTGGACACCCAGAAGGAAATCGACGCCCTGATCAAGGCCGCCAACGCCAACCCGGACGTGGTGCAGTCGGTGATCGTCGGTAACGAGACCCTGCTGCGCAAGGAAGTCACCGGCGCCCAGCTGGCCAAGCTGATCGAACAGGTAAAGGCCAACGTGCAGCAGCCGGTGACCTATGCGGACGTCTGGGAATTCTGGCTGCGCCACCCGGAAGTGGCCCCGGCAGTGGACTTCCTCACCATCCACCTGCTGCCCTACTGGGAAGACGACCCCGCCGGTATCGACCAGGCCCTGCGCCACGTCGCCGAAATCCGCCAGGTGTTCGGCAACAAGTTCGCGCCCAAGGACATCTTCATCGGCGAGACCGGCTGGCCCAGCGAAGGCCGTCAGCGTGAAACCGCCGTGCCGAGCCGCGTCAACGAGGCGAAGTTCATCCGTGGTTTCGTTGCCATGGCCGAAGAGAACGGCTGGGGCTACAACCTGATCGAAGCCTTCGACCAGCCCTGGAAGCGCGCCAGCGAAGGCGCGGTGGGCGGTTACTGGGGTCTGCTCGACGCCGATCGCCAGGAAAAGGGCGTGCTCGCCGGCCCGGTCACCAACGTCCCCTACTGGCCCATGTGGCTGGGGGTTTCGGGCCTCATCTTCCTCGTTACCCTGGTACTCGCCGGCCGTCCGGCCTCCACCCGCGCCGCCCTGGTCCTGCCGTTGCTGGCCGCGGTGGGTGCAGGGTGCGTCGGCCTCTGGGGCGAGATGGCGCGGGTCACCAGCCGCTTCGTCGGCGAATGGGCCTGGGCCGCGTTCCTGGTAGGCCTGAACCTGATGGTCCTGGCCCACGGCGCCCTGGCCCTGTCGACCCGGGAAGGCGCCCGAGGCCGCCTGTTCGACTGGCTGGAAGCCCGTGGCGGCTGGTGGCTGGCCGCCTCCGGCTTCGCCGGCGCGGTGCTGATGCTGGCCCTGGTCTTCGACGCCCGCTACCGCAGCTTCCCCAGCGCCGCCCTGCTGCTGCCGGCCCTGGTCTACCTGTTCCGCCCGGTAGCCGTCCCGCGCCGCGAAGTCGCGTTGATGGCCGTGCTGATCGGCGCCGGCATCGTGCCCCAGCTCTACGAGGAAACCCTCGGCAACATCCAGGCCATCGGCTGGGCTGCGGTCAGCACCCTGCTGCTGGCGGCCCTGTGGCGGTGCCTACGGGTTCGCGGCTGAGCGTGCTGAAGGGTGGATGGAACGTGCCATTCACCCCAAGGCCTCGACGGTAGGGTGCGCCGTGCGCACCAATGTCTCCGCACGAGGCTTTCGGTGCGCACAGCGCACCCTACGGCATCAAATTCCGGACACAAAAAAGGACGCTTAAAGCGTCCTTTTCTGTTTCTACTGGCTGCTCAGGCGGCTACCGGAACAGCCTCCGATCGGCGCACCAGGCGCAGGCCGGCGATGACACAGGCGAACACGGCGAGGCTGGCGGTGTAGAGCACCAGGGCCGGCAGGGCGAAGAGCAGGGCCAGCAGCGCCAGAACCCAACCGGCGCGGCCCGGCAGGAAGAAGCCGGCAACGGCGGCGCCCAGGCTGATCCAGGCGAACACGCGGAAGTGGATCAGCAGGCCCAGGCCGGAACGCACCTGGCACTCCCAGCGTTGCGCCTCGTCGACGCAGAGCCCGACCCACTGGCCATCCTCCATCAGGGCGAAACGGACCCCGTAGCTGGCGGCCAGCCAGAGCGGCAGCAGGATCAGCAGCAGGATGAGGGACGAACGGCTGGACATGGTTCTCTCCGAATGGGTAAGCGGCGCCAAGGATACGCCCCCATTCGCGCTATGCAAGAACCTTCCAGCCCCCAACCGCCCCCTGGCCTGACATACGGCCCGCACTCGCGGGACTTGCAGTTGTCATAGCCTCGGTATTCACTCATGACGTTCGCTTATAAGGAACGCGACCCGGCGCCCCCAGGTCAGGCCGGGTGGGCGGCTGGAACCTGCGCGTTGCAGCGCGGGCGGGCCGCCGCCAGAACTGAACAGGAACCTATCCCATGCTTCGTCTTTGCCTCGCCGCCCTGTTGGGCAGCCTGACCCTCTGCGCGTCCGCGCTGGCTGCGGACGTGGATGCGGCAAGCTACGGCTTCCCCATTTCCAACCCCTTCGAGGCAACCATCGCCACCACGCCGCCCGATTTGCGCAGCAAGGTGCCGAAGGACGATGACATCAACCAGGCCGACTATGACCTGAAGCTGCGCCCGGAGCGGGAAAGCGCCCTGCCGGACAACTTCTGGTCGGTGAAGAAAATGCGCTACCGCCTGGCCCGGCAGAAGGGCCCTGCCCCGCTGGTGTTCGTCATCGCCGGCACCGGCGGCCACTACGCCAGCTCCCATGCGGAAAACCTCAAGCGGCTCTTCTACGGCGCCGGCTACCACGTGGTGCAGCTCTCCTCCCCCACCAGCTACGACTTCATGGCCGCCGCCTCGCGCCACGCCACGCCGGGCCTCACCGCCGAAGACGCCGACGACCTCTACCGGGTCATGCAGGCCGTGCGGGCCCAGCACCCGGACCTGTCGATCACCGATTTCTACCTGACCGGCTACAGCCTCGGCGCCCTGGAGGCGGCCTTCGTCAGCCACCTGGACGAAACCCGCCGCGCCTTCAACTTCAAGCGCGTGCTGCTGCTCAATCCGCCGGTGAACCTCTACACCTCGGTGACCAACCTCGACCGCCTGGTGCAGACCCGGGTCAAGGGCGTGGATGACACCACCACCTTCTACCAGGTGGTGCTGGGCAAGCTGACCCGCTACTTCCAGCAGAAGGGCTACATCGACCTCAACGACGCCCTGCTGTTCGACTTCCAGCAATCCAGGCAGCGCCTGTCCAACGAGCAGATGGCAATGCTGATCGGCACCTCGTTCCGCTTCTCTTCCTCGGACATCGCCTTCACCTCGGACCTGATCAACCGCCGGGGCCTGATCACCCCGGTGAAACTCCCCATCAGCGAAGGCACCAGCCTGACACCCTTCTACAAGCGCGCCCTGCAGTGCGATTTCGACTGCTACATCACCGAACAGCTGATCCCCTACTGGCGCGCCCGCTATGACGGCGGCAGCCTGACCCAGCTGATCAACCAGGTCAGCCTCTACGCCCTGGCGGACTACCTCAAGACCAGCAACAAGATCGCCGTGATGCACAACGCCGATGACCTCATCCTCGGTCCCGGCGACCTCGGCTTCTTGCGCCGCACCCTGGGAGACCGGCTCACCGTGTATCCCCACGGCGGGCACTGCGGCAACCTCAACTACCGCGTCAACGGCGACGCCATGCTGGAGTTCTTCCGTGGCTAAGAAAGCGCTCTTCATTGCCCTGCTGTTGACCAGCGGATTGGCCCAGGCCCAGGAGCCGGACAAGGATGGTTTCACCCAGCCGCTCAAGGACCTCAAGTTCAATCCCGGCCTGGACCAGCGCGAATTCGAGCGTTCCACCCTGGACGCGCTGAACGTCTACGACCCCTTCGAGTCGTGGAACCGGCGGGTCTACCACTTCAACTACCGCTTCGACGAATGGGTCTTCCTGCCGGTGGTGCGCGGTTATCAGTACGTCACACCCCGCTTCCTGCGCAGCGGGGTGAGCAACTTCTTCAGCAACCTGGGCGACGTGCCGAACCTGCTCAACAGCCTGTTGCAGCTCAAGGGCCAGCGCTCCATGGAAATCACCGGACGCCTGCTGCTCAACACCACCATCGGCGTGGCCGGCCTCTGGGACCCGGCGACCCGCATGGGCCTGCCCAAGCAGTCCGAAGACTTCGGCCAGACCCTCGGCTACTACGGCATGACCGAAGGCCCCTACCTGATGCTACCGGTCCTCGGCCCGTCCAATGTGCGGGACACCGGCGGGCTGGTGGCGGACTACGTGGCCGACTACCAGATCAACTTCCTCAACGTGCCGGAAGTCAGCAGCGACCACCCGGAAATCACTGCGCTGCGCATGGTGGACAAGCGCTACACCACCCAATTCCGCTACGGCCAGCTCAACTCCCCGTTCGAGTACGAGAAGCTGCGCTACGTCTACACCCAGTCGCGGAAGCTGCAGATCGCCGAGTGACCGTTCACCCCACGAAGCAGGCCCACAGCCTGCTTCGTGGGCGAAGGATGAACACGGCACCCGGCCTTCAGTCCGCCAGGTAACCGAACACCTGGATTTCGATCAGACATCCGCCCAACCCGCTCTCCACGCAGGCCCGTACCGGCTTGCGATGCCCCGCAAGCCACGCCTCATAAACCTGATTCACCCGATCGAAGTCGGCGTAATCGGCAATCCAGATCTGCACCCGCGTGAGGTCATCCCGGGTCACACCCGCCCGCGCCATGAGCACGTCGATGGCAGCCAGGGCCTGGCGCGCCTGTTCCTGGACATCCAGCGTCAGGTCGTCGGCCACCACACCGGCGGTTTCGAAATGACGCCCGTAACGCACCGCCATGGACATCCGGTTGCCTTCGTCGAAGCGTTCGATCATGGGGTTCCTGCCTTGCAATGAATCCTGGCCTTCGAGCCGTAATTGGAAAAAAACGCATCGGGCAGCGCGGCGAGCGGACCTGCCCGATGCAAAGGACGACCGAGAACGGACGTCACCCGACGGTTCAGTCCAGCTGGTTGATGCACACCACCTTCGGCTGGGTCATTTCCTCGTAGGCGAAGCGCACGCCTTCGCGCCCCAGGCTGCCGTACTTGAAGCCGCCGAAGGGCATGGCATCGAAGCGGTAGTCGGAGGAATCGTTGATCATCACCCCGCCCGCCTCGATGCGCCGGGCAGCGCCCAGGGCCTGCTGCAAATCGTTGGTGAAGATGCCGGCGTGCAGGCTGTACTCGGGCTCGTTGGCCAGCGCGATGGCGTCGTCCAGAGCGTCGAAGGGCTCCAGCACCACCACGGGCGCGAAGACCTCGTTGCGCCACAGGCGGCTGCCGTGATCCACCGCTTCCAACACGGTGGCGGCGTAGCAGGACCCCTGGCGCCGATGGCCGCACAGCAGCCGTGCACCTTCATGGAGCGCCTCGGCCACCACCTGCTCGGTGTTCCGCGCGGCCTGTTCGGTGATCATCGGGCCGATATCGGTCTCCGGACGGGACGGATCGCCCGCCACCAGCCGTTCAGCCAGGGCGACGAAGCGCTCGCGGAAAGCCTCGTAGATCGAAGCCTGCACCAGCAATCGCTGGGTGCCGATGCAATTCTGCCCCGCCGCCCAGAAAGCACCCGAGACGCAGGACTCGACGGCAGCCTCCAGGTCGCAATCATCCATCACGATCACCGGCGCGTTGCCGCCCAGGTCCATGGCCAGCTTTTTCAGGCCGGCATTGCGGGCGATGTTCTCGCCGGTGACGAAACCGCCGGTGAAGGAAATCATCCGCACATCGCGGGCGGCGACCAGCGCCTTGCCCAGCTCAGCACCGCCGGTAGCCACGGTGATCACGGCGTCCGGCAGGCCGGACTCCACTAGGCAATCCACCAGTTTGATGGCCGACAGCGGCGCCAGCTCGGAGGGCTTGAGGATGACCGCATTGCCACCAGCGACCGCCGGACCGAGCTTGTGCGCCACCAGGTTCAGCGGATCGTTGTAGGGCGTGATCGCCAGGATCAGCCCCAGCGGGTCACGGGTGAACCAGCCCTGGCGCGACTCGGAGCCCTCGTAGGCATCGAACGGCACCACCTCCCCCGCATTGCGCCGGGCTTCTTCCGCCGACAGCTTGAGGGTGTTGACGCAGCGCCGGACCTCCTTTTCCGCCTGGCGAATGGTCTTGCCGGCTTCCGCCACGATGAGCTGCGCGAACGACGGGGCGTCGCGCTCGACGAGTTGCGCCGCCGTTTCCAGGATTCGTGCGCGCTTGTGGCGCGGCAGCGCGGCGCAGGCCTGGACGCCGCGACGCCCCTGTTCCAGCAGGCCGGGCACATCGGCGGCAGCGAGGCAGGGCACACTGCCCAGCAGGCTGCCGTCGAAGGGATTGGCGACGTCGATTCGATCTTCGGCCACGGCCTTGGCCACAGCCAGTCGGGATACGTTCACGAGCCTGCTCCCCTTAGCGTTTGGATACGGATGTATGGATGGCGACGATATCGGACAGCAGCGCGAAGGCCGTTTCGATGCGGCCGGCGCCCGGGCCGGAGACGGTCACCTTGCCCAGCAGTTCGGTATCGAACGACACGGCGTTGGTCGCCCCGGAGATGCCCGCCAGCGGATGGCTGCCCTCCAGCAAACGGGCCTCGACGCTGGCGCTGACCGCTCCATCGGCAGCACGGCTGGCGGAACCGATCAGCTTCCAGCGTGCGCCGCGTTGCCGGGCACTCTCGATATCGGCGGCGCTGACCTGGGTGATGCCGCTGCAGTGCACATCGCTGGTGCGCAGCTTCGCCCCCAGCAGCTCATTGGCCAGGATCACCACCTTCAGGCGTACGTCGTGGCCCTCCACATCGGCGGTCGGGTCGGCCTCGGCATAGCCCAGCTCCTGGGCCTTGCCCACGGCGTCGGTGAAGCTCAAGCCTTCTTCCATGCGGGTCAGCACGTAGTTGGAGGTGCCATTGAGGATGCCCTCGAACCCGATGATCGAGGCGCCGGGCAGCGTCTCCCGGGCCATGCGGATAACCGGGGTGCCGCTCATCACCGAGCCTTCGTACTCGAAGGCGACGCCGTTGCGACCGGCCAGCGCCTTGAGCTCCTCGGCATGCAGGGCAATGGGCCCCTTGTTGGTGGTGACCACATGCTTGCCGGCTTCCAGGGCCCAGCGGCAGAACGTGGTGGCCGGCTCGCCGTCCACCGGGTTGGTGAAGGTGGCTTCGGCGACGATGTCGGCGCCGGACTGCTTGATAATGGTTTCGTTGAAGGCTTCGGCGGAACCGCCCGCCAGCTCGGCGAAGGCGCCCTTGACGCTGGGCAGGCGGGCCAGCTGCGCGGCGTCCAGGCCGTCGCGATCCATGATCGAACCGAGGAACAGGTCGGTGACGCCGACGATCTTCAGGCTGAAGCCCAGCTCCTTCCGCCAGGCCGGGTTGCGCTCGGCGATCAATTGCGCGAGGCCGCGATTCACGCCACCAAAGCCCACCAGGGCGATCTTGTATTCAGTCATTGTTTTGCCTCCCATTCAGGCAGTTGCTTCATGGGTTCCAGCCTACGAGGGAGGGCAGTGGCAGTTGAATATGGCAATCCGCTGTATTTCCTGGCCATTCTGACCAGCCCCGAAACGCCGGCCGGAGAGCTGGCGACGACCTCCGTGCCCCCAAAGAAAAAGCGCCGCGCGGAACAGGTCCGGGCGGCGCCAGGGCAGGCTGCGTGATGGCGGTTTATCGCGCTCAGATCACCGAGGCGAGCACAAAGGAGGTGACGGTGTTCTCCACGCCGGGCATGGCGGAGATTTCCTTCCAGACGTTATGCACGCGCTCCGGACTCGACGCGCCGACCCGCACCATGAGGTCGAACTCGCCGCTCATGACCTCGCATTGGAGGATTTCCGGGATGTTCCGCAAGGCCCGCAATACCTCGTCGCCACGCATGCGGTCGTAGCGGTAGACGAAGATCACCGCGCTGATCTGTGAAGACGGCTTGCGGCCGTCGCCTTCGCGGATGGTGTAGCCCTGGATGGCGCCATCCCGCTCCAGCCGCTCGATGCGCTGGCGCACGGCGTTGCGTGACAGGTTGACCTTGGCCGCCAACTCGGCGTGGGCGATGCGGGCATTGGCGGTGAGCTCCGCCAGGATGCGTTCGTCGAGGGGGTCCAGAATGCGCTTCATCGCGTCTCCGTCACCACGCGCCCAGCGCCTGGATAACGGTATCCAGATCGCCCACACGGATGCTCCGTTGGTGGCCGCCGACGGTCGCCGGGGTCTGTTCCGGCGCGGGCCAGACGCCCAGTTCGGCGAGCAATGCCGCCGACTTGGCGGGGGCGAACTCACCCAGGGTCACCATGGGCGTCACCATGCTGCGCCGGTAGAGTCGCGCGGCGAGCACACCCGTGGCGGTGTGCGGGTCAATGACATAGCCGGTGTCGCGGTACAGCTGGGTGATCTCGCCGATGGTCTGCTCGTCGCTGACCGCATAGGAGTCGATGAGCATCCGTGCCTGCAGCCAGTGCTGGTTGGCAATGCCGAGCTCGCCACTGGCCTCGAAGCTTTCCATCAGCGCCTTCACCTGCTGGTCATCGTGGCCGTAGAGCTCCCAGACGAAGCGTTCCAGGTTGGCGAAGTGAGAAAAATCCATCGCCGGCGACAGGGTCGGGTCGGCGCGACGTGTCGAGTAACGGTTGCTGTGGATGAACTGATGCAGGGCGTCATTGCGGTTGGTGGAAATGATGATCTGGTTGATCGGCAGCCCCATTTTCTGCGCGATGTAGCCCGCATAGACCTCGGCGAAGCTGGCCGCCGGGATGCTGAAGCCGACCGGCCGCAGGCCGCCGCCCAGCTGTAGCGCGGCGTGGAAGTAGAGCACCAGCTGAGCCATGACGCCGACCCAGTTGGTGGAGTTGAAGCCAACCGCATGGACGCCTGGCAGCGGCCAGGCCCGGAACAGCGCCGCCACCATGGACTGGCAATCGTCGAAGCTGCCCTCCACCGCGAAAGCCAATACCCGCGCCGGGTCGGCGGCCTGCAACGCGGCGAGGCGGTCCAGCGGCACGCCGTCCCGCGGATACAGCACCAGCACCCGGCCCTGCCCGTCGCGGCCGAATGCCTCGATGGCGGCCAGCCCGGTGTCGCCGTTGGTGGCCCCCAGCACCTGCGCCCGTTGCTGGTTGCGGTCGAGGAACCAGCTCACCAGGCGAGCATGCAGCTGGGCGGCGAAGTCCTTGGCGGTGCGGGTCGGACCGTGGAACAGCTCCAGCACCCATTCGTTGCGGTCCACCTGATGCAGGGGCGCAATGGACCGGTGGGCAAAGGCGCTGTAGGTGTCCTTGAGAAGCGCCTTGAACGCGTCCTCGGGAATCGCCGGGCCGACGAAGGGCCCCATGACTCGCCAGGCCAGTTCGTCGAACGGCAGCCAGGACCAGTAGGCGATCTCCTGGGCACTGAAGCTCGGAAGGCTGGCCGGGACGTACAGGCCGCCGTCCGCCGCGAGCCCGGAAAGAACCACGGTTTCGAAGTCGGCGCGGGTAGCCGCGCCTCGTGTACTCACATAGTGCATGTGTAGCTCCGATCGATCATTTGCCGCGATGGGCCTGGGCCACCAGCCAGGTGGCGAAGGTCATCGCATCGGGATGCAGGTCAGTCCCCGAGCCGCGCACCAGATAGAAGGATTCGCTGGCTTCGATCCGCTGCGAGAAGGGCTCCACCAGGCGCCCCTCCCGGAGCAGGTCTTCCACCAGGGAGGAACGGGCCAGGGCGATCCCTTGCCCCAGTTCGGCCATGCGCAGGGTGGAGGCAAGGGTGTCGAACTGCATTCCGCTGGAGTAGTCGACGTCATGGGCGCCCACCCGTTTCAGCCAGTAGCCCCAACCCTCCTCGTAGCCCAGGACGTGCAGCAACCCGTGCCTGGCAACGTCGGCCGGCTCCGTGAGCGGCGAGCGCGCCAGCAGGTCCGGTGAGCAGACGGGGAACAGGGTGTCCCAGGTCAGCCGTTGGGACACCAGGCCCGGCCACTGCCCGTGTCCCCAACGGATTTCCATGTCGTCCTCGCCGTCCAGTTCCTTGACCCAGAGGTTGCTGATGTAGCGGATATCCACATGCGGATGCGCCGCCCTGAACTCCGCCAGCCGGGGTGCCAGCCACAGCAGCAGGTACGACAGGCTGCCCCGGATCTTGATCGGCCGCTGCCGGTGCTGGCCGAAGATTTCGTTGGTGCCCACCGCCAATCGGGTGATCGCATCCTGGACCACCGGCAGGTAGGACTGCCCCTCCTCCGTGAGGGCCAGGCCCCGAGGCAGGCGCTTGAACAGCGCCACGCCGAGGTGGCTTTCCAGTTGGCGGATCTGCTGGCTCACGGCGCCCTGGGTCAGGTGCAGCTCCAGGGCGGCGTGAGTGAAGCTGAGGCACCGGGCGGACACTTCGAACGCACGCAACCAGTTCAACGGAGGCAGGGCTTTCTGGTTCACGCGAGGCACCTCATGACATCACCTTTCATCCAATGGTCCGGACTCGCAGGCTAACCCAATGCCGCTCAGGCCGCCTCAGGCGCCGCCCCCGATGCCAGGCGCCGCTCGCGGCTCTTGCGGGTGAGGTAGAAGACGAAGTAGCACCAGGCGATGAAGGGCAAGCCGAAGTACAGCGCCACCCGCTGCGCCGGATCGAAGGCGATTCCCACGCAGGCCAGGGTGCAGCTCGCCAGTGCGCCGAGCGGAACCCAGGGGTAGCCGCGCACGCGGAACTTCAGGTCCCGCACATCACCGCCATTGGCGACGAACTGGCGGCGGAACGCCATCTGGCTGGCGGCGATGCTCATCCACACCACCACCACTGCCAGGCCCGAGATGGATACCAGGGCGAGGTAGATGGTGTCCGGCGCGAACACGCTGCTCAGCAGCGAGGCGCCAGCGCCGGCCATGCTCACCACGATGGCGTTGAACGGTGTGCCGTGGCGGGACAGCGCGCCGAAGCTGCGCGGCATGTGGCCCTGGTCACTCAGGGTCCAGAGCATGCGCGAGGCCGCATAGAGTCCGGAGTTGGCCGCCGAGAGCAGCGCACTGATGATCACGAAGTTCATGATGTCCGCCGAGTACGGGATGCCGATGTACTCGAACACCGTGACGAAGGGGCTCTCCACCAGGCCCGCCTGCTCCCGTGGCAACAACGTGGCCAGGACGAAGATGGTGCCGACGAAGAAGATCGCCAGGCGCAGCACCGTGGTGCGAATGGCCTTGGGCACGTTGCGCTGCGGGTCTTTGGTCTCGCCTGCGGCGATGCCGATCAGCTCGGTGCCGGAGAAGGCGAAGGACACCGCCAGCAGCGTCATGGCGATGGACATGAAGCCGGTGGGGAACAGACCTTCGCGGGTGAAATTGCCGAGGCCGATGCTGTGCGCCTCCTTCACGTCGAACACACCGATGATCGCGCCGGTGCCCACCACCAGGAAGGCGATGACCGTCAGCACCTTCACCAGGGACAGCCAGAACTCCGTTTCCGCGAACAGACGCACCGAGACGACATTGGTGATGAACACCGTGGCGGCGAACATCGCGCTCCAGATCCACACCGGCGTGTCGGGGAACCAGCGCGCCATCAGGATGCCCGCGGCGGTGAACTCCGAACCGATGGCCACCGTCCAGGTCAGCCAGTAGAGCCAGGCCACCGTGTAGCCGGTGCCGGCGCCGAGGTAGCGGGTGGCGTAGGTGCTGAAGGAGCCGGTTTCCGGCATCTGCACCGCCAGTTCGCCGAGGCACATCATGACCATGTAAACCATGACCGCGCCGATGATGTAGGCGATCACGGCGCCCAGGGGACCCGCCTGGTTCACGGTGTAGCCCGAGGTCAGGAACAGACCGGTGCCGATGACGCCCCCCAGGGCCAGCATCACGATATGACGGGTCTGCATGTCCTGTTTGAAACCGGGACCCGATGTTTGCTTATTCGTTGTAGTTGATCTGGACATATTGGAGTCTCATGAAAGTTTCAGGGCAAAGTAAGCTTCTGCATTGACTGCCAGGCAGAACGAAACGAATTGCCGCCAGGTATTGTTATTGTTCCTTTTCATGAATAACCCACTGACTCTCCGGCCAGTTGGCTTATGCGTCGAACGTCAGATTTCCACCTCGGTGCGACATTCGGTCCGGACAGGGATGAAGTTGGATTGTTCAGACTTAAGAAGTTGCTCTTTCGTGTATTCGAAGGCCTGCTTGAGATCGGCCAGAAGATCATCCGTTTCTTCTATTCCCACCGACACCCGCACCAGTCCTTCGGAGATGCCCAGGGCCAGGCGTTCTTCCAGGGTGTTTTCCACATGGCTGGTGGTGCGCGCCGGACCGTAGATGGTTTCCACCGCCCCCAGGTTTCCAGCCCGATGGGCATAGCGCAGGCGCGGCAGCAGGTGCTTCACCGTCTCCATCCCGCCACGCAGGACGAAGCTGACGATGGCGCCGAAGCCGCGCATCTGCGAGCGGGCCACGTCGTGGTTGGGGTGACTGGGCAGGCCGGGGTAGTTCACCGATTCCACCAGGGGCTCGGTGAGCAGGTATTCCGCCAGGGCCTGGGCGCTCCGCTGCTGCTGACGCAGGCGCAGCGCCAGGGTCTTCATGCCGCGGATGATCAGGTACGCGGAGAAGGGATCGAGGGAGGCTCCATTGATCTCGCGGTGGTGGCGCACTTTCGCCATTAGTTCGCCAGAGCCGCAGACCAGTCCGCCCAGCACATCGCCGTGGCCGCTGAGGAACTTGGTGGCGCTGTGCACCACCACGTCCACGCCCAGCGACAGCGGGTTCTGGTTCAACGGCGTGGCAAAGGTATTGTCCGCCACCACCAGGGCACCGACCCGCTTCGCGGCCTGGGCCAGGCGCCGAATGTCCAGCACCTTCAGGGTCGGGTTGGTAGGGGTTTCCAGGTAGAGGACATCGCAGCCCAGGGCGATCTCATGTTCGATGGCCTCATGGTCGAGGGTGTCGCAGAGGGTGACGTCCACCCCCATGCGCGGCAGGAACTCCTCGAAGATCTTGTTGGTGCCACCGTAGCTGTCGCGGGTGGACACCACCCGACCGCCCTTGGCGAGGAAGGTGTTGAGCACGCTGCTAATGGCGGCCATGCCGCTGCTGAACGCGACCGCGGATTCGGCGCTTTCCAGTTCGCAGATCTTGTCTTCGAGTATGGCGACCGTGGGATTGCTCATCCGGCTGTAGATGAACCCGGGTGTATTACCCAGGGCAACGTCGTACCAGACATCAATATCGTCATAACCATAGGCCGCACTTGCCACAATGGGCGTTTGCGTGGCGTTGTAAGGATGACGAACTTTTTCGCCACCCCAAACAAGTCTCGTGCCAATACCCACGCATCCAAGTTCCGATACTTCAGTCTTGTTATTCATTGCTGTTTCCCATGAACGATATTGGCAAGTCCCTGAATTCAAGACTTGCGATGGCGCCAATATAGGGAAGCGGCAAGAGCCTGAAAAACGATGTAATCAGGGCCAATGGGTCGTTTTTTTTAATGGCTGCCGGGTTCGATTCCAGGCGGGAGGACCGTGATCATGGAACGCAGGGCATGCGTGACGGAAGCGAAGCCGGGCCGCTTTTCCGCGAAGGCAGGGTGGAAATCCTCGGACGGGACTTCCACCTCGACTGCCGATTCATGGTGGGCGCGGATTCATGTGCGGACGAATCAGCCCACCTGCTGCGCCGGGTGCTCCTGCCAATAGGTCTTCAGGTACTCGATGAACACCTTGACCTTGCGGGTGCTGCGCCTGTGGGTCAGGTAGAGCACGTAGACCATGGGCCCGAAGCCGCTGGGCTCGCGCCAGTACTCGGGCATCACTTCCACCAGTTCGCCGCGAGCCAGGTAGGGCGCGGCGCTCCATAGCGGGATGAACTGCAGGCCCTGGCCGTCCAGCAGGCAGGCGAGCAGGAAGTCGTAGTTGTCGCTGGACAGGCGCGGTACCGGCTGACTGAGGCGAATGCGCTGGTCGTCCTTGGTCACCCACCAGAAATGCCGGTTGAGCAGCGGATGGCGGAAGATCAGCCAGTCGTGCTGCAGGTAGTTGTCCAGGGTCACGTCGCCGCCGCGACGCTCCAGATAGGCCGGGCTGGCGCAGAGGGTGATGCGGTTTTCCACAAGGGGCTGGGCGATCACGCCGGGCAGGTCGGTGGGGCCGTCGCGCAAGGCCAGGTCGTAGCCGCCATCCACGAGGTCGACATAGGTGTCGGAGAGGTCCACCTCCAGATGCACATGGGGGTGGTCGCGCAGGAAGCGGCAACAGACGACATTGAGGAAGGCCGGCGCAAAGGACGGCGGCGCGGTGATGCGCAGGCTGCCGCGCAGTTCGTGCTGCAGTTGTTCGACCCCTTCGCTGGCCAGCTGCAATTGCATCAGCGCTTGACGAGCGCCTTCCAGGTAGATGAACCCTGCTTCGGTCAGCGACATCCGACGAGTGGTGCGCTCGAAAAGCTTCGTACCGAGCCCCTCTTCCAACTGCGCCACGGCCTTGGTCAGGGACGAAGGCGTGGTGCCCATCTGCTCGGCGGCACGGCTGAAATTGCCCTGTTCGGCGGCGGCCACGAACATGCCCAGCGCGGTCAATCTGTCCATTCTTTATTTCCACTTCAGAAAATAAGTTATGCCAGCTCCAGCATTCTTCCGGGAAAGCCGACTGGTTAGTCTTCGCTGCAGACCAACAAGAATGAAGGCAACCCCGATGAAGCCGCTTCTCACCCTGGCACTTTCCGTCAGCTTCGCTTTTTCTTCAATGGAAACTATGGCCGCCGCCGATCTCATCCTGCACAACGGCAAGGTCTATACCGCCGAACCCGGCCAGGCCCTTCAGCAAGCCGTGGCGGTGGAGAACGGCCGGATCGTCGCCGTCGGCTCCGATGCCGAGGTACTGAAGCTCAAACAAGCCGACACGCAACTGCTCGATCTGGGCGGCAAGGTGCTGATGCCCGGCTTCATCGACTCCCACGCCCATGTGATGAAGGGCGGGCTGCAGATGCACCAGGCCAACCTCAATGGCGAGGAGATTCCGCTCGATGAGCTGGAGCAGCGCCTGCGCCAATGGCGTGATGACGGCAAGGCGAAGCGCGGCGAGTTCCTGGTGGTCGGCGGCCTGCCCACCAGTTACTGGGACCGGATCGAGGCCTTCGAGCAGCGCTTCAATACTGGCGAATGGGCCAATACCCCCATCCTCTTCGCCGGCTGGGATTACCACACCGGCTGGGCCAACGGCGCCATGCTCAAGCGTGCCGGCATCGATGCCGCCAAGGTGAAAGCCCTCAAGGGCGAAGCGCTGGCGACCATCGGCCACCACGAGGACATGCGCCCCAACGGTTTCCTCGTGGACGCAGGGCTCTACGACGCCCAGGAGCTGATCCCCCTGCCCTCCCAGGCTGAACTGCTGGCCGGCGGCCGTGACGCCCTGAACTACTACAACAGCCTCGGCATCACCGCCTGGATGGACCCGCTGGCCAACGAGATTCCCGGCGGCCCGATCGACAACAGCTCCGTTGGCGTGCTGCCCACTTACAAGGCCCTGGCCGACTCCGGCGAACTCACCGCCCACGTCGCCGCCCTGCTGATGGCTGACTCCAAGGCCACGCCCAAGGACCTGGACGAACTGGACAAGGTGCGCCAGCAATTCCAGGGCGTGCCCAACCTCACCCTGCCCGGCATCAAGATCTTCGCTGACGGCGTGGCGGAGCACCCGGCGCAAAGCGCGGCAATGCTCGAGCCCTACAAGAACTCCGACAAGAGCGGTGAACTGCTCTTCGACCCGGCCCAGTTCGGCGAGCTGGTCAACGCGGCCGACGCCCGTGGCTGGCTGGTGCACATCCACGCCATCGGCGACCGCGCGGTGCGGGAATCCCTCAACGCCATCGAACAGGCCCGCAAGGCGCGCAACAGTGGCATTCCCCACTCCATCACCCACCTGCAGATGGTCAACCCCAAGGAGTTCGCCCGCTTCAAGCCGCTGAACGTGATCGCCTCCATGCAACTCTTCTGGGCCAGCGCCGACGAACTGAGCGTGGACCTGGTTCAGCCCTATGTCAGCGCCACGGCCTTCCAGTACCAGTACCCGGCGCATTCCCTGCTGAAGAACGGTGCCACCATCGCCGGCGCGAGCGACTGGCCGATCACCACGCCGGAGCCGTGGAAAGCCATCTACCAGGCGGTCAGCCGCAAGGGCCCGAAAGGCGTGCTCAACGCTGCCGAAGAGATCGACCGGGACACCATGTTCCAGGCCTACACCCTGAACGCCGCCCGCGCCCTGCGGCTGGAAGGCAGCATCGGCTCCCTGGCACCGGGCAAGCAGGCCGACATGATCCTGCTGGACCGCGACGTGTTCCAGGTGGAACCCGAAGCCCTGCGCGACACCCAAGTGCTGAAGACCTGGTTCGCCGGCCGCGACATCTACACCCGCAATCGCTGATCGATTTCCCTCGACCCGGGGCCTCCCAACGGAGGCTCCGGGCCGCTTCGCACCCGTAATACTCCAACGCTGAACAGGTAATTCGCTGTGAAACTCCACACCTTCGTCACCGACACCCCGAACCCGCACACCCGTGGCCGCCAGATCGGGGAGCGGTGGTCGGAGCAGATCCGGCAGACGGTCTCGCTCTACCTCGACTTCTTCAACCAGGTGGACGTGGCGCCGGAACAGGTACGCAGCCTGGGCGAGGCCAGCCTCGGCTCCCTGGAAGCCTGGTGCCCTGGCCTGGCCCAGGAAGTCGCCGGTATCGCCGAAGGTGCGGGACTGCCCTTCTGGCAGTTGGCGGCACTGAACGCCCGCACCGAGATCCTCGCGGTGATGCCGACGCCCCCCGAAGGTGAATGCTCCACCGCCGTGTTCGCCCCGCGCGGCGCCCACGCCCCGCGCACCATCCAGACCTGGGACTGGCACGACACTCTGGTGCCCAACGGCCTGATGCTCCAGCTCGTCGGCGCCGGCGGCCTCGACGTCAAGCTGTTCACCGAATTCGGCATGCTCGGCAAGATCGGCGTGAACAGCGCCGGCCTGGGCCTGCACTTCAACATCCTTCATCACGCCAGCGACAACGGCAGCGCCGGGGTGCCGGTGCACGCCGTCGCCCGCCGCCTGCTGGAAGAGGCCCGCAGCGTCGACGAAGCCATCGCCCTCGCCCGCTCCGCGCGGGTCAGCGCGTCCACCGTGCTGACGGTATTCTCCCGCGATGACCGCTCGCCGCGCGCCGCCAGCATCGAGCTCTCCCCCCACGCCACCGCCGTGGTGCTGCCGGGCGAAGACGGCTGGATCACCCACACCAACCATTTCCTCGCCCCGGAACTGGTGCCCGGCGAACGCACCCTGGACGTGTCCACCACCTACGCACGCCTGGAGCATGTGAACGCCGCACGCAGCAGCATGACTTCCGCCAGCCTCGCCAGCCGCGCCGAAGCCATGTGCGGCGGCCTGGGCGATGCCGCGCCCATCTGCTTCATCCCGGACCTGGCGCTGCCGCCCACCGAGCGCTGGGAAACCCTGCTCACCATCGGCATCGACACCGAGCACTTCGCCCTGGAGTACGCCGCCGCCACGCCGCAGTCCCTGGCGCGCAGCGGCCACGTGCGCTTCTGAAGCCTGAAACCCGACCGCCAGCGCCATGCGCCGGCGGTCGCCTGCAGCCCCAACAATGACAAGACGAGCAAAGGCAAATGGCTAACCAACAACACTCGCAATCGGCGCTCCGGACGTTCTTCGTCTCGGGCATGGGCACCGCCCTGGAGTTCTACGACTTCGTCATCTACGGCATCGCCGCCGCCCTGGTCTTTCCCCAGGTGTTCTTCCCGGACCTGGCCCCGCTCACCGCCACCCTGGTGGCCTTCGGCGCTTTCGGCGCCGGCTTCTTCGCCCGCCCCCTGGGCGGCATG
Organism: Pseudomonas sp. LFM046; assembly: GCF_000949385.2. Classification (NCBI taxonomy): domain Bacteria; kingdom Pseudomonadati; phylum Pseudomonadota; class Gammaproteobacteria; order Pseudomonadales; family Pseudomonadaceae; genus Pseudomonas; species Pseudomonas sp. LFM046. The sequence continues at coordinate 1,149,503 of NZ_JYKO02000001.1, read as the reverse complement.
GTGTTCGGCCATTTCGGTGACAAGGCCGGTCGTCAGAAGGCGCTGGTCATCACCCTGCTGCTGATGGGTTTCAGCACCCTGGCCATCGGCTGCCTGCCTTCCCACGAGAGCATCGGCGCGGCAGCCCCCGTCCTGCTGGTGCTGCTGCGCCTGATCCAGGGCTTCGCCGCCGGTGGTGAATGGGGTGGCGCGGCGCTGTTCGGCATCGAGTCGGCCCCGAGCGGGCGACGCGGCCTCTGGGGCAGCTTCACCAGCATGGGCATCGGCATCGGCGGCATCCTCGGCTCGGCGGTGTTCGCCATCGTCAGCGCCGCCTTCAATGACGATCTGGCCGGTTTCGCCTGGCGCATTCCCTTCTGGCTCGGTGGCGTGCTGGTGCTGATCGGCCTCTACGCGCGCCTGTCGAACCCCGTGAAGAAGCCGCTGGAACGCCGCGAGAACACCCGTCTGCCCCTGGTGGCCGCACTGCGTTCCCGTCCGAGGGAAATGCTGCTGTGCATCGGCATCGCCTTCGGCTACGTGACCATCGCCTACATCGGCAGCACCTTCTTCCTGGCCTACGCCACCCAACTGGGCTACGGCAGCACCGAGGCGCTGCTGTTCGATGTGTCGCTGTCCGTCGCCATCGTCATCAGCGCGCCGCTGTTCGCCTGCCTGTCGGACCGTCTCGGCCGGCGCACGGTGATGATCCTCGGCTCGGTACTGATGGCCGCAGGCTTCTTCGCGTTCTTTGCGCTGGTGGGCCTGCATAACCTGGCCATCGCCTGCGCCGCCTATGTGGTGGTGGGCGCGCTGATGGGCGCCACCCAGGGCCCGATCCCGGCGTTCCTGGCCGAGCAGTTCCCCCGTTCCATGCGCTATTCCGGGATGTCCGCTGCGTACCAGATCGGCGCGGCCTTCGGCGGCGGCACGGCCTCCAGCCTGGCCACGGCGATCCTCATCGCCACCGGCAGCCCCTTCGGCGTGGCGGTCTATGGCGCCGCGGCACTGGCCCTGGTGGCGCTGTGCTCCTATCTGCTGCGGGAGACGGCGCACCTCAGCCTGGATACCATCGACAGCGAGCCCGATCCGGTGCTGGGCGCAAGCCCGGTGCGGTCGGCCTAACGTCGGTCGGCCCCCCTGGAAGCGCATGGCGCTCGCTTCCAGGGGAGGCTGGGTTGGCTGCAAACCGATCGAACAACTCGATACTAACCCAGCAAAATCACGCACCATTGATTCAATTGGCAGGCGTAGGATCTGGCCCATTCCAACCTTGAGGAGGTCCAGATGAGCCACCGCCAGATTCTCGAACAACGCCCCGGCCAGCCCGCGTCCGACGGTGCCGGAGTCAATCTGACCCGCGTCTTCGCCGAGCAGGGCGTACCTCGCTTCGATCCCTTCCTGATGCTCGACGAGTTCGGCTCGGCCAACCCGGATGACTATGTCGCCGGTTTCCCGGCGCACCCGCACCGTGGTTTCGAAACCATCACCTATATGATCGAAGGCCGCATGCGTCACGAGGACCACCTCGGCAACAGCGGCCTCTTGCAGAACGGCGGCGTGCAGTGGATGACCGCGGCACGCGGCATCGTCCACAGCGAGATGCCGGAGCAGGAAGAAGGCGTGATGCGCGGCTTCCAGATCTGGCTCAACCTGCCGGGCAAGGACAAGATGGGCGACCCCGGCTACTGCGACTTCGATCCGGCGGAGATTCCCCGGATACGCACGGCCCAGGGCGTCGAGGCGCTGGTGATCGCCGGCCGTTTCGATGACGGCCAGCTCGTGCAGGACGGCGCGGTGCAGCGTCCACACACCGAACCGCACATCTTCGACCTCGATCTGGCGGCTGGCACCCAGGTGGCGCCGCGTCTGGCCGATGGCCTGCGGGTGATGCTCTACGTCTATGAAGGCGAGGTGCAGGTCAACGGCAGCACCATCGGCAAGGGGCGCCTGGTGCGCCTGTCGGAACAGGGTGCGCTGGAACTGGCGAGCGCCAACGGGGCCAAGGTGCTGCTACTGGCCGGCCGTCCGCTGGGTGAACCCATCGTCCAGTACGGCCCCTTCGTGATGAACACCCGCGAGGAGATCGAGCAGGCGCTGCGCGATTACCGGGACGGGCGCTTCGGGGTATGACGCCGGGGGTGGGCTGTTGCAGACAGCGGCCCACCCTCAGCGTCCAGCCGGGCTTCGTTGGTGGACGTAAAGAGCGACGTCCACCCTACAGGCGGGTGCCGGAGTCGGTACGTAGGGTGGGTCACGCTTCACCGACCCACCGTCGGCGTCGAGCCGGGCTCCGCGGGTGGACGCCGCCTCGGAGCTAGACGGCGGGAACGATGTGGGGATAGGCCGGCGCCATCTCCAGACCGAGAAAGCGCTGCAGTTCGACACGCTTGGTCATGGCGTCCTGGTAGCCCAGTTCGATCAGTTCGTTGCAGTAACCGGGCTCGAACAGCAGGTAGCTGAGCACCCCTGCGCCGCTGGCCCGGGTCGCCCCCGGCCCGCGCAGGAAGGTACGGATGGCGCGGGGCATTTCACGACGATGGCGGGCGGCGATTTCGTCCAGCGGCCGGCTCGGCGAGATCACCAGCACTTCCACTTGCTCGGAACTCAGGTGACGCGGCCGCGCCTCGGGCGGAATGGCCCGGCTCATGCCGTTGATCCGCTCCAGCAGTTCGATATCGCTTTCCAGGTTGTCGATGAAGGTGCTGTTCAGCAGGTGGCCGCCGATCTGCGCCAGGGTCGGTGGGCGACCGAGGGTGGGCGGCGCGAATTCCGGGGAAGGATTCATGCCCAGGGGGTTGCCGCTCACCCCCACGACCAGCACCCGGCTGGCACCCAGGTGCAGCGCAGGGCTGATGGGCGCCGTCTGGCGCACCGCGCCGTCGCCGAAATATTCACGGCCCAGACGCACCGCCGGAAACAGCATGGGAATCGCCGCACTGGCCATCAGGTGCTCGACGCCCAGGCGCGTCGGCACACCCACGCGGCGGTGGCGATACCAGGGATCGATGGTGGCGCGGCCCTGGTAGAAGGTCACCGCCTGGCCGGTCTCGTAGCCGAAGGCGGTCACCGCTACGGCGCGCAGTTGCCGGGTGCGGACGGCGGCGGAGATGCCGGAGAAATCCAGCTCCCTATGCAGCAAGTCGCGCAGGGGCGCATTGTCCAGCAGGGCCACGGGGATATCGCTGCCCAGACCCAGCAGGCTATGGCCGAAGAAGCGCGAGCTCTGACGCAGGACACCGGGCCAGTCGCTGCGATAGATTTGCCCGCAACGGAAGCTCTGCCAGACGCTGTTCAGACGGCGAATGGCCTGGCTGAAATGCATCGCCCCACAGGCCAGGCCAACGGCGTTGACCGCGCCGGCGGAGGTGCCGACGATGACGGGAAAAGGGTTGCAGGCGGCGTCCGGCAGGAGATCGGCGATGGCGCTGAGCACCCCCACCTGGTAGGCGGCCCGCGAACCGCCGCCAGAGAGAATCAGCCCGGTCACGGGCTTCCTGCTGGCGGTTCTTGGGTCCATGGACTGCTCTCCGGGCGATCTGTTCCGAGTATAGGTTTCAGTAAAGCTTCGGTGCGCCTTCCGGCCGCGTCTTGAAGCGGCGGTGGGCCCAGAGGTACTGCTCGGGGCATTCGCGTACCGCGCCTTCCACCCACTGGTTGATGCGCAGGCAGTCGGCCTCTTCGGTTTCACCGGGGAAATCTGTCAGCGGCGGATGGATCACCAGCCGGTAGCCGCTGCCGTCTTCCAGGCGACGCTGGGTGAAGGGCAGCACGATGGCGCGACCCAGGCGGGAAAACTTGGTGGTGGCGGTGACGGTGGCGGCCTCGATGCCGAACAGCGGCACGAAGATGCTCTGCTTGCGGCCATAGTCCTGGTCCGGCGCGTACCAGATGGCGCGGCCGGCGCGCAGCACCTTGAGCATGGCGCGCACGTCCTCGCGCTCGATGGCGCTGGCGTCCAGGTTGTGGCGCTCGCGGCCACGGCGCTGGATGAAGTCGAATAGGGCGTTCTTGTGCTCGCGGTACATGCCATCGATGGTATGCACCTGCCCGAGCAGCGCGGCGCCGATCTCCAGGGTGGTGAAATGCAGTGCCATGAGGATCACGCCCTGCCCTTGCGCCTGGGCGTTCTGCAGGTGTTCCAGTCCTTCTATATGGGACAGCCGCGCCAGGCGGGTCTTCGGCCACCACCAACTGATGGCCATCTCGAAGAAGGCGATACCGGTGGAGGCGAAGTTCTCCCGCAGCAACCGCTCACGCTCGGCACTGGGCAGCTCGGGGAAGCACAGTTCCAGGTTGCGCCGGGCGATCTTGCGCCGCGAACCCGCCACCCGCAGCATCAGCGCCCCCAGCACACGCCCCATGCCCAGTTGCACCCGGTAGGGCAACAGGGTGATCAGCCAGAGCAGGCCCAGCCCCAGCCACAGCGCCCAGTAACGGGGGTGGAGGAACTGCGGGCGAAATTGAGGTCTATCCATTTCTGAATCCGCTTGAGCGAGTAAACCGCGCATTCTACTCGAATTGCGCCGCCCCCTTCCGGCTTGCTAGCGCCGGACGATCTCGCTATAAGTCCTCGCCATTCACGATTGCAGGCAGACCATGAGCCAAGCCGACCTTCTCGACCAAGACCCCGTGTTCCAGCTCAAGGGCAGCATGCTCGCCATCACCGTGATGGAACTGGCCCACAACGACCTCGAACGCCTCGACCGGCAGCTGGACGAGAAAGTCGCCCAGGCCCCCAACTTCTTCCAGAACACCCCGCTGGTCATGGCGCTGGACAAGCTGCCCGACGGCGAACCGGAGCTGGACCTCCCCGCCCTGCTGGATATCTGCCGCCGCCACGGCCTGCGGACCCTGGCCATCCGCGCCAACCGCGAGGAACATATCGCCGCCGCCGACGCCCTGGACATTCCGGTGCTGCCGCCGTCCGGCGCCCGCGAGCGCCCCATCGACCCGGTGGAGCCTGAAGCGAAGAAACCGGTCGAAAAGCCGGCCGAGCCGCCAAAACCCGAGGTGCAACCGACGAAAGTCATCACCACCCCTGTACGCGGTGGCCAGCAGGTCTATGCTCCTGGCGGCGATTTGGTGGTACTGGCGGCGGTCAGCCCCGGAGCGGAACTTCTCGCCGACGGCAATATCCATGTGTACGGTCCGATGCGCGGCCGTGCCCTGGCCGGCATAAAAGGCGATACCAAAGCAAGAATCTTCTGCCGTCAGCTGGCCGCTGAACTAGTCTCGGTAGCCGGTCAGTACAAGGTTGCCGACGACCTGCGACGCGACCCACTGTGGGGTCAGCAGGTACAAGTCAGCCTGTCGGGAGACGTGTTGAACATCACCCGCCTTTAACGGATACTGCCGCGAAATTTCAGGGACCTGAAAGGGAAGAAGGACGGCTCGGGCGAGCCGATAACTTCCCGATTTTCTTATCATTTGGGGTGAATCACCTTGGCCAAGATCCTCGTTGTCACGTCCGGCAAGGGTGGTGTGGGTAAAACCACCACCAGCGCCGCAATCGGTACCGGTCTCGCACTGCGCGGTCACAAGACCGTCATCGTCGACTTCGACGTCGGCCTGCGTAACCTGGACCTGATCATGGGTTGCGAACGCCGCGTGGTGTACGACTTCGTCAACGTCATCAATGGCGAAGCGACCCTCACCCAGGCCCTGATCAAAGACAAGCGCCTGGAAAACCTCTACGTCCTGGCCGCCAGTCAGACGCGCGACAAGGACGCCCTGACCCTCGAAGGCGTCGGCAAGGTCATCGAAGAGCTGTCGCAGAACTTCGAATACGTGGTCTGCGACTCGCCGGCCGGTATCGAGAAAGGCGCCCACCTGGCCATGTACTACGCCGACGAGGCGATTGTCGTGACCAACCCGGAAGTCTCCTCCGTACGCGACTCCGACCGCATGCTCGGCCTGCTGGCCAGCAAGTCCCGTCGTGCCGAAAAGGGCCAGGACCCGATCAAGGAGCGCCTGCTGCTGACCCGCTACAACCCCGAGCGCGTCACCAAGGGCGAAATGCTCGGCGTCGAAGACGTCGAGGAAATCCTCGCCATCAACCTGCTCGGCGTGATCCCGGAATCCCAGGCGGTGCTCAAGGCCTCCAACCAGGGTATCCCGGTCATCCTCGACGACCAGAGCGACGCCGGCCAGGCGTACAGCGATGCCGTCGACCGCCTGCTCGGAAAGGAGCTGCCGCACCGCTTCCTCGATGTGCAGAAGAAAGGACTCTTGCAACGCCTGTTTGGAGGCCGTGAATGAATATTTTCGACTTCTTTCGCGAGCGGAAGAAGCAGAGTAGCGCTTCGATCGCTAAAGAACGACTCCAGATCATCGTCGCCCACGAGCGTGGGCAGCGTAGCCAGCCGGATTACCTGCCAGCCTTGCAGAAGGACCTGGTGGACGTGATCCGCAAGTATGTCGACATCGACCAGGAGCAGGTCCAGGTCCTGCTGGAGAATCAGGGCAACTGCTCTATCCTCGAGCTGAACATCACCCTGCCCGAGCGTTGATCGAGCGATAGTCCAACGACGGCGGCCTCGGCCGCCGTCGGCGTTTGTGGGTACCCCAATGCCGCTTTCCCAGATCGAATTCATCCACCAGGACGACGCCCTGCTGGTGGTCAACAAGCCCACCCTGCTGCTCTCGGTGCCTGGTCGCGCCGACGACAACAAGGACTGCCTGATCACCCGCCTGCAGGAGAACGGCTACCCCGAGGCGCGCATCGTCCACCGCCTGGACTGGGAAACCTCCGGCCTGATCGTCCTGGCCCGGGACGCCGACAGCCACCGCGAACTGTCCCGCCAGTTCCACGACCGCGAGACCGAAAAGGCCTACACCGCCCTTTGCTGGGGCGAGCCGGAACTGGACAGCGGCCGCATCGAACTGCCCCTACGCTATGACCCGCCGACCAAGCCGCGCCACGTGGTGGACTTCGAGCAGGGCCGTCACGCCCTGACCTTCTGGCAGGTGATCGAGCGCTGCGGACACTACAGCCGCGTCGAGCTGACCCCCATCACCGGCCGCTCGCACCAGCTGCGCGTGCACATGCTCTCCATCGGCCACCCGCTACTGGGCGACCGGCTCTACGCCAACCCCGAAGCCCTGGCCGCCCACGACCGCCTCTGCCTGCACGCCAGCCTGCTGTGCCTGACCCATCCCCAGACGGGTGAACGCCTGAGATTCGAGTGCCCGGCGCCGTTCTGACCTAGGCTCAAGAAAAAGACCTCGATTCGGGAAAGAGATGAGCCTCACCGAGTTCTACAACGCCACCGAGGGTCAGCCCGCCCGCTTTACCCTGCTCACCGCCCTGGAAATCTGGGACGGGCCGCCCGGCCACGCCCTCGATCTTGGCTGCGGCGCCGGTCGCGACACCCTCGAACTGCTCAGGCGCGGCTGGAAGGTACTGGCGGTGGATGCAGAACCCGAGGCCCTGGCCCGCCTCGATGCCCAGCTGGACGACGAAACGCGCCAGAGGCTGCAGAGCCGCTGCTGCCGCTTCGAAAGCATGCCGTTGCCGCCGGCCAATCTGGTCAACTCCAGTTTCGCCCTGCCCCTCTGCCCCCCCTCCGCCTTTCCCTCGCTCTGGCAGGCCATCTGTGGCGCACTTCCGGCGGGCGGCCTGTTCGCCGGCCATCTGTTCGGCGAGCGGGACGACTGGGCTGACAATGGCATCACCATCCTGCGGCGCGTGCAGCTGGAAGAACTCCTGTCCGGCTGGCAGGTATTGATGCTCGAAGAAAAGGAAGAAGACGGCATCACCGCCAAGGGCCGCAACAAGCACTGGCACCTGTTCTCGGTGGTCGCCCGGCGCCTGTAGGCGTCCCACAACAGCAGCCACGCCCCTGACTATCGGCCTGCTAGGAAAATTCACCGCCTGTCGGCCTCCTATTCCCTGGGGGCGATGGGATAAACTCCCGGCACTGCTGTCCGGAGTCCCCCAATGCGCGAAGAGTTGAACCAGGGCCTGATCGATTTCCTCAAGGCCTCGCCCACCCCCTTCCACGCCACCCGCAGCCTGGCCAAGCGCCTCGAGGCCGCCGGCTACGTGCGTCTCGACGAACGCGAGGCCTGGCGTATCGAAAGCGGTGGCCGTTATTACGTCACCCGCAACGACTCCTCCATCGTCGCCATCAAGCTGGGCAAGCGCCCGATGCTGGAAGGCGGTCTGCGCCTGGTAGGCGCCCACACCGACAGCCCTTGCCTGCGGGTCAAGCCGAACCCCGAGCTGAACAAGCAAGGCTTCTGGCAGCTGGGCGTCGAAGTCTATGGCGGCGCCCTGCTGGCCCCCTGGTTCGACCGCGACCTGTCCCTGGCCGGCCGTGTCACCTACCGCGCCGCCGGGATGGTGGAAAGCCAGCTGGTGGACTTCCAGGCACCGATCGCCGTGATCCCGAACCTGGCTATCCACCTCAACCGCGAGGCCAACCAGGGCTGGGCCATCAACGCCCAGACCGAGCTGCCGCCGATCCTGGCGCAACTGGCCGCCGGTGAAACCCGCGAGTTCCGTGATCTGCTGGCCGAACAGCTGACCCTGGAACACGGCGTGGTAGCCGACGCGGTGCTGGATTACGAACTCTCCTTCTACGACACCCAGAGCGCGGCCGTGATCGGCCTGGACGGCGACTTCATCGCCGGCGCGCGCCTGGACAACCTGCTCTCCTGCTACGCCGGCCTGCAGGCCCTGCTGGCCGCCGAGGCCGATGAAAGCTGCGTGCTGGTCTGCACCGACCACGAAGAAGTGGGTTCCTGCTCCGCCTGCGGCGCCGACGGCCCGATGCTGGAACAGGTACTGCGCCGCGTGCTGCCGGAAGGCGACGCCTTCGCCCGCGTCATCCAGCGTTCCCTGCTGGTTTCCGCCGACAACGCCCACGGCGTGCACCCCAACTACGCCGACAAGCACGACGGCAACCACGGCCCGAAACTCAACGCCGGCCCGGTGATCAAGGTGAACAGCAACCAGCGCTACGCCACCAACAGCGAAACCGCCGGTTTCTTCCGCCACCTCTGCCTGGAAAACGAAGTGCCGGTGCAAAGCTTCGTGACCCGCAGCGACATGGGTTGCGGCTCCACCATCGGCCCCATCACCGCCAGCCAGCTGGGGGTGCGTACCGTGGACATCGGCCTGCCGACCTTCGCCATGCATTCCATCCGCGAACTGGCGGGCAGCCATGACCTGGCCCACCTGGTGAAGGTGCTGGCCGCCTTCTACTCCAGCCACGACCTGCCCTGATCCGGAAGGAACCCCGCATGCTCAGCCACATCCGCAACAGCCTGGAGGAAGCCAGGACGGCCCTGGACAACTTCATCGCCAACGAGCAGGCCCTGAAAGGCATCGAGCGTGCGGCGGAACTCCTGGTGGAAAGCTTCGAGAACAAGGGCAAGGCGTTTTCCTGCGGCAACGGCGGCTCCATGTGCGATGCCATGCACTTCGCCGAGGAGCTGACCGGCCGCTACCGCAAGAACCGCCCCGGTATCGCCGCCGTGTCCATCAGCGATCCCAGCCATATCAGCTGCGTCGCCAATGACTTCGGTTACGACTACATCTTCTCCCGCTACATCGAGTCCCATGGCCGGGCCGGTGATGTGCTGATCGCCATCAGCACCAGCGGCAAGAGCCCCAACGTGATCAAGGCCGCCGAAGCCGCCCGTACCCTGGGCGTGAAGGTGGTGGCCCTCACCGGCAAGCCGGGCTCCGTCCTGGAATCCTTGGCCGACGTCTGCATCTGCGCCCCCGGCGGCGACTTCGCCGACCGCGTCCAGGAGCTGCACATCAAGGTGCTGCATATCCTGATCGAGCTGGTGGAACGCAAGCTCAGCCCCGAGAACTACGCCTGATCTGCGTTCGCCTCCCTGTAGGGGCGAATTCATTGGCCAAGGGCGGCGCAGCCGCCCCGTTTCCGTAAGTTGGCGCCGAGCGCCGCGAGGCCCAACGATTGCGGCGTCGGCCACGGGATGTTGGGTTTCGTTCCTCTACCCAACCTACAGAATGCTGCGCTTGCACTCCCTACTCCGGCACTTCCACGCTCACGTGAATCGCATCGTGCCGCCAAAACTCCAGGTCGCAGTCGATCAGACGGCCGTGCTGGTCGCGGTTGATGCGGGTGATCTTCAGGGCCGGGCTACCCGCTGAGACCTTCAGCGGAGCCGCCGCCTCCGGGTGCAGGGCGGTGGGCACCATGTCGAAGCGCACCCGGCCATAACGGATACCGTACTGGCTGTCGTACAGCTCGGTCAGCGACTGGGTCAGGTCGAAATCGACAATGCCGGGGAAGTAGGCGGGGTTCAGGTAGTGCTCCACATAGAGCACCAGGCGCCCATCGACACGGCGGGCGCGGCGGATCTGGTAGACGCTGGATAACGCTGGCAGCTCCAGCAGTTCGCAGATTTCCACACTGGCCGGAATCAGTCGCGCCCCCAGGACTTCCGTGGCCGGCGCCCGGCCCTGCCCCGCCACCATGGCGTGGAAATGGCTGCGCACCAGCGGGTTGTAGAGCAGCCGGGGCGGCGAAACGAACCAGCCACGACGCTCCTCGCGATAGATCAGCCCCTGGGCCTCCAGTTGCCCCAACGCCTCACGCAGGGTGATGCGGGTGGTGTCGAACAACTCACTCAACTTGCGTTCGGCCGGCAACTTGCTGCCGTGGGGCAGCAGGCCGTGCTCGATCTGTTCCTGCAGTGCGCTGCAAATGGCGGTCAGGGTGCGGGGCGCCTCGTCGCGCATCGAAAGACTCCAATCTGGAATAGACCAGCACCATCGAGGTGCAACGTGTCCGGGTGTGCCGGCCATCCTAGGCAGCCTAGATGACTGCGGGATGACAGTCAGGCACATCTGCACGCGCCATGCCATCGCCATACGCGACAGCCCGGCAAATCTGCCATCTGCCCATGGTCTACGCTTTCCAGGCGTCTGCCGCTGGCGGTTCGGGCGGCGAACCTGAAATCAAACCGTCATCCAAGGCTTTTAGATTTGGCCTGGGTCTTGCTGATCTAGACCAACCTCCAAACCTGCTAAGGAGCTTCACATGAAACGCCTGTTGCTGGCTTCACTGATGGGAACAGCCATCGCCCTGGGTACCCAGGCCATGGCAAGCGACGCAGATCTGAAGAGTCTTGAACAAGCCGCCCGCAAGGAAGGCGCGGTGAACAGTGTGGGCATGCCCGACAGCTGGGCCAACTGGAAGGACACCTGGGTTGACCTCAACAAGGTGTATGGCTTGAAGCACGTCGACACCGACATGAGCTCGGCCCAGGAAATCGCCAAGTTCGCCGCCGAAAAGGACAACGCCACCGCCGACATCGGCGACGTGGGTGCGGCCTTCGGCCCCATCGCCGTGCAACAGGGCGTCACCCAGCCCTACAAGCCCAGCACCTGGGCGCAGATCCCGGACTGGGCCAAGGACAAGGACGGCCACTGGATGCTGGCCTATACCGGCTCCATCGCCTTCATCGTCAACAAGCAGTTGGTCAAGGAATCGCCCAAGTCCTGGGCCGACCTGAAGAACGGCAAGTACAAGATCACCATCGGTGACGTCAGCGCCGCCGCCCAGGCCGTGAACGGCGTACTGGCCGCCGCCATCGCCAACGGCGGTGACGAGAAGAACATCCAGCCGGGCCTGGACTTCTTCGCCGAGATCGCCAAGCAGGGCCGCCTGTCCCTGTCCAACCCTACTATCCAGACCCTGGAGAAGGGCGAAGTGGAAGTGGGCATCGTCTGGGACTTCAACGGCCTGTCCTACCGCGACCAGATCGACCCCAGCCGCTTCGACGTGCTGATCCCGTCCGACGGCTCGGTAATCTCCGGCTACACCACCATCATCAACAAGTACGCGAAGAACCCCAGCGCCGCGAAGCTGGCTCGTGAATACATCCTCAGCGACGCCGGCCAGATCAACCTGGCCAAGGGCAACGCCCGTCCGATCCGCGCCGAGCACCTGACCCTGCCTGCCGAGGTCAAGGCCAAGCTGCTGCCCAACGAGCAGTACGCCAAGGTCCAGCCGATCAAGGATGCCAAGGCGTGGGAAACCACCTCGAAGGCTCTGCCGCAGTTGTGGCAGGAACACGTGATCATCGAGATGGAATAAAAAAATCGTCCAATCGCTGGCTGCGCTTGCTCATGCTGCGTTGAACACGGGCTCGGAATGCTCATTTACAGACGTAAACTCCGCTTCCTCGCCCGTGTTCGCCTTGCCTGAACTGCGCTCGCTCAGCACTTGATCGATTTTGAGGCTAGGAAAAATGAGAAAAGTCATCCTCGTCCTGCTGGATGGCCTGAACCACGAGGTGGCCCGGCATGCGCTGGGCCATCTGCAGGCCTACTGCGGAGCCGGCAAAGCGGCGCTGTACAAGCTGGAGTGCGAGCTGCCGGCACTGTCCCGCCCACTCTACGAATGCATCCTGACCGGCGTACCGCCGATCGAGAGCGGCATCGTCCACAACGACGTGTCGCGCCTGTCGAAGGAACGCAGCATCTTCCACTACGCCAGCGCCGCCGGGCTCCGCACCGCCGCCGCTGCCTATCACTGGGTCAGCGAGCTGTACAACCGCTCGCCGTTCGATGCCGCCCGCGACCGCCACACCGAGGCGCCGGAGCTGCCGATCCAGCACGGCCACTTCTATTACGCCGACCACTACCCGGACTCGCACCTGTTCGCCGATGCGGAAAGCCTGCGCCTGCGCCATGCCCCGGACTTCCTGCTGGTGCACCCGATGAACATCGACGACGCCGGCCACAAGTACGGCCTCGACAGCCCGCAATACCGCAACGCCGCGCGCAAGGCCGATGTGATCCTCGCCGAGTACCTGCAACGCTGGCTGGATGCCGGGTACCAGGTGCTGGTGACGGCCGACCACGGCATGAACAATGACCGCTCCCACAACGGCCTGCTGGCCGAGGAGCGCGAAGTGCCGCTGTTCGTCGTGGGGGACGCCTTCAGCCTGGATGCAGCCGCGCAGCCGAAACAGACTCAGCTCTGCGGCACCGTCTGCGAACTGCTCGGCGCATCCCACGACAAGGACTTCTGCCGGGAGCTGCTGAAGTGAATTCTTCCAACCGGGGCAAGTGGCTGGCGCTGCTCTGTCTGCTGCCCTTCGCCCTGTTCTTCATCCTCTTTCAGATCGCGCCCCTGGCCTGGGTCGCGATCCACAGCCTGATCACCGGCGATGGCTGGGGCCTGGGCAACTTCACCAAGGTCTTCAGTTCGAAGTTCTACCTGCAGGCCATCAAGCACAGCCTGCAGATCGCCTTCTGGTCGAGCCTGATCGGCATCGTTATCGCGCTGGTCGGCAGCTACTCCCTGCGCCGGGTGGACTCGAAGCTGCGGGACTTCGTCATGGCCTTCTCCAACATGACCAGCAACTTCGCCGGCGTGCCCCTGGCCTTCGCCTTCATCATCCTGCTGGGCTTCAACGGCACCCTGACCATCCTGCTCAAGCAGTCCGGCCTGATCGAAGACTTCAACCTCTACTCCAAGGCCGGTCTGATCGTGCTCTACACCTACTTCCAGATTCCCCTTGGCGTGCTGCTGCTCTACCCGGCCTTCGACGCGCTGCGTGAGGACTGGCGCGAATCCGCCGCCCTGCTCGGCGCCGATTCCTGGCAGTTCTGGCGGCACATCGGCCTGCCGGTGCTGACCCCGGCCCTGCTGGGCACCTTCGTCATCCTGCTGGCCAACGCCCTCGGCGCTTATGCCACCGTCTACGCCCTGACCACCGGCAACTTCAACGTGCTGACCATCCGCATCGCCGCCCAGGTGGCCGGCGACATCTCCCTCGACCCGAATCTGGCCAGCGCTTTGTCCATGGTGCTGGTGGGGCTGATGGTGGTGATCACCGTCGTGCACCAGTGGCTGTTGAAGAGGAGCTACCATGTCGCGCGCTGAATCCCGCAGCGGCAGCCTCTACCATCGCGTGGTGGTCTGGCTGCTGTTCCTGATCCTGCTGCTGCCGCTGGGCGGCACCCTGCTCTACTCGCTCTCCACCAGTTGGTCCGCGACGATTCTTCCGGAAGGGCTGACCCTCAAGTGGTACCTGGCGCTGTGGAGCGATGCGCGCTTCCTGAGTGCCTTCGGCCAGTCGCTGCTGGTGTGCTTCGGCGCCCTGGCGCTGTCAGTGCTGCTGATCCTGCCGCTGCTGTTCGTGGTGAACTACCACTTCCCGAAGCTGGACGGGCTGATGAACATCCTCATCCTGCTGCCCTTCGCGGTACCGCCGGTGGTGTCCTCAGTGGGGCTGCTGCAGGTCTACGGCTCCGGGCCGCTGGCCATGGTGGGCACGCCCTGGATCCTGGTCGGCTGTTACTTCACCGTGGCCCTGCCCTTCATGTACCGCGCCATCACCAACAACCTGCAAGCGATCAACCTGCGCGACCTGATGGACGCCGCACACCTGCTCGGCGCCAGCACTTGGAAGGCGGCCTTGCTGGTGGTGCTGCCGAACCTGCGCAAGGGCCTGATGGTGTCACTGTTCCTGTCGTTCTCCTTCCTGTTCGGCGAGTTCGTCTTCGCCAACCTGCTGGTGGGCACCCGCTACGAGACCCTGCAGGTCTACCTGAACAACATGCGCAACAGCAGCGGCCACTTCAACAGCGCGCTAGTGATCTCCTACTTCTTCTTCGTGCTGCTGTTCACCTGGGCAGCCAACCGTCTGAACAAGGACAAGGCATGAGCTTTCTTTCCATTCGCGGCCTGCACAAAAGCTATGGCCAGACCGCCATCTTCAGCGACATCGACTGCGAGATCGGCAAGGGCGAATTCGTCACCCTGCTCGGCCCCTCCGGCTGCGGCAAATCCACCCTGCTGCGCTGCATCGCCGGCCTCACCGACGTGAACGGTGGGCAGATCCTGCTGGACGGCCAGGACCTGGTGCCGCTGTCGCCGCAGAAGCGCGGCATCGGCATGGTGTTCCAGAGCTATGCGCTGTTCCCCAACATGACCGTGCAGCAGAACGTCGCCTTCGGCCTGCGCATGCAAAAGGTGGACGCCGCCGACAGCCAGCGCCGGGTGGACGAAGCCCTGGCCATGGTGGAGCTTTCGGACTTCTCCGGGCGCTACCCGCACCAGCTCTCCGGCGGCCAGTGCCAGCGCGTCGCCCTGGCCCGCTCCCTGGTCACCCGCCCCCGCCTGTTGCTGCTCGATGAACCGCTGTCCGCCCTGGACGCGCGCATCCGCAAGCACCTGCGCGAACAGATCCGCGCCATCCAGCAGGAGCTGGGGTTGACCACCATTTTCGTGACCCACGACCAGGAGGAGGCCCTGACCCTGTCGGACCGCATCTTCCTGATGAACGCCGGGCGCATCGTCCAGAGCGGCGACGCGGAAACTCTCTACACCGCGCCGGTGGACGCCTTCGCCGCCGGCTTCATCGGCAACTACAACCTGCTGGATGCCGATGTCGCCAGCCGCCTCCTGCAGCGTCCGGTGAACGGCCGCATCGCCATCCGTCCGGAAGCCATCACCCTGAGCCGCGAGGGCGGCATCGACGCCGAAGTGCGCAGCCACAGCCTGCTGGGCAACGTGGTGCGCTACCGGGTCGAGGCCCGAGGCGTGGAATTGGTGGTGGACGTACTCAATCGCTCCGCGGAAGATCTGCACCGCGCGGGCCAGCGCATTGGCCTGCGCATCGATGATCACGCAATCCGGGAGGTGGCCTGATGGCCCTGGCAATCTTCGACCTTGACGACACCCTGATCGACGGCGACTGCGCCAGCCTGTGGAGCACGCACATGGCGGCGCTGGGGTGGGTCGATGGCGAATCCTTCATCCGCAAGGACCACGAACTCATGGCGCTCTATGCCGAAGGCAAGCTGGCCATGGAGGATTACATGGCCTTCAGCCTGTCGCCGTTGGTAGGGCGCACACCCGATGAGGTGGAGTTCGTGGTGGAACCCTTCGTCGAAGACGTGATCGAGCCGCTGATCCATTCCGACGCCATGCGCTGCCTGGCCCGCCACCGCGCCGCCGGTGACCGCATCCTGATCATCTCCGCCTCCGCGCACTTCCTGGTCAGCGCCATCGCCGAGCGCCTGGGCGTCGAGGAAGTGCTGGCCATCGACCTGGAAGAACAGCACGGCTGCTACAGCGGCCGCACACAGGGTGTGCTGACCTACCGCGACGGCAAAGTGATTCGACTGAATGCCTGGCTGGAAGACCAGGGGGAAAGCCTCGAAGGCGCCCACTTCTATTCCGACTCGCGCAACGACCTGCCGCTGCTCTCCCTGGTGGCCAACCCCAACGCGGTCAACCCCGACCCCACCTTGCGCGCCCATGCCGAACAGGCGGGCTGGCCGATTCTCGACTGGCGCTAAAAGCCCCTCTCCCCAACCCTCTCCCGCACGCGGGAGAAGGGGCTCGCCTTTCCTGTGGGGGCGGGCCGCGCAGCGGCCCCGTAGGTTGGCGCCGAGCCTGCGAGGCCCAACGTTGCCAGGCACAGCAAGCCGTAGGGTGGATGTCGCTTTTTACATCCACCAGCGCGGCCGGGTTCGGCACCGACGGTGGATCGGTGAAGCGTGATCCACCCTACGACGGCCCTGTAGGGGCGACTTCATTCGCCAGCAGGCTGCTGGCCTGCCCCGGCTTACAGCAGCGTCAGGGTGTAGCTGACAATCAGGCGGTTCTCGCCCTGGTCGCGGGTGGAGCAGTAGTTGAGAAGCCCTGGCCCCACTCTTCCTGCTTCGACGGCGCCGCCGCGCCTTCGCGGTTGTCCTGGTCGATGGAGAAGTTGCGCAGCACCAGGCTGGCCTTGCTGTCGTCGATAAAGCCGCCGGCGACGGCAGCAGCAATGGCGAGGCAAAGGGGTTCAATTCTCAATGTTCTGGGTCCTTTCGGGGTCTGGATGACACTCCGTCTGCAACCAATCGCTGTATTGTTTTGTATATAGCGATAGGCGAGTATTCAGGACCAGCCGAGTGGCCTGGCAACTTCAGGAAGCGGAGCGGCGTGCATCAGCTCGAAACTTGACTTAAAAGTCAAACTCTCACAAAGTGCCACTCCCGCCGCTATATAGTTTTTTACATAGCGGCTAAGCCCAACAAGAACACTCACCAGGAGTCCCTCTCATGAGTCATCGCCTTACTCGCGCCGCCGCCGCGCTCGCCGCCCTGTTCACCCTGGGCAGCGCTTCAGCCGCGGAAGTCCAGGTGGCCGTCGCGGCCAACTTCACCGCCCCGATCCAGGCCATCGCCAAGGACTTCGAGAAGGACACCGGCCACAAGCTGGTCGCCGCCTACGGTGCCACGGGCCAGTTCTATACCCAGATCAAGAACGGCGCGCCCTTCGAGGTCTTCCTCTCCGCCGACGACACCACCCCGGCCAAGCTGGAGCAGGAAGGCGACAGCGTGCCCGGTTCGCGCTTCACCTATGCCATCGGCACCCTGGTGCTGTGGTCGCCCCAAGCGGGCTATGTGGATGCCAAGGGGGATGTGCTGAAAGCCGGCCAGTACAAGCACCTGTCCATCGCCAACCCGAAAACCGCGCCCTACGGCGTGGCGGCTACCCAGGTGCTGGACAAGCTGGGCCTGAGCCAGACCGTGAAGCCGAAGCTGGTGGAAGGCCAGAACATCGCCCAGGCGCTGCAGTTCGTCTCCAGCGGCAACGCCGAACTGGGCTTCGTCGCCCTGTCGCAGGTGTACAAGGATGGCAAGATCACCAGCGGCTCCGCCTGGATCGTGCCGGCCGAAATGCACGAGCCGATCAGGCAGGACGCGCTGATTCTGAAGAAGGGTGAATCCAACCCGGCCGCCAAGGCGCTGGTGGAATACCTGAAGGGGCCGAAAGCGGCGGAAGTGATCAAGTCCTACGGCTATCAGCTGTAAGGTTTCGTCCTCGTAGGTTGGGCCGAGCGGCGCGAAGCCCAACGTGCAAGGCATGGACCCGCTCGATCGTTGGGCTTCGCTGCGCTCAGCGCCAACCTACGAAGAGCAATCCGGCGGCGACTCAGTCGTCGTCGCCCTCTTCCATCGCGGCCTTCAAGGCCTCATACGCCGGCGCGGCGTAGATGCCGATTTCCACGGCCAGTTGCATGACCTTCTCCAGGTCGTTCTTGTAGACCAGCACGCATTGCAGCTCGTCATCCAGCGGCTCGCTGAAATCCACCAGCACATAGCCGCCCTTCTCAGGGTAGAGGCTACCCATCTGCACCTGGATGCGGTTGAGCGCCTTGAGCGGCTCCACCTTCACCAGTTGCTTGGGTTTGAGCACGAAGTTCACGCTGGGACCGAAGGAGTCCACCACCTGCTGGAACAACTGGTCGTAGCTGTCTGCCTGGAACAGCACGGTATCCGGCAGGCTGCCCACCACCACCCACTCCCCGAGGGGGATGGGGAAGCTGTCGTCGTAGTTGATGTCGGGGTTGGCGGCGAGAAAGGCGCCTGCATCGGCATAGGCTTGTGCCGACTCGTCGGCGACGCGGTCGATCTCATCCTCGGCCATGCAGCCGGAGCTGATCGCCGTAATCAATTCGATAAGTTGCTGTTTCACGAGAGGAGCCCTGCCGCTTGAGGATCGAAAGCGCGCAGGATACAGGGAAGCCGCGCGGACATAAAAAAAGCGGAGAGCCGTTCAGGCCCTCCGCCACTCATGCACACCAATGCTGAGTAAATCAGGTCGTACGGATCAAGTGATCGAACGCGCTCAGGGAAGCCTTGGCGCCCTCGCCGACAGCGATGACGATCTGCTTGTACGGAACCGTGGTCACGTCACCGGCGGCGAACACGCCGGGAATGTTGGTCTGACCTTTGGCGTCGACGATGATCTCGCCGCGCGGCGACAGCTCCACCACACCCTTCAGCCACTCGCTGTTGGGCAGCAGGCCGATCTGCACGAAGATGCCTTCCAGCTCAACGGTCTGCAGCTCATCGGTGGTGCGGTCCTTGTAGACCAGGCCGGTGACCTTCTGGCCATCGCCCTTCACCTCGGTGGTCAGCGCACTCTTGATGACCTTGACGTTGGGCAGGCTGCCCAGCTTCTTCTGCAGCACCGCATCGGCACGCAGCTTGTCGTCGAATTCGATCAGGGTGACCTGACCGACGATGCCGGCCAGGTCGATGGCCGCTTCCACGCCGGAGTTACCGCCGCCGATCACCGCCACACGTTTGCCCTTGAACAGCGGGCCGTCGCAGTGCGGGCAGTAGGCCACGCCGCGGCCACGGTATTCCTGCTCGCCGGGCACGTTCATTTCGCGCCAGCGGGCACCGGTGGAGAGGATTACGGTCTTGGCCTTCAGAGAGGCACCGCTCTCGAACTTCACTTCATGCAGTTCGCCTTCGGCCTTGGCCGGAACCAGCGCGCTAGCGCGCTGCAGGTTCATGATGTCGACCTCGTACTGCTTGACGTGCTCTTCCAGGGCACGTGCCAGTTTCGGGCCTTCGGTCTCCTGCACGGAGATGAAGTTCTCGATAGCCATGGTGTCCAGCACCTGGCCGCCGAAACGCTCGGCGGCAACGCCGGTGCGGATGCCTTTACGGGCGGCGTAGATAGCTGCGGAAGCGCCAGCGGGGCCACCTCCGATCACCAGCACGTCGAACGCGGCCTTGGCGTTGAGTTTCTCGGCGTCGCGGGCCGCGGCGCCAGTGTCGATCTTGGCAAGAATCTCTTCCGCGTCCATACGGCCCTGGCCGAACAGTTCGCCGTTCAGGTAGATGCTCGGCACCGACATGATCTGGCGCTCGTTGACCTCATCCTGGAACAGCGCGCCGTCGATGGCGACGTGGCGGATGTTCGGGTTGAGCACGGCCATCAGGTTCAGCGCCTGCACCACGTCGGGGCAGTTCTGGCAGGACAGCGAGAAATAGGTTTCGAAGTTGAACTCGCCCTCGATGGACTTGATCTGCTCGATCACATCCGCAGCGAGCTTCGACGGGTGGCCGCCCACCTGCAGCAGGGCCAGCACCAGGGAGGTGAACTCGTGGCCCATGGGGATGCCGGCGAAACGCAGGGAAATATCCGCGCCGGGGCGGTTCAGCGAGAACGACGGGCGACGGGCGTCGCTGCCATCGGTCTTCAGGGTGATCTTGTCGGTCAGGCCGACGATGTCTTGCAGCAGCCCAAGCAGTTCGCGGGATTTGTCGCTGTCATCGAGGGAAGCGACGATCTCGAACGGCTGGGTGACCTTTTCCAGGTAGGCCTTCAACTGGGTTTTGAGATTGGCGTCCAACATGTGCGAATTCCTTTAATTGCGGGCATGAGTACCCCTCGGCGGGCAAGGCTCATCCGCCAATACGGGCGAGGGGCTTTGATGCAGGGCGGACGGCTAGCGCCGTCCGCCTTGGAACGTCGGCTTAGATTTTGCCAACGAGGTCGAGGGACGGCGCGAGGGTAGCTTCGCCTTCCTTCCACTTGGCCGGGCAGACTTCGCCCGGGTGAGCGGCGACGTACTGGGCAGCCTTGACCTTGCGCAGCAGTTCCTGGGCGTCACGGCCGATGCCGCCGGCGTTGACTTCGACGATCTGGATCTTGCCTTCCGGATCGATCACGAAGGTGCCACGGTCAGCCAGACCGGCTTCTTCGATCAGCACTTCGAAGTTCTTGGACAGAACCCAGGTGGGGTCGCCAACCAGCGGGTACTGGATCTTGCCGATGGTGTCGGAAGTGTCGTGCCAGGCCTTGTGGGTGAAGTGGGTGTCGGTCGACACGCCGTAGATTTCCACGCCCAGCTTCTGGAACTCGGCGTAATTGTCAGCCAGGTCGCCCAGCTCGGTCGGGCAAACGAAGGTGAAGTCAGCCGGGTAGAAGAAGAAGACGGACCACTTGCCCTTGAGGGTGGCTTCGGTCACTTCGACGAACTTGCCCTGGTGGTAGGCGGTGGCTTTGAACGGTTTGACTTCGGTGTTGATCAGAGACATCGCAACGTCCTCGTTGGGTTAGAAAATTTACCCGACGAAGACTATGGAGTTATTCCAAAAAGATCATATTGATTGAGGGCATGGCATCGATTGAGGCCCTCAATCCATGGCCTGGACGCCGCGCGCCACGGGGGCTGCGGCGTCCTGGCCCGGGCTTCAGGCGAGGCTTCCGTCAAGCAGAAGCACGACCTTCCCTTCTACCTGGTTGCTGGCCAGGGCCTCGAACGCGGCCTCGGCCTCCGCAGCCGGGAAGGCGCGCTCCAGACGCGGCTGCAGGCGCCCCTCCTCGAACAGCGGCCAGACGTGCTGGCGCAGTTCACTGATGAGGTCGGCCTTGAACTGCTCGTCGCGGCTGCGCAGGGTCGAGCCGATCAGCTGCACCCGTTTGCCCAGCAGCAGGGCCATGTCCAGCTCGGCCTTGCGACCGCCCATCAGGCCGATATTCACCCAGCGGCCATCGATGGCGGCCAGGGCCAGGTTGAGGCTGGCGTAATTGCCGCCCACGGGGTCGAGGATCACGTCGAAGGGGCCGAAGTCCCGCAGGCCCTCAAGGTCCTCACCACGCAGGGCGCCGCCCTGGGCACCCAGGGATTCGCAATAGGCCAGGCGTTCCGCCGAGCCGACGCTGACCCAGCAGGGGTTGCCAAAGGCCTTGCACAGCTGGATGGCCGCCGAACCGACGCCGCTTGCACCCGCGTGCAGTAGGACTTTCTCGCCGGGCTTGAGCGCGGCCAGCTGGAACAGGTTGAGCCAGGCGGTGGCATAGACTTCCGGCAACGCGGCGGCCTCGGCCAGGGACAGCCCCTCTGGCACTGGCAGCACGTGGCGAGCGTCCACCACCACTTCCTCGGCCATGCCACCTCCGGCCAGCAGGCAGCAGACCTGATCACCCACCTGCCAGGCGCCGCTCCCGGCTCCCACCTCGGTAATTACCCCGGAAGCCTCCAGGCCGAGGATGTCGCTGGCCCCCGGCGGCGGCGGGTAGAGCCCCGCCCGTTGCAGCAGATCGGCACGATTCAGGCCCGCAGCGGCCACACGAATCCGCACTTGTCCAACATCACAGACCGGGCTGGCCCGCTCCCCCCACTCCACGCGTCCTTCCACGCCTTGCAATGCCTTCACGGTGCCTCCATAGTGAGCTTGGACCAGGCCCGGCCAACTGCCGGGCCTTCGCGTTGCGCCAATGGAACCCGGCGCTCTCAAATACGGCCTAATATGCGTTATCACCTGTCCCGACGTCGAATCAGCATGAATCGCTCCCTGATCAGTTCTGCACTCGCCCTGGCTCTGAGCGTCAGCGTCCTGCCGCTGCACGCCGCCCCCACCGCCCCGAACAGTTGGGATTCCATTCAGCCCGACCGTGAACAGGTGATCGCCAGCCTCAACGTGGTGGAGCTTCTCAAGCGCCACCACTACAACAAGCCGCCGCTCAACGACGAGCGCTCGGTGAAGATCTACGAGGGCTACCTCAAGCTCCTCGACCCGGCACGGATGTACTTCACCGCTGCCGATATCGCTGAATTCGACAAGTGGCGTACCCGATTCGACGACCTGCTCAAGAGCGGTGACCTGGAACCGGGCTTCGTTATCTACAAGCGCCATCTGGACCGCCTCAAGGAACGCCTGGACTTCGCCTTGGCAATGCTCGACAAGGGCGTCGACAAGATCGACTTCAGCGTCGACGAGAACCTGGAGACCGACCGCGAGAAGGCGCCCTGGGCCAAGGACCGCGCCGCCCTCGACGACCTGTGGCGCAAGCGCGTGAAAGATGAAGTGCTGCGCCTGAAGCTCGCCAAGAAGGAGCCCAAGGCCATCCAGGAACTCCTGGTCAAGCGCTACAAGAACCAGCTTTCCCGACTGGACCAGACCCGTGGCGAAGACGTGTTCCAGGCCTATATCAATGCCTTCGCCCAGACCTACGATCCGCACACCCAGTACCTCTCCCCGGATAACGCGGAGAACTTCGACATCAACATGAGCCTGTCCCTCGAGGGCATCGGCGCCGTGCTGCAGAGCGACAACGAGTACGTGAAGGTGGTGCGTCTGGTTCCGGCCGGTCCGGCGGAGAAGAGCAAGCAGGTGGCCCCGGCGGACAAGATCGTTGGCGTTGCCCAGGGTAATGGCGAGATGGTCGACGTGATCGGCTGGCGCCTGGACGAAGTGGTCAAACTGATCCGCGGCCCGAAAGGCTCCATCGTGCGCCTGGAAGTGATCCCGGCCAGCAATGCGCCGAATGACCAGACCAGCAAAGTGGTGGCCATCACCCGCGAGGCCGTGAAGCTGGAGGAGCAGGCGGCGAAGAAATCCGTCCTCAACCTCGAACATGAAGGCAGCAAGTTCAAACTCGGCGTGATCGAGGTGCCGGCCTTCTACCTGGACTTCAAGGCCTTCCGTGCCGGCGACCCCGAGTACAAGAGCACGACCCGTGACGTGAAGAAACTCCTCGGCGAACTGCAGAAGGAGAAGGTCGACGGCGTGGTCATCGACCTGCGCAACAACGGCGGCGGCTCCCTGCAGGAAGCCACCGAACTCACCGGCCTGTTCATCGACCAGGGCCCGACCGTGCTGGTCCGAAATAGCGACGGCCGCGTCGATGTGCTGGCCGACGAGAACACCGGAGCCTTCTACACCGGCCCCATGACCGTGCTGGTGAACCGCCTGTCCGCCTCCGCCTCGGAGATCTTCGCCGGCGCCATGCAGGACTATCACCGTGCGCTGATCATCGGTGGCCAGACCTTTGGCAAGGGCACTGTGCAGACCATCCAGCCGCTGAACCACGGTGAGCTGAAGCTGACCCTGGCCAAGTTCTACCGCGTCTCCGGCCAGAGCACCCAGCACCAGGGCGTGCTGCCGGACATCGAGTACCCCTCTGTGGTCGACACCAAGCAGATTGGCGAGAGCGCCCTGCCCGAGGCCATGCCCTGGGACAGCATCCGCCCGGCCATCAAGCCCGAACTGGACCCGTTCAAACCCTTCCTCGCCGAGCTGAAGGCCCGCCATGACGCGCGCACCGCGCAGAATCCGGACTTCGTCTACAGCCGCGAGCGCCTTGCCCTGGCGCAAGCGCTGATGAAGGACACCGTGGTCAGCCTCAACGAGAGCAAGCGCCGCGCCGAGCAGGCAGACATCGAGTCCAAGCAGCTGGCGATGGAAAACACCCGCCGCAAGGCCAAGGGTGAGGAGCCGCTGAAGGAACTCAAGGCCGAGGATGAGGACGAGGTCCCGGTGGAGGAAGAGAAGACCAAACCGGAAGACGACGCCTACCTCACCGAGACCGGACAGATCCTGCTGGACTACCTGGGCCTGAACGCCGCGGTAGCGAAACATTGAAATGATGTCATAACACTGTCATACGACTGTCGTGAAATCCGGGGGCCGCATTTGCGGCCCCTTTTCTTTTCACGAGAAACAGCATGACCGTCTCCGAGCAGTTGAGCGCGCTGGGCCTGATCCTCGCTCACGGCGACTTGCACAGCCTGTTCCAGCCGATCCTATCGTTGTCGGAACGCCGCATCCTCGGCTACGAGGCCCTGACCCGCGGCCCTTCCAACAGTCCGCTCCACTCACCGATGACCCTGTTTGCCGTGGCGCGCCACGCCGGCCGCCTGAGCGATCTGGAGATGGCCTGCCGCAAGAGCGCATGCAGCCGTTTCAAGGAGCAGAAACTCGAGGGACTGCTGTTCCTCAACGTCTCCCCCGAATCCCTGCTGGACCCGGCCCATCAGCCGGGCCGCACCCTGAAGATGCTGCAGGCCTTCGGCATCCCGCCCAGCCAGGTGGTGATCGAACTTACCGAGCAGACCCCCACCGAAGATTTCAACCTGCTGGACACTGCCCTCCACCACTATCGCGCCATGGGCTTCTCCATCGCCCTGGACGACCTGGGCGCCGGCTACTCCAGCCTGCGCCTGTGGTCGGAGCTGCGACCCGATTACGTGAAGATCGACCGCCACTTCATCGACGGCATCCATCAGGACGCGGTGAAGCGTGAGTTCGTCGAGTCCATCCTGAAGATGGCCAAAGCATCTCGTGCGCAGGTCATCGCCGAAGGCATCGAACTACCGGAAGAGCTGGCCGTGCTGGCCGAAATGGGCATCGACCTGGTCCAGGGCTACCTGCTCGGTCGCCCTCAGGAGCACCCGTCTCGGGATGCCCGCGCTCTTCTGCCGCAAATGGAATCGCTCAGCGGCATGAGCGAGGAAAGCAGTGACCTCTCCGCGCTGCTCAACGAACAGCCTGCGGTTCACGAGGACACGCCGATCAACGAGGTGCTGGAAGCTTTCCGCGCCCAGCCCAACCTCAATTCTCTCGCGGTGCTGGATGCCCACCAGCGGCCGGTGGGGGTGGTCCATCGCCATCTGCTGTCGGAGGCCCTGCTCCGTCCCTTCGCCACCGACCTGTTCACCCGCAAGGTGGTGAGCTGGCTGATGAGCACCGATTTCCTCGCTGTGGAAATGGGGCAATCGCTGCAGCAGGTCAGCCGGCTGATCACCAGCCGCGCCCGACAGCGCATCGAGGAGGATTTCATCATCATCCTCAATGGCCGCTACCGGGGGCTGGGACGCGTCATCGATGTGCTCAAGCTGATTACCGAGCTGAAGATTCAGCAGGCCCGTCACGCCAACCCGCTGACCCTGCTGCCGGGAAACGTACCCATCCAGCAGTGCCTGACCCGGTTGCTGCAGCAGCGGCGCCAGGCGGTGATCTGCTACGTGGACATCGACAGCTTCAAGCCCTTCAACGACCTCTACGGCTATGCCAGGGGCGACGAGGTGCTGCTCTGCCTGGCGCAATGCCTGGGCGAAAGGGTCGACCCGGCGCGGGATTTCGTCGGCCATATCGGCGGCGATGACTTCATGCTGGTGCTGGGTTCCGAAGATTGGCGAAGCCGCCTCAATCACCTGCTGGAAGACTTTCAGGGCCAGTGCCGGCGCTTCTACCGCAACGAGCACCTGGAAGCAGGCTGCTTCGTGGCCCACAACCGCCACGGCCAGCGGGAGGAGTTTCCCTTGCTGTCCCTCTCCATCGGGGTCGTCACCCTCAAGCCGGAGGACTGCGAGCGCCTGGATGCCGAGCAACTGGCCAGCCTGGCCTCGGAAGCCAAACGCCACGCCAAGGGCATGCCCGGCTACAGCTTGCACATCATCGAAGCGATCTGAGCCTGAAAGGACGTGCGGGCCTCAGAGCCCCAGCTCGGCAGCCCGTCTCGCGGCGCGTTCGGACGCCGCGGCATCCGGCAAAAGGCCGGGACCACCATCGCGATAGAGGTCGGCCAGCTTGCGCGCGGCCAGGGGGTGGCCGGCATCGGCGGCAAGGCCCCACCAGCGCGCGGCCTCGGCCGCATCCGGCGCCTGCCGGGCATCACCATCCAGGCTGAGCACACCCAGTTGGTAGGCGGATTTGGCGTCACCGGCCCGGGCCGCCTGGCGCAGCAGGCGGATGCCCTCCTCCCGCGCGCCGAAACCATGCCCGCGGTGCAGCAACAGGTGGCCATAGAAACACTGGGCCTGCACGTCGCCCAAGGCCGCCATGCGCGCGTACTGGCCCTGCATCCACTGCCAGGCACGGGGATGGGCCACGACTTTGGGGAAGCGCAGCAACCAGCGCGCCACCTGGTAGCCAATCCGCGCCCGTAGCGGCCAGAGCATCACTGCTCCTCGGGGTAACTGAACTCGAACACCCGTACCACTTCGGCGGCATGCCAGGAGGCGGCGGCAGTGCCGTCCGGCGGGCCGGAGAAGCGCCCCAGGCGCTCCACGCACTCGAAGAACCCGGTACGCGGAAGGCGGCTGGCGCCCTGGCTGATCACCAGCGAGCTACGCAGCGGACGCTCGGCGCGGGCGTCGAGGGCGGCCAGATGCTCGAGGGCGGCCGTGAGGGTCTGCATGGCCGGAGACGGCAGTTGCAGGCGCTCGATCAATGCCCGATAGGTCAGCAGGTGCCGCTGACGGCGGGCGTCTTCCAGTTCGGTCAACAGGGCTTGCCAGTGCTGGCGGCTGATTCGGATGCTCAAGAGCCGGACTCCCAACCGGACACCCCGAGGACGCGCGCCAGGCCACGCTTGATGGCCTCGTCGGGTTCACGCTCCCCCGACTCGATCAGCCCCAGGTAATGCGGGCTGATACCCACGGCGCGGGCCAGTTGTTCCAGGCTCTGCCCCTGGGCTTCGCGCAGCGACTTCAGCTGCCCCAACGCCGTCCTGGCGGTTTCGGTGGCCGGCTCCCCGGTGGCCTGGCCAGCGGCGCGCAATAGCGCCTGGTACTCCGCCCAGGGCAGTACCGCGTACTCCGCCTGGCCGTCACGCATGATCACTTGCACACTCATTGAAGCTCCCCGTGGAACGCAGTGCCGACTGCTTCAGCACCTCCGTGCAGGCGGCCATCTTATCAGGGCAAACGCCCGCAGAGGGTGAACTATACTGCGTCCACCAGTCGGGGGAAGGTTCGTGACGCGGCATTTCCAGTTGGTTTTCTGTCTGCTTGCCAGCCTCTGGCCGGGTCTCCTGCTGGCCGAGGAATTGCGCGTGGGCTTCGGCCCGGCCGACGGCATGCCCTATGTGGATGTGAGCGACCACGCCCTGCTCGGCGGTTTTATCCACCGCCTTGGCGAACGCATCGGCAAGGACCTCGCGGTAACCGTGAGTTTCGTCGAAACCCCCAACAAGCGCATCGAGGAATCCCTGAAGAGCGGGCGCATCCATGTGATCTGCAATGCCAATCCCGAGTGGATGGTGGACGCCGCCGCGTATCACTGGTCGCCGCCGCTGTTCGAAGAGGAAGACGTGCTTGTGCAGCACCGCGATAGCCCGCCCATCAGCAGCCTGGCCGACCTCAAGGGCAAGGTCCTGGGCACCAGCCTGGGATTTGCCTACAGCGTTCCCCTGATGGAAGCCTTCGCGAATCATGATGTGGAAAGGAAGGATGTGCGCGACCTGGATACGCGCATCAATCTGCTGAGCCGCAAGCGCCTGGACGCCATCATCGACATGCGCCGCGCGCTCGCCTACGAACTCACCGTGCGCCCGGACGCACCGCTGGTCTTCAGCCCCTGGGTGGTGGAGCGCTATCCCCTGCACTGCGCCTACGGCAGCCGCCTCCCCGTAGCCCCGGAGCGCCTGGATGCCACGTTGCAAGGCCTGCGGGACAGCGGCGAACTGGAACTCCTGCTACAGAGCGAACAGCATCGCGCCGCGCTTCAGGATCACTGACCATCCGGCGCGGGTAGGCGTTCCAGTGCGGCCTGTACGTCCGGCGTCTGTGCGTTGCGCCAGGCGCGGAAGGCATCCAACTCGCCACTCCAGGTCTTGAGCACCCAGGCCAGCACCGCCAGATCGTCGACGAAGCCCATGCCCACCAGCCAATCCGGCAGCGCATCCAACGGGGTGACGAAGTAGAGCAATGCTCCCACCACGGCGAGAAAGGCCTTGGGATTGATCTGCCGGTACTCGCCCCGCACCCAGGCATTGGCGAGGGACAGTAACAGTCGCAGGTCTTCCTTCACCGCCCCGAGCCGACCGCTCTGGCTCGCGCTTTTGCGGGAAACGGCCAGCAACAGGGCAGGCAATCGGCCACCAGCGAGGAAACGCTGCGCCAAAGTCAGGTAACGCTGGAAATTCCAGGGTGCGTTCATCGGTACTCCTTGGCAGATCCTTGGCCCAGAGGGCTCGGCGCGGTTATCCACGAATTCTGTGGATAACCTTGTGAACAGTTTTCCACAGGATCGGGAAAAGGCCCATGTCATGCGGCCTCCCGACAGATCGGGCAAAATTTGCCCACTCCCAAAAGACCTGCAAAATCAATCAGTTGACAAACCGATCCGCAATGCGACTGCAGGTCGCACTTGCCACGGGCATGGTTACCCGGTCATGTGCATAACCGTAACACTTTCCTCTCACCACACTCCCGTTGTGACCGAAAGGTTTCATCGCGGTTCAGAGCCGACCGGCGTCGGAAACGAAAACGCCCCGTCGAGACGGGGCGCTTCGGGAGGACAACAGCTGCTTATTGCTTGTCGGCAGCAGCCTGGTCCTTGATGCCGATCAGTTCCAGGTCGAACACCAGCACCGAGTTGGCCGGGATGGCCGGGCTCGGGCTCTGCTCGCCATAGGCCAGCTCGCTGGGGATGTAGAGCTTGACCTTCTCGCCCACGTGCATCAGTTGCAGGCCTTCGACCCAGCCGGGGATCACGCCGTTGACCGGCAGATCGATCGGGCTGCCACGCTTGATGGAGCTGTCGAAGACGGTGCCGTCGGTCAGCTTGCCTTCGTAGTGGACGGTCACCACGTCGGTGGCTTTCGGCTGCGGGCCATCGGCCTTCTTCACGATTTCGTACTGCAGGCCGGAGGCGGTGGTCACCACGCCTTCGCGCTTGCCGTTGTCTTCGAGGAATTTCTTGCCGGCTTTGGCGTTCTCGGCGTTCAGCGCGGTCATGCGCTCTTCAGCACGCTTCTGCAGGAATGCGAAGGCTTCAACCAGCTCTTCGTCCTTCAGGCGCTGCTCTTTCTTACCGATGGCGTCTTCGATGCCCTGGGCGACGGCCTTGGGATCGAGGTCGTCCATGCCTTCCTGCGCAAGGCTCTTGCCCATGTTCAGGCCGATACCGTAGGAGGCCTTCTGGGCCGGAGTCTTGAGTTCAACGCTGGTCTGCGAATCGCAGCCCGCGAGAACCAGGCCCACGAGGGCCACAGCGGCCGCCAACCGATGTTGTTTCATGCTGAATCCTTGTCTGTCGCCGTGATGGCAATACGATGGAGCGGCGAGCTTAGCAGGCCGCCGCGAGAGGTGGCTATGGGCAATAAGAACAGGGGTTTGGCAATTAGTTCAGGAACTTGCCAGGAATCACGTAAGCAAAGTTGTCGATACGGTGAACTTTTCCGGACGCATAGAAAAAGCCCCCAGGTATTGCTACCTGAGGGCTTTTGTATGGCGCAGCGGACGGGACTCGAACCCGCGACCCCCGGCGTGACAGGCCGGTATTCTAACCGACTGAACTACCGCTGCGCGTAACCTTGAAACTGGTGGGTGATGACGGGATCGAACCGCCGACCCTCTGCTTGTAAGGCAGATGCTCTCCCGGCTGAGCTAATCACCCTTCACTCTCGAAGTGGGGCGCATTCTAGAGCGGTATCCGGACCCTGGCAAGCCCTCTTTCGAAAAAAAATTTTCAGCGCTTCCAAAGGGTTAGCTCAGGGTTGAGTGGGAAGCCTCCCGATGAGAATAATGCGCGCTTTGTGTCCGGAGGTTTTCCCCTTATGTGGTTTCGCAACCTGCTTGTCTATCGCCTCACCCAGGATCTGAAGATTGACGCCGAGGCGCTGGAAGCCGCGCTGGCCACCAAGCCGGCCCGGCCGTGCGCCAGCCAGGAGCTGACCACCTATGGTTTCGTGGCGCCCTTCGGCAAGGGCGCGGATGCGCCGCTGGTCCACGTGAGTGAAGGCTTCTTCCTGATCGCCGCGCGCAAGGAAGAACGCATCCTCCCCGGTAGCGTGGTGCGCGATGCGCTGAAAGAAAAAGTCGATGAGATCGAAGCCGAGCAGATGCGCAAGGTCTACAAGAAGGAGCGCGATCAATTGAAGGACGAGATCGTCCAGACCTTCCTGCCGCGCGCCTTCATCCGAAAATCCGCCACCTTCGCCGCCATCGCCCCGGCCCAGGGCCTGATCCTGGTCGACGCTTCCAGCCCGAAGCGCGCCGAAGACCTGCTCTCCACCCTGCGTGAAGCCATCGGCTCGCTGCCGGTCCGCCCGGTTTCGGTGAAAATCGCCCCCACCGCCACCCTCACCCAGTGGGTCCAGACCCAGGAAGCCGCCACCGACTTCTATGTGCTGGACGAGTGCGAACTGCGCGACACCGACGAAGACGGCGGTGTGGTCCGCTGCAAGCGCCAGGACCTGACCAGCGACGAAATCCAGCTGCACCTGACCTCCGGCAAGCTGGTCACCCAGTTGTCCCTGGCCTGGCAGGACAAGCTCTCCTTCATCCTCGACGACAAACTGGTGATCAAGCGCCTGCGCTTCGAAGACCTGCTGCAGGAAAAGGCCGAGCAGGACGGCGGCGACGACTCCCTCAGCCAGCTCGATGCCAGCTTCACCCTGATGATGCTGACCCTGGTGGAGTTCATCCCCCAGCTCTTCGAAGCCCTTGGCGGCGAAGAGATCCCCCAGGGCGTCTGACCCTCGCGAGCGCCGGCCCAGCGTCGGCGCCTCTCCTTTTGCAGACCCTCCTGCCTGAGAGAGTCTGACACCCGATTCCCACAACCTCTGAGCCGGCTGGACTTGTCCAGGCAATCAGGTTGTGCAAAATACTGCGCATCGCAAGGACGACCTTGCCACTCGATGCAGTGATCACCTGGGGACGGCCCCACATCCTTCAGTCCCCCACGAGGTCATCATGTCCTGGATCATTCTTTTCTTCGCCGGCCTGTTCGAGGTGGGTTGGGCCGTCGGCCTGAAGTACACCGACGGCTTCAGCAAGCCACTGCCAACCGCCCTCACCGTCATCGCCATGCTCATCAGCCTGGGCCTGCTCGGCCTGGCCATGAAGGAACTGCCGCTTGGCACCGCCTACGCCATCTGGACGGGAGTCGGCGCCGTGGGCACCGTGATCGCCGGCGTCATCCTCTTCGGCGAATCCATGGCGCTGGTGCGCCTGCTCAGCGTGGCCCTGATCATCAGCGGCCTGATCGGCCTGAAACTCAGCCATTGAACCCGCCATGAAAAAGCCCGCCAATCGGCGGGCTTTTTCATGGACTGCTCACCAGAGAAACACCTCGTAGGCGCAAACCGGCTCGAACGGCGCCCTCCCCTTCAGCGCACATCGCCTCGCAGATCGGCCACCAGCCCCTGCAGGGTCTGGCGGTCGGCCTGATGCGGCAACATGGGCGCACCGGCCACCAGGCGGATGCGCGACCAGAAGCGCTTGAACACACCCTTGGCCGGGTCGCGGCTGAAAAAGCTGCCCCAGAGCCCCTGCAGCGCCATGGGAATGACCGGCACCGGATTCTCTTCGAGAATGCGCTCGATTCCGCCCTTGAACTCATTCATCTCCCCGTCACCGGTCAACTTGCCCTCCGGGAAGATGCACACCACCTCGCCGTTCTTCAGGTACTCGGCAATCTTCTTGAAGGCGGCGTCGTAGATCAGCAGGTCCTCATGCCGCGCGGCGATGGGCACGGTACCCGCGGTGCGGAAAATGAAGTTCAGCACCGGTAGTTGGTAGATCTTGTAGTACATGACGAAGCGCACCGGCCGCCGCACCGCGCCGCCGATCAACAAGGCATCGACGAAGGACACGTGGTTGCACACCAGCACGGCCGGCCCCTCTTCCGGGATCGCCTCAAGCCCCTTGTGCTCCACCCGGTACATGGAATGGCCCAGGAGCCAGACCAGAAAACGCATGCTGAACTCGGGAACGATCTTGAAGATGTAGCTGTTCACCGCGATGTTCATCAGCGACACCACCAGGAACAGTTCGGGGATCGACAGCCCGGCAACGCTGAGGAAGAGGATCGAGGCGATGGCCGACACCACCATGAACAGCGCATTGAGGATGTTGTTGGCGGCGATCACCCGGGCACGCTCGTTTTCCGCCGTGCGCGCCTGGATCAGCGCGTAGAGCGGCACGATGTAGAAGCCACCGAACAGGCCGATGCCAAGGATGTCGCCAAGGATCAGCCAGGCCTGGCCGTGGCCCAGCACCGCCAGCCAGTCGTGGGGCTGGGCGCCCTCCGGGAAACCGCCGGAATGCCACCAGAGCAGCAAGCCGAAGAGCGTCAGGCCGATGGAACCGAAGGGCACCAGGCCGACCTCCACCTTGCCGCCCGATAGCCGCTCGCACAGCATGGAAC
Source organism: Pseudomonas sp. LFM046 (assembly GCF_000949385.2). Classification (NCBI taxonomy): domain Bacteria; kingdom Pseudomonadati; phylum Pseudomonadota; class Gammaproteobacteria; order Pseudomonadales; family Pseudomonadaceae; genus Pseudomonas; species Pseudomonas sp. LFM046. Next base: position 1,116,844 of record NZ_JYKO02000001.1, on the reverse strand, counting down.
CCAGCGCGATACCCACCGAGAACACGGTGAGGATCAGGGTCACCACGCTCTCGTCGCCGTGCAAGAGTTCCTTGGAGTAGGCCGGAATCTGGGTCAGATAGACGGCGCCGAGGAACCAGAACCAGGAGTTGCCCACCAGCGAGCGCGATACCGAAGGCCGCTGGCCAAGGCCCATCCGCAGGATCTGCCAGGACTGGCGGAAGATGTTCCAGTCCAGCTTGAGCTCCGGCAGGGCCGCCGCCGCACGGGGAATACCCCGGCTGACCAGATACCCCAGGCCGGCGGTGAGCACGATGGCACACGCCACCACCGGTTCGTAGTGCTCGGAGGACATCATGATGCCGGCGCTGATGGTGCCGGCGAGAATGGCCAGGAAGGTGCCCATCTCCACCAGGGCGTTGCCGCCCACCAGCTCGTTCTCCTGCAGCACTTGCGGCAGGATCGAATACTTCACCGGGCCGAACAGCGCCGAGTGCGTGCCCATGGCGAACAGCGCCAGGAACAGCAGCGGCAGGCTGTCGAAGAAGAACCCCAGGGCGCCCACCGTCATGATGGCCACCTCCGCCAGCTTGATGGCGCGGATCAGCGCGTCCTTGGCGAACTTCTCACCGAACTGCCCACCCAGGGCCGAAAAGAGGAAGAACGGCAGGATGAACAGCAACGCGCAGAGGTTGGTGAAGATGCTCTTGTCGCCGGAAATGGCGAGCTTGTAGAGGATGGCGAGGATCAGTGACTGCTTGAAGATGTTGTCGTTGAAGGCGCCGAGCAACTGGGTCACGAAGAACGGCAGGAACCGCCGCGTGCCCAGCAGGGCGAATTGCGAGTGTTGGCTCATCTTCCTTGGTACCTGGTGGTTGGCAGGGGAACAGCCCTGTGCGACTGAATCCGCACGTCGCTGATTGGACAGCAGGACGGTGGCGGAAAGCCACATCCGGCACCTCGATTCGCGAATGAATTCGCTCCCACGAGGGGCAGATCGGTAGGGTGTGCCGCGCGCACCACCGGCTCCGCGCCGGAAATTCGGTGCGCGCAGCGCACCCTACGTCCTGCCCTGAATGAAAAAGGGCGCCCAAAGGCGCCCTCCCCCAATCCAGCTCGGGCCTCAGAAGGCCACGCTGGTCTGCAGGTACAGAGTCCGCGGCTGGCCCAGGTACTTGCCCAGATTGTTGTCGGTGGAGCGGGTGAAGTACTGACGGTCGAAGATGTTCTTCACGCCGACCGCCACCTTCAGGTCAGCCAGTTGCGGACCGAAGGCGTATTCGCCGCGGCCATTCCAGAAGCCGTACCCCGGAATCTCACCCAGCGAGCCGTTGGCGCTTTCCGGGCGGGTGTTGGCCGAGTCGGCGAACTGGCGGGACTGGGCATAACCATCCACGTTGAAGGTCCAGGGGCCGGTGTTGTAGCGCAAGCCAAGGGTGCCCACCTGGCGGGAGTAGAACGGCAGGTCGTTGCCCTGGTTCACGCCTTCCTCGCGCGTGGCCTCGGTCAGTGCCAGCGAGGCATAGGCCGAGAGGCCAGCCAGGCGCGGGTCAAGGCCGACGAACTCGTAGCTGCCCGCCATCTCGAAGCCACGGTGGCGGGTTTCCCCGGCGTTGGCCCAGGCGCTCGGCTGGGAGCCCGGAATGATTTCCAGCTGGTCCTCGAAGAGGATGTGGAAGTAGGTCAGCTCGGCTGTCCAGATGCCGTCGTCGTAGCGCGTACCCAGCTCATAGGTATGGGCCTTTTCCGCGGTCAGGTTGCTGTCCTGGGACAGCTGGATGTGCTGGATGCTGCCGAAGGAAGTGTTGTAGTTGGCGTAGAGCTTCCAGGCCTCGGACATGTGGTACATGACGTTCACCGACGGCAGCGGCTCGCTGAAACGCTCCTCGCGGCGGTCGCCGGTGAGGTGGTTCTCGGAGGTCACGCGCACTTTTTCGTAGCGCACGCCAGGCGTGATGGTCCAGTTGCCGATGTCGACGCGGTCGTCGATATAGGCGGCATGGGCTTCGGTGGCGCCGGTGTTGTAGGTGGCCAGCTTCTTGGTTGCGGCAAAGGGATTGGAACCTGCGGCGAAACTGCGATCGAAGCGCTTCTCCTGGGAGTCCTCCTCCATGTAGCGGTAGCCGACACCCACTTCGTGACTGCTTTCACCCATCAGGAAGATCTGCGAGTAGCGCGGTTCGATACCGAAGACTTCGTACTCGCGGGGGAATTTGCGCAGCCAGGTCATCTTCTGCGGGTTGCCGTTGGTCAGGGTGCTGCCACGGGAACTGGTGTTGTAGAAGGTGGTGACCTCGAACTTGCGGTCCGAATCCGGCGCGCGGGTGTATTTCAGTACACCCTGCTTGCGTTCGCCGTCGAAGCGGTCGAACGGCCGGCTGCTCTGGTAGGGGTCGGCGTCGAACTCGGCGGCGGTCAAGCCGCCCGGCATGTCGGCGTCGGCCTCGTAGTACTGCAGGCTGGCGTACAGCTCGTCGATGTCGCTGAGCTGGTACTTGCCCTTCAGCATCACATCGTCGATTTGGGTGTCGCTGTGGTCGCGATAGGTATCGCCGCGAATGCCGGAATACAGCAGGGCCACGCCCAGGCCGTTGTCGGCGGTGCCGCCGATGAAGGCACTGCTCTTGTTGTAGAAGCCGCCCTGGGCCGGCGCGGACTCGGTCTGGAAGCTCAGCTCACGGACCATCTCCTCGGGAATCCCACGGGTGACGAAGTTGATGATGCCGCCGACGTTCTGCGGGCCGTAACGCACCGAGCCACCACCGCGCACTACGTCGATGGACTCAATGTTGCCCAGGGAGGTGGGCGCCAGGGACAACTGCGGCTGGCCGTACGGCGCCACAGCCAGTGGGATGCCGTCCTGAAGGATGGTGGAACGCGGCGACAGACGCGAGGTCAGGCCACGCACGCCGACGTTGAGGGAAATGTCGCTGCCGCCCGTGCCATTGCTGTCCTGCACCTGCATGCCGGGCACCCGGCGCAGCACCTCGCGCACGTTGCTCGCGCCGCTCTCCTTGATGGTCTGCTCGCGCACCACCGTACGGGCACCGGCGTGGTTCTTCACGTCCTCGTTCTTGGCTTCGCCCAGCCAGTCGCCCACGACCTCGACGTTACCCAGCTCCATGGTTTCGGCGGCGACGCCCGAGTAAGAGGTGATACCCAGCGCTATCCCCAGCGCCAGACGCGAAAACTTGATAACAGACTGCATGACTTGCCCCCAGGAATCGGCCAGGTCGGGCCGAAAAAGGGGCGAACTATACGTGAAACAGTGTCAAGCGCACATACGAACGATTAACAAATAGATCATTTTTCCTGGCTGGACTTTCTGATCCGATGGCACCTGTCAGCGCGGGCCACGCGGGCCCGCGACATTCAAGGCACTAGATTGGCAGTTGTCCCAGCGCCCAGCGCAACAGGAAGAACAGCACCAGGCCGCCGAGGATGGTCGCCAGCAGATGGCGCGTCAGTGCGGCGATCAGGATGGCGCCGAGGCCCGCCAGCAGATAGGCGTTGTCCAGGGCCAGGTGGAACGTCTGGCCGTCGGGCATCAGCATGCCCGGCACCACGATGGCGGTGAGCACAGCCGTCGGCACGTAATGCAGCCCCTGGCGCACCGCCGGCGGGAAGCTCAGGTTCGGCCAGGCGAACAGGCTGTAACGGATGACGAAGGTGATGGCCGCCATGCCGAGGATCAGGCTCCAGGTTTGCATGCGATGCCCTCCCCCATCAGATCGAGGCGATAACGCCGCTCCAGCACCACGCCGACCACGATGCCGCAGAGGGCGGCGACCATCAGTCCCAGCTTGTAGGGCAGGCCGTGGCAGGCCAGGGCAACGGCGCCGGCCACCAGCGCAGCCGCCACCTGGGGCTTGTTGCGCAACATGGGCACGACGATGCCGATAAAGGTGGCGAGCATGGCGAAGTCCAGGCCCCAGGCCGCCAGGTTGGGCACCGCCTGGCCGAAGATCACGCCCACCAGGGTGCAGAGTTGCCAGTTCAGGTACATGGCCAGGGCCGCGCCGAAGAAATACCAGTGCTTGTGGGGCGAGTCGTCCTGCTCCGCATAGCGGTGCTGCACCACGGCAAAGGCTTCGTCGGTCAGCCAGAAGGCCAGCGGCATCCGCCAACGGCTCGGCAGGTGGCGCACGAAGGGTTGCAGGGTGGCGCTGTAGAGGGCGTGGCGCAGGTTGACCACGAAGGTGGTCAGCAGCACCACGGCCACCCCGGCGCCGCCGCCCAGCAGCGTGATGGCGATGAACTGGGCCGAACCGGCGAACACCAGGAGCGACATGCCCAGGGTCTGCCAGGCGGACAAGCCGGCACCGCCGGCCAGGGTGCCGAAGATGATGCCGAACGGAATCGCGCCGACGATCATCGGAATGATGTCGCGGGCGCCGTGGATGAACTCTGTGATACGGGACATGGGGCCTCCTTGTCCCGAAAGGCTAGCGCCCGGCTATCAATGGGTCTTGAACGATCTTGCGCAGGCGTTGCGATATTCGCCCGGGCCTACGCCGTAGGCCTGTTTGAACTGCCGGGTCAGGTGGCTCTGGTCGGCAAAGCCCAGCTGCGCCGCCACATTCGCCGGGGTGCAGCCGGCCTTGAGCAGGGCACGCGCCTGGTCCAGGCGCTGCTGCTTGAGCCAGGCATGGGGCGGCATGCCCGTGGCTCGGCGAAACGTGCGGGCGAAATGGAAGGGAGACAGGTGCACCTCGGCGGCCAGTTCCTCCAGGGACGGCGGCTCGGCCAGGCGATCCCGCAGCAGTTCCTTGGCCCGCAGCACAGCGACGGATTCGCGACCGGGCGCTCCGGGCTCGGGGAGCCGGGCATGGCGGCAGAACAGCGCCAGCAAGGCCTCGCGCCAGGCGGTTTGCTGCTGCAGGGCACTGGCGTCCGCCTCCAGCAACCGGTGCAGGTTGATGAACATCCGCACCAGGTCAGGGTCGCGGTGCACGCTGCCGATGAAGGCCGGCATTCCCGAAAGCGGCAGATCCAGCTCTTCCAGCGCGCTCCGGACCAGGGCCACATCCGGGTAGAACACCCGGTAACGCCACCCCTCGTCGTGCCCCTTGGAGCCGGTGTGCACTTCATCCGGATTGATCAGCGCGAAGCTGCCGGCATCGGCCAAGTGCTCGACGCCGCGGTAACGGTAGCGTTCGGCGCCCGCTTCCACCACGGCGATCACATAGCCGTCGTGCACATGGGGCGCGAAGCGATGGTCGATGTAACGCGCAGACAACAGCTCCAGGCCACCGAGGTGGCCTGCCTGCCAGAAATGCGCGTCTTCCCGGAGTTCGCCCATGGCCTATGCGCTGAACAGCGCCTCCAGGCGTTGCTTCACCTCCGGCCAGTCGCGGTCGGTGATGCTGTAGAGGACGCTGTCGTCGAGACGGCCGTCGGACAAGCGGCGGTGGTTGCGCAGCACGCCCTCACGCTGGGCGCCGAGTTTCTCGATGGCGCGCTGGGAGCGCAGGTTGCTGGCGGCGGTCTTCAGCTGCACCCGCACCAGCTGCCACTCCTCGAAGGCGTGGCGCAGCATCAGGTACTTGATCGACGCGTTCAGGCCGGTGCCGTGCTCGCCGGCGGCGAGCCAGGTCCAGCCGATTTCGGCGGCCGGCAGGCTGGGCATGAAATCGGCGAAGCGGGTGGTGCCCACCAGCTTGTCGCCCAGGCGGATGGTGAAGATCACCGCCCGTTCTTCCCGTTGGGCGGCCAGGCCCTGACGGTACCAATCCGGGCGCAGCGGGCCGTTCATGTAGATCAGGGCTTCGCGGTTGGCCTCGGCCAGGGTGACCAGCGCCGGGATATCGGCCTCCACCAGCGGATCGAGGCGCAAGGCGCCACGCTGCAGGGTGACCGGTTGTGGATTGAACATCTGCGCCCTCCTCAGGCGTTAAGACCCTGCCGGATGAGACGTCGCGTAAAGCGCAAGTGCCGTGCAGGCGCCCACGCGAGACAGATGAAACGGCGCGGGCGAAAGAGCACGCTAACAGCCCCGCTGCGGGGGCTCAAGAGCGGCTGCGACCTTGGTCGCAGCCGCCTGACGAATTGCCGATTTTGGTGCGAAACTGCTGGAAGTCGAATCCGGCGGGCACCGCTCGCCAACGCACCATCCGGAGTTGCAATGTCGCTGTCCAGCGGGCTGATCGCCACGGTCGCCTTCCTCTATATGGCCATCCTCTTCGCCATCGCATTCTATGGCGATCGCCGCCGCACGCCGCTTTCGCCGCGCATGCGCGCCTGGGTCTACAGCCTGTCGCTGGCGGTGTATTGCACCAGCTGGACCTTCTTCGGCGCCGTCGGCCAGGCTGCCGGGCAGATCTGGAACTTCGTGCCCATCTACCTCGGTCCCATGCTTCTGCTGCTGCTGGCGCCCTGGGTGGTGCAAAAGATGGTGCTGATCAGCAAGCAGGAAAACATCACCTCCATCGCCGACTTCATCGCCGCCCGCTACGGCAAGTCCCAGTCCCTCGCGGTGGTGGTGGCGCTGATCTGCCTGGTCAGCGTGCTGCCGTACATCGCCCTGCAGCTCAAGGGCATCGTCCTCGGCGTGAACCTGCTGATCGGCTCCGGCGCCGACTCTTCCGGCACTCGCGCCCAGGACACCGCGCTCATCGTGTCCCTGGTGCTGGCCCTGTTCACCATCCTGTTCGGCACCCGCAACCTCGACGCCACTGAGCACCACCGGGGCATGGTGCTGGCCATTGCCTTCGAATCCCTGGTGAAACTGCTGGCCTTCCTCGCCGTAGGTGCCTATGTAACCTTCGGACTTTTCGACGGCGTCGATGACCTGTTCGCCCGCGCCCGCAGCGCCCCGCAACTGGAGCACTACTGGTCGCAGTCCCTGGACTGGTCTTCGCTCCTGGTGCAGACGGGCCTGGCCATGCTCGCCATCATCTGCCTGCCCCGCCAGTTCCACGTCACCGTGGTGGAAAACATCGAGCCGAAGGACCTGCGCCAGGCGCGCTGGGTCTTCCCGATCTACCTGGCCCTGGCCGCGCTCTTCGTGGTGCCCATTGCCCTGGCCGGCCAGATGCTGCTGCCCAACGGCGTGATCCCGGACTCCTTCGTCATCAGCCTGCCGCTGGCCGAGGCCCGTCCGGCACTCGCCCTGCTGGCCTTCATTGGCGGTGCGTCGGCCGCCACCGGCATGGTGATCGTGGAAGCCGTGGCGCTCTCCACCATGGTCTCCAACGACATGTTGCTGCCCTGGCTGCTGCGCCGGCAGAACGCCGAGCGGCCGTTCGAGGTGTTCCGCCACTGGATGCTCTCGGTCCGCCGGGTGAGCATCGTCGTCATCATCCTGCTCGGCTATGTCAGCTACCGCCTGCTCGGCTCCACCGCGAGCCTGGCGACCATCGGCCAGATCGCCTTCGCCTCCATCGCCCAGCTGGGCCCGGCGATGATCGGCGCGCTGTTCTGGAAACAGGCCAACCGCCGTGGCGTATTCGCCGGCCTCGCCGCCGGTGCCGCGCTCTGGGCCTACACCCTGGTGTTGCCGGTGGTGGCACGGGGCCTGGGCTGGCCCCTGGAGAACTTCCCCGGCCTCTCCTGGCTGATCGACAACCCCCTGAACCTGCCCATCCAGCCCCTGACCCAAGGCGTGGTGCTGTCGCTGGCCGGCAACTGGATTCTCTTCGCCTGGGTGTCGGTCTTCTCCCGCACCCGCGTCTCTGAGCACTGGCAGGCCAGCCGTTTCGTCGGCCAGCAGGTCTCCGCACGCGCCAGCTCGCGCACCCTGCTGGCGGTCCAGGTGGACGACCTGCTGATGCTCGCCTCGCGCTTCGTCGGTGAGGAGCGGGCACGGCAGAGCTTCATCCGCTTCGCCTACCGCCTGGGGATCAGCTTCAACCCGGCGCAGAACGCCAACCAGGACTGGATCACCCACACCGAACGCCTGCTCGCCGGCGTGCTCGGCGCCTCCTCGGCGCGGGCCGTGGTGAAGGCCGCCATCGAAGGCCGCGAGATGCAGGTGGAAGACGTGGTGCGCATTGCCGACGAAGCCTCGGAGGTGCTGCAGTTCAACCGCGCCCTGCTGCAAGGCGCCATCGAGAACATCACCCAGGGCATCAGCGTGGTGGACCAGTCCCTGCGCCTGGTGGCCTGGAACCGTCGCTACCTGGAACTGTTCGACTATCCCGACGGGCTGATCAGCGTTGGCCGGCCCATCGCCGACATCATCCGCTACAACGCCGAGCGCGGCCTCTGCGGGCCGGGAGAAGTGGAAGCCCATGTCGCCCGGCGCCTGTTCTGGATGCGCCAGGGCACGCCCCACACCTCCGAGCGGCTGTTCCCCAATGGCCGGGTGATCGAGCTGATCGGCAACCCCATGCCCGGTGGCGGGTTCGTCATGAGCTTCACCGACATCACCGCCTACCGCCAGGCCGAGCGAGACCTCAAGGGCGCCAACGAAGGCCTGGAACAGCGGGTCGCCGAGCGCACCCAGGAACTGTCGCAGCTCAACCAGGCGCTGACCGAAGCCAAAGGCACGGCGGAATCGGCCAACCAGTCCAAGACCCGCTTCCTCGCTGCCGTCAGCCACGACCTGATGCAGCCGCTGAACGCCGCACGGCTGTTCTCCGCCGCCCTCGGCCACCAGCAGGACGCCCTGCCCCGTGAAGCCCGCGAACTGGTCAATCACCTGGACAGCTCGTTGCGTTCGGCGGAAGACCTGATCACCGACCTGCTGGACATCTCACGCCTGGAAAGTGGCCGCGTCACGCCGGACCGCACCGCCTTCCCCCTGGCCTCGCTGTTCGACACCCTGGGCGCCGAATTCAAGGTACTGGCCCAGGAACAGGGCATGGACTTCCGCCTGCGGGGCAGCAAGCTGCGGGTGGAAAGCGACATGAAGCTGCTGCGCCGCGTGCTGCAGAACTTCCTCACCAACGCCTTCCGCTACGCCCGGGGCCGCGTGCTGCTCGGAGCGCGGCGCGACGGTGACAACCTGCGCCTGGAAGTCTGGGACCGCGGCCCCGGCATTCCGGAAGACAAACGCAAGGTGATCTTCGAGGAGTTCAAGCGCCTGGACAGCCACCAGACTCGGGCCGAGAAAGGCCTGGGCCTGGGCCTGGCCATCGCCGACGGCCTCTGCCGGGTGCTCGGCCACACACTGGAAGTGCGCTCCTGGCCGGGCAAGGGCAGCGTGTTCAGTGTCACTGTGCCGCTGGCCCGCGCTCAACAGCCGTCGCCCGTGGTGCAGAAGCAGGCGGACACCAACGGCCAGGCACTCAATGGCACGCAGGTGCTGTGCATCGACAATGAGGACAGCATCCTCACCGGCATGCACAGCCTGTTGTCACGCTGGGGCTGCCAGGTCTGGACCGCGCGCAACCGCCTGGAGTGCGAACACCTGCTGGCCGAGGAAGTACGCCCGCAACTGGCGCTGGTGGACTACCACCTGGATGAAGGGGAAACCGGCACCGAGCTCATGGCCTGGCTGCGTACCCGTCTGGGCGAACCGCTCCCCGGCGTGGTGATCAGCGCCGACGGCCGCGCCGAACTGGTGGCCGAAGTCCACGCCGCCGGCCTCGACTACCTGGCCAAGCCGGTCAAACCCGCCGCGCTGCGGGCCCTGATCAGTCGGCATGTGAGCCTGCGCTGAGGGGCCCTCACCCAGCTCCGCACCGGTCGGAGGCACCATCCCTGTAGGGGCGATTTCAATCGCCAAGCAGGACGCAGTCCTGCCCCTGGAAGTCCCAGCAATGGACGTCAGCGTGGGCTGAAACCCACCCTACCCGCCACGGCATTCAGCCCTCTTCATCCTCCCGCACCAGCACGCAGTGCAGGCCGTCTTCGTCTTCGCTGCAGTCGTACAGGTAGAACATCTGCACGTCGCCGCTGGCCATGACCACCGCGACGAAATCGCCGGCATCGGCCAGGAAGAAATCGCGACTCGCCGGGTCGGCCTCGCATTCGATCAGCGCAGTAACGAAGGACGCGGGGTCGATATCGCCGAAGTAATCCTCACGCTCCTGAACGCTCCACTGCGCCGGAACCTGGAAGGGGCCGGTGAAGAGGATGCGCGCATCCCCCAGGTCCTCCTCTTCGGCGTCCAGGTCGTTATCGTCCGGGCGGTAGAGGGTGCAATCCAGGGCATTGGCATGGCCGAGCACCGCCTGGCGGGCGGCCAGGCGCTTCTCCGGATCGAGGCCGGCGGCCAGGCAGATCTGGGCCCAGCTGTCTTCTTGGCGTGGGGACACGGGAGACGTTCCTTCTTGGTGGGGAATGAAAGGAGTCTAGTGTCGGGCACGGCCCTGCGGGGAGCAATTCCCCGTTGCACGCTGCCCGGCGGCTCACAGAAATCCGCCAGGCTGGCTAGGCTCAAATGCACGGCCAACGCCTACGAGGCGACATCGTCCTGCCGTCCCTGTCCCCTGCTCGATGGCAGCGGCCGCCCCCGGTCGCGACAGGAGATACCCGATGAAACCACTCCAGTTCCTTGTCCTGGGCAGCCTGGCGGTCAGCCTCGCCGTTCACGCCGAAGTCGCCAGCGAAAAGAACGTCACCCTTTCGCTCGCCGCCGAAATCGCCAGCGCCGCCGTGCAGGCCTGCACCGCCAAGGGCTACAACGTCGCCGCCACGGTGGTGGACCGCGCCGGCAGCATCCGCGTGGTGATGCGCGCGGACAAGGCCGGCCCGCACACGCTGGACTCCAGCCGGCGCAAGGCCTACACCTCCGCCTCGACCAAGCGCACCACCGCCGAGATGCTGGAGAACGTGCAGAAGAATCCCGCCGCCCAGTTCCTGCCGATGATCGACGGCTTCCTGATCCTGGCGGGAGGGGTTCCGATCAAGGTGGGCGACGAGGTGATCGGTGCCGTGGGTGTGGCCGGAGCGCCAGGTGGCCATCTTGACGAACAGTGCGCCGTGGCCGCGCTGGAGACGGTGAAGGGTCAGCTCAAGTAGCGCCTGGCGTCAGAAGCGCGCCAGCTGCATTTCCCGCAGGCGGCTCGAGGTTCGGCGGAAGGGGAACTCCAGATAGCCCTCGGTATAGAGGCTGTCCAGGGCTACGGCTGCCTCCAGATAGAGGGGCACGCGGCGGTCGTAGCATTCGTCCACCAGGGCGATGAAGCGGCGCACGCCGTCGTCGTGCACCGAGAGCTGCGGCAATTCGCGGTCACCTGCGGCCACTCGCTCGGCGCCATCCTCGGTGCCCCGGGCGATGCGGCCCTCGCGCCGGGCGGCGCTGAGGTTGGGCACGTCGCTGAGCAGAATGGCCGGGAAACGGTCGCACAGGGCGATGAAGTCCAGCGCCGCCAGGGGCTGCTGGCAGAGGTCGGCATAGCGGAACCAGGCCGCCGCCGCACACTGGCGCACCACGGGCACCGGGCGATGGCCCAGCTCCACCGGAGCATCGGATGCCGCCTGCCCTGCCGCCAGCCGTTCGAACACCTCCGTCAACGCGCTGGGCCTGCCGGGTTCAGCCACCCAGTAGCGGGTATGGGCGGCACCGGGATGCAAGCGATGGTCCTGGCCGCCGTCCACTGCCACCACCTGCATATGCCGCTCGATGGCGGCAATGGCCGGGAGGAAACGCTCGCGGTTGAAGCCGTCGGCATAGAGCTGCTGCGGTGGCTGGTTGGAAGTGGCGACCATGGCCACCCCTTCCTCGAACATCAGTTGCAGCAGACGGCCGAGCAGCATGGCGTCGCCGATATCGTTGACGAACAGCTCGTCGAAGCAGAGCACCCGCACGTCCCGGCCCAGTTCCCGAGCCAGGGCATGAAGAGGGTCGGGGGTGCCGGTGAGCTGGAACAAGCGCTGGTGGACCCATTGCATGAAGTGATGGAAATGCTGGCGCCGAGCCGGAACCTTGAGGCTCTGGTGGAAGCGGTCCATCAGCCAGGTCTTGCCGCGCCCGACCGGGCCCCAGAGATAGACGCCGGAAACCTCGCCGGCCCGGTGCAACGCCTCATGGCAGGCCTGTAGCAGGTCGACCGCATGGCGTTGCGCAGGATCAGGCTGGAAGCCGCCCTGCTCCAGGGCGTGTTGGTAGGCGGCGAGGGGGGAATCGAACGTCATGGCGCCGCATTGTGCGGATTGAACAGGGGTATGCAAAGGGGTCTCGTAGGATGCGCCACTAGAGAACCCGGGGCAGCTCCGGTCAGTAAGGTGGAATTCCACAAGGGGATTCAGAACTGCTCCAGCGCCAGCAGGTCGGCCAGGGGCTGGCGGCGGCGGATCAGGCGGGCCTCGTCACCCTCCACCAGCACTTCCGGCAGCAGCGGACGGCTGTTGTAGTTGGACGACATGGAGGCGCCGTAGGCACCGGTGTCGTGGATCAGCAGCAGGTCGCCGACCTGGGCCGCCGGCAGCGGACGCGGGGCCACCAGGCCGCCATCGTGCTGGGTGAAGACGTCGCCGGATTCGCACAGCGGGCCGGCCACCACGGTCTGGCGCCGGGGGGCGGTCGCCGGGTTACCGGTGGCGTCCAGCAGGGTCATGTCGTGAAAGCTGCCGTACATGGACGGGCGCATCAGGTCGTTGAAGCCGGCGTCCACCAGGATGAAGTGATTGCCGCCCACGTCCTTCACCGCGCGCACTTCGCTGAGCAGGCAGCCGGATTCGGCCACCAGGAAGCGGCCCGGTTCCAGCTCCAGGCGCACCGGATGCTTCACGATGCCCTCGATTTCGCGGCGGGCCTGGTTCCACAGCTCGGCGTAGCGCGGAATGTCCACGCGCGCATCACCCTCGCGGTAAGGGATGGACAGGCCGCCACCGGCGGAGATCGCCTCCAGGTCGCAGCCCAGGTCACGCACCGCGTTCACCATGGCGCCGCAGACCTGCTCCAGGTGGCTGTAGTCCACACCGGAACCGATGTGCATGTGCAGCCCCACCAGCACCAGGCCGTAGTCGCGGATCACCGCCATGGCGGCGTCCAACTGGCTGTGCCAGATGCCGTGCTTGCTGTTCTCGCCGCCGGTGTTGGTCTTCTGGCTGTGGCCGTGACCGAAGCCCGGGTTGATGCGCAGCCAGACGCGATGACCGGGGCTTTCCTGGCCGAGTTGGGTGAGCATGTCGATGGAACCGACGTTGACCTCGATACCCAGCTCCACCGCGCGCTTCAGGGTGGGGCGATCCAACAGGTCGCAGGTCAGCACCACACCCGCCGGTTCACCCTTGGGCGAATAGCCGGCCAGCAGCGCGCGCTCGATTTCACCGAGGGACACCGCGTCCACCTGCACGCCTTGCTCACGCATCAGGCGCAGGATGCTCAGGTTGGAGCAGGCCTTCTGGGCGAAGCGGATCACGTCGAAACCCTTGAGCTGGGCGATGCGCTCGCGGATCACCGCGGCGTCGTAGCACCAGAGCGGGGTGCCGTGTTCACGGGCGAGGTTGGCAAGGGTGGCGGCGGGAATGTTCGGGCGCATGGTGGCCTCCAGAATCGGGATGGCCGCCATGATGGCGAGGCGAGTCGATTCAACAAAATACCAATTTGTGCGGCATCCATTCATTATTGATATGGACTGACCACCACCCCGAGTGCTGCCATGGACCTCTCCATCCGCCATATCGAAGTCTTCCGCGCGGTCATGACCGCCGGTAGCGTGACCGGCGCCGCGCGCCTGCTGTTCACCTCGCAGCCCACGGTGAGCCGCGAGCTGGCGCGCTTCGAGCACCTGCTGGGCTTTCGCCTGTTCGACCGCGAAGGCGGCCGCCTGGCGCCCACCGCCCAAGGCCTGGCGCTGTTCGATGAAGTGCAGCGCTCCTACGCCGGTCTGGAACGCATCGTCGGCGCGGCACAGGCGATTCGCCGCTTCGACCAGGGCCAGTTGGCAATCACCGGCCTGCCGGTCTTCGCCCAGACCCTGCTGCCCGCCTTCTGCCAGGCCTTTCTCGAACGTCACCCCGGCGTGCGCCTGACCATCAGCGCCCAGGAATCCCCCTTGCTGGAGGAGTCCCTGAGCAGCCAGCGCCACGATCTGGGGCTGTCGGAAACCGACGTACTGCCTCGCGGAACCCGAGGTTCGACGCTGTTCGCCGCAGACATGGTCTGCGTGCTGCCGGACGGCCACGAACTCCTGGCCAGGCCCGAGCTGACGCTGGCCGACTTCCATGACCGGCCCTTCATCAGCCTCGCCGGCCTGGACATCTACCGGCAGAGCCTGGACGCCCATTTCCTCGCCGCCGGGGTGGAACGCCGCATGGTGGTGGAGACCAGCACCGCCGCCTCGGTCTGCGCCATGGTCCGCCAGGGCCTGGGGCTGGCCATCGTCAACCCGCTGAGCGCCCTGGACGAAGCCGGGCGCGGGTTGCAGGTGCGCCGCCTGGGCACCTCGATCCCATTCCGGGTACAGCTGATCCGACCGGAATACCGGCCCTCCTCCGCCCTGGTGGACGCCGCGCTGGACGTCTTCCACGAGCAGGCCGCAAGCCTGCTGCAAACCCTTCAGGCACGCCTCGGCGCCCGCGTGTGATCGACGCGCGTCGCCTCCGTGAGCCCGCCTGAAGCACAATAGCCCCACCGGGCGCCGCCCCGGCCGGACCCGACAGCGCAAGGCAGGTACAGAATGAAAACTCCCGGCGGCATGCTGCTCACAGCCATCGAACTGGACCGCGCCAGCCCGCTTCCGCTCTACCGCCAGCTCTACCTCCAGGTCCGCAAGCAGATCCTGTCCGGACGCCTCCCCGGTGGTACGCGCCTGCCCTCCACACGCACGCTCTGCAAGGAGCTGGCGCTGTCGCGGATCACCATTCTCAATGCCTTCGACCAGCTGACCGCCGAGGGCTTCCTGGCCCCGCGCACGGGTGCGGGCACCTATGTCGGGAACGAATGGGAGGGCCGCAGCAAGGCCGCCGATGCCCCCCGCAAGCCACCGCGCCTGTCGAGCCTGGGGCAGTCGGTCCTGTCCATGCGCAGCGAGCACTTCGGCGGGGTGTCCTATGCCTCGTGGGCGCCTGATTGCCCCACCTCGTTCCTCCCCAGCCACCCCGCCTACGACGCCTTTCCGCTGCCGGTCTGGCGACGCCTGATGAATCGTCACCTGCGCCACCCCACCAAGGCCATGCTCGGCTACGGCGAGCTGAAAGGCCTGCTGCGCCTGCGCGAGGCCATCGTCGAATACGTCTTCGACGCCCGGGGCATCGAGTGCAGCGTCGAGCAAGTGGTGATCGTGTCCGGCGCCCAGCAGGCCTTCAACATCCTCGGCATGCTGCTGCTCGATGCCCAGGACGGCGTATGGATGGAAGACCCCGGCCACATCGCCGCGCGCATCGCCTTCCAGGCCCAGGGGGGACGCCTGGTGCCCCTGCGCATCGACGACCAGGGCCTGGACGTGCAGCAGGGCCTGCGGGACTGCCCCGACGCCCGCCTGGCCTTCACCACACCGTCACGCCAGCACCCGCTCGGCACCACCATGAGCTACGCCCGCCGGCAGGAACTGATCGACTGGGCCGGCCATGGCCAGGGCTGGATAGTCGAAGACGACTGCGACAGCGAATTCCGCTATGTCGGCCGTCCGCTGCCGGCCCTGTTTGCCATGGATCAGTGGCAGAAGGTCATCTACGTCGGCACCTTCAGCAAGGTGCTCTACCCGTCCCTGCGACTGGGCTACGTGATCCTGCCCGAGGCGCTGGTGGAACCCTTCTGCGCCATCCGTGCGGTGATGGACCGCAGCCCCTCGACCTTGCACCAGGCGACCACCGCCGACTTCATGACCGAAGGCCACTTCCTCGGCCATATCCGCCGCATGCGCGCGCTCTACCAGGCCCGCCAGGAAAGCCTGCTGGAGCAGTTGCGGCACCACCTGGACGGCTTCCTGAAGCTCAACCCGGTAGAGGCCGGCCTGCACCTGATCGGCTGGCTGGATGAAACCGTGGACGACGATGCCGTCGCCCGAGGGCTGGCCCAGCATCAGATCTACACCTACGCCCTGGGCGACTACTGCCTCAAGCGCTACCTGCCGCCCGGCCTGCTGATCGGCTTTGCCGGCACCCCCGAAGACCAGGCCGGAGAAAAGGTCATCGCCCTCGTCCGCGCCCTGGAAAGACTTGGCCACCGCCTCTAGCGAGCGGGTTCAAAGTGGTCATAACAATTAAAAAATAATGGCTATATCGATAGCGCCATTCCGGAGAGATAAAGGCACCGCCGGGCAAACCGGCACCTTTATCAGGAATGACAAGAATGAACGCTATCCAAGCCCGCTTTGCGGCCCTGCTGCGCCATAACGCCAGCAGCGAAGCCCCGCCGCCGCTGCTGACGCCCGCCCTGGCCAGCCGGCTCCTCGAACGCCTCGACAGCCTCCGCCTGTTCGCCCACGGCTATCCGCTGCTGACCAACCTCACGCACCTGCGGATCAAGCCGGAAGACATGCTGGACTTCGCCTACCGCCACGAGCTCCAGGGGCTTTCCCTGCACCTGCTGGACGGTGAAGAAAACAGCCTGTCGCAGATGAGCCCAGCCCAGCTCCAGGCCTTCGCCGACAAGGCCCGCACCCTCGGCCTGGACGTGCACCTGGAGATCAGCAGCACCCGCCGCGAGGACGTCGATCAGGTGGTGGCGATCGCCCGCGCCCTCGGCACCCGCAACATTCGCGTCTATTCCCGCTACGAAGGCCACCTGTCCCGCGTCATGGCGCAGATCGGAGAAGACCTGCGCTACCTCAGCGAGCTGGCCGACCGGAACGACCTGCACTTCGACTTCGAGCAGCACGAAGAGCTGAAGAGTTTCGAGATCGCCGAGCTGCTGCGCGAGGTCGGCAATCCGCGCCTGAACGCGCTGTTCGACTTCGGCAACATGATCAATGCCTGCGAGCAGCCGCTGCCCGCCCTGCAGGCCCTGGCGCCGCACATCCGCCAGGTGCACCTCAAGGGCGTGCGCATCGTTCCCGAGCAGAACGGTTTCGGCCACTACGGCGTGCTGCACGGCAGCGCCGAAGATGACCTGCCCGGCGCCCGGATGCTGTTCGAATTGCTGATGCTCGGCGAGTCGGCGCCCCAGGTGGTCGCCTTCATCCTGGAACAGGAAAACCACTACATCGCCCCGGCCTTCCGCCAGTCGGATGAAGCCGACGACCCGTTCATCCCCTACCGCGAGATGAGCGAAACCGGCCTGCCGCCCGGCTTCACCCTCGAACGCATGGTGGCCGACGAGCACCGCTGGGCGAACAACCAGATTCGTCACGTGCGCGGGCTGCTCACCGAGCTGCGCGTGCTGGCCGAACTCACCCTGGCCGAAGCCGGCCAACCCCAAGCCTGAGCGCCTCGGCGACAGGCGACTTACCCAACCGGAAACTGTGGAGAACAACAATGACAGCACAGGCCAAGGCCAAGTGGCTCCGCTTCCTGGTCCTCGTCCTCGGCGGCGGGACCATCTATAAGCTGGCGAACCTCAAGGACGCCTTCTACGTGCCCATGCAGGAACACATGGGCCTGACCCACACCGAGATCGGTACCCTGCTCAGCGCCAACGCCATCATCGCCACCGCGCTGTTCGTGGTCGGCGGGTTCCTGGCGGACCGCTTCGACACCCGCAAACTGATTCCCCTGGGCCTGATCGGCACCGGCTCCCTGGGCCTCTACCTGGCCACCTTCCCCGGCTACAGCCAGTTGCTGATCGTGTTCAGCCTGTTCGCCATCTGCGCCGACTGTATCTATTGGCCGGCGCTGCTCAAGGCCATCCGCAACCTGGGGAACGACAGCGAGCAGGGACGGATGTTCGGCTTCCTCGAAGGCGGGCGCGGCGTCGTGGACACCCTGGTGGCCTTCTCCGCCCTGGGCGTGTTCGTCGCCATGGGCTCCGGCGAAGCCGGTCTGAAGTCCGCCATCCTGTTCTACTCGGGCATCGACATCCTCGCCGGCCTGGTCACCTGGTTCCTCCTCAAGGACGGCCGCCAGGGTGCCGCCAGCTCCGAAACCGTGGGCCTGGCCGGCCTGCTGGAAGCCGTGCGCGTACCGGGCATCTGGCTGGTCAGCCTCAACGTGTTCATGGTCTACATCGTCTACTGCGGCCTGACGTACTTCATTCCCTACCTGAAGGACATGTACCAGCTGCCGGTGGCCCTGGTGGGCGCCTACGGGATCATCAACCAGTACTTCCTCAAGGTCCTGGGCGGTCCGGCCGGCGGCTTCATGGCAGACAAAGGCCTCAAGAGCCCGAGCCGCTACCTCAAGTGGGCGTTCCTGGCACTGCTGCCGCTGATGGCGGTGATCCTGAGCATCCCCACCGGCGAGAGCTACATCTACGCGGGCATGGCGGCCACCCTGTCGTTCGCGCTGATCGTCTTCACCATGCGCGGCGTGTTCTGGGCCCCCATGAGTGAAGTGGGCATTCCCTCGCGCATTACCGGCTCGGCCTTCGGCATCGGCTGCCTGATCGGTTATGCACCGGGCATGTTCGCCTATGTGATCTACGGCTCCATCCTCGACCAGTATCCGGGCCAGCAGGGTTACACCTACGTGTTCAGCCTGATGAGCGTGCTGGCGGTCATCGGCTTCATGGTGTCCAGCCTGCTCCACCGTGTGGCGCAGAAGCGCGTCGACTCGCCTGCGGGCGAGGCCGTTCCCCAGGCCTGATGCCTGCGGCCGGAAACGAAGAAGCCAGCCCTGGGGCTGGCTTCTTTTTGGCCGCTGCGGCGGGTCCGGTCGAAGCCGGACCTCTGGCTCAGCGCTTGACCTCGGTCTGCACCGCCAGGCCGTTCTTGTTGTGGCGGGTGTTCTTGGCCGTCACCGGCACCTTGCCGCTGGTGCCGGTTTCCACCCAGCGGCGCATGCGGGTGGCGTCGGCCATGTGGGTGTACTTGCCGAAGGCGTCCAGCAGCACCATCGCCATCTGACGCTGGCCCATGTGGGTGACCATCACCAGGCAATGGCCGGCATCGTCGGTGTAGCCGGTCTTGGTCAGCTGAATGCTCCAGTCAGGCTTGCGCACCAGGTTGTTGGTGTTGCGAAAGCCCAGGCTGTAGCGCGGTTTGACGAAGGTCACCACCTTGGCGGAGGTAGTGCTGTACTGGGTCATCACCGGGTACTTGCGGGTTTCCTTCAGCAGACGCACCAGATCGTTGGCGGTGGAGACGTTGAAGGGAGAAAGACCGGTGGGCTCGACGTAGCGGGTATTGGCCATGCCCAGGGCGCGGGCTTTGGCGTTCATCGCCTTGATGAAGGCGGAATAGCCGCCCGGATAGTTGTGCGCCAGGGTGGACGTTGCACGGTTTTCCGAGGACATCAGCGCGATATGCAGGAGTTCGCCACGGCTGAGCTGGCTGCCCAGGCGCACGCGCGAATAGACCCCCTTCATTTCCTTGTTCTCGCGAATGGTGACCGTCAGCACCTCGTCCAGCGGCTGCTTGGCCTCGAGCACCACCACCGCGACCATCAGCTTGGTCACCGAGGCGATGGGCATCACACGGGCGGAATTGCGGGAATAGACCACCTGGTCACTGGCCAGGTCGACCAGCAGCGCGCTATGGGAAGACAGCTGCAGTTTCGCCGGGTCGCGCACCGGCAGAGGCGGTTCGGCGGCCTGGACAGGGGTTCCCGCCAGCATGAGCACGCAGGAACCCAGAACGAACAGCTTGGCGATCGAACTACGAATATTCACGATGCTTCCAAAGGGAAAGGGGCCGGTAAAAGCGGCCCCACGAAGAAAAGTATAGGAACGAAGTTGCCGGGATACTCAGCACCTTACGTCGACAGGGCGCGATTCTGCGCCTTTGGTCGGATGATCGCCAGAGGGCGGGGGAAGGCGGCGACGGGCCGCCCGAATCAGCGGATGGAAGCGCCCCGCTCGGCCAGAAGGTGGCGCAGCAGGGAACGGTGGCAACGGCTCTCGTCCTCGCAGTAGCAGCCCACGGCGAAGTGGCTGCTGTGGGACAAGGCCGCCAGCAGGTCGAGGACGCGCGCGCCCTCGCCCCCCTCCATCTCGGCCCGATAGTGCTTGGCGAAGCGCGCCCAGTCGGCATCGCTGCCGACCGCCTTGCCCTCGGCCATCAGCTCGGCGCTGGGCGCCAGCAGGGGCAGCCAGGTGTCGTAGTAGTCGCGGCTGGCGAACTCGGCCTTGGGCACGCCACGCGGCGGCCGACGCACGGTACCGATGCGCAGGCCCTCATCGGCGGCCCGTGGCGTCCCCAGACGGACAATGCTGATGCTCATCTCTCCTCCTCCTCAACGCTTGCTGCTGGGCAACTCGCGGAAATCATCGCTCCTGTCCATGGCCTGGAGCGCTTCCAGCAAAGCGGGCGGTGGCGCCACCAGCTTGCGCTGCTCCAGATCGAACCAGCCGACCGTGGAAGTCACTCGCGCGGCCAGGGTGCCGCTGCGGAAGAACTCGTTGCGCAGCAACATCCGGCTGCCATCGATGGAGAGGCCGGCAGCGCTCATGGTCACGGCCAGTTCGTCGAGCAGATGGCATTCGCGGAAATATTCGATCTCGTCCTTCATCACCACCGGCCCCAGACGCAGGCGGCGGAACTCGGACATGGGGAAGCCGCAATCGGAGAAATACATCATGCGCACGTCGGCCGACTTGTCGAGGTAGGCGGTGTTGCGCATATGGGAGTTGAAGTCCATGTCGCCCCAACCGGCGATAAGGGTCTTCTGGTACATGAGGCGTCTCCGCAGCAAGGGGGTGTGGAGCTCACTTTATGGCCCATGCCCCCTTTGCCATACTGGCGCGATTGACAACTTTGGTAGCGATCTCGCCATGAAGCTCACCGTCCTCGCCCTTGAGGGTGTGTTCGACACCGGCCTGGCCGCCGTGCTCGATGCCCTGACCACCGCCAACGAGCTGTCCACCCTGCACGGCCTGCCCTGCCCGCAGTTCGAAGTGGCCCTGGCGGGCGTGCGGCCGCAGGTGAACAGCGCCCTGGGATTCGGCGTCCCGGTGCGCCCGGTGGAAGACTGCCCGGCGCCGGACTGGGTGATCGTCCCGGCCATGGGCTACAAGATGCCCGACCCGCTGCAGGCGGCACTGGCCCGCCCCGACGTGGCCGACGCCGTCACCGCCCTGCGCCGTTGGGCCGAAGGCGGCGCGCGAATCGCAGCGGCCTGCATCGGCACCTTCGTGCTGGCGGAAACCGGCCTGCTGAATGGCCACGAAGCCACCACCACCTGGTGGCTGACACCGCTGTTCCGGCAACGTTATCCACAGGTGCAACTGGACGCCGGGCGCATGATCGTCAGCGCCGGACAGTGGGTGACCGCCGGCGCCGCCCTCAGCCATCTGGACCTGACCCTCTGGCTGATCCGTCAGACCAGCCCGGAACTGGCTGCTCTGGTGGCGCGCTACCTGATCGTCGACTCCCGTCCCTCGCAATCGGCCTACGCGCTCTCCGACCACCTGGCCCATGCGGACCCGCTGGTGCAGCGCTTCGACCGCTGGGCCCGCGAGCGCCTGGCCGAAGGCTTCAGCCTGGACGCGGCGGCCAGCGAGCTGGCCACCAGCAAGCGCACCCTGGCCCGGCGTATTCAGGACGTGCTGGGCAAGACGCCCCTGGCCTATGTCCAGGACCTGCGCATCGAGCGTGCCGTGCACCTGCTGAAAACCAGCGAGCACAGCGTCGACCAGGTTGCCGGCCTGGTGGGCTACGCCGACGGCGTGACCTTGCGTACCCTGCTGCGCAAGCGGCTGGGCAAGGGCATCCGCGAATTGCGCGCCGGCTGAGCCGCCGGCGCTATTCGTTCACTCAGGCAGGCCGAACCAGCTGGAAATGACCTTGAACTGCTCCGGGATGGGCGCCGTGACCGTTTCGAACACGCGCCGGTAACCGGTGGAGAGAATCTGCCAGGCGCCGTCGCGCTTGACGTATTCGTCCTGGTAGAACGCCGTGCCGTGCACCATCCAGCCGTTCTCCGTGTCGATCACATGATCCTCCAGGTACCAGCTGCCACGGGCACGATCGGGCGCAACCAACTCGATCTCCGGGTGATGCCCCTGGTGCTTGGACAGCAGGGTCGGCCGGTCCATCAGCCCACGCAGGCCCTCGACAAAACCGGCGCGACCGGAAAAGGCGTACTTGCCACTGTCCAGCGCGGTGGTCACGTCTTCGGCCACACAGGTTTCGAACAGGGCCCAGTCATGGCAGTCGATTGCCCTGAAATAGCGGTATTTCAGCTGTTTGATCTGCTCGATTTCCAGAAGGGTTTCAACGGCGTCGGCCATCTCTGCTGCTCCATGTAAGGGGAACACCCAACCTAGCCGGCACTCCCCCGGCCCCTCATCGTCCGAGGGGACTAGCGCCCCGCGCTTGCGCCAATAGTCCGATCGGCCGATGCCCCTCGGCCCCGGCGATGCGAGCTTCGCCGCACCTGCAACTGCGCAGGACAAACAAGGAGGCTCATGGCATGTCCGAGGCATCGCACAAGCAAGCGCTCTATGAACTCGTCTGTCGTTATGCACAGGCGGTGGATAAACGGGACTGGACGGCACTGGCCCGCCTGTTCGCACCCGACGCCGTACTCAAGGGGCCCGGCTTCAGCTTCGACGGCGTCGACGCCATCGTCGCGGGGATGAACGGCCTGGGTCGCTTCAGCCTGACCCAGCACCACGTCCACAACCACCTGGCCGAAGTCGACGAACAGGAGGCGAGCGCGGAAACCTACTGCGTCGCCAACCACCTGTACGAAGTCGAAGGCGTCACCCGCAAGCTCGACTGGGGCATCCGCTACCTGGATCGCTTCGCCTGCATCGATGGCCTGTGGCACATCACCCGGCGTGAACTGCTGCTGGAGTGGAGCCAGGACCTGCCGCTGCAAGGGGCCGCCCAATGACGGGCGTGCTGAGCGGCAAGACCGCGCTGATTACCGGCGGCACCGGCGCCCTGGCCAAAACCTGTGCAGAACTGTTGCTCAAAGACGGCGCCAGCGTGGTGCTCAGCGCGCGCCGCAGCGAAGCGCTGGCCCAAGCCCGCGAGGAACTCCTCGCCCGGGTGCCCGGCGCGCGAATCGAAGTCTGTGCCGGGGACGCCTGCCAGGAAGCGGACCTGCGCCGCGCCCTTGAGCTCGCCTACGGCCTGCAAGGGCGGCTGGACATCCTGATCCCGACCGTTGGCGGCGCAGCCTTCCGCCCGCTGCTGCAACACGACCAGGCGACCTTCGCCGCCGACCTCGACATCAACCTGACCAGCGCCTTCCTCGCCATCCGCCATGGCGCCCCCTACCTGGCCCGCAACGGCGGTGGCGCCATCGTCTGCATTTCCTCCACCGCCGCGGCCATGCCGTTCCGCTGGCTGTCCGGGTACTGCGTCGCCAAGGCGGCCCTGGAAACCCTGGTTCGTTGTGCGGCCGAGGAACTGGCCAGCGCCGGCATCCGCGTCAATTCCGTTCGCCCCGGCCTGTTCCAGAGCGAAGCCACCCAGGGCCTGTTCGCCAATGAAGCCATGAGCAATGCCTTCCTCGAACAGATCCCGCTCGGCCGCCTGGGCGAGCCGCTGGATATCGCCGGCGCCGTCCGCTACCTCGCCGGCCCGGAGTCGGGCTGGACCACCGGCCAGAGCCTGGCCATCGACGGCGGCCATGAGCTGCGTCGCAACCCTCAACTGGACCCGGTCGTTTCGGCCATCTTCGGCGAAGATGCCCTGCGCGCCGCCCTGGCCGGCCAGGAACACCCAAGGAGCCCCGCATGAAACGTGTGCAAGACAAGGTCGTACTGATCACCGGCGCCGCCAGCGGTGTCGGCAAGGCTGATGCCCTCCTGCTGGCCGCCGAAGGCGCCCGCGTGGTGCTGGCGGACATCGACTGCGAGGCCGGCGCGGCCCTGGCCGCCGAGATCGGTGCCGCCGCCCTGTTCGTCGAGCTCGATGTCGCCGAGGAACAGCACTGGCAGCGAGCCATCGAGCAGACCCTGGCGACCTTCGGCCGCCTCGATGTGCTGGTCAACAACGCCGCCATCTGCCCCCTCGGCACCATCGAGGAGGCCAGCCTGGCGCAGTGGCGCACCGTGATGCGGGTGAACGCCGACGGCTACTTCCTCGGCTGCAAGTACGCCATCGAAGCGATGAAGCGCAACGCCACCGGCGGCTCGATCATCATGATGTCCTCGGTCGCCGCTCTCGGCGGCCTGCCGCCCATGTGCGCCTACAGCGCCTCCAAGGGCGCCGTCACCGCGCTGACCCGCAGCGTCGCCGTGCACTGCAAGAACAGCGGCTACCGCATCCGCTGCAACTCCATTCACCCCGACGGCATCTGGACCCCCATGACCCAAGCCCTGGTGCCCAACCTCGATCCGGTGGCCCTGGGCATCGGCGACAACCCCATGGCACGCATGTGCATGCCCGAGGACGTGGCCAACCTGGTGCTGTTCCTCGCCTCGGACGAATCGCGCTTCGTCAACGGCGCCGAGTTGCGCATCGACAACGCGCAACTGGTCTCCGGCATCGCCGGCTAATCCAACTGATTCGGGAGCACACACCCATGAGCATGCTGCAAGGCAAGGTCGCCCTGGTGACCGGAGGCGGCCAGGGCGTCGGCCAGGGTATCGCCTACTCGCTGGCCGCCGAAGGCGCCAAGGTCGCCGTGGCGGGCCGCACCCGCGCCACCCTGGAAGAAACCTGCGCGGAGATCCGCCGTCGTGGCGGCACCGCCCTGGCGGTCGAATGCGACGTGATGAACCCGGCGGATATCGAACGCTGCGTGGCCGAGGTGGTGGAGGCCTTCGGTGGCCTCAACATCCTGGTCAACAACGCGCATATCGTGCCGCTGGGCAGCATCCTCGACGTGACGGACGAAACCTTCATGAAGGGCATCGACTCCGGTCCCATGGCCACCCTGCGCCTGATGCGCGCCTGCTACCCGCACCTCAAGGGCGAAGGCGCCGTGGTCAACCTGGCCTCCTCCGCCGCCGTGCGCTGGGATGCCTCGGGCTACGGCCACTATGCCGCGACCAAGGAAGCCATCCGCTCCCTGAGCCGCGCGGCGGCGTGCGAATGGGGTGTGGACGGCATTCGCGTCAACGTCATCGCCCCCCACGCCCTCTCCCCCGGCCTGCGCGGCTGGATCGAAAGCAACCCGGTAGAGGCAGAAGCCTTCTTCAGCAGCATTCCGCTGCGCCGGGTGGGTGATTGCGAACACGACATCGGCCGCACCGTGGCCTTCCTGGTCAGCGACAACGCCCGCTACCTGACCGGCGCCACCATCCCGCTGGATGGCGGCCAGGCTTATTGGGGCTAAAGGAGAACGCAATGCAACGTCTGGCAAACAAGGTCGCCATCATCACTGGCGGCGCGCGCGGCATGGGCGCGCATACCTCGCGCCTGTTCGTCGAGGAAGGCGCCACCGTGGTCATCGCCGACCTGCTGGAAGACGAAGGCCGCGCACTGGCCGCGGAACTGGGCGAGGCGGCCAGCTTCCGCCGCCTGGATGTCAGCAACGAAGAAGGCTGGCAGCAGTTGGTCCACGAAACCGTGGAACGCCACGGCCGCATCGACGTGCTGGTGAACAACGCCGCCGTGCTGGTGTTCGGCGCCATCGAGGAATTGACCCAGTCGCAGTTCGAGCGCGCCCTGTCGATCAACCTCACCGGCACATTCCTCGGCGTGCGCAGTGTGGCGCCGATCATGCGCGAACAGCGCGCCGGATCCATCGTCAACATCTCGTCCGTGGACGGCCTGCGCGGGGTCAACGCCCTGGCGGCCTACGTGTCGAGCAAGTGGGGCGTGCGCGGCCTGACCAAGGTCGCGGCACTGGAACTCGGCCCGCACGGGGTACGGGTCAACTCGGTGCATCCGGGTGGCGTCGATACCGTGATGTCCAACCCCACCGGCGCCTCGCGCGACGAGCTGGCCCCGCAATACCGCACCGTGCCGCAACAGCGCATCGGCGCTCCGGAAGAGATCGCCCGCGCCACGCTGTTCCTCGCCAGCGACGAAGCCAGCTACTGCAACGGCAGCGAGCTGTCGGTCGACGGCGGCGTGGCGGCCGGTTCCTACTACCCGGGCCTGCCGGGCTCGCCGATCTGAGCCGGACCACACCGCCCGGCGCGGGTGGACCGAGGCGGGAAGCCGCCCGGTCCATCCCGCTTTGCGGTGAGGAACCAGCCGGCCTTGTTGCTGTACATGATCGACGGGCCGATGGAGAAGGCGCGGCCCTTGTTGTCGTCGACGCGCTCGCCGTGCGGGCGGTCGTCGGTGGTCTGGCGGTAGAAGAAGCCGCAGGCGTAAATCCCACAGGGAGCCGCGCGGCTTCGATCGTTGCAGGGGCTGGACCGTAGGGTGCGCTGCGCGCACCGATCCCGGGATCGGCTTCGGCACCCCGTCAAACCGCCGGTGCGCACGGCGCACCCTACAGGTTCAGTTTCATCCTGTTGGCTCGGACAGTCGAATCGTCACAGGCCAGGCCGGTGAGCGAAAAGGTTCGCCCACCGCCGTCCCCGCGCGTCAGCCGAGATACTGCGCCACCACTTCCTTCACCGCCCGTCCGATATCGTTGCGCACGTACCCGAGCAGCGCGGTTTCCGCCGCATCCGGTTCGTAGCTCACGGTGTTGCCGCGCCCGGTGTAGAGCGCCATGTCCGGCAGCAGCGGATGCTCCTGGTCCAGCGACGGCACCTCGGCGTCGTTGCCGACGGCACGCAGGAAGGTTTCGAAGTACTCGGCGTAGCTGAGGTTCTCGTCCCCCACCAGATAGGCCTTGCCCGACTCGCCGTTGAGCAGCGCGCCGAGGATCGCCTGGGACAGCGAACGGGTGGAGATGAAGTTGCTGCCACCGGCCGGACCGAAGAACGGCAGCGGCGCGAACTTGCCCTCGGCGTAACGGGTGTAGGCCTCGAACATGTCGACCTTCAGCCCCGGCACGGCGCCGACCACGAAGGGCGCGTTGACGCTGCACACGCGGAAGTCCGGCGTGGACAGCGCACGTACGCCTTGATCCGACAGATGGCGCGAGCGTACGTAGGGAATGCTGTCGATCAGCTCCGGCGCCACCTGGGGATAGAAGCTGCCCACCAGCACCGCGTGGCGGACACCCGCGCTGCGGGCCAGTTCGAAGAAGCGCGGGATGGCCTCGACGTTGGCCCGCTGCCAGTGGGCGTCGAGGTCGCCGCCCTGGGGTGCATGGCGGATATCGCTGCCGGCGGCGAACACCAGGGCGTCGAACCCGACCAGGTCATCACGGCTGAAGCTGCCAGCGACGTAATCGCCCTGCAGTTGCTTCAACTCGGCGAGCGCACTGCCCGTTGCGGCCGGCTTGCGCCCGGCAATGGTCACGTCATGGCCGTGGGCCTTGAGGTAAAGCGCGGCATGGCCGCCGATCAGGCCGGTTCCGCCGATCACCAGAACTTTCATCGCATCCTCACTCCTGCATGGGGCCCTTCCGGCCCCGTGATTGAAGCGCCCGGAGCGTTCCGGGCGATGGTCGATCAGATCACCCGCGCGGGGTGCTGCACGCGGGGGGCGCCGAGCATGTCGCGGTAGGACGGCGGCTGACGTCCGGCGTCTTCGGTGATGCCGTAGCCGGCGGCGAGCTCGGCGGTGATCAGCGTCTGCCCGGAACGCGCAGCCAGCTCCGGGTCGTTCAGCAGCGCGTTGATCACGCGGCCGTTGAACTCCGGGGTCTCCGCCATGGCGAGGAATTCCTCGTACTGGTCGGCACGTTCGGCGCCGGCGATGGCGGTGCGTTCGGTGCGCTGCGGGCCGAGCCACAGCGAGACGGCAGCGACACCGGTGTCTTCCAGATCAATGGCCATGTCGGCGGCGAACTTGTCGACGCCGGCCTTCTGCGCGCCATAGGCCGGGCCGTGCATGTAGCAGCCGGCGCCGAAGGAGGAAACGAACGCGATCAGGCCGTGACCGTTCTTCACCAGCAGCGGCGCGGCGTGGTAGCTGGCGACGTAGGACGAGCGCAGGCCGATGTCGAGGATGTCCACCATCTCCAGGGGCTTCTGCCAGAAGGGGCCCGGATCGATCAGGTTCTCGTGGATGTAGGTGGCGTTGTTCACCAGCAGGTCCAGGCGGCCCTGCTCGCGCTCGACGCGGGCAAAGAGCTCGCGCACCTGTTCGTCGTCACGGTGGTCGCAGGCCACGGCGATGCCACGGCCGCCGGCGCGGGTCACCGCTTCAGCGGTTTCCGCCAGGCTGCCGGGCAGGGTTTGGCCACGCAGCTGGCTGCTGCTCTGGGTGGCGGAACGGCCGCTGAGGTAGACGGTCATGCCAGCTGCGCCCAGGGCGATGGCGATGCCCTTGCCGACGCCACGACTGGCGCCAGTGACCACGGCGACTCTGGAGTTCTTCGCGTTCATTCGGGATTCCTTGTTGCAGTCAGCGAAAGCTGGGGTTCTAGAAGTTGAAACCGTTGCCCGTGATCACCGGTACGTTGGTCCAGGTGCCTTTCGGGTCGCGATACCAGCCCGCCGCCGCCAGGGCGCCGCCGTCCACGTGCAGGGTGGTGCCGGTCACCCAGCCGGACAGCGGACTGGCCAGGAAGAGCGCGGCGCCGGCCATGTCTTCCGGCTGGCCGAACCGGCCCAGGGGAATCCAGTTCGGCAGTTGCGCACGGTGTTCCGGCGCGATCATCAGCGACATCGGCAGCTGCGGCGTCTCGGTGGACTCGGGGGCGATCTGGTTGACGCGGATGCCCACCGGGCCCAGCTCCAGGGCCAGGCTCTTGGTGAAGCCACCGATGGCGGCCTTGAAGGCGGCGTAGACGCTGCAGTTGGGAATGCCACGGAAGGCTTCGATGGAGGACAGGCTGATGATGCTGCCGCCCGCACCCTGGCGACGCAGCAGCGGCAGCATGGCGCGGGTCACGCGGAAGATGTGCCCCAGGTTGACGGCGTAGAGTCGATCGATATCGTCATCGCTGTAGGCATCGAAGGGTTTGGCGATCATCAGCGAATCGCCGACGTTGTTGATCAGCACATCGAGACCACCAAAACGTGCCTCGATCTGTGCGGCCAGGGCGGCGACCTGTTCCTTGCAGGTCACGTCCGTCTGCACCACCAGCGCCTCACCGCCACAACTGGCCAGCCAGTCGCATACCTGGGCGGCGCGCTCAGCGTCCCGTTCGGCCACCGCCAGTCGGGCGCCGGCGCGGGCGAAGGCTTCGACCATGGCGCGGCCAATGCCCACGCCGCCACCGGTGACCAGTACGGTCTTGCCCGTGAAATCGATCATCGCGTCTTCCTTTTGTTCTTGTTGGAGGGAGTGCGTGTACCAGGGGCCGCACGGCGGCCCCGTCCGTCAGCCGACCGGTTGCGCCACGTTGCGGCTGTTTTCGGTCGCAGCGGTGGCTCGCTGGGCATGCAAGTCTTCCGCAGCGCGGAAGCCGAACACCATGGCCGGGCCGATGGTGGAGCCGGCGCCCGGGTAGGTGCGGCCCATCATGGAAGCGGCGCTGTTGCCAATGGCGTAGAGACCGGTGATCGGCGCGCCATCTTCACGCAGCACGCGGGCATGCACGTCGGTGAGCAGACCGCCCTTGGTGCCGATGTCGCCGGCATCCACCCTCACCGCATAGAACGGCGGCTTCACCAGAGGCGCCAGGCAAGGATTGGGCGTTACGGTGGGGTCGCCGTAGTAGCGGTCGAACAGCGAATCGCCCTTGTGGAAATCCAGGTCGCTGCCGGCCACGGCCATGGGGTTGAAGCGCTCCACGCTGCGCGTGAGTCCCGCCTCGTTGACGCCGATGGAGCGCGCCAGTTCCGCCAGGCTATTGGCCTTGTGGAAGTAGTTCTTGAGGTGCGCGGGCAGGCGGCTGTCGGGCATGGCATAGCCCGGCAGCAGCGCACCGCAGGGGTACTTGTGGCGATAGTCGGCATCGAAGATCAGCCAGCAGGGCACGCTGGTGGCGCCCTCGCGGTTGCTCGCGTACATGGCGTAGACGATGTCGGTGTAGGGCGCGCCTTCGTTGACGAAGCGCTCGCCCGCCGAGTTCACCAGCATGCAGCCCGGCAGGTTGCGTTCGACGAACAGCGCGCGCTGCTTTTCTTCGCCCTCGACATGGGTGGTGGGTGCCCACCAGCTGTGATCCATCAAGGCGGTACGCGCGCCCAGCGCCTGGCCGGCACGGATGGCATCACCGGTGTTGAAGGGCGGCGTGGCGCTCCAGTCGCTGCGCGACGGGACCGGGTGGTACTGGGCACGCATGGCCTGGTTGCGTTCGAAACCACCGGCGCCAAGGATCACGCCGCAGCGGGTTTCCACGCGCACGGAACGGCCCTGGTGGATCAGCTCGGCGCCCACCACGCGGCCGCCCTCCTCCACCAGTTTTTCCAGCTGGCATTCGAGCTGCAGCGCTACGTCGCGGTCCTTCAGCGAGGCCCGCAGCGCCGCCACCAGGGCGTTGCCCAGGGTGAGGAAGCGGTCGCGCCGCGAACGCAGTCGCCAGCCCAGGTCGCGCCAGTAGCGCCACATCACCTTCAGGGTCAGACCGATCCAGCCCGGACCACGGCAGAGCAGCACGCGGGCTTCCTTCATGGTCATGGTCATGCGTCCGAGCATCAGGGTGCCCGGCGAGGGCTCGCGCAGGCGCATGAAGTCTTCGCCCAGTTCACGGGCATCGAAGGGCGCGGGGTCCATGGAGCGATAACCGGGCTTGCCGCCGGGTACTTCCGGGTAGTAGTCGGCGTAGGCGGCCTGGGCCTCGAAGCGCACCCGCGAGTGCTTCTCCAGGTACTGGATGGCGCGATGACCGTGCTCGACGTAGGCCTCGATACGGCCGTCGTCGATCTCACCGTTGGTCACCGCGCGGATGTAGGCGATGGCTTCTTCGGCCGAGTCCTCGCCGCCCAGCGCGGCGATGCGATGGTTGCAGGGAATCCAGATTCCGCCGCCGGAGATGGCCGAGGTGCCGCCGAAGCGGTCGCTCTTCTCCACCACCAGCACCTTCAATCCCAGGTCGTGTGCCCTGAGCGCAGCGGTCATGGCGCCGGCTCCCGATCCCACCACCAGTACGTCGCAGCTCAGGTCCCATTGCGAGGTGTTCGCGCTCATCGGGCATGCTCCCTTTTTGTTGTTCGTGGTGCGCAATTGCCCGGATTCTCAGTGCGCCCCCAACCGCCAACATCGTCCAATGGGACTAAGGAATTTGCGCAGGAACCGGGAGACCGCATCCCGGCAAGACGCTCCGACCACCCCCTCCGATCTCGTACAAACCTCGTAGTCTTTTCGGACGATGTTGCGCCTCCTCAGTGACCACATAGTCAGCCCGCCACACTCAACTCCACCTTGGGCCTGGCAGCCGAGCTGTGCCCAGTCACGCCGAGAGCGACATGATGATAAGAACAAAAAAAGGTCATCCCCTTAAGCCGCTGCATTCCGCGATCCGCATTGCCTGCGTGGGCCTCGCCATCGGTCATGCCGGGCAAGGCCAGGCCATGGCCTTCCAGCCCAACGATGATCTGAAGATCTCCTGGGACACCACGCTCACCTACGCCCTGGCCTGGCGTACCGAGTCCCGCGATCACGCGCTGTCCAACGGTTTCCCGAACCCGGCCATCGCCAACATCGACGACGGCAACAACGCCTTCGACAAGGGCAGCCTGATCACCAACCGCTCCAGCTTCCTCACCGAGGCCAACTTCAACTGGAAGGAAGACTTCGGCCTGTTCGTGCGCGCCAGCGGCTTCTACGACGACGTCTACAACCGCAGCAACGACAACCACACCGGTACCTCCAACTGCTTCGCCGGTGGCCAGTGCTCCCAGGCCAACCACTTCCCCCACGGCACCATCGACCAGCACGGCAAGGACCTGCGTCTGCTGGACCACTACGTCTACGGCGCCTGGGACCTGGGCGGCCACAACCTCAACCTGCGGGTTGGCGACCAGGTAGTGAGCTGGGGCGAGAGCCTGTTCATCGGCAACGGCATTTCCGGCGCCATGGCCCCGGTGGATGCCACCAAGGCCAATACCCCGGGTGTGGAACTCAAGGAACTCTTCCTGCCGGTGGGCCAGGTATTCGGCCAGATCGACCTGACCGACGCGCTGAGCCTCCAGACCTACTACCAGTACGAGTGGGAAAAGACCGAGATCGACGGCGTCGGCAGCTTCTTCTCGGTTTCCGACCAGATCGATGAAGGCGGCTTCACCGATGCCTTCGGCATCACCCGCCGCCTGCACGACGACAAGCCCAGTGACAGCGGCCAGTACGGCGTGGCGCTGAACTACGTGGCGGAGTCGCTGAACAACACCGAGTTCGGCCTCTACTACGTGCGCTTCCATGACAAGGCGCCGCAGATCGACTTCCTCACCGACTGGAACACCGCCAACTACCGGGTGCGCTACTTCGACGACATCGACCTGTACGGCGCGAGTTTCTCCACCGTGGTCGGCGACACCAACATCAGCGGCGAGGTCAGCTATCGCGACGGTCAGCCGGTGCTGGTGGATACCGGCCTGGTGCCGCACCCGGTGCGCGCCGAGACCATGCAGGCGCAGATGTCCTTCATCCACTCCATCGGCACCACGCCCTTCGCCGACAACGCCATCCTGACCGGTGAGGTTGGCTACAACGAGGTGCTCGACAACGACAAGGCGCCCAGCTTCACCGCCTTCGTCTCGGACGGTCTCGGCGGCGCCTTCCCGCTGGTTACGCCGAACACCGACAAGCTGTTCTTCGACAAGAGCTCCTGGGGCTATACCGTCAACCTGTCCCTCGAGTACCTGAACATCTTCAACGGCTGGGACCTCACCGTGCCGCTGATCTTCAGCCAGAACCTGGGCGGCGATTCGTCCATGCCGGGCACCTTCGGCATGGGTGAAGGTGACCATCGCCTGGGCGTCGGCACCACCTGGCGCTACCTCAACAACCTCACGCTGGAAGCCCGCTACAACGCCTTCCTCGGCGATGCCGGCGACACCCCCTTCGCGGACCGCGACAACTTCGGCATCAACGTCAAGTACAGCTTCTGATCCACTGCCGCAGGAGACTCAAGATGCAACTGAACAACAAGACCCCGCTCCTGGCCGGCGTTCTCGCCGCCGCTCTCGCCAGCACCCCGGTTCTGGCCAAGATCACTCCGGAAGAAGCCAAACGCCTGGGCAACGACCTCACCCCCATGGGGGCAGAAAAGGCCGGCAACGCCGACGGCAGCATTCCTGCCTGGAGCGGCAAGTGGCTGGGGGCTCCGCCCCAGGTCAACTACGCCGGTACGGGCACTGCCTATGGCGACCCCTACGCCGGTGAGAAGCCGCTGTTCGTCATCACTGCCGAGAACATGGCGCAGTACGCCGACAAGCTCACCGACGGTCAGAAGGCGCTGTTCCAGCGCTACAAGAGCACCTTCAAGATCCCGGTGTATCCAAGCCATCGCGACTTCCGCTACTCCGACCGGGTCCTGCAGCGCACCCTCGCCAACGCCACCAGCGCCGAGCTGGTCAGCGATGGCAACGGCGTGATCAACGCCATCGGCGCTTCGCCCTTCCCGATCCCGAAGAACGGCTACGAGCTGATGTGGAACCTCAACCTGCCGGCCCGCGCCTGGAAGGAAGACGCCATCTACACCATGGCGCTGACCCTCTCCAACGGCACCCGCTCGCTGGAATCCATGGACTACAAGATTCTCTCGGTGTGGGACTCGCCCAAGGAAACCGTGGAATCCTTCGGCGGCCAGCAGGCCTTCGCCCTGGTCCAGACCCTGGAACCGACCCGCAAGAAGGGTGAGATCATCCTCGCCCATACCTTCACCGACCCGATCAGCTCGCCGTCGCAGTCCTGGCAGTACCTGCCGGGTAACCGCCGGGTGCGTCGCGCACCGACCGTGGCCTATGACACCCCGTTCGGCGCCGGTGGCTTCCGCGTGATGGACGAGGACCGCCTGTTCAACGGCGCCCCGGACCGCTACGAGTGGAAACTGGTGGGCAAGAAGGAAATCTACATCCCGTACAACAACTACAAGCTGGACGACCCGAGCCTGAAGCTCGACGACCTGTTGTCCACCAACGGCCACGTCAACCCTGACTACATGCGCTATGAGCCGCACCGTGTCTGGGTCCTGGAGGCCACGCTCAAGCCCGGCAAGCGTCACATCTACGGCAAGCGCGTGCTCTACATCGACGAGGACTCCTGGATCGCCGTACTGGCCGACAACTACGACGGCAAGGGCCAACTCTGGCGCAGCAACATGCAGACCACGGCCTACGCCTATGACCTGCAGGGCTTCCAGGCACGGGTGGCGGTCTTCCACGACCTGATCGCCGGTTCCTACCTGACCGACCGCCTGCTCAACGGCAAGCCGCCGGCGAAGCTGAACAACAGCGATTACGAAGCGGACTACTTCTCCGTCGCCAACCTGCGCAAGCTGGGCAAATAAGTGCCCTGATCGAGCGAGGCCCCCGGGCCTCGCTTTTTTGTGTCCCGCCGAAAACCACCTGAGTTCAGCCAGCAGTCGACCGAAGGTTCCCTATTTCCAACTGAGGAAACGAGATGACGCACACGCTGTTGAAATCCGCCATCAGCCTGGCCGCCCTGTCCCTTTCGCTCCAGGCCAGTGCCCTGAACATTCTCCTGACCAACGACGACGGCTGCCGCGCCCCCGGCATCAACGCGGTCTACCAGGAACTGGTCGCCGCCGGCCACCAGGTCACCCTGGTCGGCCCGCAGAACGACAGCAGCGGCATCGGCGCCGCCAGCGTCGTGGTGCCCGGCCAGGCCGTGGCCATCACCCAATTGGCCCAGGACAAGTACTGCGTCGGCGCCCCCGCCGGCTACACCCCGCCAGCCGGCAAGACCTCGGCCATCGGCACGCCGGTGGACGCGGTGAACGTCGGCCTCGACCTGCTGCTGAAGGACAACCGCCCGGACCTGGTGGTCTCCGGCACCAACTTCGGCGACAACGTCGGCCCGCTGACGCAGATGTCCGGCACCGTCAACGCCGCCGTGCGCGCCATGTTCAAGGGGGTGCCGGCGGTGGCGATCTCCACCGCCATCGACCTGCAGCTGATCGCCCAGAACCCGCAGGCCGGCTACCTCAAGACGCTCAACGCGATGGATGACACCGCACGCTTCGCCGTCCGCGTCATCGACCGCGCCGCCGCCAACGGCGCCCAGGCCAAGCGCGTCTGCGAGCAAAGCGGTGGCAAGTCCAAGGCGCATTGCGAGACCAACGTCATCGGCCTGCCCGGCATTACCGGCCTGAACATCAACTACCCGGCGCTGGAAGCGGGCCAGGTCACCGGCGTGGCCTTCGCGCCCATCAGTGACTGGGGCAATGTGGTATTCGCCCCGCAGCAGGGTCCCGATGGCGTGGTGCGCGTCAACCTGGTCGCCCCGTCCGCCCCCACCGCCGAGCAGAAGCAGGGGGATGCCTACCAGCTCGCTCTGGGCAAAGCGGTGATCACCCCCATCGACGGAAACTTCACCGCCTCGCCGCTGGTGCAGGCGCAAGCGAAGCTGATGCTGCAGGGTGTAGCGCCTTGATGTTGAGCTGAATGAAAAAGCCCCCGGATCGGGGGCTTTTTTTGCGCGTCCGTTGGCGGCTCAGGCGCTCTAGCCGACAGCATGGGTTTCGCTCCCCTCGCGGAACGCCGCCCGACCCATCCTACGAGCTGTAGGCGCGAATCCTCCCCCGTGCCCAAGGCAGCCCCCCTTTCGCGTGGTCTGGACCGTAGGGTGCGCTGTGCGGTGGCGACGCCGCCCAGGTACACCAGCGGCATGCTCACGACCTGGCACATCTGCCGGGCCAGTTCGAGGAAGTACATCCCCTCGAAGGTCGCGGTCTTGATCATGCGGTTGCGCAGGGTCAGGCCGGCCAGACTGGCGGGGCTCAGCAGCCTGTCCAGTTCGTTGCTCATGTTCACTCCTGCGCTTCGAAGGGGACGAACTCGGCGACCTCCAGCTCGAAGCCGGAAACGGCCTTGTAACTGACGGGGAAACTCAGCAGGCGCATCTTGCGTACGCCAACGTCGCGCAGGATCTGCGCGCCGATGCCCAATGTACGCTGCGGAAAGCTGGGCGGGCGTGCCCGTTGTCCGACCTGCTGCTGAAGCTGTTCGATTACCGCGCCAGGGGTTTCCTGGTGGGCCAGGAGCACCACCACACCGTTGCCCTCCCTGGCCACCCGCGCCAGGGAGCGCTCCAGGTTCCACTGATCGGGATGGCTGTCCAGCAGGTCACGCATCGTTTCCACCGCCTGCACGCGTACCAGGGCGGGCGTGTCGCGACGCACGTCACCCCGCACCAGTGCCAGGTGCAGGTGTCCCTCGTAGTCGTCCAGGTAGGTGATGGCGCGGAAGTCGCCATGGCGGGTGCTGATGGGGTACTCCCCCGAGCGGCGAATGGTGCCCTCGTGGAGGATGCGGTAATGGATCAGGTCGGCCA
Source organism: Pseudomonas sp. LFM046 (assembly GCF_000949385.2). Lineage (NCBI taxonomy): Bacteria > Pseudomonadati > Pseudomonadota > Gammaproteobacteria > Pseudomonadales > Pseudomonadaceae > Pseudomonas > Pseudomonas sp. LFM046. The sequence goes on along the minus strand of NZ_JYKO02000001.1, from coordinate 1,080,680 downwards.
CGCTGCCCAACGGCAGGCCGTGGCGCTGGGCGAACTCGCGCAGGGCCTGGCCCTTCGCCGGTTCACCCTGTTCGTCGAGGATGGACACCAGCACGGCGGCCGGCATCAGCCCGGCCAGGCGCGCCAGGTCGCAGGCGGCCTCCACATGGCCGGCGCGCTGCATCACACCGCCGGGTTGGGCACGCAAAGGGAAGACATGGCCCGGTTGCACCAGGTCGACGGCGGTGCTGGCCGGGTCCACGGCGACGGCGATGGTGCGCGCGCGGTCGGCGGCGGAGATGCCGGTGGACACCCCCGTGCGGGCCTCGATGGACAGGGTGAAACCCATGCCGTGGCGAGCCCGCGAGTTGGGCACCATCAGTTCCAGGCCGAGTGTCTTGCAGCGCTCCTCGGTCAGGGCCAGGCAGATCAGCCCGCGCGCTTCGCGGGCCATGAAGTTGATGGCGGCGGCATCGGCATTGCCGGCGGCGATCACCAGCGAGCCTTCGCCTTCATCCTCGTCGGTGACCACCAGCATGGTGCCGCTGGCCATGGCCTCGATCAGTCGCTGCGGGCTGTCCATGGGCACTCCTTTCAGTTCAGCGCTTGACGCAGGTCGGCGGCGGCGGTTTCGAGGACGGCCTGGGCCTTGGCGACGAACGCCGCCATGCTGATGAAGCCGTGGATCATGCCGTCGCAGCGCATCAGGCGGGTCGGCACGCCGGCCAGCTGGAGGCGCTGCGCGAACGCCTCGCCCTCGTCCCGCAACGGGTCGTATTCGGCGCTGATGACGGTGGTCGGGGGCAGCCCGGCCAGGTCTTCGGCACGCAGGGGCGACGCCAGGGCGTCGTCCGCCTGTTCCGGACGCGGCAGGTACTGGTTCCAGAACCAGCGCATCTGTTCGCGGGTGAGGAAGTAACCCTCGGCGAATGCTTCATGGGAAGCGCTGTCGCAGCGCGCATCAGTGGCCGGGTAGAACAGGCACTGATAGGCAACGCGCGGCCCCTTGCGAATCAGCGTCAGGCGGCTTACCGCGATCGCCAGGTTGGCTCCGGCGCTGTCGCCGGCCACGGCCAGGCGGCTGGCATCGAAGCCCAGGTCACGGGCGCGCTCCACCAGGTCGCAGAGGGCGCGGTAGCAGTCGTGGGGTGCCGCCGGGAAACGATGCTCCGGCGCCAGCCGGTAGGCCACCGAGACCACCACGGCGCCGGTCAGGCGGGCCAGGCTGCGGCAGAGATTGTCGTGGGTATCGATATTGCCGATGACGAAGCCGCCGCCGTGGAAGAACACCAGCAGCGGCAGGTTGTTGCTGTCTTCGGGGCGGTAAAGGCGCGCGTCCAGGTCGCCCTCGGCGCCGGCCACCTTGAGGTTACGCACCTCGAACAGGCGCTCGCCGGGTATGGGTGGCATCAGGTTGTCGCTGAACTGGCGGTATTGCGCGGGGTCGAGCTGGCTGTAGTCCGGCTGCGGCATGCCGCTGAACTGCTGCAGCACGGCGGCGATCTGGGGGTCGAGGGACATGGTGGCGGTCCTTAGGCTTCGGCCATCTGGAAGACCGGGTTGGTCTCGTCGAGGATGCTGTTGAGGCGCCGCTCCAGCGCCGGCTTGAAGTTCTTGTGGGGCAGCAGCCAGAAGCGTTCTTCGGCGATGCCGGCGAAGACCTCGCAGGCCAGTTCGCGCGGGGCCATGCCCTGGCGAATGCTGCTGTCCAGCAGGCTGTCCAGCTGCTGCGTGGCGGCGCCGACGACGCTATTGGAGGCCATGATGTCGCTGGCCACCGGCCCCGGGCAGAGCACGGCCACACGGACCTGGGACTGGATCGCCGCCAGCTCGTAGTGGAGGGTTTCGGAGAGGGCGACCACCGCCTGCTTGCTGACGGTGTAGGGACCGAGCATGGGGCTGCAGACCAGTCCGGCGAGGGACGCGGTATTGACCACCTGGGCCGGACGCTGCTGGCCCAGCAGCAGGGGCACGAAGCTGCGGATGCCGTTGATCACGCCACCCAGGTTGATATCCAGCAGGCGCTGCCAGCGGTCGGCGGCGATCTCCCAGCTGAAGCCGGTCTGGATCACGCCGGCGTTGTTGAACACCAGGTCGACACCGCCGAAGCGCTGCACCGCGAGGTCGCGCAGGGCGTCCACCTGCTGCGGGTCACCGACGTCGGCCGCCAGGCTGGCGACTTCCACGCCACGCCCTTGCAGCTCGTCGACCAGGGCAGCCAGGCGCTGCCCATCCACATCGCTCAGCACCAGGCGCAGGCCACGGGCCCCCGCCTCTTCCGCCAGCCCGCGGCCGATGCCGCCGGCAGCGCCGGTAATCACGGCCACCTGGCCTTGTTCAATGACCATCACGGCCTCCTGTTTTTGTTCTGTTGGAGCCAGTAGAGCCTTTCCGCACAGGCCGGCCATCGTCCGCTCGGACGAGGCCGGAACCCGTCATTCGGCCACTTGCAGAACCTGCTTGCGGCGCACTTGACCGTGCTGCAGCCGGTCGTGGGCAACGGCCACCTCGGCCAGGGGCAGCAGGTCGAAATGGGGTGGCCGCACGCGACCGGCGGCAAGCAAGGCCGCGATGCGCCCGAGGGGCTCGCCACTGGGCATGCGGCTGTAGGCCACGGCGGTGCGCAGGCCACGGCGCGCAGCGGCTTCGTGGTCGGGCCCCGCGTCACCGGGCGCCAGGGTGAGGATCGAGACCAGGATGCCTCCATGGCGCAGCAGTTCCAGCCCATCGGGGAGGCTGCCGCCGCCGATGCAGTCCAGCACCAGGTCCACCCCTTCCGGCGCCCATCGACGTACCTCGTTGCCGATGTCGGCGGTGCGGTAATCGAAGGCAGATTCGGCGCCCAGGCTGCGGGCCCGCTCAGCGTTATCGGCACTGCAGGTGGCCACGATGCGTGCCCCTGCGCAGCGGGCGAACTGGATGGCGAAACCACCCACCGCACTGCCGCCGCCGTGGATCAGCACCTTCATGCCCGGGCGCAGGCCGCCCTCATCGAACAACCCGGCCCAGGCGGCCAGGGCCGGCGTCGGTACGGCGGCAGCCGCGGCGAAATCGAGGTTGTCGGGCATCACCACCACCGACTCGCGGGACACGCATGCGAACTCCGCGTAGGAGCCCCACTTGCCCGCGCCCACATCGCTCTGGGCGAAGACACGGGTGCCTGGCAGGAGGCCGTCCACGCCCTCGCCCACCGCTTCCACGGTGCCAGCAAGGTCGAAGCCCAGGACGAAGGGGAAACGGTATTCGAGGAAGCCGCCCAGGTAGCCCTCGCGGCATTTCCAGTCCGCCGGATTGACCCCGGCGCAGGCGACCCGCACCAGGACTTCTCTGGGACCGGGACGCGGTTTTTCCAGTTGAACCACTTGCAGGACCTCGGACCCACCGAGTCGATCGATAGCTACTGCGCGCATCCGGTTTCTCCGTTCGCTCAGGTGAAGGGTTATGCCCGGGAATCCACCAGGGAGGGGCAGGCGGAGCGCTGCCAGGTCCTGCAATACAGGACTGACCTGCCCGGCGGCGAGCGTGGTCTCGCCGCGAATGCCGATCAGGGGCACCGCTCCGATTCTTGTTCTGGCGGAGAGTTAATCGGCCAGGGTGGAGCCGGCCATCGTCCGATCAGACGATGCCGGGAAATGCTGGCACCGCAGAATCCGATCAGCGCATTAGCTGCAATGGTTCGTCCGAGCCGCCTGCAGCCCCCGACGAGCCTGATGGGAGAACAAGAAGATGAGTACCCTGCACCGAATCGAAGCCAAGCAACTGGAGCCGCGCTTCGCCCGAGGTTGGCACTGCCTGGGCCTGGCCAGCCAGTATCGCGATGGCAAACCCCACCGCCTGGACGCCTTCGGCACCCGCCTGGTGGCCTTCGCCGGAGAGGACGGGCAGATCCGCATCCTCGATGGCTATTGCCCGCACATGGGCGCCGACCTCAGCGAAGGCTGCGTCGAAGGCGACGCCGTGCGCTGCCCCTTCCATGACTGGCGCTGGCGTGGCGACGGCGTGTGCGACGACATCCCCTACGCCAAGCGCATTCCGCCGCGCGCGAAGATCAAGTCCTGGCCGGTGATGGAGCAGAACAACCTGCTGTTCGTCTGGAACGACCCGGAAGGCAATCCGCCCATCGCCGAACAGGCCATCCCGCGCATCGATGCCTGCTTCAGCGAGGAGTGGGCCGAGTGGGCAGTTGCGGAGATGAAAATCGACACAAACTGCCGCGAGCTGATCGACAACGTCGCCGATATGGCGCACTTCGACTCGGTACACGGCACTGAGCTGACCCACTTCAGCAACCGTTTCGAAGGCCATACGGCCATCCAGTACATGCGCGGCGGCAGCGCGCGGCTCTCCGGTGACAGCCAGCTGACCACAGTGGCCACCTACTTCGGCCCGGCCTACCAGATCACCGAAATGACCGGTGCGATGGACGGCGTGGAAATCCACTCGGTCCTGCTCAACTGCCACGTGCCCATCGACCTCGACAGCTTCACCCTGCGCTACGGCGTGCTGGTGAAGAAGGTGCCGGGGCTGACCGACGAGCAGAACCGCGAGATGGCGAAGGCCTACGTGAAGCAGGCCCAGGATGCGTTCTACGAGGACGTGGCCATCTGGCACACCAAGACCCGCGTGGACAACCCGCTGCTCTGCGATGGCGACGGCCCGGTCTACCAGCTGCGCAAGTGGTACGACCAGTTCTACACCGACATCGCTGAACTGAACGCCGCCGCCAGCGAGCCCCGCACCTTTGTTGTCCTGGATGTGAAAGAGCCGGCGTAAGCCGGCCCCTTGCCAATCGTCAACCGATCGACGGAAGACGATTGGCCTTGAAAAAAAGACTGAAGACTCTGTAAGAATCTTCCTAAGTCATAAAAATAAGAAAGCTTTCAGACATGGCACACGTTCTCACGCTCGACGAATTCAGCGGGATGCTCCGCGACCTCTACAAGGGGCCGCTGGAAAACATTCCCTGGACCACGTTCCTCGATCAGCTCAAGCATTGCCTTGCGTCCCGCTATGCCACCTTCATCCTGCGGCCGCCGAGCCAGCACGTCGAAGGGCTGACCATCAACACCGACGGCGCCTCGGCTGAAGTCACGGATTCCTACAACCAGCATTTCTACAATCTGGACCCCTTCGTCGGCCTGCCGAACCGGCAGGTGATCACCCTGGCGGAGTTCGTCACGGACGGCGACTGGCTGAACTCGGAGTTCTACAAGAACTTCATGGAACCGGTGGACGTGTTCCACATCCTCGGCGCCGACATCAACACCAGCGACGGCGCCCAGTGCCGTATCCGCATTTCCCGGGGCAAGCAGGACCCGGCCTTCTCCCAGGCCGACAAGGACCTGCTGAACCTGTTCCTGCCGCACCTGGAGCAGGCGGTGCAGTTGCACATGCACCTGAACCGGGTGGAAAGCGAGCGCAACCTCTATGCCGGCGCCGTGGACCAGTTGGCGGTGGGCACCATCATCCTCGACCAGGATGGCAAGCTGCTGCAGAAGAACCGCCTGGCCGAACGCCTGCTGGAGGAAAAGGACGGCATCAAGGTGGTCAACGACACCCTGCAGGTGGGCACGCCGCGCGACAGCCAGGTGTTCCGCCAGTTGGTGAAGCAGGCCCTGCTGTCGCAGAAAAGCAACCACCCGTCGGTGGTGGAGGCCATGCGCGTGCAGCGCCCGTCCGGCCGCGCCGACCTCGGCATCATCGTGCGCTCCATTCCGCCCACCACCTGGAACGAGGGCAAACAGTGCCCTTCGGTGGCCATTTTCATCAGCGATCCGGAGCAGGAATCCAGCGCCCCGCAGGAAATCGTCAAGGCGCTGTTCGACCTGACCCCGGCCGAAGCGCAGCTGGCGATGCTCCTGGCCAACGGCCTGACCCTGGACGAGGCCTCCGATGCCCTGGGCATCAGCCGCAATACCGCGCGGGCGCACCTGCGCTCCACCTTCTCCAAGACCGGCGTGACGCGGCAGACCATGCTGGTCCGGCTGATCCTGCGCAGCGTCGCGACGCTGGGCTGAGCCCCTTCCCGCCCCTCCCTCGCACACGGGTGAGGGGCGCCTGTCCGAACCGCCATTGCGCTAGTCCATCCAGACGATGTCCCCGCCCCCGATGCGCGCGACCCTCTGAAGGGTCCGCCACGGGAGCCGAGCCATGCGCAGCCTGCCCACCATTCTGAAGACCGAACTGCTGGCCGAAAGCGACTGGTTCCAGATCGAAGCCCTGCACCTGGAATTCAGCAATGGCCAGCAGCGGGTCTACGAGCGCCTGCGCGGCACCGGCTACCAGTCGGTGATCGTGGTGGCCAAGCCCGATCCCGACCATGTCCTGCTGGTACGCGAGTATGCGGTGGGGGTCGAGCAACGGGTCCTGGGCCTGCCCAAGGGCGGCGTCGACGGCGACGAGAGCCCGGAACAGGCCGCCAATCGCGAATTGATGGAAGAGGTTGGCCTGCGTGCCAACCGCCTGCGGGAATTGGGCCTGCTGACCCTTGCCCCCGGCCACCTGTGCCACAGCTGCCGCGTGGTGCTGGCCGAGGACCTGCAGCCCTGTACCGCCGAGGGTGATGAGCCGGAGCCCCTGGAAGTCCTGCAGGTGTCGTTGTCGCAGCTTCCGGCCCTTGTGGCCTCGGGAGAGCTGCAGGAAGCACGGGCCATTGCCGCGCTGTTCATGGCGCTCAGCAGTTCACCCCGGCATCTAGTCCATTCGGACGAGGCGGTGTGTCGCAGCGGTTCCTAGTCTTGCCCCATAACAACATGTCCCTCCTGTGCAGAGGATTGACCATGAAAACAAAAAGAAAGTTGTGCGTTGCCCTCATCATCTGCGCCTTCGGTGCTGCCTACGCTGCCGTACTGATGCGCCCGCTGCCGCCGTCCCTGGCCGCCACCCAGTACTGCCCTCCTGCTTACCCCACCTGCGTCATGCCGGTTGCATCCATCGGCTCGATGCTGCCCTGATCGCGCGGACCTCCCGCGACTGACCGGTGCCGAGCCGCCCAACGGCCCGCGACCGGATGCCGCACAGCTGCCACGGATTCGGCAGCCACGTGCCCAATCCACGCGCCTTGCGGCCTGGCGGCCTGCTCGATGCCATCTGATATGGTTTTTGCCGGCTGATCTGAATCTGTTTTGCCCATCAGTGCCTTCCTATAGTCCGCCTCGCCGTAACAGCCTGATGGGCACTGATCATGAGCGAGAGAATCCCGGCGCAGGTCATCGAGGTCACCCCGAGCCTGCCGCCCATAGCCAGCAAACCCCTTTCCGCCACCAACGGACCTGTCCACACCCGCCGCTTCACCGGCTTCTACCGCGACCTGCGCCGCGTCGGTGCGGGCCTCCTGTGCCTGTTGTTCTTCGGCACCCTCTGGCTCGACTGGGACGGTCGCCAGGCGGTGCTCTGGAGCCTGGAACAGAGCAAGTTCTACATCTTCGGCGCTACCTTCTGGCCGCAGGACTTCATCCTGCTGTCGGGGCTGCTGATCATCTGCGCCTTCGGCCTGTTCTTCATCACGGTGTTCGCCGGCCGCGTCTGGTGCGGCTACACCTGTCCGCAGAGCGTCTGGACCTGGATCTTCATGTGGTGCGAGCAGGTCACCGAGGGTGACCGCAACCAGCGCATCAAGCTGGCCGCCGCGCCCTGGAGCGCCGGCAAGCTGCTCCGCCGTGGGGTCAAGCACGGGCTGTGGCTGGCCATCAGTCTGGCCACTGCGATCACCTTCGTCGGCTACTTCACCCCGGTCCGGGAATTGGTGGCCAACCTGTTCACCTGGGAGATCGGCGGCACCGCGCTGTTCTGGGTGATCTTCTTCACCGCCGCCACTTATATAAATGCGGGCTGGATGCGCGAGCAGGTGTGCATCCACATGTGCCCGTACGCCCGCTTCCAGAGCGTGATGTTCGACAAGGACACCCTGATCGTCTCCTACGACGCCGCCCGCGGCGAATCCCGTGGCCCGCGCAAGAAAGACAGCGACCCGAAAGCCCAGGGGCTGGGGGACTGCATCGACTGCCAGATGTGCGTCCAGGTCTGCCCCACCGGCATCGACATCCGCGATGGCCTGCAGATCGCCTGCATCGGCTGCGCCGCCTGCATCGACGCCTGCGATTCGATCATGGACCGCATGGGCTACGCCCGAGGCCTGGTCGGCTACAGCTCGGAGCGCGCCCTGGAAGGTGGCCGGACCCGGCTGCTGCGGCCGCGCCTGATCGGCTACGCCACCGCCCTGGTGCTGATGATCGTTGCCCTGGGCTGGATGGGCGCCACTCGCCCGCAGTTGTCGGTGGATGTGATCAAGGACCGTGGCATGTTCCGCGAGAACGCCGCCGGCGAGATCGAGAACATCTACAACCTCAAGTTGATCAACAAGACCCAGCGCGCCCAGCGCTATGTCGTCGAACTGGCCGACACCGCGGGGTTCCGCCTGCAGGGTGAGCACCAGGTGAGCATCGGCGCCGGTGAGATCCTCTCGCTGCCGGTCTCGGTGGCCCTGACCGACGACGGCGGCCCGGCCGGCTCGCGGCCCCTGCGCTTCGTGGTACGCAGCCTGGATGACCCGGCCACCGAAGCCAGCGCCGGCAGCACCTTCGTCAGCCCGAGGCGTTGACCCATGGCCCGGGATCATGGCGGCGCACGCGCCGAGCGCTTAGAGTTGGGCACCGCCCTGCTGCTGCCCACTCAGGAAAAGATGAAGCGCTACGAGAAATTCGCCGACGAGATCGCCGAGCTGATCCGCACCGGAGTCCTGGCGCCGGGTCAGAAGGTGCCCTCGGTGCGCCACGCCAGCCGCACCTACGGGGTGAGCGCGTCCACCGTGTTCCAGGCCTACTACCTGCTGGAAAGCCGCGGGCTGATCATGGCCCGAGCGCGCTCCGGCTATTTCGTCTGCGAGCACGTGCGCCGGCCGCTGCCGGAACCCCAACCCGGGCCCCGGGAAGCGGCGACCACGGAAGTGGATGTCAGCGAGCTGGTGTTCTCGGTACTGAGCTCCATCAAGGACCCGGACACCGTGCCCTTCGGCTCGGCGTTCCCCAGCCCGGAACTCTTTCCCCTGCCCCGCCTGGCTCGCTCCATGGCCCACGCGGTGCGGGAGATGGACCCGCGCTCCACGGTGGCCGACATGACGCCGGGCAACCACGCCCTGCGCCGGCAGATCGCCCTGCGCTACATGGTCGGAGGCCTGCCGCTGCCCATCGAGGAGCTGGTGATCTGCAATGGCGCGCTGGAAGCCCTGAACCTCTGCCTGCAGGTGGTGGCCCGCCCCGGGGACCTCGTGGCCATCGAGGCGCCAGCCTTTTATGCCAGCCTGCAGGTGCTGGAGCGCCTGAAGCTGAAGGCGGTGGAAATCCCCGTGCATCCCCGCGACGGCATTGACCTGCAAGTGCTGGAAGACAGCCTGGAACGCCTGCCGATCAAGGCCTGCTGGTTCATGAGCAACTTCCAGAACCCGCTGGGAGCCAGTCTCTCCGAAGGCAAGAAGCGTCAGTTGGCGGCGCTGCTGGCCAAGCACCAGGTGCCGATGATCGAGGACGACGTCTACGCCGAGCTGTACTTCGGCCAGCACGCGCCCAAACCGGTGAAGGCCTTCGACACGGAAGGCCTGGTGATGCACTGCAGTTCCTTCTCCAAGAGCCTGGCACCGGGTTACCGGGTCGGCTGGGTGGCCGGCGGACGCTTCGCCAGCCAGATCGAGCGGCTGAAGCTGATGACCAGCATCTCCGCCTCGGTGCCGGCCCAGGCGGCCATCGCCGACTACCTGCAACACGGCGGCTACGACCGCCACCTGCGCAAGCTGCGCTATGCCCTGGAAAGCCAGCGCAACGCCATGCTGGCGGCGGTGGCCCGGCACTTCCCCGAAGAAACCCGGGTCAGCCAACCGGACGGCGGCTACTTCCTCTGGCTGGAATTCCCTGAGCAGGTGGACTCGCTACGCCTGTTCCAGCTCGCCCTGGCCCAGGGCATCAGTATCGCGCCGGGGCCGATTTTTTCCGCAACACGGCGTTTCGGCCATTGCGCTCGGCTGAACTTTGGTCATCCCTGGAGCAATTCCAGCGAACAAGCGATGGAAACTCTCGGCAGAATTATCCGGTCTCTCACCGGAAACCTCTGACTGCCGAACGATAGAAATTCTTCACATTCCAGGGGGGCTCCATTAATGGAGCTTTCCCGTTTGCTTGTTATAATTTGCAATGTTCTCGGTGGGTACGAAGTGACGTTTGCTTTGAACCCCTGAATAGTCGCAGGGTCTTTCCGATGTGCGTGGGAAAGTACCGTTTAATTGCGACAACTGAACTTTGTCCTACAAAAAGCCGCGCCAACGGCTTGGACCGGGTAAGCGACGCCATGGGGGCCAAGGCCTCTAGACTGCCCATTCCACTTCAAGACCATTGATCAAAGAGACGGAAAGAACAACGTGACGAAAGACGAACTGCGCGCCGAGCTCGAGCGCCAGGCGCAACGTTACAAGGACGTATACGGCGGCGAAATTACAACCTATGCCGCGCAAAGGGACCCTGAGCGAAAACCCTGGCGCAAGAAACCCAGCCTACTGGACAAGAGCTTCGAAAGAGAAATCGAGAAGATCGAGAAGGAACTCCGGCAGGACCCCTGACAGATTGTCGCACCCGCCAGCCGGGTAACCGCTCGAATTGATTTGCGACAACTAAGTCGTGGGTCACCAGAAGCCGCTCGGCATCCGGGTCTGGGCGGCGACCGGTTTTCTGGCATAATCGCGGCCCCTTTCCGACCCAGTCACTAAACCTTCATGTTCGATCTCTTCAGTGGGCTTGATGCCTGGCTGGTGCTGAGCCTCTGTCTCGCCCTGGCATTCGTCCTGACTTTCGAATTCATCAACGGCTTCCATGACACCGCCAACGCGGTGGCCACCGTCATCTACACCAAGGCGATGTCGCCCTACCGGGCGGTGTTCCTTTCGGGGGTCTTCAACTTCCTCGGTGTGCTGCTGGGCGGCGTTGGCGTGGCCTATGCCATCGTCCACCTGCTGCCGGTGGAGCTGCTGATCAACGTCAATACCGGCCACGGCCTGGCCATGGTGTTCAGCCTGCTCACCGCAGCGATCGCCTGGAACCTGGGCACCTGGTACTTCGGTATCCCGGCCTCCAGCTCCCACACCCTGATCGGTTCGATCCTGGGCGTCGGCCTGGCAAACGCCCTGCTCACCGAAATTCCGCTGTCCGAAGGCGTGAACTGGGGCAAGGCCATCGATATCGGCCTGTCGCTGATCTTCTCCCCGGCGGCAGGCTTCATGGTTGCCGCCCTGGTGCTGCTGAGCCTGAAGTGGCTGTACCCGCTGTCGAAGATGCACAAGACGCCGGAAACCCGTAAGGAGCTGGATGAGAAGAAGCATCCGCCCTTCTGGAACCGTCTGGTGCTGGTGCTTTCCGCCATGGCGGTGAGCTTCGTGCACGGCTCCAACGACGGCCAGAAAGGCGTCGGCCTGATCATGCTGGTGCTGATCGGCATCGTCCCGGCCAAGTTCGTGATGGACCTCAACAGCACCACCTACCAGATCGAGCGTACCCGCGACGCCGCGATCCACCTCAGCCAGTTCTACCAGCGCCACTCCGATACCCTCGGTGAGATGCTGGCCCTGGGCAAGAGCAACGGCAGCGACATGCCCAAGCTCTACCGTTGCGATCCCAAGCAGACCGAGCCGACCATCGCCGCCCTGCTCCGCGACCTCAACGGTATCGCCAGCTACAACGACCTGAGCGACGAAGCCCGCATCGAGGTCCGCCGCTACCTGCTCTGCCTGGACGACACCGCGAAGAAGGTAGGCAAGCTCTCCGAGCTGCCGGCCCGCGAGAAGGCCGACCTGGAGAAGCTGCGCAAGGACCTGACCGCCACCACCGAATACGCGCCCTTCTGGGTGATCCTGGCCGTCGCCCTGGCACTAGGCATCGGCACCATGGTGGGTTGGAAGCGCGTGGTGCGCACCGTCGGCGAGAAGATCGGCAAGCACGGCATGACCTACGCACAGGGCATGAGCGCGCAGATCACCGCTGCCTGTGCCATCGGCCTGGCCAACATCTACAGCCTGCCGGTCTCGACCACTCACGTACTGTCCTCCGGCGTCGCCGGCACCATGGTCGCCAACAAGAGCGGCCTGCAAGGCGGCACCGTGCGCAACATCCTGATGGCCTGGGTGCTCACCCTACCCACCTCGATGGCGCTTTCCGCCGGCCTGTTCTGGCTGGCCATCACCTTTATCGTCTGATTTGGACGAGCATGAAAAAGGGCGCCTTCTGGCGCCCTTTTTCGTTCTGGACCCTACAGGGCCTGATTCTCCTCAGCGACGCTTGCTACCGCCCAGCAGCGAGCCCATCAGCCCACGCACCAATTGCCGGCCGATCTGGTTCGCCGCCTGGCGTACCGCCGTCTTCATGACCTGGCTGGCCAGGCTGCCGAGCAGTTCACCGGCCAGGTCGCCCATGCCGGGCCCACTCGACGCCTTGCCACCGCTCGGCTCAGGCGTCTCGGCGGGAGCCTGGGCCGCGCGGGCAGTGAGCATTTCATAAGCCGACTCACGGTCGATGGCTTTGTCGTAGCGGCCGGCCTGGGGCGAGTTCCGCACCAGCGCGACCCGTTCGCTTTCGTTCAGCGGACCGATGCGCGACTGCGGCGGGGCGATGGCAACCCGCTGGACCACAGCCGGGGTGCCCTTCTCTTCCAGGGTGCCCACCAAGGCTTCACCGATTCCCAGTTCGGTGAGTACCGACAGGGTGTCGAAGGCCGGGTTGGGGCGGAAACCGTCGGCCACCGCGCGCAGGGCTTTCTGTTCCTTGGCAGTGAAGGCCCGCAGGCCGTGCTGGATGCGCAGGCCGAGCTGGGCCAGCACGTCGTCCGGCAGGTCGCTGGGGGACTGGGTGACGAAGTAGACGCCGACGCCCTTGGAGCGGATCAGCCGGACCACCTGCTCCAGGCGCTCCTGCAGGGCCTTCGGGGTATCGCTGAACAGCAGGTGGGCCTCGTCGAAGAACAGCGCCAGCACCGGCTTGTCGGCGTCGCCGCGTTCGGGGAGCTGTTCGAACAGTTCCGCCAGCAGCCACAGCAAGAAGGTGGCGTAGACCTTGGGCGCCTCGTGCACCAGGCGACTGGCGTCCAGCAGATGGATGCGCCCGCGACCATCGCGATCGGGCTGGAGGATGTCCTCCAGTTGCAGGGCTGGCTCGCCGAACAGCGCTTCGGCGCCTTGCTGTTCCAGGGTGGCCAGGCGCCGCAGCAGGGCCTGGGCGGATGCGCCGGCGAACAGGGCGCGATCCTCGCCCAGCAGCTCCGGGTGATCCTTGAGGTGGTTGAGCAGGGCCTTGAGGTCCTTGAGATCGAGCAGCAGCAGGCCCTCGCGGTCAGCCACCTGGAACGCGGCGTAGAGCGCGGCCTGCTGGCTGTCCGTCAGCTCCAGCAGGTTGCCCAGGAGCAGCGGGCCCATTTCGCTCAGGGTGGTGCGCAACGGATGACCGGACTGGCCGGCGACATCCCACAGGGTGACCGGATAGGCGCGGGGCTGGTGGCCCAGCCATGGCATGGAGGCAATGCGTTCGGCCACTTTGCCCTGGGGATTGCCGGCGGCGCCCAGGCCGCAGAGATCACCCTTGATGTCCGCGGCGAACACCGCCACGCCGGCATCACTGAACACTTCGGCCAGGCGCTGCAGGGTCACGGTTTTGCCGGTACCGGTGGCACCGGCGATCAGGCCGTGGCGGTTGGCCAGTTTCATGGCCTGGGAAACAGCATTGCCCTCTTGGTCAGCACCAAGAATCACGGAACGTTGATCGGGCATTTTGCCCTCCTCGGATTAAAGCTTTCACAGGGTCCAGCCGATACATAAACCGACGTTTCTACTCAGTTTTTTCAGCACTCGTGTGCCAGAAGACTGGTGCCTGACCCAACCGGACGCAAGCAAACATGATCAAAAACCTCAGGTTCAGCCACAAGATTCTGCTTGCCGCCTCCCTGGTGGTAATCGCAGCTTTCTCGCTGTTCACCCTGTACAACGATTACTTGCAAAGGAATGCGCTCCGAGACGACCTGGAAAACTATCTGCATGAAATGGGCGATATCACCGCCAGCAATATCCAGAACTGGCTTTCGGGCCGGATCCTGCTGGTGGAAAGCGTGGCCGAATCCCTGGCCGCCAACCCTTCGCCTGACGCGGTGCCAACCCTGCTGCAACAGCGGGCACTGGCCTCCACCTTCGTCTTCACCTACTTCGGGACTCAGGAGGGGCACTTCACCATGCGTCCTGACGACCCCATGCCCGATGGCTACGACCCGCGCACCCGCCCCTGGTACCAGGCCGCGAAGAGCGCCGGTGGCACGACCCTGACCGAGCCTTACGTGGACGCGTCCACCGGCAAGCTGACCATGACCATTGCCACGCCGGTGCAGTCCCTCGGTGTGGCGGGCGGCGATCTGGGCCTGGATACCCTGGTGAAGATCATCAACGCCCTGGACTTCCGCGGCACAGGTCACGCCTTCCTGGTCAGCGCCGACGGCAAGATCCTGGTGCACCCGAACAAGGACCTGGTGATGAAGACCCTGCGTGACGTGTTCCCGCAGAACACGCCGGCCATCGGCAGCGACTTCAGCGAAGTGGAGTTCGATGGTGCCACCCACATCATCACCTTCACCCCGATCAAGGGCCTGCCCTCGGTCAACTGGTACCTCGGCCTGTCGATCGACAAGGGCAAGGCCTACGGCATGCTCAGCGAGTTCCGCGCCTCGGCCATCGTCGCCACCCTGATCGCCGTGGTGCTCATCATCATGCTGCTGGGCATGCTGATCCGCGTGCTGATGCAACCGCTGCACACCATGGGCCGCGCCATGCAGGACATCGCCCAGGGCGAAGGCGACCTGACCCGCCGCCTGGTGATCCACGCCCAGGACGAGTTCGGCGAGCTGGCCGGCGCCTTCAACCGCTTCGTCGAGCGCATCCACGGCTCGATCCGCGAAGTGTCCTCGGCCACCGCCCAGGTCAACCAGGTGGCCAAGCTGGTGCTGAATGCCTCCAACTCGTCGATGAGCAATTCCGACGAGCAGGCCAATCGCACCAACAGCGTCGCCGCCGCGATAAACGAACTGGGCGCCGCCGCCCAGGAAATCGCCCGCAACGCCGCCGATGCCTCGCACCAGGCCTCCTCCGCGCGCACCCTCGCCGAGGACGGCCGCCAGGTGGTGGAGCGCACCATCCAGGCGATGAACGAGCTGTCCGGGAAGATCCGTGCCTCCTGCGGCAACATCGAGACGCTGAACAGCAAGACGGTGAACATCGGCCAGATCCTCGAGGTGATCAAGGGCATCTCCGAGCAGACCAACCTGCTCGCCCTGAACGCCGCCATCGAGGCCGCCCGCGCCGGGGAAGCCGGCCGTGGCTTCGCCGTGGTCGCCGACGAGGTGCGCAACCTGGCCCACCGCACCCAGGAATCGGCGCAGGAAATCCAGCAGATGATCGAGGAGCTGCAGGTCGGCGCCCGCGAGGCGGTCACCACCATGACCGAGAGCCAGCGCTACAGCGAGCAGAGCGTGGAGATCGCCAACCAGGCCGGCCAGCGCCTGGGCAGCGTGACCCAGCGCATCGGCGAGATCGACGGCATGAACCAGTCGGTGGCCACCGCCACCGAGGAACAGACCGCCGTGGTCGACTCGCTGAACATGGACATCACCGAGATCAACACCCTCAACCAGGAAGGCGTGGAGAACCTGCAGGCCACCCTGCGCGCCTGCGCCGACCTGGATCAGCAGGCGGTGCGACTGCAGCAGCTGGTGGGGAGCTTCCGTATCTGACACCGGGAGAAGGGACGGCTTTCACGTAGGGTGGACCACGCTTTTTCGGTCCACCAATCGTCGTTCGGCCGGGCGCCGCTGGTGGATAAGAAGAGCGTTATCCACCCTACGAAACTGGCTATCACACCTACGAAACTGCAAGGCAAGACCGTAGGTTGGCGCCGAGCCTGCGAGGCCCAACGATCCTGGCATCAACTCCGCGTGTTGGGCTTCGCTTCGCTCAGCGCCAACCTACAAGAGCCGTCCCCCTGTAAACCGGAAAGGCGCCCTAGGGCGCCTTCTTCTTGTCTTCCTCTTCCTGCACTTTCCGCCACAACTCCTCCGCACCGGGAAACTCAGTGCCGTTCTCCTCGCTCAGCTCATCCGGGTCGTAACGCCGGACACAGCCTTCGCCCAGAGTCGGTGGCGGGCTGGAGGTGGCGCGGTCGCGTGGGTCGGCCATGGTCGGGTCCTCAGACTTCCGGGGGTTGATCGGAGGCATGTTGGGCGAAGGCCTTCACCGCGCGCAACACGTCGCGGCGACTGATCTGGCCGACCAGCACGCCGTCCTCCACCACCGGGAAGCGCCGACGCCGTTCACGCAGAAAGCGCTGGCAGGCCTCGATGATGTCGGCATCCGGGGATAGGGTCTCCAGCTGCGTGGACATGTAGCTGCTGACGCTGCCGCCGGCGCCCTCCTGACAAGCGCCAGACAGAATGCCACGCAGGCAATCGCCCTCGGAGAGCATGCCAATCAAGTGGCCCTGGGAGTCCACCACCGGCGCACCGGAGATTCGGTGTTCCAGAAGTCGATCGATGGCCAGGAAGAGGTCGGTATCAGACCTGAAGGTCACCAGGTGGCGCGTCATGCAATCGCGCACCTTGATGGACTTGAGCATGGGCGGGCTCCTCTGCCGGTTGACCAGCGCGGGCGCCCGCCATCGGGATCAGTCGAAGACGACTGTCTTGTTGTCGTGCACCAGTACGCGGTCTTCAAGGTGGTAGCGTAGCCCACGGGACAGGACCATCTTCTCCACGTCCTTGCCGAGGCGAACCATGTCCTCGACGCTGTCGCGGTGGGTCACGCGAACCACGTCCTGCTCAATGATCGGACCGGCGTCCAGCTCTTCGGTCACGTAGTGGCAGGTGGCCCCGATCAGCTTCACGCCACGCAGGGAGGCCTGGTGGTAGGGCTTGGCGCCGACGAAGGACGGCAGGAAGCTGTGGTGGATGTTGATCACCTGGTGGGCGTAGCGCTTGCACAGTTCCGGCGGGAGGATCTGCATGTAGCGGGCGAGCACCACGGTATCGGCATTGTGCGCCTCGACCAGGCGGGAAACCTCGTCAAAGGCCGGCTGCTTGTTCTTCGGATCCACCGGCACGTGGAAATAAGGAATGCCGTGCCACTCCACCATGCTGCGCAGGTCGTCGTGGTTGGCGATGACGCAGGGAATATCGCAATCCAGTTCACCGCTGTGCCAGCGGTGCAGCAGGTCGGCCAGGCAGTGAGACTCGCGGCTGGCCATCAGCACGACGCGCTTCTTCACTTCGGAGTCGGTCACCCGCCATTCCATGGAGAACTCCCGGGCGATGGGCGCGAACGCCTGGCGCAAACCGTCCAGATCGAAAGGCAGGGAATCGGCGCGGATTTCATGGCGCATGAAGAACCAGCCACTCTGGTTATCCGAGTGGTGGCTGGCCTCGGTAATCCAGCCGTTGTAGGTAGCCAGGAAGTTGCTGACCTTGGCTACGATGCCGACGCCGTCCGGACAGGCAATCACCAGACGAAATGTGCGCATTTGGGAACACTCCAGAGACTTCGCGAAGGCGGCCATTCTAGCCAGAGCGCGAGAAAACTTCAGTAACCTCGTGGCTCGACAGGGATTGACGGTGGTCGCGCAACAATTCGTCCCAGCACAACTAAGAGGCCTCCCGCCCCAGCCGATATAGCGGTATCCGGGGCACAATTATGCATGTGCGCGGCCACGGGACTAATATGGACAAAGAAGCCGCCAACAATGCGTACAAAAGTTTTCCTGCTTATTTACTTGCAGTTAAGCGCTGTCTATTATTGCTGACACTTCGCAAACGCAAGTCACCATACGATTCCAACAAGGGACGCCGACATGTCGCTGATCAACGAATACCGGGCAACGGAAGAAGCCATCAAGGAGCTCCAGGAGCGCCTGAAGAATCTGTCCCAGGACGACAAGCTGAAGAAAGAACTGGAGTTTGAAGGCAAACTGCGCGCACTGATGGGTGAATATCAGAAGTCCCTGCGCGACATCATTGCCCTGCTCGATCCCGATGCACGCACCAGCAAGGCCCCGCGCGCAGCCAAGGCTGCCGGCGCAGGCAGCAAGCGCGCCCGCAAGGTCAAGCAGTACAAGAACCCGCACACTGGCGAAACCATCGAAACCAAAGGTGGCAACCACAAGACCCTGAAAGAGTGGAAAGCCAAGTGGGGCGCCGACGAGGTTGAAGGTTGGTCGACCATTCTGGGCTAAGCCTTCCGAAATAAAAAACGCCAGCATCTGCTGGCGTTTTTTATTGCCGACGATAAAACCTCGAAAAGTTTCCCGGGCCGCGATCACAACTGATAGCGGCGGCCCAGTTCCGTGGCATATCGGCGCCACTCCAGCAACACCGCCTGTTGTGCAGGCGCAGTCTTGGCCAGCAACTCGTCCAGGGTCTTGAAGAAACTCTCCAGCGTATTAGGCGCCCCGAATTCCGGGGTCTTCAGCCGATTTCTGCAGAATTCCACCCAGCGTGACTGGTCGGTTTCCGACAAAGTTTCAGGGAAGTTTCTGGCACGGTAACGGAACAGCAATTCAGGCAGCCGCGGGTCGTCGAACGGCCAGTTCTCGCTGGAAAGGCGTTGTGGATCGGCACGCCGTACTTGTTCACAGAGACGGCGATCACGATCACCGAGAAAGCCCTCGTACAACTGCTGCTCCGGATCTTCCACCGAAGCGAATCCCTCTTCCGCGTAAATGACTGGCAACTTGTCTTGCCAGGCGGCGGCCTGCTCGGCCAAAAGCGCGGCACGACGCTGGCAGAGCTCCATGTCGACACCCAGGCGCTGCCGATCCGCTTCGCGCAATACCGCCAACGGCGCCACCACCGGACAGCGGTTGATGTGCAGCAGCTTGAGCGGCACCGGCAGCTCGCCCTCGGCCAAGTCGTCGCGACGGGTATAGAGGCGCCCGCGCAGCGTCTCGGCATCCAACTCCAGCAACGGCGCCGGGTCGGATTGCAGGTCCAGCACGATCAACGCATTGCGGTTGCGCGGATGCCAGGCCAGCGGCAGCACAACAGCCAGATAGTGACGCTCTCCAGAGAACCGCCCGGAGATATGCACCAACGGCTGCATCAGGCGCACCTGCTCCTGCACCTTGTGCTTGCTGCGCAGTTGATAGAGGTAGTCGAACAGCTTCGGCTGACGCTGACGCAGCAGACGCGCCAGGCCGATGGTCGCCCGGACGTCGGACAGCGCGTCGTGAGCCTGTCCGTGGTCGATGCCGTTGGCGGCGGTGAGCAGCTCCAGGCGGAGACTGACGCGCCCATCCTGCTGCGGCCATTCGATGCCCTCCGGCCGCAGCGCGTAGGCAGTGCGCACCAGATCGATCAGGTCCCAGCGGCTGTTACCGCCCTGCCATTCGCGGGCATAGGGGTCGTAGAAATTGCGGTAGAGGCTGTAACGGGTGACTTCGTCGTCGAATCGCAGGGTGTTGTAGCCGGCGCCGCACGTACCCGGCTGCGCCAGTTCGGCGTGCACCCGGTGCATGAACTCCGCCTCGCACAGTCCCTTATCCTCCAGGGTGCCGGGCAGGATGCCGGTGACGAGGCAAGCCGCCGGATGGGGCAGGATGTCGTCGCTGGGCTTGCAGTAGAGGTTGATCGGCTCTCCGATCTCGTTGAGCGCCTCGTCGGTGCGAATGCCTGCCACCTGCAGCGGCCGGTCACAGCGCGGGTTGATGCCGGTGGTTTCGTAGTCGTGCCAGAAGATGCTGGATGTCACGGCGGCCCCCTTGTTCGTGAGGGCGGCAGTCTAACACCGGCCCACCTGCGCCAAGGCGACGAACCGGGTCGGAAAGGTCGCTATCCAGCGGCTTGCTGGACACTTTTCCGCGCGCCTAGAATCGCCACCACTGGACGACCGCCCCCGCCAAGGACTGCCCCATGCCTGCGTCATTCGAACCCCACGCCCGCGCCCGCGCGTTGCCTGCCCTGTCGAAATTCCCACGCCCTTCACAGCATGCGGGCTGAGACCCCCTTGTCCGGTTGCCTGGACACCGGGCGCTCGCTAGCATCTGGCTTTCACCTTGGCGCCCCGCCGATGCCTGCAACCCGATCCAGTTCCCATCCCGCCGACGCCCAGGCCCAGCCGCTGGATACCCGCTATCAGGTGGAAACGCCGGAAGGCATCGACCTGATCCTGCGACCGGCCGGCCTGCTGCCGCGCGCCCTGGCCTACACCATCGACCTGGCGATCCGCGGCGCCATCATGCTCCTGCTGTTCGTTGCCCTGGCCCTGCTCGGCCAGCTGGGTCTCGGCCTCGGGTTGATCCTCATGTTCCTGCTCAACTGGTGGTACATGGTGCTGTTCGAGGTGCTCAACCAGGGACGCTCCCCAGGCAAGCAGGTGATGGGACTGCGAGTGGTCCACGACGACGGCACCCCGATCGGCTGGTCAGCCTCCCTGGTGCGCAACCTGCTGCGCTTCGTTGACCTGCTGCCCTTCGCCTACACCCTGGGCGCGCTGAGTTGCCTGGCACACCCCACCTTCAAGCGCCTCGGGGATATCGCCGCCGGCAGCCTGGTGGTCTATCGCGACGACAAGACCCAGCGCCCCGAACTGCCCGATGCGGAACCGGAGCGCGCGCCCTTTCCCCTGAGCCTTGCCGACCAGCGCGCCCTGCTCAGCTTCGCCGAGCGCCAGGCCAGCCTGTCCCCGGCGCGCCGTGAAGAACTCGCCGCCATCCTGGCCGAGCCCCTGGAAGTGCCGCCGGAACAGGCGCAAGCGCGGATCAATGGCATCGCCCGCGGCCTGCTGGGATCGAATTCGCCATGAAGCAGAACCTCTTCGAACACCGCCACCAGGCCAGCTGGAAAGCCTTTGCAGAACAGCTCGACCTCGTCGAGCGAGGCAAGGCCGACGCCCGCGCCTGCGAGACCTTCGCCGCCGACTACCGGCAGATCTGCCAGCAACTCGCCCTCGCCCAGGAACGCGGCTACAGCAGCCACCTGGTGGATCAGCTCCAGCACTTGGCCATGCGCGGCCACCAACAGTTCTACCGCCATCGCAGCCACCTGGGCGGGCGCCTGCTGGGCTTTCTCCTCGGCGGCTTCCCGCGCCTGGTCCGCAGCCAGTGGCGCAGCATCGCCGCCGCCAGCCTGCTGTTCTACGGCAGCCTGCTGCTGATGGGCCTGCTGGTGCACTACTGGCCCGACCTGGTCTACAGCGTGCTGGAGCCGGAGCAGGTGTCGTCGATGGAGTCCATGTACGACCCGGACGCCCGGCGCATCGGCCCCATGAGCGAGCGGGACTCGGGGGATGACTGGATGATGTTCGGCCACTACATCATGAACAACATCGGCATCGCCTTTCAGACCTATGCGGGCGGCCTGCTCTTCGGCGTCGGCAGCCTGTTCTTCCTGCTCTTCAACGGCCTGCACATCGGTGCGGTGGCCGGCCACCTGACGCAGATCGGCTTCGGCGAAACCTTCTGGTCCTTCGTCATCGGCCATGGCGCCTTCGAACTCACCGCCATCGCCTTCTCCGGTGGTGCCGGGCTGCAACTGGGCTGGGCCCTGCTCGCGCCGGGCCGCCTGCCCCGTGGCGAAGCCCTGCGCCTGGCCGCCGGGCGCAGCGTGCAGCTGGTGGCTGGCGTGATCCTGCTGCTTCTGATCGCCGCCTTCGTCGAGGCCTACTGGTCCTCCATGACCCTGGTGGAACCCCAAGTGAAATACCTGGTGGGCGCCGGCCTCTGGCTTCTCGTAGGGCTCTATTTCGGCCTCGTTGGCAGGAGGCGTCATGCGGCTGACTGATGCCAGCGTCGCGATCCGCCCGCGCAGCGCCTGGGAGGCCATGGACCTCGGCGTGATGCTGGCCCGCCGTCACGCCGGCCTGCTGATCGCCAGCTGGGCCGCGATCACCGTGCCGGTGTTCGGCCTGCTCACCCTGATCTGCTGGAACTACCCGGGCCTGGCAATTTTCCTTTTCTGGCTGTTCAAGCCGGCCTATGAACGGCTGCCGCTGTACATCCTTTCACGCGCGCTCTTCGACGACACACCGAGTCTCAAGGAAGCGCTTCGCGCCTACCCGCGCCTGCTAAAACCGCAGCTGATCGCCAGCCTCACCTGGCGTCGCCTCAGCACCACCCGCAGCTTCGACCTGCCGGTGCTGCAACTCGAAGGGCTTGAAGGCCAGGCGCGCAGCCAGCGGCTGGTGGTGCTGGGCCAGCGCGACGCGGGTGGCGCCACGTGGTTGACCGTGATCGGTGTGCACCTGGAGTCCGCCCTCTGGTTCGGCCTGGCCACCCTGCTCTACCTGATGCTGCCCAAGCAGGTGGCCATCGACTGGGACTGGCAGAAACTCCTGGAGATGGCTTCGGGCGACTGGCTCTGGCTTGAGCACCTGTCCAACAGCCTCTACGTGCTGGTGCTGATGGTCTGGGAACCGGTGTATGTCGCCTGCGGCTTCACCCTCTACCTCAACCGCCGCACCTCCCTGGAAGGCTGGGACATCGAGCTGCAGTTCCGCCGCCTGCGGCAGCGCCTGATCGGCAGCGCCTACGGCCTGCTGCTGGGCCTGGGCCTGTTGCTGACCCAGATACCGCAACAGGCCATGGCGGACGAAGCCCCGGCACTCTGCCTCGCACCCCAGGCCTACCTCGACGGCCCCGATGCCGAACGCCTTACCCACCAGGCCCTGACCGGCAAGGCCGCGAAACAGGCCATCACAACCCTGCTCGACGCGCCCCCGTTCCAGAACCGCGAAACCGTGACGCTCTGGCGCCTGGGCGACCAGGACGCCGACCAGCAGCCCAAGCCCGAGGATGTTGAAGGCTGGGCCAAGTTCTTCCGCAACCTGTTCCAGCTGGCCGAATACGCAAAGAGCCTGGACACCGTCGCCCTGGTGATCAAGACGCTGCTCTGGGGCCTGGTATTCAGCCTGGTCGTCTTGTTGATCTGGCGGTACCGCGACTGGCTGGCCGCCTTCGCCGAACGCCTCGGCCTGCCACAGCGCGCGCCGCGCGAAGCGCCGACGGTGCTCTTCGGCCTGGAACTGGCGCCGGAAAGCCTGCCCGACGACGTTGCCGGCGAAGCCGAACGCCTCTGGGCCAGCCAGCCCCGCGAGGCATTGGGCCTGCTCTACCGCGCCCTGCTGAGTCGACTTCTGCACGACTTCCGCCTGCCACTCAAGCAATCCCATACCGAGGGCGAGGTGCTGCAATTGGTGCGTCACCTGGAGAATGCCGAGCTGGAAGGCTTCAGCCAGACCCTCACCGGTCACTGGCAGAATCTCGCCTATGGCCACCGCCTGCCCGCCGCTGAACTGCGTCAGGGCCTCTGTGACGGCTGGAGAAGCCTGTTCGCCAGGGGAGCTGCGGCATGACCCTGCGCCCGCGTTTTCTCATCGGCGCCGGCCTGGCGCTGCTGCTGGGCCTCCTGGCCATCTACGTCGTCGGCCATCTGCAGCCCTACCAGGAAACCATCGAGCACGGCCCCGCCCCCGAAGCTCGGGGCAATCCCTACCTGGCCGCCGAGCACTTCCTGCGCCAGCAAGGTCTGCAGGTGACCCGCGCCGATGGCCTGGAGGTGCTGGACAACCTCCCCAGTGCCGGCCACAGCCTGCTGCTGCTCGGCAGCCGCGAACGCATGACGCCGCGCCAGGCGGATCGCCTGCTGGAGTGGGCAAGCAAGGGCGGCCACCTGTTGTTCATCGCCGAACGCCTTTACGAGGAAAAGGACGGCAAGAGCGGCGACCTGCTGGCGGACCGCCTGGGTGTCCAGCAGTTCGAAGCCAAGGACCTGGAAAAGGAAGAAGACACCCAGCCCCAGGAGCCGGAAGACAGCGCCCCGGCCGATGAACAGCCCGCCGACGCCACCGAGGATGAGCCCGAACAGGAAGAGGAAGACCCCTTCCCCGAACTGACCAAGCTCTACCTGGAAAATGAGCAGGCTCCCGCCTACGTCAGCTTCGATACGGAATTCCACCTGTACGACAGTCAGAACCGCGCCCATGCCTGGGCCAACAGCGCCCAGGCCACCCACATGCTGCAGTTGAATCACGGCAATGGGCTGGTCACCGTGCTGACCGATGGCTGGATCTGGCAGAACAGCGACATCGACGAATACGACAACGCCTGGCTGCTCTGGTACCTCACCCAGGACAGCGCGGTCACCCTGCTCTACCGCGCCGAGCGCGACGGTCTCGCCACCCTGCTCGGCCGGAACTTCCCCGAAGCCCTGGTGGCGCTGGCGCTGCTGGTCATCCTCGTGCTCTGGCACATCGGCCAGCGCCAGGGCCCGCTGCTGGCACCCGCCGGCAGGGCCCGCCGGCAACTGGAAGAACACCTGCGCGGCAGCGCCGACTTCCTGCTCCGCCGCAGCGGCCAGGCCAGCCTGCTGCAAGGCCTGCAGCGGGACATCCAGCGCCGCGCGCGACACCGTCATCCCGGATTCGAACGGCTCCCCGTGGCCGAGCAGTGGCAGGTGCTGGGCCGCCTGACCCGCCTGCCGCCCGGCGCCATCAGCCAGGCCATGCGACCGCTGCCCAAGCAGCGACTCACCGCCGCCGACTTCACCCGCCAGGTCGCCCACCTGCAAACACTCAGGAATTCCCTATGAGCGAACAGCTTTCCGACCCGTCGTACTCCGAAGCCGCTGGCGCCGCCGCACCTTCGGCCGCCACCCAGCGCCTGCGCGCCAGCCAGTTGGCCCAGGCCCTGCGCCTGGAACTGCAGAAGGCCGTGGTCGGCCAGACAGCGGTTATCGACGACGTGCTCACCGCCCTCCTGGCCGGCGGCCACGTGCTGGTGGAAGGTGTGCCCGGCCTCGGCAAGACCCTGCTGGTACGCGCCCTGGCCCGCTGCTTCGGCGGCGAGTTCTCGCGCATCCAGTTCACCCCCGACCTGATGCCCAGCGACGTCACCGGCCACGCCGTGTATGACATGCAGAGCGAGCAGTTCAAGCTGCGCAAGGGCCCGGTCTTCACCAACCTGCTGCTGGCCGACGAGATCAACCGCGCCCCCGCCAAGACCCAGGCCGCCCTGCTGGAAGTGATGCAGGAGCGCCAGGTCACCCTCGAAGGTCGCGCCCTGCCAGTGCCGCAGCCCTTCCTCGTGATGGCCACCCAGAACCCCATCGAGCAGGAAGGCACCTACCCATTGCCCGAAGCCGAGCTCGACCGCTTCATGCTCAAGCTGCGCATGGACTATCCGGCGGCCAGCGAAGAACTCAACCTGGTGCGCCAGGTCACCCGCTCCGCCCGCGCCGACATGCTCGACGTCGCGCCCCTGCGCACCTTGCTCCAGGCCCGCGACGTGATGGCCCTGCAGAAGATTGCCAACGAGTTGCCGGTGGACGAGCAGGTACTGGACTACGCCGTGCGCCTGGCCCGCGCCACCCGCAGCTGGCCAGGCCTGGCCATGGGCGCAGGGCCGCGCGCCTCCATCGCCCTGGTCCGTGGCGGCCGTGCCCGTGCGCTGCTGCGCGGCGGCGACTTCGTGCTGCCGGACGACATCAAGGGCTGCGCCCTGGCGGTATTGCGCCACCGCGTGCGTCTGTCGCCGGAACTGGATATCGAAGGCCTGTCGGTGGACCAGGTGCTCCAGCAACTCCTCGACCAGGTGCCGGCGCCGCGCATATGAAGCCATCCCGCGCACTGCTGGCGCTGGTGGCCGGGCTCCTTGGTCTGGCCTTCCTGCTGGGAGCCCTGCCTGCCCTGGGCATCGGGCTGCCGGCGCAGTTCGACGCCCTCTGGTGGGGCCTGCTCTGCGCCCTGACACTGCTCGCCCTGCTGGATGCTTTCTGGCTGCGCCGCCTGCCCTCGCCACGGCTGGAACGGCAGCTGCCGGGGAACCTGGCGCTGGGCCGCTGGAGCGAAGTTCGCCTGACCCTGCACCATCCCTACAGTCGCTCGCTGGATGTGGGCGTGTTCGACCAGGTTCCAGCGGCCATGGAGTTCGAGCCCCTGCCCCAACAGGTCGCCCTGCACCCCGGCGAGCGGACCGAATTCGGCTACCGGGTGCGCCCGCTCAAGCGCGGACACTTCCACTTCCCCGCCTGTGACGTGATGTTGCCGAGCCCCCTCGGCCTGTGGAGCCACAAGCGCGTGCTCGAACTGCCCGGCGAGGCCCGCGTCTACCCGGACTTCGCCCGCCTCTACGGCGCCCAGCTGAAAGCGGTGGACGACTGGCTCAGCCAACTTGGCGTGCGCCAGCGGCCACGCCGTGGCCTGGGCCTGGAATTCCACCAGTTGCGGGACTTCCGCGACGGCGACACCCTGCGGCAGGTCGACTGGAAGGCCACCGCACGCAAGCGCACGCCCATCGCCCGCGAATACCAGGACGAACGCGACCAGCAGATCGTTTTCCTGCTCGACTGCGGCCGCCGCATGCGCAGTCAGGACGGCGACCTGTCGCACTTCGACCACGCGCTCAACGCCAGCCTGCTGCTCAGCTACGTGGCCCTGCGCCAGGGTGACGCCGTGGGCCTGGCCACCTTCGCCGCCGAGCGCGACCGCTACCTCATGCCGGTCAAGGGCCCCGCCCAGCTGAATGTGCTGCTCAATGGCGTCTACGACCTGGACAGCACCCTGCGCCCGGCCGACTTCGGCGCGGCCGCCGACACCCTGCTGGCCCGCCAGCATCGCCGGGCCCTGGTGGTGCTGGTGAGCAACCTGCGGGACGAGGACGATGCGGAACTGTTCAGCGCCGTAAAACGCCTCGGCCGCCAGCACCGCCTGCTGGTGGTGAGCCTGCGGGAAGAAGTCCTCGACAGCCTGCGCCATACCCCGGTGCAGGCCTACGAAGATGCCCTGGCCTACTGCGGCACGGTGGACTACCTCAATGCGCGCAACAGCCTCCATGAACGCCTGGCCGCCCATGGCGTGCCCTTGCTGGACGCCCGCCCCAGCGAACTGGGGCCGCAGCTGGTGAGCCGGTATCTGGCGTGGAAGAAGGCGGGGGCGTTGTAAGCCTGTAGCCCTCCCTGAAGGGAGAGGCGACCCATCCCCTTCGTCCAGGCCGTAAGCAAGCCGTAGGGTGAACAGCGCTCTTCTGTCCACCAGCGGCGCCATGCCGGACCCCGATGGTGGATCGGTGAAGCGTGATCCACCCTACGACGGTTCATCGCCCAGCCTGGTCTGCTCCCGGTAGGGGCGATTTCAATCGCCAAGGAGGCCGCAGGTCTCCCCTCCCCGCCCATCCCCAAACAAAAAAGGCGAAGCCACCGGGCTTCGCCTTTTTCATTCCACCGAACCTCAGTGGTGCTTGCGGGGCACCGATTTGAGCAGTTCGGTCGGGGGCATTTCGCAGTTGATCTTGCGCCCCAGCAGTTCTTCGATCGGCGGCAGGGCGAAGGCGTCGTCTTCGCCGGCGAAGCTGATGGAGGTGCCGCTGGCGCCGGCACGGCCGGTACGGCCGATGCGGTGCACGTAGTCGTCCGGGTCTTCCGGCAGGGTGAAGTTGATCACGTGGCTGATGCCGTCGATGTGGATGCCACGGCCAGCCACGTCAGTGGCCACCAGCACGCGGATCTTGCCTTCGCGGAAGCCTTCCAGGGTCTTGATGCGCTTGTGCTGGGGCACGTCGCCGGACATCTGGGCGGCGCTGATGCCGTCCTTGGTCAGGCGTTCCTCGATGCGACGCACTTCGTCCTTGCGGTTGGCGAAGACCATCACCCGTTCCCAGTTGTTCTGCGCCACCAGGTTGTAGAGCAGCTTGTACTTGTCGCTGCTGGCCACGGCGTAGACGTGCTGTTCCACGGTCTCGCTGGCGACGTTCTCCGGCTCGATCTCGACGATGGCCGGGTCCACGGTCCACTGCTTAGCCAGGTTCATCACGTCTTCGGTGAAGGTGGCGGAGAACAGCAGGGTCTGGCGCTCGCCCTTGTAGGGAGTCTGGCGGATGATCTGGCGGACCTGCGGGATGAAGCCCATGTCCAGCATGCGGTCGGCTTCGTCCAGCACCATCACCTCGACCATGTCCAGGTGCACCTCACCGCGCTGGTTGAAGTCCAGCAGACGGCCCGGGGTGGCCACCAGGATGTCGCAGAAGCGCGACTCCAACTGGCGGAGCTGCTTGTCGAAGTCCATGCCGCCAACGAAGCTCATGACGCTGAGGCCGCTGTACTTGGTCAGGGCCTGGGCATCCTTGGCGATCTGCACCACCAGCTCGCGGGTCGGCGCGATGATCAGCGCACGGGGCTCGCCCATGTAGCGCTCTTTCGGCGGCGGGGTCTGCAGCAGCTGAGTGATGGTGGAGATCAGGAAGGCGGCGGTCTTGCCGGTGCCGGTCTGGGCGCGGCCGATGGCGTCCTTGCCCTTCAGCGTGTGGCCGAGGACCTGGGCCTGGATCGGGGTGCAGTACGGAAAGCCCAGATCGTGGATGGCGTGCATCAGGCGCGGATCGAGGTCGAAATCGTGGAAGCGGGTCTTGCCCT
Source organism: Pseudomonas sp. LFM046 (assembly GCF_000949385.2). Taxonomy (NCBI): domain Bacteria; kingdom Pseudomonadati; phylum Pseudomonadota; class Gammaproteobacteria; order Pseudomonadales; family Pseudomonadaceae; genus Pseudomonas; species Pseudomonas sp. LFM046. The sequence goes on along the minus strand of NZ_JYKO02000001.1, from coordinate 1,052,255 downwards.
CCTGGGGCTCCACCGCGAAGTCTTCGAGCTTCCAGTTATCCACAGGCGCGGCGGCCTTGGCGGGACGCTCCCGGCGCGGCTTTTCGGACTTCGGTTTGTCGGATTTGGGCTTTTCGCTGCGGGGTTTCTTCTCACCGCGAGGTGCGCGTTCACCGCTGCCTTCGGCCTGCTCGCCTGCTTCGCGCGGTGCTTTCTTCGGCTTGGCCGGACGCTCTTGCTTCTCGGTATGGGCGGGGGCTGGAGCTGTGGGGGTGGTGCCGGTCTGCGGCTCTTCACCCTTGCGGAATATCTTCTTGAGTGCCTTGAGCACGGTGATCTCGTCGATTGGTTAAGGAATGAACGGCCGCCAGTGTAAAGCAAGATGCCCGCAGGGCGAAGTGCCGCGGGCATCTTAGGGCTTGACGTGGACTAAGGAAGGTTCTCCAGGAGCAGCCTGCGGACGTTCCCGCCCATGATGGCGGCGATATCCGCCTCGCTGAAACCGGCCTCCTGCAGGCCCTGGGTCAGCTGTGCCAGGCCACTGGTGTCGAAGGGCGTGTGCACCGTACCGTCGAAGTCGGAGCCCAGCGCCACGTGCGCCACGCCCACCTTGTCAGCGGTGTAGCGAATGGCCCGGACGATGGCCTTGACCGAGGTGTCGCAGACGGCGGTTTCCCAGTAGCCGATGCCGATCACCCCGCCGGTGGCGGCGATACGCTGGATGTGGGCGTCAGTGAGGTTGCGGGTACCCGGGCAGGTGCCTTCGACGCCGGTGTGAGACACCAGCACCGGACGCTCGGCCATGTCCAGCACGTCGTCGATCAGGGCGCGGGACGCGTGGGCAAGGTCCACCAGCATCTTCTTCTCTTCCAGGCGGGCGATCACCCGGCGGCCGAAGGGGGTCAGTCCTCCCTTCTCCAGGCCATGGGCGGAACCGCCCACTTCGTTATCGAAGAAGTGGGTCAGGCCGGCGATGCGGAAGCCCGCGTCGTAGAGGCGATCGACGTTTTCCAGCTTGCCTTCGAGCGGGTGCAGGCCCTCGGTGGCGAGGATCGCGGCGACGCGGTTCGGGTCCTTTTCCCAGGCGACGAGGTAGCTGGCGAAATCCTCACGACTGCGGATCAGGGTCAGCTTGCCCTGGCTGTGGTCGGCAGCCGCCTGCAACCGCCGGCTCTGATAAAGCGCGCGCTGCAACAGGCTGCTCCAGGTTTCCTTGGGCCAGCGCTGGGCCATGACCAGCAGGGTGATGTTGTCGCTGTCGGCGCCGTTGCTTTCGTAGTTCAGGCCACGCGGAGTCTTGGTGACGGTGGAGAACACCTGCAGGCCGACATGCCCTTCCAGCAGGCGCGGCAGATCGCTGTGACCGAAGTCATGGCGCACCAGCAGATCGCGGTTCCAGAGCAGCGCGTCATCGTGCAGGTCAGCGATGAAGAGGGTCTTGTGCAAGTTTTCGGCGGAATCGGAGGCGCGGTAAGGCGGTGGCGTGGCCACCGTGTTCATCTCGCGGTCGATGAGTTGAGGCAGAACGAAGAAGATGCCCAGTCCTACGGGGATCAGCACCACTAGAGCGATCAGCAGTTTGCGCATGTCCAGCTTCCCGGCTGTGTCGTTGTCGTCCGACTCTAGCAAACAGGCGTTTGAAAGACGCGGAAATATGCGCACTCATTCGTGCGCACCGGAACCACGGCACATACCCCATGTACTCGACGCCCCAACGCCTCGACATTTGCACGCATATGGGCGTTCCGGCTGCCCTCACTGTTATCCGTTCAGGCGATTTCGCCCATCCTGCTTGGCCTGGTAGAGCGCGCTGTCGGCCCGGGCGATCAGACCTTGCAGGCTGTCGGGCTGGTGCATTTCGGCGAGGCCGATGGAGACGGTGACACCGGGCAGCACGCCCAGCGGTGAGTAGAAGGATGAAATCTGCTCCAGACTCATCCGCAGTCGCTCACCGATGGTGCGGGCCTCTGTGCCATCCATTTCCGGCAGGAGGATGACGAACTCCTCGCCACCGTAGCGGGCCATGCTGTCCTTGGGCCGCAGCTGATTGCGCAAGGTGTGGGCGACCAGGCAAAGGGCATAGTCGCCGGCCAGGTGGCCGTGGCGGTCGTTGTAGGCCTTGAAGTTATCCACATCCAGCATGAGCATCGACATCGGCTGCCTGTTGAAGGCGCAGCGGGTGCTTTCGCGCTGGTAGATGTGCTCCAGCCAGCGCCGGTTGAACAGCCCGGTCAGGGTGTCGACCTTGGCGTTCTGTTCGGCGTCGAGAATGATCTGGTTGCCGTGGCGGACCCGCTGGCAGAGCAGCTCCAGCAGGTTCTGCATCAATTGCGGCGAATGCTGGAACAGGCCCATCAGGGACTGCCGGTGCAAGCGCAACGCCGTGGTGGGCTCGCTGGCCACCACGTAGGCAGACGGACGATCGTTGTCGATGAAGCTGATCTCGCCGGCGCACTCCCCCGGCTCCACCGTGCTCACCGGACTGTTGTCCAGAGAGCCCAGGTAGACCTTCATCCGCCCGCTCAGCACCAGATAGAGGTACTGATTGCGGTTGAATGGCGACAGCACGACTTCACCCTCGTCCAGATCGCAAGCGCGAAACTCCTTGATCAGTTGCTGGAGATTATTCGCGGCGACGTTCTGGAACAGGCGCAACCGGCTCAACAAATCTACGTCTTCTTTCCAGTTGACATGCTTCATGGCTGCAACAGCCTCGGATGGCAGTCGAAGCGGACGGCACCGCTGGCGATTCCTGTCTCAGGTGTTAACCGGGTGTGACAGTATTCCCACACTTTTTACCTGACAATACCCACCTAAAGCTGGGCCGACAGACGGCAGGATATTGGTAAGGAGCGCGACAATTGCCGATATTAGCGACACATTCGTGACATTTTCCCGCGCGCATGAAAAAGCCTGGAGCCTAGGGCTCCCGGCAGGGGAATCGATGCATTGCAGAGTGGCGGAGACCGGAAGGCGCCTGCTGACGACCTTCCGGAAGCCAGTATAGATGGCCTCAGGCCAGCAGGCGGAATTTCATCGAATAACCCACCATGCGCGCTTCCAGCTTCGCCTGGAGTTGGGCATCCAGGCCCAGGCCATGGCGATCATCGTTGACCACGTCCACCCACCCCCCGACGCACCGGACCTTGATGGGGATGGGATCAGCCGTGCAGCCGCTCAACCAGCCAGGCGCCGATGTCACGGATCTGCTGCGGCAATACCTCGTGGGCCATCGGATAGTCGCGCCAGCCGACGGGAACACCGGCTGCGGCCAGGCGATCGTGGGCGGCGCGCCCCATCGCAGGCAGCACCACGTCGTCGAACGTGCCATGCAGGCAAAGAACCGGCAGTTGTCGTTGTGTATCCGACAGTTTCATTTCATCAGTGAAGGTGGGCGCATAGGTGGACAGCGCCAGCACACCGCCCAGCTCACCGTCCCAGCGCAGGAAGGCGGTATGCAGCACCACGGCGCCGCCCTGGGAGAAGCCGGCGAGGATGATGCGCCGTGCCTCGATGCCAGCATCGATCTGCGCCTGCACCAGAGCCATCACCTGCTCTGCCGACTCTTCGAGCTGGGCTTCGTTGATCGCGCGCTCGGGGCTCATGGCAAGGATGTCGTACCAGGACGGCATGGCCCAGCCACCGTTGATGGTAACCGCACGGGTCGGCGCCTGCGGCAGCACGAAGCGGGTGGTGCCCAGGACTTCCTGCAGGGCTTCGGCCACCGGCAGGAAGTCATAGCGGTCCGCCCCCAGGCCGTGAAGCCAGATGACGCAGGCATCGGCGGAATGTGTGGGCTCCAGAATCAGTGTGTCGCTCATGTGTGGCTCCGTTGTGGTGCATCTGCACAGTGTTGGGGTGCAGGCCCCAGATGGGGGTGGTTTGATAACTGAAAAAGATGTCGCAAGGCTAAAAGTTTACCTATTGACCTATCGGAATTGTCCTACTGGCACCTAGCTGGTACGGCCTTTGCTAAACAGCAGCAGACTGAACCACAGCCGCGGCACGGTAACACTTGCCCGGCGTGCAACGGGTTGGGTAGCGGTTTCGGCCGCTGCCTTGCAAGCGGTCACCTGGCGTCATTCGTGGTGCAGGGGTGAGCGCAATCCGTCTCCAGCCCATTCAACCAATGGGCGAGGAAAGGTCTGGTGGCGAGCGGAGCAGCGCCAACTAGACTCCTTCCTTAGGTCCGACACCCCGGTTGACCTTTCCAGTGCATAAAGGTTGAACCTGCCTCACGAGGGTACGGCGGTGGGATCGAGACTCCAACACCAATAAAAGCAACTGGAGGTTTTGATGAAGATGGTGAAATCCACCCTGGCCGTGCTGACCGCGGCAACCGTTCTCGGTGTCAGCGGTTTCGCGCAGGCGGGCGCCACCCTGGACGCGGTGAAGAAGAAAGGCTACGTGCAATGCGGCATCAGTGACGGCCTCCCGGGCTTCTCCTATGCCGATGGCAAGGGCAACTACAAAGGCATCGACGTTGACGTCTGCCGCGCAGTTGCCGCCGCCGTGTTCGGCGATGCCAGCAAAGTCAAATACAGCCCGCTGACCGCCAAGGAACGTTTCACCGCGCTGCAGTCCGGTGAAGTGGACGTGCTCTCGCGCAACAGCACCTGGACCAGCTCTCGCGACGCCGCCATGGGCCTGAACTTCACCGGCGTGACCTACTACGACGGTCAAGGCTTCCTGGTGAACAAGAAGCTCGGCGTTTCCAGCGCCAAGGAACTCGACGGCGCCACCGTCTGCATCCAGGCCGGCACCACCACCGAGCTCAACCTGTCCGACTACTTCCGCGCCAACAACCTGAAGTACACCCCCATCACCTACGACACCTCCGACGAGAGCGCCAAGTCGCTGGAGTCCGGTCGTTGCGACGTGCTGACCTCCGACCAGTCCCAGCTGTATGCCCAGCGCATCAAGCTGGCCGCTCCGGACGAGTACGTGGTGCTGCCGGAAGTGATCTCCAAGGAGCCCCTCGGCCCGGCCGTGCGCCAGGGTGACGAGGAGTGGTTCGACATCGTGCGCTGGTCCCTGTTCGCCATGATCAACGCCGAAGAACTGGGCCTGAACTCGAAGAACGTCGAAGAAATAGCCAAGACCACCAAGAACCCCGACATTGCCCGTCTGCTGGGCAGTGAAGGCGAGTTCGGCAAGGACCTGAAGCTGCCGAAGGACTGGGCGGTGCAAATCGTCAAGCAAGTCGGCAACTACGGTGAAATCTTCGATCGCAATATCGGTGCCGGTAGCGATCTGAAGATCGAGCGCGGTCTCAACGCCCTGTGGAACAAGGGCGGTCTGCAGTACGCACCGCCGGTGCGCTGACCGTCTCCCGGCGGCCGCATGACGTGGCCGCCGGGTTCGAGTTCCGTACAACGCGAGCCCTGGCCGCCGTATCCCCATCCGGCCGGCCGGCGGTTCCCAGAGGGCTGTCATGCAAAAACCTGCCAACGCCCCGCGTGCTCCGAAAGGTTCGGTCTGGACCGATCCAAAGGCACGCGCGTGGCTATTTCAGATATTCGCCGTCGTCGCAGTCGTAGCGATGGGCTGGTTCCTGTTCCAGAACACCCAGCACAACCTGCAGCAACGCGGCATCCTGTCCGGCTTCGACTTCCTCGAGCAGAGCGCCGGCTTCGGGATTTCCCAGCACCTGATCGACTACAACGAAAGCAACAGCTACGGCCGCGTTTTCGTCATCGGTCTGCTGAACACCCTGCTGGTCTCGGGTATCGGCATCTTCTTCGCCACCATCCTCGGGTTCATCCTGGGCGTGGCGCGGTTGTCGCCGAACTGGATGATTCGCAAACTGGCGACGGTCTACATCGAGACCTTCCGCAACATCCCGCCGTTGCTGCAGATCTTCTTCTGGTACTTCGCGGTGATGCTGCCCATGCCGGGGCCGCGCCAGAGCCTGGCCATAGGCGAGCACTTCTTCCTGAACAACCGCGGCCTGTACATGCCGGCACCGACCATCGCCGATGGCTTCCTGCCCTTTCTGGTCAGCTTGGTACTGGCACTGCTGGCGATCATCGCCGTCGCCCGCTGGGCCAAGGCCAAGCGTGAAGCCACCGGCCAGCGCTTCCCAGTCCTGCTCAGCGCCATCGTGCTGCTGGTGGTAATTCCCGGTCTGGTCGCCCTGGTCTTCGGCCGCCCGTTCGAGTGGAGCATTCCGGTCCTGCAGGGCTTCAACTTCCATGGCGGCTGGGTGGTGATCCCCGAACTGATCGCCCTGACCCTGGCACTGACGGTGTACACGGCGGCCTTCATCGCCGAAATCGTGCGTTCCGGCATCCAGGCGGTCAGCCACGGCCAGACCGAGGCCGCGCGCTCCCTGGGCCTGCCCGCCGCCAAGACCCTGCGCCTGGTGATCATTCCGCAGGCCTTGCGCGTGATCATCCCGCCGCTCACCAGCCAGTACCTGAACCTGACCAAGAACTCGTCCCTGGCAGCCGGCATCGGCTACCCGGACATGGTCTCGCTGTTCGCCGGTACCGTGCTGAACCAGACCGGCCAGGCCATCGAGGTGATCTCCATCACCATGAGCGTCTATCTGGCCATCAGCATCAGCATTTCGATCCTGATGAACTGGTACAACAAGCGCATTGCGCTGATCGAGCGGTGAGGTACGAGCCATGACGACACACGTATTCAAGCCCGACCAGCCGCCACCCCGGATGAGCGTCGGCGTCCTCGGCTGGCTGCGCGCCAACCTGTTTTCCAACTGGTTCAACACGCTGTTGACCTTGTTCGCGGCTTACCTGGTGTGGCTGGTGCTGCCGCCGCTGATCCAGTGGGCCTTCGTCCAGGCCGACTGGAACGGCACGACACGCGCCGACTGCACCAGCGACGGCGCCTGCTGGGTCTTCGTCAAGATTCGCTTCTTCCAGTTCATGTACGGCTTCTACCCCGAGGCGCTGCGCTGGCGGGTGGACCTGACCGTGTGGCTGGCGATCATCGGTGCCGCACCGCTGTTCGTGCCGCGCTTCCAGCGCAAGGCGGTGTATGGCCTGGCCTTCCTGGTGATCTACCCGATCCTCGCCTACTGGCTGCTGCACGGCGGCTTCCTCGGCATGTCCAGCGTGGCCACCAGCCAGTGGGGCGGCCTGATGCTGACCCTGGTGATCGCCTCGGTTGGCATCGTCGGCGCCTTGCCGCTCGGCATCCTGCTGGCCCTTGGACGGCGCTCGAACATGCCGGCGATCAAGGTCATCTGCGTGACCTTCATCGAGTTCTGGCGGGGTATTCCGCTGATCACCGTGCTGTTCATGTCCTCGGTGATGCTGCCGCTGTTCCTGCCTGAAGGCATGTCCTTCGACAAGCTGCTGCGGGCGTTGATCGGCGTGATCCTGTTCCAGTCGGCCTACATCGCCGAGGTGGTGCGCGGCGGCCTGCAGGCCATCCCCAAGGGGCAATACGAAGCCGCGGCCGCGATGGGCCTGGGCTACTGGCGGATGATGGGCCTGGTGATCCTGCCGCAAGCCCTGAAGCTGGTGATCCCCGGCATCGTCAACACCTTCATCGCGCTGTTCAAGGACACCAGCCTGGTGATCATCATCGGCCTGTTCGACCTGCTCAACAGCATCAAGCAAGCCACCACCGACCCGGCCTGGCTGGGCATGGCCACCGAAGGCTATGTCTTCGCCGCCCTGGTGTTCTGGATTTTCTGTTTCGGCATGTCCCGCTACTCCATAAGCCTGGAGCGCAAGCTGGACACCGGCCACAAGCGTTAGGAGTCACCCCATGACTGAAGCAAGCAAGAAAGTCGCCGGCGAGCCGATCATCCGTCTGCAGGGCGTCAACAAGTGGTACGGCCAGTTCCATGTGCTGAAGGACATCAACCTGGACGTGCAGCAGGGCGAACGCATCGTGCTCTGTGGCCCGTCCGGTTCCGGCAAGTCCACCACCATCCGCTGCATCAACCGCCTGGAGGAGCACCAGCAGGGCCGCATCATCGTTGACGGCACCGAGCTGACCAGCGACCTCAAGCACATCGAGGCGATCCGCAGCGAAGTGGGCATGGTGTTCCAGCACTTCAACCTGTTCCCGCACCTCACCGTGCTGCAGAACTGCACCCTGGCGCCCATGTGGGTCCGCAAGATGCCCAAGCGCCAGGCCGAGGAAATCGCCATGCACTACCTGGAGCGCGTGCGCATTCCCGAGCAGGCCAACAAGTTCCCGGGCCAGCTCTCCGGCGGCCAGCAGCAGCGCGTGGCCATCGCCCGTGCGCTGTGCATGAAGCCGAAGATCATGCTGTTCGACGAACCCACCTCGGCGCTCGACCCGGAAATGGTGAAGGAAGTGCTCGACACCATGATCGGCCTGGCCCACGACGGCATGACCATGCTCTGCGTGACCCACGAGATGGGCTTCGCCCGCACCGTGGCGAACCGGGTGATCTTCATGGACAAGGGCGAGATCGTGGAACAGAACGAGCCCAACGCCTTCTTCGACAACCCGCAGAACGAGCGGACCAAGCTGTTCCTGGGGCAGATCCTGCACTGAGGATTGGTCGTGAAATCAAAAAGGAGCCTTCGGGCTCCTTTTTTGTTTGTGCGTGGGATGCCTATGTAGGAGCGAATTCATTCGCGAAATGGCCAAGCACCGAGCCGACCGGATACAACCCTCACCCCAGCCCTCTCCCAGAGGGAGAGGGGGCGGTTCGTGTACCGAGAATGGCTCTGCACGGGCCTGTAGGGGCGAATTCATTCGCCAAGCAGCCCACCGGGCTTCCCCCTCCAACGAAAAAGCCGCGCAGATGCGCGGCTTTTTCTCCCTGGCGAAACTCACTCGCCGTAAATATCGAAATCGAAGTACTTGGCCTGGATCTGCTGGTACTTGCCGTTCTCGCGCAGGGTCTTGATGGCGTTGTTGAACTTCTCCCGCAGCTCGTTATCGCCCTTGCGAACAGCGATACCCGCGCCCTCGCCGAAGTACTTCGGATCATTCAGCACCGGGCCGACGAATTCGTAGCCCTTGCCGTTATCGGTCTTCAGGAAGCCTTCGTTGAGCGGGAATACGTCAGCCAGCACGCCGTCCAGGCGGCCGGAGAGCACGTCCAGGTAGATTTCGTTCTGGGTGCTGTAGCGCACCACCTTCACGCCCTTGGGCTCCAGCACTTCCGAGGCGAAACGGTCGGTGGTGGTGGAACGCTGGGTGCCGATGGTCTTGCCGACCAGGCTCTTGAATTCGGGATCGACCTGGGCGCCCTTCTTCATCACCAGGCGGGCCGGGCTGTAGTAGTACTTGCCGGTGAAATCCACGGACTTCTTGCGCTCTTCGGTGATGGTCATGGACGAGAGGACCGCATCCACCTTCTTCACCTTGAGCGAGGGAATCAGGCCGTCGAACTCCTGCTCGATCCACTGGCACTTGACCTTCATCTCCTCGCACATGGCGTTGCCGATGTCATAGTCGAAACCGGCGATCTGGCCTTCCGGCGTCTTGTAGGCGAAGGGCGGATAGGCGGCTTCGATGCCGATGCGCAGGGGCTTGTCGGCGGCGAAAACGCTGGAGGCCAGCAGGCTCAGGGCAAGGCTGCCCAGCAGAACGAGTTTCTTCATGGTGCGACTCCCGCAGTACGGATGGAGGCCCGCCACGGGGTTTGGCGAGCAGGTTCGAAAATGGATTGCGAGGCAGAAGAAGAGACCGCCAGGACAGGCGGACGTGGGATAGGGGCTGTGGATAGCTGGCTGTGGATCATCATGGACGCCGCTAGTTTTGTACTTGTGAGTCCATACTGGACTTAAATGTACATATCGTCAATCTCCCAGAAAAAAGCCCGGCAATGCCGGGCTTGTTTTATCGGGATGCGGAACCTTGTAGGGGCGAATTCATTCGCCAAGCGGGCCGAAGGTCCGCCCTTCAGGCTCCCATGGGGCTGCAGCGCAACCCTTGGCGAATGAATTCGCCCCTACAGAAAAGAAGTCCGTGTCAGGTTCATTTCCAGCGCTCGGCCGCCGCCTTGTCGCTGCAGCGCCCTTCTACCCAGCGTGGGCCTTCCGGGGTGTCTTCCTTCTTCCAGAAAGGAGCGCGAGTCTTGAGGAAGTCCATGATGAAGTTGCAGGCGTCGAAAGCGGCCTGGCGATGGGCACTGGCGGTGCCGACGAAGACGATGGGCTCGCCCGGCTCCAGACGGCCGACGCGGTGGAGGATTTCCACATTGAGTAGCGGCCAGCGCTCCCGGGCCTCCACTGCGATCTTCTCCAGCGCCTTCTCGGTCATGCCCGGATAGTGCTCGAGGAACATCCCCGCAACGTCCTTGCCGTCGTTGAAGTCCCGCACGTAGCCGACAAAGCCGACCACTGCACCGATGCCCACATTGGACGCGTGCAGCGCATTGAGTTCCTGGCCGGGATCGAAGGCGGTGTCCTGCACGCGAATGGCCATCTCAGCCTCCGGTCACGGTCGGGAAGAAGGCGACTTCGTCGCCATCGGCGAGGGTTTCGTCCAGGCTGCACAGCTCCTGGTTGCGGGCGCACATCAGGTTCTGCTCGGCGAGCACGTCCCACACGCCGCCACGGGCCAGCAGGTGCCGACGCAGGTCATCCAGCTTCGCGAACGCCGAGTCCCAGCTGAGCTGCTCGCCTTCAATGCCGAGCGCTTCACGGTAACGGGCGAAATACTGCACGCGAATCATCTTTACTCCCCGGCCTGATAGTGGCCGCTCTTGCCGCCCAGCTTTTCCAGCAGGCGGACATTTTCGATGGTCATGCCGCGGTCAACCGCCTTGCACATGTCGTAGATCGTCAGGGCGGCGACGCTGGCGGCAGTCAGCGCCTCCATTTCCACCCCGGTCTGTCCGGCCAGCTTGCAGCGGGCGAGGATGCGCACGCAGTCCTCCCCTTCCGCCTCCAGCTCCACCTTGACGCTGGTGAGCATCAGCGGATGGCAGAGGGGAATGAGGTCAGAGGTTTTCTTCGCCGCCTGGATACCGGCAATGCGTGCCACGGCGAAGACGTCGCCCTTGGGGTGGCCGCCGGACTGGATCATGGCAAGGGTTTCCGGGCGCATGCGCACGCGGGCTTCGGCTGTCGCCTCACGGGCCGTCACCGCTTTGTCGGTGACGTCGACCATGTTGGCGCGACCTTCGGAATCGAGATGGGTAAGCACTGCAAGTCTCCTCGGACAGGAGACAGATTGTATACAGAAACCCGCACCGGGCGGCAGGTGCCGCCCGGCGGGAGAAGTGGCTTACATATGGGCTTCGGCGAACTCGGCCAGCACGGAGCGCGGCACACCCTGGAGGGTAATGTGCACGCCGTGGGGGAAGTCCTTGAAGCGTTCGGTCAGGTAGGTCAGGCCGGAGCTCGGCGCGGAGAGGTAAGGGGTGTCGATCTGCGCCAGGTTGCCCAGGCAGATCACCTTGGACCCGGTGCCGGCACGGGTGATGATGGTTTTCATCTGGTGCGGCGTCAGGTTCTGGCACTCGTCGATGATGATCAGGCTCTGCTGGAAGCTGCGGCCGCGGATGTAGTTCAGGGATTTGAACTGCAGCGGCACCTTGCTGAGGATGTAGTCCACGCTGCCGTGGGTGTTCTCGTCATCCATGTGCAAGGCTTCGAGGTTGTCGGTAATCGCCCCCAGCCAGGGCTCCATCTTCTCCGCCTCGGTGCCGGGCAGGAAGCCGATTTCCTGGTCCAGGCCCTGTACGCTGCGGGTGGCGATGATGCGGCGGTAACGCTTGCTGACCATGGTTTGCTCGATGGCCGCGGCCAGCGCCAGGATGGTCTTGCCCGAGCCCGCCGCGCCGCTGAGGTTGACCAGGTGGATATCCGGGTCCAGCAGCGCATAGAGCGCCAGCGACTGGTACACGTCCCGCGGGCGCAGGCCCCAGGCTTCCTGGTGCAGCAGAGGCTCCTGGTGCAGGTCGAGGATCAGCAGCTCGTCGGCCTTGATGCCCTTGATCCAGCCGACGAAACCCTGCTCATCGACGATGAACTCGTTGACGTGCACCGCCGGCAGGTTGTCGGTGAGCTGAACCCTGTGCCAGGTACGACCGTGGTCCTGACGGGTCTCCACCTTGCTCACGCGGTCCCAGAACGAGCCCGACATGTCGTGGTAGCCCTTGGACAGCAGGGCGACATCGTCCACCAACTGGTCGGTGTGGTAGTCCTCCGAGTCGATGCCACAGGCACGCGCCTTCAGGCGCATGTTGATGTCCTTGGTGACCAGCACCACGTTCATGCCCGGCTTGCGGCTCTTCAGTTCCACCAACTGGTTGATGATCTTGTTGTCGTTGAGGTCTTCCGGCAGCCAGGTGATGGGGGCTGCGCGCTTGCTCATGAGGATCGAGAGGAAGCCGCAGGGGCCGCTTTTCTCTCGCTGGATGGGTACACCGTGCTCCACTTCCTCGGGGGTGGCCCCACTGAGGATCTTGTCGATGTTACGGATGGCCTGCCTGCATTCAGCGGCAACGCCCTGTTTTCCGGTCTTCAGCTTGTCCAGTTCTTCCAGCACGGTCATCGGGATGGCCACGTGGTGTTCCTGGAAATTCAGCAGCGCGTTGGGATCGTGAATCAGGACGTTGGTGTCGAGCGCGTACAAGGTTGGAGCGGTAGGGCGGGAGCGTCCGTGGTCATCCATACTCGGTCACCTTCTTATAGGGCCAAGCGACGGAATGCCAGGCTGGCTCTCCGCCGCGGAGGGCCGCCGACCTCCCCATTGCCGGGTTATGCCGGGTCTGGAGATGGTGCCAACAAGGTGAGGGCCGATGGCCGCCACCTGTCTGCAGGGTTCGGCGGTCTGATTTGTTAATACTCCATTCGGGATGACAGAAAAAAGAACTTTTTTCTCGGTTCGAAACTTTTTTTTCGCTCGACAGAAAGACCTTGGCGACCAGCCAGGCGCCCGTTAAAGTCGAAAGTCCCCTTCCCCCAAAATCCGTCCATTTTTTTACGCCTTCAACGGTCGCGCAGGCCATTGAAGCATCGCTGCGCCTTGTCCCTTGGTGTTGACGCCCCGTCTGGCCGGGCGGACCGTTCTCGACGAATTGCCTGCTTGAGCGATGACGGTGCCTATCGGCGGGATAGGTGGAGCCGAAGGCGGCAAATCCCTAGAATCGCCGCATTCCTGAAGGAGACGATTCGATGCTGTTGGTGATTTCCCCCGCCAAGACCCTGGACTACGAAACCCCTCCGGTCACCCCGCGCCATACCCAGCCTGAGTTCCTCGACCACGCCCAGGAGCTGATCCAGCAACTGCGCGAACTCAGCCCCGCGCAGATCGCCGAGCTGATGCACCTGTCCGACAAGCTGGCCGGCCTCAATGCCGCGCGTTATGGCAGCTGGCACCCGGATTTCACCCCGGCCAATGCCAAGCAGGCGCTGCTGGCCTTCAAGGGCGACGTGTACACCGGCCTCAATGCCGAAGACTTCAGCGAAGCCGACTTCGACTTCGCCCAGCAGCACCTGCGCATGCTCTCCGGCCTCTACGGCCTGCTGCGCCCGCTGGACCTGATGCAACCCTATCGCCTGGAAATGGGCACCAAGCTGGCCAACAGCCGCGGCAAGGACCTCTACGCCTTCTGGGGCGAACGCATCAGCGGCTGGCTGAACGAAGCCCTGGCCGCCCAGGGCGACGACATCCTGCTCAACCTCGCCTCCAACGAGTACTTCAGCTCGGTCAAGCGCAAGGCCCTGAACGCCCGGGTGATCGACACCGAGTTCAAGGACCTGAAGAACGGCCAGTACAAGATCATCAGCTTCTACGCCAAGAAAGCCCGTGGCCTGATGGCCCGTTATGTGATCAAGGAGCGCCTCACCAGCCCGGAAGGCCTGAAGGACTTCAACTACCAGGGCTACCGCTACTCCGTGGAGCACTCGAAGCCGGACAGCCTGGTGTTCCTGCGCGACGAACCGCAAGAGTGAGAAAAACGAACCCCGCCGATTGGCGGGGTTTTCGTTTGTGGGCCAGACGTTTCCCCAGCCCTGCACCCACGCCTCAACCCCGCAGACCCGCGATCTGAATCCCTCCTCGCAAAGGGTCCTGGCGGTTACGCCTGGCAGGCCCACCCCCCGTCCGCACGGGCACCTCGGCCCACCTCACGGATAATTCGCACGTTCGTTCCGTGCCATTTAATTGCCAGCGCGATATTCAATATCACTTCAAGATCATATCGCCTGCAAAACTTCATTCCCGATAGTGGCCAACTTGCAAAATGCAATCATCCAAAACTTGCAGATTGCACTGTGAGGAACTTTTCCAAACCCGCCAAACTCTGAGCATGCCACCAGCGCAGAGATCGACATAGTCAAAAATCTGCAATATGCAAATTCCGGGACAAACGGTAGGAACTATCCGAAAAGCCAAGCACTCATACCCCCCGTGACCTTTATTCCTCACACCTGAAGCTGGTGTGATTTCAAACTGCCTTGATAACTATCGGTTCCTGACCGAGGGGTAGTTTTTATCTGGTGAAAACCAAAGAAGTTAATTAAGGAGACGCGCAACAAACTCGACCTACTGGACAAAACCAACGAGCCAGAGCCATAGCGGCGATCAGCTCAGGACTCTACCCGGGCAAATTCCTATGCATGCCCAGTTCAGACGCCCCAACTTTGGCGTCCGGTATTACTCATGCCTGTGCATCGCAAAGTTGCAGTTGCGACATAACGGTGCAAATGGACGTGACATTAACGTCACAAATTAAACAGCGTGCTGAATGGACGAGGTGATTACGATGCAAATCAGCATCTTTGGTTTGGGCTATGTTGGTGCAGTGTGTGCCGGCTGCCTCTCTGCTCGCGGTCATGAAGTTGTCGGTGTCGACGTCTCTCAGACCAAGATCGACCTGATCAACAATGGCAAATCGCCCATTGTCGAACCTGGCCTTGAAGAACTTCTGCAACAGGGCGTGAAGTCTGGCCGTCTGCGCGGCACCACCGATGTCGGCGCCGCCGTAAGGGAAACCCAGGTGTCGTTCATTTGTGTCGGTACCCCGAGCAAGAAGAACGGCGACCTGGCCCTGGACTACATCGAAGGCGTATGCCGTGAAATCGGTTTCGCCCTGCGCGACAAGACCGAACGCCACACCGTGGTCGTGCGCAGCACCGTGCTGCCGGGCACCGTAAAGAACGTCGTGATCCCGATCATCGAAGACTGCTCCGGCAAGAAGGCCGGCGTGGACTTCGGCGTTGCAGTGAACCCCGAGTTCCTCCGCGAGAGCACCGCGATCAAGGACTACGACTTCCCGCCCATGACCGTCATCGGCGAACTGGACAAGAGCGCCGGCGACCTGCTGGAAACCCTCTACCGCGAACTGGACGCTCCGATCATCCGCAAGGACATCGAAGTGGCCGAGATGATCAAGTACACCTGCAACGTCTGGCACGCGGCCAAGGTCACCTTCGCCAACGAGATCGGCAACATCGCCAAGGCCGTCGGCGTCGATGGCCGCGAGGTGATGGACGTGGTCTGCCAGGACCACAAGCTGAACCTGTCCAAGTACTACATGCGCCCGGGCTTTGCCTTTGGCGGCTCCTGCCTGCCCAAGGACGTGCGCGCGCTGAACTACCGCGCCACCTCCCTGGACGTGGAGTCCCCGCTGATCGGCTCGCTGATGCGCAGCAACGCCGCCCAGGTGCAGAACGCCTTCGACATCATCGCCAGCCATGACAAGCGCAAGGTCGCCCTGCTCGGCCTGTCGTTCAAGGCCGGCACCGACGACCTGCGCGAAAGCCCCCTGGTGGAGCTGGCCGAGATGCTGATCGGCAAGGGTTTCGACCTGAGCATCTACGACCGCAACGTCGAGTACGCCCGTGTCCACGGCGCCAACAAGGACTACATCGAGTCGAAGATCCCGCACGTGTCCTCCCTGCTGGACAGCAACTTCGACGCGGTGGTGGACAAGGCCGACATCATCGTCCTGGGCAACCGTGACGAACTGTTCGCCCCGCTGGCCCAGCGGGCGCCGGCCGGCAAGCAGGTGATCGACCTGGTGGGCTTCATGCCCAAGGCCACCCACGGCAACGCCGAGGGCATCTGCTGGTAAGCGGACTGCCCCCTTCCCTTGCGGAAGGGGGCACTCGCAAAGAGCCCAGGACGAGAGACCTATGGACAAGATCAAGCATGGCCTGCTCGAAGCCTCGGGCTGGCTGTTCTACCTCATCGCACTGATGCTGCTGGCACTGGCGCTGCCCAAATCCGTGTTCGATCCCGACTCCAAGCATTTCCTGCTGCTGATCGGGGTTGTGGGCATCTGGCGCTACTCCATGGGCGCCCTGCATTTCCTGCGCGGCACGCTGTTCCTCTACATCGTTTACCCCTGGTACAAGCGGCGCCTGGCCAAGCTCGGCAGCGCGGCGGACCCGTCCCACGTCTTCCTGATGGTGACCAGTTTCCGCATCGAGGCGCTGACCACCGCGATGGTCTATCGCTCGGTCATCCAGGAAGCCATCGACTGCGGCTACCCCACCACCGTGGTCTGCTCCATCGTCGAGCTGTCCGATGAGCTGCTGGTGAAGAACATCTGGTCCAAGCTGGCACCGCCGTCGCGGGTCAAGCTGGACTTCGTGCGCATTCCCGGCACCGGCAAACGCGACGGCCTGGCCTACGGCTTCCGCGCCATCTCCCGGCAACTGCCGGATGCGAACGCCGTGGTGGCGGTCATCGACGGCGACACCGTGCTGGCCGAAGGCGTGGTGAAGAAGACCGTGCCCTGGTTCAAGCTCTTCCCCAACGTGGGCGGCCTGACCACCAACGAGTTCTGCGAGGTACGCGGCAGCTACATCATGAGTGAGTGGCACAAGCTGCGCTTCGCCCAGCGCCACCTCAACATGTGCTCCATGGCCCTGTCCAAGCGCGTGCTGACCATGACCGGTCGCATGTCGGTGTTCCGCGCCCAGGTGGTGACCGACCCCGACTTCATCGCCGACGTCGAGAGCGATCACCTCAATCACTGGCGCCTCGGACGGTTCCAGTTCCTCACCGGCGACGACAAGTCCAGCTGGTACAGCCTGATGCGCCTGGGCTACGACACCTTCTACGTGCCGGATGCGGCGATCAACACGGTCGAGCACCCGCCGGAGAAGAGCTTCGTCAAGGCCAGCCGCAAGCTGATGTTCCGCTGGTACGGCAACAATCTGCGGCAGAACTCCCGGGCGCTCGCCCTGGGTCCGCGCCGCCTCGGCTGGTTCACCACCGTGGTGCTCGCCGACCAGCGTGCCTCCATGTGGACCTGCCTGCTGGGCCTGGCCGTGGCCATCATCGCCAGCCTGAAGTACAGCATCGCCTACCTGCTGGTGTACCTGCTGTGGATCGGCATCACCCGCCTGGTCCTGACCCTGCTGCTGAGCGTCAGCGGCCACCGGATCGGACCGGCCTACCCGCTGATCCTCTATTACAACCAGATCGTCGGAGCCCTGGTGAAGATCTACGTCTTCTTCCGCCTCGACCAGCAGTCCTGGACCCGCCAGAACACCAAGCTCAACCGTGACCTTGCCAGCTTCAGCCGCTGGTTCAACACCTGGTCCTCAAGGGCCATGACCTTCTCCGCAACCAGCATCTTCGTCGCCACGCTGCTGGCGATCGTGTGAGTTCAAGGAACCTGACAGGAATCGAAGCCATGAATACAGCCGTCAATCTCAACGTGGTCCATGAATCCGAAGCCCAGCGCCAGCACGCGCGGGTGAAGATTCCGGGCAAAGTCCGCTTCATCGCCCGAGGTGAACGCTTCGAAGGCTCGCTGCTGGACGTCTCCGCCGGCGGCTTCGCCTTCACTGCCGGCCGCGCCAATGCCAGCATCGGCGACCACCACAAGGGCCGCCTGATGTTCCAGATCGACGGCCTCAGCCTGGGTCTGGACATTGAATTCCAGGTGCGGGCAGTAGACCCCCGTCACGAGCGCGTCGGCTGCGTCTTCCACAACCTGCAGCCGCGCGACATCGCCACCCTGCGCTACCTGATCAGCTCCCACCTCTCCGGTGAGCTGGTCAGCGCCGGTGACCTGCTCAACACCCTGCAGCGGGAAAACTTCACCAAGCCGCGCAAGGGCGGCGCGGGCAGCGGCATGGGTCCGCTGGGCCGCCTCAAGGCGGTCGGCTTGAGCGCCGGTATCTTCGTCGTCGGTGTCGGCGCCTTTGCCTACATCCTCAACTCCCTGTACGGCCTGTACTTCGTCACCCATGCCGATTCGGCCATGGTGGCGGTGCCCTCCATGCAGGTCACCATGCCTCGCGAAGGCACCGTACAAAGCCTGGTGGACCCGGACGCCACCGTGGAAAAAGGGGCACCCCTCGCCTCCTTCTCGGCCACCATGCTGGAGATGCTCAAGGGTCACCTGACCGACAGCCAGCTCTCGCCGAAGAACGTCGAAGAGCTCTTCGGCAAGCAGATGAAGGGCACCCTGACCAGCCCCTGCAACTGCAAGATCGCCCGCCAGCTGGTGGCCGACGGTCAGTTCGCCAGCAAGGGTGACGTGATCTTCGAGCTGGTGCCCCAGGACACCCACGCCACCGTGCAGGCGCGCTTCCCGTTCCGCAACATCGCCCAGGCCAAGCCCGGCGCCCGCGTCACCTTCCAGGTGGCCGGCGAGGACCAGGAACGCCACGGCAAGATCATCAGCAGCAACCTGCACGACGGCAGCATGTCCGCCGACATCCGGACCACCATCCAGCCCGACGAGCCGCTGCCCAGCACCCTCGCCGGCCAGCCGGTGGAAGTCAGCGTGGATCGCGGCCCGTCCCTCGACTGGCTGATCGACCGCGCCCTGGCGACAGGCTTCTGAGGAGGGCGCAGCCATGGCCCATCACGCCACCCCCGTCCTGCTCCTGGCCGCGGCCATCGCCCTGGCCGGTTGCGCCGGCCTGCCCGATGAGCGCCTCGCCCGCGAAGCCCTGAAGCGCGGCGACAACGCCACCGCCGAGCAGAACTTCCGCCAGTTGGCCGAGCTCGGTTACGCCGACGCCGCGGTCGGCCTGGCCGACCTGCAGGTGGCCAGCGGCGACCCGGAACAGCTGGAGAAGGCCGAGCAGACCTATCGCCAGGCCATGGACCAGTCGCCCCGCGCCAAGTCCCGTCTGGGCAAGCTGCTGGCGCGCAAGTCCGAACTGAGCCAGGCCGAGCGTCGCGAGACCGCGCAACTGCTGGAAGAGTCCTTCAATGCGGGTGAGGAGAGCAGCCTGCTGCCGCTGGTGATGCTCTACATGCAGTACCCGCAGGACTTCCCGTCGGTGAACGTGCCGGAACGCATCGCCCAGTGGCGCGCCGAAGGCCACACCCAGGCCGAGCTGGCGCAGATCGTCTTCTATCGCACCCAGGGCACCTACGATCAGCACCTGGGCGAGATCGAGCAGATCTGCACCCACAACCTGTCCCTGGCCGATGTCTGCTACGTCGAGCTGGCCACCGTGTACCAGAAGCAAGGCAATGCCGATGCCCAGCAGAAGCTGCTGGACCAGCTGATGGCCGGCTACCACGCGGGCCGCATTCCCGCCCAGCGCGTGGAGTCGGTGGCCAACGTGCTGAGCGACGCCGACCTCGGCAAGCCCGACGAGGGCAAGGCCAAGGAACTGCTCGAAGCCGTGGCCCCCGGCTACCCCGCGGCCTGGGTGAGCCTCGCCCGGCTGATCTACGAGTACCCCGGCCAGGGCAATACCGAACAGATGCTGGGCTACCTGGAGAAAGGCCGCGCCGCCTCCCTGCCCCGCGCCGAACTGCTGCTGGGCCGCCTCTACTACGAAGGCAAGCTGGTCCCCCTGGACCCGAAAAAGGCCGAGGAGCACCTGCTGAAGGCCGCGCGCACCGAGCCCACCGCCGACTACCTGCTGGGCCAGCTATACCTGCGCGGCTACCTGGGTGACATCGACCCGGAGAAGGCCCTGGAGCACCTGCTCAGCGCCGCCCGCAGCGGCCAGATCAATGCCGACTTCGCCCTTGGCCAGATGTACTCCCAGGGCAAAGGCATCCAGCGCAACCTGACCAATGCCTATGTCTTCAGCCAGCTGGCACTGCCGAAGAACACGCCGCAAGCCCTGGAGCTGGCGAAAAGCGTGGAACAGCAACTGCCGCCGGCCGACCGGGCCCGTGCCGAGCAACTGCTGCGCGAAGAGCGCCAGCTGCGCGGTGCGTCGGTGCCGGATACCCAGATGAGCAGCCTATGAATGCCCTTCCGCAGCCCCCCGGCGGGGTCGAGCCCGGCCTGACTACGCTCAACGAGGCGCGCGCTGCGTGCGCCTCCACGTTGGGCCTCGCGGGTTCGGCACCAACCTCCCGGAAACAGGAACTGCGGAACGAGAGAGATCGAATGCACATGAACAAGAATCCCTGGATCAAGGCAGGCCTCGGCCTGTCCCTGCTGGCCGCGAGCATCGCCAACGCCGCCGAGCCCCAAGGCAGGAACTTCGGCCTGGACGTGAAGATCACCGCGCAATCGGAAGATGACCGCGACCTCGGCACCCGCGATGGCGGCGACGTCAACGGCCTGGGTCTCGACCTGCGTCCCTGGGTCTATGGCGAGCGCGGCGAATGGAGCGCCTTCGCCATGGGTCAGGCGGTCACCTCCACCGACATCGTCGAGACCGACACCCTCGAAGGCAGCGATATCGAAGCCGATGCCGGCCAGCGCAACAACGGCCGCGAGCCGGACAAGAACTACCTGGCCATGCGCGAGTTCTGGGTCGACTACGGCGGTCTCACCGCCTACCCCGGCGAGCACCTGCGCTTCGGCCGCCAGCGCGTGCGCAGCGAAGAAGGCACCTGGTGGGACACCAACATCGAAGCCCTGCGCTGGAGCTTCGACACCACCCTGCTGCGCGCCCATGCCGGCGTCGCCGAGCGCTTCAGCGAGTACCGCACCGATATCGACGAACTGGCCCCGGAAGACGAGGACCGCCAGCACTTCTTCGGTGACATCTCCACCCAGTGGACTCCGGGTCACTGGGTCGGCGCCAAGGTTCATCACAGCCACGACACCGGCAACCTGCCCAACGTCGGCGAGGAAGTGGATGAGCTGTCCAAGCGCGAGACCGGCGACCTCACCTGGCTGGGCCTGGAAGCCGACGGCGGCTTCTTCGACCGCCACTCCACCCAGCCGCTGAACTACTGGGCCCAGGCCACCTGGCTGACCGGCGATGTGGACGAGCTGCAACAGACCACCGTCGGCAACCAGAACATCGCCGCCGGGAAGCGCAACGTCGATGTGGACGCCTGGGCCGTCGACCTCGGCCTGCGCTGGAACATCGACGACCAGTGGAAAGTCGGCGGCGCCTATGCCCGTGGCAGCGGTGGCGGCGATAACGACAGCTCCGAGCAGTTCCGCCAGACCGGCCTGGAGAGCAACCGCTCCAGCTTCACCGGCACCGAAGCCCGCATGCACCGCTTCGGCGAGGCCTTCCGTGGCGAGCTGAGCAACCTCCAGGTGGCCACCGCATTCACCTCCTGGCAGATGGGCGACGACTACGACGCGAGCCTCGTCTACCACCGCTTCTGGCGTGTGGACGACAACCAGGACGTGGGCCAGAGCGGCATCACCGCGCCCCTGGAAGACGGCGAGAAAGACGTCGGCCAGGAGATGGACGTGGTGGTTACCAAGTACTTCAAGCAGGGCCTGCTGCCGGCGTCCATGGCCGAGCACCTGGACGAGCGCTCGGCGCTGGTGCGCCTGCGTGGCGGCGTGTTCAAGCCGGGCGATGCCTATGGCAGCGGCACCGACTCGCTGATGCACCGCGCCTTCGTCGACTTCATCTGGCGCTTCTGATGAGCACTCGGCGCAAGGGAGGAACAGCCATGAAACGTGGCATGGGCACCACAATGCTGATGGGGGGCGTCGTACTCGGCGCCCTGCAGTTCGCCGCGCCCTGGGTCCAGGGCGCGGAGCAGGTCCAGACGCTCAAGGAGATCAAGAACTACACGGTGTCCACCGCGCCGGCCGAGCAGCTGCATCTGGATACCCCCAAGGCACCGGACATGTCCGGCTACACCGCGCAGGCGGTGGAGGCGAAGATCGACCGCAACACCCGAGGTCACGTGGTGGTCCGGCGCATGCTCCAGCAGGATGCGCTCAAGGACTTCACCGGCGGCAACGAGCGCCTGCGGGAATGGGTCAAACGCCAGCAGGGCATGCCCCAGGCGATCTTCATCGAAGGCGGCTACGTGACCCCGGCCGACCTGGCCAAGGCCCTGCCTGACAGCCAGTTCACCGAGACCGAGCCGGGTGTGTACCTCGCCCGCCTGCCCGTGGTGGTGGCCCAGAACGCCAGCCTTGAGATCGGCAAGGACACCAAGGACTTCCGTCTCTCCCAGGAGCGCGGCGCCTTCCTGGTCAACGACGGCAAGCTGTTCATCACCAACACCCAGCTCACCGCCTGGAGTGAAAAGAACAAATCGCCGGCCTGGTTCCGCAAGCCCGAGGAATTCCGTCCGTTCCTGGTGTCCTGGGGCGGCAGCGAGCTCTACATCGTCGGCAGCAAGGTCACCAGCCTCGGCTACGACAATTCCAAGTCCTATGGCGTCTCGATCACCCAGTACACCCCGGGCCAGGCCAAGCGCCTGAAGCGCCCCGCGCCCACCGGCTGGCTGCTGGATTCGGAGTTCGTCGACCACTGGTACGGCTTCTACTGCTTCGAAGCCGAAGACGTGGTGATCAAGGGCAACACCTACCGCGACAACATCGTCTACGGCATCGACCCGCACGACCGTTCGCGCCGCCTGCTGATCGCCGAGAACACTGTCCACGGGACCAAGAAGAAGCACGGCATCATCATTTCCCGTGAGGTGGACGACAGCTGGATCGTTCACAACAAGACCTTCGACAACAAGCTCTCCGGCATCGTGATCGACCGTAACTCGGTGAACAATCTCGTGGCCTGGAACGAGGTTTACCAGAACCACTCCGACGGCATCACGCTGTATGAGAGTTCGAACAACCTGCTCTGGGGCAACAAGATCCTCAGCAACCAGCGCCACGGCATCCGCGTGCGCAACAGCGTGAACATCCGCCTCTACGAGAACCTCTCGGCTGCCAACGGCCTGACCGGCGTGTTCGGCCACATCAAGGACCTCTCCAACACCGACCGGAACATCAAGCTCGACCCGTTCGACACCAAGGTCTCGCTGATCCTGGTGGGCGGCAAGCTCGCCGGTAACGGCTCCAGTCCCCTGTCCATCGACTCGCCTCTGTCGGTGGAGCTGTACCGCGTCGAACTGCTCGCCCCGAGCAAATCCACCGGCATCAGCTTCGCCGGCGTGCTGGGCGACAAGCAGGAAGAAATCCTCGACCTGATGGTGCGCCGCCAGAAAGCGGTGCTGATCGACCCCGTCGAAACCCAGGCCGAACTCCAGGATTGAGGTACGAGATCATGCAAAGACTTTCCCGCAACTGGTTCACCCCCTCCGCCCTGGCCGCCGCCCTGCTGGCCGCCGCCCAGGGCGCGCACGCGGCACCCGAATTCACCGTGCAGCGCACCGCGCCGCTCTGCGCCGCCGCGCAGAACCCGGCCAACTACAACACCAAGTACCTGAGCTTCTTCACCAGCCTGGTGCAGGGCCAGGGCGACTGGATGTTCCGTACCGAGAACGACCTGCGCACCGACTTCGGCACCAACGCCTACGGCTGGAGCCAGTTGAAGCGCCTGCGCGATGCGCTCAAGGCCCGGGGTGTCGAACTGATGGTGGTCTACCAGCCCACCCGTGGCCTGGTGAACCGCGAGAAGCTCACCCCCGAAGAGAAGGCTCACTTCAACTACGAGCTGGCGAAGAAGAACTACCTGGCCGCCGTGGCCCAGTTCCGCAAGGCCGGCATCTGGGTCACCGACCTGTCGCCCCTGTTCGACGAGAAGGGCGTGAGCACCGATTACTACTTCAAGGCCGACCACCACTGGACCCCGGCCGGCGCCGACCGCACCGCCAAGCTGGTGGCCGAGACCCTGAAGGAGATTCCCGGTTTCAACGACATCCCGAAGCAGGAGTACCAGAGCAAGGTGGTCGGCCTGCTGCCCAAGGCCGGCACTCTGCACAAGACCGCCGCCCAGTTCTGCGGCAACGGCTACGCCACACAGTACGTCGACCGCTACGAGACCGAGGCCGCCGGTGCTGGCGAAGGCGGCGACAACCTGTTCGGCGATGAATCCAATCCCAAGGTGACCCTGGTCGGCACCAGTAACAGCGGCCCGGCCTACAACTTCGCCGGTTTCCTGCAGCAGTACAGCGGCGCCGAGGTACTGAACATGGCCGTCAGCGGCGGCGGTTTCGAAAGCGCCCTGATGCAGTACATGAGCAGCAAGGAATTCCAGGAGAACCCGCCGAAGGTCCTGATCTGGGAATTCGCCACCCACTACGACATGTCCCAGGCGAGCTTCTACCGCCAGGCCGTGCCGATGGTGACCAACGGCTGCGAAGGCAAGCCGGCGGTGCTGAAGAACAAGGTCAAGCTCAAGCCCGGTGCCAACGAAGTGGTGGTCAACGGCAAGGGCGCGCCCCTGCGCGACCTGCGCGGCGGCGACTATCAGGTGGACTTGCGCCTCAGCGATCCGTCGATCCACGAGCTCAAGACCACCGTCTGGTACCTCAACGGCCGGCACGAGGACTTCAAGCTGGAACAGAGCGATCGCATCGACACCGGCGGCCGCTACGCCTTCGAGCTGCGCAACGAGTCCGACTGGGCCGACCTGAACATGCTCGCCCTGGAAATCCACAGCCCCGAACAGATGCCCGCCGACCTCAGCGTCGACGTCAGCGTCTGCGCGCGCCCCGGCAAGGGCGGGAACAACCTCACGGCCAAGGCCGAGTGAGGAGGGAGGTACCCATGAACACCAGACCCTGGCTGATCGCACCCCTGCTCGCGGGCATCCTGCTCGCCGGGCAGGGCCACGCCGCTGAGCTGGTTCCGCCACAGGGCTACTTCGCCCCGGTGGTGGCTGACGCCAAGTCCGGCGGCAGCTGCAAGACGCCGCCGGCGCCCTACACCGACAAGCTGGAGTTCCGCAGCAAGTACGAAGGCTCCGACAAGGCCCGCGCGACCCTCAATCCGGAGGCGGAGAAGGCCTTTCGCGAGAAGACCGCGGCCATCACCGAGATGGAGCGCGGCGTCAGCAAGATGGTCATGGAGTACATGCGCAAGGGCCAGCGCACCCAGCTCGAATGCACGCTGCAATGGCTGGACAGCTGGGCCCAGGCCGACGCCCTGCTCAGCACCCAGTACAACCACACCGGCAAGTCCATGCGCAAATGGGCGCTGGGCAGCATGGCCTCGGCCTACCTGCGCCTGAAGTTCTCCGACTCGCGGCCGCTGGCGCCCTACCAGCCGCAGGCGCGGGTGATCGAGTCGTGGTTCTCCCGTCTGGCCGACCAGGTGGTGCACGACTGGAGCGACCTGCCGCTGAAGCAGACCAACAACCACTCCTACTGGGCCGCCTGGTCGGTGATGGCCACCGCCGTGGCGACCAATCGCCAGGACCTCTTCGACTGGTCGGTGGCGCAGTTCCGCGTGGCCGCCAGCCAGGTCGACGAAGACGGCTTCCTGCCCAACGAACTCAAGCGCCGCCAGCGCGCGCTGGCCTACCACAACTACAGCCTGCCGCCGCTGGCCATGATCGCCAGCTTCGCCCAGGCCAACGGCGTGGACCTCCGTGAAGAGAACGACAGCGCCCTGCGCCGCCTCGGCGAGAAGGTGCTGGCCGGCGTGGATGACCAGGAGGACTTCGACGAGAAGACCGGCAAGGACCAGGACATGAGCGAGCTGAAAAAGCACAGCAAGTTCTCCTGGCTGGAGCCCTGGTGCTCGCTCTACCGGTGCTCGGCCGAAACCCTCGAACGCAAGGACGAGATGGGCCCCTACATGAGCTTCCGCCTCGGCGGGGATGTGACCCAGGTGTTCCATCCGAAGAAGGAGGGGGGGAGCTAGCAAAAGCACCTTCTCCCCAATCCTCTCCCGCAAGCGGGAAACGAGGCTGTCGGTAGCGCGGACGGCCTGCCTCCCCTCTCCCTTCAGGGAGAGGGGCCGGGGGAGAGGGGAGACAAGCTCCAACCCCACACAGACGGGGTGGAGCCAGACGATTTCGCCACACCCTGGGGAGGGATTGGCGGGCCGCATGCCAGGCCGGAAAGACCGGCGGCGGCCTTGTAACTAGATGTCCAACGGAGAGACTCGGATGGTCTTTTCTTCCAACGTGTTCCTGTTCCTGTTCCTGCCGATCTTCCTCGGCATGTACTACCTGGTCGGGACGCGCTACAGAAACCTGCTGTTGCTGGTCGCCAGCTACGTCTTCTACGCCTGGTGGCGCATCGACTTCCTGGCGCTGTTCGCCGCCGTCACGGTACTCAACTACTGGATCGGCCTGCGTATCGGCGCGGCCGGCGTGCGCACGAAGACCGCGCAGAAATGGCTGATCCTCGGCGTGGTAGTGGACCTCTGCGTCCTCGGCTACTTCAAGTACGCCAACTTCGGCGTCGACAGCCTCAACGCCATCATCACCTCGTTCGGCATGGAGCCCTTTGTGCTCACGCACATCCTCTTGCCGATCGGGATCTCCTTCTACGTCTTCGAATCCATCAGCTACATCATCGACGTGTACCGCGGCGACACCCCGGCAACGCGCAACCTGGTGGACTTCGCGGCCTTCGTGGCGATCTTCCCGCACCTGATCGCCGGCCCGGTGCTGCGCTTCCGCGACCTGGTGGACCAGTTCAACCACCGCACTCACACGGTGGACAAGTTTGCCGAGGGCTGCACCCGCTTCATGCAGGGTTTCATCAAGAAGGTCTTCATCGCCGACAGCATCGCGCCCATCGCCGATCACTGTTTCGCGCTGACCGACCCGACCACGGGCGACGCCTGGCTCGGTGCGCTGGCCTACACCGCCCAGCTGTACTTCGACTTCTCCGGCTACAGCGACATGGCCATCGGCCTCGGCCTGATGATGGGCTTCCGTTTCATGGAGAACTTCAACCAGCCCTATGTCAGCCAGTCCATCACCGAGTTCTGGCGGCGCTGGCACATCAGCCTCTCCACCTGGCTGCGTGACTACCTGTACATCAGCCTGGGCGGTAACCGTGGCACCACCTTCCAGACCTACCGCAACCTGTTCCTCACCATGCTGCTGGGCGGTCTGTGGCACGGTGCCAACTTCACCTACATCATCTGGGGCGCCTGGCACGGCACCTGGCTGGCCATCGAGCGCGCCCTGGGCGTGAACGCCGCGCCGACGGTGATCAATCCGCTGAAATGGGCCTTCACCTTCCTGCTCGTGATCATCGGCTGGGTGATCTTCCGCGCCGAGAACCTGGACGTCGCCTGGCGCATGTACGCCGCCATGTTCAGCTTCGGTGACTGGAGCCTGTCCGAACTCAACCGCGCCCAGCTCACCAGCCTGCAGATCGCCACCCTGCTGCTGGCCTACGTGGTGCTGGCCGTGTTCGGCATCCGCCAGTTCTACGCCCAGCCGCTGGCCGGTGCGCCCAAGGCCCGCGCCCGCGAAGACGACGACGGCATCGCCATCAATGCCGACGGCAGCGCTGCCCTGCCCCGCGTACGGATCGGCGCCCTCGCCTTCCACGCCGCCGTGGTCCTGCTGTTCGCCGCCTCGGTGCTGAAACTCTCGGCGCAGAGTTTTTCGCCCTTCCTGTACTTCCAGTTCTGAGTGAAGCCGACCATGAACAGAACCCTGAACCTGCTCTACATCGTGCTTTTCTGCGGCCTGTTGCTGGCCCTCAGCCTCTGGTCCATGCGCGCCTTCTTCGGCTTCTCCGTGGCCCAGGAAACCAGTGTGCTGGACGGCAAGCTGAGCCACGCCTTCGAGAAGCACTACGACGAGGAATTCCCGGTCAAGCAGCTGGGCACCAACCTCTGGGCCCTGGTGGACTACAAGCTCTTCGGCGAAGGCCGCCAGGGCGTGGTCATCGGCCAGGATGGCTGGCTCTACTCGGACGAGGAATTCGACCCGGTAGCCGAGGGCAATCGTCATGTGCGGGACAACCTGGCGCTGATCCAGGGCGTGCGCGACGAGCTGGCACGGCACAACGTGGAACTGGTGCTGGCCATCATTCCGGCCAAGTCCCGCCTCTACCCCGAGTACGTGGGCGAAGCCACGCCCACCGCCCTGCGCCAGGACCTCTACGAGCGCTTCCGTGGCGTGGCGCGCAAGGCCGGAATCCTCGCCCCTGACCTGCTCGCCACCCTGGAACAGGCCAAGGACAACGGCCAGGTCTTCCTGCGGACCGACACCCACTGGACCCCGCTGGGCGCCGAAGCCGTAGCCGGCCGCCTCGGCCAGGCCGTGAGCCAGGCCATGAACCTGCGCGGCACGCCGCAGCAGTACGTGACCGAAATCCAGAGCGTGGATGCCTACAAGGGCGACCTGACCCGCTTCCTGCCCCTGGACCCGCTGTTCGAGAACCTGATGCCCGCCCCGGACCAGCTGCAGAAGCGCGCCACCCGCAGCCAGGACGACAGCGCCGCTGGCGACGATGCCCTGTTCGGCGAAAGCGACGTGCCGGTGGTGCTGGTGGGCACCAGCTACAGCGCCAACGACAAGTGGAACTTCGCCGGCGCCCTGCGTCAGGCCCTGCAGCGGGACCTGGTGAACCACGCCGAAGACGGCCACGGGCCGATCCTGCCGATGCTCAAGTACCTCAAGAGCGACGAGCTGAAAAATGCCCCGCCGCAGCTGGTGATCTGGGAGTTCCCGGAGCGCTACCTGCCGATGCTGAGCGACCTGTCCGACTTCGACCCCGAATGGGTGGCCAGCCTGCGCAAGGGCGCGGGTACCGACCAACGCCTGGCCTCGCGCTCGGGCAATTGAGAAATCGCCCCTTCCGAGGGGAACGCAGGGCCGGTTCCGGCCCGATCTAGAAAGAAGATGGAGGTACACCTCATGAACCGACAGAACAACCGCAGCTGGACGTCCTACGCCTGCGCCCTGGTCCTCGGCCTGGGCGCCCTGCAGACCGTACAGGCCGACGAAGGCGGCCTGTACGGCCCACAGGCGCCAAAGGGGTCAGCCTTCGTCCGTGCCTACAACGCCGGCAGCAGCGAGCTCAGCGTCAACGTCGGCAACACCGCGCTGAACGACGTGCCACCGCTGGGCTCCAGTGATTTCAAATTCCTCCCGGCCGGCAATTACAGCGCCCAGGTGGGCAGCAGCAGCGTCCCGGTGAAGCTGGAGTCCGACCGCTACTACACCCTGGTCAACCAGGCCGGCAAAGAACCTCAACTGGTGGAAGAACCGCCCTTCAGGAACAAGCAGAAGGCCCTGCTGCGGGTGCAGAACCTGTCGGACGCCAAGCTCACCCTCAAGACTGCCGACGGCAAGACCCCGGTGGTCCCGGACGTGGCCCCGCAGGGTCGCGGCGAACGCGAAATCAACCCGGTGAAAGTGGGCCTCGCCCTGTTCGACGGCGACCGCAAGGTCAGCGACCTCAAGCCCGTCTCCCTGCAGCGCGGCGAAGTGGTCTGCCTCTACATCACCGGCAGCGGCGGCAAGCTCTCCCCGGTCTGGGTCAAGCGCCCGGCGGAGTCCTGATCCGCTTCAACGGAGCAACAACCGGCGTGGGTCGAACCACGCCGGTCAATACCTGCCACGCAGAGGGCGGGAAAGAAAGAAATGTGATCGATGGAAGCAGTGCCCTCAAACCATGACAGTTCTAGGAGAAACACCATGATTCCCGTGATCCTCTCTGGCGGTAGCGGCTCTCGCCTCTGGCCTCTTTCGCGCAAGCAGTATCCCAAGCAGTTCCTCGCCCTCACCGGCGAAAAGACCCTGTTCCAGCAGACCCTCCAGCGCCTGAATTTCGAAGGCATGCAGCCGGCGGTTCTGGTGGCCAACCAGGATCACCGCTTCATCGTCCAGGAGCAGCTCGACGCCATCGACCTGCAGGCCCAGACCATGCTGCTGGAGCCCTTCGGCCGTAACACCGCGCCGGCCGTGGCCATCGCCGCCATGGAGCTGCTGGCCGAAGGTCGCGACGAGCTGATGCTGGTACTGCCTGCGGACCATGTGCTGCGTGACCAGAGCGCTTTCCAGAAGGCCCTGGCCCTGGCCACCGCTGCCGCCGAGAAGGGCGAAATGGTGCTCTTCGGCGTTCCCGCCGAGCGCCCGGAAACCGGCTACGGCTATATCCGTGGCAAGGCCGACGCCGCCCTGCCGGAAGGCATCAGCCGCGTCGCCCAGTTCGTCGAGAAGCCCGACGAGGCGCGCGCCCGCCAGTATGTGGAATCCGGCGACTACTTCTGGAACAGCGGCATGTTCCTGTTCCGCGCCAGCCGCTTCCTGGAGGAGCTCAAGCACCACGATGTGGATATCTACGACACCTGCCTGCTGGCCCTGGAGCGCAGCAAGCGTGACGGCATCGCGGTGAGCATTGACTCGGCCACCTTCGCCTGCTGCCCGGACAACTCCATCGACTACGCGGTGATGGAGAAGACCGCACGCGCCTGCGTGGTGCCGCTCAGCGCTGGCTGGAACGACGTGGGCAGCTGGAGCTCCATCTGGGAAGTTCACGACAAGGACGAGGACGGCAACGTCACCAAGGGCGACGTGGTGGTGCAGGACAGCCACAACTGCCTGGTGCACGGCAACGGCAAGCTGGTGTCGGTGATCGGCCTGGACGACGTGGTGGTCGTGGAAACCAAGGACGCCATGATGATCGCCCACAAGGACCGCGTGCAGGACGTGAAGAAGCTGGTCAACAAGCTGGACGCCGACGGCCGCAGCGAAACCCAGAACCACTGTGCCGTATACCGCCCCTGGGGCTCATATGACTCGGTGGACATGGGCGGCCGTTTCCAGGTCAAGCACATCACCGTGAAGCCCGGCGCGCAGCTCTCGCTGCAGATGCACCACCACCGCGCCGAGCACTGGATCGTGGTCTCCGGCACCGCTCAGGTGACCTGTGACGACAAGGTGTTCCTGCTGACCGAGAACCAGTCGACCTACATCCCGATCGCCTCTGTGCACCGCCTGGCCAACCCCGGCAAGATCCCGCTGGAGATCATCGAAGTGCAGTCCGGCAGCTACCTGGGCGAGGACGACATCGAGCGTCTGGATGACGTCTACGGCCGCGCGCCGCAGTCCGCCACCGTGCACAGCATCGCTCGCTGAGCCCCCCCTGGCCCGGTGTAATACCGGGCCGCGCCATTGAGCTAGCATGGAAGGCCTCAAGGAGGTCTTCCATGCTCATTGGCGCCATTCTCGTCCTGACCTGGCTGGTCCTGCTGCTGCGCTACCCGGCCAAGGCATTGCCGCTGTCACTGGCCGCCGTGTTCGGCGTCGCCCTGATCGCTCTCTGGGTACTCTGGGAAGAACAAGACGAGAAAAGCCGCTTCGCGCGCCTCGACATCCAGCTCCGCTACGACCCGCAAGCCTGCCCCGCCGACCGCCCCCTGGCGATGAACATCCGTAATGGCGGCGATGCCGTCCTGCGCGACTTCGCCTGGCAGGTACAGGCCTTCCGTCCCGGCGACACCATCAACCTCGCCCAGCCCAGCTACGACCGCCCACGCTACCTGGGCCCCGCTGAGCTGCACCCCGGCGCCCAGTGGCAGGACTGCCTGGCCTTGCCGCCCATTCGCCAGGGTTATCGCGCGCAATCGCTGGAGTTTCGCGCCGCGAACATGCGTGGCACATTCGTCGACTGATCGCCCGGCCAGCGACCGTAGGTTGGCGCAGAGCGAGGCGAAGCCCAACATTCCGCGTACAAGGACACGCCATGCCCACCCCCACCGCCCTGATCACCGGTTGCTCCAGCGGCATCGGCCGCGCCCTGGCCGACGCCTTCAAGACCGCCGGCTACAGCGTCTGGGCTACCGCCCGCAAGCCGCAGGACCTGGCCGCCCTGGAAGCCGCCGGATTCACCGCCGTTGAGCTGGACGTCAATGACCAGCCGGCTGTAGCGGCCCTCGCCGAGCGCCTGGAGCGGGAGGAAGGTGGCCTCGACGTGCTGGTGAACAACGCAGGTTTCGGCGCCATGGGCCCCTTGCTGGACGGTGGCGCCCCCGCCTTGCGCAAGCAGTTCGAGACCAACGTGTTCGCCTTGGTGGACGTGACCCGCGCCTGCTTTCCCCTGCTGCGCAAGCGCCGTGGCCTGGTGGTGAACATCGGCAGCGTCTCCGGCGTGCTGGTCACGCCGTTCGCCGGCGCCTACTGCGCCTCCAAGGCGGCGGTGCATGCCCTCTCCGATGCCCTTCGCCTGGAACTGGCGCCCTTCGGCATCGACCTGATGGAAGTGCAGCCCGGTGCCATCGCCTCCAGCTTCGGCGCCAGCGCCACTCGCGAGGCGGAAAACCTGATCGCCGAAGGTTCGCCCTGGTGGCCGGTGCGCGAAGGCATCCGCGCCCGTGCCCGCGCCTCCCAGGACCACCCCACCCCGGCCGAGGACTTCGCCCGCACTCTGCTTGCTGCGGTGCAACGCAAACCGCGTCCGTCGCTGATACGCATCGGCAACGGCAGCCGCGCCCTGCCCCTGCTGGCGCGCTGGGTGCCGAGATCCTTGCTGGACCGGGTGCTGAAGAAGCGCTTCGGGCTTGGAGTCGAGCTGTAGGATGGGTGGAGCGCAGCGATACCCATCAGCGGCTGCGCAGTGCTACGGGCGGTACATTGGCGATGCGTTGGGCCTCGCTTCGCTCGGCGCCAACCTACATTCAATGCCAAACAGCTAGAGTTATCCCCGTCCTGGTCCCGAGGAACCACCATGTCGCTCCCCATGCGCTACGCCGTCGGTGGCGTGGCCCTGGCCATTGTGCTGAACCTGCTGTTACGCAGCTTCGTGAAGGTCGGCGGCATCGTCGCCACCCTGCTGATCGCGGCCGCCACAGCCGCCCTGCTCGCCCTCGCCTTCCGCTTCATCCAGCACCGCGCCCCGGAACCGGGCGAGCGCTGGCGCATCGTCCTCGGCTACGGCGGCCTGCTGGGGCTGCTATACCTTGGACTGCTGGGGATGATGACGCTGCAGGACACGCCAAGCCCCATGGGTGTTCTGCTGTTCCTGGTGCATTTCCTCTGCTATCCGGCACTGGCCGCAGTGCTGCTGTCGGATCGGTTTTTTGCGAAGCTCCGCTGACGGTCAACAAGGATGTCCACCACCATGAACTACCGCCCCCTTCGCGTGCCGGCCGACAGCGAGCGGCTCGCCGCCTTCGAGGCCTCCTACTGCACGTCCCATATCTGGCGCGTGGAGGCCGACGGCCTGGCCCTGCGGCTGGTCGAGGAAGCGCTGCCCGAGCCCTTCCACAAGGCCTACGACGCGGCAGGCTTCCCGGATGACGTGGCCGATGCGGACTTCGCCCTGGCCGCCGAAGCCCGTGATGGCAGCCTTGCCGGCTTTGCCTGCGTGCGGCTGGTGCCGTGGAACCGCAGCGCCGAGCTGAGCGCCCTGTTCGTCGCACCGGCGCACCAGGGCCAGGGTATCGGCCGCGCGCTGCTGGAAGGCGCCATGGCCTACGCCCGCAGCCAGGAGATGCGTTGCCTCTGGCTGGAAACCCAGACCAGCAACCACCCCGCCATCGGTTTCTACCAGCGCGCCGGCTTCGCCTTCTGCGGCCTCAACACCATGCTCTACGACCCCGGTGAAGTGGCCCCGGAGGAAATCGCCCTCTACCTGAGCCACCCGCTGGGCGCTGAACTCCCCAGGAAGCGCTAGACGCTCCCCTCTCGCTCCACCACCAGGATGCGCGCCGCGCCCTGGGGGTGGGCGACATGCTCGCAGCCCACCTCGGCGTAGAAGATGTCCCCCACGCCCAGCAGCACGCGCTGCTCTCTGCCGGCCTCGCGGTATCGCATCTCCACCGCCCCATCCAGCACCACGAAGACCTCGCAACCGTCGTTGACGTGCCAGATGTAGGGCTGGTCGGTCCAGTGCAGGCGCACCGTGGTGCCATCGAGGTCGGCGATATCCAGGGCGTCCCAGGCTCTTTCCGCCGTGAAGTCGCGGCTGCGCACCACCTGTCCGGCACTCATGCGCGGCCCGCCGTGGCAGCGGCCGGGACGACCACCTTGGGTTTGCGGAACACCAGCACGTTGCCGGCCATCACCAGGACCAGGCCGAACAGGGCCGGCAGGGTCCACTGATAGCCTTCGACAAAGGCGGAGATGTTCAGCGCCACCACGGGGAAGAGCACCGTGCAATAGGCGGCGCGCTCGGGGCCCATGCGGCCCACCAAGGTCAGGTAGGCAGTGAAGCCGATCACCGAGCCGGGGATGGCCAGGTACAGCAGCGAGCCGATGTAGCGGGTATTCCACTCCATGTCGAAGGGCGTTCCACTGACCAGGCACCAACCGGTCAGCAGCAGGGCCCCGTAAAGCATGCCCCAGGCGTTGGTGGTCAAGGGTTTGAGCCCGGCCTTCTGCTGCAGGCTGGAGAGCATGTTGCCGGCGGAGAAGCACAGCGTGCCCAGCAGTGCCAGGCCCAGGCCGATGAAGGTTTCGCGGCTGGCGCTGTGGTGCGAAAGCTCCGGCCAGAACAGCAGCGCCAGGCCCATCAGCCCGAGACCGCCACCGAGGAGCACGTTGGTGGCGATGCGCTGGCCGAAGAAGAGGCGCGCATTGAGGGCGTTCCACAGGGTGGCCGTGGAGAACACCACGGCGATCAGGCCACTGGGGATCCACTGGCTGGCGGTGTAGAAGCACATGAAGTTGACGCAGAACAGGCACAGGCCCTGGGCCAGGCAGATCAGTTGGGCGCGGCGGTCGAGCTTCTGCAGACGACGGCTCACCAGCAGGAGGGCGAACAACACGGCGGCCGCCAGGGCGAAGCGATAGGCGATGGAGGCGGGAATGGCGACGCTCCCCATCTGCAACTTGATGGCGATCCAGGTGGTGCCCCAGATGAGGACGGTGAGCAGGTAGAGGGACAGGTTCATCGCGGCGACTCCGATTTCGATGGAAGCAGTCTCCGCCCGCCCCTCCGGCACCGCTTGCATAAACTTGCGCTTATCTCGTCGGGAGACTGCCCGCGCACAGGCGTGCGCGGTAGCATGGACTCCACTCGCACACCGGCCGGCTCCGCCCATGTCGCTACTCGAACAGAACCAGGTCTTCCAGTCCCTCAGCAGCTCGCCGAACGCTCGCCTGGAGCACAGCGCGGAGCTGGGCGACGGCCTGGGCGCGGCGCTCTGGAGCAACCACCACGACGCACGGGACTACCAGGGACCCAAGGTCCACACCCTGTCGTGCTACCTGGCCGGGGGCACCGGGACCTTCCGCCGCGAACGGCCGGACACCAAGGGGGCGCCGGACAAGCTGTGCATCCTGCCCGCCGGGCACGAATCATCCTGGGTGATCAACGGCGAGATCCGCCTGGCTCACCTCTACTTCAGCACCGAGCATTTCGCCGAAGCCGCGGTCACGCTGCTGGACCGGGAGCCCCGCGAATTGCAGCTGCAGGAGCGGACCTTCCTCGACGACCCGCGGCAGGCGCAGAACTTCCGCGAGCTGATCCGACTGGACTGGGACGAACCCGGCGAGCGCCTGCAAGCCACCAGCCTGGCCCACGAAATGATCCACCACAGCCTGCTGACCCAGGCCGGACTGCGAGAGGGATTACGCTTGAAGGGGGGACTGGCGCCGGCGCTGCGCAAGCGCCTGGTGGACTACATCGAAAATCGCCTGGCCGACGCCATCACCCTGGGCGAACTGGCAGCCTTCGCCGCGTTGTCGGAGTACCACTTCGCACGGATGTTCCGCGAAAGCTTCGGCATGCCGCCGCACCAGTTCGTGCTGGCACGGCGCCTGGCGCGGGCACGCAAGCTGCTGCGCGATACCGACCTGCCGCTGGGGGAAATCGCCCTGGCCTGCGGCTTCGCCAGCGCCAGCCATTTCAGCAACCGCTTCCGCGCCGCAATCGGCGGCACGCCAGGGGCGTTCAGGGCAGCGTTCCGCTAACCGGGGACTACCATCGTAGGGTGGGCTTCAGCCCACCAACGATGTTCACCTCGCTCAGTCCCGAGGCCGCCTGGCCCCAGCGGACAGGGGCAATCAGAACACCATGTCGGAGAGGCGCCAGACTTCGAATGCCGGCGTCTCGTAGGGATGGGCCTTCTTCAGCGCCTTGACCGTTTCGTGGATCAGTTCGTCGGCCACCACCAGCTCCACCTTCCACTCGGCCACGTGCTCGACGACGCCGCTCTGGCCGACAAAGGGATTGCTGCCTTCCAGCGGCCGGAACTGGCCCTGGCCCAGGGACTGCCAGCAGCAACTGTCGTAGGCGCCGATACGCCCGCCGCCGGCGGCAAAGACGGCTTTTTTCACGGGTTCCAGGTGGCTTTCCGGAACATAGAAGCACAGTTTGTACATACTTCACCCCGAACCCCAGCAAACACGCGGCCTGCAAGGGGGTTAAGCTATAATTGGGTAGAAAATCTGGGTAGAATTCTTGAGTAGAAACCGGCCCTTGGACATCATTATGCCATCACGCTCAAATCATCTCGTGCAACGCGGCACAGTTTGGCACGCTCGTATTGATGTCCCTGCGGACCTTCGCCCAGCGTTCGGCAATCGACGCATTCTGAGCAAGAGTCTTCGGACGGGTGACAAGCGCCTCGCCCAAGAGCTGGCCAGCACGCAGGTTGGACAGTGGAAGGCTGAATTCCGTGCCATAAGGGACGCAAAGATTCGTTCCGGTGATCAGTGGCGGGAAGAGCTGGCCAGAGCAGCCAAGACCCACCACAGCCAGACCGACGAAATACTTCTCTCGACCATGAAGGGGACTCTTGGCAGCGAGTATGGAAGTGCGCCCCTTGATGAACTGCGAGAAGCTAGGGATGAAGTCCGCGACCTACTAGAACAACTCGCACAGACGATGGGCATACCAGACGCCTTGAATGATTGGGATGCAATCATGGGCAAGGACGGTGTGCACGAAACGGACAGGATGCACCAGTTGCGGGAGGCTCAACTGTTGGCCCTAGTTCAAGGTGCACAAAACACGTGGCTCCTGAAAGGCGATGAGATTGGGGAGGCTCAAGCGATTGCGAAAGACCCCAGCACCTACAAGCCCAAGTCCCCGATCAGTTCGACCAGCATTGAGCGATTTTCTGAGTTCTACCTTACGCAGAACGATAACGTCCGTACCCGTGATGTGTATGTAGCCAAAGTCACCAAGCTGTCCACATGGCTGACCACAAACGGAAAGGAACTCAACTTCGATTCCGTGGCTGAGTTTTTGGATTCGGTGGGCAAACAGCGGCAGACCCGAACGGGATACCTTGCTGCGTTCCGTCGATACCATGAATGGGCCTGCCGGTATGACACGTACTACCGGGGCATCTACGCAGACGCGAAGAATCCCTTCGACAATCACACACACCCCAAGGTTGGCGCCAATGCTGGTAACAACTGGGATGTGTACAAACGAGAAGAAGCCGAACGTCTCCATACCGCTGCACTCGCCAAAGGTGACACAGACCTCGCTGACCTGATCGTCTTCGCCTGTTACACCGGGTGCAGGATTGAGGAACTTGGTCGTATTCGTCGGGAGACTACAGTGTTTGACAAGGACGGAACGCCCATCTCCTTCAAGGTGGATGACGCCAAGACCAAAGCAGGCCTCCGCGAAGTACCAATTCACTCAGCACTGTTGCCGATGTACGTCAGGCGCTTGGAGGCCCCACAGGGTAGCCATGATTTTCTGTTTGCTAGTAGTGACAAGCACAAACACGGATTACGCCTTAACGCCCTTGGCCAGCGGTTCACCAAATTGAAGCGTGCGGAAGGGTTTGGTGATCGGCACGTCTTCCACAGTTTTCGGAGATGCACCGTAACCCAGCTACATCAGAACGGAGCTGATCAGAGTGTTATTCCGTATATTGTTGGTCATGAGATTGGACTTCTGACCTACGATCTTTACTCAGACGGCCCCGAGTTCAGCAAGAAAAAAGAAGCCATTGAGAAACTTGTGTTCAACTTCACTTGATACGTGCACCACTCTCGCCACGTAAGGCTGAATAACCTGATTGTTAAAGAACAGGCCATAACTTGCGTTATGGAACACAAAATAGGGCTCTCGCCCTAGTGACACTAAGGATAGCGGCGAATCGAATCGTACAGATTCTCTCCTAGTGCACGTTTATCAGATGTTTTGGAACAACAGAAGGAAGCTGAGAATGAAGAAGATTGCACTTGGACTGGTGCTGATTGGAAGTGCAAGCATAATTCCTGCACATGCAGCCGACAGCAAGGGCGTGTTTAACGTACAGGGAATAGGAAATCATAGCTGTGGAAAGTTTGTAGAAGCAGCCAATCAAGGGAATAATCAAAGCAATTGGGCGAACTGGAATAACTACGCCTCTTACACAGCAGGCTACATAACTGGCCTGAATGAATACCTGAACTCCACAAATGACATCATGGGAGGCACAGATATGCCCGGAGTTATGGCGTATGTTGAGAAGTTCTGCCGAGACAATCCGCTGAAGGATTTTCACGAAAGCTTACAGGCTGTAACCGTCGAACTCTACCCAAACAGAAAACAGTGAGTTGATGGAATGAAAAGGATTACCGCAGCTATGTGCGGGGCTTTTCTTTATGCACGCTATATCGAGCCGCAAGGGGCCTAGGAGGCATTCTGATACTGCGCGACTACCATCCTAGCCATTTGCACGTTAAACACCTTATAGCGCCTTCCAGGGCGACTAACCCTTACGCGGATAAACTCACTGTGTCACGACAGGCGGACAGATCAGCGTTGAGTGTGGCGATTCCGGTCAGCAGTGTTCGCACAACAGCAGAATGTACTAGCGGCTGTTCCAAGTAATTTTGGAGAGTGGCTTGCAAGGCGGAAACCTTGGCTTCTTGCCATGCTTTGTGCGCTTGCCACGGGTTATCGAAGTAACCGAGATGGATACGTTTGCCATTGATATGACAACGGGCACGGTAACGCCTCTTACGCTGGTCAAAGCTAACTCCAAGGAGGTAACAACCACGGGTGTTCAGGGATGTGTGTTGAATCGGGGTGCTTTGAATCGGGGCGGCCTGAACGGCCAGAGGGGAAAAAGCGAGTGCAGCAGTATTCATGATGTACCTCCTATGTCAGTTGATTTGGCGTAACTCCTCCCGGCATCTGCTCGGGTGATTTGGTTGAGGTGGCGAACGATACAGATAGTTGGATATTCTGTCAATAGAAATCGCTTGACTTTCCTGAATCGCACAAATTTAGGGGTTCAGCCCCCTATCCAGAGTGGTGGCACGTAGCTACGATCAATGGCGGATGGTCACACACCAACAGGGAGTCGCGCATGAACGAACAGATTTTCGTACTGAACAGCCAGAAGAAGAACACCAATCATATCCTTCACCTGCTGCTGTGTATTCCAACATTCGGCCTGTGGCTAATCGTCTGGTTCTTCGTTGCCAACAGTAATGCCAGCCACAACCAAAAGATTCAGAAGCAGATTGATCAGGTTCTTGGCTACAAAATGCAAGGCTTGAGTGACGTTGAGACGTACAAGAAAGTGAATGCTGATGAAGCTGCTCGCAAACAACGTAGTGACCAGATTTTCATGGTGACTGTAATCGTGTTGACGTTTGCAGCCTTCTTCCTGCTGAAATAACCCACCCGCCGTTCTGAGCGACTTTGCACAGGGGTGGGGTAGTTTTGTAGTGTCAGCCAAATAAATAAGCTGGGGCCTTTTCTGGAAACTCTGGATTTGTTTGCTAGCAGCTTAACTGTGCGACAGGGGGCCTGTACTGAGCTGTCGGAATCCATAAATAAGTCTTGGCAGACTGGCACGCTTGAAGGCCCTACAAGGGGCCTACATTCAACGATATTCAAAAGCACTACTGTGTAGCCAGAAACGAAGAAAGCCCCATGTAGGGGCTCTCCGGGGCGTATGGCTGGAAGTCAAATCACGAAGTCATCGTAAGTGGCGTCAATCTCAGCTTGTGTCAATCCGATGTATACCATCGTTACCGCTGGGCTGCTGTGGTTCAACACCTTGCATATCTTCTCAATGGATACGCCGCTGCTGTGCATCAACCATCCACGGGTTTTACGCATGGAGTGGGTGCCAAGGCTGATACCGAGTTCATCCCCCACAGCCTTGAATGCATTTGCTACAGCCACGCGGCTAACCGCCTTGCCCTTCGCCCTGTTGCTGTCCACTTCGAATAGATAGGTGTGAGCGGGATTGGCTTCCCGACGCTTCTGGACGATGGCTACGGCCTTCTCATTGAGCTTGATGTTACGCACCTTGCCTGTCTTCGACTCCCGCACCACAACACGGTTATTTAATGCGTCATCGTAAGTGATGGTTAGGAGGTCGCTGATACGGAGGGCGACTTGCAGGCCGAACACCCACAAATCGGAATACAGGGTGTTGCCCTTCGCGTTCAGCATCAGCTTGCGAGCAATGAACGCCACTTCTTCCTGAGTCTTTACCGCTTCAACGATGTTCATTCGTACTTTACTCCGCCAGCCAATTCACCTTGTTGTGTTAATTAAACACGAGCCCATGTGCACTAGTCAAGCAACCATGCTGGATGCGTTATTTACACAATTGCATTCTGTTAATTAGAGGCATCTCAACATCCCGACTCCCATCAATGACGAACGGCACGTGAGAATGTTTGACATGGCGTGAAGACTGTGAATTGGCGCTTGAACTTTCACCTATTTCATCAAATTTGCAAAATTGACTCATAAGTTAGGAAAGGCGTTCTGCTTGACCAACAGATTGATGAAGTCAGGCAGAATCAGGGGTTCAGACGTGCTACAATTCAAGCACCCCATAAGATGGTGTTGTTAACTACTAATTAACAGACAGTTTCTTCGCATTATTAATGTTGTCTCGCCTTCAAGTCGCCCCTTCCTTCAGCGTTATTGCTAACGCCTCGGGAAGAGGGGAATACACACCATAACTCACGTTATGGAACACCATTAAAAGGCTGAAAGCCTTATGAGAGTAGGGCTTGAGCCTTGTTTTGGCGGATTTGAACCGTACCGTTTCTCTCCTAGTGGCGGGTTTTTCATTTCCTTCATGCCACCTCCTTGCACGATACGAAGGCGAACGGATCAACATCGTCGTCGTCCAGGGCGAACGAGTGACTTTCAACGAAGTGGTGACTCTCAACGAAGTGGTGACTGACAACGGGAGCAGGAGTATCAGCAGCTATCTCCGCTTTCAGATCATCAAGGAAGGAGGTTGTCACGCACTTAGAAGGAGTGTGCACAGGAACAACAGGGAGAGTCACAACAGCAGCTAGGCGACGTTCGTCTCTCCTACGGTGGTAAAGTTCTTCCAGATCACGAGTCAGGATTTCAGGCTGAGTGAGGTTGAACTTAAACGGCTCAACTTGTTTGACGACTTTCTTGGATGGTTTTTT
This sequence comes from Pseudomonas sp. LFM046, assembly GCF_000949385.2. NCBI lineage: Bacteria > Pseudomonadati > Pseudomonadota > Gammaproteobacteria > Pseudomonadales > Pseudomonadaceae > Pseudomonas > Pseudomonas sp. LFM046. The sequence goes on along the minus strand of NZ_JYKO02000001.1, from coordinate 1,011,036 downwards.
GTAGGGCTTGACGACCCAATTTTGCCTTGCAATTTCAAAGGCGGCATCCGTCTCTTCTTTAGTTTTGTCGCCATAGATATCTTCCCACCACGGAATATCAACAGATGTTCCAGCAGGGATAGTGTGCTTGGCAATCATGGTTTCAAGAGCAATCTCCAGATCATCAACAGACTTTCCGTGCAGCAGATCAAAGATTAGTTGAATATCTTCGTTGGAGAGTTGTGCATATCCGTTTCGTGTGGATTCTCTGAAGTCAGCGAGGAATCCGGCAATCTCTGGACGGAATTCAGAATGACGTTTCCACTCTCGCAAGACTACACGTGCAGCACTCATCGATCCTAGTTCAATCTTGTATGCTGGTTTAACTTCTGTTCCATCAATCAGTGCTTTCAATTCTGCTTTCAGAGTTGTTAGCTCCCTGCCTTTGGCTTCCTGTGCACGTTCGTAGAGTTCAAAGTGTTCAGGAATGTTCAAGTCAGCATTAGCAGCAATCCATGCACGATCTTTGGAAGCTGTAGTTGGTTTAATCTTGTATTCCTTCACAACTCGGGCCACCAGATCACGACCAAGAAAATGAATTGCCTTTTCCTTCACTTCACTTTCTTTGTCGGTCGGGCGAACTTTCAGGAAATCTTTTTCAGAACGGAGAATGCCCAATCCTTCGCCATAGTGCTTAGTTCCATGTGAACGATTGAGAGACTTGGGGGAAACAACGAGATTGTGAGGATGGAGCAAGCCAACTAGGGACTGTCCGTTAACCGGGCAGATATGAGAAATTTCATAATCTTTGACTGTGCTGTATTTGTTGGCAATGTGGGCGAAAGCATGAATTTTGTAAAGTTCACCAAGGGACTCAACAGTGTGTCCTGTCAGAATTTCCAAGGTTCCAGCTCGCTTTACTTCCTTGGCGATGTAATAGAAGAAGTTGCTATTCAACGCAATTTTCATCGCCTTTTCAATTGGATCAACACGACGTTTCTTGTTGTGTTGTGCACCCTTGCAACCATCAGAGCAATATTTCTGTTTGGCTGTCCTGAAGCGGAAACGCTTTCCACACTCCTTGTTTGCACAATAGCGAAGGTTGTTCTTTTTCTTAGTCTTTGTTGCTGGTGTTGTTTGTGTCATTGATAGCTCCTGTCAGGTTAGCTGTTGGTTTAAATTTGGTTAGATCGGCGTAGGCTTTACGGCAAGCAGAAGAGCAGAACGGATTAGCACGCTGCTTGTAATGAACATGGCCGCAATAACGGCACGTACAGAGACGCATAGAGATTCCTCCATGTTGGATGGATGATTAATGTGTTTGGTGTATACAGCGGGTAGGACGCCAAGGCTGGCGAACGTTACGGAGTAGAGTCGGGGGTGTAAGAAAAGGGAAGAACAAAACAGAACTTCCCTTCTACACTATATTTTAACTCGACACTGTCTATATGTCATTGACATAAAGTTCCAACTTTAACGATATTGGTTGACATAAAGTGACAAGTTTCAATTGGCAAGCTTCGGAGTGCTGTAGTAACTCTGAATCATGATATCGCACACATCCTCGCTGTACCCCATGAACACCATTGAATGGAACTCGTGGACTGCTGCTGGAAATGTATTCACAAAGTCTGTTCCGTAGTGCTTGGCTAGATAATCGGCTACGTGCTGCACTGTGCCATCTGCACTAAACAGGCCAGAGAATGGGCGGGCTTTCTTGGGGTTTGGCTGAGTCGGCCATCTGTAAGTTTGTGTCATTGCTTGCACCTCTCTGCATTGGGGAATTGTTTGCACATTTCTGTTTTAGCTGCTGCTTGGAACTCTTCTGCGGAATCGTATTTCTCACGAACCTGTTCAGGAATCGCAGTGTTGTTCTTCCACGCTGGATCGCCTGACGGCTGAAGCAGATAAGCACCAGCTCCAAGGGCGATGGCGAGAGAGGCAGCTACTAGAATCTTTTGGATCATTTGGATTCCTCCTTGGTAATTCTCGTGTTGATGTTCTGTGAGAACGTTGTTCGTTGAGAATTGTCAGTGTTGGTGGTTGTGTTGTTTGTGATTGTCTGTGGTTTGTGAGCTGGCGGCAATACTTTGCCATTTGGCAATACGACATAACCGCTAGACTCCAGCACTCCAGATAGAAGCATGTATGTCTTATCCAACTTATCATGAATGTCTCTAATTTCCGCTGCATTGCGTTCTCGCTGCTCACGTAGGGTTTGACTCACTCTCTTGTCGAAGTCGCGTTCAAACTCAATTTGGGAGGCTTCTACGGTGCGCTCTGCTGTATCCTGAGCTGTCATTGTGGATACGCCACACGACACTAGCACCAACAGTGCAAATGCAAGGATGGTTCCTTTGGCTGCGTTTAGCCAACTTTTAAATCCAAGAATCATTAATACTTTCCGTTTGTTGTTCGTTGATAGGAAGAGGGACATTGCGTCCCTCCCTGTTACTTTTCTTTCTGTCGTGCGGCGGCTCTGCTGAGTTGGTCAAACCACACTCGCTCAGCACCATTTTTGATTGCACGATCAAGATCCCTTTCAAGGAAGTCTTTCATTCCCTGCACTGTGGCGACGTTATCAGGCACTTTCACTTCGACGTTGATATTCTGCACAATATCATTCTTGACAGAGTTATCAGTGTTGGTTGTGGTGTTGACTGTCTGAGAACTTGCGTTTGCAGCGGCGATTCCAGTTGCGTTGTAATCAGGAATGTTTGCAGCAGTGATTCCCTTCATCCATTGTGGAATGAAGTCAGCACCGGCACGTGGAATAGCAGCACCATCCAAGTTAGGCATCAGTCCACGTTGAATCCTGTTTGCTTCTTCTTCACTGCGGGGGATTGGCGTCATTTGGCCTTGAATGCGATCAGCGTTTCCGCTGATTCCATCTTTGTTGGCTTTACGCTTTTCAACGATTCCCAATGTCTCCGCTGCTGCACGAATCTTCTCAACAATGTCAGTGATAACACCAAGGATCGATTGAGATACATCAAACACTGTCGCCATGCCTTGCGTCACTTTGGACAATACATCCAGAACGAAGGAGCCAACATCTTTAGGTGTGGTATCGCCCCAGATGGCAGACCACAGAATGCCAATTTGCTCTAGCTGTTCATGGAACTCTGTAGAAAGCTCTCCAAAGGAATCTTGGAATTCTTGCAGAGAATCTTTGTCGAAGAATCCAGACAGATCGCCTTGATTCACAGCGTTCACAAACTCTGTGGTTTTGTTGATTACGCTCGTGATAATCGCGAGAGTATCAGCAGCCAGAGAGCCGAATTTATCGAACTCCGGGCCTAGCCCTTGAAGCAAGTCAAACTTGGCTTTGTTGAACAGGGCTACTTGATTTCTCAGCTTGGAGTCGTTTGCATCGTAAGAATGAGCAAGACTTGCTTGTAGTTGGTTTTCCATCCTCGCACGGGAGGATTCACCAGTGTTCACAGCAATGTCTAGGGCGCCACCATCGTTAGCGTGTTTCCCAAGGATGTTGCCAAGCTCTACCAAGAACGTCTGTAGAGTTTTACCAGCAATCTTCCTATCCTCACGATCCTTACGGAATTGATCCTCAGCCGCTTGACCAGTTTTGTTTCCGCCGATTGCACGTTGATAAGCTTCTGCACCAAACTCGTTAGCACGCGCTCCAAGGTGTTCGGCGATTTGGCCTGTCCACTCTTCAGAGAAGAGCTGATTCTTACCAAGTGCTTGCAACAGACCACGATTCAAGCCCTGAAGCTCTTCGCCTGTCGAACCCTGAGATTTTCCGTAAGACAGGATTCCCGCTGCTGTTGCCTCAGCTTGTTCAACACCAACTTTGCGAGAGAGTGCACCAGTTAGTTTGGCGTAGTCTCTACCACCTTGAGCAGCGTCCAATCCAAGCTTGTTCGCTAGTTCCAAGTATCGACTTTCAGCACCTAGGGCGCCTTCGCGACTCCCCGTCATTGCCTTGAATTGGGCTAGGCGAGTATCACGAGTGTCACCAGCTCTCTGAGCAGCCTCAGCAAAGGCGTTAGAAGCGGCTACAGCAGCAGCGGCAAGAGCAGCAAGGGCAACTGTCGCACCACCAGCGGCACCAGCAATACCGCCCATAGAGGGCGCTACAATCGGGCCAAGAGACATACGGCCTGCAAAACCACCAAGGCCACCACCACCAAAGTGAGGGAGGCGATGACCGCTAGATACACTGGAGCGTTGTTGCTGGCGCTTCAGATCACGTGCACGACGCTGATCAAGTTTATACTGCCTGTCCTGTTCGAAGGCTGCCAGACGGCCAAGAGCAGTCTTGGAACGAGCTTCAGCGGCGGCTGTTCTAGCTGCTTGTTGACGTAGTTGGTGCATTGCCTTTTCAGCTTGGAGACTGAATTGCAAGTCTGCACGTTTCTGTTTGGATTCCAACAGAGATTGCTTTGTACGCTGTTGAGCTAGTTGTGTTTCAGCTTTGGCATTGGCAAGGGTAAACTTGGATGCCTGCATCTGCTGAGTAAACTGAGCTTTCGTAAGAGCCTGCTGTTCTTTAATCTGTTTGGTCATTACCTGCATTCCAGCAGGCTTGATTCCAAGTTTCTTATCAGCAACCTTACGAAAATTCGCTAGTCGGCGTTCTAAGTTATCCAAATAACGCTGAAAATCTCTAAAGCCTGTCTTATCGACTTCGAACTTCAACGTACCTGTTAGACGGGCAATTTCATCACTGTACATTCTCCACCTCTGTTGCTCTTGGGATGGTGAACTGTGTTAGTGCGTGAGCAATTGCATCCATCACAGCAAGGTAATCTGCACTGTTCATGAATTTGTCCACTGCCTTAACTTGGCTGTAGCTCACTTTGCTTAGAATTGCTTTTCCAAGTTCATCAGCGACGGGCTGAAGATTTACAGAAGTTAGGAATTCTTCCACTTTCTCTGTTGGCATTGTGGAGGCGTGTGCACCTCTCACAGCATCTTGCACGAAAGCAAGAAAGTATTTGCGATGTGTGGATGTTAACTTTGTGTCGGTCATTATTCTTCCACCTTGAAAATTCCAAGTTCGATAAATACAGCGTTGGCAAACTCCATCGCTTGCAACAGCTCATCACGTTCTTTAGCCAAGTCCTGAATGCGATCAACCATAATGTTGGCTTGCACTTCACTGAGAAGACTTTTCTCTTGAAGTTGCTCTAGTTCTCCATTGCACCAACTCCAAGCTTGCTTTAGCTGCTCGATACACTTTGTATCTTGATCAATGTATCCATTGAGCTTTGCAACTTCAGCCTCAGCTTTGTGTCTGGCTTGTTCTTCTTCATCTAGACGACGTTGAAGTGTTTCCACTTGGAATCTGAGTTGATCGTTTTGTTCTACTGCCTTGCGAAGCAGGCATTCTGCTTTACACATTATTCGTTCTCCTGTCGTAGTGTTCCGCCGTAACTGCGGGTGTTGGGAATTGGTGCGTATACTTTCAGTGTTTCATTGAGAAGTTGTGTGGACTTGGCTTTGCTCCATCCAAGATATCCGCACATGGCCTTGCCTACGTGTTGTTGTTCAATGCACCATTCGAAGAAATCGGGAAGAAGCTGCAAAGCAAACTTACTTCCAGAGAATGCAATGGCAACACCTACTTCTGTTGTTAGCCAAACGTAGTTGTAAGCTGGAATGTATCCAAGGCGATTGGCAAGGAATGTTCTCAGCTTCTTGAATACTTCCTTGATGAATACTTCACCACTGAGGAAGTAATGTGCACGCCACTTCTCTGGATTGATTTGCACGTCAAGTGCAAGCACTCTCAAAGATGGCGGAATGTTTGTTTTAACTTTCATTCCTTAAATGTCCCTTTGTCGTAATTTCTGAACACCCAACTACCGGCTTTGAGAATATGACCAGTTGGCAGGGTGTAGTCAGTTAGAAGGGTAAAGCTATCTGCCATCCACTCAGGGTGAGTTTTGTTAAACTCTGCACACAGCTTTGAAATCATTCTTTCGGAGTAGTCGTCAACAGACATTACAAGTTGAATCCTTGGAATACCTGCTGTTGTAGCTAGTCGCACATCATCAGGAGAATACTTCTTCAAGAGAAATCTTGTAGTTGCATCAAGGGTATTGGCGTTCATGCTGCACCCAACAGTGTGCGAACTTCTGCACGAATAGCGGCCTCTTCATCTGCGAGAGCTTGAGCTGCTTCCTGTTCACGCTTCTTTCGTGCTTGCTCAAGCATCAGATTGACTTGCCTGTCTTCAATTTCACGATTCTGTTTATCAATGTTTGCACGGTAACGAGCTTCAACCTCTTCATCGAGGACTTTAATGTCAATTGCTTGGTCCTTCTTTGGACGCTCCATGAACAGAGTGATGAAGATTCCTGTAGGCCCTGCTACATAACTTGGCTGTAGTGCACACTCTTTGTAACCCTCTTTCAGCAGGCGGGCGTACTCACTGAATGCATGCGGGAGGTTCTGGAATGTGAACTCCTGAATCGCACCACGAAGAATCTCATTAGTTTCTGGGTGGCGATCCTTCAGGTGAACTCGCATTGCAAAGAAACCTTTCTCGTTTTCTTGGAGTGCTTTCAGTTCGTTGGCGTCGAAGGTGTGGAAAATGCTGTCATTAGTTTTCATTGTGTTGTTTCCTCTGTGTGTGTTGGTGTTTCAATTTGTGTTGTTTCGTTTGTTGCTTCTGCTTTCTTCAAAGCTCTGTGGTGTTGCATTCTGCATTTTGTAGAGCAGAACTTTGATGTGGAAAGTTTTGTTTCGTAGGGGCATCCGCATTGGATGCATGGGCGAATAATGATCATGCAAATACCTCCTGAGTATCTGGTGATGTAAGTTGATTAATATGTTTTGTGTTACGGAGTCGTGCAGGAGTCCTGAAAAAGTCCCCCGAAGGAGACTCTTCATTACCACCAACACTTTTGAATTAGGTGAGTTGTTACCTGAAACTGTACAACTCTAAACAGCCTGTCGGGGAACCACTCCGACAGTAACCAGTCTTCGAACTAGCGTCCGAAGGATGCGACCGAACACTACTGGCTGGAGTGCAGTGGAGGCCATCGAAGCCCCGGTCTAATGTACGTTGTGTAGAGCAACGTAGATGAGAAGTGCCATGTCGAGGGGTGTAGTCTCAACATGGCAGAGACGTTAGCTATTCGCCTTCGTCTGGAGATAGTGCCAGTGATTGAACGGGACTGGCGCCCGTAATCCGATTGATCGTGTATCAAACGCAGGAGACGTGGAGAAAAGAAAACTCTTCTGTATTCCTCATGCTAATTATACCAAGAGAATCGTCATCTGTCAAGCATTTTCTGTGCCACCTGTCCAGTAAATTTACAATTCTTCGGATGAGCGGAGCTAGGCAGAATCAGGGCTTGAGCTGGAAGGCCCGGATTATCTGGCTTTGAGGATGTGAGCCTTGGGTAGAAAAATTGGGTGGAAATCCGATTGCTGAACCATGTCAAGCCATTGATTTATAAGGCTTTTTCAAACAAAACCGAGAAGCACAGTTTGTACATCAGGTTCTCCGCATGAATCAGGTGGCGGGACTACTCAGCAATGGCGCCACAAATAATGTCACCGTGATATCAATCACCGCCGAGGTGCCGTTCACATACGGCGAGTTTGACCTGTACCACAACGAGGCGTTCTCCCCTTGCCTAGTACGCCTGGCGATAACTGCGACGCGTTACTCACCTTTCCAGAAACGCCGCCAGCGCTGACCCAGGCTGGGCGTAGGTGGACTGTGGCTTCCGTCGCAATAGGGCAGACGGGCGGAAAGGCCGCAACGGCATAGCAACAGGCGCTGCTCGCGGGCGGCGATCAGGGACAAACCATCGGGACAATCGGCCTGGCAATCGGGAAGCCGCACGGACTGGCCGCAACGGCAGAGCCGACAGCGCTCACCGGGCTGGAGATGGCGGACTTCGGGGAGCAGCGGGTCCGGCATGGTTGGAGCTCAAAAACAAAAAGGCGGGAGAAGAGTGCCTTCTCCCGCCTTTTGCTGTCGATGACCGAGTGGGCCAATCAGAACGGCCTTCGGCCGGCTTTTAATCCACCCAGACGCGGGCGTTGCGGAACATGCGCATCCAGCCGGCATCTTCCTGCCACTCATCCGGGCGCCAGGAGTTCTGCACGGCACGGAACACGCGCTCCGGGTGCGGCATCATGATGGTCACGCGGCCGTCGCGGCTGGTGAGGCCGGTGATACCACGGGGCGAACCGTTGGGGTTGGCCGGGTAGGTTTCGGTGACCTTGCCGTGGTTGTCGACAAAGCGTAGCGCCACGCAGCCGGACAGGTCGGCTTCCAGCAAGGCTTCCTCGCTCTCGAACTCGGCATGGCCTTCGCCGTGGGCGATGGCGATGGGCATGCGCGAACCGGCCATGCCACGCAGGAAGATCGAGGACGACTCCTGCACCTGAACCATGGCGACGCGAGCCTCGAACTGCTCCGAGCGGTTACGCACGAAGTGCGGCCAGAACTCGGTGCCGGGGATCAGCTCGTGCAGGTTGGACATCATCTGGCAACCGTTGCACACGCCGAGGGCGAAGCTGTCCTTGCGCTCGAAGAAGGCCTGGAAGCCGTCACGGGCACGGGCGTTGAAGAGGATGGACTTGGCCCAGCCCTCACCGGCGCCGAGCACGTCACCGTAGGAGAAGCCACCGCAGGCCACCAGGCCCTTGAAGTCTTCCAGGTTGACGCGGCCGGCGAGGATGTCGCTCATGTGCACGTCGATGGCGGCGAAGCCGGCGCGGTCGAAGGCGGCAGCCATTTCCACCTGGCCGTTGACGCCCTGCTCGCGGAGGATCGCCACCTGCGGACGCACACCCTTCTTGATGTAGGGCGCGGCGATGTCCTGGTTGACGTCGTAGCTGAGCTTGACGGACAGGCCGGGGTTCTCTTCTTCCAGCAGGATGTCGAATTCCTGGTCGGCGCAGTTGGCGTTGTCACGCAGGCGCTGGATCTTGTAGCTGGTCTCGGACCATTGGCGCTGCAGCAGGCGGCGCTCGCCGCCGAACACGGCCTCGCCGTTGAAGCTGATGGCGACATTGGCGCCGTTGACCGGCTGGCCGATCACCGCCACGCAGTCGCCAAGGCCGGCGGCACTGAACTGGGCCAGCACTTCCGGGGTGGCGTCCTGGCGAACCTGGATCACGGCGCCCAACTCTTCGTTGAACAGCACGCCAGTCAGCTCGTCGCGGTTGTCGGCCATGGCGTCGAGGTAGAGGTCCAGGCCGCAGTGGCCGGCGAAGGCCATTTCCAGCACGGTCGCCAGCAGGCCGCCGTCGGAACGGTCGTGGTAGGCCAGCAGATAGCCATCGGCGTTCAGGCCCTGGATCACTGCGAAGAAGGCCTTGAGGTCTTCGGCGTCATCGACGTCCGGCACCTGTTGGCCGAGCTTGCTGTAGACCTGGGCGAGGATGGAGCCGCCCAGGCGGTTCTGGCCACGGCCGAGGTCGATCAGGATCAGGTCGGTCTCGCCCTTGTCCAGGCGCAGCTGCGGGGTCAGGGTCTGGCGGATGTCGCTGACCGGAGCGAAACCGGTGACGATCAGGGACAGCGGCGAGGTGACGGACTTGTCCACACCCTCGTCCTGCCAGCGGGTCTTCATGGACATGGAGTCCTTGCCCACCGGGATGGTGATGCCCAGCGCCGGGCACAGTTCCATGCCCACGGCCTTGACGGTGTCGTACAGGCGCGCGTCCTCGCCCGGGTGGCCGGCGGCGGCCATCCAGTTGGCGGAGAGCTTGATGTCACCCAGCTTCTCGATCTTCGAGGCGGCCAGGTTGGTGATCACTTCGCCAATGGCCATGCGGCCGGAGGCCGGGGCGTTCAGCACGGCCAGCGGGGTACGCTCGCCCATGGCCATGGCTTCGCCGGTGTAGACGTCGAAGCTGGTGGCGGTAACGGCGCAGTCGGCTACCGGGACCTGCCAGGGGCCGACCATCTGGTCGCGGGCCACCAGGCCGGTGATGGTGCGGTCACCGATGGTGATCAGGAAGTTCTTGCTGGCCACGGCCGGGTGGTGCAGCACGCGGCTCACGGCGTCTTCGATGTCCAGACCGGCGGCGGCGAAGTCATCGCCCAGCTCGGCTTCGCGGCTGACGGAGCGGTGCATGCGCGGCGGCTTGCCGAGCAGGACCTCGAGCGGCATGTCCACCGGCTTGTTGCCGAAGTGGCTGTCGGCGACGGTCAGGTGACGCTCTTCGATGGCTTCGCCCACGACGGCGAACGGGCAGCGCTCACGCTCGCAGATGGCCTTGAAGCGCTCGAAATCAGCGGCATCCACGGAGAGCACATAGCGCTCCTGGGACTCGTTGCACCAGATTTCCAGCGGGCTCATGCCCGGCTCGTCGTTGGGCACGGCGCGCAGTTCGAAGCGGCCGCCGCGGCCACCGTCGTTGATCAGTTCCGGCAGGGCGTTGGAGATGCCGCCGGCACCCACGTCGTGGATGAACTTGATGGGGTTCTCGCCACCCAGCTGCCAGCAACGGTCGATCACTTCCTGGCAGCGACGCTCCATTTCCGGGTTGTCGCGCTGGACGGACGCGAAGTCCAGGTCGGCGGAGCTGGCACCGGTGGCCATGGAGGAGGCTGCGCCGCCGCCCAGGCCGATGAGCATGGCCGGGCCGCCGAGGACGATCAGCTTGGCGCCGACGGAGATTTCGCCCTTCTGCACATGCTCGGCGCGGATGTTGCCCATGCCGCCCGCGAGCATGATCGGCTTGTGATAGCCGCGCACTTCTTCACCGTGGGGGGTGTCGATGGCCTGCTCGAAGGTACGGAAGTAGCCGGTCAGGGCCGGACGGCCGAACTCGTTGTTGAACGCGGCGCCGCCCAGCGGGCCTTCGATCATGATGTCCAGCGGGGTGACGATGCGTTCGGGCTTGCCGTAGGGCTTTTCCCAGGGCTGCTCGAAACCGGGGATCTGCAGGTTGGAAACGGTGAAGCCGGTCAGGCCGGCCTTCGGCTTGGCACCACGGCCGGTGGCGCCTTCATCGCGGATTTCGCCGCCGGAGCCGGTGGAGGCACCGGGGAACGGCGCGATGGCGGTCGGGTGGTTGTGGGTTTCCACCTTCATCAGGATGTGTACGGGCTCCTGGGTGGCGCCGTACTGACGGGTCACCGGGTCCGGGAAGAAGCGGCCGGCAGTGGAACCCTCGATGACCGAAGCGTTGTCCTTGTACGCGGACAGCACGCCTTCGCGGTGCATCTCGTAGGTGTTCTTGATCATGCCGAACAGGCTCTTCTCCTGCGCCTGGCCGTCGATGTCCCAGCTGGCATTGAAGATCTTGTGGCGGCAGTGCTCGGAGTTCGCCTGGGCGAACATCATCAGCTCGACGTCGTGGGGGTTGCGGCCCAGTTCGTTGAAGCTCTTGACCAGGTAATCGATCTCGTCCTCGGCCAGCGCCAGGCCCAGTTGGACGTTGGCCTTCTCCAGCGCGGCGCGACCGCCACCGAGGATGTCCACGGCGGTCAGCGGCTTGGGCTGGGCGTGGCTGAACAGGCTGGCGGCCTCTTCCATGCCGGCCAGTACCAGCTGGGTCATGCGGTCATGCAGGGTGCTGGCAACTCGCTGCGCTTCGGCATCGCTGAGCTCGCCGGTGACGTAGTAGGCGATGCCGCGTTCCAGGCGCTCGATCTTGGCCAGGCCGCAGTTGCGGGCGATGTCAGTGGCCTTGCTCGACCAGGGCGAAATGGTGCCGAAGCGCGGCACCACCAGGAACAGGCGGCCGCTGGGCTCCTGCACCGGGACGCTGGGGCCGTACTTGAGCAGACGGGCCAGGACTTGCTCTTCCTCCCCGGTGAGCACGCCAGTCACCTCGGCGAAGTGGGTGAACTCGGCGTAGAGTCCGCTGACGGCGGGAACCTTGTGGGTCAGTTGCTCGAGCAATTTGCCGTGGCGAAAAGCGGAAAGGGCGGGAGCACCGCGCAGGATCAACATCTTCGGGACAGCCTCTGGGGAAGGGGTGTGCTTGGAGGCCGTGCATTCTAGCGCAAAGCGCCGCTTTCCGGCACCTCTGACGGTGCCTCGCGTCGCCCGGCAGCTAGCAGAGAAGATGCCCCCTGTCGAGATATGGCGCCAGACGGGCTTTGCGTATACTCGCAGGATGCTAAATCACCACGTGTTCGGCACACGTCGGGCGTTCTGGGCCCTGGCTACCGGATTCTTCCTGATGCTCGTCGGCTGCAAGCAGCCCACCACCCTCGAGCGCGTTCAGGAGGAGGGTGTGCTACGCGTCATCACCCGCAACAGCCCCGCCACCTACTTCGAAGATCGTAACGGTGAAACCGGTTTCGAGTACGAGCTGGTCAAGCGCTTCGCCGACGACCTCGGCGTCGAACTCAAGATCGAAACCGCCGACAAGCTGGACGACGTCTTCTCCAGCCTGGGCCAGGCCAACGGCCCGGTGCTGGCCGCCGCCGGACTGGTGGCCAGCGACGCACGCAAGAATGAGGTGCGTTTCTCCCACTCCTACCTGGATGTCACCCCCCAGATCATCTACCGCAACGGGGAGCGCCGCCCCACCCGCCCTGAAGACCTGGTGGGCCGCCGCATCATGGTGCTCAAGGGCAGCAGCCACGCCGAGCAGTTGGCGGCGCTGAAAGCCACCCTGCCCGGCCTGAAGTACGAAGAATCCGATGAAGTGGAAGTGGTCGACCTGCTGCGCATGGTGGACGAAGGGCAGATCGACCTGACCCTGGTGGACTCCAACGAGCTGGCGATGAACCAGGTGTATTTCCCCAACGTGCGTGTGGCCTTCGACCTGGGCGACGCCACCAGCCTGGCCTGGGCCATGGCGCCGGGGGAAGACGACAGCCTGTACAACGAGGTCAACGCCTTCCTCGACAAGGCGCGCAAGGACGGCACCCTGCAACGCCTGAAAGACCGCTATTACGGCCACGTCGACGTCCTCGGCTACGTCGGCGCCTACACCTTCGCCAAGCACCTGCAGCAGCGCCTGCCGCGCTATGAGCCGCATTTCCGCCAGGCGTCGCAGAAGAACGATGTGGACTGGCGACTGCTGGCCGCCATCGGCTACCAGGAATCCCTCTGGCAGCCCACCGCCACCTCCAAGACCGGTGTGCGCGGCATGATGATGCTCACCGAGGGCACCGCCCAGGCCATGGGCGTGTCCAACCGCCTGGACGCCAGGCAGAGCATCCACGGCGGCGGCAAGTACTTCACGATGATCAAGGAAGGCCTCTCCGATGAGCTCAAGGAGCCGGACCGTACCTGGTTCGCCCTGGCCGCCTACAACATCGGCATCGCCCACCTCGGCGACGCCCGCAAGCTGGCCGAGGCCGAAGGCCTGAACCCCAACAAGTGGCTGGACGTGAAGAAGATGCTGCCGCGCCTGTCGCAGAAGCAGTGGTACCGCAAGACCCGCTACGGCTACGCGCGCGGTGGCGAAACGGTGCAGTTCGTGCAGAACATCCGCCGCTACTACGACATCCTCACCTGGGTAACCCAGCCGCAGATGGAAGGCAGCCAACTGGCGGAGAACGCCAGCCACCTGCCCGGCATCAACAAGACCCGCCCGCCGCAAGAGCAACAGGACGAAAGACTCTGACGGGTGTTATTCCTTGCGCGCCGCGCGGCGAGCCTGGAAGAAGCTCGAAAGCATTTCGCTGGACTCCTGCGCCAGTACCCCACCTTCCACCAGCACGCGGTGGTTGAGGAATTCCTGGTTGAAGAACTGCCCGCGGCTGACCACCACACCCGCCTTGGGCTCAGTGGTGCCGTAGACCACCCGCGTGATCCTCGAATGGACGATGAGCCCCGCGCACATGCTGCAGGGCTCCAGGGTGACGTAGAGGGTGCTGCCCACCAGCCGGTAGTTCTCCAGGCGGCTGGCGGCATCGCGCACCGCCACCATCTCGGCATGGGCGCTCGGGTCATGGCCGGAAATGGGGCAGTTGAAGCCACGTCCAACGATCTCGCCATCCTTGACCAGCACCGCCCCCACCGGCACTTCCCCCAGGGCCGCGCCCTGCTGGGCCAGCGCGAGGGCCTCGCGCATGAAGTGTTCGTCACGGCTGCGGTCGATGATCTGGGGTTGGCGCATGGTCGGGCTCAGGCGACTTCGATGGCGGCCATCAGGCCGGTTTCCATGTGGTCGATCACATGGCAATGGAACATCCAGATCCCCGGGTTTTCCGCCACCAGCGCAATGCGCGCGGTCTCGTTCTTGCCCAGCAGGTAGGTGTCGGTGAAGTAGGGAATGATGTTCTTGCGGTCCGAATCCAGCACCTTGAAGGCCATGCCATGGAGATGGATCGGGTGCAGGTACTGGGCCATGTTGCGCAGCTCGAAGATGTAGTGTCCATCCTTCTTCAGCTTGGCGATAGGCCGGTCGGCGCAGGTCTTGTCGTTGATGTCCCAGGCCTTGCCGTTGATCTGCCAGTAGTTGCTCGGTCGCCCGGCGCCGCTGACCAGGGTGGCCGCCCATTCGAAGGTGAAACGCAGCACCTGGGCCTTTTCCAGGTCAGGTTCCGGGACCGGGTTGGCCGGCAGCGGTGCAGGCCAGTCGCCGGGCGCCTCATTGCTGGCCACGCTCTTCAGGGTCGCCAGACGCAGCGGACCATTGCGCAGCGGCAGTTCGGTACCTTCCGCCGGCACCTTGATGGCCAGTTCGATACGCATGCCCGGGCCGAGCCAGTATTCCTTGCCCAGCTCGCGGGGCTCGACAGGGTGGCCGTCCAGGGAATAGATGCGCGCCTCAGCCCCCGGCAGGTTGAGCCGGTAGGTCACGGTGTTGTCCAGGTTCAGGATGCGCACGCGCACCACCTGCCCGGCCGGCAGTTCCAGGGTCGGCAGCGGCTTGCCATTGATGGTGGTAAGGCGGCCGCGAGTGCCTTCCCGCGCGGCCTCGCGCGGCACACTGAAGGCGGTGAAGGCGCCGTCCTGGTCCACATGCCAGGTCTTCAGGCTGAGCACTTTCTCGTGTTTGAAGCCGCTGGGCTCGCGTTCTTCGACGATCAGCGGGCCGACCAGTCCACGCCCCAGCTGGTGCGCGCTGGACAGGTGCGGGTGATACCAGAAGCTGCCGGCATCCTCGGTCTTGAAGCGGTAATCGAAGTACTCGCCCGGCAACACCGGCAGCTGTGACACGTAGGGCACGCCATCCATTTCCAGGGGCACGCGGATGCCGTGCCAGTGGATGGTGGTGGGCTCGTCGAGCTTGTTGATGAAGCGCACCCGCAGCCAGTCGCCCTGGCGCGAACGCAATTCCACCCCAGGGGCCTGACCGCCGTAGGCCCAGGCCGGAGTGATGTGGCCGGAGACCAGTTCGAGGTCCATGGGCGCGGCAATCAGTTCGTAGTCGTGGGTCTTGGCGTCCAGGGTACGCCCCAACCAGTAACGGGCGCCCCCGGCGCCAAGGCCGACCACACCGAGGCCAACCAGGCCACCGAGAATCTGTCTGCGAGTGAAGGACATGGGGTCAGGCTCCTCCAGGAAAGAACGGGGCTGTCCCATCGGCTAATCGAGCCGGCCTCTGTCGGGCCGGTTCACGGGGCGCACAAGATACACCTGGGGACTGTGAAAGATAAGTGAAAGCATCTGCATTGAGCGCGACCGATGGGCGCAGCCTCCCTTCTCCGGCAGGCGTAGGATGGAAAGGCTTTGCAGCAGAGGAGTGTCCTCATGCATCCCACCCGCCGCCAGATCGTGAAGCTCTGCCTGGGCGGCCTGGTGCTGCTGAACTGGCCTCGCGTCGGCTTGGCCAGCGCCACACGTGCCTGCCGTCTCAGCCCGGAACAGACAGCCGGGCCGTTTTACCTGGAGGATGCGCTGCTGCGTCAGGACATCACCGACGGCAAGCCGGGCGTCCCCCTGAAGCTTCGATTCGAAGTGCTGCGACTGGAAGGCTGCCAGCCACTGGGCGACGCGGCGCTGGAGGTCTGGCACTGCGACGCCCAGGGCGCCTATTCGGGTGTCGGCGACGACCAGGCCAGCCGCTTCCTGCGCGGGGTGCAGATTACCGACGCGGCAGGCCGCGCGGAATTTCGCAGCATCCTCCCCGGCTTCTACCCAGGCCGGACCAACCATGTGCACGTCAGGGTCCATCTGGGCGAGCGGGATATCCACACCGGCCAGCTGTACTTCCCCGAAGCCATAATCCTCCCGGCCATGACCCGGCCGCCCTACGTGCACGGCAGCCAGGAGTGGACGCCCAGGGAACAGGATTACATCTATCGCACGCAAGGCGGAGAACAGTCGGTGGCGGAGTTGGTGAAAGACGGTGATGGCTTCATTGCACGGCTGACGCTCGTGGTGGAAACCCGGGGCTGAGTTGTGCGCCTTTTGTGGGGGCGAACTCATTCGCCAAAGAGGCCGAAGACCTGCCCTGCAGAGCCCGTGCGGTGCCGCGTTGATCGGTATCGCAGGCTCCACCCATCCTACAAGGGCCCCAAAACAAGACCGGCCAGGCTTTGGGGCCTGGCCGGTCTTGTGTCGCTAGCGCTTTCGCACTCGCATCATTCCCACTCGATGGTCGCCGGCGGTTTGCTCGACACGTCATAGGTGACGCGGGAGATGCCTTCGATCTCGTTGATGATGCGGTTGGAGACGACCTCCAGCAGCTCATAAGGCAGGTGCGCCCAGCGAGCGGTCATGAAGTCGATGGTTTCCACCGCACGCAGGGCGACGACCCAGGCGTAGCGACGGCCGTCACCGACCACACCAACCGACTTCACCGGCTGGAACACCACGAAGGCCTGGCTGGTCTTGTGGTACCAGTCAGCCTTGTGCAGCTCTTCGATGAAGATGTGGTCAGCGCGACGCAGCACGTCGGCGTATTCCTTCTTCACTTCACCGAGGATACGCACGCCCAGGCCCGGGCCGGGGAACGGGTGGCGATAGACCATGCTGTAGGGCAGGCCCAGTTCCAGACCGATCTTGCGCACTTCATCCTTGAACAGCTCGCGCAGCGGCTCGACCAGTTCGAACTGCATGTCTTCCGGCAGGCCACCGACGTTGTGGTGAGATTTGATCACGTGGGCCTTGCCGGTCTTGGCGCCGGCCGACTCGATCACGTCGGGGTAGATGGTGCCCTGGGCGAGGAACTTGATGCCTTGCAGACGGGTGGCTTCTTCGTCGAACACTTCGATGAAGGTGCGGCCGATGATCTTGCGCTTCTCTTCCGGGTCGGACACGCCGGCCAGGCGGGAGAGGAACTTGTCTTCAGCGTTGGCGCGGATCACGCGCACGCCCATGTTCTCGGCGAACATGGCCATCACGTGGTCACCCTCGTGCAGGCGCAGCAGGCCGTTGTCGACGAAGACGCAGGTCAACTGGTCGCCGATGGCCTTGTGCAGCAGGGCTGCCACGACGGAGGAGTCCACGCCGCCGGACAGGCCCAGCAGCACCTTGGACGAACCCACCTGGGCGCGAACGGTGGCAATGGCGTCTTCAACGATGTTGGACGGGGTCCAGAGGGCCGCACAGCCGCAGATGTCCAGCACGAAGCGAGAGAGAATACGGCCGCCCTGCTTGGTGTGGGTCACTTCCGGGTGGAACTGCACGCCGTAGTATGCGCGGTGATCATCGGCCATGGCGGCGATCGGGCAGCTCGGGGTGCTGGCCAGGATGTGGAAGCCGTGGGGCATGTCGGTGACCTTGTCACCGTGGCTCATCCACACGTCGAGGCCCAGGACACCGTCGTCATCCACATGGTCTTCGATGCCATCCAGCAGGCGAGCCTTGCCCACTACGTCAACGCGGGCATAGCCGAATTCGCGCAGGTCGGAACCCTGCACCTTGCCGCCCAGTTGCTCGGCCATGGTCTGCATGCCGTAGCAGATGCCGAACAGCGGCACCTTGAGGTCGAACACGGCCTGGGGCGCGCGCGGGCTGTTGGCTTCGTGTACCGATTCGGGACCACCGGCGAGGATGATGCCGCGCGGGGCGAAGGCGCGGATGGCCTCGTTGTCCATGTCGAACGGGTGGATTTCGCAGTACACGCCGATCTCGCGCACACGGCGGGCGATCAGCTGGGTGTACTGAGAGCCGAAGTCGAGGATCAGGATGCGGTGGGCGTGAATGTCTTGGTGAGCCATGAGCTTTCCTTCGGAAAGAGCCTGAAGCTGAAAGCCAGAAGCTGGAAGTAAAAGCCCGAAGTCATCACTTCCGGCTTCCAGCTTCCAGCTTCCAGCACCTGTTAAGTCGACCGATCAACCGACCCGGTAGTTCGGGGCTTCCTTGGTGATCTGCACGTCGTGGACGTGGGATTCGGCCATGCCGGCGCCGGTGATACGCACGAACTGGGGCTTGGTGCGCATTTCTTCGACGGTGGAGCAACCGGTGTAGCCCATGGAAGCGCGCAGGCCGCCCATCAGCTGGTGAACGATGGCGGTCAGGGTGCCCTTGTAGGGAACGCGGCCTTCGATGCCTTCCGGAACCAGTTTCTCGGCGCCGGCCGAGGAGTCCTGGAAGTAGCGGTCGGAGGAGCCCTGGGACTGCGCCATGGCGCCGAGGGAACCCATGCCACGGTAGGCCTTGTAGGAACGGCCCTGGAACAGTTCCACTTCGCCCGGAGCCTCTTCGGTACCGGCGAACATGGAGCCCATCATCACGCAGGAGGCGCCAGCCACGATGGCCTTGGACAGGTCACCGGAGAAGCGGATGCCGCCGTCGGCGATCAGCGGGATGCCGGAGCCGGCCAGGGCGGCAGCGACGTTGGCGATAGCGGAAATCTGCGGTACGCCCACACCGGCGACGATACGGGTGGTGCAGATGGAGCCCGGGCCGATACCGACCTTGACCGCATCAGCCCCCGCCTCGGCCAGGGCCTTGGCAGCTTCGCCGGTAGCGATGTTGCCGCCGATCACCTGCACGTGCGGGTAGTTGTCCTTGACCCAGCGAACGCGCTCGATCACGCCCTTGGAGTGGCCGTGGGCGGTGTCCACCACCACCACGTCAACGCCGGCAGCAACCAGTGCGGCAACGCGCTCGCCGGTGTCGGCGCCGGTGCCCACCGCCGCGCCAACGCGCAGGCGGCCCTGATCATCCTTGGAAGCCAGCGGGTAGGTCTTGGCCTTCTCGATGTCACGGAAGGTCACGAGGCCGCGCAGGTAGAAGTGCTCGTCAACCACCAGCATCTTCTCGATGCGGTTTTCGTAGAGCTTGGCCTTCATTTCTTCCAGCGGGGTGCCTTCGCGGGCGGTGACCAGCTTTTCCTTGGGAGTCATGATCGCGGCGACGGTGTCGCCGACGTTCGGACGGAAGCGCAGGTCGCGGCCGGTCACGATGCCCACCAGCTCGCCCTCTTCCACCACCGGGAAGCCGGAGAAGCCGTATTCACGGGCGATCTGCAGCAGCTCGATGATCTTGGTGGAGGGGGTGACGGTGACCGGATCACGGACGATCGCAGTCTCGTGGCGCTTGACCTTGCGCACCTCGGCAGCCTGCTGCTCGATGGTCATGTTCTTGTGGACGATGCCGATGCCGCCTTCCTGGGCCATGGCGATGGCCAGGCGGGCTTCGGTCACGGTATCCATCGCTGCGGATACCAGCGGGATGTTCAGTTCGATGCCGCGGGTCAGGCGGGTCTTGAGGCTGACATCCTTGGGCAGAACCTCGGAATAACCCGGGATCAGGAGAACGTCGTCGAAGGTCAGGGCTTCTTGGCTGATGCGCAGCATGGCGGGGGCTCCCAGGCGGGAAAATTGGAAGCGCGCCATTATAACGAGGCCACGGCATCCGCTCAACGCGGCTGACGGGCTGCAAGGCCATTCCAGCAAAAAAACATGCCAAGCCGATCAGCGGTCGTCAGCCATCGGTCCGTACCTGCCGAACGGCAAACCCCAGCCGCTCGGCAAATGCATCCAGAAATACCGCCGTAAAGGCGGTTCCACCCCAGCCATTGAAGATGAATCCGAGGTTGGAAAAACCGCAGGGCTGGAGGAAGAGGAATCCGTTGATGTCGTCCTCGAAACCGCATTCCGGGCAGATGAAGTTGTCGGTCTGGCCCGGCCACCATTCGTCCAGGCTTTCGAACAGCGGCTCGCCGACCTCCTGGCGGCACTCCGGGCAGCCGGCCTCATTGAGGAAACCCCGGGCGGGTGTATAGATGCAGCGCTTGTCCACCAGTTCGAGGCCATTCACCGGCAGGCCGAACGGCAGTCGCTCAGGATGCTCCACCACCGTTCGCGCACCGGGAGCGATCGCGTAGGCCATGCGATTGCCGCGCAGGCCGCAGGTGCTGGGCAGCGCCTGCACCACGTCGTGCTGTGCCAGCCAGCGCAGCATGCGCCCGGCCAGGGCCTGATGGCCGGGCACAGTGGAAATCTGCGGCACGATGATCAGTTGGCTCGGCTCCATCTCGGGCTCCTGCAAGGGTGCAAAGGGCGCGCAGCTTAACTGCCGTTCTCCCCCCGTCAACTATGGCGCATGGCGCCAAAGCCATTATCATTTCCGCCCATGCTCAAAGACCCTTTTCAACGGCTCGGCCTCGATCGCGAGGTGCTGACCGTCAGCCAGCTCAACCAACGCGCCCGCCATCTCCTGGAGGACGTGTTCCCTCAGGTCTGGGTGGAAGGCGAGATTTCCAACCTCGCCCGTCCCGCTTCCGGCCACCTTTACTTCACCCTCAAGGACGCACAGGCCCAGGTGCGTTGCGCCCTGTTCCGGCAGAATGCCCAGAAAGTGCGCCAGGCCCTGCGCGACGGGCTCGCCGTGCGGGTGCGCGGCAAGGTCTCGCTGTTCGAGGGCCGAGGCGATTACCAGTTGATCGCCGATGCGGTGGAACCCGCCGGCGACGGTGCGTTGCGCCTGGCGTTCGAGGCCCTGAAGGAAAAGCTCGCCGCCGAAGGGCTGTTTGCCGCCGAACGCAAGCGCCCGCTGCCGACCCATCCCCGGCGCATCGGCATCGTCAGTTCGCCCACCGGTGCCGTGATCCGCGACATCATCAGCGTGTTCCGCCGCCGTGCGCCCCAGGTGCAGCTGACCTTGATCCCCACCGCCGTGCAGGGCCGCGAGGCCACCGCCCAGATCGTCCGCGCCCTGGCGCTGGCCGACGCCCAGGGCTTCGATGCCCTGATCCTGGCCCGTGGCGGCGGCTCCCTGGAAGACCTCTGGTGCTTCAACGAGGAAGCCGTGGCCCGCGCCGTGGCCGCCTGCCAGACGCCCATCGTCAGCGCCGTGGGCCATGAGACAGACGTCTCCATCAGCGATTTCGTCGCCGATGTGCGTGCCCCGACGCCGTCCGCCGCCGCCGAGCTGCTGGCCCCCGATGCCAGCGAGCTGCAGCAGCGCCTCGACAGCCTGCATCGCCGCCTGGTCCTGCGCCTGCGGGAGCAACTGACTCGCGAGCGCCTGCGCCTCGACGGCCTGTTCCGACGCCTGCGTCACCCCGGCGAGCGCCTGCGCCAGCAGGCCCAGCGCCTGGACGATCTGGACATGCGCCTGCGCCGTGCCTTCGAGCGCCAGCTGCAGGTGCGCCACGAGCGCCTGGCGCGCCTGGACACCCGCCTCGCCGCGCAGCACCCGGGCCGCACCCTGGCACTGCTGCGGCAGAAGCTCGACAGCCTCGCCACGCGCCTCCCCCGCGCTGCCCGCGAGGCCTTGAAGGACCGCCGCCAGCGCCTCGACGCGCTGGCCCAGACCCTCCATGTGGTCAGCCCCCTCGCCACCCTCGGGCGCGGCTACAGCATCCTGCTGGACGAACGCGGCCAGGCCATTCGCGCCGCCGGCCAGACCCGCCCCGGCCAGCGCCTGAAAGCGCGCCTCGCCGAAGGCGAGCTGGACGTGCGTGTCGAAGACAACCACCTCACCCCCGTGAACCTCTCACTGCTGGACTGATCCATGCGCCTGTTCGCCGCCCTGCTCCTCTGCCTCGCCCTCCCCGCCCATGCCGAAGGCTTCATCACCCGCCTGTTGAACAAGCCGGTGCCCGGCGGCGTAGCCGTGGTCCAGCTGGGCAACAGCGCCCAAGCGCCCACCGCCCGCTACCAAGACAAGCCGGTGCTGGTGGTCAAGGAGGAAGGTCGCGACTGGATCGCCATCGTCGGCATCCCGCTGGGCACCAAGGCCGGCCAACAGCAGGTCGATGTGAGCGACGGCCGCAAACTGGCCTTCAGCGTCGCCCCGCGCACTTACCGCGAGCAGCACATCAAGCTGGCCAACACGCGCCAGGTGAACCCGCTGCCCGAAGACCTCAAGCGCATCGACCGCGAACTGGCCGAACAGACCACCGCCTACCGCCGCTTCAGTCCCGGCACACCCAGCAACCTGCTGTTCGACAAGCCGGTGGATGGCCCGCTCTCCAGCCCCTTTGGCCTGCGCCGCTTCTTCAATGGTGAAGAGCGCAATCCGCACTCCGGCCTGGACTTCGCCGTGGGCGCCGGCACCCCGATCAAGGCCCCGGCAGCAGGGACGGTGATCCTCATCGGCGACTACTTCTTCAACGGCAAGACGGTGTTCGTCGACCACGGCCAGGGCCTGATCAGCATGTTCTGTCACATGTCGAAGGTGGACGTGAAACTCGGCCAGCAATTGCCCCGTGGGGGCGTGGTCGGCCGCGTCGGCGCCACCGGCCGCGCCACCGGACCGCACATGCACTGGAACGTCAGCCTGAACGACGTGCGGGTGGACCCGGCCATTTTCATCGGCGCCTACAAGCCCTGATCCTACAGCCGCGCACAGGGCGCGGCCTTGGGCGCACAGCAAGGCATTTGCTAAGGTCCGCCGGTTCCGGGGCAAGCCCCCAATCCAGCGAATCGTCACAGGGAGCCGTCCATGCAGATCGAATTCACCACCTGGCTGGAATGGCTGCGGCAACACAATGAGTTGCACACCATCGTCGCCTCCATCTTCCTGGTCGTCGTGGCCTGGCTGTCCAACTGGATGGTCAAGCGCATCCTGGTCCGCGGCCTGTTCCATGTCGCCGGCGCCATCGCCTACGGCCGTCATGAGAAGATTCCGGACCATGGGCTGGTCAGGCGCCTGGCCAACATAGTCCCGGCAATGGTCCTGGCAGGCGGGGTGAAAGTCGTCCCCAACCTGCCCGACACCCTCGTGACAGTGGTGACCAACGTCTGTGCGGCCTTCATCATCCTGACCGTCGCCCTGGCCCTGAGCGCTGCGCTGACCATCGCCAACGACCTCTATCAGCGCCGCGAAGACGCCCACCTGAGGCCCATCAAGGGTTACCTGCAGGTACTGAAGATCGCCATCTTCGCCATCGCCACCATCCTCATGATCGCCAGCCTGATCGACCGTTCGCCGCTGATCCTGCTGTCCGGACTCGGTGCCATGGCTGCGGTGCTGATGCTGATCTTCCAGGACACCCTGCTGTCGCTGGTGGCCAGCGTGCAGATTACCTCCAGCGACATCATCCGCGTCGGCGACTGGGTGGAGATGCCGCAGCTCAACGCCGACGGCGATGTGATCGACATCGCCCTGCACACGGTGAAAGTGCAGAACTGGGACAAGACCATTACCACCATCCCCACCAAGCGCTTCATCACCGATTCCTTCAAGAACTGGCGCGGCATGCAGGAGTCCGGCGGCCGACGCATCAAGCGCTGCCTCTATCTGGATCAGAACAGCGTGCACTTCCTCAGCCAGGAGGACATCGCCCGGCTGCGCCACTTCCGCCTGCTGGACAACTACCTGAAGACGAAGGAAAGCGAACTGCTGAGCTGGAACGCCCAACTGGACGAAAGCGATCGCGTGCCCATCAACAGCCGCCAGTTGACCAACCTCGGCACCTTCCGCGCCTACGTCGAGCACTACCTGCGGGAAAACCAGGACATCCGCAAGGACATGACCCTGCTGGTCCGGCAGATGGCCCCCACCGCAGACGGCCTGCCGCTGGAACTCTACTGCTTCACCAACACCACGGCCTGGGCGCGCTACGAAGCCATCCAGTCGGACATCTTCGACCACCTGCTGGCAATCCTGCCGGAGTTCGGCCTACGGGTGTTCCAGCACCCCAGCGGTGCGGACATGCGTACCCTGCGGCTGCCAGCGGTGAATTGAAGGACGGCTCCTGCTCGCGAATTGCCCGGTGCCGGGCTTTTCGCAAGCGGGCTGCCCCGCCCCGAACCACCCGCGCAATCAGATCAAGCAACTTGCCAACCTGACGCAATAAAATCACCCATTGCAGATTCTTGCGCTCTTTTTCACCATTTTTTCCGCGATGCTTGCCATATTCACTCACGATGAATAGGGTTAGCCCCTATGAAAACCGCACACACCCTCTTCCTTCTGCGTCAACACGCCTGCCTGCGACTGGTCAGCCCCCGACTGCGTGGCTGAAACCCGCCTCCGCCACATCCGCCGATTTCAATGCCTGGCCGATCATCCAACGGCCCGCAGTAAAAAGGATTTGCCCCATGAGCATGCTGAAAGCCCCGTCCAACAAGTACCGTCCGTTCCCGGCCATCAACCTGCCGGATCGCACCTGGCCATCGAAGACCATCACCGAAGTGCCGATCTGGTGCAGCTCGGACCTGCGTGACGGCAACCAGTCGCTGATCGAGCCGATGGACGCGCAGAAGAAGATGCGTTTCTTCAAGACCCTGGTGAAAGTGGGCCTGAAGGAAATCGAGGTGGCCTTCCCCTCCGCTTCGGACACCGATTTCAACTTCGTCCGTGAGCTGATCGAAGGTGGCCACATCCCGGACGACGTGACCATCCAGGTGCTGACCCAGGCCCGCGAAGACCTGATCACCCGCACCTTCGAATCCCTGAAGGGCGCGAAGAAGGCCATCGTCCACGTCTACAACGCCACCGCGCCGTCCTTCCGCCGCATCGTCTTCAACCAGGACAAGGCCGGCGTGGTCGACATCGCCGTGAAGGCCGCCACCCTGATCAAGGAACTGGCCGCCAAGCAGCCGGAAACCGACTGGACCTTCCAGTACTCCCCGGAAATCTTCAGTTCCACCGAGCTGGACTTCGCCGTGGAAGTCTGCGACGCCGTGATCAACGTCTGGCAGCCGACTCCCGAGAACAAGATCATCCTCAACCTGCCGGCTACCGTTGAGTGCGCCACCCCGAACGTCTACGCCGACCAGATCGAATGGTTCGGCCGCCACGTCAGCCGCCGCGACTCGGTCATCATCAGCCTGCACACCCATAACGACCGTGGCACCGGCGTCGCCGCTACCGAACTGGGCCTGATGGCCGGTGCTGACCGCGTGGAAGGCTGCCTGTTCGGCAACGGTGAGCGCACCGGTAACGTCGACCTGGTAACCCTGGCGCTGAACATGTACACCCAGGGCCTGCACCCGCAGCTGGACTTCTCCGACATCGACGCCGTGCGCAAGGTGGTGGAAGAGTGCAACCAACTGCCGGTTCACCCGCGTCACCCCTATGTGGGCGACCTGGTGCACACCGCCTTCTCCGGCTCCCACCAGGACGCGATCCGCAAGGGCTTCGCCCAGCAGAAGGACGACGCCCTGTGGGAAGTGCCGTACCTGCCGATCGACCCGGCCGACATCGGCCGCAGCTACGAAGCGGTAATCCGCGTGAACAGCCAGTCTGGCAAGGGCGGCATCACCTTCCTGCTGGAGCAGGAATACGGCATTAGCCTGCCGCGCCGCATGCAGATCGAGTTCAGCCAGGTGGTGCAGAAGGAAACCGACCGCCTGGGCCTGGAAATGACTGCCGAGCAGATCTACAAGCTGCTGGACGCCGAATACCTGCAGGCCACCACCCCGTTCACCCTGAAGGGTCATCGACTGCAGGAAGAGAACGGCACCAGCGCCGTCGACATCGAAGTCCAGGTCAAGGGCGAAACCCAGCACCTGCGCGGCATGGGCAAGGGCCCGCTGGAAGCCCTGGTCGCCAGCCTGCCGGTGAAGGTGGAGATCATGGATTACTCGGAGCACGCCATCGGCGCCGGCACCAACGCCAAGGCCGCGGCCTATATCGAACTGCGCGTCAACGGCGGTCGTGCCCTGCACGGGATCGGCATCGACGAGAACCTCACCACGGCGAGCTTCCGTGCCCTGTTCAGCGCCCTCAATCGCGCGCTGAGCCAGGCCGAGGCCGAAGCGGCCTGAGGCTGAAACAGCAAAGAAAAACCCCGCCATTCGGCGGGGTTTTCGTTTATGGGGGAGAAACGCCGGTGCGCACAGCGCAGCCTACGCAGAAGCCGTGCCGGTAGGGTGCGCCGTGCGCATCGCCATCCGGACGAGTCCGACTATCCCTGCTGCTGCCAGTGGCACTTGCCCCAGGCGCACATGGAGTCCAGCACCGGCTTGAGGCTGGTCCCGTGCTCGGTCAGGCGATACTCCACACGCGGCGGCACTTCGGCGTAGACGGTGCGCGATACGATGCCATCGCGCTCCAGTTCCCGTAGTTGCTGGGTCAGCATCTTTTCGGTGATGCCGGGCACCAGCCGCTTCAGCTCGGAGAAACGCCGAGATTCCGGCATCAGGTGATAGAGCAGCACCGACTTCCACTTGCCACCAATCACCGCAAGCGTGACTTCCACCGGCGTGTTGTAGACCTTCTCGCCTGCCACGAGCAGGTTTCCTTGGGCGGGCAGCGGCTTGTGTTCACTCATGGGACCCTCTCGGCATCAGAGGTGCAGGTCGAAGTCGTCGGCATCGCGCATCGCCGGGAAGCGCTCGCGGTAGGCGGCCAGATCGCTAGCGGCCAGGCTCACCTGGAAGACGCCGTCAGCTTCGCCGGCGTCCAGCAGGCTTTCGCCCTGGAAATCCAGCACCTGACTGTCGCCGCTGTAGGCGTGGCCCTTACCGTCAGTGCCCACGCGATTCACGGCCGCCACGTAGCAGAGGTTCTCGATGGCACGTGCCGGGAGCAGGCGGTTCCAGTGATGACGACGTGCAGCCGGCCAGTTGGCGGTATAGAGCAGCAGGTCGGTGTCGTGCGGGTCGCGGCTCCACACCGGGAAACGCAGGTCGTAGCAGATCAACGGACGCACCCGCCAGCCCTTGAGTTCGAACAGCGCCTGGGTCTCGCCCGGTGTGTAATGCTTGTGCTCACCGGCCATGCGGAACAGGTGCCGCTTGTCGTAGTGCAGCACCTCGCCGTCCGGGCGCGCCCAGAGCAGTCGATTACGATGGCTGCCATCCGCGGCCTGGATGATGACGCTGCCGGTGATCACCGCGTCCAGGCGTCGGGCTTGCTCACGCAGCCAGGCGTGGGTCGGCCCTTGTTCAGGCTCGGCGAGCACCGCCGAATCCATCGAGAATCCCGTGGTGAACATCTCCGGCAGGATGACCAGGTCAGCACCTTTTGCCTGCTCCAGCAGTGCCTCGAAATGGGCGTGGTTCGCGGTGCAGTCGTGCCAGGCCAGGGTGGTCTGCACCAGGGCCAGCTTGAGGTCAGGCAGCGTCGTCAGATCGCGCATAGCTTCTCCGCTGCCTGGCGCAGCGTCTCCTCACGTTTGGCGAAACAGAAGCGCACCAGACGCAGGTCCTTGGGCGCCTGCTGGTAGAACACCGAGACAGGAATCGCGGCGACCCCATGCTCGCGGGTCAGCCATTCGGACATGGCCACGTCGTCGAGGTCATCGCGGATGGCGCTGTAATCCACCAGTTGGAAATAGGTGCCGGCGGCGCGGGTGAAGCGGAAACGGGAGCCGGACAGCAGGTCGCAGAACAGGTCACGCTTGGCCTGGTAGAAGCCAGGCAGTTCGGCCAGGTGCTCCGGGTGAGCGCCCATGAAGTCGGCCAGGGCCCACTGCAACGGGGTGACGCCGCAGAAGTTCACGTACTGGTGGACCTTGCGCAGCTCGGCGGAGAGCGCCGGCGGGGCGACCACATAGCCGGTTTTCCAGCCGGTCACGTGGTAGGTCTTGCCAAAGGAACTGACCACGAAAGAACGGGCGTAGAGCTCGTCGTGGGCCAGTACGCTGACGTGGCCGACGCCATCGAATACCAGGTGCTCGTAGACCTCGTCCGAGACCAGATAGATATCGCGGTCACGGATCAGCGCCGCCAACTGGTCCAGTTCGGCGCGGGAAATCAACGCGCCACTCGGGTTGTGGGGGCTGTTGATGATGATCATGCGGGTGC
Source organism: Pseudomonas sp. LFM046 (assembly GCF_000949385.2). NCBI lineage: Bacteria > Pseudomonadati > Pseudomonadota > Gammaproteobacteria > Pseudomonadales > Pseudomonadaceae > Pseudomonas > Pseudomonas sp. LFM046. Next base: position 983,105 of record NZ_JYKO02000001.1, on the reverse strand, counting down.
GCGGGCTCAGGGCGTCCTGCATGCGCTGCCAGTCGATGGAGAAGCCCGGCAGTGCCAGCGGAACATGCACGCAGCGCCCGCCGGCCAGCTCCACCGACGGCTCATAGCTGTCGTAACTGGGGTCGAGGACGATCACCTCGTCGCCGGCGCGCACCACCGCCTGGATGGCACAGAAGATCGCCTCGGTGGCGCCGGGGGTGATGGTCACGTCAGTGTCGGCACTGACCTGGCGACCGTAGAAGGCCGCCACCTTGGCCGCCACTTGCTCGCGCAGTGCCGGCAGGCCGGTCATGGGGGCGTACTGGTTGTGCCCGGCGGCAATGTGCCGGCCTACCGCTTCGCAGAGCGCGGCGGGCGCGGAGAAATCGGGAAAGCCCTGGGACAGGTTGATGGCGCCGGTTTCCGCGGCGAGCTGGGACATGCGAGTGAAGATGGTGGTGCCGACGTTGGGCAGCTTGCTGGTGATCATTGCAATCCGGCTGTAGACGACTGGGAAGAGGGCCATAGCTTAAGCCTTGAGGGGGTTTCGCGACCACAGGAATACCCCTGTAGGAGCGAGCTCTGCTCGCGAAACGTTGTGCCCGCGCCAATCGCGAGCAGAGCTCGCTCCTACGAAAGAATGGATTCCGCCCAAAGTGAGGCCCTGGGAATGAAAAAGGGCGCCCACAGGCGCCCTCTTCCGGTCCGGACGGGATCAGCGTTTCTTGTCGCGGCGCTTCTTCTCGGCCTTCTTGTGGTGCGACATGAGGCGACGCTTCTTGTTCACCTGACGCTCGGTGAGGGTGTTTTTCTTGCCCTCGTAGGGGTTTTCGCCGCCCTTGTACTCGATGCGGATCGGCGTGCCGACCAGCTTGAGCACGCGCCGGTAGGTGTTTTCCAGGTAGCGCGAGTACGACTTGGGTACCGACTCCACCTGATTGCCGTGGATCACGATCAGCGGCGGGTTGGCGCCACCCAGGTGGGCGTAGCGCAGCTTGATGCGGCGACCGTTGACCAGCGGCGGCTGGTGCTCCTGTACCGCGTCCTCGAGGATCTGGGTCAGGCGGCTGGTCGGCCAGCGGGTAATGGCCGAGCGGAAGGAGTCCTGCACCGACTTGTACAGGTGGCCGACGCCGGTGCCATGAAGCGCGGAAATGAAGTGGATGTCGGCGAAGTCGACGAAGAACAGCCGGCGCTCCAGCTCAGTCTTCACGTAGTCGCGTTCACTCGGCTCCATGCCGTCCCACTTGTTCAGGGCGATCACCAGCGCGCGGCCGGTTTCCAGCACGAAGCCCAGCAGATTGAGGTCGTGTTCCACCACGCCCTCGCGGGCGTCCATCACGAAGATCACCACGTTGGCGTCCTGGATGGCCTGCAGGGTTTTCACCACCGAGAACTTTTCCACCGCTTCGAAGATCTTGCCGCGACGGCGCACACCGGCGGTGTCAATCAGCGTGTACTTCTCTTCGTTACGCTCGAAGGGGATGTAGATGCTGTCACGGGTGGTGCCAGCCTGGTCGTACACGATCACCCGCTCTTCACCGAGCATGCGGTTGACCAGGGTGGACTTGCCCACGTTCGGGCGGCCGATGATGGCGATCTTGATGCCATCTTTCTCGCTCGGGCCGGGGATGCGCTTGGCCTCTTCGCCTTCAGCGACCACTTCCCCCTCGGCGGCTTCCTCGTCCTCGGCGCCCTCGTCACGGGGGAACTCGCCCAAGGCGGCTTGCAGCATGTGGCTGATGCCACGGCCGTGGGCAGCGGCGATCGGCAGGGCGTCGCCCAGGCCCAGGGGGCTGAACTCGGCGCGAGCGATGTCGGGGTCGACGGTATCGACCTTGTTGGCGACCAGGAAGCTGCGCTTGTTCCGCTTGCGCAGGTGCTCGGCAATCATCTGGTCGGCGGCGGTCATGCCGGCGCGGGAGTCGACCATGAAGAGCACCGCATCGGCTTCCTCGATGGCCTGCAGGGACTGCTCGGCCATCTTGGCGTCGATGCCTTCTTCGTCGCCGGAGATACCGCCGGTGTCGATGACGATGTAGGTGCGACCCTGCCACTTCGCCTCGCCGTACTGGCGGTCACGGGTCAGACCTGCGTACTCCGCGACGATCGCATTGCGGGTCTTGGTCAGGCGGTTGAACAGGGTGGACTTGCCGACGTTGGGCCGCCCCACCAGGGCAATTACGGGAACCATGAGGCTCTCCACTCGTTATTTCAGAAAACACAAAGGCCGCTGCCGGTACACGGCAGCGGCCGAATATCAAGCTTCAGCTTAGCGGATGGTCAGGCCAACCAGCTTGCCGCCGTTGCCAAAGGCATACATCCAGTCACCGACAACCAACGGGCGGGCACGCAGGCCGTCGCCGTCGATCTTCACGCGACCGACGAAGTGGCCATCCACCTGGCTCATCAGGTGCAGGTAGCCTTCGAAGTCACCCACGACCACGTAGCTGGAGTAGACCTCCGGAGCGGACAACTGACGGCGAGCCAGGGCGTCGTTGCTCCAGAGAGCGGACGCGGAGCGCTCGTCCACGCCTTCCACGGTGCCATTGGCCAGGCTCACGTAGACGTTGCCAAAGCCCTGGGCGACGCCAGCGTAGCTGGACGCCTCGCGCTGCCAGAGCACGCGACCGCTTTCCAGGTCGAGGGCGGCAACACGGCCCTGGTAGGTGACCATGTAGAGGGTGCCGCCGGACAGCAGCAGGCCGCCGTCGATATCCACGACACGATCCAGTTCGGAGCGGCCCTGGGGAATGGCGACGCGCTGTTCCCAGACCGGAATGCCGCGCTGGATATCCAGGGCGAGCACCTTGCCGGTGGAAAGACCGGCCACGGCCAGGTTGTTGGTCACGATCGGCGCGCCAGTACCACGCAGGGTCAGCACCGCCGGGGTGTTCTCGAAGATCCAGCGCTGGTTGCCGGTGGCCGCGTCGAAGCCGAACAGGGTGTCGTTCTGGGTCTGCACCACAACGACATCACCGTTGTTGGCCGGCGGGGCCAGGACTTCGCCGTTGACGCGGGCGCGCCACTTCTCTTCGCCGTTGCTGGCGTCCAGGGCGATCACTTCGCCCTTGAGGGTGCCGAGCATGACGAGGCCGTAGCCAACGCCGACGGCGCCGGAAACCGGCAGTTCGAGATCCTTTTCCCAGATCACGTCGCCATTGAAGCGATTGATCGCCATGACCTCGCCGTTGACGTCGGAGGCATAGATGGTGTCGCCATCGACGGCGGGCACCAGCAGGTTGTAGCTCTCGCCCTGGCCATCGCCAACCGAGCGGCTCCAGCCCTTGTCCAGCTTCACCTCTTCAGTGAAATCGGGCAGTTCGGCCGGCGGCAGTTCCTTCTTGCTGTTGCTGCTGCAGCCCACGGCCAGAATGGCCAGGGCGAGCACTGCGGCATTCTTCCAGCGCATCACGTCACGCATCCCCTTTTGCCAGGTCGTCGAGCTTCATCTGCAGGCCGCCTACGGCAGCATCTTCGGGCAGTGCGGCCTTCGCCTTCAGGTAGGCAGCATGTGCGTCGTCGGTGCGGCCCAGCTGAACCAGCAGGTCGCCCTTGAGTTCTTCGCGGCTGGCGACGAAGGCCTTGTCCGCGTCGCCTTCCAGCAGCTTGAGCGCATCCTCGGCCTTGCCCTGGGCAGCCAGGACACGGGCCAGGCGCTGGCGGGCCAGCTCGCCCAGGGTGGCGTCGGCCGGCTTGTCCAGCACGGCCTTGAGCTCAGCCGCGGCATCATCCAGCTTGCCGGACTCCACTGCGACCTTGGCCACGAACAGGCTGCCGTATTGCGCGTAATGGGTGCCGCCGAAATCACTCTTCAGCTTGCCGGCGAGCTCCGCCACCTTGGCGGCATCCGGCGTGCCACTGGGATTGAGAGCCGTTTCCAGCAGTTGCTGGTAAACGATGGATGCGCCCTGGGCTTGATTGTTCTGGTACTTCTGCCAGGCCTGCCAACCGAAGACCACGGCCAGCGCCAATGCGCCGCCAGTGAGCATTGGCTTGCCGTTGCGCTGCCACCAGTCCTTCAGTTGCGCAATCTGTTCTTCTTCGGTCTGCATGCTTAACCCCGTACTCCTGATCTTTGAATGCTCAAGCCTGTTTCAGGCAGGCTGCGAGATGCTCGGCAAGAGCATCCCAGGCAATGCTTTGTTGTTCGCTGTCGTCCCGCAGCGGCTTGAAACCTACCACGCGCTTGGTCAGCTCGTCGTCCCCCAGGATCAGGGCATAACGGGCGCCGCTCTTGTCAGCCTTCTTGAATTGACTCTTGAAGCTGCCACCACCGGCATTGACCAACAGGCGCAGGCCTGGCAGGGCATCGCGCAACCGCTCGGACAGGCCTAGCGCGGCCAGTTCGGCGGCTTCGCCGAAGGCGCAGATGTAGACGTCGGCCGGGTTGTTCAGCTCTTCCGGCACCAAGCCAAGGGTTTCCAGCAGCAGCACCAGGCGTTCCACGCCCATGGCGAAGCCCACACCCGGGGTCGGCTTGCCGCCGAACTGGCTGACCAGGCCGTCGTAACGGCCGCCGGCGCAAACAGTGCCCTGGGCGCCGAGCTTGTCGGTCACCCACTCGATGACGGTGCGACCGTAGTAGTCCAGGCCACGCACCAGCTTCTGGTTGATCTCGTAACGGATGCCCACGGCATCCAGGCGCGCCTTGAGCCCTTCGAAGTGGGCGAGGGATTCCTCGTCCAGGTAGTCGTGAAGGGTCGGGGCATCCACCAGCAGGGCTTGGGTGCCACCGTTCTTGCTGTCAAGGATGCGCAGCGGGTTGGTGGTCAGGCGACGCTGGCTGTCTTCGTCCAGCAGGTCATAGCGCTCCTGCAGGTAGGCCACCAGGGCGTCGCGGTAGCGGGCACGGGCCTCGCTGGAGCCCAGGCTGTTCAGTTGCAGGGTCACGGAGTCGGCCAGGCCGAGCTTTTTCCACAGGCGCCAGGTGAGCACGATCAGCTCGGCGTCAATGTCCGGTCCGGGCAGATTGAAGACTTCCACGCCCATCTGGTGGAACTGGCGATAGCGACCCTTCTGCGGTTTCTCGTAGCGGAACATGGGGCCGGCGTACCAGAGTTTCTGGACCTGGCCACCACCGATGAGACCGTGCTCGAGCATGGCGCGCACACAGCCGGCTGTGCCTTCGGGGCGCAGGGTCAGGGACTCTTCATTGCGGTCGAGGAAGGTGTACATCTCCTTGTCGACCACATCGGTGCCCTCGCCGATGCCACGGGCGAACAGCTCGGTGAACTCGAGAATCGGCATGCGAATCTCGCTGTAGCCGTAGCCATCCAGCAGCTCTGCCAGGGTGTTTTCCAGGTAGCGCCAGATGGGCGTCTGCTCCGGCAGGATGTCGTTCATGCCACGAATGGCTTGCAGGGTCTTGCTCACGAAGGTTCCTTAATTTCAGCTGCGGGCGATCAGCGCCGCGTCAGCTTCGGCCTTTGCGGCCGCCTTTTCGCGGATGAGCCGTTCCAGCTCGTCCACCAGGTTGTCGTTGTTCAGCTTCTGCGCCGGCTTGCCGTCGATGTAGACCAGGTTGTTCGGGGTGCCGCCGGTGAGCCCGATATGGGCTTCCTTGGCTTCGCCCGGGCCGTTGACCACGCAGCCGATCACAGCCACATCCATCGGCACCAGCAGGTCTTCGAGGCGCCCTTCCAGTTCGTTCATGGTCTTGACCACATCGAAGTTCTGCCGCGAGCAGCTCGGGCAGGCGATGAAGTTGATGCCACGGGAACGCAGGTGCAGGGACTTGAGGATGTCGAAACCGACCTTGACCTCTTCCACCGGGTCCGCCGCCAGTGAGATGCGGATGGTGTCGCCGATGCCCTCAGCCAGCAGCATGCCCAGGCCTACCGCGGACTTCACGGTGCCGGAACGCAGGCCGCCAGCTTCGGTGATGCCCAGGTGCAGGGGCTGCTCGATCTGCTTGGCCAGCAAGCGGTAGGCCTCGACGGCCATGAAGACGTCGGACGCCTTGACGCTGACCTTGAAGTCCTGGAAGTCCAGCTTGTCGAGGTGCTCGACGTGGCGCAAGGCGGATTCCACAAGCGCCTGCGGGGTCGGCTCGCCGTATTTTTTCTGCAGGTCCTTCTCCAGGGAGCCGGCGTTGACGCCGATCCGGATCGGGATGCCCTTGTCGCGTGCGGCGTCGACCACAGCCTTCACACGGTCTTCGCGGCCGATGTTGCCCGGGTTGATGCGCAGGCAATCGACGCCCAGCTCGGCGACGCGCAGGGCGATCTTGTAGTCGAAATGGATATCCGCCACCAGCGGCACCTGGACCTGCTGCTTGATGCGACCGAAGGCTTCGGCGGCGTCCATGTCGGGCACGGAGATGCGGACGATGTCGACGCCGGCGTCCACCAGGCGCTGGATCTGGCCAACGGTGGCGGCGACGTCGCAGGTATCGGTGTTGGTCATGCTCTGCACGGCGATGGGCGCATCACCGCCCACCGGTACCGAGCCAACCCAGATTTTCCGCGAAGGGCGGCGTTTGATCGGGGATTCGCAATGCATGGCTTATTGCCCCAACTTCAGGCGTGCGGTTTCGCCGCGGACGTAAGGTGCCACGTCGACCGCCTGGCCGTTGTAGCTGAGCTGGGCGCCACGGGCGAAGCCCAGGCGAACTTCCAGCGGTGCCTTGCCGGCCAGCTCGATGCTGTCGCCGGTACGTTTGAGCGCGCTGACGAGGACCTTACCTTCAGCGTCGGTGACCTGGGTCCAGCAATTTGCGGTGAACTGGATGCGCACCACGCCCTGGCCCTGCTGGGCGACTACCGGAGCAGGCGCTTCGGCGGCAGCCGGTGCCGGCGTTGCGGCGGCGGTAGCCGGAGCGGCCGGAACGACGGGACTCGCTGCTGGAGCTGCTGGTGCCGGTGCCGGTGCAGCCTGCTGGCTTGCAGGTACGGTGGGTGCGGCAGCCACGACTGGCGCCTGGGCGGGCGCAGCCGGCGCCGCAGGTGCGGATTCAGCAGCCGGGGAGGTAACCTCGGTGGGCTGCTGCTCAGGCTCGGCCGCCATTTCCGGCGAAACCTGGGCAGGAGCCGCGTCCTGGCCTTCCTGGGCCTCGGCTACGGCCTGATCTTCGGGCTCATCGAGCGGGTGGATCTGGGTGGTGCCATCGGCACTTTCCACTTCCACGTGTTCCATGTTGACACTGGAGGCTTCCTCGCCGTTCCGGCTGGAATGCTCCTGCCACCAGAAGAAGCCAACGGCGCCGAGGGCGACCAGGATGAGGAAGCTGACGATGCGCAGCACGCTCTGGGACAGACGCACCGGCTCTTCAATACGGCCCAGGCTGTGAACGTTACTGCCCTTGGCGTCGGTGCCGGTGAAATGATCGAACTCGGCGACCAGGGCAGCCTGGTCCATGTCCAGCAGCTTGGCGTAGGCGCGCACGTAACCGCGGGCAAAGGTGTGCCCCGGCAGCTGGTCGAAATCGCCGGCCTCGAGCTGGCGCAGGGCCTGCTCGGTGAGGTTGAGGTGACGGGCAACCTCGCCCAGGCTCAAGCTCTTGCTTTCACGAGCCTGACGCAGGGTCTCGCCGGGGTTGGCGCGGGTCGCCGCTACAGCTTCGGGATGCGACGCTTTCATCATTGCTCCGACTGGTATTGCTGATATTCCGGCGTGCCGGGATAAAGTCGCTTGAGTTGCAGACCGAGGCTGGCGGCCTGGTCGCGGTCATCGAAAACGGTCGCCAGGCGCGCGCCGAGCAGCAGGCTGCGGGCATTCTGCGGCGCGATCTTGGTAAAGCGCTCGTAGTAGTCGCGGGCCGGCACGTACTGTTTCTCGTCGAAGGAGAGCTGGGCCATTTCGAGCAGCGCCAACGGCTGCTGGCGATTCAGGCGCAGCGCCTTGTCGAAATGCTGCTTGGCCAGGGCCTGGTCGTTCATCTTCAGGGCAGTCAGACCCAGGTTCTCGAACACCCGCGAACGTTCGGGATAGAGGTTGTCCTCGGCGGCCTGCTGGAAGCGCGCGTAGGCATCCTTGTAGCGCCCCTGCTCGTACAGGAACGTGCCGTAGTTGTTGAGGATGCGCGCATCATCACCGGAGGAGAGGGCCTTGCGATAATGCTGGTCGGCCAGGTCCGGCTCCATCTCGGTCTGGAACACCAGGGCCAGGGCGGCATTGGCATCGGCATTGGAGGGGTCGAGCTCCAGGGCTTTCTTCAGCGGCACCTTGGCACGCTCGGTGGCACCCTGTTTCAGGTAGCCGATGCCCAGTTCGATGTATGCGTCACGCGCTGCGTCGCGTCCCTTGTCAGTCTTCATCGGGTCGACGTGACCGGTCGACACGCAGGCCGCGAGCAATGCGGTGGAAACGAGGAGCAGCGCAGCGCGCAGGGTCATGGGGTGTCCTTCTCTAGTTCCGGTTTGCCGCGTCGCGGGACGCTTCCGCCTCGGCGTTCAGCTGGCGCACGGCAATGTAGCGCTCGCTGCGGCGGGTGCGGTCCATGACCTGGCCCACCAGTTGGCCGCAGGCAGCATCGATGTCATCACCGCGAGTGGTGCGGACGGTGACATTGTGCCCGGCCTTGTGCAACAGGTCCTGGAAGCGGCGGATTGCGTTGTTGCTCGGCCGCTCGTAGCCGGAGTGCGGGAAGGGATTGAACGGAATCAGGTTGATCTTGCAGGGGAAGTCCTTGAGCAGCTCGATCATCTCTTCAGCGTGTTCGGGCTGGTCATTGACGTCCTTGAGCAGGGTGTACTCGACGGTCAACACGCGCTTCTCGCCGAGGCGGGAGATGTAGCGGCGACAGGCGTCGAGCACCACGGCCAGCGGGTACTTCTTGTTGATCGGCACCAACTGGTTGCGCAACGGGTCGTTCGGCGCATGGAGCGACAGCGCGAGGGAGACGTCGATCACCTCGCCCAGCTTGTCGATCATCGGCGCCACACCGGAGGTGGACAGGGTCACCTTGCGCTTGGAGATGCCGTAGCCGAGGTCGTCCATCATGATGCTCATGGCGGAGACCACGTTGTCGAAATTCAGCAGCGGTTCGCCCATGCCCATCATCACCACGTTGGTGATGGCACGGTCGATCTTCGCGGGAATGGTCCCGAAGGACTTGTTGGCGATCCACACCTGCCCGATCACTTCGGCAGAGGTGAGGTCGCTGTTGAAACCTTGCTTGCCCGTGGAGCAGAAACTGCAATCCAGGGCGCATCCGGCCTGGGACGAGACGCAGAGGGTGCCGCGGCCGCCTTGGGGGATGTACACGGTTTCGACGCAGCTGCCGGAAGCTACCCGGACCACCCACTTGCGGGTGCCATCGCTGGAAATGTCCTGGCTGACCACTTCCGGGCCGCGAATCTCGGCGCAGGCCTTGAGCTTTTCGCGCAAGGCCTTGCCGAGATTGCTCATCGCATCGAAATCATCGACGCCGAAGTGGTGAATCCATTTCATCACCTGGCCGGCACGGAAGCGTTTCTCTCCAATGGACTCGAAGAAGCTTTCCATTTGCGGCTGGGTCAGACCCAGCAGGTTCATTTTACCGGTCGATTCAGTCATGGCTTCACCCTCTCCCATCCGCGATTAGCGAATGCGAGCGCACACCTCGGTGGCGGCGAAGAAGTAGGCGATCTCGCGAGCAGCGGAAGCCTCGGAGTCAGAGCCGTGTACGGCGTTCTCGTCGATGGAGACGGCATAGTCGGCGCGGATGGTGCCGGCGTCGGCCTTCTTCGGATCGGTGGCGCCCATCAGCTCACGGTTCTTGGCGATGGCGTTCTCGCCTTCCAGAACCTGAACAACGACCGGACCGGAGGTCATGAAGGCAACCAGATCCTTGAAGAAACCGCGCTCTTTGTGCTCGGCGTAGAAACCACCGGCTTCGCGCTCGGACAGTTGAACCATCTTGGCGGCAACAACGCGCAGGCCAGCCTTTTCGAAGCGGGTGATGATCTCACCAACCACGTTCTTGGCAACGGCGTCCGGCTTGATGATGGAGAGAGTACGTTCGACAGCCATGGAAAACTCCAGAAACAAGGATTAAAGCGAAAAATTAAACCCGCGAATTATACGCGGGTTAGGGGGAAATGCGTAGGGCCGGAGCCCAGGGGTGGAAGCCGGTCAGTCGGCTTCTTCGATCCAGGCGGCCTGGATGGCTTCCAGCACCTTCTCGCCGCCACGTTGGGGGTCATCGGCGAACTCGGGCAACGCCAGGATCCAATTGTGCAGGTCGACGAAATTGACGTAGCGCGGATCGACATCCGGCTTGGTCTCAGCGAGCTGGATGGCGATCTCCAGTACGTCGGTCCATTTCAGGCTCATGCTCAGTGCCCCTCGGAAACCTGATTGATGGTGTATTTCGGGATTTCCACCACCAGGTCCTCATCCGCGACGATCGCCTGGCAGGACAGGCGGGAATTGGGCTCCAGACCCCAAGCCTTGTCGAGCATGTCGTCTTCGAGTTCGTCGGACGATTCCATGGAGTTGAAGCCTTCGCGGACCACGACATGGCAGGTGGTGCAGGCGCAGGACATCTCGCACGCGTGTTCGATCTCGATGCCGTTGCGCAGCGCGGCCTTCAGGATGCTTTCGCCCGGCTGCGCCTCGATCACAGCGCCCTCGGGGCAATGCTCGGCATGGGGCAGGAAAATGATCTGCGGCATTTCTGTGTCAATCCTCGATTTCGTTCAGTCGGCGGCCGGACAGGGCCGCTTTCACCGCGGCATCCATTCGACGCGCGGCAAAGGCATCGGTCACTTGGGACAGGCGCTTGATCTGCGCCTCGATGGCGGCGACATCACTGCCGGCAGCCAGTTCGTGCAGAGTCTGCATGCTATCCAGAATCGCCGTGCGCTCGGCTTCATCCAACAAGCGCTCACCATCGGCATCCAGCGCTGCTTGTACGGCTTCAAGCAACCGCTGCGCCTCCACCTGCTGCTCACGCAGGGCGCGGGCATTCTTGTCGTCGCCGGCATATTGGAAGGAGTCCTGCAGCATGCGCGAGATCTCGCCGTCGGTCAGGCCATAGGACGGCTTCACCTGGATGCTCGCCTCAACACCCGAAGCCAGCTCGCGGGCGGTCACGCCCAACAGGCCGTCGGCGTCCACCTGGAAGGTCACGCGAATCTTCGCCGCACCCGCCACCATGGGCGGGATGCCGCGCAATTCGAAGCGCGCCAGGGAACGGCAGTCCTTGATCAGCTCGCGCTCGCCCTGGAGCACGTGGATCATCATGGCGGTCTGGCCATCCTTGTAGGTGGTGAAGTCCTGGGCGCGAGCCACCGGGATGGTAGTGTTGCGCGGAATCACCTTTTCCATCAGCCCGCCCATGGTTTCCAGGCCGAGCGACAGGGGAATCACATCCAGCAGCAGGAGCTCTTCGCCCCGCTTGTTACCGGCCAGGGTATCGGCCTGGACGGCAGCACCGATGGCGACAACCTGATCCGGATCGATATCGGTAAGCGGCTGGCGGCCGAACATCTGGGCCACTGCCTCACGCACGCGCGGGACGCGGGTGGAGCCGCCGACCATGACCACGGCCTCGACTTCCTCCAGCTCGATGCCGGCGTCACGCACGGCGCGGCGGCAGGCCTTGAGGCTGCGAGAAACCATGGGTTCGATCAGGGAATCGAACAGCTGGCGGGTCAGCACGCCGCGCCAGTCGCCGTAGGCCAGCTCGACGCTGTCGGTATCGGTCAGGGCTTCCTTGGCATCGCAGGCAGCGCGCAGAAGGCTGCGCTGGGCGCCCGGATCGAGGTCAGCGGAAAGACCGGCCTGCTCGACCATCCAGCCAGCGATGGCGTGGTCGAAGTCGTCGCCACCCAGGGCGCTGTCGCCGCCAGTAGCCATCACCTCAAAGACACCACGGGTCAGGCGCAGGATCGAAATATCGAAGGTACCGCCGCCCAGGTCATAGATAGCGACAACGCCTTCGGCCTGCTTGTCCAGGCCATAGGCAACTGCGGCAGCTGTGGGTTCGTTGAGCAGGCGCAGCACGTTCAGACCGGCGAGACGCGCCGCGTCCTTGGTGGCCTGACGCTGGGCTTCATCGAAATAGGCCGGCACCGTAATCACTGCACCGACCAGCTCGCCACCCAGGGTGTCTTCAGCGCGCTGACGCAGGGATTTGAGGATGTCGGCGGAGACTTCCACAGGGCTCTTGGCGCCCTGGACGGTCTCGATGAACGGCATGTGGGACTCGCCACCGACGAAACGGTACGGCAGCTGTTCTCCCAGTTGCTTGACGTCTTCCAGGCCACGGCCCATGAAGCGCTTGACGGAAATGATGGTATTCAGCGGATCGATGGCAGCAGCCTGCTTGGCACTGCGGCCCACTTCCACACGATCAGCATGGTAGCGAACGGCGGACGGCAGGATGACCTGGCCATCGGCATCAGGCAGTGGCTCAGCGACACCGCTGCGCACGGCGGCGACCAGCGAATTGGTGGTGCCCAGGTCGATGCCCACCGCCAGGCGGCGCTGGTGCGGCTTGGGGCTCAGCCCGGGTTCGGCGATCTGCAGTAAGGCCATGCTTATCTATTTGTCAGGCGTACCGGCAACCAAGACGGCATCGCGGGTTAATCGTCGAGGCGCTCTTCCAGTTGGCGCACTTCGTGGTTCAGCTTGTCGATGAACTGCATGCGGCGCACCAGGCGCTCGGCCTCTTCACGGCGTTCGGGGTCGTCCCAGCACTCGGCGAACTCAACATCCAGCTCAGCCTGGGCCACCTTCAGCCGATGCTTGAAGGCGTCGACACCCGCCAGATCGGCGCTGTCGTGCAACTCTTCCAGCTCTTCGCGCCACTGCATCTGCTGCAGCAGGAATTGCGGATCCTGCACCGTGACCTCCAGCGGTAGCTCCCGCCCCTTGATGGCCAACAGGTACAAGGCCCGCCGCGGAGCGCTCTTCAGCGTCTGGTACGCATCATTGAGCTGCGCCGCGCGCTCCAGCGCCAGGCGCTGCTCGCGCTCGGAAGCATCGGCGAAACGATCGGGGTGGACGGTACGTGCCAGCTCGCGGTAACGGGCCGCGAGCTGCTCAAGATCCAGCTGATAACCCGGCTTCAGGTCGAACAGTGCGAAATGACAGGGAGTTCCCACACACGCCTCAGACGTTGAAGCTCTCGCCGCAGCCGCATTCGCCGCGCACGTTCGGGTTATTGAACTTGAAGCCCTCGTTGAGCCCTTCGCGAACGAAGTCCAACTCAGTGCCGTCGAGATAGGTCAGGCTCTTGGGATCAATGATCACCTTGACGCCGTGACTTTCGAACACCATATCGTCCGCAGTCAGCTCGTCGACGAATTCCAGCACGTAGGCGAGACCGGAGCAGCCAGTCGTACGCACCCCCAGACGGATACCTTCACCCTTGCCGCGCCCCTCCAGGGAACGCTGCACGTGACGGGCAGCGGATTCGGTCATGCTGATGGCCATTGCAACTCCTTACTCGTTCCGAGCGCTTAGAGCAGACCCTTCTTCTGCTTGTAGTCGTGGACGGCCGCCTTGATGGCGTCCTCGGCCAGTACCGAGCAGTGGATCTTCACCGGGGGCAGGGCCAGCTCTTCGGCGATGGTGGTGTTCTTGATGGCAGCCGCTTCATCCAGGGTCTTGCCCTTCATCCACTCGGTGGCCAGGGAGCTGGAGGCGATGGCGGAGCCGCAGCCGTAGGTCTTGAACTTGGCGTCTTCGATTACGCCCTGCTCGTTGACCTTGATCTGCAGGCGCATCACATCACCGCAGGCCGGTGCGCCAACCATGCCAGTGCCCACATTGGGGTCCTGAGCATCGAGCTTGCCGACGTTCCGCGGGTTTTCGTAGTGGTCGATGACCTTTTCGCTGTACGACATGGTGCTTAATCCTCACTCATCAGGGGGGCGTCAGTGCGCCTGCCATTCGACCGTAGAGAGGTCGACGCCCTCTTTATACATATCCCACAACGGAGACAGTTCACGGAGCTTGTTCACCGCTTCACGGATCTTGCTGGCGGCGTAGTCCACCTCTTCCTCGGTGGTGAAGCGGCCGAAGGTGAAGCGAATGGAGCTGTGTGCCAGCTCGTCGTTGCGACCCAGGGCGCGCAGCACGTAGGACGGTTCCAGCGACGCAGAGGTGCACGCGGAACCCGACGAGACCGCGAGGTCCTTGAGCGCCATGATCAGCGACTCGCCCTCGACGTAGTTGAAGCTGACGTTCAGGTTGTGCGGCACACGGGAAGTAGCGCTGCCGTTCAGGTAAAGCTCTTCCATGCCGTCGATCTGAGCCCAGAAGCGATCGGCCAGGGCCTTGATGCGCACGCGCTCGGAGGCCATCTCCTGCTTGGCGATGTGGAAGGCTTCGCCCATGCCGACGATCTGGTGGGTAGCCAGGGTGCCGGAACGCATGCCGCGCTCGTGGCCGCCGCCGTGCATCATGGCCTCAAGACGCACGCGCGGCTTGCGGCGTACGTAGAGGGCGCCAATGCCTTTCGGGCCGTAGGTCTTGTGAGCGGAGAAGGACATCAGGTCGACCTTCAGCTTCTCCAGGTCGATATCTACCTTGCCAGTGGACTGGGCGGCGTCGACGTGGAAGAGGATGCCGCGAGCACGAGTCAACTCGCCGATAGCGGCGATGTCGTTGATGGTGCCGATTTCGTTGTTCACGTGCATGACCGAGACCAGGATGGTGTCGTCACGCAGGGCAGCCTCGACCATGGCCGGGGTGATCAAGCCATCTTCGCCAGGCTCGAGATAGGTCACTTCGAAGCCTTCGCGCTCCAGCTGGCGAGTGGTATCCAGCACCGCCTTGTGCTCGATCTTCGAGGTGATGATGTGCTTGCCTTTGCCACTGTAGAAGTGCGCCACGCCCTTGATGGCGAGGTTGTCGGACTCGGTCGCACCGGAAGTCCAGACGATCTCGCGCGGGTCGGCGTTGACCAGTTCTGCCACCTGACGACGAGCGTTCTCCACCGCCTCTTCAGCTTTCCACCCGAACACGTGGGAACGCGAGGCCGGGTTGCCGAAGTTGCCGTCCACCAGCAGGCACTCGCTCATTTTCTGAGCGACGCGCGGGTCCACCGGCGTAGTGGCGGAGTAGTCGAGGTAAATCGGCAATTTCATCTGGGCTCTCCTATCAGGTATCAGGGCCAATCACGGGCCGGCGCCCTGCTCATTCGATGGCGGACGCTTCAATCTTATCGAGATGGGGCATCCTGCCATTGCTTCCACAGCGGCGTTGATCCTGCCGCTGAGCGACCTCCTGAACCTCACGGCGATTGACCAGATCGGCCAGGCTGATGCCGCTAAGGAACTCGTGGATCTGCAGGCTCAGATCACACCAGAGGTGATGGGTCAGGCAGGTATCGCCAGAGTGGCAATCGCCCAGACCTTGGCAACGGGTGGCATCCACCGACTCGTTGACTGCATCGATCACTTGGGCGACATGGATGCCGTGCATGTCTCGGGAAAGCTGGTAGCCGCCACCGGGGCCGCGCACACTGCTGACCAGGTTGCCGCGGCGGAGCTTGGCGAAAAGCTGTTCAAGGTACGACAGGGAGATGCCCTGCCGTTCGGAAATATCTGCCAGAGACACCGGACCCTGCTGTGCATGCAGCGCCAGGTCGAGCATGGCGGTGACGGCGTATCGGCCTTTGGTGGTCAGTCGCATGGTGAATACCACGGGGTCGCTGGGATGCAGCGAGTATGCGATTCCCGACTATTTAAGTCAACTATAAGTCCGATTAAAACAGTCGGGATTACATCTTGCAGGGGCGTGCATGATAGCAGAGGCACACCCCGTTAGCATCCTAATAATCCGCTCCCGACCCACTGGACCAAGGTCTATGTGCGGGTGTCAGGCGACCGGCTTGCGCTCGTCGTCCTTCACGCCGGCGAAGTCCTCATCGCGCAGCTCCGGCAGGGCCTTGGCACAGTAGTCACTACCCAGGGCGGTAAGCGCCGTGCACATGCCGTCCAGCCGCTCGTCCACGGCCTGCACATGATCCAGTAGTTGGCCGATGGCACGAGCCACCGGGTCCGGCATGTCCTGACCAAGACCATAGGCATCGAAACCAAACCGCTCGGCAATAGCCTGGCGTTTGGCCTCCTGCTCCGGATCAGACTTGACGATGATCCGACCGGGAATACCCACCGCAGTAGCACCTGCCGGCACCGCCTTGGTCACCACGGCATTGGAGCCGATCTTGGCGCCAGCCCCGACCGTGAAGGGTCCGAGCACCTTGGCACCCGCCCCCACCACCACCCCGTCTTCCAGGGTCGGATGGCGCTTGCCCTTGTTCCAGCTGGTGCCGCCCAGGGTCACACCCTGGTAGAGGGTGACGTCATCACCGATCTCGGCGGTTTCGCCAATCACGATGCCCATGCCGTGGTCGATGAAGAATCGCCGACCGATCTTCGCCCCCGGATGGATCTCGATACCCGTCATCCAGCGACTGAAGTTGGACACCAGGCGCGCCAGCCACTTCCAGCCGGCAAGCCAAAGAGCATGGGCCACGCGGTGCAGCCAGACAGCATGGAGACCCGGATAACAAGTGAGCACCTCGAAGGCATTGCGCGCCGCCGGATCACGACGAAATACGCTTTGAATGTCTTCTCGAATGCGCTCGAACATCACTTGTCTCCCCGTTTCTGTATTTCGCCCCGCGCGGCCTTCTGGGTCTCAGTCAGGATGCCGCGCAGGATGTTCATCTCGAGCTTGCTGATGCCGCTACGACCATAGAGGCGACGCAGACGGGACATCAGGTGCCGCGGCTTCTCCGGATCAAGGAAGCCGATTTCCACCAGAGTACCCTCCAGGTGTTCGTAGAAGCGCTCCAGCTCATCCACCGTGACGGGCTGGGAATTGAGCATGGCGGTGGTTTCCACCTTCTCCACCTTGCTCGGCAACCCCTCCTGCTCCAGCCACGCCATCCGGACTTCGTAGACCAGCACCTGCACGGCGGCCGCGAGGTTCAGAGAGGAAAACTCCGGGTTGGACGGGATGTGCACGTGATACTGGCAGCGCTGCAACTCTTCGTTGGTCAGGCCGGCATATTCGCGGCCGAAGACCAAGGCCACCTCGCCACCGGCACGCACCTGCTCCACGGAGGTCTTGCCACACTCGCGCGGGTCCAGCAGCGGCCAGGGAATCCGGCGATCGCGAGCACTGGTACCGATTACGAGGCTGCAGCCCACAAGGGCATCTTCCAGAGTGGGGACCACCTGGGCGCGATCCAGGATGTCATCGGCACCCGAGGCACGGGCACGGGCCTCCGGACTGGGAAAATCTTCCGGATCAACCAGCACCAGCTTCGATAGACCCATGTTCTTCATGGCGCGGGCGGCACCACCGATATTGCCCGGATGGCTGGTATTGACCAGCACCACGCGAATGTTTTCCAGCAACGCTCTAGTCTCTCAGCGGAACGTCAAGGGAGCGGATATTACCGGAGGGTCCCTTCCGACGCCACGAATCACGCAGCCTCCCCTGACGACCAAAACCTTTTTCTGATACCATGTGCGGCTTTCTTCTTTAACGACCCAGGTGAATCCCCCATGCAGCCCATGCTGAATATCGCCCTGCGCGCCGCTCGCAGCGCCGGTGAACTGATTTTCCGCTCGATCGAACGCCTGGACGTTATCTCCGTCAACGAGAAGGACGCAAAGGACTACGTCACCGAGGTCGATCGCGCTGCCGAACTGTCCATCGTGCAGGCCCTGCGCAAGGCCTACCCGAATCACGGCATTCTCGGCGAGGAAGGCGGTCTGCTGGAAGGCAAGGGCGAAGGCGCTGACTACCTGTGGATCATCGATCCGCTGGACGGCACCACCAACTTCATCCGCGGTGTTCCGCACTTCGCCGTGAGCATCGCCTGCAAGTACAAGGGCCGCCTGGAGCACGCCGTGGTCCTCGACCCGGTCCGCCAGGAAGAATTCACCGCCAGCCGCGGCCGTGGCGCCGCCCTCAACGGGCGTCGCCTGCGCGTCAGCCCGCGCAAGAGCCTGGAAGGCGCCCTGCTGGGTACCGGCTTCCCCTTCCGCGAAAACCAGTTGGACAACCTCGACAGCTACCTGGGCATGTTCCGCAGCCTGGTGGGCCAGACCGCCGGCATCCGCCGCGCCGGCTCCGCCAGCCTGGACCTCGCCTATGTGGCTGCCGGCCGTTTCGACGCGTTCTGGGAATTCGGCCTGTCCGAGTGGGACATGGCAGCGGGCGCCCTGCTGGTGCAGGAAGCCGGCGGCCTGGTGAGCGACTTCACCGGCGGTCACGACTTCCTCGAGAAGGGCCACGTGGTAGCCGGCAACACCAAGTGCTTCAAGGCTGTGCTGACCGCCATCCAGCCGCACCTGCCGCCGTCGCTGAAGCGCTGATCGCTTTACACACCCACAAAAAACCCGGCCATTGGCCGGGTTTTTTCGTTCTGGGGGACAGCTTACTGCTGCACGCCCGCAACACCACTACCTTGCGGCTGCACACCACCACCCTGCTGGGTCAGGATCAGTTGACCGTCCTTGGTAACCGGAATCTGACGACCCGGGTCGTGGTCCATGCGAACCTGGCCAACCTTGCCATCCACCTGATACCTCACGTCATAACCCACCACCTTCTGACTGGTGTCGGTGACGGTCTTGCAACGGGTTTCGGTGGTGGTGTAGGTGTCGCTCTCCTGCATGTGCTCCTGCACCTTGTTACCGGCGTAGCCACCACCCACCGCACCGGCGACGGTCGCGATCTTCTTGCCGCTACCACCACCGATCTGGTTGCCCAGCAGACCACCTGCCACCGCACCGATGACAGTACCGGCGATCTGATGCTGATCCTTGACCGGACGCTGACGGGTCACCGCCACGTCATTGCAGACCTCACGCGGGGTCTTGATGGTTTCACTGATCGGCTGGACAGCGAGCACTTCGGCGTATTCCGGACCGCTATTCCCTACAAGGTTGTAGGTGGCCACGGCGCCGCCGGCAGTCACACCAACCGCACCCAAAACAGCACCGACGAGCATCGACTTGTTCACATGAACCTCCTGACTCTTCCTTGGCGGGCATTGAGGCCCTACTCCCAGCCTTGGATAGACGTAAAAACACCAAGTTCCCAGTTCCGTACGAATATTCCGACAAATGGGACGTCAGTCCCACCCACCGGAAACGACAAGGCCCGGCAAAAGCCAGGCCTTGTGTGCAGAGCCGAATCGCCTCAGGGACGATTGTCCGCTTCGGCAGTGTTTGCCGGCGGAATCAGATCCTCGGAGGTCAGCTTCAGCCAGATCAGCACCGGGGCACTGATGTAAATGGAGGAGTAAGTACCGACCACCACACCCACCAGCAGCGACAGGGCGAAGCCATGCAGGCTGTCGCCACCGAACAGCAGCAGCGCGAACAGAGCCAGAGCCGTGGAGACCGAGGTAGCAATGGTCCGCAGCAGGGTCTGGGTGCAGGACACGTCGATGTTCTCGATCAGGTCGGCCCGACGCAGCACACGGAAGTTCTCACGGATACGGTCGAAGATGATGATGGTGTCGTTCAGCGAGTAACCGATCATCGCCAGGACCGCGGCCAGCACGGTGAGGTCGAAGGGAATCTGGAAGAACGCCAGGATGCCCAGGGTGACGGTCACGTCGTGAACCAGCGAGGCCACGGCGCCCACACCGAACTTCCACTGGAAGCGGAAGGCCAGGTACAACAGGATGCCGCCCAGGGCCAGCAGCATGGCCAGGCCGCCCTGGTCGCGCAGCTCTTCACCGACCTGCGGGCCGACGAATTCCACACGCTTGAGCTCGAACTTGCTCTCGGCGTCCACCTTGCGCAGCGACTCGGCAACCTTGTTGCCCAGCTGCGGGTCTTCGCCAGCCAGACGCACCAGCACGTCGGTGGACGCGCCGAAGCTCTGCACCACAGCCTCTTCGTAGCCCACCTGGCCGAGCTCCTGCTTGATCAGCTCCAGATTCGCGGGCTTCTCGTAGGACAACTCGATCAAGGTGCCGCCGGTGAAGTCCAGGCCAAAGTTCAGGCCCTTGACGAACAGGCTGCCGATACCGATCAGGCTGATGATCACAGTGATGGCGAACGCAACGTTGCGTATCGCCATGAAACGAATGGTTGACTTGATCATGGCAGGCCTCAAATCCACAGTTTCTTGAAGTTGCGGCCACCGAAGATCAGGTTGACCATGCCGCGAGTGAACATGATGGCGGTGAACATCGAGGTGATGATGCCCAGCGACATGGTCACGGCGAAGCCCTTGATCGGACCGGTACCGAGGGCGAACAGGATGCCGCCCACCAGCAGGGTGGTGAGGTTACTGTCGACGATCGCGGTGTAGGCGCGGTCGAAGCCTTCGTGGATCGCACGCTGCACCGACATGCCGTTGTTCAGCTCCTCGCGGATACGCGAGTAGATCAGCACGTTGGCGTCCACCGCCATGCCGAGCGTCAGCACGATACCGGCGATACCCGGCAGGGTCAGGGTCGCACCGATCACCGACATCAGGCCCACCAACAGCACCAGGTTGAACGCCAGGGCGATGGTGGCCAGGAAGCCGAAGAAGCGGTAGATGGCCATGATGAACAACGACACGAAGACCATCGCCCACTCGGTGGACTCGATACCCTTGACGATGTTCTCGGCACCCAGGCTCGGGCCGATGGTGCGTTCTTCGGCGAAGTACATCGGTGCAGCCAGGCCACCAGCGCGCAGCAGCAGGGCCAGTTCGGAGGACTCACCCTGGCCGTTCAGGCCAGTGATGCGGAACTGACTGCCCAGCGGCGACTGGATGGTCGCGAGGCTGATGATCTTCTTCTCTTCCTTGAAGCTCTGTACCGCCACTTCCTTCTGGACGCCATCGACGTCCTGAGTCACGTAACGAGTGATCGGGCGCTGCTCGATGAAGATAACCGCCATGCTACGACCGACGTTGTTGCGGGTAGCGCGGCTCATCAGTTCACCGCCGTGGCCGTCGAGACGGATGTTCACCTGCGGGCGACCGTTCTCGTCGTAGCTGGCCTGGGCATCGGTCACCTGGTCACCGGTGATGATCAGGCTACGCTCCAGCGCCACCGGCGGACGGCCCGCCTCGCGGAACTCGAAGGACTCGGTCGACGCCTTGCTGGCAGTGGCCTCGGCGGCCAGGCGGAATTCCAGGTTGGCGGTCTTGCCGAGAATACGCTTGGCTTCGGCGGTGTCCTGCACACCCGGCAGTTCCACCACGATGCGGTTGGCGCCCTGGCGCTGCACCAGCGGCTCGGCCACGCCCAGCTCGTTGACGCGGTTACGGACGGTGGTCAGGTTCTGCTTGATGGAGTACTCGCGGATTTCCGCCAGCTTGGCCTGGGTCAGCACCAGTTGCAGGACCTGCTGATCGCCACGCGCAGTGGTGGTCAGGTTGAAATCGGTGAAGCTCTTGCGGATCAGCGACTGTGCCTTATCCAGAGACTCCTGGTCGGTGAAACCGAGCTGGAAGCCATTTTCCTGGGCCGGCAGGCTACGGTAGCGGACACGCTCCTTGCGCAGCAGGGTGCGGACTTCGCCCTCATAGATCTTCAGGCGCGCATCGACGGCCTTCTCCATGTCCACTTCCAGCAGGAAGTGCACGCCACCGGAGAGGTCCAGGCCGAGCTTCATCGGCGAGGCGCCGAGCTTGCGCAGCCAATTCGGAGTGGTGGGGGCCAGGTTCAGGGCCACCACGTAGTCGTCGCCCAGAGCCTTGCGGACAATATCCTTGGCCGGCAACTGGTCACCCAGCTTGTTCAGACGCAGCAGGCCGCCGCGCTCACTGATGCTGGCGGACTTGAGTTCAATGCCGGACTGCTTCAGGGCCTCAGTGGCCTTGTCCAGATCGGACTGCTGAATCTTCAGCGCGGTGCTGGCGCCGCTGATCTGGATCGCCGGATCGTCTGGATAGAGATTGGGTGCGGAATAGACCAGGCCGATCGCCAGCACCGCCAGGATCAGCAGATATTTCCACAGTGGGTACTTGTTGAGCATGACTCCGCCCGTTATGACGCGGGGCGCCTGATGGCGCCCCGTCGGTGTTGATCCATGGATCGTTTAGATGGCTTTCAGGGTGCCCTTCGGCAGGGTTGCCGCGATAGCGCCTTTCTGGAACTTCAGCTCGACGCTGTCGGACACTTCGATGACCACGAAGTCATCGGTGACCTTGGTGACCTTGCCGGCGATGCCACCGGAGGTGACCACTTCGTCACCCTTCTGCAGGCCGGAGAGCAGGTTCTTGTGCTCCTTGGCGCGCTTGGCCTGGGGACGCCAGATCATCAGATAGAAGATGACCAGGAAGCCGATCAGAAAAACCCACTCGAAACCAGTACCGGCGGGACCGGCAGCGGCGGCCGGTGCAGCGGCGTCGGCATAGGCGGCGGGAATCAGAAAGCTCATGTAGCACTCCTGTTACAAGAATTTGAAAGTCCAGGTCTTGAACGAAACTTGCTCTGACTCAATCCAGCGGCGGCGTTGGCAGGCCGCGACGGGCATAGAAGGCATCGACAAAGGCGGCCAATTTACCCTGTTGGATAGCCTCGCGCAAACCAGCCATCAGGCGCTGGTAATGGCGCAAGTTGTGGATGGTATTCAGCATGCTGCCCAGCATTTCGCCGCATTTATCCAGGTGGTGGAGATAAGCGCGGGAGAAGTTCTTGCAGGTGTAACAGTCGCAGCTCGCATCCAGCGGCGACTCATCGTGCTTGTGCACCGAATTGCGAATCTTCAGCACGCCGGTTTCGATGAACAGGTGGCCGTTTCGAGCGTTTCGGGTCGGCATCACGCAGTCGAACATATCCACCCCGCGACGCACGCCCTCCACCAGGTCTTCCGGCTTGCCGACGCCCATCAGGTAGCGCGGCTTGTCCGCCGGCATCCGGCCAGGCAGGAAATCCAGCACACGGATCATCTCTTCCTTCGGCTCCCCCACGGACAGGCCACCAATGGCCAGGCCGTCGAAGCCGATCTCGCTGAGCCCTTCCAGGGAACGCATGCGCAGCTCTTCGTGCATGCCGCCCTGGACGATGCCGAACAGCGCAGCGGTGCTTTCGCCGTGGGCCGTCTTGGAGCGCTTGGCCCAGCGCAGGGACAGTTCCATGGAGCGCTTGGCGGTATCGAAATCCGCTGGATAAGGCGTGCACTCGTCGAAGATCATCACGATGTCGGAGCCCAGGTCGCGCTGGACCTGCATGGACTCCTCGGGCCCCATGAACACCTTGGCGCCGTCCACCGGGGAGGCGAAGGTCACGCCCTCTTCCTTGATCTTGCGCATGGCACCAAGGCTGAACACCTGGAAGCCACCGGAATCGGTGAGGATCGGCCCCTTCCACTGCATGAAATCGTGCAGGTCGCCGTGACGCTTGATCACCTCCATGCCCGGCCGCAGCCAGAGGTGGAAGGTGTTGCCGAGGATGATCTGGGCGCCGATGCCCTCGATGTCGCGCGGCAGCATCCCTTTCACGGTGCCGTAGGTTCCTACAGGCATGAAGGCTGGCGTCTCGACGACGCCACGAGGGAAGGTCAGGCGGCCGCGACGGGCCCTGCCGTCAGTGGCCAGCAGCTCGAAGTTCATCCGGCAGGTGCGCGTCATGCTTGGTCCTCGGGTCCGCGCGGGGCGGGATTGCGGGTGATGAACATGGCATCACCGTAACTGAAGAATCGGTACCCCTGCTCGACCGCTGCAGCGTAGGCGGCCATGGTCTCCGGATAGCCAGCAAAGGCCGAGACCAGCATCAGCAGGGTGGATTCGGGCAGATGGAAGTTGGTGACCAGGGCATCGACCACATGGAAGGGCCGCCCCGGGTACAGGAAGATGTCGGTATCACCACTGAAGGCCTTCAGCTGGCCATCCCGCGCGGCGCTTTCCAGAGAGCGCACGCTGGTGGTGCCAACGGCGATCACCCGGCCGCCACGGGCACGGCAAGCCACCACGGCATCGACCACGTCCTGGCCCACTTCGAGCCATTCGCGGTGCATGTGGTGATCCTCGATGCGCTCCACCCGTACTGGCTGGAAGGTACCAGCGCCCACGTGCAGGGTGACGAATGCGGTATCGACACCCTTGGCGGCGACCGCCTCCAGCAGGGCCTGGTCGAAATGCAGACCGGCCGTGGGTGCCGCGACGGCGCCGGCATGCCGGGCATAGACAGTCTGGTAGCGTTCGCGATCCGCCTCGTCGTCCGGCCTGTCTATATAGGGAGGCAACGGCATGTGGCCGACGCGCTCCAGCAAGGGCAGGACCTCTTCGGCGAACTTCAGCTCAAACAGGGCATCGTGACGGGCGATCATCTCGGCCTCGCCGCCGCCATCGATCAGCAGGATCGACCCCGGCTTGGGGGACTTGCTGGAGCGCACGTGAGCCAGCACGCGATGGCTGTCCAGGACGCGCTCGACAAGTATTTCCAGCTTTCCGCCTGACGCCTTCTGGCCGAACAGGCGCGCAGGGATCACCCGGGTGTTGTTGAACACCATCAGATCGCCGGGACGCAGGTATTCCAGCAGGTCGGCGAAGTGCCGATGGCTCAGGGCTCCGGTTTCACCGTCCAGAACAAGAAGGCGGCTGGCGCGACGCTCGGCCAGGGGGTGACGGGCAATAAGAGCTTCGGGAAGCTCGAAATGGAAGTCGGCTACGCGCATGGTGGGGGGTCGTATCGCAGGGGCGCAAATAGTACAGGAAATGCCCATTCCTGACCACGGAGACGGATTGACCGGCCCAGAGCGCCTCCCTATACTGCGCGCCCATCGTGCCTCGGTGGCGGAATGGTAGACGCGGCGGATTCAAAATCCGTTTCTGGCGACAGAGTGAGAGTTCGAGTCTCTCCCGGGGCACCACGATGATCCTCAAGCCTTCCCAAGGCTTTCCCTCCTAAGATCCCCGCCTGTCTGGGCCCTAATTTACCGCCTATAAACTTTGGCCTTTCGGGGATTGGCAATTCCCCAAAACTTACGTAGAGTTGGCCAACTGTGTTTGCATGGGTCGCTGTTGAATCGTGACCTGATGCGGTAGATCACCAGATCCGCTACATCCCGCTCGACTTCTCTTACCTCTTTGCAACCAGTTTCCAGCCCTTCTGCCGCGCGAGTGAACAGCAGGCTGTCATCAACTTCAGTTTCAAGGATTAAAGATATGTCGAATCGTCAAACCGGCACCGTCAAGTGGTTCAACGACGAGAAAGGTTTTGGTTTCATCACCCCGGAAAGCGGCCCGGATCTGTTCGTTCACTTCCGCGCTATCGAAGGCTCCGGCTTCCGTAGCCTGAAAGAAGGCCAGAAGGTTACCTTCGAAGCCGTTCAAGGCCAGAAAGGCATGCAGGCTGACAAGGTTCAGGTCGTTAACTGATCCTGAGCTTCGCCGAAAGCCCCTGATGGAAACATCAGGGGTTTTTTTATGCCCGCGAATCGACTGCTAGAATGGCGCGCCCTCAACTCGCCAAGAGCCCGCAATGCCGAAACATCAGCTGCGCCCCCAGGGCGACTTTCCCAAAGCCGGACTGGTCCGCCGCTTCGCCGCGATCTTCTACGACTTCCTGCTCTGCGTCGCCCTGCTCATGGTGGTCACCCTCCTCTACCAACAGGTAGTGCTGCGCCTGATCTACGGCGGCGAACGCCTGCGCCAGCTGGCTGATCAGGGCGCCCTTTCCGGCGACCCATTGCTGTCGACCCTGCTGGTATTCGCCCTCTTCGGCTTCTTCGCCAAATTCTGGACTCACAATGGCCAGACCCTCGGCATGCAGGTCTGGGGCATTCGCGTGCAGAACAAGGACGGCTCGGCCATCAGCCTGTGGCAAGCGCTTCTGCGCTTCGTGATCGCCATCGGCTCCTGGCTGGCCCTCGGACTGGGCTTCCTCTGGAGCCTCTGGGACAAGGACAAGCGCACCTGGCATGACATCTACTCAGAGACCCAGGTCGTGCACCTACCCAAGGGCGTGCACAAAAAGTGATCCCATGAAAAAGCCGGCTAGAAGCCGGCTTTTTTCTTGCCCGAGAAACCGGTCAGCCGGCCCGTCGCAACAGCCAGAGGCCCGCCAGGGCACAGACGCCCGCCGGCACCAGCACGGCAAACAACGGCGAGAAGCCGAACACCAGGCTGGATGGCCCCAGCAGATCCTGGCTGATACGCACCACGAAGCCGATCACGACGCCGGTAAACACCCGCTGCCCCAGGGTCACCGAGCGCAGCGGGCCGAAGATGAAGGAAATCGCCATCAGCACCAGCGCCGCGGTGACCAGCGGCTGCAGTACCTTGGTCCAGAACGCCAGCCAGTAGCGGCCATTATTCAGTCCCTGCTCCCCCAGGTAATTGGTGTAGCGCCAGAGACCGGAAATGGACAGCGCCTCGGGCTCCATGACCACAGTGCCCAGCAGCTGCGGATTGAGCTCGACGTCCCAACGCTCACTGGCATTGTTCATCACCTCGGTGTGGTCGCCACGGAAGTGGGTGGTGGACACATCTTCCAGTTGCCAGTGATCACCCTGGAACAATGCGCGCCTGGCGAAGCTCGCCGACTGCATGTGGCGCTCGCCATCGAAGCGATAGCGGGTGACGCCATAGAGCACGCCGTTAGGCTGCACGGCGTTGATGTGCACGAACTCTTCGCCCTGGCGATGCCAGAGACCGCGCTTGGAGCTCTGCGCGTCGCCGCCACCCTGGGCCAGGGCGCGATTGGCCTGAGCCAGGTTCTCACTCCAGGGGGCGGCGTACTCACCGATCAGCACGCCTACCACCATCAGCACCAGCATGGGCTTCATGACCGCCCAGACGATGCGGCCAACGGATACGCCAGCGGCGCGCATCACGGTCAGCTCGCTGCTGCTGGCCAGGCTGCCGAGACCGATCAGACTGCCGATCAGCGCCGCCATGGGCAGCATGTCGTAGATGCGTCGCGGCAGAGTGAGGAAGACGTACCAGGCTGCGGCGAACACGTCGTAATCGCCCCCCACGTCGCTCAGTTCGTCGATGAACGCGAACAGCGCCGCCAGGCTGACGATGACCCCCAGCACCGTGAGGATGCCAAAGAACACGCTGGTGCCGATGTAACGATCCAACCTAACCATGGGCCACCTCACGGGCATTACGACGAGCCGCCCACTTCAGGCGCAGAGGCTCCCAATACAACATCAACAAGCCAATCGCGGCGAAGATCCCATGCACCCACCACAGGCCAACAGCCAAGGGGATGCGACCCTTATCCAGCTGGCCGCGAGCGGCGATCAGCAAGGACAGGTAAGCCATGTAAAGCAGGATTGCCGGGAGCAATTTGAGGAAGCGGCCCTGGCGCGGATTGACCCTGGACAGCGGCACCGCCAGCAGCGTGACGACGAACACCAGCAGCGGGATGGACAGGCGCCACTGCAGTTCGGCCCGGTATTTCGGGTCGGCGCTGCCGATCAGCTCGGACGTCGACACCGCCTCGCGCTCGCCGATCTCGGAACTGATTTCCGGCTTGGGCAACAGCACGCCGTAGGTTTCGTACTGGATGATGCGGTAGTCAGCCTTGCCCGGATTGCCGTCGTAGCGGAAACCATTCTTCAGGATCAGGTAGCGGCTGCCGTCCGGCTGAATCTCCTGGTGGCCCTTCTCCGCCACCAGCACGCCGATGCCACGGTCCTTGCCCTGCTCGCGGGATACACGCTTCTCGGAGATGAACACGCCGCCCAACTCACCACGATCGGGAGAAAGCGTCTCGGCATAGGTCACCCGGCCGCCGCCCTTGAGCGCCTGGAAGCGTCCGGGCACCAGGGTATCGAGTTCGGTCAGGGCGTCCTGTTCGTTGAGGATGCGCTCCACCTGGCTCACGCCCTGAGGCGCCAGGCCCAGGCTCAGCCAGGCCACCAGCAGGGCCACCAGGGCAGCCGGCACCAGGCTGTAGGCCATCAGGCGCTGCTGGCTCATGCCGGTGGCCGAAAGCACGGTCATTTCGCTATCGAGGTAGAGCCGGCCGTAGGCCAGCAAAAAGCCGAGGAACAGCCCCAGGGGCAGGATCAGCTGGAGGAATCCGGGAATCCGGAAGCCCATGATCATGAACAGCACGCCGGGGTCCAGGGCCCCTTGTGCGGCCTGGGCCAGGTACTTGATGAAACGGCCGCTCATGATGATCACCAGCAGCACGGCACTGACCGCACTGAGGGTAACCAGGACCTCGCGGGAGAGATAACGGAAGACAATCAAAACCAGACACTCCAGGGTTGTCAGGCTCAGGCGGCAAAGCTCAAACTAGCCGCTTTATGGCCAGCCCGCCGTTCAGACGGGCCACTGAAAAAATAGCCGGCATTATCCTGCGATTAGGGGCGCGTGTCACGGCGACTAGAACCCGCGAACCACGTAGACCAAAAGCGCCCCGCTCCGTTCAATTCCGCCCATTTACGCCGGCAGTGGTACGGAAATTGGTACGAACCAGTCGGCCACTTTCGGCGCCCAGACCCTGAAGCCATGAAAAATTAATGGCGTACTGCCATTGACTGACCAATTACGGTCAGGATAATTGCGCGACCTCAAGAACAAGGCTGCCATGGATGACTACGAACGCTATCGATAGGGTAAAGCTGCAAGTAACGAGTGACTCGCGCTGGTCGATACCACTGCCGAACGCGAACAATCCAACCCACGTAGCTTTNGGCAAGGCCTGGATGGGCGAGGACGCGCCCAACGATTACCTGGTGCCGGCCATGAAGGCGCTGGGCATCCGCAAGCGGCGGCAGTACGATACGCGCCACACCTATGCGACGATGCTGCTGATGGCCGGTGCGAACCTCGCGTTCATCGCCAACCAGCTGGGGCACACCGTTGAAGTCCTGCTGAGCACTTACGCCGAATGGATCAATTCGCCATCGGACTGGTCTGAGCTGGCGAAGCTGCAAACGCACGCAAATGGTACGAAATTGGTACAGGACGAAACGGAAGTCGATTTAATCCGTTTTAAATCAAGCACATACGAAAAAGCGCCGGGAACATCCTGCAATCCCGGCTCTTTGTCTTGGGGACACATGTCATGGAATTCCTCGTCAAAAGCGCCCGTCCGGAAACCCTGAAAACCGCCACCCTGGTCGTCGCTGTCGGCGAAGGCCGCAAGCTGGGCGAGGCCGCCAAGGCCATCGACGAAGCAGCCGGCGGCGCCATCACCGCCCTGCTCAAGCGCGGCGACCTGGCCGGCAAGGTGGGCCAGACCCTGCTCCTGCACAGTCTCCCCAACCTCAAGGCCGAGCGTGTCCTGCTGGTGGGTAGCGGCAAGGAGCGCGAACTCTCCGACCGCCAGTTCCGCAAGATGATCGCCGCCGTGAATGGCGTGCTGAAAGGCCTTGGCGGCAGCGACGCCACCCTCGCCCTCGGCGAACTGGCAGTCAAGGGCCGCGACGCCTACGGCAAGGCCCGCCTGATGGTGGAAACCCTGGCCGATGGCGCCTACGTCTTCGATCGCTTCAAGAGCCAGAAGGCCGACCCCAAGGCCCTGAAGAAAATCACGCTGCTGACGGACAAGGCCGACCAGGCCGACGTCGAGCGCGGCAGCCTGCATGCACAGGCCATCGCCAACGGCATGGCCTTCACCCGTGATCTGGGCAACCTGCCGCCGAACCTCTGCCACCCCAGTTTCATCGCCGAGGAAGCCAAGGCCCTGGCCAAGGAGCACAAGAACCTCAAGGTTGAAGTGCTGGACGAGAAGAAGCTCAAAGAACTGGGCGCCGGTGCCTTCCTCGCGGTGGCCCAGGGCAGCGAGCAGCCGCCGCGGATGATCGTGCTCAACTACCAGGGCGGCAAGAAGGACGAGAAACCCTTCGCCCTCGTGGGCAAGGGCATCACCTTCGACACCGGTGGCATCAGCATCAAGCCCGCCGCAGGCATGGACGAGATGAAGTACGACATGTGCGGCGCCGCCAGCGTGCTCGGCACCTTCCGTGCCGTCCTGGAGCTGCAGCTGCCGATCAACCTGGTGGGCCTGCTGGCCTGCGCCGAGAACATGCCCAGCGGCGGCGCCACACGTCCTGGCGACATCGTCACCACCATGAGCGGTCAGACTGTCGAGATCCTCAACACCGACGCCGAAGGCCGCCTGGTGCTGTGCGATACCCTGACCTACGCCGAGCGCTTCAAGCCCCAGGCCGTGATTGACATCGCCACGCTCACCGGCGCTTGCATCGTCGCCCTGGGCAGCAACACCTCTGGCCTGATGGGCAACAACGACGGCCTGGTCAAACAGATCCTCAAGGCCGGCGAATACGCCGACGACCGCGCCTGGCAACTGCCGCTGTTCGACGAATACCAGGAGCAGCTGGACAGCCCCTTCGCCGACATCGCCAACATCGGCGGCCCCAAGGCCGGCACCATCACCGCTGGCTGCTTCCTGTCCCGCTTCGCCAAGAAGTTCCACTGGGCTCACCTTGATATCGCAGGCACTGCCTGGGTCAGCGGTGGCAAGGACAAAGGCGCCACCGGCCGCCCGGTGCCCCTGCTCACCCAGTTCCTGCTGGACCGTCTCAAGTGAGGATAGAGTTCTACGTCCTCTCCTCGGCCAACCCGGCGGACCGCCTGCGCGCGGCCTGCCAGTTGGCCGCCAAGGGCTGGCGGCACGGGCTGCCAGTCCTGCTGCGTTGCAGCGATGCCGCCCAGCGCGACGAGCTGGACCAGCTGCTGTGGCGCTTCCGCGCCGAGAGCTTCATCCCCCACAGCCTTGTGGAAGACGATGCCGGCGCCCCGGTGGTGCTGGCCCTGGATGAGGAGCCGGCGACCCAGCAGGGTCTGCTGATCAACCTCGCCTCGACCATTTCCCCCCACGTCGACCGCTTCAGCCGCGTCATCGAGATCGTCAACCAGGAGCCCGCGCTCCTTGCCGCCTGCCGGGAGAATTTCCGCACCTACCGGCAGCGGGGCTATGATCCGAAACGAGTCGAACTCTAGCCGTACTGCCCCATGGATACCCCCAAGCCCCCCCACAAGCCGGCACACCTGCTGGACGACCTCGAATCCATCCGTGCCCTGCTCGACGATGAACCCAGCGGCGCCGAGCCGCCCCTGCTCACCGACAGCCTGGGCGCCGACGGCATTCCGCTGCTGTCCGAGATCGTCGAACCCGCGCCGGTCCAGCCAGCGCCACCCGTGCAGCCCCTGGCCCCCGTCCAGGCGGCGCCAATGGCCCCGGCACCCAACCCGACGCCCGCTCCTGCACCCGCGCCGCCCCCCAACCAGCCCATGGCCGAAGCGATCCGTCAGCGCATGACGCCCGCCGGAAACCCCGAGCTGACACGCCTGGACAACGAACTGCGCGCCGCCGCGCAGTTGATCCTGCAGGACGTGATCGACGACTTCGTGCCGCAGATCGAAGCCGAACTCAAGCGCCGCCTCGAAGCGCGCCTGACCCGTCTGCTGCCCCCGCGCCGGCCGTAAGGCGGCGCGCCAGGGCCGATCCAGGCCACCTGCAACGCCGGCCAATTCTTTCGCCGGCCCGTTGCCGCTATACTCCCCCGTTTTCCCATTCAGTTGCCTCTAGGGTCCCCGCCGAACCATGGACAAGACCTACCAGCCCCACGCCATCGAGACTTCCTGGTACCAGACCTGGGAGAAGAACAACTACTTCGCCCCGCAAGGTTCCGGCGAGTCCTACACCATCATGATCCCGCCGCCGAACGTCACCGGCAGCCTGCACATGGGTCACGGCTTCAACAACGCCATCATGGACGCCCTGATCCGCTATCGCCGCATGCAGGGCCGCAACACCCTGTGGCAGCCGGGCACCGACCACGCCGGCATCGCCACCCAGATGGTGGTAGAGCGCCAGCTGGCCGCCCAGGGCGTCAGCCGCCATGACCTCGGCCGCGAGAAGTTCCTCGACAAGGTCTGGGAATGGAAAGAACAGTCCGGCGGCACCATCACCCGCCAGATCCGTCGCCTCGGCTCCTCCGTGGACTGGAGCCGCGAGCGCTTCACCATGGACGACGGCCTGTCCAACGCGGTGAAGGAAGCCTTCGTGCGCCTGTTCGACGACGGCCTGATCTACCGTGGCAAGCGCCTGGTCAACTGGGACACCAAGTTCCACACCGCCATCTCCGACCTCGAAGTGGAAAACCACGACGAGAAGGGCAACCTGTGGAACCTGCGCTACCCGCTGGCCGACGGCCACAAGACCGCCGACGGCAAGGACTACCTGATCGTCGCCACCACCCGTCCGGAAACCATGCTGGGCGACAGCGCCGTTGCCGTGCATCCGGAAGACGAGCGCTACAAGAACCTGATCGGCACCTTCGTCGAACTGCCCCTGGTGGGTCGCCGCATCCCGATCATCGCGGACGAGTACTGCGACCCCGAGTTCGGCACCGGCTGCGTGAAGATCACCCCGGCCCACGACTTCAACGACTACGAAGTCGGCAAGCGCCACAACCTGCCGCTGATCAACATCTTCGACAAGCACGCCGCCGTGCTGGCCCACGCCCAGGTATTCAACCTGGACGGCAGCGTCAACCACGACCTGGACAGCAGCCTGCCCGCGCAATACGCCGGCCTCGACCGCTTCGAAGCGCGCAAGCAGATCGTTGCCGCCTTCGACCAACTGGGCCTGCTGGAGAAGGTTGAAGACCACGCCCTGAAAGTGCCGAAGGGCGACCGCTCCGGCACCGTCATCGAGCCGTGGCTGACCGACCAGTGGTACGTCTCCACCAAGCCGCTGGCCGAGCCCGCCATCGCCGCCGTGGAAGATGGCCGCATCCAATTTGTGCCCAAGCAGTACGAGAACATGTACTTCTCCTGGATGCGCGACATCCAGGACTGGTGCATCAGCCGCCAGCTCTGGTGGGGCCACCGCATCCCGGCCTGGTACGACGAAGAAGGCAACGTCTACGTCGGCCGTGACGAGGCCGAAGTCCGCGCCAAGTACAACCTGGGCGACATCGCCCTGGAACAGGACGAAGACGTGCTGGACACCTGGTTCAGCTCCGGTCTGTGGACCTTCTCCACCCTGGGCTGGCCGGAACAGACCGACTTCCTCAAGACCTTCCACCCCACCGACGTGCTGGTCACCGGCTTCGACATCATCTTCTTCTGGGTCGCCCGCATGATCATGCTGACCATGCACCTGGTGAAGAACGAGGACGGCACCCCGCAGGTTCCGTTCAAGACCGTCTACGTCCACGGCCTGGTGCGCGACTCCCAGGGCCACAAGATGTCGAAGTCCAAGGGCAACGTCCTGGACCCGCTGGACATCGTCGACGGCATCGACCTGGAAACCCTGCTGGAAAAACGCACCAGCGGCATGATGCAGCCCAAGCTGGCCGAGAAGATCGCCAAGCAGACCAAGGCGGAATTCCCCGAAGGCATCAACAGCTACGGCACCGACGCCCTGCGCTTTACCTTCTGCTCGCTGGCCTCCACCGGCCGCGACGTGAAGTTCGACATGGGCCGCGTCGAGGGCTACCGCAACTTCTGCAACAAGCTGTGGAACGCCGCCAACTTCGTCATCGAGAACACCGATGGCCAGGACTGCGGCGTGAATGACGAGCCGGTGGAACTGTCCTCCGTGGACCGCTGGATCATCTCCGCGCTGCAACGCACCGAAGGCGAAGTGGCCCGCCACCTCGACCAATTCCGCTTCGACCTGGCCACCCAGACGCTCTACGAGTTCATCTGGGACCAGTACTGCGCCTGGTACCTGGAGCTGGTCAAGCCGGTGCTCTGGGACGAGAACGCCTCCATCGAGCGCCAGCGTGGCACCCGCCGCACCCTGATCCGCGTGCTGGAAGTGGCCTTGCGTCTCGCCCACCCCTTCATGCCCTTCATCACCGAAGAGATCTGGCAGCGCATCAAGGGCCAGGC
This sequence comes from Pseudomonas sp. LFM046, assembly GCF_000949385.2. Taxonomy (NCBI): domain Bacteria; kingdom Pseudomonadati; phylum Pseudomonadota; class Gammaproteobacteria; order Pseudomonadales; family Pseudomonadaceae; genus Pseudomonas; species Pseudomonas sp. LFM046. Next base: position 949,439 of record NZ_JYKO02000001.1, on the reverse strand, counting down.
CGGCAAGAACGGCGACACCCTGATGCTGCAACCCTGGCCGGTTCCGAACGAGGCTCGCATCGACGCCGCCGCCGAAGGCGACATCGAGTGGGTCAAGGCGCTGATGCTCGGCGTGCGCCAGATCCGTGGCGAGATGAACATCTCCATGGCCAAGCGCATCGACATCCTGCTCGCCAACGCCAACGACGAAGACCGTCGTCGCCTGGCCGACAACGAGCCGCTGTTGAAGAAGCTGGCCAAGCTGGAAAGCATCCGCATCCTGGCCGCGGGCGACGAAGCCCCCATGTCCGCCACTGCCCTGGTGGGTGACATGCAGGTGCTGGTGCCCATGGCCGGCCTGATCGACAAGGACGCCGAACTCGCCCGCCTGGACAAGGAAATCCAGCGTCTGGACGGTGAGGTGAAACGCGTTGGCGGCAAGCTCTCCAACGAAGGCTTCGTCGCCAAGGCGCCGGCCGACGTGATCGAGAAGGAGCGCGCCAAGCTGGCCGAGGCCGAACAGGCCCTGGCCAACCTGACCGAACAGCGCGGCCGAATCGCCAGCCTGTAACCTCCTCCACAAGGCCCGCAACTGCGGGCCTTGTCTTTGCAGGGACGTGAAGACATGCCGATCACCCTCGAATTCGAATCCACCCTCCCCGTCTCCCCGGAACGGGCCTGGGCATGGATCACCCATGTCGATTACCTGCGCGAGGAAATGCGCCCCTGGCTGTGGATGAGCATTCCACGCGACATTCGTAGCCTGGAAGACTTCAGCTTCGCGCCCGGACGACCGCTGTTCACCAGTTGGCTCTGGCTCTTCGGCTGCCTGCCGCTGGGCACCTCGCGCCTGACGCTGCAAGCGCTCACCCCAGGTATCGGCTTCATCGAGGAATCCCCGATGACCGGCATGCGCCTGTGGCGCCACGAGCGCAACCTGCATGCCGTGAGCGGCGGCACGCGGATAGTGGATCGCCTGACCGTGGAGCCCCTGTTCGGCAACCGGGCGGTGAAAGTCTTCCTGCTCCTGTTCTTCAGCGGCCGCCATCGCACCCTGCGCCGCCGCGCTTCCTGAAACGACAAGGACCTCCCATGGAAACCAGCAAGACCAAGACCAGCTTCTACCGCCGCCTGTACGTCGCCTGGCTGATCGACAGCGGCGAAGCCACCAGCGTGCCAGCCATCATGGACGCCACCGGCATGCCCCGCCGCACCGCGCAGGACACCCTGCTGGCCCTGGGCGAGCTGGATATCGACTGCCACTTCGAGCAGACCGAAGGCGAGCGCAACAACGCCGGGCACTATGTGATCCGCGACTGGGGTGCCATCGACAAGCGCTGGATCGCCGCTAACCTGCATCAGATCAAGGCCGTGCTCGGCTATCCCTGAGAACCTGCTGCCCCCGCAAGGAACTGGGAGTCACGCTTGAACCACGAACTGCTCTGGGTCCTGGCCCTGCTGCTGGCCGCCATCACCCTGTTCGTTCTCAACAAGCCACGCATGGACGTGGTTGCCCTGCTGGTGATGGTGGCCCTGCCGCTCACCGGCGTACTCGACATCAGCGAAACCCTGTCCGGCTTCAGCGACCCCAGCGTGGTGCTGATTGCCGCCCTCTTCGTCATCGGCGACGGCCTGGTGCGCACCGGTATCGCCTACCACCTGGGCGACTGGCTGGTCGCACGGGCCGGCAGCAGCGAGACGCGCCTGCTGGTGCTGCTGATGCTGGCTGCCGCCGGCCTCGGCTCGGTGATGAGCTCCACGGGCGTGGTGGCCATCTTCATTCCGGTCGCCCTGGGCGTGGCGGCGCGGCTGAAGATCCCCCCGGCGCGCCTGATGATGCCCCTGGCCTTCGCCGGCCTGATCAGCGGCATGCTCACCCTGGTGGCCACCGCCCCCAACCTGGTGGTGCACAGCGAACTGCGCCGCGCGGGCCTCGACGGCTTCGGCTTCTTCAGCCTCACGCCCGTGGGCCTGGCAATCCTGGCCATGGGCATCGTCTACATGCTGTTGACCCGCCATTGGCTGACGCCCCGCAACGCCGACGACGCGGATACCGCCCCGCGCCTGACCCTGGCGGACCTGGCCGCGGCCTACCGTCTCGACGATCGCGAACGGCGCCTCAAGGTACGCGCCGACTCGCGCCTTGCCCGGCAGACCCTCGACGAGCTGGAACTGCGCTCGCAGTACGGCATCAACGTGATCGCCGTCGAGCGCCAGCGACGCTTTCGCACCCTGCTGTTGATGGCCACCGGCAACACCCTGCTGGAACCTGACGACGTGCTGCTGGTGGACCTGGTCAGTCCGGCGATCGGACTGCTCGGTGCCTTTGACGAACTAGGGCTGGAGCCCCAGCCCCTGGCTGACTCGTACTACAGCCTGCACGCCCACCAGTTGGGGCTGGCCGAAGTGGCGCTGCCGCCGGAATCCCTGCTACCGGGCAAGACCATCCAGGAGCTCGGCTTCCGTTCCCGCCACAAGCTCAACGTGGTCGGCCTGCGTCGCCGCGGCGAGGCCCTGGAAGGCGTGCTGGTGGATGAAAAGCTCAAATCCTCCGACACCCTGCTGGTGGCCGGCGAATGGAAGGCCATCCACCAACTGCAGGGCCAGGGCCGCGATTTCCTGGTGCTGAGCCTGCCCGCCGAGGTGGACGAAGTGGCCCCCACCGCGCGCAAGGCGCCCTACGCCCTGCTCAGCCTGGCGGTGATGATCATCCTGATGGTCAGCGGCCTGGTGCCCAACGTGATGGCGGCGCTGATCGGCTGCCTGCTGATGGGCGCCTTCCGCTGCATCGACCTGGACAGCGCCTACCGGGCCATCCACTGGCCCACCCTGATCCTCATCGTCGGCATGCTGCCCTTCGCCCACGCCCTGCAGCAGACCGGCGGCATCGACCTCGCGGTAAAAGGGTTGGTGGCCGTGCTCGGCAATGCCGGGCCCTACGCCATGCTCGCCAGCCTGTTCGTCGTCACCGCACTGATCGGCCTGTTCATCTCCAACACCGCCACCGCCGTGCTCATGGCTCCGGTGGCCATCGGCACCGCTCAGCAACTGGGAATGTCACCCTACCCCTTCGCCATGATCGTTGCCCTGGCCGCCTCGGCTGCCTTCATGACCCCGATTTCGTCGCCGGTGAACACCCTGGTGCTGGGCCCTGGCCAGTACCGTTTCGGCGATTTCGTGAAAGTGGGCGTGCCCTTCACCCTGCTGGTGATGATCGTCAGCGTGTTCATGGTGCCGCTGGTGTTTCCGCTCTGAGCTTCAATCAAAGGGAAATGCCGGAGCACGCGCCATGACCACTTACCGCCGTCTGCTGCTGGTCGCCCTGTTTCTCGGCCTGCTGCTGGCGGCGTTCCAGCTCAGCGGGCTGCGGGAACACCTGAGCCTGCAGTACCTCCACGACACCCTGCTGGCCAACAAGGGCTGGGGCCTGGTGCTCTTTTCCCTGCTGTTCGCCCTGGGCAACCTGATCCAGATTCCCGGCTGGATCTTCCTTGCCGCGGCCGTCCTGGCCCTGGGCCGCGTCTGGGGCGGTCTGGCCACCTACCTGGCAGCCACCTTTTCCTGCTGTTCCACCTTCGCCCTGATTCGCCTGCTGGGCGGCAACGCCCTGCGCGAACTGGACAACCGCCTGGCGCAACGCATCATCACCCACCTCGACCAGCGACCGGTGGCCGTCATCACTCTGCTACGGGTGATTTTCCAGACCGTGCCGGCGCTCAACTACGCCCTCAGCCTGAGTGGTGTGCGCTTTCGCCACTACCTCATCGGCACCCTGCTGGGTTTGCCACTGCCCATCGCGGCCTACTGCCTGTTCTTCGACTACCTCGGCCGCGCCCTTCATGTCACCTGACGTGAGGTCCCCGCCTGTGGGAAAATTCCGCGTTTCCCCCTGCCGACACCGCCACCATGCCGCAACCACCCAAGCGCCCTCGCCCCGCCGCCGCCAAGCCGACTGCCCCTGCCAAGGGCCAGCTGCACCCGCGTAACCGCCATCAGGGCCGCTACGACTTTCCCCGGCTGATCCAGGGCAGCCCGGAGCTGGCGCGCTTTGTCATCACCAACCCCTACGGCAAGGAAAGCATCGACTTCGCCGACCCAGAGGCGGTGAAGGTGTTCAACCGCGCCCTGCTGCGGCAGTTCTACGGCATTCGCCACTGGGACATTCCCGCCGGCTACCTCTGCCCGCCCATCCCCGGTCGCGCCGACTACCTGCACGGCCTGGCGGATCTGCTGGCGGAAGACAACGATGGAGCGATCCCGCGCGGCACGGGCATTCAGGCGCTGGATATCGGCGTGGGCGCCAACTGCATCTACCCGCTGATCGGCCATAGTGAATACGGCTGGCACTTCACCGGCGCCGATATCGACGGCACGGCCCTCGGCTCAGCCCGCGCCATCGTCCAGTCCAATCAGTTGGCGAGCGCCATCGAGCTACGCCAGCAACCGGCTCCACGGAACATCTTCAAGGGCCTGATCGCCCCCGGTGAGCGCTTCGACCTGACCCTGTGCAACCCGCCCTTCCACAGCTCGTTGGAAGAAGCCACCAGTGGCAGCCGGCGCAAGTGGAAGAACCTCGGCAAGCTCGACCCCAAGCGCAAGTTGCCGGTGCTGAACTTCGGCGGCCAGGGTGCCGAACTCTGGTGCGAAGGCGGCGAAGTGGGCTTTCTGCAGCGCATGGTGGACGAGAGCGTGCAGTTCAAGGATCAGGTGCTCTGGTTCAGCAGCCTGGTCTCCAAGGGCGGCAACGTCCCCGGCATGGAAGCCCGCCTGCGCCGCAGCGACGCCGTGGAAATCCGCGTACTGGAAATGGCGCAGGGCCAGAAGCAGAGCCGCTTCGTGGCCTGGACCTTCCTTGATGCCGAGAAGCGAGAAGCCTGGCGCAAAGCGCGCTGGAAATGACCCTGTGGGGGCGATTTCAATCGCTGAGCAGACCGCAGGTCTGCCCACTCAACCGACCGCGAAACACCCATCCAACCGGCTGTAACCCATCCCCACACCCTTGTGCACCTTGAGCTGCACCGGAATGCGTTCCTTCAGCGCCTCGACATGGCTGATCACGCCGATCATCTTGCCGCTGGCGTTCAGGGCATCCAGGGCATCGAGGGCGACTTCCAGGGTTTCGCCGTCCAGGGTGCCGAAGCCTTCGTCGAGGAACAACGAGTCGATGCTGGTCTTGTGGCTGACCAGGTCGGACAGCGCCAGGGCCAGCGCCAGGCTGACCAGGAAGCTCTCGCCGCCGGAGAGTGTCTTGCAATCGCGGGCGACGTCCGCCTGCCAGGTATCCACCACTTCCAGCTCCAGCTCACCGCCCTGGCGCCGGACCAGTTGGTAGCGGCCGTGGAGTCGCTGCAATTGCCGGTTGGCCAGGTGCACCAGATGGTCCAGGGTCAGGCCCTGGGCGAACTTGCGGTATTTGGCGCCGTCGGCCGATCCCACCAGCCCGTTGAGTCGCTGCCAGAGATCGCACGCGGCCTCCTGGCGGGCGATCTCGGCGAACAGGGCCTGCTGGCTCTGCCGGCGTTGCTCGTCCCCGGCGAGCTGGGCGCGGATTTCGCCCTGGCGCTGACTCAGGTCGCGCATGCGTTCCCCAAGGGCCTGCCATTGCGCGTCGAGCTGCTCGCGATCCAGTTCGCTCCCGGGTTCCGCCTGCAAGCGTTCAGCCTGGCCGCGGGCATCGGCCAGCAAGGCCTCGGCGTCGCCCAGTTCGCGATTGAGCCGCTGTTGCAGCGCTTGGAGGGCGGCGTGTTCGGTGTCGTCCAGCACGGCGGCGAGGAAGGCCGGTTCGTCAGCGAATGGGCTGGCCGCCAGGCCCCGGCGCCAGGCATCCAACTGCAGTTGCAGCTGATGGCGGGCGTCCTGCACCCGCTGGTCCTGGCTCTGCTCGCTGCCTTTCAACTGGTTGAGCCGCTGTTGGGCGCTGTCCAGCTCTGCCCCTACCGCCGCCAGCGCGACTTGCGGATCGTCCACTCGTGCCAGCGCCGCCTTCGCGCCATGGCCCGAAGCCTGCCAGCGCCCGTGCCAGAGACTGGCCTTCTCACGGGCAATGCCGAGGGCGTGTTGCTGGTCACGCAGTTGCCCTTCCAGTTGCTGGCTGGTGGTCTGGTCCTGCTGCCATTGCTGCCATTCCGCCTCGCGCTCGGCGAGCCAGGCATTCCCGGCCTCCGGCAGGCTGTAACCGAGGAGCGCCAGGCTGGCGGCCAGCCGATCGCGGCCCTCCTGCTGCTGGCGTGTCAGTTGCTCCAGGCGCTGGGCGCCGGCCTGTTGCTGATGGCCCAGACTGGCCTGGTCCTTCTCCAGCAGGGCGAGCTGGCTGCCGCTGTCCTGTAGCGACTTGTCCAGCCGCTGACGCAGGTCGCGGGCAGCGGCCTGGGCGGTTTTCAGCTGATCCAGCCGCGCCAGTCGGTCTTGCAGCGCCTGCAATCGCTCGCTGTGCCCCTGCCGCTCGGCCTGCAGTGCGGCCAGATCCGGCAGTTGCAGCTCGAGGACCTGGCACAGCTGGCGCCACTGCTCGACGTACTCACGCTGCTCGGCCTCGCCGCCTTGCAGGGACTCGTTGAGCTGAGTGATCTGCGCCTCCAGAGTCGCCAGACGGCTGTTCAAGGCGTCGCCCTGTTGGCGCACGTCTTCCTGGGCCGCCTTGCAGTCCCGCAGGGCCTGCTGGGTCGCGGAAAGGTTGAGCGCCTGGTATTCGGCAATGGCCGGGTGTTCGTGGGAGCCGCACAGGGGGCACGCCTCGCCCGGCTGCAGGGCGGCGCGATAGGCCTCCAGCTGCTGGATGCGCTGCTCCTGCTCCAGCAGTTTCTCCTTGTCGGCGATCTGCTGTTTCAACTCGGCAAAGCGCCGGCGCAGGCCATCGCGCTGCTCCATCAGGGTCTTCTGCTCGTCCTGCAGGGGTTGCAGTTGCTCGCGAGCGCGGGATTGCCGATCCGCCAACTGGCGGCGCTGCTGGGACAGCTGCTCCAGGCGTTCCAGCTGAGCGCCGCGTTCCAGCGACTGTTGCCATTGCGCGCGAATGGCAGCGTCGTCCTGTCCGGCGAGCAATTCATCGAGGCGGGCCTGCGCTTCGGCCTCGCCTTGCCGGGCCTGGCTCTGCTCGATCCTGACGCTCTCCAGTGCCCGGCGGGCCTGGGCCAGTCGCTGTTCCAGTTCGGCGGATTGCCTTGCCAGATCGGCCTGGGCGCTCTGTAGCGCGACCATTTCGTCACGGCGCCCGGCCTGTGCCTCGAATTCGGCCCTCCAGGCCCCAAGGTGCTCGCCCAGGCGAGCCCGCTGGGGTTGTTCGGCCAGGCGCAGTTGCAGGGCTTCACGCTCGGCCTGGAGGCCGTCCAGGGCCTTTTGGCGGGCCTGCACCCACTGTTCGCCCCGCTGGGAACCTTCCCAAAGCTGGTCGAGGATGCGTTCGGCCACGGCCTGCAGGTCATGGCGGGTGACCCGCAGATCGCTTTCACCCTGGTTCAGCTGTTGCTGGGCCCGTTGCCAGTCTCGGTGCAGGGGCAGCAACTGGCTGGCCGGTTCACTGGCGGCCAGGCGCTCCAGTTGCGGTCGTGCCTGCTCCAGGGCGGCACGGGCTGCCTGACCTTGTTGTTCAGCAACCTGCTGGCGGGCCAGGGCCTTGTCCAGCTCGTCCCGCCACTGGCGCTGGCGTTGCAGGTCCGACTGCCGCGCTTGCAGCTGGCGCTCGTCGCCGGCGAGGGTGTCGGCTTCCAGTTGCAGGGCGGCACGGGCCTCGTCGCTCAGCAGTTCCACGCCTTCGGCGCGGGCCCGCAGTTGGTCCAGCCCGGCTTTCGCCTCGCGGGTGCGTTCGAACACCCGTTGAGAGATGAGCCCGTAGATTTCGGTGCCGGTCAGTTCCTCCAGCAGTTCCGCGCGCTGGTTGGCGTTGGCTTCGAGGAAGGCGGCGAAGCCTCCCTGGGCCAGTAGCATGGATTTGGTGAAGCGGTCGAAGTCGAGGCCGGTCAGGCTTTCGGTGAGTCGGAGCTTGTCGTTGATCTTGTCGGTGAGGATTTCGCCATCCAGCACCCGCGCCAGCTCCACCTTCGGCGCTTGCAGGCCGCCATCGACCTTGTCGCGGGCACGGCGCTGACTCCAGAAGGCGCGGTAGGCCACGCCCTTCACCTCGAACTCCACCTCGGCGAGGCAGTCGGCGGTGTGGCGGGTCATCAGTTCGTTGAGGCTGGCCGACACCGTGCCCATACGCGGAGTGCGGTGGTACAGGGCGAGGCAGATGGCGTCCAGCAGGGTGGTCTTGCCGGCGCCGGTGGGACCGGTAATGGCGAACAGACCGTTGCCGGCAAAGGGTTCGCCGGTGAAGTCGATCTTCCATTCGCCCTTCAGGGAATTGAGGTTCTTCAGGCGCAGGCTGAGGATCTTCATGCGTCGCCCTCCTGCAGTTCGGCCAGCACGTCGCGGTGCAGACCCTGGAGGCTGCGGCGCAGGGCGTCGTCCAGCTCCTCGTTTTGTAGACGCTTGTCGAAGACGTCTTCGGGGTTCAGCTCGTCGAGGGTTTCACGGGATTCCCGCTGCAAACCAGGCTGAGCATTGCCGCGCTCACGGCGGATGCGCAGCACCTCCACCGGCAACCCTTCGCAGAGCGTTGCCAGCCGAGCCTGCAGGTCGTTGAGGTAGTCATCGGCGCTGACCAGCACCTCCACCCAGACCGGGCGCTCCGGCGTGCCCTCGCGGGCCACGTTCAGCAACTGCTCCGGCAGCTCCGCCAGGGAACCGCGCAAGGAATGCAGGGCCTGGAAGCGCGGCACCGGCAGCGCTTCCACCTTGTGCAGGCCGATACTGTCCAGCTCCACCAGCAGCACCTCCTTCTGCTGCGGCGCCTCGTCGAAAGCCAGGGGGATGGGCGAGCCGCAATAGCGGATGTGATCGAGGCCACCGACCTTCTGCGGCCTGTGGATATGTCCGAGGGCGATGTAGTCCGCCGCCGGGAAAGCGTTGGTGGGGAACGCCTCCAGGGCGCCGACGTAGATTTCCCGCACGGACTCGCTGGCACTGGCGCCCACCGTGGTCAGGTGGCCCGTGGCGACGATGGGCAGCCCTCCGCCCAGTTCGGCGCGGTGTTGCTCGGCCAGGGCGAAGAGTGCCTGGTAGTGCTCCTGGATGGCCTGCTGCAGGGACAGCTGCTTGTCCGCCGCGCTCTGTCCGGCCTGGCTTTGCAGCACGTCCCGCGGACGGATAAAGGGGATGGCGCAGAGGATGGCGCCCGGCTCGCCGCTGCGGCGCTTGAGCACCAGCAGTTGCTCGTCGAGCTCTGTGCCCACCGCCGGCACCACGCGGGTGTCCAGTTGCGCCAGCAGGGTACGGCTCTCGCCGAGCATGGCCACCGAATCATGATTGCCTCCCAGCACCACCAGGGCGGCGCCGGTGGCACGCAGTTCGACGATGAACTGGTTGTACTGCTCGCGGGCGTAACTCGGCGGTGCGCCCGTGTCGAACACATCTCCCGCGATCAGCACTGCATCCACCTGGCGCTCGCGCACCTGCTCGATCAGCCAGCGGCAGAAGGCCTGGTGCTCGGCCTGCCGTGTCTTGCCCATGAAATGCTGGCCCAGGTGCCAGTCGGAGGTGTGGAGGATGCGCATCGGAATCACTGTGGCGGAACGGAAATGCCGGCAACCCTGTCATTTCCTTCGAAGCCTGGCAACCGCCGAACCGCTATCCTTCCCAGCACCCGCTGCAGACAAGGACCGACATGCAACGCATTTTCCGCGACATCAAGATCATGCTGCTGGCCAACCTCTGGCTGATTCCGGTGATGGCGGCCCTGGTGGGCGCCCTCTTCTACTTCGTCGCGCCACCGCCGCCCATGCATGCCAGGCTCGCCACCGGCAATCCGGCGGGTGGCTACAACGCTTTCGGCGAGAAGTTGAAGGAGGAACTGGCCAAGCAGGGCTTCAAACTGGAACTGGTGCACAGCGCCGGCTCGCTGGACAACCTGGCCAAGCTGCAAAGTGGCGAGGCGGACATCGCCCTGGTGCAGAGCGGCCAGGAACTCACCCTGAGCGAGAAGGAACGGCGCCACCTGCATGGGCTCGGGGTGATGTACCAGGAGCCGGTCTGGCTGTTCCAGCGCAAGGGGCTGGACATCGACAGCATGGCCGACCTCTTGCAGCTGCGGGTGGCCATCGGCGCACCGAACAGCGGAACGCGCTCGGTCAGCGAGGCGCTGCTGGCGGCCAATCAGATCAGCCCGGAACGCTACCCGCCGCAGTGGCAGCCGGTCAGCGGCAGCCCGGCGGCCAACGCCCTGCTTGCCGGCGAGCTGGATGCCGGCTTCTTCCTCGGCCCGGCGGAGAACGCTGTGGTGCAGCGCCTGGCCGCCAGCCCGGAACTGGACCTGGTGAGCCTGCGCCGCAGCGCCGCCTACCGCGCACGCCTGCCCTACCTGACCCGGCTGGAAGTGGGCGAAGGCTTGGTCAACCTGGCCAGCAACAGCCCGTCGAAGGACATCCGTACCCTGGCACCGGTGGCCACCCTGGTGGCCAGCGACGACTTCCACCCATCCCTCACCCCGCTGATCCTCGAAGCCGCCCGCGAGGTGATGAAGGACGGCACGCTGCTTGACCCGCCTGGCGCCTACCCCAGTGCCAAGCCGCAGACCCTCGCCAGCCTGAGCGAGGCTGACTATTACTACGAGAAGGGCCTGCCGATCCTGCAGCGCTATGTTCCCTTCCGCTTCGCCTCACTGGCCGACCGCTACATCATCCTGCTGATCCCGCTGATCGTGATCATGATCCCGCTGACCAAGGCGGTCGGCCCGATCTACCGCTGGCGCATCCGCGCGCGCATCTACCGCTGGTACAAGTTCCTGCGCGAGGTCGACCGCAAGCTGGACGCCGGCACCCCGCCGGAACACCTGGAAGCCGAGATCGAAAACCTGGAGAAACTGGAGCAGCGCCTGGCCAAGGTGGAGGTGCCGCTGTCGTACTCCAACGAGCTGTACGACCTGCACCTGCACCTGCGCCATGTGATCGAGCGCCTGCAGGCCGTGCAGAGACGGCAGGCAGCCGAGGAACAGGTCGGGTAAACTGGCGCACTTTTACCGCCGGCGCCCGCGCGCCGGGTGTGCCCCAGAGAGCGAACGCCCATGCCCATCCGCCACTGCATCGTCCACTTCATCGACAAGAAGCCCGATGGCAGCGCTGCCGTGCTGCACGCCCGGGACAGCGTACTGGGCGAGTCCCAGGCCATGGAAAACCTGCTGGCCGACCTCAACGAGAGCTACAACGCCAAGCAGGGCAAGGCGTGGGGCTTTTTCCACGACGAGTCCGGCGCCTACCCCTTCAGCGGCTGGCTGAAGGAATACCAGGACGAGGCCCGTGACTTCACCGCCTTCAGCCGACAGGCCGTCGAGCACCTGCAGAAGCTGATGGAGGAATCCAACCTCTCCACCGGCGGCCATGTGCTCTTCGCCCACTACCAGCAGGGCATGACCGACTACCTGGCCATCGCCCTGCTGCACCACAGCGAAGGCGTTGCCGTGACCGACTCCCTGGAGGTCGCGCCAGCCAAGCACCTCGACCTGGGCCAGTTGCACCTGGCGGCGCGGATCAACCTCTCCGAGTGGAAGAACAACCAGCAGTCCAAGCAGTACATCTCGTTCATCAAGGGCAAGAACGGCAAGAAGGTGTCGGACTACTTCCGCGACTTCATCGGCTGCCAGGAAGGCGTCGACCCGCCCAGCGAGACCCGCACCCTGCTGAAAGCCTTCAGTGACTTCGTCGAGGCGGAGGACCTGGCCGAAGAGCAGGCGCGCGAGAAGACCAAGACCCTGGTGGACTACGCCAGCACCCAGGCCAAACTGGGCGAGCCCATCACCCTCGACGAGCTGTCAGGGTTGATCGACGAAGACCGCCCGCGCGCCTTCTATGAGCACATCCGTAACAAGGATTACGGCCTGTCCCCGGAGATTCCGCCGGACAAGCGCACGCTGAACCAGTTCCAGCGTTTCACCGGCCGCGCCGAAGGCCTGTCCATCAGCTTCGAGGCTCATCTGCTGGGATCGAAGGTCGAGTACGACGAAGGCCGCGACATGCTGATCATTCGCCAGCTGCCGACCCAGTTGAAGGACCAGTTGAAACGGCGCAAGGACTGACGACGACAAAGCCCGGCAATGCCGGGCTTTGCTTTTCCTGTAGGGGCGAATGAATTCGCCCCTACAAGAGAACCGTCCGCCCGGAATCAGAGCCCCTCGATGCGGAACCCCAGGCGCGGGAAGTGCACATGCACCACCCCGGCGCGCTCGTCCTCACGGCGCAGGATGATCTCCTCACGGCCGGCGAACAGCAGTTCACCCTCCACCAGATCGACGCCGTAGTCAGTGGCCGCAACCTGCACCTTCTGGCCGGGGACGAAGCCATTGGGGTCGCGGAAGTCCTCGCTGGGCAATGCCGCCGGGCTGGCATTGCGGGCGATTTCAATGGCCTCTGAGGCGGACAGCGGGCTGGAAGCCCCCTCGCCGAATCCCAGCACACGGCCAAACCAGGCCGCCACGTCCGGGTAGTCGTCCACCAGCGGTGCGGTTACCTGGGTGGCCTTGAGGAACCAGCAGCAGTGGGCCAGGGAGAAGTCAGCCACCGATGGTTCGCCGAAGAGGAAGTCGCCTTCGCTGCGCTCCAGCTGCTGCTGGAGTCGTCCCATCAGCACCGGCCAGTTGCTGCGGGCCTGCTCCACCGGCAAGCGGGTGGTGCTGCCGCCGGAGAACAGCTTGGCACGGTCGGCGAGGAAGGCCTGTTGCGCGGCGGGCGGCAGTTGGCCCATGCGCACGGCGATGGATTCGGGCTGGAACACCAGGGTCACGGCATGCTGGAAGATCACCGAATCCACCCACTGGGCGAAGCTGGCGACGTTGAACTCCTGGCCTTCCGGGAACAGCGCCGGACTGGCCTTTTCCGCCTCCAGGCGACGGGCGATCAGTGCGGTGTCGCAGTAGATATCGGCCCCGACTTGCAACACCGGCGTCTTGCGGTAGCCGCCGGTCAGCGCCATCAGGTCGGGCTTGGGCATGATCCGGGGAATATCCACCGAGCGCCACGACAGCTGCTTGTAGCCGAGCATCAGCCGCGCCTTCTTGGCGAAGGGCGAAGGCTCGTAGTGGTGGAGGATGAGTTCGGACATGGCAGGGCTCCGCTGCGATTGGAATGAGGTCGGAGCTTAGCCTGCCCCTTCGGCCAGGCCCATCTTTTCAGCGCACTCCCAGGCTTGTATCAGCGCCTCTTTGGCCACCTTCTTCATGCGCTTGATGGCGATTTCCCGGCGCAGGGCCTCGCCCTTGTCGGCGCAGGCCTCGACGAACACCAGCGCCTGGGCCGGGCTGGAATGAAAGAAGCGTGCGCCCTTGCCGCTCTGGTGCTGGGCGAAGCGCCGCTGCGGATCGTCGCTGATGCCGCAATAGAGGGCGCCGTTTTCGGCACGTACCAGATAGACGAACCAGGGCTTGGCGGCGGGCGTGGCTTCAACGGATTCGGGCATTGCGGGGTCCTGATGGAAAGCCGCCGCATTAGGCAATGTCGACGCCTATCAGGACAAGTCTTTCAATGCGCCGGCCCGGTAGGCAGCCAGGCCTTTCGCGGCCTGCTTGCGGATGGCGTTCTGCACCGCAGGCAACCAGCCCAGCAACAGTCCCTTGCCGCCCAGGGCCTGGCGCGCCCAACGCCAGAGATCGAAGCTGTCGTGGTGCTCGATGATCTTGCCGTCGGAGAAGAGAAAGCGCGCCTGGATGCGGTTTTCCACCATGCGTCCGGTCTGGCTGAACAGGTAGGTGGCCACCCAGTTGGCGCGGCCGGTGAGGTCATCGGCTTCGACACCGTCGAAGGTCAGGCTGAACTGCTGGGCGCGGCTGGCGAGCATGCGCCACATGTCGGCGGCCTCCGCGCCATTGAGGTCGGTGAAGACCGGATCACTGAAGTGCACGTCGGGGCTGTAGCAGGACGCCATGGTCTCGGCATCGAGGCGCTGGAAGGCCTGGTAGAAGCGGGTGATGAGTTCGGCGTTGGGGTGGGCCATGGGCAGCTCCGGCTCGAAGGTCAGAGCGAAAGTATTGACCTGGTCAGGCCGGTTGCTCCAGCCCCATCGACCTGGCGAATGCATTCGCCACCGCAACGATGGGCCCGGCTACACCGTCTCTTCCTTCAGCTCCTTGAGGTGCTTGTAGACGGTGGCGCGGCCCATGTTGAGGACGTTGGCCACGTAGTTCGCCGCGCTTTTGCCCTTGAAGGCGCCTTCGGCGTGCAGGGCCAGGACCAGTTCGCGCTTGTGATCGCGGGTGAGCAGGTTGAGGCCCAACTGACGCTGGCGCAGCCAGTTGTGCAGGAAGGTGTTGATGCGTTCCTGCCAGTCGTCGCGGAACAGAGCGTCGGGCTGGGGAATGAGCTTGCTGGAGGAGAGGAAGAGGTCCAGGGCCGCCTTGGCCGCTTCGAACATGGAGATGTTCAGGTTGATGCAGAGCACGGCGAGGGGCGCCCCCTGGCCGTCACGCAGCACGGTGCTCACGGAGCGGATTTTCTGGCCGTCCCAGTTGAGCTTCTCGTAGGGACCGATGTTCCGCTCGTCCACCTCTTCGCTGAGCATGTCTTCCAGGGCCGCGTCGTCGCCGACGCAGCGTTTGGAGATGTTGTTGGCGATGTAGTCGATCTTCTGCGTGCGCAAGTCGTGGAGCACCACCTCGGCATGGGGGAAGAACAACGTGGCGATGGCATCGGCGATGGCCCGGTAGTTGTCCAGCGAGGAATCGGGGCGGGGGGTCATGGAGGCGGCTCCTGGAGCGGGTAGATCGGCGCCGGACGCGGGGCCCGGCGACGCGAGTGTGGCGCAAAGCGCCTGCGCCGTCACCCCAGCCGCGCAGGGGACAGCAGGGCCTCGCTGAGGCCGAAGCGGGTCAGGTGCTCCGGCAGCGGCTGGCGCAGGATCAGGCAAGCGCTGGCCTCGCCCATGGCGGCGGAGGTCTGGATGCCATAGCCGCCCTGCCCCGCTACCCAGTAGAAAGCCGGCGTGCGCGGGTCGTAACCCGACACCAGGTCGCCATCCGGGAAGAAGGAACGCAGACCGGCCCACACCCGCGCGGGGCGGCGAATGCTCATGGTGGTGTGTTCCTCGATCTGGTAGATGCCGAGGGCGATATCCAGCTCTTCGGGCTGCACGTCATGGGGGGCCACCGGGTCGGCGTTGGCCGGTGAGCCCAGCAACATGCCGGCGTCGGGCTTGAAGTAGAAGGATTCGTCCAGGCTCACCAGGGCCGGCCACTTGTGAGCATCCATCCCCTCCGGCGGCGCGAAGATGAAGGCGGCGCGGCGCTTGGGCTGCAAGCCCAGGGGCTGGACGCCGGCGAGTTGCGCCAGCTGGTCGCACCAGGCGCCAGCGGCGTTGATCAGGACCGGTGCCTGGAAGTCTCCCTGACTGGTGCTGACCCGCCATTGCTCGTCCTGGCGCTGGACGCCCGTCACTTCGCAGCTGTGCCGTATCTCCCCGCCGTTGCGACGGATGCCGCGCAGGTAGCCCTGGTGCAGGGCATCGGTGTCGATATCGGCGGCGCTGGGGTCGAGCATGGCGCCCTGTACCTTGTCCCGGCGCAGCACCGGCACCAGCGCGCAGGCCTCGTCCGGGGTGAGCATTTGCATTTCGGCGACGTTTTCCAGGGCGCTGTCGAACTGGCGCTTCAGCTCGTCGGGATCGCCGGTGAAGTCCACCACCATTTCGCCACGGGGCGTGAGCAGGGGGTGTTCGCTGAAGCCTTCCGGCGGTGCGTCGAAGAAGGCGCGGCTGGCGGCGGTCAGGGCGCGGACCTGCGGCGTGCCGTAGGCCACCGTATAGAGCGCGGCGGAACGGCCGGTGGAGTGATAGCCGGCGTGTTCCTCGCGCTCCAGGACCAGCACCCGACCGTGGCGAGACAGCCAGAAGCCGGTGGAAGCGCCGGCGATGCCGGCACCGATGATGATGAAGTCGGCCTGGTTCATGGGGTCACCTCACTGGCCCGAGCGCTGAAGATGATAGAGGGCGTTGGCCAGGGCCATGTCCTCGAGGCCGAGGCCGATGGAGCGGAAGAATACCGGGCGGCGGTAGTCAGGCCGTGGCACCTTGCCGCTGACCAGATCCGGCAGGTCGCCACGGATGGCTTCGCGGCTCCAGCCGTGGCGCTCGGCGGCCAGCAGCATTTCGCCGGCAGAGCCCGGCGTGGTGGCGCGGTAATCGCAGTACACCTCCATTTCGCCCAAGGTCTCCGGCGGTACTTCGTGGGCGCGCGGGGCGTTGGTGCTGATGGACGTGATCAGGGCGGGCTTGGCCAGACTGCGCGGGTCCAACACCGGCCCGGCGGAAGAGGTGCAGAGCATCACCACGTCGGCATCGGCCACGGCCGCTTCAAGGCTGGTGCAGATATCCACGCGCGGGTCCTGGGCGAGCAACTGCGCCCGCACCTCGGCATCCCCGGCCAAAGCCGGCGAGAACACAGCGATGCGCTGCCAGTCACGCAGCCCCTTTACGTAGTGCAGGTGCGCGCGGGCCACCGGACCGCTGCCGATCACCGCGAGGCGGCGCGCCCCTTCGGGGGCCAGGGTGTCCACCGCCACCGCGGTGGTGGCGGCGGTGCGCGCGGTGGTCAGCTCGCCGGCATCGCAGAGCAGCAAGGGCTGGCCGGTTTCCATGGACATCAGCAGGGTCCAGGCGGTGACCAGGGCGCCCTCGGGCTTCTTGATATAGGGCGAGGTCTTGACCCCGTAGACCTTCTCCTTGGCCAGCACACCCAGGTAGTTGATGAAGTCACCGGCGGCATTGGGGAACTCCACCAGTTGCTGGGCCGGCTGGATGGCTTCGCCGGCGGCGAGGTCCAGGAACATGCTGCGCATGGCCTGGTGCACGTCGACCTGCTGGAGGAGACGACGGCTTTCGGCTTGCTGAAGGACGAGGGGCGGGGTGCTGGACATGGGGACGCTCCCAAAGCGGATATAAACTATTTGTCCATACTGGACTTTAAAGTCTTTATCAGCAAGGGGAATGCGACGACGATGTACGGGAATGGCGCCTGGGTGTAAGGCCGCGTTGCGGCGTCCACCATTGCGGGAGCGAAGAGGTTTACCAGCCCACGCCGAAGCCCACGGTGTAGCGGGTCTCGTCGAGTTCGTCCTTGGCGCCGGCGACCTGGTCCTTCTCCGCCTTCACGTTGAGGGAGGCCCAGTCGGTCAGCTTGTAGCGCAGGCCCGCTTCGGCATCCAGCGCGTAGTCGGCGGTGTTGTCCAGGGGACGGCCGACTTCGCCGCTGGTGAAGAGCTCCACGGTCTTGCCCACCAGGTAGCGGTTGTAGTCCCACTTCGTACTGACGGCGTAGAAGTTTTCCTCTTCGCCGCTGGCGAACTGGTAATCGCTGCGGTTGACCAGGGCGGCGAGGGAGAAGGCCCCCAGTTCGTCATCCCAGAACTGGTAGCCGGGGCCGGTACCCAGGGTGCGCTGGCGTTCGAGATCCTCGATCTTGTCGCGCTTGTACTCACCACGGCCCTGCCAGAAGAACTTGTCGGTGATGAAGCGATCGAGCGCGTACTCGGTTTCCCAGTTGTCCGTGGTCTTCTCGTCATCGGTGAATTCGCGGTTGAACTCGCCCGAGGCGTTGTGGCGCCAGCGACCGTGGCGGGCCTTGGTCTTGAAGTCGACTTCGTAGTCGTCGGTGTCCGACTCGGCGCGCTTGTAGTCCAGGGAGAGGTCGACGTTGCCGCTCCAGGTCAGGTCCTCCACCAGGGGCTTGGGCTTCATGATCTGCTCGATACTGGCCAGCTCCACTTCCTTGGGCGCCTCACCATTGGCAAGGATCACCTTGCCATCCTCGGACCGGTGCAGGGACTTGGCACGCTCGCCGTCGAGATCCCCCTGTTTGATCAGCAGCTCGCGGTCGCTTTCCAGGGTGGCGACCTTCTTCCAGTCCAGCGGGATGGTGCCGCCGTATTCGGTTTGCAGCACAAGCTTGCCGCCATCGAAGACGCGGATGGTGCCGGTGAGTCGGTCGCCATTCTTCATCCAGACGGTGTCGGCGAAGGTGGCGGTGGAAGCGGCGGCGAGCGCCAGGCAAAACATGGATCTGGACAACATAAAACGGCTTCTTTGGTTCTGGATCTCAAAAAAAGCCGGGCATTATCCCTATGACCGACAGCAGAGCAAGGACTGACCGACCAGCTCCCGTCGAGTTCCGGAAAATCGATGAGCGTGCCCTGCCGCCGTGACGGTGCGACTATGCTGGCTGTCGCGAATGTACTAAGGCTAGGGAGCAGCATGGTCGGTAGAAAGAAGAGCAAAGAGGTGCCTGAGCAAGCGTGGGCGGACTTGCCGACAGCCAGCGCGGAACGTCGGCGCGAGGCGCTGTACCTGACCCTGGGCCAGGTTCCGGAAGGCAAGGTGGTCACTTATGGTCAGTTGGCGGAATTGGCCGGCCTGGGTCGCGCCGCACGCTGGGTCGGGCGGACCCTGAGCCAATTGCCGGCAGGCACCCAACTGCCCTGGCACCGGGTGCTCGGGGCCGGCGGACGCTTCAGCCTGGCGGTGGGCACGCCTTCCGGCAACGAGCAGCGGGCACGTTTGCGAGCCGAAGGTGTCAGTATCCAGAACGATCGGGTGGACATGCGTCGGCACGGCTGGCATCCCATGCCGCCCAAGGGTTAGAGTGCGCGCTGCCTTGTCTTCAGCCCCCATCCTGGACGCCGTGAGCCGCCTCATGCCCAGCCCTACGCCTTTCGGACCGCACCGCTAATGTCCCATCGTTCCTGGCGCGAAGCCATCGCCGCCTATGCCACGCCGGCCACCCTTTCTCTGCTGTTGCTGGGCTTCGCCGCCGGCCTGCCGTACATGCTGGTGTTTTCCACCCTTTCCGTCTGGCTTCGCGAGGCCGGGGTATCCCGCGAAACCATCGGCTTCGCCAGCCTGATCGGCCTGGCCTACGCCTTCAAATGGATCTGGTCGCCGCTGCTCGACCAATGGCGCCTGCCACTGCTGGGCCGTCTCGGTCGCCGCCGTTCCTGGCTGGTGCTTTCCCAGGCACTGGTGGGACTCGGGCTGGTGGGGATGGCGTTGTGTGACCCCCAAACCAACCTCACCTGGCTGATCGCCCTGGCGGTGCTGGTGGCCTTTGCATCCGCCACCCAGGACATCGCCATCGACGCCTACCGCCTGGAAATCGCCGAAGACAGCCGCCAGGCCGCCCTGGCCGCGAGTTACATGACCGGTTATCGGGTCTCGGCGCTGCTGGCCACTGCTGGCGCGCTCTACTTTGCCGAATGGTTCGGCTCCAGCGTCACGGTCTATGAATATGGCGCCTGGGCCGGGACCTACCTGCTGTTCGCGCTGCTGATGCTGCCGGGGCTGATCACCAGCCTGTGGATGCGCGAGCCGCTGGTGGACCTTCCGACCCAGGGCAACCCCTCGCGCTTCAAGCTCAAGCATCAGCTGTCGTCGGTGCTGATCCTGCTGGTGATGCTGATCTCCCTGCCGGCGATGATCACCGGCATGCTGGACCGCGCCTGGCCCCGCGCCGCGCTCTACGCGATCTTCCTGATCACTTGCCTGTCGCCCTGGGGCATGCGCCAGATCCTGCCGGTGCGCGATCTGCTCAGCCAGCAACGCCGCCAGTTGCTGGTGGCTGCACGGGGCAAGGTGATGCCCAACTTCGACTTCGTCCACCAGACGGTGTCGATCATCGTATTGATCGTCATCCTGGTGACCATCGCTGCCGCGGCGAAGGCGTTCTCTACCGGCGCCTGGCCTCGCGGGACGATGTTCCTGCTGATCACCCTGGCCTGCTTCTCCGCCGCCGGCCGCCTGCTGATGGCGCCGGTCCTGACCCCCATCAGCGAGTTCGTCCAGCGCTACCGCTGGCAGGCCCTGCTGCTGCTCGGGTTGATCGCCACCTATCGGATGTCCGACACGGTGATGGGCGTAATGGCCAACGTCTTCTACATCGACCAGGGCTTTACCAAGGAGCAGATCGCCAGCGTCAGCAAGCTCTTCGGCCTGGTGATGACGCTACTCGGCGCGGCCGCCGGTGGCCTGCTCATCGTGCGCTTCGGCATCCTGCCGATCCTCTTCATCGGCGGCCTCAGCTCGGCGGCCACCAACCTGATGTTCGTGGCCCTGAGCGACATGGGCCCGCACCTGAACATGCTGATCCTGACCATTTCCTGCGACAACTTCAGTGCGGGCCTGGCCACCTCGGCATTCGTCGCCTACCTGTCGAGCCTGACCAACCTGAAGTTCTCCGCCACCCAGTACGCCCTGCTCAGTTCGATCATGCTGCTGCTGCCGCGCCTGATCGGTGGCTACTCGGGCGTGATGGTGGAAAGCCTGGGATACCACAGCTTCTTCATGGTCACCGCCTTGCTGGGCATTCCCACCCTGGTGCTGATCGTCATCCAGTGGGGCCGCGACCGCCGGCAGCCGAAGGAGAATGGTTCCCCCGACGCCCCGCAGGCTCCTCATGCTCCCGGGTCTACCGAGCAACCCTGATCCGCAGACATGAAAAAGGCCGGCAATTGCCGGCCTTTTTCTTGCCCGCCGAACCTCAGCCCGGCACCACCTGGACCATGCGCGGCGGCTGCGCCAGTTCGACACCGGCGGCGCGCAGGCTGTCGCGCACGTTCTCGTTGAGCATGAAGATCACGCCCCAGTAGTCCGCATTGGACGTCCAGAGGCGCAGGGACAGATTGATGGAGCTATCGCCCAGGGCGGATACCACCACTACCGGTTCCGGCTCCCGCTGCACACGGGGGTCACGGGCCAGCTTGAGCAACACGTCGCGAGCCTTCGACAGGTCGGAGGAGTAGTCCACCTTCACGTCGTAGAGCACCTGGCGGGTCTCCTGCTTCGAGTAGTTGGTGATGATGCCGTTGGACAGGCTGCCGTTGGGCACGATCACGGTCTTGTTGTCACCGGTGCGCAGCACGGTGTGGAAGATCTGGATATGGTCGACGGTCCCGGACACGCCCTGGGCCTCGATGAAATCACCGACCTTGAAGGGGCGGAACAGCAGGATCAGCACACCGCCGGCGAAATTCGCCAGACTGCCCTGCAGCGCCAGGCCGATCGCGAGGCCGGCGGCACCGATGGCGGCGACGAAGGAGGTGGTTTCGATGCCGATCATCGACGCCACGCTGACCAGCAGCAGAATCTTCAGAATGATGTTGGCCAGGCTGCCGATGAAGCCCTGCAGGGTGCGGTCGACCCGGCGATGCTGCATCAGGGCGCCGACCTTGCCGGTCAGCAGATTGATCAGCCACCAGCCCACCAGCAGGGTGATCAGGGCCAGCGCCAGCTTGCCGCTGTACTCAAGCACAATGGGCAACCAGGCCTCGGATACTTTCACCAACTGGTCGACGTTCATTTCCATGGGGTTCTCCCGCGCTATTGTCAGCAATGCAAAACCAGGCCGCCATGGACAAACCATGGCGGCAAAGGTTCAAACGAACACAGGGTTGCGACGCGAATCGGTCGCGAAGGTTCCGCTCAGTCGCGGAAGTTGTTGAACTGCAGGGGCATGCCGAACTCCTTGGCGCGCAGGGCAGCGATGGCTTCCTGGAGGTCGTCACGCTTCTTGCCGGTCACGCGGACCTGCTCGCCCTGGATGGCGGCCTGGACCTTCAGTTTGCTTTCCTTGATGTGCGCGACGATCTTTTTCGCCAGTTCCTTGTCGATGCCTTCGCGCAGTACGGCTTCCTGTTTCACGACCTTGCCGGACGCGTAGGAATCCTTGATCTCCAGGCACTGGACATCGATCTTGCGCTTGACCAGGGCCAGCTTGAGGATTTCCAGCATCTGCTCCAGCTGGAAGTCGGCTTCGGCCGTGAGGGTGACCGTCAGCTCCTTGAACTCGAAAGTGCCCTTGCCGCGCAGGTCGTAGCGGCGATCGAGCTCCTTGATGGCGTTGTCGACGGCGTTGGTGACTTCGTGCTTGTCCAGTTCGGACACCACGTCGAACGAGGGCATGGGATTCCTCCAGATAGAAGGCGCGATCTGCATCACGGATATGAGAGCGCCTGGCTTGACGGTTAAAAATGCGCACCCATTATAACCGAGCGACAAGCCACCTTTTATGGGGGCCGTCCCCAGCAGTCCGTAACCGGCAGAACGGTAGGGCGACAAGGCAACCTGAACGAGGCTTGATATCATTACGCCATATCCCGCTGTCCCACCCCCCTTGCGAGCCTGCCAAATGCCCAATCCTTATCTCAGTATCCTGGTGGTGGACGATGCGAAGTTCTCCAGCGCCATGATCGGCCGCACCTTGAGCCAGGCGGGGTACCAGGACGTGCGCTTCGCCAGCAGCGCCAGCGAAGCCCTGAACCTGTTGGAACACAAGCCGGCCAACGTCATCCTCGCCGACTGGCTGATGCCGGAGATCGATGGCCTGGAATTGACCGCGCGGGTGCGCCAGCTGGATGAGATGACCGATCACTACAGCTACATCATCCTGCTGACCGGCAAGGAGGGCGACAATGTCCTGAGCGAGGCCTTCGACCGGGGTGTGGACGACTTCATCAGCAAGGCGGAGATGAGCGAACAGCTGGTGCCCCGGATCTTCGCCGCGGACCGTCTGTGCAACACCCTGCATCGCCTGCTGCAGGAGAACCGCCTGCTTACCCAGAACATCGCAGCCCTGGAACAACGCAACCTGGTGGACTCCCTCACCGGCCTCGGCAACCCGCGCTACCTGCGGCAGAAGCTGGCCGACAGCCTGCGCCAGGTGGAGTCCCGCGGCGGCGCCCTGTGCTACTTGCAGATTGGCTTGCTGGATGCTCCGCAGCTGCGCCAGCAGTACGGCGAAACCTTCTTCAATGAGCTGTTGCACGGCGTCGCACGGCGCCTGCAGCAACTGGTGCGTCCGCTGGATGTGCTGACCCGCCTGGACGACAACCAGTTCGGCCTGATCACCCTGCTCGACGACCTTCACGAATGCTCGCCGAGCAGCTTCCGCCGCCTCCATGAAGGCCTGAACCTGAAGGCCTTCAAGACCAGTGAAGGCTTTATCACCCTCAAGGCCGGCATCGCCTTGGTGGGCCTGGATACCAAAGCCCTGCCCCTGGATGTCGAAGAGTTGCTGGAGAAGGCCTCCGCCATGCTCCCAGAGGCCTACGCCAGCGGCCGAGTGACGGCCCTGCGCCTGCCCCAGCCATGACCTGGCATATCCTCGGCGCCGGCAGCCTTGGCAGCCTCTGGGCTGCCCGCCTGACCCGCGCAGGCCTGCCCGTGCGCCTGGTCCTGCGTGACCGCGCCCGGCTCAAGACCTATGAAGCAGGCGGTGGCCTGACCCTGGTGGAACAGGGCGAGGCGCGGCAGTATGCCATTCCCGCCGAATTGCCCAGCAGCACCAGCCCCATCAGCCGCCTGCTGGTGGCCTGCAAGGCCTACGACGCAGAAGCCGCCGTCCAGCCCCTGCTGCCGCGCCTGGCCCCCGGCGCCGAACTGGTCCTGCTGCAGAACGGGCTGGGCAGCCAGGACGCCGTGGCCCTGAAGCTGCCTCATGCGCGCTGTGTGCTCGCCTCCAGCACCGAAGGGGCCTTTCGGGACGGGGACTTCCGGGTGGTATTCGCTGGCCACGGGTTCACCTGGCTCGGCGACCCGCTGCGCCCCGAAGCGCCGGCCTGGCTGGCGGAACTGGAACAGGCTGGAATCCCCCACGGCTGGACGCCGGACATCCTCTCCCGGCTGTGGCGCAAGCTGGCGCTGAACTGCGCCATCAATCCCCTTACCGTGTTGCACGACTGCCGCAACGGCGGACTCGCCGAGCACCCGGCGGAGGTCAGCGTGCTATGCACCGAACTGGCCGAGCTGCTGCAGCGCTGCGGACAGCCCGACGCCGCCGAAGGCCTGCACGACGAGGTGCTGCGGGTGATCCAGGCCACCGCGGCGAATTACTCCTCCATGTACCAGGATGTCGCCAACGGTCGGCGCACCGAGATCAGCTACCTGCTGGGCCACGCCTGCGCCACCGCAGCCCGTCACCGGCTCAACCTGCCCCACCTGGAGAGCCTGCACACACGCCTCAAGGCCCACCTGCTTCAGCGTGGATTGCCCGTCACCTGACCCCGCGCTAACCTGCCTTTCAGCCCAGCCGCGGATATCTGCCCCCTTGACCAGCCTGCGTCAACGCCTCGAGAACCTGTCGGTCGGCCGCAAACTGCTCGCCGCCCTGCTCGTTCTGCTTGCCACCGTCCTGCTCATTGCCAACCTGGCCTTCATCAGCGCCGCCTACTGGATCTCCCAGGAAAGCGTGGCCCCCCAGGGCCTGGAAACCCTCGGCCGGCTTTTCGCCACCTCGTCCCTCGGCCCGGACGCGCTGGCGTCCGAAGAAAACGGCAAGAAGATGCTGCAGCGCCTTGAGGGTTACACGCCTCTGCGCGCCGCCGCCCTCTACGACAGCGACGGCCACCTGCTGGCCCAGTTACAGCGTAGGGAGCCGCTCGACCTGCCGTTGAAGGCCAGCGACATTTCCAACTGGCGCCTGCGGGAATTCCGCACCACCCACCTCGCGGAACTGCCCGTCCCCGGGCGGCAGCCCGGCCACCTGCTGCTGATAGCGTCCAGCGAGCTGCCCAGCGTGTTCTACACCGGCACCCTGACCGCGAGCCTGGCCATCCTTGCCTGCAGCGTGCTGCTCTGGTTGCTGGTGGCGCGGCAGATCAAGCGCATGGTCACCCGCCCGATCCGCCGTCTGGAGGAGCTTTCCCGCCAGGTCACCCGCGAGGAGAACTACTCACTGCGCGCGCCACGGGGCAATCGAGACGAAATCGGTAGCCTGGCCGACGCCTTCAACACCATGCTCAGCCGCATCGAGGCCCGCGAACAGCAGCTCAAGCGCGCCCGCGACGACGCCCAGGCCGCCTTCGACCAGGCCCACGAGCTGGCCGAGGAAACCCGCCACTCCAACCGCAAGCTGGAGCTGGAAGTGCAGGTGCGCAGCAAGATCGAGAAAAAGCTCACGGGCTTTCAGAACTACCTCAACAGCATCATCGACTCCATGCCCTCGGCGCTCATCGCCCTGGACGAGCAGCTCTACGTCACCCAGTGGAACCAGGAAGCCAGCGCCCTCTCCGGCACCCCGATGGACGATGCGCTCAACCAGCCGGTATTCCTGGCCTTCCCATCGCTCAAGCCCTTCCTGCCGCAGATCCGCCTGACCGCCGAAAAGCACAAGGTGGAAAAAGTCGAACGGGTCAGTTGGCTCGTGGGCGAAAACGTCCACCACTACGCGCTGACCTTCTACCCGCTGATGGGCGGCACCGGGCGTGGTGTGGTGATCCGCATCGACGACATCACTCAGCGCCTGTCCATGGAAGAACTGATGGTGCAGTCGGAAAAGATGCTCTCGGTGGGCGGCCTCGCAGCCGGCATGGCCCACGAGATCAACAACCCCTTGGGCGCTATCCTGCACAACGTGCAGAACATTCGTCGACGCATCTCGCCGGAGCTCGATCGCAACCAGGAACAGGCCGCCATCAACGGCATCAGCCTGGAAGTGGTGAACCAGTACCTGAACGCCCGCGAGGTGCCCAAGCTGCTGGATGACATCCACCAGGCCGGCGCCCGCGCTGCGAAGATCGTCAGCCACATGCTCGCCTTCAGCCGTCGCAGCAATCGCCAGTTGGCGCCGTGCCAGTTGCCGGTGCTGATCGACCAGGCCCTGGAGATCGCAAGCAACGACTTCGACCTCACCGAGGGTTTCGACTTCAAGGGCCTGCAGGTCGTCCGCGAGTTTGACGCGGAGCTGGGCCCGGTTCCCGGTACCGCCAACGAACTGGAGCAGGTGCTGCTGAACCTGCTGAAGAACGCCGCCCAAGCCATCCACCTGCGCGAGGATGACGAGGAAGGTCGCATCACCCTGCGGACCCGGCTGAGCCCGCCGTGGGCGGAAATCCAGGTGGAAGACAACGGCGTGGGCATCCCGGAAACCGTGCGCAAACGTATCTTCGAGCCCTTCTTCACCACCAAGGAAGTGGGCCAGGGCACGGGGCTCGGCTTGTCGGTCTCGTATTTCATCATCACCAACAACCACAAGGGCCAGATGGAAGTGCAGTCCAAGCCCGGCCAGGGCACCTGTTTCACCCTGCGCCTGCCGCTGACCTCCAGTGCCACGACTGCAGGAACCTGAAATGGGCAACCGCCTCTCGAAGATCTACACCCGCACCGGCGACAAGGGCGAAACCGGCCTCTCCAGCGACCGCCGCGTCCCCAAGGACCACCCTCGGATCGAGGCCATCGGCGAAGTGGATACCCTGAACAGCCAGCTTGGACTGCTGTTGGCGGATCTGACCGAGGGTCAGGAGCGCTGGCCGGGGCTCGCCGAGGTGATTTCGGTGCTCGCGCCCTGCCAGCACCGTCTGTTCGACCTCGGCGGCGAACTGGCGATGCCTGAATACCAGGTGCTGGATCGCCCGGAAATCGAGCGGCTGGAGACGGCCATCGACCGCTGGAATGACGAGCTGGGTCCCTTGAAGAACTTCATCCTCCCCGGCGGCTCGCGCCTGGTGGCGCAGGCCCATGTGTGCCGCAGCTTCGCCCGCAGCGCCGAACGCCGCGCCCAGACACTGAACCGGGAAGAGCCGCTGCGGGACGAGCTGCTGGCCTACCTCAACCGCCTCTCCGACCTGCTGTTCGTCGCCGCCCGACTGATCGCACGTCGGCAGGGAGTGGAGGAAGTGTTGTGGGAGGCGGCGAAGAAGGGGTGACTCGCGCCTGCACCGACCTTATCGCCCTGTGGGGGCGATTTCTATCGCTGAGCAGGCCGGAGGCCTGCCCTACCCTCATGCGGGCCAGAACGCCCGAATCCCCGCAACACCCTGGGCGCCGGCCTGCCAGGCACGCTCCAGGTCGGCGGGACCGACACCGCCCAACAGGTAGACGGGTTGGTTGAAGCCCTGGAGAAGCTCGGTGGCGCGGTCCCAGCCCAGGGGCTCGGCCTCGGGATGGGTCTGGGTGGCCTGCACGGGCGAAAGGCTGACGAAGTCCACTTCCATGGCCGCCGCCAGCTGCAACTCCTCGAGGCTGTGGCAGGAAGCGGCCAACCAGCGTTCCCGGGGGAAAGGGCGGCCATTGGGGGCGTATTTGCGCAACTGGTCGGCCGTCAGGTGCCAGCCGGCGGCGGGGAAATCGCCCAGCCACTCCAGCGGCCCCTTGAGCATCAATTGGGCCTTGCCCGCACATAGGCCCTGGACGTCCACCGCCAGGTCACGGTATTGGGCATCGAACATCTTTGGCGCCCGCAGTTGCACCAGCCGCACGCCACTGGCCAGCGCCGCCTTGAGGCCCGCCAGCAGCGCCTGGGGCTCGATATCGTCGGGGGTGATGAGGTAGCGGTCCGGCAGGCGTGCAGCGGCTACGATGGGCTTGTTCGCGGCCGGAAATTCGTAGCCACCGAGCTCCCGGGAGGACGCCCAGGCCAGGGGCTGGCCTTCGGCGCCGTGGGGCACGCCGGTAAAGGCGCTGACTTCCCAGACATCCAGGAACACCTGCTTGTCGGGGTAGTCGTGGTGGACCTGGATCAGCGGCCGGGCGGCGCTCACGCGAATGCCCAGTTCCTCCTCCAGCTCACGGGAGAGCGCGGCCTGCACGGCCTCGCCCTCCTCCACCTTGCCGCCGGGAAATTCCCAGAGGCCGCCCTGGTGCTTGTCGTCCGGGCGCCTGGCGATCAGCACCCGGCCGTCGGCGCCACGGATCACTGCGGCAGCCACATGCACTCGTTTCATTCGATGATCTCCGTCTCCTGCAAGGCGGCCTGGTACCAGCGCTGGAAAGCCGGCCACCGATAAATGGTCTCGACGTAGGCTGCTGCCTCTTCCGGCAGCTCCACGGCATAACTGCGCAGGCGGCTGGCCACCGGCGCATAGAAGGCGTCGGCGATGCTGGCATGGCCGAACAGATAGGGGCCATCCTGGCCGAAGCGCGAGCGGCATTCGGCCCAGATGGCGCAAATGCGGCGGATGTCCTCGGTCACTTCCTCCGGCACCTCGGAGAGCGGCTGGCTGCGCCGCATGTCCATCGGCATGTGGCTGCGCAGGGGCACGAAGCCGCTGTGCATTTCCGCACAGACCGCACGGGCCATGGCGCGAGCCGCCTGGCCAAACGGCCACAGGTGCGCTTCGGGGAAGCGTTCGGCGAGGTATTCGGCGATGGCCAGGGAATCCCAGATGGTGCCGTCTTCGGACTTCAGCACCGGGACCTTGGCGGTAGGCGAGTACGCCAACAGGCGCTTGTGGCTGTCTGCCTGGTAGAGGGGGACTCGTACCTCGTCATACGGTGAGCCGGTCAGTTCCATGGCCAACCAGGCCCGCAGCGACCAGGACGAGTAGTTCTTGTTGCCTATCACCAGTGTCAGGGACATGCCTTCCTCCTTTGTTCCAGTTCCCTAGGGTGTCGCTGGATCATGAAAGCTGCCCGCGCCCCTGGCAAATTCCCGATTTTCATCGGGGGATGAAAATCGGGAATGCGAGGGCGACTGGATTACGTCCGGTATTCCGCGTTGATCTTCACGTATTCGTGGGACAGGTCGGTGGTCCAGATGGTTTCGCTGCAGTCGCCACGACCCAATTCGATGCGAATGCTGATTTCCTCGCGGGCCATTACCGCTGCGCCCTGCGCCTCGGTGTAGGTGGCCGCGCGGCCGCCCTGGCTAGCGATGCAGACTTCGCCGAGGAAGACGTCGATCTTGCTCACGTCCAGGTTCGGCACACCGGCATAGCCCACGGCGGCGAGGATGCGGCCCCAGTTCGGATCGGAGGCGAACAGTGCCGTCTTGATCAGCGGCGAGTGGGCCACGGCGTAGGCCACGTCCAGGCACTCCTGGTGGTTGCCACCACCGTTCACTTCCACGGTGACGAACTTGGTAGCGCCTTCGCCGTCACGGACGATGGCCTGGGCAATTTCCATGAACACATCGAACACGGCTTGCTTCAGCTTGGCGAACAGGTCGCCGCTGGCAGCGGTGATTTCGGGCAGGGCGGCCTGGCCGGTGGCGATCAGCATGCAGCAGTCGTTGGTGGAGGTGTCGCCGTCGATGGTGATGCGGTTGAAGGACTTGTTCGCCGCATCGCGCACCAAGGCGTGCAGCACGTCGCGGGCCACCTTGGCGTCGGTGGCGATGTAACCGAGCATGGTGGCCATGTTCGGGCGGATCATGCCGGCGCCCTTGCTGATGCCGGTGACGGTGATGGTCACGCCGTCGTGCTGGAACTGGCGGCTGGCCCCCTTGGGCAGGGTGTCGGTGGTCATGATGCCTTCGGCAGCCTGGGCCCAGTTGTCGACCTTCAGATCCTCCAGGGCAGCGGGCAGCGCGGCTTCGATCTTCTCGACCGGCAGCGGCTCACCGATCACGCCGGTGGAGAACGGCAGCACAGCGTCTTCACTCACGCCAGCCAGCTCGGCCAGTTTCGCGCAGGCGCGACGGGCACGGACCAGGCCGTCCGGGCCGGTGCCGGCGTTGGCGTTGCCGGTGTTGGTCAGCAGATAGCGGACATCGCCGGCCACGCGCTCACGGGTGATCAGCACAGGGGCGGCACAGAAGGCGTTGGTGGTGGTCACTCCGGCCACGGTGGAACCTGCGGCACAGCGCATCACCACCACGTCCTTGCGCCCGGGGCGCTTGATGCCGGCAGAGGCGATGCCGAGTTCGAAACCGGGTACCGGGTGCAGGGTAGGCAGAGGGCCAAGACCAACAGCCATGGGGAGCGCTCCTTTGTGATCAGGGGACCGGCTGCGGACAGCGCAGGCGGCCTGGGGTTATCTGGAAAAACGCCGCGAGCGGCAGGGCCGGTCGCGGCGTTGGAACAGCAGCAGAGCCTTAGTTGATTTGACCGTGGCAGTGCTTGTACTTCTTGCCGGAACCGCAGGGGCAGGGCTCGTTACGGCCTACCTTGGGCTCGGTGCGAACCGGGGCTGCAGCCGTGGCGACGGCTACGTCGTCCTGCTCTTCGGCGGCCTCGGCGGCTTCTACGTCAACCATGCTGGGCGCAGCAGCATGCTGGAACTGCATGCGTTGGGCCAATTCCTCGGCCTCGCGGCGCAGACGCGCTTCTTCCTCGGCGGGGTCCTCGCGACGCACCTGAACGTGGGAAAGAACGCGAATGGTGTCGCGCTTGATGGAGTCGAGCAGGTCCTGGAACAGGGTAAAGGACTCGCGCTTGTACTCCTGCTTCGGGTTCTTCTGGGCGTAGCCGCGCAGGTGGATGCCGTGACGCAGGTGATCCATGGTGGACAGGTGGTCCTTCCACAGGTCGTCCAGCACGCGCAGCAGCATCTGTTTCTCGAAGGCACGCAGGGCTTCTGCGCCAGCGAGGTCTTCCTTCTCGTTGTAGGCGGCCAGCAGCTGGGCGAGGATCTTCTCGCGCAGGGTTTCTTCGTAGAGCTTCTCGTCCTCGTCGAGCCACTGCTGGATCGGCAGCTTCAGACCGAAATCGCTGTACAGCGCGTTTTCCAGACCGGAGACATCCCACTGCTCCGGCATGGACTGCGGCGGAATGTGGGCGTCGATGGTGCTGTTCAGCACTTCCTCGCGGAACTCGACAATGGTGTCGCCGATGTCTTCGGCCGCCAGCAGGCTGTTGCGCATGTGGTAGATCACCTTGCGCTGCTCGTTGGCCACGTCGTCGTATTCGAGGAGCTGCTTACGGATGTCGAAGTTGCGGCCTTCGACCTTGCGCTGGGCCTTCTCGATGGCGTTGGTCACCATGCGGTGCTCGATGGCCTCGCCAGACTGCATGCCGAGGGCCTTCATGAAGTTCTTCACCCGGTCGGAGGCGAAGATGCGCATGAGGTTGTCTTCCAGCGACAGGTAGAAGCGGCTGGAACCCGGGTCACCCTGACGGCCGGCGCGACCCCGCAGCTGGTTGTCGATACGGCGGGATTCGTGACGCTCGGAGGCTACTACGTGCAGGCCACCGGCCTCGATCACTTGCTGGTGGCGCTTCTGCCACTCGGCCTTGATCTGCGCGACCTGCTCGTCGGTCGGGGCTTCCAGGGCGGCGACTTCAGCTTCCCAGTTACCGCCGAGGAGGATGTCGGTACCACGACCGGCCATGTTGGTGGCGATGGTCACAGCGCCGGGACGACCGGCCTGGGCGATGATTTCTGCTTCCTTCTCGTGGTACTTGGCGTTCAGCACCTTGTGCTCGATGCCTGCCTTGATCAGCAGCTGGGAAACGTACTCGGAGCTTTCGATCGAGGCGGTACCCACCAGCGCCGGACGGCCACTGGCCTGGCATTCCTTGATGTCACTGATGATGGCGGCGAACTTTTCTTCCTGGGTCAGGTAGACCAGGTCGTTGAAGTCCTTACGGGCAACGGGGCGGTGGGTCGGGATCACCACGACGTCCAGGCCGTAGATCTGGCGGAACTCGAAGGCCTCGGTGTCAGCGGTGCCGGTCATGCCGGACAGCTTCTTGTAGAGGCGGAAGTAGTTCTGGAAGGTGGTGGAGGCCAGGGTCTGGCTTTCCGCCTGGATCGGCAGGTTTTCCTTGGCCTCGATGGCCTGGTGCAGGCCCTCGGACAGGCGACGGCCGGGCATGGTACGGCCGGTGTGCTCGTCGATCAGCAGCACCTGGTCGTTCTGCACGATGTATTCGATATTGCGGTGGAACAGGGTGTGGGCGCGCAGCGCGGCGTAGACGTGGGTCAGCAGGCTGAGGTTGTGCGCCGAGTAGAGGCTCTCGCCCTCGGCCAGCAGGCCAGCCTGGGTCAGCATTTCCTCGATGAACTGGTGGCCCATCTCGTTGAGCTCGACCTGGCGGGTCTTCTCGTCCACCGAGTAGTGGCCTTCCTGGGTGACCTGGCCTTCCACTTCTTCGATGTGCTGCTTGAGGCGCGGGATCAGCTTGTTGATCTGGATGTAGAGCTTGGAGCTGTCTTCGGCCTGGCCGGAGATGATCAGCGGAGTGCGCGCTTCGTCGATGAGAATGGAGTCCACTTCGTCGATCACGGAGAAATTCAGCTCGCGCTGGAATTTGTCATCCGTGCTGAATGCCATGTTGTCGCGCAGGTAGTCGAAGCCGAACTCGTTGTTGGTGCCGTAGGTGATGTCGGAGGCGTAGGCGGCGCGCTTCTCTTCCGGCGGCTGGAAGGGGGTGACGATGCCAACGGACAGGCCGAGGAATTCATAGAGCGGACGCATCCAGTTGGCGTCGCGGCGGGCCAGGTAGTCGTTCACGGTGACCACGTGCACGCCCTTGCCGGACAGCGCATTGAGGTAAACCGCCAGGGTTCCCACCAGGGTCTTGCCCTCGCCGGTGCGCATCTCGGCGATCTTGCCTTCGTGCAAGGTCATGCCGCCGATCAGCTGGACGTCGAAGTGGCGCATGCCCATGACGCGCTTGCCGGCCTCCCGTGCCACGGCGAAGGCTTCCGGCAACAGCTGGTCCAGGGTCTCTCCCTTGGCCAGGCGCGCCTTGAACTCTTCGGTCTTGGCGCGCAGCTGGTCATCGGACAGGGCAACCATCTGCTCTTCGAACGCGTTGACGGCCTGGACAACCTTGGCCATACGCTTCACTTCGCGTTCGTTCTTGCTTCCAAAGAGTTTCTTCAACAATGGCGCAAACATATAGAGAGGATCTTCCACACATTGGGATGGAGGGCGGCCTGGAGTCGCCCGCGCAGCCGCCATGGCTGCTTGCGAAGGGGGCATTCTACTCGGATTCCTTGTCGAGGAAAGCGGGTGCACTTCCCAGCCCCCGTCAGAACCTGTTGAGGTGGTGTCCCCCAGCGCGGCGCCCTCGCACTCCGGCAAAACGGAGGAAGTGGCAGGTCCGGCGGCCTTGGAACACCGGGGCAACAGTTCGCTTCTGTTAATATTGGGGCATCGCGATTTCCTTCAAGCACCCACCATGGCATTCCGTCCCCTGCCCGCCCGCTCCCCCGCCGCGCTGCTGCGCGAGGAGAAGCCGCTACGGGCGCTGTTCAACGAGGCCCAGCGCATCGACCAGCTGCAGCAACTGCTCGCCAGCCAGTTGCAGCCTGCCGCCCGCGAACACTGCCATGTTGCCTCCTGGCGTGAGGGCAGGCTGCTGCTCATCGTGACCGACGGCCACTGGGCCACCCGGCTGCGCTACCAGCAGGCCCGCCTGTTGCGCCAGTTGAAGGCCTTCGAGGCTTTCGCCGGACTGGAACGCATCGTGTTCAAGGTACAGCCAAGCTACGGCGCCACCAGCGCGCCGGTGACCGAAGGCCGACTCTCCCCCGCGGCGGCAGAAAGCCTGGAATCCACCGCCGAAACCGTCAGCGACCCCAGGCTGCGTGAAGCCCTTGAGCGTCTCGCTCGCCACGGTAAGCCAAAGGACTGAGCTTGGTCCCCTTCAGACAGGCATAAAAAAAGGCCACCCGAGGGTGGCCTTTGAAGTCAGGAAAGAGGGTATTGCTTAAACGGCTGCTACCGGTCGCATATAGGAGATAGGCGCAGTCCTGGCATCCTCGAAGGTCACCACTTCCCAGGCGTCCTTCTGCTCGATGAGCTGGCGCAGCAGGCGGTTGTTCAGCGCGTGGCCCGACTTGAAGCCACGGAATTCGCCGATCAGACTATTGCCGAGCAGGTAGAGGTCACCGATCGCATCGAGAATCTTGTGCTTGACGAACTCGTCCTCGTAACGCAGGCCGTCTTCGTTGAGCACCTGGTTCTCGTCAACCACGATGGCGTTCTCCACGCTGCCGCCGAGTGCCAGGTTCTGGGAACGCAGGAACTCGATGTCGCGCATGAAGCCGAAGGTCCGCGCACGGCTGACCTCCTTGACGAACGAGGTGCTGGAGAAATCCACGCTCGCACTCTGGGTACGGTTGCGGAATACCGGGTGATCGAAATCGATCTCGAAGCTCACCTTGAAACCGTCGAAGGGCACGAAGGTGGCGCGCTTGTCGCCCTCCTCCACAGTCACTTCGCGCAGGATGCGGATGAACTTCTTCGGCGCGTCCTGCTCCTGCAGGCCGGCGGATTGAATCAGGAAGACGAAGGGACCGGCGCTGCCGTCCATGATCGGCACTTCCGACGCGGAGAGTTCGACGTAGGCGTTGTCGATGCCCAGGCCAGCCATGGCCGAAAGCAGGTGCTCCACGGTGTCCACCTTGACCTCGCCGTTGATCAGCGTGGTCGACATGGTGGTCTCACCGACATTCTCGGCACGCGCGGGGATGTCCACCACGGGTTCGAGGTCGGTACGGCGAAACACTATGCCGGTGTCTACCGGCGCGGGCTTCAGGGTCAGGTAGACCTTTTCCCCGGAATGCAGCCCCACGCCAGTGGCACGGATAATGTTCTTGAGAGTGCGTTGTCTGATCATGGCATTGGCCGCTTGAGCGCAAGTTGCGAACTGTTTTCAACAATGGGCGGCGATAATAGCAGAACCGCCCTTTGCTGAACACCAATCACCCTAATGCTCCTGATACAGTCCATCAATCAGCCTGGCGACGCAGGAATGCCGGAATATCCAGATAATCCAGATCATCCTGCGTGTTCAGCTTGGCCGCAGTGGCCGCGCCGGCGTGAGCCTGATTGCGCATCACAGTCGGGCGATCCAGGTCGCGGTAGTTGACCGACGGCTGCTCCGGACGGGCGGCTACGGTGGCGGTGGCCACGGCGGCTGCCTGAACGGTGTTGTCGACCACCTTGACCGGCTTCTCGATGCGCGCGCCCAGGCCAGTGGCCACTACGGTCACGTGCAGTTCGTCGCGCATGTCCGGATCGATCACGGTGCCCACCTTGACGGTGGCGTGCTCGGAAGCGAACTGCTCGATGATGTTACCCACGTCGGAGTACTCGCCCAGGGACAGGTCGGGACCGGCGGTGATGTTCACCAGGATGCCGCGCGCGCCCTGCAGGTTGACGTCGTCCAGCAGCGGGTTGCGGATGGCTGCCTCGGTGGCTTCGCGGGCGCGGTTCGGACCGCTGGCGCAGCCGGTGCCCATCATGGCCATGCCCATTTCACCCATCACGGTCTTAACGTCGGCGAAGTCGACGTTGATCATGCCGGGGCGCTTGATGATGTCGGAGATACCGCGCACAGCGCCGGCCAGCACGTCGTCCGCCTTGGCGAAAGCGGCCAGCAGGCTGGCGTCCTTGCCGAGGATGGTCAGCAGCTTCTCGTTGGGGATGGTGATCAGCGAGTCGACGCTTTCGGCCAGGGAGCGGATGCCTTCATCGGCGATCTGCATGCGCTTGCGGCCTTCGAACGGGAACGGACGGGTCACCACCGCAACGGTGAGGATGCCCATTTCCTTGGCCACTTCAGCGATGATCGGCGCCGCACCGGTACCGGTACCGCCGCCCATGCCGGTGGTGATGAAGACCATGTCGGCGCCCTGCAGCACTTCAGCGATGCGGTCGCGGTCCTCGATGGCAGCCTGGCGGCCGACTTCGGGGTTGGCGCCGGCGCCGAGGCCCTTGGTCACGCCCGGGCCGAGTTGCAGGACGGTGCGCGCGCCAATGTTCTTCAGCGCCTGGGCATCGGTGTTGGCGCAGATGAACTCGACGCCTTCGATGTTGCTCTTGGCCATGTGGTTCACGGCGTTGCCACCGCCACCACCGACACCGATCACTTTGATTACCGCTGTTTGCGGAACGTTATCTACGAGTTCGAACATTTTCCCCTCTCCTTCCTTTTTTAGTTTTTCGCCTACTGCGTACCGCGTTTAAAAATTGCCCTGAACCCAGCGCTTCAGCCTTTCCAGCACAGGGGCCTTGGGTTCTTCGCTATAGCCAAAGCTGCCAGTGGACGCGGGCATGCCATCAGACTGCTTGCGCAGCCCGTACAGCAGAAGACCCACGCCCGTGGAGTAGATGGGGTTGCGCACGACGTCGGCGAGCCCCTTCACGCTATGCGGCACGCCGAGGCGCACCGGCATGTGGAAAATCTCTTCGGCCAGTTCCACCGCGCCTTCCATCTTCGCAGTGCCGCCGGTGAGGACGATGCCTGCCGGGATCAGGTCCTCGTAGCCGCTGCGACGCAGCTCCGCCTGGACCAGCGTGAACAGCTCGTCGTAACGAGGCTCGACCACTTCGGCCAGGGCTTGGCGCGACAGTTCGCGCGGCGGGCGGTCGCCAACGCTGGGCACCTTGATGGTTTCGCCGGCACCGGCCAGCTTGGCCAGGGCGCAGGCGTAGCGGATCTTGATCTCTTCGGCGTACTGGGTCGGGGTACGCAGGGCCATGGCGATGTCGTTGGTCACCTGGTCGCCGGCGATCGGGATCACCGCGGTATGGCGGATGGCGCCCTCAGTGAAGATGGCGATGTCAGTGGTGCCGCCACCGATGTCCACCAGGCAGACGCCCAGTTCCTTCTCGTCGTCGGTCAGTACCGAGTAGGCCGAGGCCAGTTGCTCCAGGATGATGTCGTCCACTTCCAGGCCGCAGCGGCGCACGCACTTCTCGATGTTCTGCGCCGCATTCACTGCACAGGTCACTACGTGCACCTTGGCTTCCAGGCGCACGCCGGACATGCCGAGCGGCTCGCGCACGCCTTCCTGGTTGTCGATCACGTAGTCCTGGGCCAGGGTGTGCAGCACGCGCTGGTCAGCCGGAATAGCCACGGCCTGGGCGGCGTCCAGCACGCGCTCGATGTCGGCGCCGCTCACCTCGCGGTCGCGGATCGCCACAATGCCGTGGGAGTTCAGGCTGCGGATGTGATTGCCGGCGATGCCGACGAACGCCGAGTGGATGCGGCAGCCCGCCATCAGTTGGGCCTCTTCCACTGCGCGCTGGATCGATTGCACGGTGGATTCGATGTTCACCACCACGCCCTTCTTCAGGCCGCGCGACGGATGGGTGCCAATGCCGACGATTTCCAGTTGGCCGTCGGCTGCGATCTCGCCCACCAGCGCCACCACCTTGGAGGTGCCGATGTCCAGGCCGACGATCATCTTGCCGCTCTGTACGCTTGCCATGGTTCTAACCTTCTCTCTAATTCACTGCACGGCGACCGTGGTCGCCGCCGGGGCTTCGACCGACGCCCGCCAGGCCACAGACAGGCCATTGGGATAGCGCAAGTCGACGCGCTCTATGTTCGCCATCTGGTCCTTCAGCGTTTTCTCGTAGATCGAGATGAAACGTCGCATTTTCTCCACCAGGTGATCCCGTCCCAGCAAGAGCTCGACGCCCTGGCCGGTGGACAGGAACCAACTACCGCGCTCGCGCAGCTCCAGCCGGGCTATGGAGAAGCCGAGCGGGCGCAGCATCTGGCTGAGCATCTGGTATTGCTGCATCACCTGCTCCTGGGCCCGCTGCGGGCCCCAGAGCTGGGGCAGCTGTTCATAGTGGGCCAGCTCGCGCGGGGCGAATGCCTGGCCCTGGTTGTTCAGCAGTGCCTCGTCGCCCCAGCGGGCGATGGGCAGTTGTTCTTCCAGGCGGACCATCACCTGGTCCGGCCATACCCGGCGTACCTCGGCATGGGCGATCCAGGGCATCTGTTCCAGCTCGCGGCGCATGCTCGCCAGGTCGATGCTGAAGAAGCTCGCCGCGATGTACGGGGCAATCCGCTGCTGCACCGCCTGTTGGCTGATGTAGCTCAGGTCGCCCTGCACATTGACCTTGGCGATGGGCCGGTCGGCGTAGGGCAGCAGCCGCTGCGCCGCTTCATAGGCACCGAAGCCGAGCACCGCCAACATCACCGGCCAGGCCAGCTTCCTGAGGAAGCCGAAGCTCGGCTTGGGCAGGCGCTGCGACAGCGGCTCCTTGGCCACCATCCGACTGGCGCCACGCGGCACCGGCTTACGCGACGGAGCGACGCGGCCGATTACGGGTTCCTGACGGCGGATAGTGGCGCTACGCATGGGATCAGCCCCTTGCCTCGACGCTGTCGGCGAGGATCGCCAGCACCAATTGCTGGAAATCCAGACCCGCAGCGCGTGCGGCCATGGGCACCAGGCTGTGATCAGTCATGCCCGGTGCGGTGTTGACTTCGAGGAGCCAGAAGCGTCCGTCGGCGTCCTGCATCACGTCGGCACGGGCCCAGCCCTGGATGCCGAGGGTTTCGCAGGCGCGCGCGGTGAGCTGCTTCAGCTCCCCCTCTTTGTCCGCATCCAGGCCACAGGGGATCTGGTAGCGGGTATCACTGGCCAAGTACTTGGCGTCGTAGTCATAGAACGTGTGCGGAGTGCCGAGACGGATGGGCGGCAGCACCTCGCCGCGCAGCCAGGCGACGGTAAATTCCGGGCCGTGGATCCACTGCTCCACCAGCACCTGCGGGTCGTAGACGCCAGCATCGCGCCAGGCTTCGATCAGCGCCTCGACATTCTCCACCTTGGCCATGCCGATGCTGGAACCTTCGTGGGCCGGCTTGACGATCAGCGGGAAGCCCAGCTCGGCTGCGGCCTTGCGGCAATCTTCTTCGCTGGCCAGCACGGCATGGCGCGGCGTCGGCAAGCCGAGGCTGATCCACAGCTGCTTGGTACGCAGCTTGTCCATGGCCAGAGCGGACGCCAGGATGCCGCTGCCGGTGTAGGGAATGCCCAGGCACTCCAGCAGGCCCTGCATGCTGCCGTCTTCGCCACCACGGCCGTGGAGGATGATGAAGGCACGGTCGATCTTCTCAGCCTGCAGGCGCTGCAGCAGGTCGTCGCCAACATCGATGCCGAAGGCGTCCACACCTGCGGCCTGAAGCGCCTGCAGCACCATGGAGCCGGATTTCAGCGAAACCTCGCGCTCGGCACTCTTGCCGCCGTAGAGCACGGCAACCCGGCCGAATGCGGCCGGCTCGAGGGTGGATTTCAGTTTCGCGCTCATTTCGTCTTCCTCTTGGCGGCGTCATCGGACTGACCGCCAAACAGCGGGTTCTGAATCAATTGCGGCGCCAGCGCACCGATATCGCCGGCCCCCTGGCAAAGCAGGATGTCGCCGGCACGCAGCAGCGGCTTGACCAGGGGCGCCAGGTCAGTGCCACGCTCGATGTAGATCGGGTCCAGTTGGCCGCGCTGGCGAATGCTGTGGCAGAGCTGGCGGCTGTCAGCGCCGGGAATCGGCTCTTCGCCGGCCGGGTAGACCTCCATCAACAGCAGCACGTTGGCCTCGCTCAGCACCTGCACGAAATCGTCATAGAGATCGCGAGTACGGCTGTAACGGTGCGGCTGGTAGACCATCACCAGGCGGCGCTCCGGCCAGCCCCCCCGAACGGCCTTGATCACCGCCGCCACTTCGCGGGGGTGGTGGCCGTAGTCGTCAACCAGCATCACGCTACCGCCGTCGACTGGCAGCTCGCCGTAGACCTGGAAACGACGGCCGACGCCCTGGAAGCCCGACAAGCCCTGGACGATGGCTTCGTCGCTGATGCCTTCGTCGGTCGCGATGGCAATGGTGGCCAGGGAGTTCAGTACGTTGTGATTGCCCGGCATGTTCACCGAGACATCCAGCGGCTCACGGTCCTTGCGCAGGACAGTGAACCAGGTGCGCATGCCTTCCTGACGCACGTTGATGGCACGCACGTCGGCGTCCTCGGCGAAACCGTAGGTCACGGTCGGGCGAGCCACCTGGGGCAGGATCTCGCGAACCACGGGGTCATCCACGCACAGCACGGCCAACCCGTAGAACGGCAGGTTGTGGAGGAATTCCACGAAGGTCTTCTTCAGTTTGTTGAAGTCCCCTTCGTAGGTGCTCATGTGGTCGGCATCGATATTGGTGACCACGGCCACCATCGGCTGCAGGTGCAGGAAGCTGGCGTCGCTCTCGTCCGCCTCGGCGACCAGATAGCGGCTGGTGCCCAGCTG
This sequence comes from Pseudomonas sp. LFM046, assembly GCF_000949385.2. Classification (NCBI taxonomy): domain Bacteria; kingdom Pseudomonadati; phylum Pseudomonadota; class Gammaproteobacteria; order Pseudomonadales; family Pseudomonadaceae; genus Pseudomonas; species Pseudomonas sp. LFM046. Next base: position 909,767 of record NZ_JYKO02000001.1, on the reverse strand, counting down.
GGCATTGGTGCCAGCGGCGTTCAGGCGACCACCGATGACGAAGGTCGGGTCCAGGCCGCCAGCGGCGAATACCGACGCGATCAGGCTGGTGGTGGTGGTCTTGCCGTGGGTCCCGGCGACGGCGATGCCATGGCGGTAGCGCATCAGCTCAGCCAGCATCTCGGCGCGCGGCACCACCGGGATGCGGCGCTCGAGGGCGACGGCAACCTCGGGGTTGGACTGGTTGACGGCGCTGGATACCACCAGCACGTCGGCATGCTCGGCGTTCTCGGCGCGATGGCCGATGAAGATCTGGGCACCGAACTTTTCCAGGCGATCGGTCACAGCCGAGGTCTTGAGATCGGAACCCGACACCCGATAACCCAGGTTCAGCAGCACTTCGGCGATGCCGCACATGCCCACGCCGCCGATACCGACGAAGTGGATACGGCGGATGCGGCGCATCTCAGGCTGCGGCATGGCTTTCTGGCTCTCAACCACGGACCACCTCCAGGCAGATCTCAACCACGGTACGGGTGGCGGCGGGTTTGGCCAGACGGCGGGCGGTAGCACCCATGGCCTTGAGTTTCTCGGGTTGCATCAGGACCTCGGTCAGCTGAGCGGCCAGCTTGGCCGCGTCAGTGGAATGTTGCGGAAGAAGGACAGCCGCGCCCTCCTTCGCCAGGTATTCGGCATTGCGCGACTGGTGGTCGTCGATCGCATGGGGCAGCGGCACCAGGAACGAGGGCAGGCCAGCAGCGGCCAGTTCGCTCACGGTCAGGGCGCCGGCACGGCAAATGACCAGATCGGCCCAGGCGTAGGCACGAGCCATGTCCTTGATGAAGGGCGCGACCTCGGCTTCGACCGCGGCGTCGCGATAACGCTCCGCAGTGATCTCGTCATGTTTTCGGCCAGCCTGGTGGAAGACTTCCGGACGCAGGTCTGCCGGCAGTTTGGCCAGGGCCTCGGGTAGCAGCTTGTTCAGCGGCTCGGCTCCCAGGCTGCCGCCCAGCACCAGCAGGCGCGGTTTGCGGCCGCGCAGGGCATCACGCGGGGTTTCCAGGAACAGCTCCTCACGCACCGGGTTGCCGGTGGTGCGCCGTTTGTCGCTTTTCCCGAAGGTCTCGGGGAAGGCCTCGCACACGCGGCTGGCGAACGGCGCCAGGCTGCGGTTGGCGGTACCTGCCACGGCGTTCTGTTCGTGGATGATCAGGGGCACACCGGACAGCCGCGCGGCCAGGCCGCCCGGACCGGTGACGTAGCCACCCATGCCAAGCACGCAGACCGGGTTCAGTTCACGCACGATGCGGCGCGCCTGGAACAGCGACTTGAGCAGCTCGAAAGGCGCTTTGATCAGGGACTTCAGCCCCTTGCCACGCAGGCCGCTCACCTGGATGAGGTGCAGCGGCAGGCCGGCCTGGGGCACCAGCTCGTTCTCGATGCCTTTCGGCGTGCCCAGCCAATGCACCTTGAAGCCGCGTGCCTGAAACTCGCGGGCGCAGGCCAGAGCCGGGAACACGTGGCCGCCGGTGCCGCCAGCCATGATCAGCACGTTGCCGCTCATGGGCGCACCTCCTCATCAAAGAAATCGCTTTCGGCGAACTCCACTTCCTCATTGCCGAGATGGGTACGCCGCTCCCATTCGATCCGCAGGAGCAGCGCGAGGCTGACGCAGCAGATCACCAGGGAGCTGCCGCCGTAGCTGAGGAACGGCAGGGTCAGGCCCTTGGTAGGCAACAGGCCAATGTTCACGCCGATGTTGATCAGCACCTGACCAATCCAGAGGAAGGCGAGGCCGTAGGCGACATAGGCGGAGAAATACTGCCGCGCCTTCTCGGCCCAGAGGCCGATATAGAGCGCGCGCACGCTGACAAAGACGAACAGGCCCACGGTGGCCAGTGCCCCCACCATGCCCAGCTCCTCCGCCAGCACGGCGAAGACGAAGTCCGTATGGGCTTCCGGCAGGTAGAACTGCTTCTGGATGCTGTTGCCCAGGCCCACGCCGAACCATTCGCCACGGCCGAAGGCGATGAGCGCCTGGCTCAGTTGGTAGCCAGCGCCGTACTGGTCGGCCCAGGGGTCGACGAAGTTGGTCAGGCGCTGCATGCGGTAGCTCTGGTTGGTCATCACGAACACGCCCGCCGCCAGTACCGCGCCGGCCAGGGGAATGAAGCGCACCAGGTTGATGCCGCCAAGGAACAGCATGGCGATGCAGGACCCCACCAGCACCACGGTGGCGCCGAAGTCCGGTTCGGCCAGCAGCAGCAAGGCGATGGGCCCGAGCACCAGCATCGGTTTGATGAAACCGGTGAGTTTCTCGCGCACCTCGTCCTGGCGACGCACCATGTAGCCGGCAATGAACATCACGGAGAACAGCTTGGCCAGCTCGGACGGCTGCAGGTTGAACAAACCGAAGCCGATCCAGCGCTTGGCACCGTTGATTTCACGGCCGATGCCCGGCAGCACCACCAAGATCAGCAGCACGAAGGCCAGGAGCATGAGTCGCGCGCCGTGGCGCTGCCAGAACGCCATCGGCACCTGCAGGGTCAACAGCCCTGCGCCGAGGCCGATGGCCAGGTAAATCAGGTGGCGAATCATGTGGTAGAGCGGATTGCCGGACTGCGCCGCCGCAACTTCCGAGGACGCCGAGGTGATCATCACCAGGCCAAGTCCGAGCAGCGACAGGCAGCCGGCCAGCAGTGGGAAGTCGATGTCGATGCCGCGGCGGCTGCGCAGCGGCGACGGGGCGGCGAGCAGACGGGCCAGCATCAGGCGAGCCCCTCCACGGCCTGGGCGAACAAGCGCCCGCGTTCTTCGAAGTTCTTGAACATGTCCAGGCTGGCGCAGGCCGGCGACAGCAGCACGGCATCACCGGGCTGGGCCAGTTCGGCGCATCGCTGCACCGCCTCGTCCAGGGTCTTGACCCGTACCAGCGGAGCGACGTCGCCCAGGGCTTCGGCAATCAGCTCGGCATCGCGACCCAGCAACACCACGGCGCGGCAGAAACGCGCCACTGGTGTCTTCAGGCCGGAGAAATCGGCACCTTTGCCATCTCCGCCGGCAATCAGCACCAGCTTTCCGTCGATATCGGCCCCCAGACCCTCGATGGCTGCCAGTGCGGCGCCGACGTTGGTGGCCTTGGAATCGTCGTAGTAGGACACCTCACGCAGCTCACGCACCCACTGGCAGCGGTGGGCCAGGCCGGCAAAGGTCCGCAGGGTATCCAGCATGGGTTCGAACGGCAGGCCCACCGCATGGCCCAGGGCCAGGGCGGCCAAGGCATTGGACTGGTTGTGGGCGCCACGAATCTTCAGTTCGCGAACCGTCATCAGCTTGTCGAACTGGTACGCCAGGTATTTCTCGCCTTCTTCCTCGATCAGGCCGAAGGACTTGAAGTCGGGTTTGTTCAGGCCAAACGTCCAGCAGGGCAGTTGGTCGGCCACCAACGGACGCGACAGTGCGTCGCCGCGGTTGACCACAACCTGGCGGGCGCCACGGAAGATGCGGTGCTTGGCCAGGTGGTATGCCTGCATGTCGGCATAGCGATCCATGTGGTCTTCGCTGACGTTCAGCACAGTCGCCACTTCGGCGCCCAGCCGATCGGTGGTTTCCAGCTGGAAGCTGGACAGCTCCACCACATAGAGTTCGACATCATCCGCCAGCAGGTCCAGCGCCGGCGTACCGAGATTGCCACCCACGGCAACCCGCTTGCCGGCGGCCTGGGCCATCTCGCCAACCAGGGTGGTGACGGTGCTCTTGGCGTTGGAGCCGGTGATGGCGACGATCGGTGCCTTGGCGTGACGGGCGAAGAGCTCGATATCGCCGGACAGCTTCACCCCGCGCCGGGCGGCTTCCTGCAGCGCCGGTGTGGCCACAGCCAGGCCAGGGCTCACGTACAGCTCGGTGGCACGGCTGAGGAAGTCCGGGTCCAGCTCACCACAGCGCACCTCCACGTGTGGGTACCGGCTCTGGAGCGTCGCCAGCTCCGGCGGGTTCGCGCGGGTATCAGCCACGGCAAACGGAACGCCCTGGTGCGCCAGGAAGCGCACCAGGGACATGCCGCTCTTGCCGAGGCCGACAACGATGCGGAACTGGTCGGAAGCGATCAGCGTCACTCTCGGTTACCTCAATTTCAGGGTGGCGAGGCCAATGAGTACCAGGATCACGGTGATGATCCAGAACCGTACGATGACCCGGGGTTCGGGCCAGCCTTTCAGTTCGAAGTGGTGATGAATAGGGGCCATGCGGAAAACACGACGACCGGTCAGTTTGAAGGAGGCGACCTGGATCATCACCGACAGAGTTTCCATCACGAACACGCCGCCCATGATGAAGAGCACCACTTCCTGGCGCACGATCACGGCGATGGTGCCGAGGGCTGCGCCCAGGGCCAGGGCGCCCACGTCACCCATGAAGACCTGGGCCGGGTAGGTGTTGAACCAGAGGAAGCCAAGGCCCGCACCCACCAGCGCCGCACAGAACACGATCAGCTCACCGGAGCCCGGTACGTACGGAATCAGCAGGTATTCGGCGAATTTGATGTTGCCCGACAGGTAGCAGAAGATTCCCAGCGCACCGCCGACCATCACGGTGGGCATGATGGCCAGGCCGTCGAGGCCGTCAGTCAGGTTCACCGCGTTGCTGGAGCCGACGATCACGAAGTAGGTCAGCACGACGAAGCCGATACCCAGCGGGATCTCGATGTTCTTCACCAGCGGCAGGATGAGGGTCGTCTCGGCCGGGGTGCTGGCGGTCATATAGAGGAAGATCGCGGCAGCGATGCCGAACACCGATTGCCAGAAATACTTCCAGCGGCTCGGTAGGCCGCGGGAGTTCTTCTCGATCACCTTGCGGTAGTCGTCGACCCAGCCAATGGCGCCGAAGGCCAAGGTCACGGCCAGCACCACCCAGACATAGCGGTTGGACAGGTCAGCCCACAGCAGGGTGCTGATGGCGATGGCGGTCAGGATCAGCGCGCCGCCCATGGTCGGCGTGCCGGATTTCGACAGGTGCGATTGCGGGCCGTCGTTACGCACGGCCTGGCCGATCTGACGGATCTGCAGGGTACGGATCATCCAGGGACCGAGCCAGAGCGACAGCGACAGGGCTGTCAGGACGCCGAGAATCCCGCGCAGGGTCAGGTACTGGAATACGCCGAACCCTTTGTAGAACTGTTGCAGGTACTCAGCGAGCAGCAGCAGCATGATTAGTGAGCCTCCCCCGTCCCGCAGAATGCCGCGACGACTTTGTCCATCGCCGCGCTGCGGGAGCCTTTGATCAGAATTGTGGTGTTTTGGTCCTGCTCGCCGGCCAGCGCCTGGATCAGGCTGGCCTGGTCGGCGAAGTGGCGTCCCTGGGCACCGAAGGCAGCAACTGCGTGCGCCATCAGCGGACCGACGGCGTACAAGGCACTGACCTTGCCGCGCGCGTATTCGCCGACTTCACGGTGGCCCTGCTCGGCCCATTCGCCGAGTTCGCCCATATCCCCGAGCACCAGGACGGTACGGCCGGAAAAGCCGGCGAGTATATCAACGGCAGCGAGCATCGACGCGGGGTTGGCGTTGTAGCTGTCGTCGATCACGCGCATGCCGCTGGTGGCGAGCTGCGCTACGGCGCGGCCCTTGACGGGCTGCAGGTTCTCCAGGCCGGCCTTGATCCCGACCAGCGGCACGCCCAGGGCGTGTGCGGCGGCGACGGCGGCCAGGGCATTGGCGACGTTGTGCGCCCCCAACAGATTGAGCTGGATGTCCGCCTCGCCAGCCACGCCGCGAAGGCTGAAGGCCATGCAGCCGCGGGCATCACGGGTCAGGTTCTCGGCACGCAGGTCGGCACCGGTGTCGACCAGGGCAAAGCTCAGCACCTTGCGGCCGGCAGCGCGCTGGTGCCAGGTGGCAAAGGCGCGATCATCACGATTGAGGATCGCCACGCCATCGGCTGGCAGGCCCTCGAGGATCTCGCCCTTGGCCTCGACAATCTTGTCCGGCCCACCGAACTCACCCACGTGAGCGGTGCCGGCGTTGTTGATGATCGCCACCTGAGGCCGGGTCAGGCCGACGGTGTAGAGGATTTCGCCAACACGGGACGCGCCCAGCTCGATCACCGCGCTGCCGTGTTCGGCCCCCAGTTCCAGCAGGGTCAGAGGCACGCCGAGGTCGTTGTTCAGGTTGCCACGGGTGGCCAGGACGGAACCCTGAGTACGCAGGATGCTGGCGAGCATTTCCTTGACGGTGGTTTTGCCGCTGGAACCGGTCACCGCAGCAACGCGGCCGGTGAAACCGTCGCGGTTATAGGCGCCCAGGCGGCCCAGGCCCTCGCGAGTGTCGGCCACCACCAGCTGCGGGATAGGCGCACCGGCTACCTCACGCTGTACCAATGCGGCCACAGCACCTTTGGCAGCAACTTCTGCCAGGTAGTCATGACCATCGAAACGCGGGCCCACCAGGGCAACGAACAATTGCCCGGGCTCGATCTTGCGGCTGTCGCTGGAAACCCCACTGAAGGCGACATCCGCGCCCACCAGTTCGGCCTGCAGCGGTCCGAGGAGTTCGGACAGGCGGTAGTGCTTAAGCATTCGGCACCTCCCACGCGTCCAGCGCCTTCGCGGCTTCATCCAGATCGGAGAAGGGATGACGCACACCGGCGATTTCCTGGTAGTCCTCGTGCCCCTTGCCGGCCAGCAGGACGACGTCATCCACGCCGGCGCCGCCGATCAGTTGGGCGATCGCCTGGCCACGGCCAGCGACGAACAGCACCTTGTCCGCATCGGCGAAGCCGGGACGGATGTCTGCGAAGATCTGCGCGGGGTCCTCAGTGCGGGGGTTGTCGTCAGTGACCAGCACGCTGTCGGCCAGGCGCTCGGCCATGGCAGCCATCAGCGGGCGCTTGCCGCGATCGCGGTCGCCACCGCAGCCGAACAGGCAGAGCAGGCGCCCGCGCACATGGGGACGCAGGGCCTGCAGCACTTTTTCCAGGGCGTCCGGGGTATGGGCGTAATCCACCACCACCAGGGGCTTCTCGCCGCCACCCAGGCGCTGCATGCGACCGACCGGCCCCTGCAGGGACGGCAGCACGTGCAGCACTTCGTCCAGCGGGTAATCCATGGCCAGCAGCGAGCCGACCACGGCCAGCAGGTTGCTCAGGTTGAAGCGGCCCAGCAGCGGGCTGCGCAGCAGGCCCTCGCCCTGGGGGGTGACCAGTTGGGCACGCACACCATGGTCGTCGAACGTAGCCTTGCGGCAATAAAGGAAGGCGTTGGCATCTTCCAGGCTGTAGGTGAACAACCGCGACTCGTGCTGCTCGGAGGCCAGATGGCGCCCGAACTCGTCGTCAAGGTTGATCACCCGCGCACGCAGGTTCGGCCAGGCGAACAGGCGAGCCTTGGCAGCGGCGTAAGCCTCCATGGAGCCGTGGTAATCCAGATGGTCGCGGGACAGGTTGGTGAATGCCGCCACGTCGAAATCCAGTGCGGCCACGCGGCCCTGCTCCAGGCCGTGGGAGGAAACCTCCATGGCCACGGCGCGGGCGCCCGCCTGCTTCAAGCCGGCCAGGGTAGCCTGCACAGCCAGGGGATCAGGCGTGGTGTGACGACCGCTTTCCAGTTCGCCGTAGAAGCCGGTACCCAGGGTGCCAACGATGCCGCAGCGCTCGCCGAGCTGGTCCAGGGCCTGGGCCACAAGTTGGCTCACGCTGGTCTTGCCGTTGGTACCGGTAACGCCCACCAGGCGCAGAGCACGGCTCGGCTCGCCATAGAAGCGGCCGGCGATGGCCGACAGCTGAGCGGCAAGGCCTTTGATTGCGATCAGCTCGGCGCCGGCGATTTCAGCGACTTGCGCACCAGCGGCCTCGTAGGCCACGGCGACAGCGCCACGGGCGACAGCGTCGGCGATATGGGCACGGCCGTCGTGCTGCGCACCGGGCACGGCCAGAAACAGATCACCCGGACGCACCTTGCGGCTGTCCAGGGTCAGTTCGCGAATCAGGGTGGCGCCTTGCGCCTGGGGCAGTAATTGGTTCAGTGGCATGGGCATCAGATCCGCCCTCCTTTGCCGGTGGCCGCGTTCGCGGTCTGTTGTTCCTCGGTGGGCAGGTTGTCCGGCGCGATGTTCATCAGCCGCAGTGCGCCGGCCATGACCTTGCCGAAGACCGGGGCCGAGACCAGGCCGCCGAAGTAGCCCGCCTTGCTGGGTTCATCGATCACCACCACCATCGCGATGCGCGGGTTGGAGGAAGGGGCGAAGCCGGCGAACAGCGAGCGGTAGGCGTTCTGGGTGTAGCCCTTGGTTCCTACGCTGGCTTTACGCGCGGTGCCACTCTTGCCGGACACGTGGTAGCCCGGCACCTGGGCACGGAATACACCGCGCGGCGCCTCGACCACCTGCTGGAGCATGCCCTGCATGGTCTTGGCCACGTTTTCCGGGATGGCTTGGGCGCCATCGGGGACGCTGTCCACGCGGATCATCGACAGCGGTACAGCCTGGCCATTGTTGGCCAGGGTGGCGTAGGCGTGGACAAGCTGGATGGCGGTGGTCGACAGGCCATAGCCATAGGACAGGGTGGCCGTTTCAGCTTTGCGCCACTCACGGTGGTTAGGCAGGTTGCCGACGCGCTCGCCCGGGAAGCCGAGGCCGGTATCCTGGCCCAGGCCGAGCTTGCGCATGGTGTCGTAAATCGTCTCGCCACCGATATCGAAGGCGATCTTGCTCATGCCGACGTTACTGGAATTGATCAGGATTCCAGTCAGGTCGAGGATCGGTCCTTCAGTCTTGGACACGTCCTTGATGGTGTAACGACCGATCTGCAGGGAGCCGGGGTACACCTCGACCTTGTCCTCGGGCTTCCAGCGGCCGGTCTCCAGCGCAGCAGCCATGGAAATCGGCTTGACTGTCGAACCTGGCTCGAACACGTCGATCATCGCGCGGTTGCGCATGGCAGCCGGTTGCAGATTGCGGCGATTGTTCGGGTTGTAGGTGGGCTGGTTGGCCATTGCCAGCACTTCACCGGTCTTCACATCGACGATCACCAGGCTGCCGGCCTTGGCGCCGTTCTCTACCAGGGCGTTGCGCAGCTCCCGATGGGCCAGGTATTGAAGGCGCAGATCGATGGACAGGGCCAGGGCCTTGCCGGGCTTGGCATTGCGGGCAACCTGGACGTCCTTGATCAGCCGACCGCGGCGATCCTTGAGGACCTGCCGCTTGCCGGGGACGCCGGCCAGCCACTCCTCGAAGGACAGCTCGACACCTTCGCGACCATGATCATCGACGTCGGTGAAGCCCACCACATGGGCGGTCACTTCACCAGCGGGATAGAAACGGCGAAATTCCTCGATGGCGTACACGCCGGGCACTTTGTTGTCGAGGATGGCCTGGCCCTGTTCCGGGGTGAGGCCGCGCATCAGGTACATGAACTCGCGGTTGGCGTTCTGCTCGATGCGCTGGGCGAAGGCCTTGGGGTCCTGTCCCAGCGCCTGAGCGATACGCGGCCACTGGTCACGAAGCGCCATCAGGTCCTTGGGGTTGGTCCAGAGGGTGGTGACCGGGGTACTGACGGCAAGGGGCTCGCCGTTGCGGTCGGTGATCAGTCCACGATGGGCGGGGATCGGGATATGGCGCACGCTGCGCGCATCGCCATGGGCCTGGAGGAAATCATGGTCGATCACATGCAGATCGACGATGCGCCAGGAAATGGCGCCGACCATGAGCGCGAGCAAGCCCAGCACAATGCGGAAGCGCCACGGATAGAGAGCGCCTTCGAGCTTCATCATGGCGCCACCATCCGCACTTCAGCCGGATCAGGGATGCGCATCTTGAGCTGCTCGCTGGCCAGGGACTCGATGCGGTTGTGGGCGGTCCAGGTGCTCTGCTCGAGGATCAGGCGCCCCCATTCGGCCTGGGCCTTGTCACGCACGCTGAGTTCCGCATAGAGCTCGTTGAGCAGTTTGCGATTCCAGTGAGCGCTGTAGGACACCGCGATGGCGGACAGCAGCACGCCGATGAACATCAGCAGCATCACCAGGCTGCCGCCGGGTAGGGGCTTGGCGTAGAGGCGGCTCATCTGAGCTTCTCCGCCACGCGCATGACCGCGCTGCGGGAGCGCGGGTTGGCTTTCAGTTCTTCCTCGGAGGCGTACTGCGGCTTGCCCAGCAGTTTCAGGCGTGGCTCGAAGGCGGCCTGGCGAACCGGGAGGTCGCGAGGCAGTTTGTCGGCTTCACCCTTGGCATGCTTGCGCATGAACTGCTTGACGATGCGGTCTTCCAGGGAATGGAAGCTGATCACAACCAGGCGGCCGCCGACGGCGAGGGCCTCGAGCGCGGCATCCAGCCCCTGCTCCAGGTCACCCAGCTCGTTGTTGACGTGAATGCGAATGCCTTGGAACGCGCGGGTCGCAGGGTTCTTGCCCTTTTCCCAGGCCGGGTTCGCGGCGGCGAGCACAGCAGCCAGGTCAGCAGTGCGCTCGAAAGGTTTCTCGGTACGGCGCTGTACCACTGCGCGCGCCATGCGCTTGGCGAAACGCTCTTCGCCGTAATCCTTGAATACACGGGCGATCTCGTCCTCGCTGGCGGTGGCGATCCACTGCGCGGCACTCTGGCCGCGATCGGGATTCATGCGCATGTCCAGTGGGCCGTCATTGAGGAAGCTGAAGCCACGCTCCGGGTCGTCCAGTTGCGGCGAAGACACGCCAAGGTCCAGCAGGACGCCGTCCACCTTGCCGTCCAGGCCAAGTGCGTGCACCTCTTCGCCAAGCTCGGCAAAGCTCCGCTGCACAATGACAAAGCGGCCGTCATCGGCCGCCAGAGCTTGCCCCGCCGCAATCGCTTGCGGGTCTTTATCGAATCCCAGCAAGCGCCCACCCGGCCCGAGCCGCTCCAGAATGAGGCGGCTATGCCCACCTCGCCCGAAGGTTCCGTCCAGGTAGCAGCCATCCGTGCGCAGGGCGAGCCCATCCACAGCCTCTTCGAGCAGTACGGTGATATGGCGGAAGCTGCTGGTTGCGCTCACAGGATTAGGTCACGTAGTTCATCCGGCAGACCGCCGGGTTGTTTGATTGCCATGAGATCTGCCTCGGAAATCGCGTTCCAGGCATCCTCATCCCACAGTTGAAATTTGTTCAGTTGGCCGACCAGCATCGCCCGCTTGTCCAGCCTGGCGTGCTCGCGCAGGCGCGGCGGGACCAGGAATCGCCCGGCGCTGTCCAGCTCCAGGTCAACGGCATTACCGATCAGCAGACGTTGCAGGCGGCGCGTTTCTTCGCGCAGGGAAGGCAGCTCACGCAGCTTGGCCTCGATGAGCTCCCATTCAGGCAGGGGATAGACAGTCAGACAGGGATCGACGGCGTCGATGGTAACGATGAGCTGTCCGCCACAACGCGACATGAGCTCGTCACGATACCGGCTAGGCATCGCGAGTCGCCCCTTCGTGTCGAGACTGATGGCGTTAGCTCCGCGAAACAAGGCTGCGCTTCCCCTTTGATTGGCTTTCCGTGCCAGTAATTCCCACTTCTACCCACTTCGCTCCACTTCCGCACACTATAGAAATGCGCCAGCCCCACCGTCAAGGCGGGCAAAAGCGGAAAATTCCTTACAGGACGGCAATTTAGCGAGGGCCAGGCGGGGTTTTGGACGGTTTTTCCGAGCCAAAGGAGGAACAAAATCCAACACTTACAGGAGGCTGAACCTGGAACTTAAAGTAAATTGTTAAGAGTAAGATCTTTTCGGTATTTCGACGGAGGGGAATAGAGCGAGGCAAAACTAAAGAAGGGAAAAGAGAAGCAGAGAGTCGATCTGTAAGCCGGGTTCTGTCGAGGACAGTCATTCATCTACGGCTGCCATCACTGACAGCCTTTAGCAACCTACCCGAATCCGACGCGGGCCACGCCATGGATTCCTATTTGGTCTTGCTCCGAGTGGGGTTTGCCTAGCCACGAACTGTTGCCAGTCGTGCGGTGCGCTCTTACCGCACCTTTTCACCCTTACCGGCGCTTGCGCGCTTAGGCGGTTATTTTCTGTGGCACTTTCCGTAGGCTTGCGCCTCCCAGGCGTTACCTGGCACTCCGCCCTGTGGAGCCCGGACTTTCCTCCCTCCCATACCGTTGAACGATATGAGACAGCGACTGTCCGATCGACTCTCCGCCGCCAAGGTTAACGGCAGCGGCCTTCAAGAACAAGCTCAGGAATCACCCTGCCGCTCGAGAGCGGCCTGATAGAGCAGATTCTTGCGAACACCGGTGATCTCGGCTGCCAACGCTGCCGCGCGCTTGACCGGCAGTTCGCCCAGCAACAGATCGAGCACCCGCAGCGCTTCAGCGCTCAGAGCACCTTCGCCTTCCGGCGCCTGCCAGCCCCCCACCAGCACCACACACTCACCACGCTGCTGGTTGGAGTCAGCCGCCACCCAACCACACAACTCGTCCAGAGGAGCGCCCTTCAGAGTCTCGAATGTCTTGGTCAGCTCCCGCGCCAACAGCGCCGGGCGATCTCCACCAAAGACATTGCGCATATCCTCCAGGGACTCCAGCAAGCGGTGAGGTGCCTCGTAGAAGATGAGCGTGCGGGGCTCTTCCTTTATCTCTTCCAGTCGACCACGCCGGGCGTTGGCCTTGGCTGGCAGGAAACCTTCGAAGATGAAGCGATCCGACGGCAGGCCGGCAGCCGACAGGGCCGCGATAAGTGCACAGGCCCCCGGCACCGGCACCACAGCGATACCTGCCGCGCGCGCCTGCCGCACCAGATGGAACCCGGGGTCGGAAATCAGCGGCGTGCCCGCGTCGGATATCAGCGCCACGTCCTCCCCCGCCTGTAACCGAGCCAGGAAGCGCCCACCCTGGTCACGTTCGTTGTGCTCGTGACAGGCAGCCAGAGGCGTATCGATGCCGAAATGTTGCAGCAGGCGAACGGAATGCCGAGTGTCCTCAGCCGCAATCAGGGTCACCTCGCGCAACACCCGCAAGGCCCTGGCGCTGATGTCGTCCAGGTTACCGATGGGCGTTGCGACTACATAGAGGGTGCCGAAAACGCTGCCAGCGGCGGAGGAATGAGTCACAAGGCACCTCGGAAAATACTGAAAGCGCGCATTGTATCCCTATTCGCCGGCCCGACATCGCGCCTCAACCGGGGCTTGGGTACAATTGCGCCTTTCTTTCACGAGTATCGGGACCGATAAATGATCGCTTGCCTGCGTCCGCTCTCCGCCCTCTGCCTCGCCGGCCTGCTGGCTGCCTGCGCCAGCTCGCCCTCGTCCAGCCTTGGCGAACTGCCCCGCACACCCCAGGCCAGCATCGAGCAACTGCTGCAGCAAGCCAGCACAGCGGAGCCGGAAGAAGCCGCACTGCTGCGCCTCTCCGCCGCGGACCTCGCCTACCAGCAGCAGGACATCGGCCGCTCGGCGCGAATCCTGGAGCAGATTCCGCTGGACGGCCTGAAACCCGCCCAACAAATTTTTGCCAGCACGCTCGCCGCCGAACTCGCCATGGCTCGCAACCAGCCCAAGAGCGCCCTGAAAGCCTTGAGCCACCCGAGCCTTGAGCACCTGGCGGAGCTGCCGGTGGAGCAGCAGGTCCGCACCCAACTGGTCCGCGCGCGCGCCCAGGAGGCTGACGGCCAGACCCTTGCCGCCGCCCGTGAACGTGTCTTTATTGCGCCGCTGCTGAGTGGCGAAGCCGCGAATGCCAACCACGAAGCCATCTGGACGCTGGTTTCCAGCCTGCCGGTGGACCAACTGCAAGGTGCCGCTGACAAGGATCTGGCTGGCTGGCTGCAGCTGGCGCGCCTGACCAAGACCTCCTCCACCCTGGAGCAGCAGCAAGCAGCGATCGACAACTGGCGTGCGCAGAATCCGGATCACCCAGCCGCCAAGCAACTGCCCCAACCCCTGACCAAACTGAAGGAGCTCGCAGGCCAGCCGCTGACCAAGATCGCCCTGCTGTTGCCTCAGGAAGGCCAGTTGGCGTCGGTCGCCCGCGCCCTGCGTGACGGTTTCCTGGCTGCCCATTACCAGGCCAAGCAGTCCGGCCAACCGCAGCCGACCATCGAGCTCTACGACAGCTCGAAACTGACCTCGATCGACGACTTCTACCGCCAGGCGCAGGCCGATGGCGTTCAACTGGTGGTCGGCCCACTGGAAAAACCGCTCGTGAAGCAGCTCAGCGCCCGCGAGCAACTGCCCATCACCACCCTGGCCCTGAACTACAGCGACTCCGGCCAGGAAGCCCCAGCCCAGCTTTTCCAGTTCGGCCTCGCCGCCGAGGATGAAGCCCGCGAAGTAGCCCGTCGCGCCTGGGCCGACGGCATGCGCAGCGCCGTTGCCCTTGTTCCTCGTGGCGATTGGGGTGATCGCGTCCTCCGTGCATTCCAGCAGAGCTGGCAAGCAGAAGGCGGCCGCCTGATCGCTGCCGAACATGTCGACCAGCCGGTCGCCCTGGCCCAGCAGATCGCCGACCTCTTCCAGCTCCGCGAAAGCGAGGCCCGCGCCAAGCGCCTGCAGAACACCCTGGGCGTTCCGGTGACTGCGCAACCCGCACGCCGCCAGGATGTGGATTTCATCTTCCTGGCCGCCACTCCGCAGCAGGCCCAGCAGATCAAGCCGACCCTGGCCTTCCAGTACGCAGGGGACGTGCCGGTCTACGCCACTTCCCACCTCTATTCCGCGAGCAACGACCCGTCCCAGTACCAGGACCTGAACGGCATCCGCTTCTGCGAAACCCCCTGGCTGCTGAACAGCAACGACCCGATTCGCCAGCAGGTAGGCAGCCAGTGGCCGCAGGCAGCCGGCAGCCTCGGCCGCCTCTACGCCATGGGCGCCGATGCCTACCGCCTGGCACCGCGCCTGAATCAGTTGAAGGCCCTGCCGGAATCCCAGGTGGATGGACTGTCTGGCCGCTTGAGCCTCAGCCCCGCGCGCCGCGTCGAGCGCCAACTGCCCTGGGCGGAGTTCCGCGACGGCCAGGTCCAGCAACTGAAAGACAGCGACTCTTGACCGACCGACGTGCTCGCGGGCAGGCGGCCGAAGCCCTTGCCCGCGCCCACCTCGAAGCAAATGGGCTGCGTTTGTTGTCCCAGAACTGGCTGTGTCGGCGCGGCGAGCTCGATCTGGTCATGCTTGACGGCGATACAGTAGTATTCGCCGAAGTCCGCTACCGGCGTCACGCCGGCTGGGGAGGCGCAGTCGAGAGCGTCGATGCCCGCAAGCGAGAAAAACTGGCATACGCCGCCCAGCAGTTCCTCCAACAGGAATCCCGCTGGGCAAAATACCCTTGTCGATTTGATGTGATTGCCGTCGATGCAATGGACGGTGATTCACCCCCGCGACTGACCTGGCTGAAGAACGCTTTCGACACCTGATCGGTCGCCCCACTGAAGGTCTTACCCGATGGACATGCAACCCCGTATTCGCCAACTCTTCCAGGCCAGCATCGACACCAAGCTGCAGGCCATGGAACTGCTGGCCCCGCACATCGAGCACGGCAGCATGGTGATGGTCCACGCGCTGCTCAATGAGGGCAAGATCCTGTCCTGCGGCAACGGCGGCTCGGCCGGCGACGCCCAGCACTTCTCCTCGGAACTGCTCAACCGCTTCGAGCGCGAGCGCCCAAGCCTGCCCGCCATTGCGTTGACTACCGACAGCTCGACCATCACATCGATCGCCAACGACTACAGCTACAACGAAGTTTTCTCCAAGCAGATCCGCGCCCTCGGCCAGCCGGGCGACGTACTGCTGGCCATCTCCACCAGCGGCAACTCGGCCAACGTGATCCAGGCCATCCAGGCCGCCCACGATCGCGAAATGGTCGTGGTGGCCCTGACCGGCCGCGACGGCGGCGGCATGGCCTCGCTGCTCCTGCCAGAGGACGTGGAAATCCGCGTGCCCTCCAAGATCACTGCGCGCATCCAGGAAGTGCACCTCCTGACCATCCATTGCCTCTGCGACCTGATCGACCGTCAACTGTTTGGGAGTGAAGAATGACCCGTTCCCCCCTGATCCTCGCCGGCCTCGCCCTCTGCCTCGCCCTTTCCGGCTGCGGCGGACGCACCATCGGCAAGACCATCGACGACCAGTCCATGCCTTCCAAGGTGCGCGCCAAGGTCGAAGCTGCCAGCCCCGACCTGAAGACCAACTCTCACGTTGTCGTCGCCAGCTACAACGGCGTGGTCTTGCTCGCCGGCCAGACGCCACGCGCCGACCTCAAGGAGCTGGCCGGCCAGGCAGCCCAGAGCGCCCAGGGCGTGCGTCGCGTGCACAACGAGCTGCAGATCCTGCCGCCCTCCTCCACCCTGGCGCGCATGAACGACAGCACCATCACCACCAAGGTCACCACCCAACTGCTGGCGGACGAGAAAGTGCCCAGCTCGCAGATCAAAGTGGTTACCGAAAACGGCATCGTCTACCTGCTGGGCCTGGTCACCCGCCAGGAAGCACAGCTGGCAACCAGCATCGTCCAGGGCGTCTCGGGCGTGCAGAAGATTGTTCGGCTCTTCGAGTACACCAACTGACCCTTGCGGCAGGCACAAAAAAGGCGATCCGATGGATCGCCTTTTTTATTACTTGACCACTTTCAGGCTTGGCCGGCCACTGGGACGCGAGGGCTCACCTCCCGAAGCCGGCGGCTCACCGCCGCTGGGACCATCATCATCCGGCCCCTGGTCATCGTCGCCCGGTAATGGCGGTTCAAGGTCGAAGACCATGCCCTGGCCATTCTCCCGGGCGTAGATAGCCATCACCGCAGCCGACGGAACGTAGAGGCTGTGGGCAACTCCACCAAAACGCCCTTCGAAGCTCACCGCTTCATTGTCCATGTGCAAATGGCGCACTGCGCTGGGGGATACGTTGAGCACGATCTGGCCGTCATTGGCGTAACCGGGCGGCACGCGCACGCCGACGTGCTCGGCGTTGACCAGCAGGTGCGGAGTGCAGTTGTTGTCGACGATCCACTCGTAGAGGGCGCGAACCAGATAGGGACGACTGGAGTTCATGGGGTCTCCTCAGCGCATTTCGCGCTCTGCGGCGGAAAGGCTGGCCTGGAAGGAATCACGAGCGAATGCACGCTCCATGTAATCCAGGAGGGGCTTGGCCGGGCGAGGCAGCTCGATCCCGAGGACGGGAAGGCGCCAGAGGATCGGCAGCAGGCAGCAGTCCACCAGACTGAAATCTTCGCTCAGAAAGTAGGGCTTGTCCGCAAAGAGCGGCGAAACGCCCGTCAGGCTTTCACGGAGCTCCTTGCGTGCAACTGCCTTGTCGGCATCCTTGCTGCGCGGATCAAGGATTCGATCGACCAGGGAACACCAATCGCGCTGCACGCGATGGATAAGCAGCCGACTATTAGCCCGGGCGACGGGATAAACCGGTAGCAGTGGCGGGTGGGGATAGCGTTCTTCGAGATACTCCATCACCACGGTGGACTCGTAGAGTGCCAGATCGCGATCCACCAAAGTCGGCACGCTGCCGTAAGGATTGACCTCGGCCAGCTTGGGCGGGCAGCGCCCCGGCTCGACATTGATGATCTCGGCAGCGACCCCCTTCTCGGCGAGCACGATGCGCACGCGATGGGAGTAGTGGTCGGCAGGGTCGGAGTAACAGGCCAGCCTGTTGGTGACGGCCATTGCGCCCTCCTCACTTGGGATTATTCAGAGGCAAAAAGACGCGCGCGCCCGAGAAGGGCGCGCGCTTTTTTACAACAATGCAGCAGTGTATCAGTGCACGTCCTTCCAGTACTCGCGCTTGAGCAGGTAGGCGAACACGAAGAAGAACGCCAGGTACAGCAGCACGTAGGTACCGATACGCTGGCTTTCCAGTTTGACCGGGTTGGCCGAGTAGGCGAGGAAGGTCACCAGGTTCTGGATCTTCTCGTCGAACTCCGCTTCGGTCAGCTTGCCGGTCTTCGGCAGTACGGTCAGCTGATCGCAGGCTTCGTGGGTGATCGGAGCACCGGTCAGCGGGTCGAACTGCTTCTTACCGTCCTCAACCGCTTGAACCTGCTTGCAACCAACTACCTGACGGCCCTGCAGGCTAACCAGAACGTTCGGCATACCAACGTTCGGGAAGACCTTGTTGTTCACGCCCCACGGACGCGCAGGATCTTCGTAGAAGGAACGCAGGTAGCTGTACAGCCAGTCGGTGCCACGCACACGAGCTACCAGGGTCAGGTCCGGCGGAGCCGCACCGAACCACGCCTTGGCGTCCTGAGGCTGCATACCGACCTTCATGTGGTCGCCAATCTTGGCGCCAGTGAGGACCAGGTTCTCCATCATCAGCTCTTCAGGAATGCCCAGGTCCTTGGCCACACGCTCGTAGCGCTGGAACTTGGCACTGTGGCAGCCCATGCAGTAGTTCGCGAAGGTACGCGCGCCATCCTGCATGGCAGCCTTGTCAGTCAGGTCGATGTCGACCTTGTCCAGATGGACATCGTGACCACCGGCGGCAAAGGAGAAAGCCGGCAGTGCAGCGAAAACAAATGCAGCAAATAGCTTTTTCATCAGCCTGTTACCCTTTCCGGTACCGGTTTGGTTTTTTCCATCCTTGTGTAGAACGGCATCAGGATGAAGTACGCGAAGTACAGGGTGGTGCACACCTGCGACATCAGCGTACGGCCCGGAGTCGGCGCCAGTACACCCAGCACGCCGAGGATGACGAAGGCGATGCAGAACACCAGCAACCAGATCTTGCTCAGCCAGCCCTTGTAGCGCATGGACTTCACAGGGCTGCGGTCCAGCCACGGCAGGACGAACAGGATGGCGATGGCGGCGCCCATGGCGATTACGCCCATCAGCTTGTCCGGTACCGCACGAAGGATCGCGTAGAACGGAGTGAAGTACCAAACCGGTGCGATGTGCTCAGGCGTCTTGAACGGGTTGGCCTGTTCGAAGTTCGGCTTCTCGAGGAAGTAACCGCCCATTTCCGGGAAGAAGAACACCACGAAGCAGAACACGAAGAGGAACACCACCACGCCGACGATGTCTTTCACGGAGTAGTAGGGGTGGAACGCGATGCCGTCCAGCGGAATGCCGTTCTCGTCCTTCTTCTTCTTGATGTCCACGCCGTCCGGGTTGTTCGAACCCACTTCATGCAGCGCCAGGATGTGCAGCACCACCAGGCCGAGCAGGACGATCGGCAGGGCGATCACGTGCAGGGCGAAGAAGCGGTTCAGAGTGATACCGGAGATCAGGTAGTCACCACGAATCCACTGGGTCAGGTCAGCGCCCACCACCGGAATCGCACCGAACAGCGAGATGATCACCTGGGCACCCCAGTAGGACATCTGGCCCCAGGGCAGCAGGTAGCCCATGAAGGCCTCGGCCATCAGGGCGAGGTAGATCAGCATGCCGAAGATCCACACCAGCTCACGCGGCTTCTGGTAGGAGCCGTAGAGCAGACCGCGGAACATGTGCAGGTAGACAACGATGAAGAACGCCGATGCACCGGTGGAGTGCAGGTAGCGGATGATCCAGCCGTACTCCACGTCGCGCATGATGTACTCAACGGACGCAAAGGCTTCTTCGGCGGACGGGGTGAAGCTCATTGTCAGCCAGATCCCGGTGAGGATCTGGTTGACCAGTACCAGCAGTGCCAGCGAACCGAAGAAGTAGAAGAAGTTGAAGTTCTTCGGGGCGTAGTACTTGCTCAGATGGTCTTCCCACATCTTGGTCGCGGGGAAGCGCGCATCGACCCATTCCATGAATTTGCTCATCAGGCCTTCTCCTGATCCACACCGACGATGATGACGTCGTCCGACTCGTACGAGTGCGGCGGCACCGGCAGGTTTATAGGCGCGGGCTGCGCCTTGTAGACACGACCGGCGAGGTCGTAGCGGGAACCGTGGCACGGGCAGAAGTAGCCACCGACCCACTCGGCACCCAGGTCAGCCGGCGCGACTTCCGGACGGAAGGACGGCGAGCAGCCCAGGTGGGTGCAGATGCCGACCAGCACCAGGATTTCAGGCTTGATCGAACGGCTCACCGGGTCCACGTAGGTCGGCTGTACCGAAACCTTGGATTCCGGGTCGGCCATGCGGTCGTGGATCTTCGGCAGGTTCGCCAGAATTTCCTCGGTACGACGCACGATGAACACCGGCTGACCACGCCATTCGGCGATGATCTGCTGGCCTGCTTCGACCTTGCTTATATTCACCTTGACCGGGGCACCCGCGGCCTTGGCCTTGGCACTGGGCAGCCATGACCCCACGAACGGGACCGCAACCCCTACCGCTCCCGCCGCACCAACCACGGACGTGGCCGCTACGAGGAAGCGACGCCGGCCTGCATTCACGCCGTCATTGCTCATTCAGTCGTCTCCCATCAGCTACTAGGCCTGTTATTCAGGCCTTTACTAGGTAAAAAATCGAGCCGCGCAAAAAATTCGCCAAATGGTAAAGAAAACCCCCTTTGCTGACAAGGTAATAGCCGGATACAAATCTGCTGGAAGCCTTGATTGGCGGGGGGTTCAGAAGTGCGACATGCTGTCGCAGGCACAACTTAAAGCGCATAAAAAAACGCCCAGTTCCGAAGAAACTGGGCGCTTTTTTGCAAGCGTCGAATTAACGCTTGGAGTACTGCGGACGCTTACGCGCTTTACGCAGACCGACTTTCTTACGCTCAACTTCGCGGGCGTCGCGAGTGACGTAGCCGGCTTTACGCAGCGGGCTGCGCAGGGTCTCGTCGTATTCGATCAGGGCGCGAGTGATGCCGTGGCGGATCGCACCGGCTTGACCGCTTACACCACCGCCAACAACGGTGACGTAGATGTCGAATTTCTCGACGGTCTCGGTCAACTCCAGGGGCTGACGCACGACCATGCGAGCGGTTTCGCGGCCGAAGAAGGTATCCAGGCTGCGGTTGTTGATGGAGATCTTGCCAGTGCCCGGACGCAGGAAGACGCGAGCGGTAGCAGTCTTGCGACGGCCGGTGCCGTAGTTTTGAGTCGCCGACATAGTGAATCTATCCCGTTAAATCTTCAGTTCTTGGGGCTGCTGAGCGGTGTGCGGGTGAACAGCACCCTTGTACACCTTCAGCTTGCGATACATGTCGCGGCCCAGCGGGTTTTTCGGCAGCATGCCTTTAACCGCGGTCTCGATCACGCGCTCAGGGGCCTTGGCAATCAGCTTCTCGAAGTTGATTTCCTTGATGCCACCCGGGAAGCCGGAGTGAGAGTAGTACATCTTGTCGGTGGTCTTGGCACCGGTAACACGTACCTGCTCAGCATTGATCACGACGATGTAGTCGCCGGTGTCAACGTGGGGGGTGTATTCCGGCTTGTGCTTGCCACGCAGACGGCTGGCAATTTCGGTGGCCAGACGACCCAGGGTCTGACCTGCAGCGTCGACGACGTACCAGTCGCGCTTAACAGTTTCCGGTTTTGCAGTAAAAGTCTTCATTCGCTATAGCCTCAGGGGCCGCCCTGAAAATAAGACGGCGGATCTTACTGAATAGTGCTCGCCCTGACAAGATCAGGACAGCCGGAAACAGACGCTATCGGGGGCTCGGGTCAGCGCGTCCGCTACGGCAAAGGTTCTTTCGGCAGGCTAGGCATCCCCGCCTTCCCTCTCCGCAGGCTAGGCATCCCCACGAAGAAAGCCGCGGAATTATGCCGATTGCAGGAAAAATTTCAACCTGATTTCATGCGAGCTTCACGAGAACCAGGAGACAGCGATGGAATACCGCCAACTCGGACGCACCGACCTCAAGGTCAGCAGCCTTTGCCTGGGGACCATGACCTGGGGCGAGCAGAACACCGAAGCGGAAGCTTTCCAGCAGATCGAGCGCGCCAAGGCCTACGGAATCAACTTCATGGACGCGGCGGAGATGTACCCCGTGCCGCCAAGGGCCGAGACCTATGGCGCCACTGAAACCATCATCGGCAACTGGTTCGCCCGACGTCGCGACCGCGCAGATTGGATCCTGGCGAGCAAGGTGGCCGGCCCCGGCAACGGTATCAGCCATATCCGAGGCGGCAACCTGAAGCACAACCGCGAGCACCTCACCGCAGCCCTGGACGCCAGCCTGAAACGCCTGCAGACCGACTGGATCGACCTCTACCAGCTGCACTGGCCCGAGCGCAGCACAAACTTCTTCGGCCAGCTCGGCTACCAGCACAAGGAAGAAGACTTCACCCCGCTGCGGGAAACCCTTGAAGTCCTCAGCGAGCAGGTCAAGGCCGGCAAGATCCGCCATATTGGCCTGTCCAACGAAACGCCCTGGGGGACCATGAAGTTCCTGCAGCTGGCCGACCAGCTCAGCCTGCCCCGCGCGGTGTCCATCCAGAATCCCTACAACCTGCTCAACCGCAGCTTCGAAGTCGGCCTGGCTGAAGTGGCGATCCGCGAACAGTGCGGACTGCTGGCTTACTCGCCCATGGCCTTCGGCATGCTTTCCGGCAAATACGAGAACGGCGCCCGCCCCGCCAATGCGCGGATCAGCCTGTTCAGCCGCTTCACCCGCTATACCAATCCACAGTCCCAATCAGCCTGCACACGTTATGTACAGCTAGCCCGGGAGCACGGCCTGGACCCGGCGCAAATGGCCCTCGCCTTTGTCACCGCCCAGCCGTTCGTGACCAGCAACATCATTGGCGCCACGTCGATGGAGCAGTTGGAGGCTGATCTGCGCAGCACCGAGCTGACATTGTCCGACGCAGTACTGGATGGCATTGCCGCCATCCACAAGGACCAGCCAAACCCGGCACCCTGAACTGAAAAAGCCCGGCAATCGCCGGGCTTTTGGTTTCCCGTGATCAAACCAGGGAACGGGCAATGATCTCTTTCATGATCTCATTCGTGCCGGCATAGATGCGCTGAACCCGCGCGTCCGCCCAGGCCCGCGCCACCGCGTATTCCCACATGAAGCCGTAGCCACCGTGCAGCTGGACGCATTCGTCCAGGACCTTGCACTGCAGGTCGGTGCCCCAGTACTTGAGCATGGCCGCCGTCGGTACATCCAGCTTGCCCTCGAGGTGCAGTTCCAGGCAGCGGTCGACGAAGACGCGCCCGACCTGGATCTCGGTGGCCATCTCCGCCAGCTTGAAGCGGGTGTTCTGAAACTCTGCGATGGACTTGCCGAAGGCCTTGCGCTCGCGGGTGTAATCCAGGGTCCAGTTGAGCGCCGCCTCGGCCGAAGCCAGGGCGCCGATGCCCACGGTCAGACGCTCCTGGGGAAGTTCCTGCATCAGATAGGCGAAGCCCATGCCTGCCTGGCCCAGCAGGTTCTCCTTCGGCACGCGCACATCCTGGAAGAACAGCTCGGACGTGTCCTGGGCCTTCATGCCGACCTTCTCCAGGCGCTTGCCCTTGGCGAAGCCCGGGGTGTCCGCTTCCACCAGGAACAGGCTGGTGCCCTTGGCGCCAGCCTTGGGATCGGTCTTGGCCACCACAATCACCAGGTCGGCAAGGAAACCGTTGGTGATGAAGGTCTTGGAGCCGTTGATGACGTACTCGTCGCCATCCAGGACGGCAGTGGTCTTCACTCCCTGAAGGTCGGAGCCGGCACCGGGCTCGGTCATGGCGATGGCGGTCACCAACTCGCCGCTGACCAGCTTGGGCAGGTACTTTTTCTTCTGCGCCTCGGAGCCGTAATGAAGGATGTACGGGGCGACGATGTCCGAGTGCAGCGAGAAGCCGATACCCGTCAGGCCCAGGCGACCGATCTCTTCGATCACCACTGCGCTGTAGAGGAAATCGGCCCCCATGCCGCCATATTCCTCCGGAATATGGGAGCAGAGCATCCCGGCCTCGCCAGCCTTGTTCCACAGTGCGCGGTCGATATGGCCGTCCTTCTCCCACTGGTGGTGATAGGGCACCGCCTCCTGCTCGAGGAACTTGCGCACGCTGTCGCGGAAGAGTTCGTGATCGGAGCTGAACAGGGTTCTCGGGATCATGGCATCACCTTGGAATGGCACTGTGGTCGTGCAGGTTCGGAGGCCACCGACTCTAGGCCAGTCCCCTCCTCCGCCACACTGGACACTTAGGACAAAAAATAAGACGATCCAGCCGCAGAATGACCGCTTTCCCCTTATAAGAACAACACCATGAGCAATACGCAGTCGCCCGACCTTCGCCAGGTCAGCATCCTGGCCATCGAAGGTGTCTTCTCCTCCACCCTGATGCAGGCCAAGGACTTCTTCCATATGGCCAGCCTTCGCTTCGGCAAGCTCCAGGGCAAAGGCCTCACCCCCGCCTTCCAGACCAGACTGGTCAGCCCCGACGGCCAATCGGTGCGCAGCTTCAGCGAGGTACGCGTTCCCGTCGACGGACCGCTGGACGATGCACAAGTCATCATAGTCCCCGCCTTCTGGGGTGATTTCGATTCCCTGCTGGCGCGTTATCCACAGGTCTGCGCCTGGCTGCGGGAACGCCACGCTGCCGGCAGCGTCATCTGCGGCGAAGCTACCGGCGTGTTCTGGATCGCCCAGGCCGGCCTTCTGGATGGCAAGGAAGCGACCACCTACTGGCGATTCTTCCGCGAGTTCGCCGAGCGCTTCCCCAAGGTGCTGCTGAATCAGGACAAGCACCTCTCCGACGCCGACAATCTGTTCTGCGCCGGCGGCGTCACCTCCGCCTGCGACCTTTATATCTATCTGATCGAGCGCTTCTGCGGCGCCGGCATCGCCCAGGCAGTGGCCCGCGACATCCTCTATGAAGTGCAGCGCAGCTACACCCCGGGCCGCATCGGCTTCGGCGGGCAGAAGCTGCACCACGACATGACCATCCTGCAAATCCAGCAATGGCTGGAGGACCACTTCGCCGACAAGTTCCGCTTCGAAGACGTCTCCCGCGAACACGGCATGAGCATCCGCAACTTCATGCGCCGCTTCCAGGCCGCCACTGGCGACAAGCCCCTGCATTACCTGCAGCGCTTACGCATCGAAACGGCCAAGGGCCTCCTGTCGGCCACGCGCAAGAGCATCAAGACCATCAGCTACGAAGTCGGCTACGACGACGCCAGCTTCTTTGCCCGGCTGTTTCGCCAGCACACTCAGCTTTCGCCTAACCAGTACCGGCGCCAGTACCAGCAGAAAGGTGAATGACGTCGCCATCCCAAGGATGGGTTGGCCTCCGCCCTCACCTCCCTATGATCGACCCATGCCCGAACGGGACGCCCGCACCCGCGCCTGCCCGGCGCGGGAGGACAACAACAAGAAAAGGTCCATCGCCATGCGCCGCTATCTGCTTGCCCTGCTGGCCGCCTGCAGCCTTACCGCTGTGGCGGACGACACCTGGAAACCCTTTCCCTACGACAAGGCCGCCTACGACTACTCCGGCGACAAGCTCCGCGAAGCCTGGCCACGCCTGACCCGCGGCTTCGGCCCGAACTACCCGTACCCGGACGCCGACTGGGTGGTGACCATGGCCACGAAATACCCCAAGGCCCTGGAGCTGACCGTGGCGGGTAATACCGGATTCACCGGCAAGCCCGAGGAGGCCGAAGCCTATGCGGCCAGGTTGCAGGACGTCTGGAGACTGATGTTCCGTGGTGATTTCGCCGAGGCCAAGAAACAAGGCCTGGCCCTGGGCGTCGGTGGCCAGGTACCCGCGATGTTCGCCCAGGTGGTCTATGCCATGTTCCTGGTGCCGGACCAGGCGGAAAAACATCGCCTGCTTGAGGAAGTAATCCGCTACACCGACGAGGCCGGCGACCTGGTCAAGGCAGACGTGGTTGCACAGTTCGGCCGAGCCTATGCGAAAGCCCGCCTGGGCGAAGAATTGCCGGTACCGGTCGTGCTCAAACGCGGCTACACCAGCCAGATCCCGGAAGAGCTGGATGCGTTACTCAGGAGTCAACCGCAGCAGCCGTTCGCCCTCGCCCTGTATGGCGGCTACGAGGCCGGGGTGATCCGCAAGGTGGGCAAGCTGGTGGGCAAGATGACCTACGGGGTCAGCTCCGAGAAGATGGAGCAGTACTTTGCTCGCTCCTTCAAAGCCACCAGCGATCTGCCTATCGGCCACTACGAATACGCCAACGCCCTGGAATACGTGTATGGCGACGACGAAGAGGCCAAGGCACTGGACCACCTGAAGAAGGCGGTGGCGATCAAGCCGATCAATGCCATGGAAGCCCTGGAAGTGGCCCACGCACAGCAGTTGCTGAAGCAGCAGGAACTGAAGGTGGCGCAGAACTGACTCCCCGCCGGGAATGAAAAAGGCTGCCCTTGGGCAGCCTTTTCTGTTTGCACCTGATCCTCAGGGCTTGTGCGGCCTGGAGAGGAATTCGTGGGACTGCATTTCCAGCAGGCGGCTCAGGGTGCGCTGGAACTCGAAGTTCAGGCGACCACCGGAGTACAGGTCCTTCAGCTCCACCTCGGCGGAGATGATCAGCTTCACGTTGCGGTCGTAGAACTCGTCCACCAGGTTGATGAAGCGCCGCGCCATGTCGTCCTTGGTCACGCCCATCTGCTCGACGTTGGCGAGGATCACGGCGTGGAAGATCTTGCCCAGCTCGATGTAGTCGTTCTGGCTGCGCGGACCGTCGCAGAGCTCACGGAATTCGAACCAGGCGACGTCTTCACAGACGCGCACGGCGCGGATTTCGCGATTCTCGATCATCAGGACTTCGTTTTCCTGGGCCATGGTGCAGTCCGGCAGCAGGCTCTTGAAGCTGCGGCTCAGGCTTGCTTCGGCCTCAGTATCCAGCGGGAAATGGAACAGTTCGGCCTGCTCCAGAGCTCGCAGACGGTAGTCCACGCCGCTGTCGACGTTGACGATGTCGGTGTGTTCCTTGAGCAGCGCGATGGCCGGCAGGAAGCGCGCACGCTGGAGGCCGTCCTTGTAGAGGCCGTCCGGCACGATGTTGGAGGTCGCCACCAGGCTGACGCCGTTCTTGAACAGCTCCTCCAGGAGCGTGGCCAGGATCATGGCGTCGGTGATATCGGACACGAAGAATTCGTCGAAGCAGATGACTCGCGCCTCGTCGGCGAATCGCTTGCCGATGATGGTCAGCGGATTCTTCTCGCCCTTGAGGGTCTTCATCTCCTCGTGCACGCGCTTCATGAAGCGGTGGAAGTGGGTACGCATCTTCTGCTTGAACGGCAACGCGTCGTAGAAGGTATCCACCAGATAGGTCTTGCCGCGACCCACGCCACCCCAGAAGTACAGGCCCTTCACCGGGCCCTGGCGCTTCTTGCCGAACAGGCTGCCGAGCAGGCCGGGTTTGCTGCGGTCGTCGGCGATCAGGTCGTCATACAGCCGCTGCAAGTGGCGAACTGCGTTTTCCTGCGCGGCATCGTGGAAGAAATCCGGCCGCTTGAGATCGGCCTGGTAGCGCTCGAGGGGGGTCATGATCGGTAGCAAGGCAACGAAAAACGGGGCGGGTACTTTAGAGCCTGCCCCGTGGATTGGCAATCGGCCGGCAACGCCGGCCGCTGGAAAGACACCTATTCCTGAGGTGCGAGGGCCGCGTACAGGCGCTGGATGGCCGCATCGCGGGCGGCGTCATCGGTGAAGGCAGGGCTCGACGCCACCTGTTCGTCGTCCAGCCAGATGCCGAACGCGTCGCCTTCGACGCGCAGGTCCAGCTCATCGCCCGACTGCAAGCGCTTGCTGACCTGGCCGGCAGCCTTGCCATCGGCGAAGGAGCGGGACAGCAGCAGTTGCTCGCCGTCGGCGTCCAGCAGGCGGAAACGGAAGCTGCCGTCCTCGTCGCGGAAGCTGACGAATCGGGCGCTTTTGGCGGCCTTCTTGGCCTTGGTCTCGCCGCCGGCCTGCGCGCTGGTGCGGAAAGAGCGCAGCCCCACCGCTTCGCGCAGCTCATTGAGGAACGGCGTGGCGATCTTGCGTGCCTTGGCGGCGCCGGCCAGGAGGATGTCCTCCAGGTCGGACGGACGCTCGATCAGCGCGTGGTAGCGCTCGCGGGCTTCGCCCAGCTCGTTGTCGAGCAACTGGAACAGGCGCTGTTTGGCTTCGCCCCAGGCCAGGCCAGCCAGCAGGTCGGCGCGGAACTCGGCGAGCTGTGCCGGAGTGGCGAAGGCCTGGTAGAGGGTGAAGAGATGGGAATTGTCCGGGTCCTTCGGTTCGCCGGGGGCGCGGGAGTCGGTGACGATTCGCGCGATGGCGTCCTTCAGCTGCTTGGCACTGCCAAACAGCGGAATGGTGTTGTCGTAGCTCTTGGACATCTTGCGACCGTCGAGGCCAGGCAGGGTCGCCACTTCTTCCTCGATCACGGCTTCCGGCAGAGTGAAGAATTCACGACCGGCGCCGAACAGATGGTTGAAGCGCTGGCCGATGTCGCGGGCCATTTCCACGTGCTGAATCTGGTCGCGCCCCACCGGCACCTTGTGCGCGTTGAACATCAGGATGTCCGCCGCCATCAGCACCGGGTAGCTGTACAGGCCCATGGTGACGCCCGCGTCTGGGTCTTCGCCGCTTTCCAGGTTCTTGTCCACCGAAGCCTTGTAGGCGTGGGCGCGATTGAGCAGGCCCTTGGCGCTGACGCAGGTGAGCAGCCAGGTGAGCTCGGGAATCTCGGGGATGTCGGACTGGCGGTAGAAGGTCGCCTTGTCGGTATCCAGACCGCACGCCAGCCAGGTGGCGGCGATCTCCAGGCGGGAACGCTGGATGCGGGCCGGGTCGTCGCACTTGATCAGGGCGTGGTAGTCGGCCAGGAAGTAGAAGGAATCGACGTCGCTGGCGCGGCTGGCAACGATGGCCGGGCGGATGGCGCCCGCATAGTTGCCGAGGTGCGGCGTGCCGGTGGTGGTGATACCGGTGAGGATACGAGTGGTCATGATGTTCGCTTGTCGGACTTCGTTCGGAATCAGAGACGCGGCAGGACCAGGTCCTTGAGGTCGGTCAGCTTGCCGTGGAAGAAGTGCCCGCATTCTGCCACTTTCAGCAGCTCATGGGGGCGCGCGAGGCCCGCCGACCAGTCATAGACCGCCTGGGGCGGCACGACTTCATCGGCGTCGGGCTGGATCACTGTCAGTTCACCGCCTTCGGGCAGCGGATTGCTCTCGTCCAGGCGCATCACCGCAGGTGCCACCATGAACAGGCGCGGTACGGCGATGCCCTGCCGCTCCAGGCGACCGGCGAGGCTACCGGCCACGAAGCCACCAAAGGAGAAACCGAACAGCGCCAATGGCAGCTCCGCGCGCTGGGCGCGGAACCAGTGGGCGACAGCTTCGGCGTCGTCCACTTCTCCGGTGCCCATGTCGTGGCTGCCAGCACTGGCGCCAACGCCACGGTAGTTGAAGCGCAGGGTGCTGTAACCGGCGTCACGGGCGGTGCGCTGCAGGGTGGAGACCACCTTGTTGAGCATGGTGCCGCCCTGTACGGGGTTCGGATGACAGATCAGCGCCAGGCCCCTGGCCTCAGGCAGATCAAGATGCAGCGCCTCGAGCTGGCCGCAGGGGCCATCGAGAAGAAGAGGATTTTCGCGGATCGACAAATGAAACTCCGTGACCCCGTGACGGGTCGACTCGTCTTGGATTAGCACAACAGGGCTTGCGTCGCGGTATACAGCGCGGATTCGAGCCGTTAACGTAAAGCAAAGCCGCTTATAGAGGAAGGACTCGTGGAACAGTCGCTCATCATCTGGTTGCTACCAGTCTTGACCCTGCTCGCCGGTATCGGCATCGGTTTCCTGATCGCCCGCCTGGCGCCCAATGCGGCTCCTGGCCGGACGCAGCGCCAACTGGATGACCTGCAGGAACGTTTCGATACCTACCAGAGCGAGGTGGTCACTCACTTCAACACCACCGCCAACCTGGTGAAGAAGCTCACCCAGAGCTACCAGGACGTGCAGGAGCACCTCTCCGAAGGCGCCAGCCGCCTGGCCCTGGACGAATTGACCCGCCAGCGCCTGCTGGCCGCGCTGCACGCTGACGAAGCCGCCAGCCCGCGCGAACGCCTGACGCCTCCGAAGAGCAACGAAGCGCCCAAGGATTACGCCCCCAAGGCTCCGGACGCCCCCGGCACCCTGGACGAGACCTTCGGCCTGAAGGGCAAGTACTAAGTCCATTCGGCCGGTCCGGATACCCCGGCCGGCCGAATAGGAAACCAATAAAAAGCCCCGCGATTGCGGGGCTTTTTATTGGGCGCTTGCTTAGATCACGCCGCGGGTGCGGAGCAGATCAAGCACCTGTTTCACGCCGTCTTCAACGCTCACGGACTGGGTGTCGATCACCAGGTCGGCATCCAGGGGGATGTCGTAGGGGAAGGACTCGCCCGGGATGTTGTCCTGGCCGGCCGCATAGAGGCCCTGGGGATCGCGCTCACGGCAGGCCATGGGCGACGCCTGGACGTAGACGGTGATCAGGCGTTCAGCGCCGATCAGTGCCTTCGCCTGCTCGCGGCCCTCGGCATCCGGTGCGACGAAGGCTGCCAGGGTCAGCATGCCGGCTTCGTTGAACTGGCGGGCAACGTGGGCGGCACGGCGCCAGTTCTCGGTACGGCCGGCACGATCCTGCGGCAGCCCCTTGTTCAGGTCATGGCGCAGGTTCTGGCCATCCAGCACGTACACGGCACGGCCCATGTCGAACAGCTTGCGCTCCACGCCGTAGGCCAGGGTGCTCTTGCCAGCGCCGGACAGACCGCTGAACAGGACAGTGGCCGGCTTCTGGCCGAATCGCGCGGCCCGCTCTTCGGGCGATACGTGGGCCTGCTTGCCATGGTGACCGTCGATGTTACGCCCTACCTGGGCGTCGGCGATGATCATGCCAGCGCCAACGGTGCCGTTGGTGAGGCGATCGATGACGATGAAAGCACCGGTGGTGCGGTTCTGCTCATAGCCGTCGAGGGCGACGGGCGCATCCAGGCTGACCTTGACCTTGGCGATCTCGTTCAGCTGCAGGCTGCTTGCAGCCGTTTCCTCGAGGGTGTTCACGTCCACCTTGTGCGCAATGCTCGGGATGGAACCCGGTACGTAGCTGGTGGCGCGCTTGATGTCGTATTTCTTGCCCGGGAGCATCGGCTCCTCAGACATCCATACGAGCATGGCGTCGAAGCTGTCGGTGACCACCGGGGCGTTGTCGGCATGCACCAGCATATCGCCACGGGATACGTCGATCTCGTCTTCCAGGGTCAGGGTGATGGCCTGGCCCGGACCGGCCTGCTCCAGCTCACCATCAAAGGTGACGATGGACTTGACCCGGCTGCCCTTGCCCGATGGCAGGGCGACCACGTCGTCACCCTTGCGCACGATGCCGCTGGCCAGGGTGCCGGCGAAACCACGGAAATTCAGGTTCGGACGATTCACGTACTGCACCGGGAAACGCATGTCGGAGACGTTGCGGTCGCCGGCGATTTCCACGGTCTCGAGGATTTCCATCAGCGACTGGCCCGAGTACCAGGGCGAACGCTCGCTCTTGTTGACCACGTTGTCACCCTTCAGCGCCGACATCGGCACGAAGTGAATCGAGGTGGGATTGAGCTTGATTCGCTCGGCGAACTGCAGGTAGTCGGCCTTGATCGCCTCGAAGACGCCCTGGTCGAAATCCTTCAGGTCCATCTTGTTAACGGCGACGACGATATGCTTGATCCCCAGCAGCGACGCGATGAAGCTGTGGCGGCGGGTCTGGGTCTGCACGCCGTAGCGGGCATCGACGAGGATGATCGCCAGGTCGCAGGTGGACGCGCCGGTGGCCATGTTGCGGGTGTACTGCTCATGGCCGGGGGTGTCGGCGATGATGAACTTGCGCTTGGCGGTGCTGAAGTAGCGATACGCCACGTCGATGGTGATGCCCTGCTCGCGCTCGGCCTGCAGGCCGTCCACCAGCAACGCCAGGTCCACGTCGTCACCGGTGGTGCCGACCTTCTTGGAGTCGCGAGTAATGGCTTCCAGGTGATCCTCGTAGATCATCTTGGAGTCGTGCAGCAGGCGCCCGATCAGGGTGCTCTTGCCGTCGTCGACGTTGCCGCAGGTGAGGAAGCGCAGGAGTTCCTTGCGCTCGTGCTGAGCCAGGTACGCGAGGATGTCCTGGCTGATCAGATCGGATTGGTGGCTCATGATGCGGAATCCTTAGAAATAGCCCTGACGTTTCTTTTCTTCCATCGAACCGGCCTGGTCATGGTCGATGACGCGGCCCTGGCGTTCGGAAGTACGGGTCAGGAGCATTTCCTGGATGATTTCCGGCAGCGTGGTGGCGGTGGACTCCACTGCACCGGTGAGCGGATAGCAGCCGAGGGTACGGAAGCGCACCATCTTCGTCTGGATGCTCGCCTTCTGCTCGTCGCTGAGGTGTTCGAGGATGCGCTCGTCGTCGATCATGATCAGCGCGCCATTCATCTCGATGACTTCACGCTCGGCAGCGAAGTACAGCGGCACGATCGGGATCTGCTCGAGATAGATGTATTGCCAGATGTCCAGCTCGGTCCAGTTGGACAGTGGGAAGACGCGGATCGACTCGCCCTTCTTCACTTTGCCGTTGTAGACGTTCCACAGCTCGGGGCGCTGGTTCTTCGGGTCCCAGCGGTGCTTGCTGTCGCGGAAGGAGTACACACGCTCCTTCGCACGGGATTTCTCTTCGTCACGGCGGGCGCCGCCGAAGGCCGCATCGAAGCCGTACTTGTCGAGGGCCTGCTTGAGACCCTCGGTCTTCATCACGTCGGTGTGCTTCGCGCTACCGTGGGTGAAGGGGTTGATGCCCTGGGCGACGCCTTCCGGGTTGACGTGGGTGATCAGGTCAAGGCCCATTTCGGCGACCATCTTGTCGCGGAAGCGGTACATGTCCTGGAACTTCCACCGGGTGTCGACATGCATGACCGGGAACGGCAGCTTGCCCGGGAAGAAGGCCTTGCGCGCCAGGTGAAGCATCACGGCGGAGTCTTTGCCGATGGAGTAGAGCATCACCGGGTTGTCGAATTCGGCGGCCACTTCACGAATGATGTGGATGCTCTCCGCCTCCAGCTGTTTCAGGTGCGTCAGTTTATCGAGCATGGCTACTCACAAAGGTCTTTCTGATACGACGGCCGGCGGGCCGTGGACGAACGGGCACTCTAACACAGCCTCTCATTCTATTGAGGGAGCCCTTTTAGAACGAAACAATCTAGCGATATACCAGCAGGATAGATGCCGCCGGCCGCCCCTCACACGGGGTTCGGGCAATCTATGAACAGGTGTTCGAGCGCGAAGCGCTTGGCCAGGTAATCTCCCAAGGCCTGGATGCCATAGCGCTCAGTGGCGTGATGACCGGCAGCGATGAAGCTGACGCCATTCTCGCGTGCGCTGTGGAAGGTCTGCTCCGAAGCCTCCCCGGTGAGGTAAAGGTCGACGCCTGCGGCGATGGCAGTATCGATGTAGCCCTGGCCGCCGCCCGTGCACCAACCGATGCGGCTGATCATCCGGTCCCCCTCCACCAGCAGCGGCTCGCGGCCCAGGACCTCACGCACACGGCGAGCGAAATCCGAGGCAGTCATGGGCTCGGCCAGGGAACCGATCAGACCGACGGTACGCGGGTTGTCCGGCTCCAGCGGACCTTCCACGATGATGTCCAACTGACGTGCCAGTTGCACGTTGTTGCCCACGTCGGGGTGCAGGTCCAGGGGCAGGTGATAGGCCAGCAGGCTGATGTCATTGGCCAGCAGGGTCTTCAGCCGGCGCTGCTTCATACCTACCACGCAGGGATTCTCCCCCTTCCAGAAGTATCCATGGTGCACCAGGACCACGTCCGCTTCAGCCTCGGCCGCGGCATCCAGCAGCGCCTGGCTGGCGGTGACGCCGGTCACGATCCGGCTGACATGAGGGCGACCCTCCACCTGCAGGCCGTTGGGGCAGTAATCCTGGATACGGGAGGCGTTCAGGTAGCGATCCGCTTCCTCCACCAAGGTGTTCAGGGCAATGGCCATGGGATTCCTCACAAGCTGTTGCGGACGACTCGTTTTTAACGGACGCCCTCGTATAATGGCGCCACCTTAAGGGGCACCCCTGCCCCCCGCAACCCTCAGGATTCTCCCTCGATGCTCAAGGCCCTGCGATTTATTGGCTGGCCCCTGATTGTCGGCGTGCTCGTGGCACTGCTGATCATCCAGCAATACCCGGAATGGGTTGGCCTGCCCCGACAGGAAGTGCATCTGCAGGAAGCTCCCAAGTTCAACTTCACCCGCCAGGGGCCCGACTCCTACGCCGATGCGGTGACCAGCGCATCGCCGGCGGTGGCCAACCTCTACACCACCAAGATGGTGAGCAAGCCGGCCCATCCGCTGTTCGAGGACCCTCAGTTCCGCCGCTTCTTCGGTGACAACCTGCCGCGCCAGCGCCGAATGGAGTCAAGCCTGGGGTCGGCGGTGATCATGAGCCCGGAAGGCTATCTGCTGACCAATAACCACGTGACCGCCGGCGCCGACCAGATCGTGGTAGCCCTCAAGGACGGCCGCGAGACGCTGGCACACCTGGTGGGCAGCGACCCGGAAACCGACCTGGCGGTGCTGAAGATCGATCTCAAGGACCTGCCCCCCATTACCCTCGGCCGCTCAGACAACATCCGCATCGGCGACGTCGCCCTGGCCATCGGCAACCCCTTCGGCGTCGGCCAGACCGTGACCATGGGCATCATCAGCGCCACCGGCCGCAACCAGCTGGGTCTGAATACCTATGAGGACTTCATCCAGACTGACGCAGCGATCAACCCCGGCAACTCGGGCGGCGCCCTGGTGGATGCCAGCGGCAACCTGATTGGAATCAACACCGCGATCTTCTCCAAGTCCGGCGGCTCCCAGGGCATTGGCTTCGCTATCCCCACCAAGCTGGCACTGGAGGTGATGAAAGCGATCATCGAACACGGCCAGGTGATCCGCGGCTGGCTCGGCATCGAGGTACAGCCGTTGACCCCGGAACTGGCCGAGTCCTTCGGCCTGGAAGGACGTCCTGGCATCGTGGTCGCCGGCATCTACCGTGACAGCCCCGCGCAGCGCGCCACCCTGCAGCCCGGCGACATCATCCTCAGCATCGACGGCGAGCCGGCCGGTGACGGTCGCAAATCGATGAACCAGGTAGCCCGCACCCGCCCCGGGGAGAAGGTCAACATTCAGGTGATGCGCAATGGCCAGGAGCTGGAGCTGACCGCTGAGGTGGGTGTTCGCCCGCCGCCCAGCAGCAACGGCGGGAGCTGACCGGCCCAGACTCGCGCCATGGATAGGCGCCCAAGAAAAAAGCCGAGGCGGTGACCCGTCCTCGGCTTTCTTGTTTCTGGAACTGGGCTCAGAGCTTGCCCAGTGCCTCCACCAGTGCCTGGTTCTGCTCAGGCGTGCCGATGGTGATGCGCAGGAACTGAGCGATTCGCTCCTGCTTGAAGTGACGCACGATCACGCCCTGCTCGCGCAGGCCAGCGGCGATGCCGGCGGCGTCCTTCTGCGGGTGACGGGCGAAGATGAAGTTGGCCGCAGAGGGCAGCACTTCGAAGCCCAGCTTGCCCAACTCGGCCACCAGCACCTCACGACTGTCGATCACCTTGCGGCAGGTTTCCTCGAAGTACGCCTTGTCCTCGAAGGCCGCCGCTGCACCCACGATAGCCATGCGATCCAGCGGGTAGGAGTTGAAGCTGTTCTTGATTCGCTCCAGCGCCTCGATCAGATCCGGATGCCCTACCGCCAGCCCCACCCGCAGCCCCGCGAGGGAGCGTGACTTGGACAGGGTCTGGGTCACCAGCAGGTTCGGATAACGGTCCACCAGGACAATGGCGGTCTGGCCACCAAAGTCGATATAGGCCTCATCCACCACCACCACCGTATCCGGATTGGCCTTGAGCAGCTGCTCCACGGCCTCCAGCGGCAACAGGCGGCCGGTGGGTGCGTTGGGGTTGGGGAAGATGATGCCGCCATTGGGACGTGCGTAGTCTTTCACGCGGATCTGGAATTGCTCATCCAGCGGCACCGCCTCGAAGGGAATGCCGTAGAGACCGCAGTAGACCGGGTAGAAGCTGTAGGTCACGTCCGGGAACAGCAGCGGCTTGCCATGCTGGAACAGGCCGTAGAAGGCGTGGGCGAGGACCTCATCCGAGCCGTTGCCGACGAACACCTGGTTTGGCTGCACGCCGTAGTAGTCGGCCACAGCGTGCTTGAGCCGGTCGCTGTTCGGGTCCGGATAAAGACGCAGGCTGTCGCCTACTTCAGCCTGCATGGCCGCCACCGCTTTCGGCGATGGGCCATAGGGGTTCTCGTTGGTGTTCAGCTTCACCAGATTGGCGATCTTGGGCTGTTCACCCGGTACATAGGGCACCAGGTCCTTGACGAAAGGACTCCAGAACTTGCTCATGCTCACTCCCCCTTGATTCGGAATTCAGCGCTGCGGGCGTGGGCGGTCAGGGACTCGCCACGGGCCAGCACGGACGCGGTCTTGCCCAGTTCGGACGCACCGTCGGCCGAGCAGAAGATGATCGAAGAGCGCTTCTGGAAGTCATACACACCGAGCGGCGAGGAGAAGCGCGCGGTGCCCGAAGTGGGCAGCACGTGGTTCGGGCCGGCACAATAATCGCCCAGGGCTTCGGCGGTGTAGCGCCCCATGAAGATGGCGCCGGCGTGGCGAATGCTGGGCAGCCAGGCCTGCGGATCGGCCACGGACAGTTCCAGGTGCTCGGGGGCGATGCGGTTGGCCACCTGGCAGGCCTGGGCCTGGTCGGCGACGAGGATCAGCGCCCCGCGGTTCTGCAAGGAAGTGCGGATGATTTCGGCGCGCTCCATGGTAGGCAGCAGCTTGTCGATGCTGGCGGCGACCTTGTCGAGGAACGCCGCATCGGGGCTGACCAGGATGGCCTGGGCGTCCTCGTCGTGCTCTGCCTGGGAGAACAGGTCCATGGCGATCCAGTCCGGATCGGTGCCACCATCGCAGACCACGAGGATTTCCGAGGGGCCGGCGATCATGTCGATGCCCACCTGGCCGAACACGTGGCGCTTGGCGGTGGCGACATAGATGTTGCCCGGGCCGACGATCTTGTCCACCTGGGGTACGCTCTCGGTGCCATAGGCCAGCGCGGCCACGGCCTGGGCACCGCCGATGGTGAAGACGCGGTCGACGCCGGCCACGCAGGCGGCGGCAAGGACGATCTCGTTGATCTCGCCACGGGGCGTCGGCACCACCATCACCACTTCGGCGACGCCGGCAACCTTGGCCGGGATCGCGTTCATCAGCACGGAGGACGGATAGGACGCCTTGCCACCCGGCACGTAGAGACCGGCGCGGTCCAGCGGGGTGACCTGCTGGCCCAGCACGGTGCCGTCGGCCTCGGTGTAGGTCCAGGATTCCTGTTTCTGCTTCTCGTGGTAGCTGCGCACGCGAGCTGCTGCGGTTTCAAGCGCCTTGCACTGCTCGGCAGTGATGCGGGTCAGGGCCAGCTCAAGACGCTCACGGGGCAGGATCAGGTCGGCCATGGAGGTCGCCTGGACGCCATCGAAACGCTGGGTGAATTCAACCACCGCAGCATCGCCGCGCTCACGCACGGCCTGGATGATATCGAGGACCCGCTGGTTGACCGCGTCGTCCGACACGCTTTCCCAGCTCAGCAGATGATCCAGGTGTCGCGCGAAATCCGGATCAGCGGCATTGAGTCGGCGGATGGCGATTGGAGCAGTCATAGCGGGCCTCTTATTGGCAATTGCTCGGGCGCCGCTAGAGTAGCAAGCCCACCGTGCGGGCACCCGAGAATATTGGCTATGACACGGATAGGCGCGTGCGGCACGGGGCCGCACTCAAGGTGTCAGCTTTGGTGTCGAGACTCGACGGCGCTGCGTAGCACTTCGATCAGTGCCTGGATGCGCGCGTGCTGCATCTTCATCGATGCCTTGTTGACGATCAGGCGCGAGCTGATGGTGGCGATCAGTTCCTGGGGCTCCAGGCCGTTGGCACGTAGGGTGTTTCCGGTATCGACCACGTCGATGATCTTGTCGGCCAGCCCGACCAGCGGGGCCAGCTCCATGGAGCCGTAGAGCTTGATCACGTCCACCTGGCGCCCCTGCTCGGCGTAGTAGCGCTTGGCGACGTTGACGAACTTGGTGGCCACCCGCAGACGGCCTTTGGGCTCGGGGGCACCGACCGCACCCGCCGTCATCAGCTTGCAGCAAGCGATTTTCAGGTCCAGAGGCTCATACAGCCCCTGGCCACCGTATTCCATCAGCACGTCCTTGCCGGCGACCCCGAGGTCGGCAGCGCCGTTTTCCACATAGGTTGGCACGTCGGTGGCGCGGACGATGAGCAGGCGCACATCTTCCTGGGTGGTGGGGATGATCAGCTTGCGGCTCTTGTCCGGATTCTCGGTGGGCACAATGCCAGCCTCTGCGAGAAGCGGCAGGGTGTCATCGAGAATGCGGCCCTTGGACAGCGCGATGGTGAGCATGAAACTGGATTTCCTTGGCTAAGGCCCATTCGGGGCCTGATGCACGGTCAACCCGCGCCGGCCCCGTTCAGGGCCGGCCGGACATGTGACCTAACCCGGCACGCGACGGATCTTGGCGCCGAGCAACTGCAGTTTTTCTTCGATGCACTCGTAACCACGGTCGATGTGGTAGATGCGGTCGATCAGGGTGTCGCCCTCGGCCACCAGGCCGGCGATCACCAGGCTGGCGGAAGCCCGCAGGTCGGTGGCCATTACCGGAGCGCCCTTGAGCTTCGGTACGCCGGTGACGATGGCGGTGTTGCCCTCCACCAGGATCTGGGCGCCCATGCGGTTCATTTCATAGACGTGCATGAAGCGGTTTTCGAACACGGTCTCAATCACCGCACCGGTGCCTTCGGCTACGGCGTTCATGGAGATGAACTGGGCCTGCATGTCGGTGGGGAACGCCGGGTACGGCGCGGTGCGCAGGTTGACCGCCTTCGGGCGGTTACCTTTCATGTCCAGTTCGATCCAGTTGCTGCCCGCGTTGATGTGGGCACCCGCCTCTTCCAGCTTCTGCAGCACGGCTTCGAGGATGGTCGGATCGGTGTCCTTGAGCTTCACGCGACCACCGGTGGCGGCAGCGGCGACCAGGTAGGTACCGGTCTCGATACGGTCGGGCATCACACTGTAACGCGCGCCACCCAGGCGTTTCACGCCGTCGATGGTGATGGTGTCGGTGCCAGCACCCTGGATCTGTGCGCCCATGGCGATCAGGCAGTTGGCCAGGTCCACCACTTCCGGCTCGCGAGCAGCGTTCTGCAACACGGTACGGCCGTTGGCCAGGGCTGCGGCCATCATGATGTTCTCGGTACCGGTCACGCTGACGGTATCGAAGAAGAAGTTGGCGCCACGCAGGCCACCGGCCGGGGCACGGGCCTTGATGTAGCCGCCTTCCACATCGATCTTGGCGCCCATGGCCTCGAGACCACGGATGTGCAGGTCGACCGGACGGGACCCGATGGCGCAGCCGCCGGGAAGGGCCACTTCGGCTTCACCAAAGCGAGCCACCATCGGACCGAGCACCAGGATCGAGGCGCGCATGGTCTTGACCAGCTCGTAGGGAGCCACCAGGGTCTTGATGCTGCTGGCGTCGACTTCGACGGCCAGCTTCTCGTCGATCACCGGCTGAACGCCCATGCGACCGAAGAGCTCGATCATGGTGGTGATGTCGTGCAGGTGCGGCAGGTTGGCCACGGTGACCGGGGTATCGGCCAGGAGGGTAGCAGCGAGGATCGGCAGCGCGGAGTTCTTGGCGCCGGAAATGCGGATCTCGCCATCGAGGCGCTGACCGCCGGTGATAATCAGTTTGTCCATAGTTCTCTCGGCAACTGGGCTCAGGAACGCTCGGCCCAGGCGGCCCGGCTGAAGAATTTCATCGTTACGGCGTGGATGGTGCCATCGGCGATCCAGGGGTTCAGGTGGGCGTATACCTGCTGCTGGCGCTTCACCGGGCTCAGGCCGGCCAGCTCGTCACTGATCAGGTTCAACTGGAAGTTACAGCCTTCACCTTCCACTTCCACCTGGGTACCTGGCAGTTTCGTCTCCAGGAAGTTTTTCACTTCTACGGCCTGCATGCTCAACCTCAATCGGCGCCCAACGCGCGCGGGTCGGCCATGATACAAAAAAGCCCTCCGCCTGCGAACCCCGCGCGCTCGGGGCCTGACGGAGGGCTGTTGGACCGGCTCAAGCCTCCAGGGGCAGGAGCTCGGTCATTCCAGACACTTCGGCGATCTGCCGCATATCGTTGGGCAGTCCGCGCAGCTTCACTGCCTTGCCGGCAGCCTCAGCATCGCGCATGAAGGCCAGCAGCAGGGCGAGCCCCACGCTACTGGTCTTCTCCACCGCCGAGCAGTCCACCAGCAGGCTCGCACCATTGCTTGCGCGGATCAGCTTACTGCCCTGCTCACGCAATTGCGGCCCGGTGCTGTAGTCGAGCACGCCGACCAGGCGCAACTCGCCAGGAGCGGCCTGCTCGATACGGGCCTCGCTCATTGGCCGCCCGCCTTCTTGGCTTCTTCGGAGTCCTTGGCCTTGGCAACCACTTCGGACCAACCGTTGATGGTCTTGTCCAGATCGTTGCCGTTTTTCTGCATGGTGTCGGCGAACTGATCGCGGAAGAGCTTGCCGATGTTGATGCCGTTGATGATCACATTACGCAGCATCCACTGCCCGTTGACGTTCACCATGGTGTAGGAAACCGGATAGATGGCGCCGTTGCTGCCCTTGACCTCCATGCCAACGCTGGTGCGTTCGGGGTCTTCCTTCTTGGCTGGCAGCACGCGGATGTCCTGGTTGTCATACTCCAACAGCGCGTTGCCGTAGAACTGGATCAGGCTGCGCTTGAAGCTCTCCTGGAAGCGGGCCATCTGCTCCGGAGTCGCGTTCCGGGAGTACTTCACCGTCATGATGCTGCGGGAAATACCATCAGAGTCCACCACCGGCCCGAGGATACGGTTCAGGGCGTCGTAGAAGGCATTGGGATCGCTGCGATACTGCTGCTTGTTCGCCTTGAGGTCTGCCAGCAGCTGGTTGGTGGTCTGCTGGACCACTTCGTGTGCGCTGGGTGCAGCATTGGCCAGCATTGGCAGGGCTGCCAGCAGCA
Source organism: Pseudomonas sp. LFM046 (assembly GCF_000949385.2). NCBI lineage: Bacteria > Pseudomonadati > Pseudomonadota > Gammaproteobacteria > Pseudomonadales > Pseudomonadaceae > Pseudomonas > Pseudomonas sp. LFM046. The sequence goes on along the minus strand of NZ_JYKO02000001.1, from coordinate 868,919 downwards.
CCAGCAGGCCATTTCGCAGGGCTTTGATCATATCTCTAGTCCTCATTTGCTCTCTTTGTTGACCGAGTTCAGCAGGAACTTGCCGATCAGGTCTTCCAGCACCAGGGCCGACTGGGTATCACGAATAGTGCCGCCGTCCTTGAGCAGTTCTTCGTCGCCGCCAACGCTGATGCCAATGTACTTCTCACCCAGCAGACCCGCAGTGAGGATGGAGGCGGTGGAATCCACAGGCAGGTTATCCACACGCTTCTCGACTTCCATCGTCACACGGCCGGTGTAGCTGTCGCGATCCAGGTCGATGGCGGTGACCTTGCCGATGGTGACGCCAGCCATGGTTACCTTCGCTCTGACAGTCAGACCGGCAATATTGTCAAAATGAGCATAGAGCTTATACGTATCGTCACTGGCGCCGTAGGACAACCCGCTGACCCGCAGAGCCAGAAGCAGCAAGGCCAACAGACCGGCCAGGAGGAACAGGCCGACACCAATTTCCAAGGTGCGGATTTGCATCAGAAATCTCCAAACATCAAGGCGGTCAGGATGAAGTCCAGCCCCAGCACGGCCAGAGAGGCATAGACCACGGTTTTAGTGGTTGCGCGGCTGATCCCTTCCGAGGTCGGCTCGCAGTCATAGCCCTGGAACACGGCGATCCAGGTCACCACGAAGGCGAATACGACGCTCTTGATCACGCCGTTCAGCACATCCTCGGTGAATTGAACACTGTTCTGCATGTTGGACCAGAAGGAGCCCTCGTAGACCCCGAGCCAGTCCACCGCCACCATGGCACCACCCCAGATGCCCACCACGCTGAAGATAATGGCCAGCAGCGGCATCGAGATGAAACCCGCCCACAGGCGCGGCGCAATGATGTACTTGAGCGGATCGACGCCGATCATTTCCAGGCTGGACAACTGCTCGGTGGACTTCATGTTGCCGATTTCGGCAGTCAGGGCGGAGCCCGCACGGCCGGCAAAGAGCAGGCCGGTCACCACCGGCCCCAGCTCACGCAACAGGGTCAGGGCGACCATCTGGCCCACCGCCTGTTCGGAGCCGTAATCCACCAGGATGTTATAGCCCTGCAGGGCCAGCACCATGCCGATGAAGATGCCCGAAACCACGATGATCGCCAGCGACAGCACGCCGACGGCGTAGAGCTGCTTGACCAGCAAGTGGAACCCCTGCCCCACACCGGTGCGCCCGAAGAGGGCATGGAGCAGGAACAGGGTGGAACGCCCGAGGGATTCCAACACATCCAGACCGGAACGCCCGAGCAGCCGAATGCGCTCGAGCAAGGACTTCTTGCGCATCAGCGCCCCCCCAGCAGGTCTTTACGGTAATCCGGTGCCGGGAAATGGAAGGGTACCGGGCCATCCGGGATACCTTTCATGAACTGGCGGATACGCGGGTTATCGGAGTTCATCAATTCGTCGGGAGTCCCCTGCCCCAGCACTTGCGCGTCACCCACCACATAGATGTAGTCGGCGATGCTCGCGGTTTCGGCCAGGTCGTGGGAGACCACGATGCTGGTGATGCCCAGTGCATCGTTGAGCAGGCGGATCAGCCGTACCAGCACGCCCATGGCGATGGGGTCCTGGCCGACGAACGGTTCGTCATACATCAGGATCTGCGGATCGAGAGCGATGGCGCGAGCCAGCGCCACACGGCGTTTCATACCGCCGGAAAGCTCGTCTGGCATCAGTTCGATGGCACCGCGCAGGCCGACTGCCTGGAGTTTCATCAGAACGATGTCACGAATCATTTCTTCGGGAAGCTTGGTATGCACCCGCAGGGGAAAGGCAACGTTCTCGAAGACATCCAGGTCAGTGAACAGCGCACCGCTCTGGAACAGCACACCGAACTGCTTGCGCATGTCGAACAAGTCAGCGCGGGAGAGCTTCGGCAGATTCTGGCCATTGACCCAGACTACGCCGCTGGCCGGCTTGAGCTGGGCAGCTATCAGACGCAGCAATGTCGTCTTGCCGCAACCGGATGGCCCCATGATGCCCGTCACCTTGCCGCGCGGGATGCGGATATCGACATCCTGGAAAATGCTTCGCGTGCCGCGCTTGAAGGTGACCCCCTTCAACTCCACGGCGTAGGCGTTTTCGGCGCTCATCTAGACTCCTTGCGATACAGCCTCCCTGAAAGACGACGCGCCCCAACGCAAGGACACCCCGGCCAGGACGGGCCGAACAAGTCGCGAACTATATCACTGCGCAAATGCGCCTCCCAAGGCCGCACTTTCTCCATTCAGCTTTGCGACAGCTTCCTCGGCATTCGTGCGTGAGCTAAATCACCTTTGTCGCTATAATCGCTGCCTTTTCCTTCGGCAACTGCACGCCCTCATGAGCCAATCCAGCGATCTGATCAAGTCCGCACAACGCACTATCCAACTCGAACGCGAGGCCATCGACGCCCTGATGCCGCGCATCGACGCCGATTTCGTTCGCGCCTGCGAGCTGATTCTGGCCTGCAAGGGACGGGTCGTCGTGGTGGGGATGGGCAAGTCGGGGCATATCGGCAACAAGATCGCCGCCACGCTGGCCAGCACCGGCACCCCGTCCTTCTTTGTCCACCCTGCCGAAGCCAGCCATGGCGACATGGGCATGATCACCCGTGAAGATGTGGTCCTCGCCCTGTCCAACTCCGGCTCGACCGCCGAAATCGTCACCCTGCTGCCGCTGATCAAGCGCCTGGGCATCACCCTGATCAGCCTTACCGGCAATCCGGACTCACCGCTCGCCAAGGCCGCTGCCGCCAATCTCGACGCTCGCGTGGCCCAGGAGGCCTGCCCGCTGAACCTGGCACCCACCTCCTCCACCACGGCGTCGCTGGTACTGGGCGACGCACTGGCCATTGCCCTGCTGGAGGCTCGCGGCTTCACCGCAGAAGATTTTGCCTTCTCCCACCCGGGCGGCGCGCTTGGACGACGCCTGCTGCTCAAAGTGGAAAACATCATGCACGCCGGCGACAGCCTGCCGAGCGTTGCCCGCCGCACGCCGCTGCGCGAAGCGCTGCTGGAAATGACCCGCAAAGGCCTGGGCATGACCGCGGTCCTGGAAAATGACGGCCGCCTCGCCGGTATCTTCACCGACGGCGATCTGCGCAGGACCCTGGACAAGGGTATCGACGTACGCCATGCCAGCATCGACGACGTCATGACCGTCCACGGCAAGACCGTGCGCCCGGAGATGCTCGCCGCTGAAGCGCTGAAAATCATGGATGACCACAAGATCAATGTGCTGGTGGTGGTGGACGAAGCCGATCGCCCCGTCGGCGCCCTGCACATCCACGACCTGACCCGAGCCGGAGTGATCTGATGAGCAACGAACTCCTCGCCCGTGCCAAGGCGGTCCGCCTGGCCGTATTCGACGTCGATGGCGTGTTGACCGACGGCCGCCTTTATTTCCTGCCCGGCGGCGGCGAATTCAAGACCTTCAATACCCTCGACGGCCACGGCATCAAGATGCTGATGAACGCCGGCGTGCGCACCGCGATCATCAGTGGCCGCCAGTCAGAGGTGGTCGAGCGCCGCGCGCAGAACCTCGGCATCCAGCACCTGTTCCAGGGCCGTGAAGACAAGTTGGTGGTGCTCGACGGCCTGCTCGCCGAACTCGGCCTGACCTATGACCAGGTCGCCTATCTTGGCGACGACCTGCCCGACCTTCCGGTGATTCGCCGTGTCGGCCTGGGCATGGCCGTGGCCAACGCCGACGCCTTCGTGCGCCAGCACGCCCATGGCGTGACTCAGGCGCGCGGTGGTGAGGGGGCGGCCCGTGAGTTCTGCGAATTCATCCTGCGCGCCCAGGGTGCCCTGGAAGCGGCACAAGCCGCCTATCTCTGAGGCCTGCCCATGCCCAGAAATCTTCGACTGGCCCTGATCTTCACGCCCATCGCGGCGCTGCTGATCGCCCTTGGCTACTGGAATATCCGCCCGGAAAGTTTCATGGACCGAGCGCCGGTTAACGGCAGCGACAACGCCATCGACTTCTACGTGGAGAACGGCAAGAGCACTCAGTTCCAGCCGGACGGCAAACTCCACTACGAGATGACAGGCAAGCGCCTCGAACACTATAAGGCTACGGACATCACCCTCGTGACCACTCCGGACCTGTTCCTGCACCGTGGCACCGATTTTCCGTGGCACGTACAGAGCGATCGCGGCGAAGTCGGCCCCGAGGGCAAAGAGGTCGAATTGATCGACAACGTCAAGGTCGCCCGGACCGACGCCAAGGGTCGTCCGACCGTTCTGACCACCACCCGCCTGACCGTGTTTCCCGACAAGGAATATGCTCAGACCCAGCAAGCCGTTAGAATCGAGGCGGCCAATGGGGTGACCACGGCACAAGGAATGAAAGCGTACTTGAATGACAGCAGGATGATCCTGCAGTCCAACGTAAGAGGCCAGCATGAGGTTCGTTAACACCCTCCCCCTGTTGTTCAGCCTGGGCATCGCACTCGGAAGTGCCACCGCCTGGGCACTGCCCACGGACCGCGATCAGCCGATCCGCGTCCAGGCCGACAGTGCCGAGCTCGACGACAAGCAAGGCGTCGCGGTCTACCGTGGCAACGTGGTGATCACCCAGGGCACCCTGAAGATCACCGGTGACACCGTCACCATCACCCAGAACGCCAGCGGTGACATCGAAGTCTTCACCTCGGTCGGCAAGCCCGCCTACTACGAGCAGAAGCCGGCGGTAGACAAGGAAATCGTCAAGGCCTACGGCCTGACCATCCAGTACTTCGCCGCCAACGAGCGCATCATCCTGCTCGACCAGGCCAAGGTTGTCCAGGAAGGCAATACCTTCGAAGGCGAGAAGATCGTCTACGACACCCAGCGCCAGATCGTAAACGCAGGTCGCGCCACTGGCGCCAATGTCAGCACCCCGCGCCCGCGGATCGACATGGTCATCCAGCCGAAGAAGAAAGAGCAGAAAGCACAGTAATGGCGACTCTCAAAGCCCAGCACCTGGCCAAGAGCTACAAGAGCCGTCAGGTGGTTCGCGACGTCAGCCTGTCCATCGACAGCGGCCAGATCGTCGGCCTTCTCGGCCCCAACGGCGCCGGCAAGACCACCTGCTTCTACATGATCGTCGGCCTGGTCAAAGCCGATCAGGGCCGCGTCCTGATCGACTCCAATGACGTCACCCACCAGCCCATGCATGGCCGCGCTCGAGCCGGCATCGGCTACCTGCCGCAGGAAGCCTCGATCTTCCGCAAGCTCAGCGTCGCGGACAACATCATGGCGATCCTCGAGACCCGCAAGGACCTCGATCGCGCCGAGCGCCGCAAGGAGCTGGAAAGCCTCCTGCAGGAATTCCACATCAGCCACATCCGCGACAGCCTCGGCATGAGCCTGTCGGGCGGCGAGCGCCGTCGGGTGGAAATTGCCCGTGCACTGGCCACCGCCCCCAAATTCATCCTGCTGGACGAGCCCTTCGCCGGTGTGGACCCGATTTCCGTAGGCGATATCAAACAGATCATCCACCACCTCAAGGCCAAGGGGATCGGCGTATTGATCACCGACCACAACGTCCGTGAGACCCTGGATATCTGCGAGACAGCCTACATTGTCAGTGACGGCCAGTTGATCGCCGAAGGCGACGCGGAAGCCATCCTGGCCAACCAGTTGGTGAAGGAAGTCTACCTGGGCCACGAGTTTCGCCTGTAACCCTCCGCAATTTCTCCTCCACGAGGGATTGCGAGAGCTAGGAAAAACCTTCAAGGTCAGGCATATAATTTGCTTCCTGGTGGCGCCTCGGCGCCCTGTAGTGGATGGCGCGCGAGCGCCGGCGAATAAGGTGCTAAGCCCTCTGCCATGAAACCATCGCTAGTCCTAAAGATGGGCCAGCAGCTGACGATGACACCGCAGCTGCAACAGGCCATCCGCCTGCTCCAACTCTCTACCCTGGACCTCCAGCAGGAGATCCAGGAAGCGCTGGAATCCAATCCCATGCTCGAGCGGCAGGAGGACGGCGACGATTTCGACAACGCAGACCCCATGGCAGAAGGCGACCAACTGCCCAATCCCGGCAGCCAGGAAGTGGCCTTCCAGGAGTCCAGCGTCGAGACCAATGCCGAAGCCATGGATGATGGCGAATGGCATGACCGCATTCCCAGCGAACTCCCCGTCGACACCGCGTGGGAAGATGTTTACCAGACCAGCGCCAGCAGCCTGCCGAGCAACGATGACGACGAGTGGGATTTCACCTCGCGTACCTCGGTTGGCGAGAGCCTGCAGAGCCACCTGCTTTGGCAGCTCAACCTGGCCCCGATGTCCGACACCGATCGCCTGATCGCCGTCACCCTGATCGACTGCATCAACAACGACGGCTATCTCGAAGAGCCTTTGACCGAGATCGCCGACTCCTTCGACCCTGAGCTCGGCATCGAGCTGGATGAGGTCGAGGTGGTACTGCATCGCATCCAGCAGTTCGAGCCCGCTGGCGTCGGCGCCCGCGACCTGCGCGAGTGCCTGGTTCTGCAACTGCGCCAGCTGCCCCCGGGCACCCCCTGGCTCAGCGAAGCCCAGCGCCTGGCAGGCGACTATCTGGACCTGCTCGGCAGCCGCGATTACAGCCAGCTGATGCGCCGCATGAAGGTCAAGGAAGATGACCTGCGCCAGATCATCGAACTGATCCAGGGCCTGAATCCACGTCCCGGTTCCCAGATCGAAGCCAGCGAGCCCGAGTACGTGGTGCCGGACGTCATCGTCCGCAAGCACAACGAGCGCTGGCTGGTGGAACTGAACCAGGAAGCCGTACCGCGCCTGCGGGTCAATCCGCACTATGCAGGTTTCGTCCGTCGCGCGGACTCCAGCGCCGACAACACTTTCATGCGCAACCAGCTCCAGGAAGCACGCTGGTTCATCAAGAGCCTGCAGAGCCGCAACGAAACCCTGATGAAGGTCGCCACCCAGATCGTCGAGCACCAGCGCGGCTTTCTTGAGTATGGCGAAGAGGCGATGAAGCCCCTCGTCCTGCACGACATCGCCGAGGCCGTGGGCATGCACGAGTCCACCATCTCGCGTGTGACCACCCAGAAATACATGCACACTCCCCGCGGCATCTACGAGCTGAAGTACTTCTTCTCCAGCCACGTCAGCACCTCGGAAGGCGGCGAATGCTCGTCAACCGCGATCCGCGCCATCATCAAAAAACTGGTCGCGGCGGAAAATCCGAAAAAGCCGTTGAGCGACAGCAAGATCGCTGGTTTACTGGAGGCACAGGGCATTCAAGTGGCCCGTCGCACAGTAGCCAAGTACCGCGAATCCCTTGGGATAGCACCTTCCAGCGAACGAAAGCGACTGATGTGACGCGGATAGACCCACGCCAAAGTGTTCCGGTGGCAGGCCCGTTAGCCTGTCTCTTATACACGGGCAATAAGGAGAAAGCGGTATGCAAGTCAACATCAGTGGACATCAACTGGATGTGACCGACGCCCTGCGCAACTACGTTGTCGAGAAGTTCGACCGTCTGGAGCGCCATTTCGACCGAATCACTAATGTGCAGGTGATCATGCAGGTCGAGAAACTCAAACAGCAAATCGAAGCCACTTTGCACGTCGCCGGCGGCGAAGTCGTTGCCAACGCGGAGCATGAGGACATGTACGCTGCCATCGACCTGCTCACCGACAAGCTCGATCGCCAACTGATCAAGCACAAGGAAAAGCAGCTAAACCGCCAGCAGGGTGCCACTGCCCGCTGAACCTCCCCTCTATATGATTCGACTTGAGCAAATCCTGACCCCCGGCCGTTCCCTCGTGAACGTGCCGGGCGGCAGCAAGAAACGCGTTCTGGAACAGATCGCCAAGCTGGTTGCCCGTGACCTTCCCGACCTCGACAACCAGGACATTTTCGAAAGCCTGGTTTCCCGGGAGAAGCTCGGCTCCACCGGCTTCGGTAATGGCATCGCCATTCCCCACTGTCGCCTCACAGGCTGCACGTCGCCCATCAGCGCAGTGCTTCGCCTGGATGCTCCAGTCGATTTCGACGCCATCGATGGCGCCCCCGTGGACCTGCTGTTCGTTCTGCTGGTCCCGGAAGCCGCCACCGATGAGCACCTTGAACTGCTCCGTCAGATCGCCAGCATGCTCGACCGCAGCGATGTACGCGAGCGGCTCCGCCATGCTCCCGACAGCACCAGCCTGTACCAGGTGGTCGTGGACGTGCAGAGCGGACGCTAGGGTTTCGCCATGCGCCTGATCATCGTCAGCGGCCGCTCCGGGTCGGGCAAGAGCACCGCCCTGGACGTCCTCGAAGATCACGGTTTCTACTGCATCGACAACCTGCCTGCCGGCCTGCTGCCCGAGCTCGCCGAACGGGCTCTGCTGCATACCGAACTGCTGGAGCCCCAGGTCGCGGTGTCGATCGATGCGCGCAACCTGCCCAGCCAGTTGCAGCGTTTTCCCGAATTGCTCGACGAAGCCCGCAAGCGCCATATCAAATGCGATGTCCTCTACCTCGACGCCGAGCACGACACCCTGCTCAAGCGCTTCTCTGAGACTCGCCGGCGCCACCCGCTGACCAATGACAACCGCTCTCTCGCCGAAGCCATCCGCGACGAGGAAGCGCTGCTGGCGCCCATTGCCGATCTCGCTGACCTGAAGATCGACACCACGCACCTCAACCTCTACCAGCTACGCGATGCCATCAAACTGCGCCTGCTGAACCAGCCCGAGCCCGGCACCGCGTTCCTGGTCGAGTCGTTCGGCTTCAAGCGCGGCATGCCGGTGGATGCCGACCTGGTGTTCGATGTTCGTTGCCTGCCCAATCCCTACTGGAAGCCCGAGCTACGCGACTGTTCCGGTCTGGAGCCGACCGTCGCCGAATACCTCGCCGCTCAACCGGATGTCGAGGAGATGTATCAGGATATCCTCGGCTATTTGAACAAATGGCTGCCGCGGTTCGCCGCGAGCAACCGTGCCTACGTCACGATCGCCATCGGCTGCACCGGTGGTCACCACCGCTCTGTATACCTGGCCGAGCGCTTGGGGGCGGCGCTGAAACCCAGTCTGAAGAATGTCCAGGTTCGCCACCGCGACCTCAGTTAGAAGGATTGAAAACGCGATGCCAGCCTGCGAAATCACCATCATCAACAAGCTCGGCCTGCATGCCCGGGCGGCGGCGAAGTTCGTCGGCGTGGCGGGTCGTTTCCCCTGCCAGATTCGTGTGGGCCGCTCTCCGGAAAGCCTGGTCGACGGCAAGAGCATCATGGCCGTGATGATGCTGGCCGCCGGCAAGGGCACCCCGATTCACCTGCACACAGAAGGTGAACAGGACGACGACGCCCTGAACGCGCTGATCGAGCTGATCAACAACAAGTTCGACGAAGGCGAGTAACCCGCCTCACCAAAAAAAACGCGCCCAATCGGGCGCGTTTTTTCGTTCAGGGCATTTGGAAATCAGCTGCCGGCCACCGTCATCCTTTCGATCAGGACCGAGCCTGTGCGGATATTGCCGCGCAGTTCCAGGTCGCTGCCGACTGCGAGAATCTGGCGGAACATGTCCTTCAGGTTGCCGGCAATGGTGACTTCCTGCACCGGGAACTGGATCTCACCGTTCTCCACCCAATAACCGGCGGCACCTCGGGAGTAATCGCCGGTCACCATATTCAGCCCCTGCCCCATCAGCTCGGTCACCAGCAGGCCGCGGCCCATGCGTCGCAGCAGCGCCGCTTGATCTTCCTGGCCGTGAGTCACGAAGAGATTGTGCACACCACCGGCGTTGGCGGTGCTGGGCAGACCAAGCTTGCGGCCGGAATAGGTGCCGAGCACGTAGCACACTAGTTCGCCCTTCTCCACGAATGGCTTGGCGTAGGTGGCCAGACCGTCATTGTCGAAGGCGGCACTGGCCATCGCGCGTGGGATGTGCGGACGCTCGTCGATGGACAGCCATTCGGGGAACAGGCGCTGGCCGAGGGCACCTTCGAGGAAGGAGGACTTGCGGTACAGGTTCCCGCCGGAGATTGCCCCGAGGAAGCTGCCGAACAGCCCGGTAGCCAATTCCGCAGCGAACAGCACCGGCACCTCACAGGTGGGCACCGGGCGTGCGCCCAGGCGAGCTGCGGTGCGCTCGGCAGCGCGGCGGCCAATGCTGGCCGGGTCGGCCAGTTGACTGCCGATGCGGCTGACGTCGTACCAGTAGTCCCGCTGCATCTGCCCCTGTTGTTCGGCAATCATCACGCAACTCAGGCTGTGGCGAGTGCTGGCGTAGCCACCAACGAAACCATGGCTGTTGCCGTACACCCGGCAGCCCTGATGGGTATTGAGGGTGGTGCCGTCAGCCTTGGTGACGCGCTTGTCGGTCTCAAAGGCCGCTGTTTCGCAGATCAGCGCCTGCTCCACCGCCTGCTCGGGGGTGATGGACCAGGGATGATAGAGATCCAGTTCCGGCAACTCGCGAGCCATCAGCGCAGCGTCGGCGAGGCCGGCGCACTCGTCCTCGGACGCGTGCTTGGCAATGGCCAGGGCCGCTGCCACGGTTTCGCGGATAGCGTCTTCGCCGCTCGCCGAGGTACTGGCCGAGCCTTTGCGCTGCCCGACGTACAGGGTAATGCCGAAGCCCTGGTCACGATTGAATTCGACGGTCTCCACTTCGCCCTGGCGAACGGTGGTGGACAGCCCCTGCTCCACTGAAACAGCCACCTCACAGGCACTGGCCCCCTGGCGTCGGGCCTCGGCGAGGATGCGCTCGACCCGCGCCTGCAGTTCCGGCAATGCTTCCGGGCCGACCACTTCTACTTCACTCATAGCCACTCCAGTTCAAAAATTCTTCGACGCGGGGAAGCAACCTGGCGCCTCACCGCACGTACCGCGCTCCGGCGGCGCCAGCCGGGCCGGACAACACGGCCCCGACTGGTTATCATGGCGGCGTTTCCCACTGGACCACCCCCATGTCTGAATTCTTCGACGACGACTTCTCCGGAGAGAAGAGTAAAACCCAGGTCAAGCGCGAGCTTCATGCCCTGCAGGAACTCGGCGAGCGCCTGACCACTTTCAAGGCCGACGTTCTGGCCAAGCTTCCGCTGACCGACGCCCTGCAAAAGGCCCTGGCGGAGGCGCCCAAGCACAAGGCGCACGTCGCCCGCAAACGGCACATCCAGTACATCGGCAAGCTCATGCGCGAGCAGGACATCGAGGCCATCGTCAGCCTGATCGACCAGCTCGACAGCTCCACCCGCGAATACAACGAGCGTTTCCACGCCCTGGAGCGCTGGCGCGATCGCTTGATCGAGGGTGGCGATGCCGCCCTGGAAAGCTTCGTCGCCGACTACCCGGACACCGACCGCCAACACCTGCGCGGTCTCATCCGTCATGCCCAGCACGAAGCGGCCCACAACAAACCGCCAGCCGCCGCGCGCAAGGTGTTCAAATACATCCGCGACCTGGACGAAACCAAGCGCGGCCTGCGCTGATCCTTCCGGGGGCCGTCTTCAGGCCCCCGTCCCACCTACCGTCATCGCATCGATCTTCAGGGTCGGCTGGCCAACGCCAACCGGCACCGATTGCCCGTCTTTGCCACACGTACCCACACCGCTGTCCAGCGCCAGGTCGTTGCCCACCATGGACACCCGGCTCATGGCCTCCGGGCCGTTGCCGATCAGGGTAGCGCCCTTCACCGGTGTGGTGATCTTGCCGTTCTCGATCAGATAGGCCTCGCTGGTGGAGAACACGAACTTGCCGCTGGTGATATCCACTTGGCCGCCGCCAAGGTTGGCGCAGTAGATACCGCGCTCCACCGAGGCGATGATCTCCTGCGGGTCGCTCTTGCCGGCCAGCATGTAGGTATTGGTCATGCGCGGCATGGGCAGGTGCGCGTAGGACTCGCGACGGCCGTTACCAGTGCGCGCCACTTTCATCAGGCGGGCGTTGAGCTTGTCCTGCATGTAGCCCTTGAGCACGCCATTCTCGATCAGCGTGGTGCACTGGGTCGGGGTGCCCTCGTCGTCGACGCTGAGGGAACCTCGACGGTAGGCCAGGGTACCGTCGTCCACGATAGTGCAGAGGCTGGAAGCCACCTTCTCACCAATGCGGCCGCTGTAGGCCGAGCTGCCCTTGCGGTTGAAGTCCCCTTCCAGGCCGTGGCCCACCGCCTCGTGCAGCAGCACGCCTGACCAGCCTGCGCCCATGACCACCGGCAGGGTACCGGCCGGGGCCGGAACGGCTTCCAGGTTCACCAATGCCTGGCGCAGCGCCTCTCGGGCATAACCCATGGCGCGGTCTTCCTGAAGGAAATACCGATAATCCGTACGCCCGCCACCGCCGTGACCACCGCGCTCGCGGCGACCGTTCTGCTCGACGATCACGCTGACGTTGAATCGCACCAGCGGGCGCACATCGGCACCCAGGCTGCCATCGCTGGCGGCGATCAGGATGCGCTCCCAGACGCCGGCCATGCTCACGGTCACCTGCTTGATACGCGAGTCCAGGGCACGGGTGGCGGCATCCACCTTCTTCAGCAACTCTACTTTCTCGGCACGGCTGATCACGTCCAGCGGGCTACTGGAATCGTAGAGGCGGGTGATCTGCGGACTGACAAAGGCCTGTACCCGGCCTTCCTGACCGGCGCGGGAGATCGATCGTGCCGCCCGCGCAGCCTGGCGCAGGGCATCGGAAGTAATGGCATTGCTATAGGCGAATCCAGTTTTCTCGCCGGACTGGGCACGCACGCCCACGCCCTGATCGAGGTGGAAGCTGCCTTCCTTGACGATACCGTCCTCCAGCACCCAGGACTCCGAAACCTGGCCCTGGAAATAGAGATCGGCGGCATCGATGCCCGGACCGGCGAGCTCGCCGAGGATTTCCGGCAGGTGCTCGATGCTGAGGTCACCGGGGGCCAGCAGATGCTCGCTGACGGATAACAAGAGGTCGCTCATAACTTCTCCGTTCGCGCCGGCCCGGGGTTGGCCGGCGTAATGAATCTTCGGTGGTGGCTCACGGGCATGCGCTGGCGGATCGCCGCCTGCTCCTCGGCGTCGCGGCTGGCCAGCAGCACCGCCTCGCCCGTGGCGTGTTCGGCCAGTACCCGGCCCCAGGGGTCGACGATGGCCGAATGGCCGAAGGTCTCGCGCGGGCCGGGATGCACGCCACCCTGCCCGGCCGCCAGCAGATAGCACTGGGTTTCGATGGCCCTGGCGCGCACCAGCACCTGCCAGTGGGCCGCGCCGGTGACGGCGGTGAAGGCCGAAGGCGCGCTGATCAGTTCAGCGCCCGCTTCACGCAGGGCGCCATAGAGTTCGGGGAAACGCAGGTCGTAGCAGACAGTCAGGCCCAGGCGCCCCACTGGCGTATCGGCCACGACCACCTGCGCGCCATGGGCATAGTCATCGGACTCGCGGTAGCGGCCACGGTTGTCGGTGACGTCCACATCGAACAGGTGAATCTTGTCGTAGCGGGCCGCACGGTCGCCCTGCTCGTCGATCAACAGCGAGCAGGCATTGGGCTTGTCCTGGGGGCGGCCATCCGGCGGCAGGGGAAGCGTGCCGGCCACGATCCACAACTTCAGGTCGCGGGCCGCCTGGCGCAGCCAGGGCAGGATCGGGCCGGTGCCCTCCGCCTCGGCACGCCCCAGATCAGCCAGGTCACGGCGACCAATGGCAGCGAAGTTTTCCGGCAGCACCGCCAGGCGCGCGCCACCTTCGGCAGCCTGCTCCAGCAGGTGGCGGGCACTGGCGAGGTTGGCCAGGACATCGTCCTGGCTGACCATCTGAATCACGGCAAGGGACATCGGAATCTCCGCTCGGGGCATGGGAAGCATGCTAACCCAAGCTGCGATAGCTCGCTTCAATGAGGCTTTTCAAAAGGCTTGTCGAAGGAGATCTTGGGGTCCTTCCAGGAGCCTTCAACCTTGTACTGCACACTGGCGAAGCGCGCCACCTGGTTGCCCAGCAGCTTGTCCACCACGAACAGCGCCCCACCGATGGCCGGCGCACCGACGATCAGCGCGGCCAGCGGCAGGTTGTTGGTCACCGGCAGGGTCACCAGCAGCTTGGCGTCGATACGGTCGGCGGCCAGGTCCAGGGTACCGTTCATCTCCAGGCCGCTGGAGGGGCTTTCGACCGTAATGGGCTTTTGGGTCACGAAACGTCCGTCACTGCCGACCAGCAGTCCCTTGACCCGGTCATAGGCCAGCCCCTTGCCGACCAGGTCGGAGAAGTCCAGGCGCAGCCTGCGGCGGATCGAGTTGAAGTTGAGCAGGCCGAACACCCGCAGGGCCTGGGCGCTGCCTTCCACCTCGACGAACTGGCCATCACGCATGCTGGCATCCAGGGAACCGGAATAGCGCTTGAGGCTGACCCAGGCCGGCGAGCCCGGCCAGCGGCCATCGGCGTCCGCACGGAAGCGCTTGCTGGTGACTGACGGGGCGAAGTTCCAGGCCTTGAGTACATCCGCGAGGTTCTTGCCTTCCATCCGCCCCTTGTACCAGGAGCTGCTGCTCTCGGCGGTGCCTTCCCAGCCGGCCGATCCCGTGATCTTTAGCCCCTTGAGCTCGAGGTTGAGTTCTTTGAAGGCGATACCGTTCTCCGAGGGCCGCGCCTTGAAGGACCAGGCGCCCAGCGGTGAGTCGCCCAGCACCACCTGGTCGATGCGCACATCCAGCGCCGGCACCTGGTGCGGGTCCACCCCCTTCAACGGATCGGGCTTGGCATCGGCTTCAGCGTCATTCTCTGGCGGCTTGGGCAGGCGCACCTGCTTCATGTGGATAACGATGGGCGCGTCCCCGGCATCCGCCACCGTCACGCTGCCCTGCATCAGCGGGCTGTTCAGCCCCAGGGTCCAGCCGTTCGCAGAGCGCTCCAGGCTGGCCTTGAGATTCTCCAGGCTCGTGCCGAACCCCGTGAACTTGCCGATTTCCAGGTTGGCACTGTTGAGCATGCGGGCCTTTTCGGCGCTTTCCTTTGGCACGTACTGCCTGGCCAGCGCCATCCAGGGGTCTGCGTCCAGTTCCTCGACGCGGCCACGCACACGCAGCCCCTTGTTAGCCGGCAGGGCCGCCGTGCCGCCGCCCAGCACCAGGTCGCCACGGGCCTCTTCCAGCTTGCCCACGGGTGTCGCCAGCGCAAGGCTGGCGAGGGCCCCGTAGTCCAGCCAGTAGCGTCGCTCATCGCCATCGAGGGTCATGCGCCAGCTGGTGTCGCGGGACTCCGCTGCCGCTTTGCCAAAGGGCGCGGGCAGGTCGATGGCCAGGCCCTTGAGGTTGGAATCGACGCGCAGCTGGCTGTCCTTGCCATCAAGGACGAGGTTCAGGCTGTAAGGCAGCGTGCCGGAGGCTGGAATGGGCTGGGTGACACCGAGCCAGGTGGTGAGGTCGTTCAGGGCGATGCTGCCGTTGGCGAGAATGCGCGAACGGGCCTTGCCATCGCGACCTTCAGCCTGTGCCTTCGCGCGCACTTCCCGGCCAAAGGCCTGTCCACGGATGTCCCGGGAGCTGAGGCCGGTCGCCGTGTCGTAGCGGAAAGAGCCCTTCAGCTGGGTCAACGACAGATCGGGGCGGGCAATCTTCAGCTGGGCATCGGCCGTGCTGAGATCCACCACCACATGAGACGTCTCGCCTTTTTCCAGGGGGATATCCAACTTCAAGCTGCCGTCGAGAGTTCCCTTCCCCTGCCAGCCGGCAAAGGTGGATGCCGTCCCCATGGGCGCTTCCTGAAGAATCTTGAGACCATCGGCAAAGCTGCTATCCAGCCGTGCCTCCAATTGCAGACGCGGCACCTGTCCCTGCTCTACATGAGGCACCGCGGCTTCGACATCGCTCACGCGGCTGTCGAGGATGCGCCCTTCCGGCACGTTGACCCGCACGCCGGCGTCTTCGATGAACACGTCACCACGGGCCTCGCGCAGCTCCGGCCAGCCGGGCTCGAACGCCAGTTCGGCGTCATGCACCTTGAAGAACAGGCTGAGGGATCGGGCCTCGGGCTCGGCGGCATGCGCCAGGGAGCCCTGGTACTGGAAGAAGCCCTCGTCCACCGCCCCGCCCTTGATGGCCTCCTTGAGCCACTTGGCCAGGGTGGGCTTGAGACCTGGCGAAAGGGTCGGCAGGTATTTTTCGGTGTAGCTGGCGTCGCCGTCTCGCAGGCCGACTCGCAGGTCCATGTAGTCCTCGGCTGCGGGATCGTGCATCAGGCGGATCAGCATGTCGCCGGCGATCTTGCCCTCTTCGCCCTCCAGACGCATGTAGGGGCTGGCCAGGGTGAAGGCTGTGTCGTCCAGCTTCCAGGTCAGCCGCGCGCGAGCCTCCCGGTAGCGCCAGGGTTTGGGAAAGAGGTGGTCCAGGTGCAGCGCGAAGTCGTTCGAATCCAGGCGCAGTTCACCTTGCTGAAGGTCACCCACCAGGCTGCCGCTGACGTTCTCCGCCGCGGGCGCGCCATGATAGGCATTGATACTGACGGCACTCAGGTTACTGCTGAACTCCAGCCGCTTGGCGCCTTCCTGCTGCGGCCGATAGTGCAGGCTGACGTTGCGCAAGGCACCGCGGGGCGCCAGGCCCGCCACCGCAGCGGCAGCCGGCTCGGGCAGGGGCACCAGGGCGTCCACCAGCGGCAGGAGCGGCGCGATGTCCAGGCGGTCGGCTCCCAGGCTCCACTCGGGCTGTTCGCCCGCCTTGTGATCAAGGCGGATATGGGCCTCGCCCCAGCGCTCCTTGCCGATGTTCAGCGCCAGGGAGTCCAGCAGGACCTGGAATCCCTCCTCGCTGCGCGTGAAGTACGCGTTCAGGCCCAGGTTGCTCAGGGTCACCGGTTTGCGGTCGGCATAGGCGCCTCGCGCTTCAGGCACATGCAACCTGGCGACGGCCCGCTGCAGGCCACCCCGCGCCCACTCCAGCCAGGTTTCGCCACCTGCCTGCAGACGCTGCAGGTGCCAGTCGCGGGTCAGGCCGGCGGGCAGCCAGCGCGTCCAGTCACTCTGCGGCAGGCTGAGGTAGAGCTCAGCCTCGCTCTGCAGCCAGGATTCCCGATCCAGGCGGGTGCTCAGGCGCAGGGACAATGGCAATCCGTCGGGCAGCGTGATGCGGCCGTCCAGTCGCTGGCGGCTCCCACTGGCTCGCACGCTGAGACTGGCCTGTGTGAAGTTGGCCGGCTCCTGGCCGTGGGGCGCCAGGGTGAGCTGGCTGTTCAGCACCGAAACCTGACTGACGAGCTGCAGCAGGCCTAGCACCTGTCCGGGACCAGGAGCCGGGCTGGCCGGACTGACTTCAAAGCCTTCCAGCTGCCATTGCCCGCCGGCGTCCTGGCTCAGGCGCAGCTGTACGCCATCCAGTTCCAGGCGGGCGATGCGTGGTTGCCGGGCCAACAGGCTGCCAAGCACGTCGGGCACTACGCGGAGCTGGTCCAGGCGCAACGCACCGTCGCCGTCCCCTAACTGGACGTCATGGGCGATCAGCAGCGGTGACAGGTCGTTCCAGCGCCCTTCCAGGCTGCCGATCTTCAAGGTGCGCCCAAGCGCGGCCGAGCCCTTGGCTTCCGCTTCGGCGCGATATTCGGCCACCAGCGGCACCAGTTCGCGCCCCAGGCTGACGTAAAGCGCCGCCAGTACCAGGAACAGGGCGCAGAGTGCCAGCAGCCAGCGCAGCAGGCGCATCAACCCACGAGCGAAGGCTTCCACTCAGTTCAGCGCCTCAGAGCAGGACCACATCGTACTGTTCCTGGGAATACATGGTTTCCACCTGGAACTTGATGGGTCGCCCAATGAAGGCTTCAAGATCGGCGACGTTCCCCGACTCTTCATCCAGAAGACGGTCCACGACCTTCTGGTTGGCCAGCACCAGATAACCTTCTGCCTGGTAGGCGCGGGCCTCCCGGAGGATCTCGCGGAAGATCTCGTAGCAGATGGTTTCCGCAGTCTTCAGCAACCCCCGGCCCTGGCAACTGGAGCAGGGTTCGCAAAGCACCTGGATCAGGCTTTCGCGGGTACGCTTGCGGGTCATCTGCACCAGGCCGAGCTCGGTGATGCCGATGATGTTGGTCTTGGCGTGGTCGCGTTCCAGCTGTTTTTCCAGGGTCCGCAGCACCTGGCGCTGGTGCTCTTCATCTTCCATGTCGATGAAGTCGATGATGATGATTCCCCCCAGGTTGCGCAGGCGCAGTTGGCGGGCGATGGCGGTGGCGGCCTCCAGGTTGGTCTTGAAGATGGTTTCTTCAAGGGTGCGGTGACCGACGAAGGCGCCGGTGTTCACGTCGATGGTGGTCATCGCCTCGGTGGGGTCGATGATCAGGTAGCCGCCGGACTTCAGCAGAACCTTGCGCTCCAGGGCCTTCTGGATTTCGTCCTCGACGCCATAGAGGTCGAAGATCGGCCGCTCGCCGGGGTAGTGTTCCAGGCGGTCGGCAATTTCCGGCATCAGTTCATCAACGAACTGGTTGACCTTCTGGAAGGTCTCCCGCGAGTCGATGCGGATCTTTTCGATGCGCGGATTCACCAGGTCCCGCAGGGTACGCAGGGCCAGGCTGAGGTCCTCATAGATGACCGAAGGCGCGGGGGCGGTCTGCATCTGGGAAGAGATCTGCTCCCAGAGACGGCGCAGGTAGCGGATGTCCACCAGGATTTCGTCGGCACGGGCGCCGTCGGCGGCGGTGCGCAGGATGAAGCCGCCGGCCTCTTCGATGCCCTCGGCGGCGATGCAATCGGCCACAACCTGCTTGAGGCGCTCGCGCTCGGCTTCGTCTTCGATCTTCAGCGAAATGCCGACATGGCTGGTGCGCGGCATGTACACCAGGTAACGGGACGGAATGGACAGCTGGGTGGTCAGGCGCGCGCCCTTGCTGCCAATGGGGTCCTTGGTGACCTGCACCACCAGGCTCTGGCCCTCGTGGACCAGGGCGCTGATGCTCTCCACCGCACTCCCTTCACGGGTGCTGATCTCGGAGGCGTGGATGAAGGCCGCGCGGTCCAGGCCGATGTCGACGAAGGCCGCCTGCATGCCCGGCAGCACCCGCACCACCTTGCCCTTGTAGATGTTGCCGACGATGCCGCGACGCTGGGTGCGCTCGACATGCACCTCCTGCAGCACACCGTTTTCCACCACTGCCACGCGCGATTCCATCGGCGTGATATTGATCAGAATCTCTTCGCTCATGCTGACCTATCCCAGGTGCTGCCAAACAGGAATGCCGAACCCGGCGAGCATCTCGGCCGTTTCCAGCAGCGGTAATCCCACCACCGCTGAATAACTACCTTCGACGCGACTGACGAAAACCGCACCCAGCCCCTGGATAGCGTAGCTGCCTGCCTTGTCGGCGGGCTCGCCGCTGGCCCAATAGGACTCCAGCTCGGCTCGGGAAATGGGGCGAAAACGA
This sequence comes from Pseudomonas sp. LFM046, assembly GCF_000949385.2. Classification (NCBI taxonomy): domain Bacteria; kingdom Pseudomonadati; phylum Pseudomonadota; class Gammaproteobacteria; order Pseudomonadales; family Pseudomonadaceae; genus Pseudomonas; species Pseudomonas sp. LFM046. The sequence continues at coordinate 849,627 of NZ_JYKO02000001.1, read as the reverse complement.
ACCCGGCTGGACACGACTTGCGACTCGCAGCGATCCCGGTCGGCCAAGGCGACGGCGGTAAGCACCTCGTGCTCGCGACCGGACAACAGCGCCAGGGTAGCCAGGGCATCCTCCCGGTCCGCTGGCTTGCCGAGGATGCGCCCCTCCAGCACCACCGCGGTATCGGCACCCAGCACGCAGGCGTCGCCAGGCTCAGCCAGGCTGGCGAGGCCGGCCAGGGCTTTCTCCCGGGCCAGGCGCTCTACATAGGCGGACGCACCTTCGCCGGACAGGATGGATTCATCGATGGAGGCGATCAGGGTGACATGGGGAACGCCGATCTGCGCCAGCAATTCGCGCCGGCGCGGCGACCCCGAAGCCAGATACAGCGTGGCCATGCGGACTTCTCCCTGTCGAAGACAGAGGCTTGCGACATGGCCGCAAGCCGATCAGTTGACGTTGAGGCGGCGACTCGTACCGCGCAAGGCGGCATACACCCAAGGCCAGAGCAGCGCGCTGACCAGTGCGGGCAGCAGGAAGACCAGGGTCGGGGGACGATTACCGGTGAGGGCATTGAGCCACAGCTGCACCAGCTGGGCCAGGCCGAAGACAACGAGGAGCACGAGGCATTGCTGCCACATGGGGAACATACGCAGGCGCTGGTGCAGGGTCAGCACCAGGAAGGTGATCAGGGTGAGGATCGCGGCGTTCTGCCCGAGCAGGGTGCCGTAGAGCACGTCTTCCGCCAGCCCCAGCACCCAGGCGGTGGTCATGCCCACACGATGCGGCAGGGCGAGGGTCCAGTATGTGAGGAAGAGTGCCAGCCAGAGCGGCCGCCCCATTTCCATGAAGCTGGGTACCGGCCCGACGCTCAGCACCAGGGCCAGGATCAGGCTGACCCAGATGACCCAGCCATTTCTCGAACGCTGGCCGACCATCAGTGACTCTCCTGGGTGTTCTGTGCAGCCTGCGGCTTGGCGGGAGCGGCGGGGGCAGACGCGCCGGACGCGGGCGCTGGCGTCCCGGCAGCCGGTGCGGCGGGCGTAGCAGCTGCATTGGGTGCAGCGGTCGTCGCCTGACCAGCCAGCGGCGCACTACCCTCGGCAGGTTGCGCCGCAGCCTCTCGATCGGCGGCCTCCTGGGCCTTGGCCGCGTCGTTGGCGCGCTCTTCCGGGCTGCGGGTGTCGCTGAACACCAGCAGCATGTAGCGGCTGCGGTTCAATGCGGCAGTGGGCACGGCGCGAACGATGGCAAAAGGCTGGCCGGAGTCGTGGATGACTTCCTTGACCGTGGCCACCGGGTAACCCGCCGGGAAGCGCTGGCCAAGGCCGGAGCTGACCAGCAGGTCGCCTTCCTTGATATCGGCGGTGTCGGCCACGTGGCGCAGCTCCAGGCGCTCGGGATTACCGGTGCCGCTGGCAATGGCGCGCAGGCCGTTGCGATTCACCTGCACCGGGATGCTGTGCGTGGTATCGGTCAGCAGCAGGACACGGGCGGTGTAAGGCATCACCTCCACCACCTGGCCCATCAGGCCGCGGGCATCGAGCACCGGCTGGCCAAGGAACACGCCGTCCTTCTCGCCCTTGTCGATCAGAATGCGGTGGGTGAAGGGGTTGGGATCGACGCCAATCAGCTCCCCAACCAGCACTTTCTCGTCCACCAGCGCGGAGGAGTTGAGCAGTTCGCGCAGGCGCACGTTCTGCTCGGTCAGGGTGGCGAGCTTCTGCAGGCGGCGCTGCATCAGCAGGGCTTCGGCCTTGAGCTTCTCGTTCTCGGCGATCAGCGTGCTGCGGCTGGTGAACTGGTCGCTCACCCCGTCCCAGACGCGAACCGGCAGGTCAGCCAGCCAATAGAAAGGCGTGAGGACCAGCCCCATCTGGCTGCGCACTGGCTTCAGGGTTTCGAACCGGGCGTCGACTACCATCAGCGCAGCCGAGAGCACGGCGAACACCAACAGGCGCACGCCGAGCGAAGGTCCCTTAGCGAATAGCGGTTTAATAGCCCGCTCCTATGGCACTGAAGCTCCCCACCGTCACTCGGTGGAGAGCAGATCCATCGCGTGACGGTCCATCATTTCCAGTGCGCGGCCGCCACCACGGGCGACGCAGGTCAGCGGATCTTCGGCGACGATCACCGGCAAGCCGGTTTCCTGGGCCAGCAGCTTGTCCAGGTCGCGCAGCAGCGCGCCACCACCGGTCAGCACCAGGCCGCGCTCGGCGATGTCGGAAGCCAGTTCCGGCGGAGATTGTTCCAGGGCGCTCTTCACGGCCTGGACGATGGTCGCCAGGGATTCCTGCAGGGCTTCCAGCACTTCGTTGGAGTTCAGGGTGAAGCTGCGCGGTACGCCTTCAGCCAGGTTGCGGCCGCGAACGTCGATTTCGCGGATCTCGCCGCCCGGGTAGGCGGTGCCGATTTCCTGCTTGATACGCTCAGCGGTGGATTCGCCGATCAGGCTGCCGTAGTTGCGGCGCACGTAGGTCACGATGGACTCATCGAAACGGTCGCCACCCACACGTACGGATTCGGCGTAGACCACACCGTTCAGGGAGATCAGGGCGATTTCGGTGGTGCCACCACCGATGTCCACGACCATGGAGCCACGGGCCTCTTCCACCGGCAGGCCGGCGCCGATGGCTGCGGCCATGGGCTCTTCGATCAGGAAGACTTCGCGGGCGCCGGCGCCCAGGGCGGATTCACGGATGGCACGACGCTCTACCTGGGTGGATTTGCAGGGCACGCAGATCAGGACGCGCGGGCTCGGTTGCAGGAAGCTGTTTTCGTGCACTTTGTTGATGAAGTACTGCAGCATCTTCTCGCAGACGCTGAAGTCGGCGATCACACCGTCCTTCATCGGACGAATGGCGGAAATGTTGCCAGGAGTACGGCCCAGCATGCGCTTGGCTTCGGTACCAACGGCGACCACGCTCTTCTGGTTGCCGTGGTTACGGATGGCGACCACGGAAGGCTCGTTGAGGACGATACCGCGCTCGCGCACGTAAATCAGGGTATTGGCAGTGCCCAGGTCGATCGACAGATCGCTGGAAAACATGCCACGCAGTTTCTTGAACATGGGAGAGGGACCCTAGGCAACGCGTGGGTAAAAAAGTGCGGCAAACTCTAACAATGACGGGGATTTTGGGCAAGGCGCCGATATGTTAAATTGCCTGTTTTTCCGGGCCGCCAAGGCTCATCATCGCGGCCTTTGACCGCCCGTTCGCAGCACCGTTCCCCGCTCGATTCCCGCACGGTCAACTGCTCACGCAGGCCGCTTCTAGTTGGAGACCCCCGATGGCGCTTGAACGCTCCGACGTGGAAAAAATCGCCCATCTCGCCCGACTGGGCCTGAACGAGGCCGATATCCCGCGTACCACCGAGACCCTGAACAACATCCTCGGCCTGATTGACGCGATGCAAGCCGTGAACACCGACGGCATCGAGCCCATGGCCCACCCGCTGGACGCCACCCAGCGCCTGCGCGCCGACCGCGTCACCGAGGTAAATCGCCGCGACGCCTACCAGTCCATCGCGCCGGCCGTCGAAGACGGTCTGTACCTCGTGCCCAAAGTCATCGAATAAGGAAAGGGTTTCCCATGCATCAATTGACCCTCGCCGAGATCGCCCGCGGCCTCGCCGCCAAGGAATTCTCCGCCGAAGAGCTGACCCGCAGCCTGCTGGCACGCATCCATCAGCTCGATCCGCAATTGAACAGCTTTATCAGCATCACCGACGAGCCGGCCATCGACCAGGCCAAGGCAGCCGACGCACGGCGCGCCGCTGGTGAGCAAGGCGCCCTGCTCGGCGCCCCCATCGCCCACAAGGACTTGTTCTGCACCGAAAGCGTGCTGACCAGCTGCGGCTCGAAGATCCTCGACGGCTTCAAGGCGCCCTACGACGCCACCGTGGTCGCCCGCCTCAAGGCCGCCGGCGCCGTCAGCCTCGGCAAGCTGAACATGGACGAGTTCGCCATGGGCTCCTCCAACGAATCCAGCCACTACGGCGCGGTGAAGAACCCCTGGGCCCTGGACCGCGTGCCTGGCGGCTCCTCCGGTGGTTCCGCCGCGGCCGTGGCCGCGCGCCTGGTCCCTGCCGCCACCGGCACCGACACCGGCGGCTCGATCCGCCAGCCGGCCGCCTTCACCAACCTCACCGGCATCAAGCCCACCTACGGCCGGGTTTCCCGCTGGGGCATGATCGCCTACGCCTCCAGCCTCGATCAGGGCGGCCCGCTGGCTCGCACCGCCGAGGACTGCGCCCTGATGCTGGGCGCCATGGCCGGGTTCGACCCCAAGGACTCCACCAGCGTCGACCAGCCGGTCGATGACTACCTGGCCAGCCTGAACCAGCCGCTCGCCGGCCTGCGCATCGGCCTGCCGAAGGAATACTTCGGTGCTGGTCTCGACAGCCGCATCGCCGACGCCGTGCTCGCCGTGGTCGAAGAGCTGAAGAAGCTCGGCGCCACCGTCAAGGAAGTCAGCCTGCCGAACATGCAGCACGCCATCCCGGCGTACTACGTGATCGCACCGGCGGAAGCCTCCTCCAACCTGTCGCGTTTCGACGGCGTGCGTTTTGGCTATCGCTGCGAAAACCCGCAGAACCTGGAAGACCTGTACAAGCGCTCCCGCGCCGAAGGCTTCGGCACCGAAGTGAAGCGCCGCATCATGGTGGGCACCTATGCCCTCTCCGCCGGCTACTACGACGCCTACTACCTGAAGGCGCAGAAGATTCGCCGCCTGATCAAGAACGACTTCATGGCAGCCTTCGGCGAAGTCGACGTGATCCTCGGGCCAACCACGCCCAACCCGGCCTGGAAACTCGGCGAGAAGAACAACGACCCGGTCGCGCAATACCTGGAAGACATCTACACCATCACCGCGAACCTCGCTGGCCTGCCAGGGCTCTCCATGCCCGCCGGTTTCGTCGATGGCCTGCCGGTCGGCGTCCAGCTGCTGGCGCCCTACTTCCAGGAAAGCCGCCTGCTCAACGTCGCCCACCAGTACCAGCAGGCGACCGATTGGCACAAACACGCTCCGGCCGGATTCTGAGGACGACTCACATGCAATGGGAAACAGTGATCGGGCTGGAAATCCACGCACAGCTCAGCACCCAATCGAAGATCTTCTCCGGCAGCGCCACCACCTTCGGTGCCGAGCCCAACACCCAGGCCAGCCTGGTTGACCTCGGCATGCCCGGCACCCTGCCGGTGCTGAACGAGGAAGCCGTGCGCATGGCCTGCAAGTTCGGCCTGGCCATCGACGCCGAAATCGCCGAGAAGAACGTCTTCGCCCGCAAGAACTACTTCTATCCGGACCTGCCCAAGGGCTACCAGACCAGCCAGTTCGAGCATCCGATCGTCGGCAAGGGTCATCTGGACATCACCCTGGAAGACGGCACCGTCAAGCGCATCGGCATCACCCGCGCGCACCTGGAAGAAGATGCCGGCAAGAGCCTGCACGAAGACTTCCACGGCATGAGCGGCATCGACCTGAACCGCGCCGGCACTCCGCTGCTGGAGATCGTTTCCGAGCCGGACATCCGCAGCGCCAAGGAAGCCGTGGCCTACGTCAAAGCCATCCACGCGCTGGTGCGCTACCTCGGCATCTGCGACGGCAACATGGCCGAAGGCTCGCTGCGTTGCGACTGCAACGTCTCGGTACGCCCGAAAGGCCAGGCCGAGTTCGGCACCCGCGCCGAGATCAAGAACGTCAACTCCTTCCGCTTCATCGAGAAGGCCATCAACCACGAGATCCAGCGCCAGATCGAGCTGATCGAGGATGGTGGTAAGGTCGTCCAGGAAACCCGCCTGTATGACCCGAACAAGGACGAGACCCGCTCCATGCGCGGCAAGGAAGAAGCCAACGACTACCGTTACTTCCCCTGCCCCGACCTGCTGCCGGTGGTGATCGAGAAGAGCTTCCTCGAAGAAATCCGCGCGGGCTTGCCGGAGCTGCCGACCGAAAAGCGCGAGCGCTTCCAGAGCGAGTTCGGCCTGTCCACCTACGACGCCAGCGTGCTGTCCGCCAGCCGCGAGATGGCCGACTACTTCGAAGCCGTGTTCAAGGCCTGCGGCGACGCCAAACTGGCCGCCAACTGGGTAATGGTCGAACTGGCCAGCCTGCTCAACAAGGACGGCCTGGAGATCGACCAGTCGCCGGTTTCCGCCGATCAACTGGGCGGCATGATCCTGCGCATCAAGGACAACACCATCTCCGGCAAGATCGCCAAGATGGTCTTCGAAGCCATGGCCGCCGGTGAAGGCTCCGCCGACGAGATCATCGAGAAGAAAGGCCTGAAGCAGGTCACCGACACCGGCGCCATCGAAACCATGCTCGATGAAGTGCTGGCCGCCAACGCCGCCCAGGTCGAACAGTACCGTGCCAGCGACGAAGCCAAGCGCGCGAAGATGTTCGGTTTCTTCGTCGGCCAGGCCATGAAGGCGTCCAAAGGCAAGGCCAACCCGGGCCAGGTGAACGAATTGCTGAAGAAGAAGCTCGAAAGCTGAATCTGACAGCACTGGGGACGGTCGAAACCTGAAGGGGAGATGGGCAAATGCCACCTCCCCTTTTCGATCGCCCCCAGGATTCGATAGGAGCCTTCAGCATGCAGCGTCTGCTCTGTCTTCTTGCCTTCACCAGCCTGCTGGTCGGCTGCGCCTATTCACCCTTCGAACGCGAACGTGAAAGCGAAACGCCCTCCGGTGAATACCGCGCCGAAGGCAAGGCGTCCTATTACGGCGCCCGGCACCAGGGCAAACGCACCGCCAGCGGCGAGCGCTTCAACCAGAATGACCTGACCGCCGCCCATCGCACCCTGCCCTTCGGCACCCGCGTGCGGGTCACCAATCTGCGGAACGACCGGTCCGTCGTCGTCCGCATCAACGATCGCGGCCCCTATTCCCGCTCGCGCATCATCGACCTTTCCCGCAAGGCCGCCGAAGCCCTCGGCATGCTGCGTAGCGGCGTGGCGCCGGTGCGAGTGGAATCCCTCGACTGACTGGAGAATGACAATGAGCGAAGAACGCAAACCCGGCCTGCAAGTCCGTCGCGAAGTGATGGGAGACGCCTTCGTCGACCGCGCCATGGGCAACGCCACCGCGTTCACCCAGCCGCTGCAGGACTTCGTCAATGAACACGCCTGGGGTGGCGTGTGGAATCGCGATGGCCTGCCGCGCAAGACCCGCAGCCTGATCACCCTGGCTGCTCTCACCGCCCTGAAATGCCCCCAGGAACTCAAGGGCCACGTGCGCGGCGCGCTGAACAACGGCTGCACCGTCGAAGAAATCCGCGAAGCCCTGCTGCATTGCGCCGTCTATGCCGGTGTTCCCGCCGCCATCGACGCCTTCCGCGCCGCCCAGGAAGTCATCGACGACTACCAGAAGGCCTGAAATTCCCCGCAGGGTGGGCTTCAGCCCACCCTACCGTAACCCGCTCGCGCCGGCCTCAGACCCAGCCCGCCCACTGCAGCACGAGCAACCCGATATTGGTGGTCACCACCGCCGCCAGAGTGGTCACCACGATGATGGCTGCCGCCAGCTCGTGGTTGCCGTTCACCGCCCGAGCCATCACGAAACTTGCAGCAGCGGTCGGACTGGCGAAGTAGAGGAACAGGATTGCCAGGTCGGCATTACGGAATCCGCACAGCCAGGCCCCCAATGTCGCCAGGATCGGCAGCCAGACCATCTTCATCAGACTGGCACTGATGGCGATCCTGCCACTGGAGCGCAGGGAGTCCAGCGACAGCGTGCCGCCAATGCAGATCAACGCCAGCGGCAGGGTCATCTGGGCAAAGTATTCACCCGAGGTGATCAACCAGTGCGGCAATGGCAATTGCCAGTACGCCACCGGAATTGCGACCAGCACGCCGATGATCAGCGGGTTGCTGAAGATGCTTTTGGCCAGGCTCAGGGGGTCGGTCTTGGCATTCGGGCTGTAGATGGCCAGGACGATGGAAGACAGGGTGTTGTAGCTGAGGATCACCACCGCGCCGAGGATACTCCCCACCGACAGGCCGTAGTCGCCGTACATGCTGGTGGCCAGTGCCAGGCCGACGATGCCGTTGTTGCCGCGAAACGCGCCCTGCGTGTAGATGCCCCGGTCTTCCAGTGGGCAACGCAGGATCGCCCAGCCCCAACCGATCAGGAAGCACACCAGGGTTGCAGCGACGAAATAGGCGATCAGCGCCGGTTGCAACGCCGCGCGCAGGTCGGCCTGCACGATGCCGAGGAACAGCAGCGTCGGCATGGTGCCCTTGAACACCAGCGAGGAGGCCGTGTTGATGAAGGCGGCATCGATCCAGCGAAGACGCTTCAGGCCCACGCCCAGGAACAGCATGGAGAACACCGGCGCGGTGATGCTGAGGGTCTGCTGGACGACGGCGAGCATGGGCAACCTTGGCGCGGGAATAGTTAGGCGGCTAAGGATACCAACTGCGAGGGAAAAGTGGCTTTCGCGGGGCTATCTGTAGGGGCGAATTCATTCGCCAAGCAGGTCGAAGGTCTGCCTCGCTGGATTGAAGGGGGACACTGCGTGTCCCTTGGCGAATGAATTCGCCCCCACAAAAGAGCGAGGCAGATCGAGATCGGCTCAGCGCCTCACCGGCCGCTTCTGCAACTTGCGCTGCAAGGTCCGGCGGTGCATGCCCAAGGCGCGGGCGGTGGCGGAGATGTTGCCATCGTGCTCGGCCAGCACACGCTGGATGTGCTCCCACTGCAGACGATCCACCGACATGGGATTTTCCGGAACCAGGCTGTCCAGGTCCGCGTGCTCGGAGAGCAGCGCGGTCAGCACGTCGTCAGCGTCGGCCGGTTTGCACAGGTAGTTGGTGGCGCCGCGCTTGATGGCCTCCACAGCCGTGGCGATGCTCGAATAGCCGGTGAGGATCACCACGCGCATTTCCGCATCCAGCTCCAGCAACTTGGGCAGCAGCACCAGGCCGGAGTCACCGTCCATCTTCAGGTCCAGCACGGCGTAGTCCGGCAGGTCTTCCTTGGCCATCTGCAGGCCTTCTTCGGCGGAACCGGCCACCGACACCCGCAGACCGCGACGCGCCATGGCCCGGGCCATCACGCGAGTAAAGGTGGCGTCGTCATCCACCAGCAGCAGGTGGGGTTGTTCTTCGCCTTCGATCAGGGGTTCGTCAGTCATCTCACTTCCTCTTCGTCAAGGCATTCAGGCGACGCCATAAGCGCGCGGCAAGCGCAGCTCAGTGAGGGTGCCGCCCTCTTCATGGTTATAAAGTTTAACCGTCCCGCCGGCACGGGTGACGCTGGCCTGACTCAGGAACAGTCCGAGGCCGAACCCCTTGCCCTTCGTGGTGAAGAAAGGTCGGCCAATCTGTTCGGCAATGGCCAGGGGCACGCCGGCGCCGTGGTCGCGGATGGTCAGAACCATCCACTGGTGGTCCCAATTGACACGGATATCCAGATCTTCCGGGCAGGCATCGGCGGCGTTGTTGAGCAGGTTCAGCAGCGCCTGGGTCAGGTCTGCCGGGGGCTTGATCCGCGGCGCCATGCCAAGGCCCAGGCACTGGTAGCGATAGGTGGCTTCCGGGCGCATCAGGTGCCAGCGATTGAGGGCGGTTTCCAGCCACTCGACCACCGACTGCTCCACAACTGCCTGGCGGCGATCGGCTTCAGCGGCCCGCACCAGATGTTGCAGGGTGTCCTTGCAGAGCATCACCTGCTCCTGCAGCAGGGCCAGATCGTCCTGCAGATCGGCCTTGTCACCATGTTCCTGGCGCAGTTCCTTGAGCAGCACGCTCATGGTCGCCAGGGGGGTGCCCAGCTCGTGGGCGGCACCAGCGGCCTGGGTGGCCACGGCCAGCAGTTGCTGGTCGCGCATGCCCTCTTCACGGCGCACGGCCTGTAGTTGATCCTGCCTGCGCAGCTCCTCGGCCATGCGCGCCACGAAGAAGGTGATCAGCGCCGCCGCCAGGGCGAAGCTCAGCCACATGCCATAGACCAGCAGGGATTCGCGCTGCCCGGCGGGCATTTCCAGCGGGTGAAAGAGCACCAGCAGCAGGGTGTACGCCCCCAGAGCCATACCGGCCAGGGTAAGGGTGTAGAGCCAGGGCAGCGTGGCCGCGGCGATGGTCAGCGGCACCAGGTAATAGGACACGAAGGGGTTGGTCGAGCCCCCGGAGAAATACAGCAGCACGCTGTGGATAACCAGGTCGAACCCCAGCTGAACCGAATACTCCAGCTCGGTCACCGGCCAGGGCCCGCGCAGGCGCAGCGCCGTGGCGAGGCAAAGCACCAGCGACACGCCGAGCGTAATGCTCAGGGCCAGCCAGGGCAGAGGCAGCAGTTGGGCCTTGTAGGCAAGACCGACCGAGCCGGCTTGGGCGGCCAGGACGAGGATACGGATCAGGGTCAGCCGCAGCAGGTTCTGGCGGCTACCGGACAGCAATTGCACGGGTTCGAGCATGGGCACTCCCTGTAATCGGCGGAGTATAACCAAGGCATGCGCCGGCCCGCCCCTGTGCGGCAACTCGCCGCAGTGGATGTGAATCGCCCCTTTTTGTAGGAGCGAATTCATTCGCGAATGGGCGCGTAGTGGCCCCATGGTCGTCCCAGGGGCCGGAGTTCGCCCTGCATCGCGAATGAAATCGCTCCTACACGTTGATCATCCACCACACCGAAGCTGGAACATCCGTCCCGATTTCTGGTCAATTTCCGCGTCGTTAACCCGAATGGCCGTTTACCCTCGTCCAACACGGAGAATGACTGCGCAATCCGCGCGGATGTCTGTCCCACAAGGAGTCGTCATGCCCAAGTTCACCCGCCTCGCCGCCGCCCTCGCCCTCTGCGCCGCCAGCCTCGGCAGCCTCTCTGCCCAGGCAGCGGAGGACGTCCATTACAACCAGGTGGCGGTGCGCGCCGAGGTCAGCCAGGAGGTGGCCCACGACCTGATGCACGTCACCCTCTACAGCGAGTCGCAGAACACCGACCCGGCCAAGCTGGCCGATGAGATCACCCGTACCCTCAACAGCGCCGTCGAGAAGGCACGCAAAACCAAGGGGGTCACCGTCAGCCTGGGCAGCCGCAACAGCTACCCGGTCTATGACGAAAAGGGCCAGAAGATCACCGCCTGGCGCGAGCGCGCCGAGCTGCGCCTGGAAAGCGCCGACTTCGCCACTCTATCCCAGCTCAGCGCCGATCTGCTGGGCCAGCTGAAGATGGCCGGGATGAACTTCAGCATCGCCGAGAAGACCCGCAAGACCCACGAGGACGAACTGATCAAGCAGGCCGTGGACGCCTTCAAGGCCCGCGCCCAGCTGGCAACCGACGCGCTCGGCGGCAAGGGCTACAAGCTGGTCAACCTGAGCCTGAACAGCGCCGGCTTCCAGCCGCCGCAACCGATCATGATGCGCGCCATGGCGGCCAAAGGTTACGCCGACGGTGCTGCCGTGCCGGAAATCGAGGCAGGCACCAGCCGCGTCCTGGTCAGCGCCGACGGCACCATCGAAGTGCAGATGCCCTGATCCCGCATCGGGCGCCGCTCCGCAACGGCGCGGCGCCCTCCCCCTCCTCCAATCGCGACATACACACGTGCGCCCCGCACTTGCAGCGTTATTCCGCCGACTACACTTAATTCTGTTCCGCTGTCACGCAGGGCATATGTCCTGCATTGCTTTCCGCAAGGCCCCCCGCAAGGGGCCCCGCACGACGACAAACAAAACAGACATGAGGTCAACATGCGTAAAAACGCCGTCATCCAGGCACTTGTCGCGGCTGGGCTGATTGCCAGCGTTCCATTCGCCAGCGCCGCCAATAACCTGGTGTTCTGCTCCGAGGGCAGCCCCGCCGGCTTCGATCCGGGCCAATACACCACCGGCACCGATTTCGATGCGTCCGCGGAAACCATCTTCAACCGCCTGACCCAGTTCGAACGCGGCGGCACCGCGGTGATTCCGGGCCTGGCCGAGAAGTGGGACGTCTCTCCCGACGGCCTCAACTACACCTTTCACCTGCGCAAGGGCGTGAAGTTCCACACCACGGACTACTTCAAGCCGACCCGCGACTTCAACGCCGACGACGTGGTCTTCACCTTCCAGCGCATGCTCGACAAGAACCACCCGTTCCGGAAGGCGTACCCCACCGAATTCCCCTACTTCACCGACATGGGCATGGACGCCAACATCGCCAAGGTGGAGAAGCTCGACGACCAGACCGTCAAGTTCACCCTCAACAGCGTCGACGCCGCCTTCATCCAGAACCTGGCGATGAGCTTCGCCTCGATCCAGTCCGCCGAATACGCCGACCAGTTGCTGAAACAAGGCAAAGCCGCCGACATCAACCAGAAGCCCGTGGGCACCGGCCCCTTCGTCTTCAAGCGCTACCAGAAGGACGCGCAGATCCGCTTCACCGGCAACAAGGACTACTGGAAACCCGAGGACGTGAAGATCGACAACCTGATCTTCTCCATCACCACCGATGCCTCGGTGCGCATGCAGAAGCTCAAGGCCAATGAATGCCAGATCACCCTGTTCCCACGCCCGGCCGACCTGGAAGCCCTGAAGCAGGACCCGAACCTGAAGATGCCATCGCAGCCGGGCTTCAACGATGGCTATATCGCCTACAACGTCACCCACAAGCCGCTCGACAAGCTGGAAGTGCGCCAGGCGCTGGACATGGCGGTGAACAAGAAAGCCATCATCGACGCGGTCTACCAGAGCGCCGGCCAACTGGCGGTGAACGGCATGCCGCCGACCCAGTGGTCCTACGACGAGACCATCAAGGACGCCGGCTACAACCCGGAAAAAGCCAAGGAGCTGCTGAAGGCCGCTGGCGTCAAGGAAGGCACCGAAATCACCCTCTGGGCCATGCCGGTGCAGCGCCCGTACAACCCCAACGCCAAGCTGATGGCCGAAATGCTCCAGTCCGACTGGGCCAAGGTCGGCATCAAGGCGAAGATCGTCACCTACGAATGGGGCGAATATCTCAAGCGTGCCAAGGGCGGCGAACACGACACCATGCTGATCGGCTGGAGCGGTGACAACGGTGACCCGGACAACTGGCTAGGCACCCTGTACGGCTGCGACGCGGTAAACGGCAACAACTTCTCCAAGTGGTGCGACCCCGCCTACGACAAATTGATAAAAGAGGCCAAACGCACCACCGACCAGGCCAAGCGCACCGAGCTGTACAAGCAGGCCCAGCACCTCCTGAAGGAGAATGTGCCGATCACCCCGATCGCTCACTCCACCGTCTACCAGCCGATGCGCAAGAACGTGCAGGACTACAAGATCAGCCCGTTCGGCCTCAACTCCTTCTATGGCGTGAGCATCAGCAAGTAAGCCGGCAAACGGGGCCTTCGGGCCCCGTTTTCTTTGCAATCAATAAGGAAGCCCGATGCGTCGAAGCCTGCTGTCCCTCGCTCTCTGCCTTCCCCTCTACGCCGCAGCCAGCCAATCCCTGGTGGTTTGCACCGAAGCCAGCCCCGAAGGCTTCGACATCGTCCAGTACACCGCTGCCACCACGGCCGATGCCTCGGCCGAGACCATCTTCGATCGCCTGGTGCAATTCGCTCCCGGCAGCACTCGATTACAGCCCGCCTTGGCGGAAAGCTGGAGCATCAGCCCTGACGGCCTCATCTACGAATTCCAGCTGCGCAAGGGCGTGAAATTCCACCGCACGCCCTGGTTCACCCCAAGCCGCGAGTTCAATGCCGACGACGTAATCTGGAGCTTCCAGCGCCAGCTCGATCCGACCCACCCCTGGCACACGCTCTCCCCACGCGGGTTTCCCTACGCCGAATCCATGGCCCTGGCGCAACTGATCGAGCGCATCGAAAAGCTGGACGATCATCGCGTGCGCTTCACCCTGAAACACCCTGAGGCGCCCTTCCTCGCCGACCTGGCCATGGGCTTCACCTCCCTCTATTCGGCCGAGTACGCCGACCAGTTGCTGAAAGCCGGCAAACCCGAGCAACTCAATCGGGAGCCAGTGGGCACCGGCCCCTTCGTCTTCGAGCGCTATAGCAAGGACGCCCAGGTGCGCTACCGCGCCAACCCTGAATACTGGGCAGGCAAGCCGGCGATTGACCGGCTGCTGTTCTCCATAACCCCCGATCCCAACGTCCGAGTGCAGCAACTCAAGGCCGGCGCCTGCCAGATCGCGGTCTACCCCCGCCCCACGGATATCGCGAGCCTGCGCAAGGACCCGGCACTGAACATCCTTGAGCTCGACTCCCTGCTGGTCGCCTACGTCGGCATCAACACCCGCCACCCGCCGCTGGACGACGTGCGGGTACGCCAAGCCATCAACCTCGCCTTCGACACCCACGCCTACCTGCGCGCCCAGTTCGGCGAAGGCAACGCGAGCATCGCCGTGGCGCCCTACCCGGCCACCCTGCTGGGCTTCAACGACACGCTGTCGCCCTGGCCTCACGACCCGGAAAGGGCTCGCCAGCTACTGGCCGAGGCGGGCTACAAGGACGGTTTCAAGCTGACCATCTGGACCCGCCCCGGCGGTGGTCCGACCAACCCCAACCCCGGCATCGGCGCGCAGATGCTCCAGGCTGACCTGGCGGCCATCGGCATCAGGGCGGAGATTCGTGTGTATGAATGGGGCGAACTGATCAAGCGCGCCAAGAACGGCGAGCACGATCTGGTGTTCATGGGCTGGGCCGGCGACAACGGCGACCCGGACAACTTCCTGACCCCCAACCTGTCCTGCGCTGCGGCAATCTCCGGGGAGAACCAGGCCGGCTGGTGCAACCAGGCGTTCGACGGGCTGATCCGTCAGGCTCGCGCCGAGACAGATCCCGCCCGCCGTGCCGAGCTGTATCGCCAGGCCCTGGCGATCTTCCACGAGCAGGCGCCGTGGATTCCCCTGGCCCACCCCAAGCAATTCGCGGCGGTGCGCAAGGGTGTGGAAGGGTTTCAGCTGAATCCGCTGGGGTCGAACAACTTCGCGCGGGTGAGGCTGGTGAAATAGGGCGGCTTGGCGTCTGTAGGGGCGAATTCATTCGCCAAGCGGGCCGAAGGCCTGCCCGTTACGCCTCCAACCCGAACGGATCGTCGATGGAATGGCTCGGTTGGGTAAACCAGCGCGGACCTTCCGCCGTCATGTAGAAGTGATCTTCCAGGCGAATGCCGAACTCGCCCGGCACGCAGATCATCGGCTCGTTGGAGAAACACATGCCCTCGGCCAGCGGCGTCTCGTCACCGCGCACCAGGTAGGGCCCTTCGTGGATGTCCAGACCGATGCCGTGACCGGTGCGATGCGGCAGGCCGGGCAACTGGTAGTCCGGGCCCAGGCCGCCGGCCTCCAGGCAACGGCGGGCGGCAGCGTCCACCGAGCCGCAGGGAGCGCCGAGGCGGGCCGCGTCGAAGGCTGCTTGCTGGGCCGCCTTCTCCAGACTCCAGAGGGCACGCTGGCGCTCGCTGGGCTTGCCGAACACATAGCTGCGGGTGATATCCGATTGGTAGCCGTACAGCTGGCACCCGGTATCGATCAGCACCATGTCGCCGTCCTTCAGCACCTGGGCGTGCTTCACGCCGTGAGGGAAAGCACTGGCTTCGCCGAACAGCACAATGCAGAACGTGGAACCCGGCGCACCCACCTTGCGGTGCGCCTGGTGGATGAACTCGGCCACCTCGGTGGTGCTGATGCCTGCGCGCAGGATGCTGGCGGCAGCCTTGTGCACGTCCAGGGTCATGTCCTTGGCGCGCTGCATCAGCGCCAGTTCATGGGCGGACTTGTGGAAGCGGCAGGGGTTGATCACGCAGGACGCGTCGACAAAGTTGTAGCCCGCACCCAGGCGACGAATGCCGTCGAACATGAAGAAGGCCAGGGACGGGCACAGCCCCACCCGTGCATCGGACGCGATGCCCATGGCGCCCAGCATCTGCAGCAGCAGGCCGTAAGGGCTCTCGTGCTCGTGCCAGGTGTGGATATCTCCCTCCACTTCGCGAAAATCACGGATGGTGCCTTCCTCGAAGGCCGGGGCGATGTAGGCCAGCGGACCATTGGCCGGCAGCACAGCGCCCACCATGCGCTCACTGGGGCTCCATTTCACCCCGGTGAAGTAGCGCAGGTTGCTCCCGGCATTCAGGTAGATGGCCGCGACGCCCTGCTCCCGCATCAGGCCCTGGGCCCTGTTGATGCGTGCCTGATACTCGCCCAGACCGATGGGCTCGACGCCCGCAGTCATGTTGGCCAGCGCGGCCAGTGCCTGCTCCTGGGTCTTGCCACCTACGCCCACTGCCATCTTGTGCTCCTGAATGAATGTTGCAGTTCGCAAAATTTAAGTTGTACTTAAATTCACGTCAAAGCTATTTTTCAGTGAGACTTAAATTTCAACAATGCGACAAGCCTTTTCTACAATGCGCCGCTCGTTATACTGGCGCCCTTCAGAACAAGAGCCACAACCATGACCGTAGAACAGATCGGCGAACGGTTGCGTCGCTATCGCCGCGCCGCCAACAAGACCCTGAACCAAGTCGCCGCCGAATCGGGTCTCACGGCCAGCTTCCTGTCCCAGGCGGAACGCAACCTCACCGGCGTATCCATCTCGTCCCTGGCCAATATTGCCAAGTCACTGGGGATTCCCCTCAACGCCCTGTTCGATCAGCCCACCCAGCCCCAACCCGATTCTCACCAGGGCCAGCGCGTGCGCTACACCATCGGCGGCCAGCCCCTGGCCTACGAGCGGCTGTCCAGCAACTTCCCCGGCAACCTGATCAACGCCGTGAAGATGAGCATGCCGGTGGGCTACCAGTCCGAACTCATCTCCCACGAAGGCTCCGAATTCGCCTACGTGCTCTCCGGGCACATCGTCTACACGATCGAAGGCCGCAGCTATCCGCTCGGCCCGGGTGATTCGGTGCATTTCGACGCCGGCAAACCCCATTGCCTGGCCAACACCGGGGACGATGTGGCCGAGGTGTTGAGTGTGACCACCATGGGCCTTTTCGACGACCACGCCACGCCCTGACCGATCGGTTCCAGGAAGTAAGCCTTACTGAATTTAAGTTGACCTTAATTTCAGCATCACTTAAGTTCGGCCACGGTCGGCCGAGGCTCCAGCATCCTGTATCCCTCCGCCGCCATCGCCAGCCCCGGAACGCCGGCACCCGGCCCCTTGGCTTGCGATTGACGGGCAGCCTGCGCCCACAAAGGCCCAGGTTCAGGTGACCGTCCCGGCACCTGGTACGCCGCCCCTCAGAACAACAACAACGAGGTTCGCATGCGTCAGAAAAACAAGCTCAAGACCATGATCGCCGCCGGCCTGCTGCTCGGCTCCGGCCTCTCCCACGCCGCCAATAACCTGGTGTTCTGCTCCGAAGGCAGCCCCGCCGGCTTCGACCCGGGCCAATACACCACCGGCACCGACTTCGATGCCACCGCGGAGACCATCTTCAACCGCCTCACCCAGTTCGAACGCGGCGGCACCGCGGTGATTCCGGGCCTGGCCGAGAAATGGGACATCTCCTCCGACGGCCTCAGCTACACCTTCCACCTGCGCCCGGGCGTGAAGTTCCACACCACCGAGTACTTCAAGCCGACCCGCGACTTCAACGCCGACGACGTGGTCTTCACCTTCCAGCGCATGCTCGACAAGAACCACCCGTTCCGGAAGGCGTACCCCACCGAATTCCCCTACTTCACCGACATGGGCCTGGACGCCAACATCGCCAAGGTGGAGAAGCTCGACGACCAGACCGTCAAGTTCACCCTCAACAGCGTCGACGCCGCCTTCATCCAGAACCTGGCGATGAGCTTCGCCTCGATCCAGTCCGCCGAATACGCCGACCAGCTGCTGAAAGCCGGCAAGGCCGCCGACATCAACCAGAAGCCCGTGGGCACCGGCCCCTTCGTCTTCAAGCGCTACCAGAAGGACGCGCAGATCCGCTTCACCGGCAACAAGGAGTACTGGCAGCCCGGTGACGTGAAGATCGACAACCTGATCTTCGCCATCAACACCGACGCCTCGGTGCGCATGCAGAAGCTCAAGGCCGGCGAGTGCCAGGTCACCCTGTTCCCGCGCCCGGCCGACCTGGACGCGCTGAAGCAGGACCCGAACCTGAAGATGCCGTCGCAGCCGGGCTTCAACCTCGGCTACATCGCCTACAACGTCACCCACAAGCCGTTCGACAAGCTGGAAGTGCGTCAGGCGCTGGACATGGCGGTGAACAAGAAAGCCATCATCGACGCCGTCTACCAGGGCGCCGGCCAACTGGCGGTGAACGGCATGCCGCCGACCCAGTGGTCCTACGACGAGACCATCAAGGACGCCGGCTACAACCCGGAAAAGGCCAAGGAGCTGCTGAAGGCCGCCGGCGTGGCCGAAGGCACCGAAATCACCCTCTGGGCCATGCCGGTGCAGCGCCCGTACAACCCCAACGCCAAGCTGATGGCCGAAATGCTCCAGGCCGACTGGGCCAAGGTCGGCATCAAGGCGAAGATCGTCAGCTACGAGTGGGGCGAGTACATCAAGCGCTCCAAGGGCGGCGAGCACGACGCCATGCTGATCGGCTGGAGCGGCGACAACGGTGACCCGGACAACTGGCTGGGCACCCTGTACGGCTGCGACGCGGTCAGCGGCAACAACTTCTCCAAGTGGTGCGACCCCGCCTACGACAAGCTGATCAAGCAGGCCAAGGCCACCCCGGACCAGGCCAAGCGCACCGAGATGTACAAGCAGGCCCAGCACCTCCTGAAAGACGCGGTGCCGATCACCCCGATCGCCCACTCCACCGTCTACCAGCCGATGCGCAAAGACGTACAGGACTACAAGATCAGCCCGTTCGGTCTGAACTCCTTCTACGGCGTCTCCAGCCAGCGCTAAGCCAAAGAGGCCGGGCAACCGGCCTCTTCTTGCATACCTCAGACCGGCATCAGACCGGACGAGGCTTATCTCACCTGCCACAACGAACGCCAGGCGCCGCCCCCGACACTGTCGGGGCGGCGCCTTTACCCACGCGGCCTAAACTGCTGGGAACGGCCAGATTTACCGGCCGGCATCAAAATGATGAGGAGTGATTCGCTCAAATGCTGAGTTTCATTGCACGCCGACTGGGGCTTCTGATCCCCACCTTCTTCGGCGTCACCCTGCTCACCTTCGCCCTGATCCGCCTGATCCCCGGCGATCCGGTGGAAGTGATGATGGGTGAGCGCCGGGTCGACCCGGAAATGCACGCCCAGGCCATGGAACGCCTCGGCCTCAACAAACCGCTGCCGCAACAGTATCTGGACTACGTCGGCAAGCTGGCACAGGGCGACCTGGGCGAATCGCTGCGCACCCGCGAAGGCGTCTGGCACGAATTCCTCACCCTCTTCCCCGCCACCCTGGAACTGGCCATCGCCGCGCTGATCTTCGCCGGCACCCTCGGGGTGCTCGCCGGGGTAATCGCTGCGCTCAAGCGCGGTTCGCTATTCGACCACGGCGTGATGGGCATCTCGCTGGCGGGTTACTCCATGCCGATCTTCTGGTGGGGCCTGCTGCTGATCATGTTCTTCTCCGTGGGCCTGGGCTGGACGCCGGTGTCCGGGCGCATCGACCTGCTCTACGACATCGAGCCGAAGACCGGCTTCATGCTCATCGACACCCTCCTCAGCGATGAGGAAGGCTCCTTCGTCGACGCCCTGCGTCACCTGATCCTGCCCGCCATCGTGCTGGGTACCATCCCGTTGGCGGTGATCGCCCGGATGACCCGTTCGGCGATGCTCGAAGTGCTGCGCGAGGACTACGTGCGCACCGCCCGCGCCAAGGGCCTGTCGCCGGCCCGCGTAGTCTTCGTCCATGGCCTGCGCAACGCGCTGATCCCGGTGATCACCGTGTTCGGCCTGCAGGTGGGCACCCTGCTCGCCGGTGCCGTGCTGACGGAAACCATCTTCTCCTGGCCCGGCATCGGCAAATGGCTGATCGAGGCCATTGGCGCCCGCGACTACCCGGTGGTGCAGAACGGCATCCTGCTGATCGCCTGCCTGGTCATCCTGGTGAACTTCGTCGTGGACATCCTCTACGGCCTGGTTAACCCGCGCATCCGCCATCAGCGTTAAGGAGACCTGACGTGACCACAATGCAACCCCAGGTCGACCCGAGCATCCTCTACCCGTCCCCGCTGAAGGAGTTCTGGAAGGCCTTCTCCCACAACAAGGGCGCTGTCGGCGGCCTCGCCTTCATGATCCTGATCGTGATCTGCGCCCTCTTCGCCCCCTGGGTCGCACCCCATGACCCCAGCGAGCAGTTCCGCGACTTCCTGCTGACCCCGCCGTCCTGGTTGGAAGGCGGCCACGCGCAGTTCCTCCTCGGCACCGACGAACTGGGCCGCGACGTACTCTCGCGCCTGATCCACGGCGCCCGGCTGTCCCTGCTGATCGGCCTGACCTCGGTGCTCATGTCGCTGATCCCCGGCATCCTCCTCGGTCTGGTTGCGGGCTTCTTCCCGCGCCTGCTGGGCCCGTCGATCATGCGCCTGATGGACATCATGCTGGCCCTGCCCTCGCTGCTGCTGGCGGTGGCCATCGTCGCCATCCTCGGCCCAGGCCTGATCAACACCGTGATCGCCATCGCCGTCGTCTCCCTGCCCTCCTACGTGCGCCTGACCCGCGCCTCGGTCATGGGCGAGCTGAATCGCGACTACGTGACGGCCTCGCGCCTGGCCGGCGCCGGCCTGCTGCGCCTGATGTTCGTCACCGTGCTGCCCAACTGCATGGCGCCGCTCATCGTCCAGGCCACCCTGAGCTTCTCCTCGGCGATCCTCGACGCCGCCGCCCTGGGCTTCCTCGGCCTCGGCGTACAGCCGCCCACCCCCGAGTGGGGCACCATGCTGGCCTCCGCGCGCGACTACATCGAACGCGCCTGGTGGGTGGTCTCGCTGCCCGGCCTGACCATCCTGCTCAGCGTACTGGCGATCAACCTGATGGGCGACGGCCTGCGCGACGCGCTCGACCCGAAACTCAAGAATGCAGTCTGAGGAGCCCGCCATGAGCCTTCTGGACATCAAGAACCTCAGCGTGCGCTTCGGCGACGCCAATGCGGTACCTGTGGTCGACGGCCTCGACCTGTCGGTGAACAAGGGCGAAGTGCTGGCCATCGTCGGCGAGTCCGGCTCCGGCAAGTCCGTGACCATGATGGCCCTGATGGGCCTGATCGACGCCCCCGGCCGCGTGACCGCCGACAGCCTGCGCTTTGACGGCCACGACATGCTCAGCCTCAAGGGCAAGCAGCGCCGCCATATCGTCGGCAAGGACCTGGCCATGGTCTTCCAGGACCCGATGACCGCCCTCAACCCCAGCTACACCGTGGGCTTCCAGATCGAGGAAGTGCTGCACCAGCACCTGGGGCTCAAGGGCAAGGCCGCCCGCCAGCGCGCGCTGCAACTGCTGGAACGGGTGGAGATTCCCGGCGCCGCCAGCCGACTCGACGCCTACCCGCACCAGCTCTCCGGCGGCATGAGCCAGCGCGTGGCCATTGCCATGGCCATCGCTGCCGAGCCCAAGCTGCTGATCGCCGACGAGCCCACCACCGCACTGGACGTGACCATCCAGGCGCAGATCATGGACCTGTTGCTGGACCTGCAGCGGGACCAGGGCATGGGCCTGGTGCTGATCACCCACGACCTCGCCGTGGTGGCCGAAACCGCCGACCGCGTCTGCGTGATGTACGCCGGGCAGGCCGTGGAAATCGGCGAAGTGCCGCGCCTGTTCGACGCCCCCACCCACCCCTATACCGAAGCCCTGCTCAAGGCCATTCCCGAGCACAGCCTGGGCGCCCATCGCCTGTCCACCCTGCCGGGCATCGTTCCCGGCCGCTACGACCGGCCTCACGGCTGCCTGCTGTCGCCGCGCTGCCCCTACGGCCAATCCAACTGCGTGGCCCAGCGCCCGACGCTGGAACCGCACGCCCATGGCGCGGTGCGCTGCTTCTATCCCCTTAACCTGATCGAGGTGGCGCGATGAGTGCCGTATTGACCGCCCGCGACCTGCACCGCCACTACGAAATCGCCCGTGGCATGTTCAAGCCCAACGCGCTGGTTCGCGCCCTGAATGGGGTTTCCTTCGACCTGGAAGCCGGCAAGACCCTGGCCGTGGTCGGCGAATCCGGCTGTGGCAAGTCCACCTTGGCCCGTGCCCTGACGCTGATCGAAGAGCCCAGCTCCGGCTCCCTGCAGATCGCCGGCCAGGAAGTGACAGGCGCCAGCAAGGACCAACTCAAGCAGCTGCGCCGCGACGTACAGATGGTCTTCCAGAACCCCTATGCCTCGCTCAACCCGCGGCAGAAGGTGGGCGACCAGTTGGCCGAGCCGCTGCTGATCAACACCAGCCTGTCGCGCAATGAACGCCGCGAACAGGTGCAGGCGATGATGCAGCAAGTGGGCCTGCGCCCCGAGCACTACCAGCGCTACCCGCATATGTTCTCCGGCGGCCAGCGCCAGCGCATCGCGCTCGCCCGCGCCATGATGCTCAACCCCAAGGTGCTGGTGGCGGACGAGCCCACCTCGGCCCTGGACGTGTCGATCCAGGCCCAGGTGCTCAACCTCTTCATGGACCTGCAGGAGCGCTACAACACCGGCTACGTGTTCATCTCCCACAACCTCGCGGTGGTGCGCCACGTCGCCAACGACGTGCTGGTGATGTACCTCGGCCGCCCGGCGGAAATGGGCCCCAGCGAGCTGATCTACGAACGTCCGCTGCACCCCTACACCAAGGCCCTGCTGTCGGCCACGCCCGCCATCCACCCGGACCCGAGCAAGCCGAAGATCAAGATCGCCGGCGAACTGCCCAACCCCCTGGACCCGCCGCCCGGCTGCGCCTTCCACAAGCGCTGCCCGTACGCGACCGAGCGCTGCAAGGTGGAAGTGCCGGAACTGCGCCTGATCGACGCCCGCCAGGTGGCGTGCCACAACGTGGAGACGATCAACGTGTAGGGCCGAATGCATTCGCGAAGTGTCTTCGTAGGTTGGCGCCGAGCGTAGCGAGGCCCAACGGTTCCTGGGGCACCGCTACGCTGGGCTTCGTACCTCAGCGGAACGCCACCCGGCCCAACCTACGGATCATCGCGAATGAGTTCGACCCCGCAAGGGAAAAGCACGGTGTTCAAAGATCCCGCAACACCGCCAACCTCACCCCGAACCCCACCAGCACCCCGCCGAACATCCACTGCTGCACCCGCTGCACCAGCGGCCGGCTTCCCAACCAGCGGCCCAGCCCCTCTCCCGTCAGTGCATAGACGGCGTCGAAAAGCAGCCCCACGACCACCAGCACCGCGCCCAGCAGGGCGAACTGCATGGCCAGCGGCCCAGCCTCCGGGCTGACGAACTGCGGCAGCAGCACCGAGCAGAACACCAGCGCCTTGGGGTTCAACAGGTTGGTGAACAGGCCCCGACGCAGGGCCTGCCAATAGGCCCGCGATGGCGGTTGCCCGCCTTCGATCGCCAGGACGGAAGTCTGTGACTGGAGCAGGCGCATACCGATCCAGAGCAGGTAGCCGGCGCCGCCCAGGCGAACCAGGTCGAAGGTCCAGGGGGCGGTCTTGAACAGAACGGCCAGGCCGAGCCCGGCGAGCGCCACATGGCAGCTGCGAGCCAGCGCAAGGCCCAGGGCGGTGGCCAGGGCCATGCTTCGCCCTTCGCGGGCGCCGGTTTGCAGCAGGAGGATCATGTCCGGCCCGGGTAGCAGGTAGACCACCGCCAGGGCGATGAGAAAGCCGGTCATTTCTTCACTCCGAATCGGTGATTGGAGGAAAAATTCTAGGGCTGAAGACCGGGGCAGGTGCTTGCGTATTTGACTAGCACAGTCATGATTTCTGGCATTTCCTGCCAACAAATCAAATCAGCTCAGGCCATATATGCCAAAACTCAAACTCGACGCTCTGGACCACCGGATTCTCGCCGCCCTGCAGCGCGACGGGCGCCTCAGCAACGTGCAACTGGCAGATGAAATCGGCCTGTCCGCCTCCCCCTGCCTGCGTCGGGTACGTCTACTGGAAGAGGCCGGAGTGATCCGTGGCTACCACGCCAGCCTGGACCGCGACGAAGTCGGCCTGGGGCTGACGGTATTCGTCGGGATCAAGGTGGAGCGCCACCATCAGGAACAGGCCGATGCATTCCGCGAGGCGGTGATCAACCTGCCGGAAGTGATCTCGGTGCATCTGGTTTCGGGGGAGTCGGACTTCCTGCTGCAGGTGGTGGTGCCGGACCTGCGCGCCTACGAACACTTCCTCACCGGCACCCTGCTCAGGCTTCCCGGGGTCAGCGATATCCGCAGCAACTTCGCCATCCAGACAGTGAAGGCGCCGTCGCCTTTGCCGCTAAATCACCTGCCGAAATAGACAGGGGAGAACTGCTCTTCTGCAGGGGGGTGAAATCCTACCGCCCAAAGAACCGATAGAACTCCCGCAACTCGTCCTGGGCATCTTCCAGGCTCATGGCGATGAAACGCAGCACCTGGTTCGCCGGGCATTGCGCCAGGCGCCCAAGGTCGAGCGGGTGTACCCAGCCGAGGATGGGATAGCCGCCCATGGTCTGGCGGTCGGCCATGAGCACGATGGGCTGTCCGTCCGGCGGCACCTGGATCGCGCCGCTGACCACGCCTTGAGACCACTGCCGATGCGGGGCGAGGATGGGGTCCCCCTGGAGCCGCGCGCCCATTCGGTCGGACTGCGGGCTGAGCTGCCAGGGCTGTTCGAAGAATGCCCGCGCCTGTTCCTCAGCGAAGCTGGCCGCGTCACCGCCGATCAGCACCCGTAGCAGTTGCGCGGCCTTGTAGTCCGGCTGCCACGGCCAGGGCACGCTGGCGCCCGAGGAGAACTCACCGGCACCGCCCATGAGCACATCACCCTCAACCAGTCGGCTACCTTCGCCATCCAGCCCGCCAAGGCCCTCGCGCATCTGGCAGGCGACGCTGCCCAGTACCGGTTCGGCGCGAATGCCGTCCACCAGCGCCAGGTAAATCCGCTGACCACTGCGGGCGAACCCGATCCGCAGGCGCTGACCCGCTTCCAGGCGGAATCTCGACCAGTTGAGGCGCGGTTCGTTGTCCACCGTCAGCGGCATGTCGGCACCGGCCAGCGCCACCCAGAGCGCCTCTTCCGCCTCCAGTTCCACTCCGCCCAGGGCGATTTCCAGCACCGCGCACGTCCGGGAATTGTCCAGCAGCCGGTTGGCCCACGCCGCGGCCAAGGGGTCCATGGGACCGGCCGGAGAGACGCCAAGGTGTTGCCAGCCCAGTCGGCCGGCGTCCTGCAGCAGGCTCAGGGGGCCGGCCTTGACCACCCGCAAGCCGCTCATGCTTCGCCTCCTTCAGCGCGGTAGCGGGCTTCGTCAATGGCGACGAAGCGCACCCTGTCCCCCAGCGCCAGCGGGCAAGGCGGCTCGCGATGGGCATCGAACAGAACCCAGGGACAGAGCCCGAGCAGGTGCCAGCCGCCGGGGGAGGCCTGTGGATAGATGGCCGTCTGGCGTTCGGCGATGGCCAGGCTGCCCGCGGGCACACGAATGCGCGGGCTGCTCCGGCGCGGCAGGGCGAGGCGTGAATCCAGACCGCCCAGGTAAGCGAAGCCGGGGGAAAAGCCGATGGCGCCCACGCGGTACTCGGCACTGCTGTGGATATCCACCACCTGGTCCGTGGACAAGCCGCAGGATTCGGCGATCCAGGCAAGGTCTTCGCCGCAGTACCAGATGGGGATTTCGTGCAGCCGACCAGCGTCGCCGCTGACCGGCGCTGAAAGCCAGTCTTCCAGCAGGGGCTCGATATGACGGGTCAGGGCCTGGTGGTCGGTGCGGCTCAGGTCGTAGTGCAGCAGCAAGGTGGTCCAGCCGGGCACAACGTCCACCAGCAGGTGGCCGAAGTGCTGGCGCAGGGTCTCTGCCAGCACGGCGATGCGTTGGGGCAAAAGCGCATCCGGTTCTTCAGCCAGCACCAGCAGCAAGGCTTCGGCGCCGGCGGGTTCGAGGCGGATCATAGGGCGTCCAGTTTGCCTCGCAGTCGGCGCAGCACCGCCAGGGATTCGGGGTTGTCGCCATGCACGCAGAGGCTGTCGGCGGTCAGCCGCAGGGGTTTGCCGTCGATATCCGGGAATGGCTCACCGGCGGCGATGGCCAGGGCCTGGTCGAGGATGCGCTCCGGGTCATGGTGCACCGCGCCAGCCAGTCGCCGGGGCGCCAACTGGCCATCGGCGAGGTAGGCGCGATCGGCGAAGGCCTCGAACATCAGCGGCACGTCGGCGGCGTCGGCCAGTTGCAGCTCGCGCGTGTTGTCCGCCAGTGCCAGCACCATCAACGGCAAGCCCTTGCGGTAACTGGCGCAGGCATCCAGCACAGCGGCCAGCAGGGCATCGTCACGGACCAGGTCGTTGTACAGGGCGCCATGGGGTTTCACGTAGCCCACCTGGGTGCCCGCCGCCCGGCAGAAGGCTTCCAGCGCACCGATCTGGTAGAGCACCTGGGCGCGGACTTCTTCAGGCGAGCAGGCCATGTGGCGACGGCCGAAGCCGGCGAGGTCCGGGTAGGCCGGATGGGCCCCGATCCGCACGTTGTGCCGCAACGCCAGTTCCACCGTGCGCTGCATGGTCAGGGGATCGGCGGCGTGGAAGCCGCAGGCCAGGTTCGCCTGGTCCACCAGCGGCATGGCGTGCTCGTCGTCACCCATGCGCCAGGCGCCGAAGCTTTCACCCATGTCGCAGTTCAAGAGGATTCGTCTGTTCATGTAGCGGATTATGGCTAAAAGCCCGGGACCTTGCGGGGGCGAATTTCTTCGCGACGGCAACCTGTGCCCTCTCCCCCGGCCCCTCTCCCAAAGGGAGAGAGGAGACAAGCAAAAAAACGCCCCGCACATGGCGGGGCGAGCATTCCCTAGGAGCAGGGATCACCAGGTATGGCGCAGCGCGCCTCAGTACACATCGCGACGGTAGCGGCCCTCGTCGCTCAGCTGTTCCAACGCCGCATCGCCGAGAATGTCGCGCAGCGCGCGGTCGACGCCTTCGGCCATGCCCTGCAGGCTGCCGCAGACATAGAGAGTCGCCCCCTGTGCCAGCCAGCTCTGCAGTTCATCGGCGGCTTCGCGCAGGCGGTCCTGCACGTAGACCTTCTCGGCCTGGTCGCGGGAGAAGGCGAGGTCCAGGCGCTGCAGTTCGCTCCGAGCCAGCCAGCCTTGCAGCTCGTCGCGGCAGTAGAAGTCATACGCCTCGTTGCGCTCGCCGAACAGCAGCCAGTTGCGGTGACGGCCTGCGGCGATAGCGGCCTTGACCAGGCCACGCAGGCCCGCGAGGCCCGTGCCATTGCCGATGAAGATCAGTGGGCGGTCTTCGTCGATCAGGTGGAAGCGGCTGTTGCGGCGCAAGCGCAGGGGCACCACGGCGCCTTCTGCCAGGAAATGGGTCAGCCAGCCGGAGGCGATGCCCAGGCTGCCGTCCGCGTGCTGCTCCTGGCGCACGATCAACTCCAGGACTCCGTCACTGGGCAGGGACGCAATGGAGTACTGGCGCACCGACAGACCGATCAGCGCCTGCACCAGAGCCTGGGGCTGAAGGCCAACCAGATGCTCGAAGGAGTTCGGCAGCAGGCGCCCCGCCAGGGCGCGGCGCAGGGGCTGCCGCAGGCCGTCCAGTTCCACCTGGGCGTCGCCGTCGAGGTGGTGCTGCTCGAGCCAGGCCTCGATGACCGGTTCGGCTTGGCACGGGAGGATTTCCACCAGGTCACCGGCCTGCCAATCCACCTGGCTGCCCGTCGGCGCACGCAAGCGAAGCAGCCAGGTGGACTCGCCCTGACTGCCCGGATT
This sequence comes from Pseudomonas sp. LFM046, assembly GCF_000949385.2. Classification (NCBI taxonomy): domain Bacteria; kingdom Pseudomonadati; phylum Pseudomonadota; class Gammaproteobacteria; order Pseudomonadales; family Pseudomonadaceae; genus Pseudomonas; species Pseudomonas sp. LFM046. Next base: position 821,924 of record NZ_JYKO02000001.1, on the reverse strand, counting down.
GAGGTGTTCACGGCCTTCCAGGGTCCAGCTTTCGAAGGCCGAACCGCTCCAGGGCGTCAGCATGGCGCTGCCGGACACCTGGGCCAGTTGCTGCTGCCAGTGCTGCAGGGCAGCACCATCGCCATTGTCCACTTCCACGGGATCGAACAACTGACTCGCGCCCTGCCCTTTCAGCCAGGTTTGCAGACGCCGGCCAAACCCGCAGAACTGATCGTACTGGCGGTCACCGAGGGCCAGCACGGCGAAGCGCAGGCCGGCGAGCTGGGAAGCCTGGCCGAGCACCTTGCGCTCGAAGCCGCGGGCGCCGTCTGGAGCCTCGCCGTCACCGAAGGTGCTGACCACGAAGAGCGCATTGCGCGCCTGGGCCAGGGTGCCGCCATCCAGCGCGGCCAAGGGTTCGACCCGCACCGGCAGGCCGGCGGCCTGGAGCTGGCCGGCGCTCTGCCAGGCCAGTTGCTCGGCAAAGCCGCTCTGGCTGGCGAAGCCGATCAGCCAGGAATCCTTGCCGCCACTGTCGGCCAGACCGCCACGGGCCGCCTTGACCGCCCGCTTCTTGCGACGGCGGTCGAGGTAGAGCAGCCAACCGGTGACGAAGAACAGCGGCATGGTGAGGCTGGCCAGCGTCACCAGGATGCGGCCGGTCAGGCCGAAGTATTCGCCAACATGCAGGGCATAGATGCTGGTCAGCAGTTGGGCCTTGAAGCTCTTGTCGTTGTAACGCTCACTGCGCGTCACCTTGCCGGTCGCCGGATCGAGGGTGATCTGATTCAGGGCGCGGGAGTGCTCGGCGTCATCCAGCAGGTAGAACACGGTGGCCGGCTTGCCGCCCACCGGGGGTAGGCGCAGGTTGTAGGCCGTCATTGCAGGGCCGGCGGTGTCGCGGATGGCGTTCCACACCGCGTCATAGTCCACCACCAGCGGCGGGCCGGACGGTGCTTGCATATCGGGGCGGCCCCGGCCTTCGCCACGGCGCTCGCCCGGTTTGCCCTGCTGGCCGGCAGGCGCATCGGACAGCAGGCGATTGAGGCCTTCGCGGTACCACCCGTACGACCAGGACAGGCCAGTCAATGCCGCCAGGAGATAGAACACCAGGCACCAGGTGCCTGCCACGGCATGCAGGTCCCAGTTGAAGCTGCGCCCCTTGCGCGACCAGTCCAGGGTCAGCCAGGCGCGCCAGTGGGTGGCCTTGCGAGGCCAGCGCAGGTAGAGGCCGGAGAGGCAGAAGAAGATCAGGATCAGGGTGGACGCGGCGGTGATCTGCTGGCCGAAGTCGCCCATGGCGAGGTAGCGGTGCAGTTGCAGCATCAGGTTGAAGAACTGCTGACCGGTCGGCTGCCCCAGCAGCTCGCCGGTATAGGGATCGAAATAACGCATCGGGCCACGGCGTTCGCCGGGCGGCGGGGAGAAGAAGACGCGGGCGGCGTGGTCATCGCGGGTTTCCACCCAGAGGCCGTTGACCTTCTTGCCTTCGGCCGCCTCGATCCTGCTCACCAGCTCAGCCGGGGGCAGCACACCGCCCTCGCGCACCTGCACGGTGAGGGTCTCTGCATTGAGCAGGCGGAGGATCTCCTCCTGGAAGCTGTAGGCCGCCCCGGTGATGCCCATCAGGGCCAGTACCAGTCCGGCACTGATTCCGAACAGCCAGTGCAGCTGGAACAGGGTCTTCTTCAACACGTGATATCCCTCGGATACGCGCCTGGCGACGCATCAACTCGCTCGTTCGCGGTCGGCCCCATGCCTGACCGGGAGGCGATTTTATTTGAGAACGGGATGCATTAAACCAGGAATTTGAGCGTTTACCCTTTATTTACAGCAGCGCGGGCCCTGCGCCAGTCAGGGCCCGCGGCTCGTTCGTCAGAACGAGTAGCTGGCGGTCAGGATCGCCGAACGGGCATCGCCGTATTCGATGGCGGAAGAGCGCGCGTCGGTACCGTTCTGCTGACGCACACGCTCCACGTAGTCCTTGTCGAACAGGTTGTTCACGTTCAGCTGCAAGTCCAGATTCCTGCTGACCTTGTAGCCGACCATGGCGTTGTGCACCCAGTAGGCGTCCAGTTTGGCGGTGGTGCTGGAGCTGACGTTACGTTCGCTCACGTAGCGCGCGCCGTAGCCCAGGGTCCAGCCTTCCGGCAGTTCGTAGGTGGTCCACAGGTTGAAGGAGCGCGGTGGGGTGTTGGCCAGCGCCTGGCCTTCGCGAGCGATCCCCGCAGCGGTGTCGGCGGCCTCGAGGGTCTCACTCGACTGGAAGGTGTAGTTGGCGAACACGTCCCACTGCTCGGTGATGTGGCCGGTCAGGCCCAGTTCCACCCCTTCGACACGCTGCTTGCCAGCCAGCTGGGTCGAACCATCGGCCATGGTTTCACGCGCATTGGTCTTCTCCACGCGGAACAGCGCACCGTCCAGCTCCAGGCGACCATCCAGCACTTCCCACTTGGTGCCCAGTTCCCAGGTCTCGTTCTCTTCCGGATCCAGGTTTTCGGTGTTCGCGTTCAGACCGCCACCGTTGGAGGCGATGCTTTCCGCGGAGGGGTTGAAGGAGTTGCCCCAGGCCACATAGAAGCGGCCGTTTTCCACCGGCTTGTAGACCAGGCCGACGCGGCTGCTGAGCTCTTCGTCCCTGGAAGTGAAGTCGCCGGTCTGCTGGTGGGTCGCACCGAAGGTATCGCTGTGCCCCTTGAACCAGTCGTAACGCAGGCCGGCGTTGAAGTCCCACTGCTCGTTCAGGGCGATGGTGTCGAAGACATACAGCGCCTTGTCGTCCAGCTGGTTCTCGGTGAATCCGGTGGTGGTCTTGTTTACCGGGCCGACCCAGTGGCCGGGCGGGTTCGACAGGTCGAAGCCATTCGACGGGTACACCGCGTTGCCCAGACCGTGGTTGTAGCTCTTGAGGTCGAAGTCCTCGCGAGAAATCTCGGCGCCGGTGACCAGCTCATGGCCCAGGCCGAAGGTGTCGAAGCTGGCGCGCAGGTTGGTCTGGTTGATCCACATCTCGGTGGTGGTGTCGCGCCCGGAAGCCTGCGGACCTGCTGGACGGTAGCGGCCCGGCGGAACGCCCTCGATATTCACATGCGACGCCGAGACGATGGTGTCGCGGTCGATGCGGCTGTAGCGGGTCAGGTTCTGCAGACGCAGGTTGTCGTTGAAATCGTGCTCGAGGTTCGCCGTGAAGGCGTTCTGCTCGATCTCGTCCTTGTCCAGGTTATCCCAGCCGAAGTAGTCCTCGCGGCTGACACCCGCAAGCTTCTTGCCGTCACGGGCCGGCACGCCGTAGTCCGGCAGGTTGTCGTCGGTCTGATGGAAGGCGCTCAGGGTCAGGCGGGTAGCGTCGTTGAGGCCCAGGCGCAGGGACGGTGCGACACCCCAGCGCTCGCGATCGATTTCGTCGCGGCCGGGCACATCGTTCTCGTGGGCCATCAGGTTCACGCGGAAGGCGCTGCCGGTACCCACTTCATCCAGCGGCTGGTTGGCGTCCAGGGTCAGGCGGTGGTAGTTGTCGGTGCCGAGGCCGCCGCCCAGGGTGGTGAAGGCGCGGTCCATGGGCTGCTTGCTGATGATGTTAATGCTGCCGCCAGTGGTGCCGGCGCCGCCGAACACCGAGTTCGGGCCCTTGATGACCTCGACCTGCTCGATGTTGAAGGTATCGGTACGGCTGGTCTGGGCACTGTCGCGCAGGCCGTCGATCTGGATGTTGTTGTTCGCGGAGAAGCCGCGAATGTTGATGCTGTCACCGGAACCGCCACCGCCTTCCCCAGCATTGAAGGTGATGCCGGAGACGTTGGACAGCACCTGGCGCAGGCTCAACGCCTGCTGTTCCTTGATGACTTCCTTGGGCACCACGGTGATGGTCTGTGGAGTGTCCAGCAACGGCGCGGTGAACTTGGCGGAGGCGGATTCCTCGACCTTGTAGGACTTCTCGCTGCTCTTGCCATCGACATTGACGGTCCCGAGTTCGAGCTTGCCCTGCTCGGCGGCGATAGCCAGGCCGGTGGTCGAAACGGTGGCGAGACCGATGGCGGATGCCAGGAGGGCACGTTGCGGCAGATTGTTCTTCTTGCTCATAAGAATCACTCCCCAGTGAATTTGAGGCGCGATTCTATTTGCGAATGTTTATCAGTAAAGTTTTGCTTGCCATCTTTACAAAATCTTTACGTTCACCAGATTTTTCCTGGCAATGCATAAACCCAGAGATTTTCTGCGAAAAGACAAGAATTCTCCTACAGCCAACAGGAAAACTGAGGGTATTGCCAGCCATTCGGGGAATCATGGTTTGCCCACGGCGAATCGTGACCGAATGGTCATTTTTCACGCCCGCCACACAGGACTGCAAAAAAGGCCCCGCTGATAATCCGGAAAATCCATTCGCTTCCCGGGCCGGGGGGTGCTCGGTTGCCTAGCGCCAGATCACTGAAGCGTCGATCTCGGCCAGGGTCGGGCAGCCGGTCAGCGCCATGGCCACCTCCAGCTCCGAGCGCAGCATGTGCAGCACATGGGCCACCCCAGAGGCGCCTGCCGTGGCCAGGCCATGGACGTAGGGGCGACCGATCATCACGGCGCTGGCACCCAGGGCCAGGGCCTTGAGCACATCGGTGCCACGGCGGACGCCGCCATCCAGCACCAGCGGCACCCGCCCGGCGACGGCCTGCGCCAGGGCAGGCAACACATCCAGGGTGGCGGGCAGTGTGTCCAGGGTGCGGCCGCCATGGTTGGAAACCACTATCCCTGCAATGCCCTGCACTACCGCCCTCGCGGCGTCCCGGGCGCTCATCACGCCCTTCACCAGCACCGGCAGCCGGGTAAGGGATTGCAGCCACTCCAGGTCTTTCCAGGTCGGTGCATGGGCCAGCAGCGGACTGCCGAACAGCGGGCTGGCGCCCGGCTGGGCGACGCTGGGTGGCAAGTTGCGCATGCCCCTCAGATTCACCGCCTCGACGCCTTCAGGAAGGGTGAAACCGGCACGCTGCTCGCGGTTGCGCATGCCATTCACCGGCGCATCCACCGTGACCACCAGCGCCCGGTAGCCCGCCGCTTCGGCGCGCCGAACCAGTTCGCGGGTGAACTCACGGTCAGGCTGGATATAGAGCTGGAACCAGAGCGGCGTCTGCGCCGCCTGGGCGATTGCCTCCAGGCTGATGCTGGCCTGGGTGCTGACCACCATGGCCGCGCCCATGGCCGAGGCGCCGAGTACGCTGGCCAGTTCGCCGTCCGGGTGGGCCAGCTTCTGGAACGCCACCGGTGCCAGAAGGATCGGGTAGTCCAGGTCGAGGCCGCAGAGTTGCAAGCGCGTGTGACCGCCCTTGAGGTCTTCCAGCACCCGGTTGAGCAACCGCACACGGCCGAAGGCCGCCAGGTTGTCCCCCAGGGTGAGTTCGTCTGCCGCGCCTCCGACTAGGTAGGCCCAGGCCTGGGGCGCCATGCGCTCGCGGGCGAAGGGCTCGTAGTCGACGACCGCAGCGATGTCGGCGGGTATCTGCTGAAGTTTCGGAAGGGGCGTCATGTCAGGCCACTCAGGTGTTCGACCACTGCCGCAGCAGGTTGTGATAGAGGCCGGTGAGGCGCACCAGCTCCGGGCTGTCCGGCAATTGGCGGGTCAGTGCCTGGATGCTTTCGTCCAGTTCCAGCAGCATCGCCCGCTGGCTGTCCTCACGGACCAGGCTCTGGATCCAGAAGAAGGACGCCAGCCGCGCACCGCGCGTGACCGGCTCGACCCGGTGCAGGCTGCCGCTCGGATACAGCACCAGGTGCCCGGCAGGCAGCTTCACGAGGTGGCTGCCGAAATGGTCCTGCACCACCAGGTCGCCCCCCTCATAGTCCTCCGGTTCGCTGAAGAACAGGGTCGCGGACAGGTCGGCGCGCACCCGGTGCGGCGTGCCCGGGACAGTGAAGATGGAGTTGTCGATGTGGTTGCCGTAGGTGCCGCCGCCCGTATAGCGGTTGAAGCGCGGCGGCAGCACTTTCAGCGGCAGCGCGGCGGCCATGAACTGCGGATTGCCGACCAGGCGTTCGAGGATGAAGTCGCCGATCTCGATGGCAAGCGGGTCGTCCTGCGCCAGTTGCTCGTTATCCTTGGCGCCGACGGCGATGTGCCCGGCCGTCTTGCGGCCGTCCTGCCAACTGGCCCGCTCCAGCGCCGCGCGGCATTTCAGGACCTGCTCGGGCGTCAGCACATCGGGGATGGTCAGCATCATCGTCGGTCGTCTCCGTGGGTCCTGGCGAACCGCCTATCAGTGGCGAATGATTCTAAATTGGGCCGGAATACTATGACAGTGCCGTGGCGGACAAGGCTTGATCCAGGCCAGGTAAAGATGGCCTTCGCCATGCAGAACGCCCCGACTGCTTGCGCGGCCGGGGCGTTCGTCGTGAGGCGGTCAGAAGGACAGCGTTGCGGAGAGCACGGCCGAGCGGGCATCGCCGTATTCGATGGCTGAGGAGCGGGCGGCATCGCCCAGCGTGGTGCGCACACGCTCCACATAGTCCTTGTCGAACAGGTTGTTGAGGTTCAGCTGCAGGTCCAGGTTCTCGCTGGCCTTGTAGCCCAGCATGGCGTTGTGCAGCCAGTACGCGTCCAACTTGATCCGGTCGTTGGACGAAGTGAGGTTTCGCTCGCTGACGTAGCGCGTGCCATAGCCGACGCGGACATTGCCCGGCAGGTCGTAGGTGGTCCACAGGTTGAAGGAGCGTGGCGGCGTGTTGGCCAGGGCTTGCCCTACGGTTGCTAGGCCCTTCGGCGTGTTGGCGTCCTTGCGGACTTCACTGTCGAGGAAGGTGAAGTTGGCGAACAGGTTCCACTCGTCGGTGAGCTTGCCGGTCGCCGCGAGTTCGAACCCCTGTACCCGGCGATCACCAGCCATTGCTGTGGAACCATTGACCATGGTGACCCGCGCATTCTGCTTCTCCACCTGGAAGACAGCGGCATCCAGCCCCAGGCGACGATCCAGCAGCTCCCACTTGGTGCCCAACTCCCAGGTCTCGTTTTTTTCCGGGCCGAGCTTCTGGGTCGCCTCGCTCAGGCCAGCACCCGAGGTGGCGAGGTTTTCCGCCGAGGGGTTGAAGGAGTTGCCCCAGGCCACATAGAGGCGGCCGAAATCGGTGGGCTTGAACACCAGCCCGGCGCGGCTGCTCAGACGCTCGTCGCTGGAGCTGAAGCCCTTGGTGGTCCAGGCGCCCTTGGTCAGGCTGCGATTCTCGGCATCGCCGTCCACCCAGTCGTAGCGCAGGCCCAGGCTCAGGTCCCACATCTCGTCCAGGGCAATGGTGTCGAAGGCATAGAGTGCCCGGTCGATCAGGCGCGTCTCCACCGTGGAGGACGTCCCCTTGTCCGTCGGCCCACTCCAGTAGCCCGGCGGGCTGGCCAGCTCGAAACCGGCACTCGGGAACTTGAGACCGTAGGAATAGACATCGCGGTCATAGGTCTCGCGGGACAGCTCCAGGCCGCCGACGAGGGTGTGGCCGAACCCCAGGGTGTCGAAGTTGGCGGTCAGGCTGGTCTGATTGATCCACATCTTGCTGGTGACGTCGCGCCCATAGGCTTGCGGCCCCGCCGGCAGGTACTTGCCCGGAGGCAGCTTGTCGATATTGATATGGGCGGCGGAGATCACCGTGTCGCGATGGATCTGGCTGTAGCGGGTGAGGCTCTGCAGCGAAAGGTCGTCGTTGAACTGATGTTCCAGCTTGAGGGTGAAGGCGTTCTGGCTGATCTCTTCCTTGTCCAGGTTGCGGAAGCCGAAGTAGGCATCGCGGCTGACGCCGGACACCCGCTTGCCATTGAAGGCGGGCACGCCGTAGTCGGGCTGGTTGTCGTCGGTCTGGTGGAAGTAGCTCAGGGTCAGGCGCGTGTCCTCGCTCAGCCCCAGCGCCAGGGATGGCGCGAGCCCCCAGCGCTGGCGTTCGATCTGCTTGCGCTCGGGCACGTCGTTCTCGTGGGCCATCAGGTTGAGGCGGAAGGCGCTGCCATTGCCGACCTCCTCCAGCGGCTGGTTGGTGTCCAGGGTCAGGCGGCGGTAGCTGTCGGTGCCCAGGCCCGCGCCGATGCGGGTGAAGGTTTCGCCCAGCGGTTGCTTGGTGATCTGGTTGACCGTGCCGCCGGTGGTACCCATGCCGCCGAATACCGAGTTGGGGCCCTTGATCACCTCCACCTGCTCGATGTTGAAGGTGTCGGTGCGGTTGTTCTGCGCGCTGTCGCGCAGGCCGTCGATCTGCATGTTGGAGTTGGCGGAAAAGCCGCGGATGTTGATGCTGTCGCCCGAACCGACGCCCCCTTCCCCGGCGTTGAAGGTGATGCCAGAGACGTTGGACAGCACTTCGCGCAGGCTTAGCGCCTTCTGGTCCTGGATCACTTCCTGCGGCACCACCGTGATGGTCTGCGGCGTGTCCAGCAGGGGTACGGCGTACTTGGCAGAAGCCGAACGCTCGACCTTGTAGGGTTTCTCGCGCTTGCCATCGACAGTCACACTGTCGAGCTGCATGGCCTTGCCTTGCGCTTCGGCCATGGCCTGGCTGCCCAGACCGGAGAGGGCGAGGCCGATGGCGGCGGCCAGCAGGTTGCGCGACGAAAGCTTGAGTGGTGCGGTTTGGTGCTCCATGAGAGGTCTCCCCAGTTGAATGGGGAGCGACTCTATTTAGGAATGATTATCAACAAAAGATAGCCGGAGCAGGTTCGGAAATGCCCTTGGCGAGAGCAGAAAATCCCTACAACCAAGGCGAACCGTGGCGGTAATCCACCCCGCCCCCAAGGCACCATCCTGGTGGGGGCGAACACCGCCCTGATGCGCAAACAACAAGGCCCGCCAAATGGCGGGCCTTGTTCGAAGCGCTTGCAACCTTACAGGTAGTAAGCCTTCAGCGGCGGGAAGCCGTTGAATTCCACCGCGCTGTAGCTGGTGGTGTAGGCACCGGTGGACAGCCAGTAGAGGCGGTCTTCGGCGGCCAGGTTCAGGGGCAGGCCGTACTTGTAGTTCTCGTACATGATGTCGGCGCTGTCGCAGGTCGGGCCGGCGATCACGACTTCTTCCATCTCGCCTTTCTTCTCGACCCAGATCGGGAACTTGATGGCTTCGTCCATGGTTTCGATCAGGCCGGAGAACTTGCCCACGTCGGTGTAGATCCAGCGCTCCACGGCGGTGCGCGATTTGCGCGCCACCAGCACCACTTCGCTGACCAGGATGCCGGCATTGGCGATCAGGGAACGGCCCGGCTCCAGGATGATTTCCGGCAGCTCGTCGCCGAAGTCTTCCTTGAGGAAGCGGATGATTTCCTCGGCGTAGGTTTCCAGGCTGTTGGTGCGCTGGATGTAGTTGGCCGGGAAGCCACCGCCCATGTTGATCATCTGCAGGGTGATGCCGTCTTCTTCCTTCAGGCGTTCGAAGATCACCTTCACCTTGGCGATGGCGGCGTCCCAGACGTCGATGTCGCGCTGCTGGCTGCCCACGTGGAAGGACACGCCGTAAGGCACCAGGCCCAGTTGCTTGGCGAGGATCAGCAGATCCAGCGCCATGTCCGGGTTGCAGCCGAACTTGCGCGACAACGGCCAGTCAGCCGAGGTGGAGCCTTCGGTGAGGATACGCACGTAGACCTTGGAGCCCGGAGCGGCCTTGGCGATGTTGCGCAGGTCGGCTTCGGAGTCGGTGGCGAACAGGCGCACGCCCTTCTCGTAGAAGTAGCGGATGTCGCGGGCTTTCTTGATGGTGTTGCCGTAGCTAATGCGCTCCGGGCCGACGCCGGTCTTCATCACCTTGTCCAGCTCATAGATGGACGCGATGTCGAAGTTGGAGCCTTTTTCGCGCAGCAGTTCGGTGATTTCGGTCGCCGGGTTGGCCTTCACCGCGTAGTAAATCTTGGCGAAGGGGAAGCAGCTGACCAGTTGATCGTAGGAATCGGCGATGGTCTGCTTGTCGATCATCACGAACGGGGTTTCGTGCTTGTCGGCAAACGCCTTCATACGCTGGAAAGTTTCGGGCGAGAAATAGTCTTCGACCTTGATCGACATGCGAGGGACTCCATATGGCAATACAAACGAAAGTTGTCAGGGGTGGCCGGGTCTTCGGTTGGACAAACGGCCTGAACGTCTGATCAGTTTCCCCACTTTGGTTCGCCTACTTCCCAAGGCATGTCGCCGAGGATTTTCAGTCGTTTCCGACTTCAAACCTCTCGTCGTCAGTACTTGAGCCGGATGGATCGTTGCCAGCATGGACGTTCGGGCGCGAACTTTAGGACCACAAGAACCGCAGATCAATCAAAAATTGCCGCTTTGTCGCATCCCTTTGTCGCATCCCCAGTTGACTGTTTTGGATATCCAACAGAACGAACTGGAATACCGCACAATCCCCGCTCTTTCCTCTCGCCCGATGGCCGCCGCGCGGGCTGCGAATACCGCTATAATCGCCGCCTTTTTTGACAGACCGACTACTCGTCGACGGATTTCACCTCCATGACCATTCAGGCCGCCGAAGTCGCGAAACGCCGCACGTTCGCCATCATTTCCCACCCCGACGCCGGTAAGACCACCATTACCGAAAAGCTGCTGCTGATGGGCAAGGCCATCGCCGTCGCCGGTACCGTGAAGTCGCGCAAGTCCGACCGGCACGCCACCTCCGACTGGATGGAGATGGAAAAGCAGCGCGGTATCTCCATCACCACCTCGGTGATGCAGTTCCCCTACCGCGAGCACATGATCAACCTGCTCGACACCCCCGGCCACGAAGACTTCTCGGAAGACACCTACCGCACCCTGACCGCGGTGGACTCCGCGCTGATGGTCCTCGACGGCGGTAAGGGCGTCGAGCCGCGCACCATCGCGCTGATGGACGTCTGCCGCCTGCGCGATACGCCCATCGTCAGCTTCATCAACAAGCTGGACCGCGATATCCGCGACCCCATCGAGTTGCTGGACGAAATCGAGGCGGTCCTGAAGATCAAGGCCGCCCCGATCACCTGGCCCATTGGCTGCTACAAGGACTTCAAGGGCGTGTATCACCTGGCCCAGGACAAGGTCATCGTCTACACCCCCGGCCACGGCCACGAGCGAACCGAGATGAAAGTCATCGACAAGCTCGACTCCGATGAGGCCCGCGCCCACCTGGGTGATCTCTACGAGCGTTTCGTCGAGGAACTGGAGCTGGTGCAGGGCGCCTGCCACGAGTTCGACAAGGACGAATTCCTCAAGGGCCACATGACCCCGGTGTTCTTCGGTACCGCTCTGGGCAACTTCGGTGTCGACCAGGTGCTGGACTGCATCGTCGACTGGGCGCCCAAGCCCCTGTCCCGCGCCACCCACGAGCGTAGCGTCGAGCCGACCGAGGAGAAGTTCTCCGGCTTCGTGTTCAAGATCCAGGCGAACATGGACCCGAAGCACCGCGACCGCATCGCCTTCATGCGCATCTGCTCGGGCAAGTACGAGAAGGGCATGAAGATGCGCCACGTGCGGATCGGCAAGGACGTGAAAATCGCCGACGCCCTGACCTTCTTCTCCAGCGAGCGTGAGCAACTGGACGAAGCCTTTGCCGGCGACATCATCGGCCTGCACAACCACGGCACCATCCAGATCGGCGACACCTTCACCGAAGGCGAAGCCCTGGGCTTCACCGGCATCCCGCACTTCGCCCCGGAACTCTTCCGCCGCGTGCGCCTGAAGGACCCGCTGAAGTCCAAGCAGCTGCGCCAGGGCCTGCAGGAACTGGCCGAGGAAGGCGCGACCCAGGTGTTCTTCCCCGAGCGCAACAACGACATCATCCTCGGCGCCGTGGGCGTGCTGCAGTTTGACGTCGTCGCCAGCCGCCTGAAGGAGGAATACAAGGTGGAGTGCGCCTACGAGGCGATCAACGTCTGGTCCGCGCGCTGGATCGACTGCAAGGACGAGAAGAAGCTCAAGGAGTTCAAGGACAAGGCCTTCGAAAACCTGGCCATCGACGGCGGCGGCCACCTCACCTACCTGGCTCCGACCCGCGTGAACCTCAACCTGATGGAAGAGCGCTGGCCGGACGTAACCTTCCGCGCCACCCGCGAGCACCACTGAGGCCCGGCCGGCGTGTCCCCACGCCGGCTTTTCGCCTTCTGCAACCTTCGCTAGGCTGGCACCTTATCGAGCGCAGGAATTCGCCCCTTGGACACCCCCCGCGAAAGACAGCCCAGGACCAATCCCGACGAACGCCGCGAGCACCTCGTCCGGGCCACGCTGAAATGCCTGGTCGCCGAGGGGCACGCGGGGATTTCGGTGCGTCGCATCGCCAAGGAGGCCAATGTCGCCATTGGCCTGATCAACCACTACTTCGGCAGCATCGACGCGTTGGTCGCCCAGGCTTACGAGACGCTCGCCACCGAGGTGAACCAGATACTCCAGACGCGCATCAATGAGGCCGGCGATGATCCGGAAGCGCGCCTGGACGCCTTTCTCACCAGCTACTTTTCCCCGGTCACCCTGGACCCCGACCTGCTGAGTCCCTGGGTGGTGTTCTGGAGCCTGATACGCCATTCGCCGCAGGTGAACGAGGCCCACGAGCGCACCTACGGTGGCACGCTGCGCATGTTGGAAGTCCTGCTTTCCGATCTTTCGCGCAAGGAAGGCTTCGCCATCGCCAAGCCCCGTCTGGCTGCCGTCGCCCTCTCGGCGCTGCTGGATGGCCTGTGGCTGGAATGGTGTCTGAACCCGGCGAATATCAGCGCCGAGGATGGGCTGGAAATCAGCCGCCGCTGGGTCGCCAGCTTGCGGGGTGGGGCCTACGCCTGAATCCGGCTAGCGCTCCTGCAGAAACCAGCCTGAATGCCCTGGCTAAGTCGCCCGACGAAACATGTTTCGCTGTTCCACCCGGGCAGCCCCAGCCTCGATCAGGAAGGTCAGGCAGATGTAGATGCCTGCCACCAGCAGCAACGGCTGGTAGATCTGGAAGGTCTGCGCACGCACCACGTTGGCTGCGCCCAGCAAGTCCACCACCGCCACGGTAGAAGCCAGCGCCGTGGATTTCAGCAGCAGCACCGTTTCCCCCGCCAGGGTTGGCAGCAGCAGGCGAATCGCCCGTGGCAGCCAGACCCGCGTCAGCACCAGGCGCTTGCGCATGCCGAAGGCCGCCGCCGCTTCCAGTTCGCCACGGGGCACCGACTTCATGCCGCCGCGGATTACCTCGCCCACATAGGCGCCCACCGAGAGCACCAGGGCCAGCACGATGTACCAGAAACCATCACGCAGATAGGGCCAGAGGAAGCTGCCGCGAATCAGCGGGAACTGGGCGAACAGGCTGCCCACACCGTAGTAGAAGATGTAGATCTGCACCAGTAGCGGCGTTCCACGAATCACACTGGTGTAGCCCAGGCTGAGGCTGGCGATGAGTGGGTTGCGCGACATCCGCGCCAGCGCGACCCCAAGTGCCAGGACGAAGCCCAGTACGGCAGAGATCAGCAGGAGCAGCAGGGTGGTCCCCAGCCCGTTCAGCAACAGGCTGGCGTATTCGACGATCCAGCTCGGGTTCATCAGGCAGGCCTCCTCATACAGACGGCATCCAGCGACGGAAACGTCGCTCGAGCCAGCCGGACAGCAGATTGGAGAGCAGCGTCAGCACGTAGTAGAAGGCTGCCGCCGTGAGATAGAACACCAGGTACTGGCGCGTGGAGCCTGCGGCCTGCTTGGCGGTGAACAGCAGTTCGCTGGTCCCCACCACGCTGATCAGCGCGCTGTCCTTGATCAGGTTGATCCAGAGGTTGGCCATCCCTGCCAGGGCGTTGGGCGCCATTACCGGCAGCGTCACCCGGTGGAACAGATTGAACCCGTTCATCCCGAAGGCCCGGGCAGCCTCGATCTGGCCATGGGGAATGGCCTGGATCGCCCCCCGGAAGATTTCCGAAGCGTAGGCGCCCTGCACCAGGCCCAGCACCAGGATGGCAACCAGGGTGCCGTTCAGCTTGACCTGGGCGTAGCCCAGCCAGCCCATCACCTCGTTGATGCCCATTGAGCCGGCATAGAACAGCAGGAGGATCAGCAACAGTTCGGGAACCGCGCGGCACAGCGTGGTGTAACCGCGCATGATCTTGGCCACCGGACGTGGCCCACTGAGTTTGGCGCAGGCGACGCAGAGGCCGATCAGGATACCGACCAGAAATGCACCCACGGAGATTTCCAGGGTTACCCACAACCCCTTGAGCAAGGCCGATCCCCAGCCCTGGGGGCCAAAGCCCACCAGATCGAAGTAAGACGACATCAAGACACCTCGACGCGAAGCGGAAACACGCCGCCCCGGTGCTCCGGGGCGGCGACACAAATCACTGTTTCGGCGCGACGCTCACGTCGAAGTAGCGGGCGGAAATGGTCTTGTAGTCCTCGCTGGCCAGCAGCTTGCCGATGGCATCATCGATCCGGGCCCGCAGCGCCTGGTCTTCCTTGCGCAGTCCGGCGCCCATGCCGCGACCGAACACCGGGTCATAGGGCACCTCGCCCTTCACCACGATTCCTGCCGATTTGGCATCGGCCGACTTGACGAAGTCCGCTACGCCCAGGCCGTCGGCCAGCATCAGGTCGATACGACCGGCCACGAGGTCGGAGTTCACCGCGTCCTGGGTGTCGTAGTAGCGAACGTCGGCGATGCCCTCGTAGTACTTCTTCACGTAGTTGGAGTTGTTGGTGGAGATCTGCACGCCGATCGACTTGCCCTTCATGGCCTCGGGTTTGGTGCCCACTTCCACGGCCTCAGGCGCGACGATGACGGCGGGCGAGTCGTAGTAGGGACGGCTGAAGGAAATCTGCTTTTCGCGCTCCTCGGTGATGGACATGGAGTTGAAGATCACGTCCACCTTCTTCGCCAGCAGCGCAGGAATGATGCCGTCCCAGGCCACTTCCTCGATCACGCACTCCGCCTGCATATCCGCGCACAGCTTGCGGATCAGGTCCGGCTCGAAACCGGTCCATTGGCCGTCCGGCTGCCTCACCGAGAAGGGCGGATAGGGTTCCGCCGCCAATGCGAACCGAATGGGATCGGCCTGCGCGCCCGCTACACCGGCGACGAGCATTACCGCACCTGCCATCCAACTTGCCAGTCCAGACTTCTTCATGGTGATACCTGCCCTGCTTGGTTTTGTTGTGGTTAGAGCTTGTGGCACCGGCCGCCCATGGCGGCTGGGTTCAGCGATTCTGGTGAGCCGTGACGAACTGCCGGCAGCGCTCGCTGCGCGGACGCAGGAAGACCTCCTGCGGCGGGCCTTCCTCTTCGATCCGGCCCTGGTGGAGGAAGGCAACGTGGGTGGAAACGTCGCGGGCGAAGGCCATCTCGTGGGTCACCAGGATCATGGTGCGCCCCTCTTCGGCCAGGGAGCGGATCACCCGCAGCACTTCGCCGACCAGTTCCGGGTCCAGCGCCGAGGTGGGCTCGTCGAACAGCATCACCTTGGGCTCCACCGCCAGGGCGCGGGCGATGGCCACCCGCTGCTGCTGGCCACCGGAGAGGAAGGACGGGTACTCGTGACGCTTGGCCGCCAGACCGACCCGGTCCAGCAGTGCCTCGGCCCGCTCCAGGGCTTCGGCGCGACTTTCGCGCAGAACCTGGATGGGCGCTTCGATCAGGTTTTCCAGCACGGTGCGATGGGGCCAGAGGTTGAAGCTCTGGAACACCATGCCAAGACGCGAGCGGATGCGGGTCAGCTGCTTCTGGTCCGCCACGACCGGCTCGCCGATGCGGTTGGTGGTGAGACGGATGCTCTCGCCATCGACCGTCACCGTGCCTTGATTGGGAATCTCCAGCATGTTGATGCAGCGCAACAGGGTGCTCTTGCCGGAGCCGCTGGCGCCGATCAGTGAGACCACCCCGCCTTCCTGAGCAGTCAGCGACACCCCCTTGAGCACTTCGAACTGGCCGAAGCGCTTGTGGATGGAATCCACCTCCACCATCTTCGGACGCTCGACCTGTGCCGGCTGGCGTTCGGTCGGACGGGTCTGGATCACCTCGATGACCGGGCTCGGCTTCAGGCCGGCGGCAAAGCGGCGGATGCGCGCACAGGCGTCGGCCAACTGCTCTTCACCCAGGCTGTAGGACAGGCGCACGAAGCCTTCGGCGGCGGGACCGAAGGCCGCGGCATCCAGCACCGAAACGCCGGTTTCGCGGAACAGCTGCCAGGCGAAATCGAGGGAACTGAGACCACTGCCGCGCACATCCACCAGCACGAACATGCCGGCTTCCGGCTTCAGCACCTTGAGCGGTGCACAGCCTTCAAGTGCAGACACCACCAGGTCGCGGCGGCGCCGATAGAGCTCGCGCATCTCCGCGGTCACCTGGTCATAGGCGAGCACGGCGGTCAGCGCGGCCTCCTGCACGAAGCCGGGCAAGCCGTAGAGCACGTTCAGCGCCAGGTTTTCGATATGGGCCACCAGCTCGGGGCTGGCGATCACCCAGCCCGTGCGCCAGCCAGTCATGGCGTGGGACTTGGACAGGCTGCCGATACTCACCGTGCGCTCGCGCATCCCAGGTAGGGTGGCGAAGTAACGGTGGGACTGCTCGAACACCAGGCTTTCATAGACCTCGTCCACCACCACCCAAAGGTCATGCTGCTTCGCCAGATCGGCGATGACTTGCATTTCTTCAGCGCTGAGGACGGCGCCGGTGGGGTTGTTCGGGTTGGCAAAGAAGATCGCCCGGGTGCGCTCGCTGATGGCACCACGCAAGGCTTCAAGATCAGGGCGGAAGCCGCCCGCCGCTGGACAGGGCACCCGCACCAGGGTGGCGCCGGTGGCCTTAAGGGTGGCTTCGTAGGTGACATAGACCGGGTCGAAGACGATGACTTCGTCACCCGCTTCCAGCAGGCACATGGCAGCTGCGTAAAGACCGTTCTGTGCGCCCGCTACCAGGATGGCGCTGTCCGCCGTCACCGGCTGGCCGGTCAGGCGGCCGTGGAGTTCGGCGATGGCCTGGCGCAGCTCGGGGCGGCCGGCGACGTCGCAGTAATGGGTGTCGCCAGCCCGCAGGGCTTCGATGGCGGCATCGGTGATGGCTGCCGGGGTGGCGAAGTCCGGGTCGCCGATGCTGAGGACTATCACGTCCTCGCCTGCCCTCTGGGCGGCGATGGCCGCGTAGTGAATATCCCAGGCCGCTGTGCCTGGCCCTGCCATCCTGTCCACAAGCGAAGCGAAACGCATGTTCGAGCCCCATTGCAAAGGGTGGAATCCGGATCACTGACTGCATCGGCAAACCGGCGAGTGGCCCCAACATAGCCCAGCATGAACGAGTGTTCAATAGCGTTTTTTCAGGTCCTTTCCTGCCCCTGCCGCGTGCCCCGACGCAGAGCGGGTATGCCGGAAAATCCGTCCGTCGCCCGGGGAATGGACATGCCAGCCGCACCGCAGCGGTATATGCTGGCGACCATGCTGATCGACACGCACAACCACCTGGATTTCCCCGACTTCGATGCCGATCGCAGCGAGGTCCTGGCTCGCTGCCGCCAATTGGGCGTCCGACGCCAGGTGCTGCTCGGGGTGTTCCAGGAGAACTGGCAGCGGATCTGGGACCTGGCCAACACCGAGGACGGATTCTTCATCGCCTTTGGCTTGCACCCGGTGTATCTGGCCCAGCATCGCGCCGAGCATCTGCTGGAACTGCGCAACCTGCTGGAACGCTACGCGGACCACCCCAAGCTCTGTGCGGTGGGTGAGTTCGGCCTGGACTATTTCATCCCCGAACTGGATCGCGACGAACAGCAACGCCTGTTCGAGGCCCAGTTGGCCCTCGCAGCGGAATTCGAATTACCGGTGCTGTTGCACGTGCGGCGCAGCCATGCAGCCGTGATCGCCACCTTGAAGCGCTTTCGCCTCAAGCGTGCCGGCATCGTTCACGCCTTCGCCGGCAGCGTCGAAGACGCCAAGGAGTACCGCAAACTGGGATTCCGCCTCGGCCTCGGGGGCGCACCCACCTGGCCCCAGGCCAACCGCCTGCGCAAGGTGGTGGCGCAGCTGCCGCTGGAATCCATCGTCCTGGAGACCGACTCCCCGGACATGGCGCCGGCCATGCATCCCTACGGGCGCAACAGCCCGGAGTTCCTGCCGGACATCTGCACGGCATTGGCAGAGATTCGCGGCGTGACGCCCGAAGAACTGGCTGAGGCGAGTACGCGGAATGCGTGCGATGTATTCGGGTGGGACATTCCCTTGTAGGGGCGATTCACCCGTACACAAAAAAGCCCGCCGATTGGCGGGCTTTTTTTAGCGCAGGGAATCAGACACGGAAGGCGCCGATCAGTTGCTTGAGCTGCGCCACCTGGCCGGACAATTCGCGGCTGGCTTTTTCAGTCTGGTTCGCGCCCTCGGCAGTGCGCTCGCCGGCATGGTTGATCTCGACGATGTTCTGGTCGATGTCATGGGCCACGGCGGTCTGCTGCTCGGCCGCAGCGGCGATCTGCTGGTTCTGGTCGACGATCTGCCCCACCGCGCCGAGGATGTTCTCCAGCGCCGCCTGCACCTTGCCGGACTGGCTGACGGTGCCGTCGGCCATCTGGTGGCTGGCGTTCATCGCCTTCACTGCCGCGCCGACGCCGCCCTGGAGCTTGGCGATCATCTGCTCGATCTCTTCGGTGGACTGCTGGGTGCGCTTGGCCAGGGTGCGCACCTCGTCCGCCACCACAGCAAAGCCCCGGCCCTGCTCACCGGCACGGGCAGCCTCGATGGCGGCGTTCAGCGCCAGCAGGTTGGTCTGCTCGGCAATGCCCTTGATCACTTCCAGCACCCGACTGATGGAGGCGCTGTCGGCGGCCAGTTGGTTGATCACCGCCATCGACTGGTCGATCCCGCTGGCCAGACGCTCGATGCTGCCCAGTTGCGACTCCACCAGGGCGCGGCCGCTCACGGTTTCCTGATTGACGCTGTGGGCGCTGCCCACGGCTGCCGCAGCGCTGCGCGCCACTTCCTGGGCGGTGGCGGACATCTGGTTCATGGCCGTAGCCACCTGCTCGATCTGGCTGCGTTGACCTGCCACCGCCAGGTTGCTCTCACCGGATACCTGCTCCACGCGGCCAGCCTGGCGCTCGACTTCGACCACCGTGTGGCCCACCAGCTCGATCAGGTCGTGGATCTTCGCCACGGTGCCGTTGAACACCTGGCCCAGCTCGCCCAACTCGTCGCGGCTTTCAGCACGGAAGTTGACGGTCATGTCGCCGGCGGCCACTTCATCCATCACCTTGCCCAGACGCGCCAGGGTGGTACGGGTCGAAACGTAGAAGCCGCTGTAGAGATAGACGATGGAAATGAACACCACCAGCAGCGCGACTACCAGCAGCACGGTCTGCGTGCGCTTGCCGGCCAGACGGCTTTCCAGCTCGGCCTTGAGGAAGGCGAGGGAGCCGTCGTTGAGCTGATAGGTCTTGTCCAGCGCAACGCTCACCTGGTCGTAGAACTGCTGCCAGGGGGTGTTGAGGGTGTCGGCCATGATGACCTTTTCCTCGAAGAGCGTGGCGCTGTGCTTGATGGTGTCGCGGCTGGCGGTGGTCAGACCGTCCAGGGCCTGGTGGGCACGCGGGCTGCCTTCGAGGGCATCGGCGATCCTCAGGCCGTACTCGGCATTGAGCTTGTCCAGGTCCAGCAGTAGATCGTCCAGCTTGGTGCTGGCTGCGGAGTTGAGGAACCCCTGGCCAAGGGAGTAAGCGCCGACAGCGCGGCCTTTGCCCAGGGCCCGGGTCACTTCGGGGGTGGCGGTGGTGACCAGTTCGGTGATCTGGCGTACGTCGGACTGGTCATCCTGGCTGAGGCCGGACTGGGCGGCGACGAACTTGATGAACACCTGGGCGTTGCCCAGAAGCTTCTCGATCATCGCGCTCTTGCTCTGCAGGGAAGTTTCGCCCTTGGCTGCCTGCAGAGCGGTCATCAGCTCGTCCCGCTTGGCATTGAAGGCCTCGACCTGTTCCGGCTCGGTGACGACCGGCGCGAGATTCTGCAGGGTGGAGAGCAGCTCCTGCTCCAGGGCGACGATGCGCTTTTCCAGGTCGCCGGACTGACCCGACTGGCCGATCATCGAGTTGATCAGCACCAGGTCGTTGAGGCTCTCCAGGCTGCGCCGCGCGTGAAGGCTGGAGCCAAGGAGATCGAGGCTTTTCAGCTCGGAGCGGGTGCTGACGAATTGCCGGTAGGAGTCGCGCACCAGATAGAAGTTGGTGATCAACATCGGCAGGAAGAACAGAACGCTGATCAGACTGAACTTCATGCCGAAGCTGAGGCGGTTCATCAGCGCGATAGCAGGATACAACAGGGTCTTCACAAGACACCTCCTGTTCTCATTTATTGTTATGGGCGCGCCTGATTCACTGACAAGGCATGCGATACGGGCGTTACAGCATCTCCCACCACCCGGCGACTGCCCGGCTCAATCAGGCTTTTCTGTGAGCAAAGTCAGAGTTTTCTGGCGCGTCCGTCTGTGTACCTGATATCGACCAGAGTTTCTGTAACTAAAGGTTAAGAAAGGCGGGACCCGCCCGGCGGCAGTGCCGGGCAGGCGAAGAGGGATTCAGAACAGCAGGGTCCAGACAGCGAAGCCGGCGTACCAGAGCACCGCCGCACGTACCAGCAATTGCCAGAGGGCATCCAGGGTCGCGACGCCGGCGTCCCCGGTGACAGGCTCAGGTACCTCCGCGGCGGCGCGACCGGCCAGTTCGATATAGCTCCGGGCCGAGATTTCCCAGCTCAGCAATTCATGCAGCAACACCCGGCTGACGCCGACGAAGTTGCCCACCAGCGAGAAGCTCGCGGCCAGCACCCGCACCGGAAGCCAGTCGAATGCATGGCGAATCATCTCCGCCCGCTCCCGCAAGGCCGGTGCAACAGCATGCTCGCTGACCAGGGCCAGGAGGCGATACGCCAGGGCCGCCACCGGCCCAAGCAACGCGTACCAGAAGATCACCGCGAAGAATCCCTGGTAGGCCTGCCAGAGCTGATACCTCTGAACCTGCCGCAGGAGGTCGCCACCCTCCTCCGCTTCGAGGCCGAGGTCGCGCTCCGCGACGTGATAGGCGCCCTGGGTGTCGCCGCGCCGCCAGGCATCCCGGAAGGGGCCGATATCAGCCATCACATCGCCGCGCCCCAGGCTGTAGATGATCACCAGCAGGTGAACAGGAAGCGCCAGCCAGCCATAGGCCACCGGCTCGAGGGCCAGCAGGACCAGCGCCAGCAGCACCAAGGGCAACAGCACCAGCATGGCCAGGACCGCCCAGGGGCGATCGGCGAATCGCGGCTTGGTCTCGGCCTTGGCCAGCTCCCGGAGCAGGAACCCGTCCTGCTGGATATGCCAGCGCCACGCGGAGAACTTCTCGATCCAGAGCACCATCAACAGCACCAGAAAATACATGGGTCCCTCCTTGTCCTAAGGTGCCAGGGCGCCTCGCAGGCGCGCCCAATCGAATTTGGGGCCCGGGTCGGTCTTGCGGCCCGGGGCGATATCGCTATGACCGCAGATGCGCGCCGGTGTGATGGCCGGGTACGCGCAACGCAACTGCTCCACCAGGGAGATCAATGCAGCGTACTGGAGTTCCGTGAACGCCTGATCGTCGGTGCCTTCCAGCTCGATGCCGAGGGAAAAGTCGTTGCAGTTCTCCCGGCCTTCGAACAGGGAGACGCCGGCGTGCCAGGCCCTTTCATTGCAAGAGACGAACTGGGTGACGGCGCCATCGCGCTCGATCAGGAAATGCGCGGACACCTTGAGGTCACGAATGCCCTGGAAGTAGGGATGCTCGTCCGGGTCCAGGCGGTTCTGGAAGAATTCCTTCACCTTCCCCGTGCCGAACTGGCCGGGCGGCAGGCTGATGTTGTGGATCACCAGCAGGGAAACCTCTCCCTGCGGGCGACAATTGAAGTTGGGCGATGGGCAATGGCTGATGCCCTGGCACCAACCGGATGCGGGGTCCAACTGCATGGCGGCTCCTTGGTCTGCTGCCCACTTTAGGCGCAGTGGAGCCATTTTAGCGAGGGGCTGGCAACCAGGCTCGCCGAACGAAGGGGCGGCTGACGCGTCGCTCAACTACATCCGGCAAGCGGATGCAGGCTGATTCGGCTCAAGCTCCCTTGAGCCGCCGCAGGTTGCCGATCACCGACTCCAGGGCGCGGTCGAACAGCAGGGCATCATCCAGCAGGCGGATCGCACTACGGCGGAACTCCACCGCCAAGCCCATGCGGGTCTTCTCCAGCACTTTCATGCCAGTACGGTTGACGAAGATGTACTTGCCGGTGGGCTTGATCAGCGCCGCCAGCTTGCAACGCAGCTTGTGCTCTTCGTCTTCCTGGAACTCGACCCAGCTGCCGACCCGCAGGTGATCGACGAAGCCCAGGGCCTCCTCATCATCCGCCAGGCTGATTTCGGGCTCCTGCGCCTGCGCTTCGCCGGGCGCAATCAGGACGATTTCCTCCACCACAGCCACCATGACGGGGGCTGCCTCCTCTTCGGGCGCGGACTCCGTCGGCAGGTCGAGCAGCAGCGGCGGAGACTCCAGGCCGTCGTCGGCGACTTCTACCGGCTCCGGCTTGCGGAAGCGCTGGAAGGCCTGGACATGAAGGGCCTCCAGCTGGCTGAAGAATTCACTGGTGGCAAAAGGATCGAAGGCGGCGCTGGCCAAGCCATCGCGCAGGGACTTGAGCAGACCGGGAACGAGCTCCAGCAGACGGGCGCGGGCTTCCGGCGCCTCATGGGGTTCCACACTCCAGACCAGGTCATCCATGGTCTGCAGGGCGGCCCGCCATTCTTCCGACTCCGCGCCATGCTTGAGGCAGACCAGGAGCAGTACCTTGCTCCAGGCTTCCTGCAACAGGCGCACCACCACTTCCGGCAGCGTGCGGCCCAGAAGGCGCTGGTTGAGGGCGTCTTCCACCTGCTTGCGCGCGAGCTCCGCCTTGGCGCGGCCTTCCTCGGCATCGCGGGTGCGCTGTTCCAGCAGCTCGCTGCGACGACGCTCATCGCCGGTGTAGGCGACGAACTCGGCCAGCAGTTCGGAGAAGATCGCCGGGTCATCGACGAAATCATTCAGCAGACGCTGCACCACCTGATCGATACGGTGGTAGAGGCTGTCGCGCTGGACATCGTCCTGCTCCACCCACCCCAGAGCAGCCGAAGCGATCTCGTTGAGCAGGCGTCGTGCCGGATGGCTGCCACGACTGAAGAACGTCCTGTCCAGCAAGGCGATCTTGAGCATGGGGATCTGCATCCGGCCAATCAGGGCCTTGAGCGAATCCGGCAAGGTACGGTCGTCGAGGATGAACTCGAAAAGCATGGCAACCAGGTTGATGACGTCGTCGTCCACCTGCCCCACCACCCGCGTACGGCCGCTACGGGCACTGGCACGGCTCAGCAGCTGGTCGAGGTTGACGCGCAGGTCGTAGTCGTCTCCGGCCTGCTGCGGCAGGCGTTGCTGCAGGTGGGACAGCAGGCGCATCAGGTCGACGCTGCTGACAGGAACCGCGTCAGATGGATGCTCCCGGCGCGGCAGCACAGTGCCACGCGCTTGGGACAGCAGATCCTGGAGCGCGCCGAACACTTCCTGCGCGCCCCCTTCGAGGGGTTGGCCGCCTTCAGCAGCGGGCTGGGCCTCACTCGGCCGTGCCGTGGAGCTAGCGCGTACTTGCGGTTGGCGTACCGGCGCCGAACGCAGCTCCGGCAACACGCCTGCGGCGACCAGCAACTGGTTGGCCACGGCGTAGAACTGGTCCAGTTCGGAAAGGACGTACTTCTCGAACAGCTTGAGGATGATTAGCTTGACCTTGATCTCCACGCCCAGGCTGCGGCAGGCGTCGAGGAAGGATTCGCACAACTGGCGAGGGCCCAGGGGATTGGACCGGTCTTCGATCTTCTTGCTGACAAGGGTGTTGAGGCGGGCGGTCAGGTGACCCAGGGCGATGCCGTCGCGGTTCATCACCTTGGCGACCATGGCATCCAGGGCCACGGTTTCTTCAAGCTCGTCGTTCTGCACCAAGGACAGGCTGTCAAAGGACACGGCGTCCAGCTTGGGAGCACTACCTATCTCGTATTGGCTGAGGGCGGAAAATGACTCCAGGACCTTCTGCAGGAAGGTCCGCTCGATGCTCTTGCGCTTGAGACGCAGGTCACGCATCGCCTCGAAGAAGGCATTCTGCTCGGCATTGGTGGTGGCGCGGTCAGCCATCTCGAAGAGGGTGTCGTCCGCATTGTCGAACAGCCCCTGCAGCGTCTGCTTCAGCTGCAATGCCGCTTTGTCACGCACCTGGATAAGGGCCACGGGCAGCCTTCCTACCGCAGAGGTTGGCGTTTGCTGGGCGGCTGCCTTGGTAAGCGGCACCACCTTAGCGTCGGTCTGCATCACGAGCCTCCCGCAGGCCGCGCCCTTTCCGAGGGCGTACCTGGCCGCAATTCGATCGTTGGGAGTCATCCATAACGTCAAGCATCTGGCGTCAAAATAGAAATGTTCGAGGTCATTATAGGGATGCTGCTGTGACAACCAAGCGGACTTTTCCTACAGACATGAATCAATTCACAGATGCAGGGGAAACAGCCGACAGACGCACAGCGACCACGACCCTCTCTCTGACGGTCTAGCAGAAAGCACAGGTCGCCGGTCATCGGCACTGCGCCGGTCGTCGGCAGCCTTTATAATCGCCGCCATTCTGCTTGCGGAGCCCACCATGCCCAACCTCCTCCTCGCCGACCTCATTGCCGAAATCGAGGCCAACGTACGCGTCGCCCTCAAGGAAGACATCGGTAGCGGCGACATCACCGCCCAGCTCATTCCCGACAACCGCCAGGCCCGCGCCACGGTAATCACCCGCGAAGCCGCCATCATCGCCGGCACTGCCTGGGTGGACGAAGTCTTCCGCCAGCTCGACCCGCGCGTGAAGGTGGACTGGCAGGTAAAAGATGGCCAGCGCGCCGAAGCCAACCAAGCGCTCTTCCACCTCGAAGGTCCGGCCCGGGCGCTGTTGAGCGGCGAGCGCAGCGCGCTGAACTTCCTCCAGTGCCTGTCGGGCGTCGCCACCCGCGTCGGCCACTATGTGGAGCTGGTCAAAGGCACCCAGGTGAAGCTGCTCGACACCCGCAAGACCCTGCCCGGCCTGCGCCTGGCCCAGAAGTATGCCGTGACCTGCGGCGGCGGCCACAACCACCGCATCGGCCTGTACGACGCCTTCCTCATCAAGGAAAACCACATCGCGGCCTCCGGCGGCATCGCCCAGGCCATCGAAGCGGCCCACCGCATCGCCCCCGGCAAGCCCGTGGAGGTAGAGGTGGAAAGCCTGGATGAACTCCAGCAGGCCCTGGACGCTGGCGCCGACATCATCATGCTCGACGAACTCAGCCTCGACGACATGCGCACCGCCGTCACCCTCACCGCTGGCCGCGCCAAGCTGGAAGCCTCCGGCGGTGTCAACGAGACCACCCTGCGCACCATCGCCGAAACGGGCGTCGACTACGTCTCCATTGGCACCCTGACCAAGGACGTCAAGGCCATCGACCTGTCGATGCGCCTCAGCCTCTGACCGAATTGCGGCCAACAAAAAGCCCCGCATCATGCGGGGCTTTTTGCTTGGATCATGGTGCCGGTAAGAGGAATCGAACCCCCGACCTTCTCATTACGAATGAGCTGCTCTACCGACTGAGCTACACCGGCGGCGTGCGCAACCTTGCCATTTTCAGTTGAGACCTTCAAGCCTCCGATTGAGCTCGGCATAACCCGGCTCATTCCGCTGAGCATTCTGCAAGGTGACCTTCACCTCTTCGAAGGAGCGCGGGCCATATATCGACCTGAGCCGTCGAAGCACGTCTACCGAATCGTCGACCCGTCCGTTCAACGCCAACGCCTGTGCGTATCGATAAAGGGACGGAATGTAGGGATATCGGAAGGCAACCTTGCGCATCCCATCCATTTGAACCTCCGGAATATCGGACCGTGGCACAGCGCGCGCCAGGCTGTTCATTTCAGCCAGCTGGGTAAGTAGATGTACTTCGGGGATTGCCCCTGGGGCATTGGAACTGCCAATTCTCGCCAGTTCGAATCGCAGCATCCGGTGATCGTCTTCCATCAGACGGTATTCCCGCCAGACAGACGACATCAGGAAGAGCGCGATACACCATGCCGCCGCAGTCGAATATCGAGGCAAGGAAAGCGCCCACACCCCATGCTGCTCTTCAAGGATCCCCAGGATAAAGAACAGCGGAAAGAGGAAATAGGCATACTCGAGGGGATACTCCAGCATCCCATGCAGCGTTATCGCCCCCACGCACATCATGAGATAGACCGCGCCTAGGGATGTAGCCTTCACGGCAAGCGTGATCAGCCTCCAGAACCAGAAAGCGATAACCACTGAACCTATTGCCGGCCCGAACCACAACAGAATATCCAGAACGATATTGTGCGTATGCAAACTCAGCATCTGCACGGGATAGGCAATGGATGACTCGACTTGAGCGACGGCGACCTGGCCAGCCCCATACCCCAACTGCGGCGATTCGGAAATCGCATGCCAGGCCTGGCCCCAGAGCGCCATCCGCTGCATTGCCGACGCCCGTTCCATGAAATCCAACTCATGACCTGGCTCGATCAACCGCAGGAAAACCGCAAGGTCCGAAACCCAGATCGATCCCGCCATCAGGAACAAGAACAGCCCCGCCACGGAAGCGGGCGAAATCACGCTGCGCCTTCCCATCTTGACGAACCACCAGACGGCAAACGCAAGAAAGCACAGCCAAGCGGTACGGGACTGCGTAAGGATCACGCCCAGCAAGAGGAATATTAGCCACGGCGTGGAACTCCACGTCGAAATTCGGTTGCCCTGTCGCAAGAAGAAGATCGAGGCGATGCCCAGCATCAGCAGCGTCGCCAAGTGATTGCTCTGTGCCAGATTGGCGGTAACCCGTTGACCTGCACCGGAAATCAACACCATCAGACTGTCAATCACATCGAACCACTGTGCGATAGCGATTGCGCAGGATGCACTGGCGGTCAGTGCGAACGTCCAGGCCAGGGCATGCAGGATGGACTCATCGTGGCGGATTGAAGCCGCTCGCCCCAGCATCGCAGCCAATGCGGCCGCCAGGAGATAGCACGTGAACAGCAGTGCATCTCCGGAAAAATAAACGATATCCAGTTTCCACTGAATGAAGGGGACCGCCCCCAACAGAATCATGAGGATTCCGGAAATTCCCACTTTCAATCTCTGCCCCATCAGCCAGAGCCACGCAGAAACCAGAAACCCGAAAGCGAGGTATTCGCTGTAGAAGCTCATCCACGGCAGGTAATGGTTTGGGATCAGAAAGGACAGAGAAAGCAGAAAAAGCGGGAGAATCATTATCTCGCCTCAAAAAAAAACGGTGCCCCGCAGGGGGCACCGTCCGGGAGTCTCGCTTACTGAGCGAGGTAGCCGTTTTCCGGGGCAGTGGTGTAGTTCGTGCTGCACGAGCCGGGAAGAATCTTCAGTACAGCAGCGGAGCTACCACCGCAGTTCCAGCTGGATACGGCGTCACCCAGATCGCCGTTGGCAGCGGCAGACATCGCGGTACCGCCAGAGCTGATCGGTACCAGGTAGACAAACTTGCCATCGATGGCGGCGTCGCCGAAGCCGCGAATGGTCACGCGAATGGAACCATTGGGGGCAGACGCCACCTGGGAAACGTACTTGGTGCTACCGCCAGAAATTTCGCAACCCCAGTTACCCGCGCCCGGTGCGCTGGTCAGGGTCTGATACTTTTCGGTAACGGTGGTGCGGCATGCACTGGCAGCCAGAGTCACTTCGGACATCTTGGCCTTGCGGGTGTAATCCTGGTAGGCCGGCAGGGCCACTGCGGCCAGGATGCCGATGATCGCGACCACGATCATCAATTCAATCAGGGTAAAGCCTTTTTGTGCCTTCATTATTTGATCCTCAAATGGGGTAGGCCAGTTGCCTGATAAACCTCAAGCGAAGGGCGTGCCAACTTTCCGAAATTCCCCCGAGTTACTGCCGGACAACGATGAAATTCGTCGAGGCCACCATAACGGCAGGTCAATTCGGATCGCCGAACATATTGTCCGCACCTCCATTTACAGCCACTAACTGCCATTTTTCGTCACCTAGCCAACACCTATTTGGCGCCACAGATCAACTACGTTATAAGGCAGAGCCACAATCGCAGACTGACGCGCCCCATGAACGAGACCGCCCCGACGCTATCCGGCCTGGCCAAACAACTGGTGCTGACCAACCTGCTTGATGAGCGGAGCGCCCTGCAGGCCCATACCCAGGCGCAGCGCAACAAGATTCCGCTGATCACCTACCTCGTGCAGAACAAGCTGCTGAAAAGCCGCGACCTGGCAGAGATGGCGGCTGAGCAGTTCGGGGTGGCCTTTCTTGACCTGTCCAGCATTGATAAGGAATCCCAGCCCAGGGAACTGGTCAGCGAAAAGCTGATTCGCCAACACCGGGCCCTACCCCTCTGGCGCCGGGGCAACAAGCTGTTCGTCGCCATTTCCGATCCCACCAATCACCAGGCCGTCACCGATATCCAGTTCAGCACTGGCCTGAATACGGAAGCGATCCTGGTCGAAGACGACAAGCTCGGCGATGCCATCGAGAAGTTCTTCGACAGCGCAACCAGCGGCATGGAAGAACTGGGCGATGTGGACCTGGACGGCCTCGATATCGCGGCAGTGGATGACGAAAAGCAGGAAAGCTCAGGCGGCAACGAAGCGGATGACGCGCCAGTGGTGCGCTTCGTCAACAAGATGCTGCTTGACGCCATCCGCGGCGGTTCTTCGGACTTGCACTTCGAACCGTACGAACGCACCTACCGCGTTCGTTTCCGCACCGACGGCATGCTCCATGAGGTGGCCAAGCCGCCGATTCAGCTAGCCAGCCGCATCTCTGCCCGACTCAAGGTGATGGCGGCCCTGGACATCTCCGAGCGCCGCAAGCCCCAGGACGGGAGGATCAAGATGAAGATTTCCAAGACGAAATCTATCGACTTCCGCGTCAACACGCTGCCTACCCTCTGGGGCGAGAAGATCGTGATGCGTATCCTCGACCCCACCAGCGCGCAGATGGGCATCGACTCGCTCGGTTACGAAGAAGCGCAGAAGGAGCTTTACCTCGCCGCCCTGAAGCAACCCCAGGGCATGATCCTGGTGACCGGCCCCACAGGCTCGGGCAAGACCGTCTCGCTCTATACCGGCCTGAATATCCTCAACACCGTGGATATCAATATTTCCACGGCGGAGGACCCGGTGGAGATCAACCTTGAGGGCGTCAACCAGGTCAACGTCAATCCGAAACAGGGCATGGACTTCGCCCAGGCCCTGCGCGCGTTCCTGCGCCAGGACCCGGATGTGATCATGGTGGGCGAGATCCGGGACCTGGAAACGGCCGAGATCGCCATCAAGGCTGCCCAGACCGGCCACATGGTGCTGTCCACCCTGCACACCAACAGCGCCGCAGAAACCCTGACCCGCCTGCGCAACATGGGGGTGCCCGCCTTCAATATCGCCACCTCGGTGAACCTGATCATCGCCCAGCGCCTGGCACGCAAGTTGTGTTCCCATTGCAAGAAAGAGCTGAACGTACCACGGGAGGCCCTGATCGAAGAGGGCTTTCCGGAAGAGCGAATTGGCAGCTTCAAGCTCTACGGCCCGACCGGTTGCGAGAATTGCAATCAGGGATACAAGGGCCGAGTTGGTATTTATGAAGTGGTTAAAATCACGCCAGCGATGCAGCAGCTTATTATGGAGGAAGGCAACTCCATCCAGATCGCCCAGCAGGCGCGCCGTGATGGCTTCAATGACCTGCGAACCTCGGGACTGGTGAAAGCCATGAGTGGCATCACTAGCCTGGAGGAAGTCAACCGCGTGACCAAGGATTAACCATGGCGGAAAAAGCGCTTAAAACAATGACTTTCGCCTGGGAAGGCACCGACAAGAAGGGCTCCAAGGTCAGGGGCGAGATCTCCGGCCAGAACCCGGCGCTGGTCAAGGCACAGCTTCGCAAACAGGGCATCAATCCGACCAAGGTGCGCAAGAAGTCCGCCTCCTTTCTGAGCGCTGGGAAGAAAATCAAGCCTCTGGACATCGCCCTGTTCACCCGCCAGATGGCCACCATGATGAAATCGGGCGTGCCACTGATGCAGTCCTTCGACATCATCGGCGAAGGTGTCGAGAAGCCGGCCATGCGCACGCTGGTAAACGACATCAAACAGGAGGTCGCCGCAGGCAACAGCCTGGCCAACTCCCTGCGCAAACAGCCAATTTATTTCGACGAGCTCTACTGCAACCTGGTGGACTCCGGCGAGCAGGCGGGCGCACTGGAAACCCTGCTGGACCGTATCGCCACTTACAAGGAGAAAACCGAAGCGCTGAAAGGCAAGATCAAGAAGGCGATGAACTATCCCATCGCCGTGATCGTGGTGGCGATCATCGTGTCCGCCATCCTGCTGATCAAGGTGGTGCCTCAGTTCCAGTCGGTCTTCGCGAACTTCGGCGCCGAGCTTCCCGCGTTCACGCTGATGGTCATTGGGCTATCCGAGATCTTGCAGGAATGGTGGTTCATCGTCCTTCTAGGCTTCTTCGCTATCGGTTTCCTGGTCCAGCAAAGCCACAGAAAATCCGAGAAATTCCGCGACTGGGTCGACCGCACCGTCCTCAAAATCCCCGTGGTCGGCGACATTCTCTACAAATCAGCCGTGGCCCGTTTCGCCCGCACCCTGGCCACCACCTTCGCCGCCGGCGTGCCCTTGGTGGATGCCCTCGACTCGGTGGCCGGTGCCAGCGGCAATATCGTATTCAAGACTGCGGTACTCAAGATCAAGCAGGACGTCTCTACCGGCATGCAATTGAACTTCTCCATGCGCACCACTGGAGTATTCCCGTCCATGGCCGTACAGATGACCGCCATCGGCGAGGAGTCCGGCGCCCTGGACGATATGCTCGACAAGGTCGCCAGCTTCTACGAGGCCGAGGTGGATAACGCCGTCGACGGCCTGACCGCCCTGATGGAGCCCATGATCATGGCGGTCCTCGGCGTGCTGGTCGGCGGCCTGATCATTGCCATGTACCTGCCCATCTTCCAACTCGGCAACGTCGTCTAACCATGCAATTGATCGACTTCCTGGCCAGCCATGTGCTGGCCTTTGTTTTGTGCGTCTTCCTCCTTGGCTTGCTGCTGGGTAGTTTCCTCAACGTGGTAATCCACCGCCTGCCGCAGATGATGATGCGGGACTGGCAGGAGCAAGCTCGGGAGGCGCTGAGCCTGCCGGCGGAGCCCAAGGGGCCGGTGTTCAACCTGGTGCTACCGAACTCCCGCTGCCCTCATTGCAACCATGAGATCCGCGCCTGGGAAAACATCCCGGTAATCAGCTACCTGGCCCTTGGCGGCAAGTGCTCGGCGTGCAAGGCCCCCATCAGCAAACGCTATCCCCTGGTGGAACTGGCCTGTGGCCTGCTTTCGGCCTTCGTGGCCTGGCATTTTGGCTTGGGCTGGCAGACCGGTGCCTTCCTGCTGCTGACCTGGGGCCTACTGGCGATGAGCATGATCGACGTCGATCATCAGTTGCTGCCGGATGCGCTGGTGCTGCCACTGCTCTGGCTCGGCCTGATCCTCAACAGCCAAGGTCTCTTCGCCAGCCTGGAGGATGCGCTCTGGGGCGCGGTGGCCGGCTACATGAGCCTCTGGTCGGTGTACTGGCTGTTCAAGCTGGTGACGGGCAAGGAAGGCATGGGCCACGGTGACTTCAAGCTGCTGGCGATGCTGGGCGCCTGGGGCGGCTGGCAGGTGCTGCCGCTGACTATTCTGCTGTCCTCCCTGGTGGGGGCCGTGCTGGGCGTGATCATGCTGCGGCTGCGCAACCAGGACACCGCCACCCCTATCCCCTTCGGTCCCTATCTAGCCATTGCCGGCTGGATTGCGCTGCTCTGGGGTGATCAAATAACGGCGTCCTATCTGCAGTTCGCCGGTTTCAAATGAACAAACCCTGGATTCTTGGCCTCACGGGCGGCATCGGTAGCGGCAAGAGCGCCGTCGCCGCCCATTTCAGCGACCTCGGTGTGCATCTGGTGGATGCCGACCAGGCTGCACGCTGGGTAGTGGAGCCCGGCCGCCCTGCCCTGGCGAAGATCGCCGAGCATTTCGGCAGCGAAGTGTTGCAGCCAGACGGCCAGTTGGATCGTGCCGCACTGCGCCAGCGCATCTTCGACAACGCCGAAGAGCGCCGCTGGCTGGAAAGTCTGCTGCATCCCCTGATCGGCCAGGAAATCAGTCAGTATCTGGCTCGCGCCGAATCCCCCTACGCCATCCTCGTGTCACCACTGCTGATCGAGTCGGGCCAGTACCGGCTGACCCAGCGCGTGCTGCTGGTGGACGCGCCGGAAGCCATGCAGGTCCAGCGCACCATGCAGCGGGACAAAGTGCCTGAGCAGCAGGTCCAAGCCATATTGAAGGTACAGGCCAGTCGCGAGCAGCGCCTGAAGCAGGCCCACGATGTACTGCTCAACGACCGCGACCTGGACTGGCTGCGCGCCGAAGTGGAGCGCCTGCACAACTTCTACCTGACCCTGCGAGGAGGCCAGCCATGAGCCAACCCGTCACTGTCGAGTGCCCCACCTGCGGCGCTCCGGTGGAATGGGGCCCGCAAAGCCCCTCCCGCCCCTTCTGCTCCGAACGTTGCAAGCTGATCGACCTGGGCGCCTGGGCTGCCGAGGAACATGCGATCCCCGGCGACAACATGGAAGACGACCTGTTCTCGGGCGAACTGCCGCCTCGCGAGCATTGATCCCACTTACGGGCGCATGAATTCGTAGTCCTGCTCCGGGTCCAGATTGTCCGCGAGAAAGCGCAACTCCTGCGCCAGATCCTCCATCGAACGCAGCCTTGCGCTGCGTTCAACGACTGCACTCAGCAAGGCCCGTAACGCCAGCTCTTCGCCGATGCCGTCCCGCTTCGCCGCGTCGAGACTCTGCTCCAGGGCAGTTCTTGCCCAATCGTGAATCCCCATGCCGTTTGCCCCTCATGTTGGTGGATGGAAAAGCGCCATCCACCCTACGCAGCGGGACCGAGTGAAATCGTTGACGCAGATCAGGCGTCAGCAGGGCATCAAACCGGCGAATCCCTGGCAATCAGCGCGGCGTGTCGTCGTCCTTCCAGGGCGCCTGGAGGTAACGGGTGCGATTGAAGGTCTCCAGCCAGTCCGGATAGAACACCACCAGCGCGGTGACGGCAGTTCCGTTGATGAAGGCTTCCGGGAACATCACCAGCCAGAGATAGCCGACGAAGTCCTCGAGCCAGGGCGGCATGGGGAAGATGCCGTCTACCCACAGCAGCCCCAGCCCGATCAGGACGCACAGCAATGCCGTCAGGGCGGCGGGAAAGAAGCCGCAGCAGAAGATGTACACGAACAGGTTGCGCGGCTGGTAATGCTCCACCCACTTGGCGCACAGCTCGGTGACCAGCACCGGCAGGAGTACAAGCAAGGCTCCGTTGACGCCCAGGGCCGCAAGGTCCTGCTCGCCCAGCGCCAGCAGCCCCAACTGCGCTGCCACACCACCGAGGACCGCCAAGGGCCAGTCCAGCAACAGGGTCACGGCGGTCATGCCAATGAAGTGATAGGACACGCCCGACTCGAAGTTGCGCCGCATCAACCACAGCAGGAAGAGCGCCATCACCGTGCCATACAGCAGGTGCTGACGACGGGCATCGCTGAACAGCTCTACCCAAGGTGCCCGCCATACGGCCCAGGCCAGCGCCGGCAAATAGAGCGCCCAGCCAAGGCCCAGGGTTTCCGTTGACAGGAGGCCTGCAGCGATCACGGCGCCAGGGACTCCAGGGCGGCACGAAGCGCCGCGGCGTCGCCGAATTCCTTCTGATCCACAAGCGTGCCGCGATCGAGCCGGAGCCAGAGCACATGGGACTCAGCACCCGGGTAGCGGCTGGCGACCCGGGATTCGCGGTCCAGCAGGACCCGATAGTTGTAATCGCGCATGGCGGGAACGGCAAAGAGCGAGGACACCAGCGCGGGCATCCGGCTGATATCAGCTACGAATGCGGTGTGCCGGGCTTCAAGGTAGCCCTTGGGTTGTCCGTCCAGCGCCGCCTTGAGCAGTTTGGCGCCGTCCATATCGCGAGCGACCAGCAGTACCTGCAGTTGGTCATCCAGGCTGTAGGGCTGTTCGTACTGGTCCAGCAAGGTCCAGGGCGCCAGCCGCTCCCCCAGTTCAAGGGCCTGGCTGAGGCTGGTCAGCAGACAAAGCACCAGCCCGAGATAAATCCGCATCGTCTCAGTCTCCTGTGGTCGAGTAGACCCGAATATCCTCACGCACCGACCAGCCCCGCTGCATCTGCCAGAAGGAGAGTGCCTCCGGCGCATCCTCCAGAACGAAGACGTGGGACTTGCGTATGCCCAGCGCACTCAGCCGGCGCAGCGCCTCCTGCAGCAATGCCCGGGCCCAGCCCTTGCCCCGAAACGGCGAGTCGACCACCAGATGCTGCAGGTAGCCGCGGCGCCCGTCATGCCCGACCAGCAAACTGCCCGCCACATGGCCGCGCTCGTCCTCGAGCAGCAGGCTAAGGTCGGGATTTCGCTGCAAGTAGGCACAGAAAGGTTCCAGCTCGTCCTCCGCGCGCAGGCGGATTCCCGGTGTGCGGCGCCAGAGGTCGAGCAGGTGGATGTGATCGGCAGCGGTGATCGGGCGAATGCGCATAGCGGGCTCCCGGCAAGTTCTGAAAGTTTACACCGCGACGGTAGACGGCAACCTGCGCGCATTTGTCGCGACGGCGCCGCAACAGAGTCTCCGGGGGTACCCAGAGCCCCGGCGGGAGGACTAAGCTGCGGAACATGAACGAGTCCGACTACCTGCGCCTGCTGACGCGGCAGGCCGAGCAAGCCAACGACTTCCTGTCGAATGCGCGCAGGTGGGAACGCGAGCGCTGGGTCTGCCAGCGACTTCTACAGGCGCTCAACCTGCCCTACCGGCTGGAGGACTTCAGCACCGGGCAGGAACCACCGGACGTGCAATTCCGCGAGGCCAACTTCGAGGTGTTCTTCGTTCTGGATGAAGGCCGTCGCCTGAATGAAGAATGGCGCGCCGAGCTGGAGCGGCGGCGCAGCGCCTTCTCCCTCGCCCAACTGGTGCGCCGGGAAAGCCGCCCAAAGCGGATTCCGGCAGCCGAGCTCCAGGCCCGCCTGGCGCCGACGCTACGCAAGAAGGCCAGCAACTACGGGGAACGTGGTCTCGACCTGGGCGATCTCGACCTGCTCGCCTTCGTCAACCTCAAGCGCGCCACACCTGACTTCAACAGCCCTTTTCCGCCGCCTACCGAGTACCTGCGCCAGGGCTGGCGCTCGCTGTCGCTGGTGGGACCAAACTTTGCCCGGGTGCTATTCGCCCACGGCGACGCGCCCGACTTCCTGCGCAACAACCTCGGCCGCACCATCCTGTTTGACGTAGGAATCGGCCTGTAGCGACTGCGGAAATAAAGTCACCGGCGCGTTGAGCCCCAGTGATTTCGCCGGCTAGAATGCCCATCACGCCAAAGTCGAGGCCCCCATGCCCAGCCGCCTGACACCCGAAGACCAGCAGAAGGTCGACCAGTACCTGAATCTCCCGCAGCACCAGGTGGAACGCCAGCCGTTCAAACCGTGGCGCCTCCTGTGGGTCGTACTGGGCGTGGTGATCGCCCTGGGCATCCTCAGCCGCCTCCTGAGCCGACTGGTGCTATGAGCTGCCTCCTGCGCTCGCCCTCGGCGACAACGAATTCCTATAGCCTTGTGAGACCTTCCCATGTCCCATCGCATCGTGATCGTCGGCGGCGGCGCCGGCGGCCTGGAGCTCGCTACCCGTCTGGGTAGAACCCTCGGCAAGAAAGGCCTGGCCAAGATCGTCCTGGCCGACGCCAACCTCACCCATATCTGGAAACCCCTGCTTCACGAAGTGGCGGCCGGTTCGCTTAACTCCACGGAGAACGAGCTGAACTACGTGGCCCAGGCAAAGTGGAATCATTTCGAGTTCCAGCTTGGCCGCATGAGCGGGCTGGACCGCAGGCGCAAGGTCATCCAGTTGGGCGCCACCCATGACGAGGACGGGCGCGAGCTGGTGCCTGCCCGCGAATTGGCCTATGACAGCCTGGTCCTGGCGGTCGGCAGCACCACCAACGACTTCGGCACCGAAGGCGCGGCGCAGCACTGCATCTTCCTCGACACCCGCGAGCAGGCAGAGCGCTTCCACCGCAAGCTCCTCAGCCACTACCTGCGCGCCCATGCCCAGCAAGACGCCACCGACCAGATCAGCGTGGCCATCGTTGGTGCCGGCGCCACGGGCGTGGAATTGGCGGCCGAATTGCACCACGCCGCCCACGAGCTGGCTGCGTACGGCCTGGACAAGATCCAACCGGAAAACATGCGCATCACCCTGATCGAGGCCGGTCCGCGGGTACTGCCTGCCCTTCCGGAACGCATCAGCGCTCCGGTACACAGCACCCTGGAAAAGCTCGGCGTGAGGGTGATGACCGGCGCGGCGGTGAAGGAAGTCACGGCGGACAGCCTGCTGACTGCGCAAGGCGAGAGGATTCCCGCCAGCCTGAAGGTCTGGGCTGCCGGCATCCGCGCCCCGGCCTTCCTCAAGGATCTCGACGGACTGGAGAGCAACCGCATCAACCAGTTGGTGGTGCGTCCGACCCTGCAAACCACGCGTGACGACGACATCTTTGCCTTTGGCGACTGTGCCGCCTGCCCCCTGGGCGATGGCAGCGACCGTAACGTGCCGCCCCGGGCCCAGGCAGCCCACCAGCAGGCGTCGCTGCTGGTCAAGTCGTTCAAGCAGCGTCTCCAGGGCCAGCCGCTGCCCGACTATCAGTACAAGGACTATGGCTCGCTGATTTCCCTGTCCAGCTTCAGTGCGGTCGGCAATCTGATGGGCAACCTGATGGGCAGCGTGAAGCTGGAAGGCTGGCTAGCGCGGATGTTCTACATCTCCCTCTACCGCATGCACCAGATGGCGCTCTACGGCAGCTTCCGAACCTTCCTGCTGATGCTCAGCGACCGGATCGGCCGCAGCACCGACCCGCGCCTGAAACTTCACTGATATCAGCGACACCAGCCGGGTAACGCCGTTACCCGGCTGGCAACGAGAAAAAACCGAGGCAAACAAAAAAGCGGTAAGGCTTTCGCCTTACCGCTTCTTCGGACCTCCCGAGGAGGCCTTGTATGGTGGGTCGTGTAGGATTCGAACCTACGACCAATTGGTTAAAAGCCAACTGCTCTACCGACTGAGCTAACGACCCATATTTGAGGTGGTCGGGGTAGAGAGATTCGAACTCCCGACATCCTGCTCCCAAAGCAGGCGCGCTACCGGACTGCGCTATACCCCGTCTGGAAGTTGGCTCCGCGACCTGGACTCGAACCAGGGACCCAATGATTAACAGTCATTTGCTCTACCGACTGAGCTATCGCGGAACTTCGGTCTTCCAACTCATCAGCGCTTTCCGTTTTGGATCGCGTTGCTGAGGCGCGCCATTTTACGTATCGCGAACCCGCTGTCAACCCCTAAAAACACGAATTCCGACAATGACTTGCAGATAGCCGTCCGAGTGCTATACCTGACCCGTGGTGAGATCGTTGCAGGTCGTGGTCGCGACCTGAATCTCAATAGGAAAGCCATGAGCAATCAGGATCGGCCCCCACCCCCTCCCGGCCCCGTGACGACCCTGGCCAGCCGCGGTATCCAACCGCGCTTCGGTGAATTGGTACAGAGCTGCCGAAAGCTGGTGATGAACCGGCTGGCAGAGCAATTGACAGCCGTATTCGGCCAGGTTGACGACACCCTCTTCGAATGCGCCGAGAAGGCCGAGAACAATCAGGTCCAGACCCTGTTCTTCGACAGCATGCGGGACATTCGCAAGCAGCGCCCGCAGATTGAACGCGCCTATCACCAGCGCATTGCCAAAAGCTTCGAGGATTTCCTCGCCGGCAAGTTGAAACCCGAGCTGAATGCCAACGAGCTCAATGCCGATCATCTCCAACTGATGGGCAATGACGAGTATGAAGAAAGCATGCTGGTCACCAACATGGTCAGCCGGGTCAGGTCGCGCTGCATGCAGTCCCTGTTTGCCCTCGACCAGCGGCTGGCAGTGCTCAATGGCGGGCGCAAGCTGAGTGATGACGAAAACCCCTTCGGTCCTCAGGCCGTGGCGCTGGCCTTCCGTGAAGCGCTGGAGCCCTGCCCCTTCCCGATGCGGATCAAGACCATCCTCTACACGCTCTTCGACCGGCATGTGATGCAGGCACTGGATGGCGTCTACGAGGCCCTCAATCAGCGGCTGGTGCAAGCCGGCGTGCTGCCCAACCTCAAATACAGCGTGCAGCGCTCTACCAGCGTGCCCCATCCGCAATCGCCTGCGGCCGGACAAGCGCCCCAGAGCCCGCCGACGCAGCCGTCCACACCGCCAACATCCAGCCCCGTGGACCTTTCCGCAGCGCCTCCCAGCGACCCCGGCCAGCTCTTCAGCGGTCTGGCCGCCCTCCTCGGGGAGCGCCGCCTGCACCACAGCGGGGCCCCGCTACCTGGCGGAACACCAAGCATTTCCAGCCTCGCTCCGCGCGGTGCCACGCGCACCTACAGCGCCGCGGAACTGCTTGAGGCCCTGAACCGGCTGCAGCAGCAGTCCGCCCAGGACCTCGCCAGCAAGCTGCGCCAACCGCAGCGCGTGGATGGCCTGAAGGCTGACTTGCAACAGCAACTGGAAAGCTTCAGCCAGCTACCGGGCCAGCAGAAGTTATCGGACTACGAAGCCGACGTGATCGACCTGGTGGGCATGCTGTTCGACTTCATTCTCGATGACGACAACCTGGCCGACATCTACAAGACCGCTCTCTCCCACCTGCACACCCCCTATCTGAAGGTCGCCCTGCAGGACAAGGCGCTCTTCACCCAGCACCACCACCCCGCCCGCCGCCTGCTGAACACCATGGCTCAAGCCGGTGTGCTCTATGCCGGTGAAGGTGAAGAGCGCGGGCTGCTGGCCAAGATCCACTGGGTGGTGGAGCGCGTCGTTCATGGCTTCAGCGGCGACCTACTGTTGTTCGACAGCCTGCTGGACGAGTTCAACGAGTACGTAGGCAACCTGCGGCACAAGGTGGAACTGCGCGAGCAACGTGCCGTGGAAGCCGCCAAGGGTCGCGACAAACTGCTCGGCGCCCGCCAGCAGGCAGTGGACGAGATGGGCCGGATACTTGCCGATCGCGAATTGCCGGGCATGATCCAGCACTTCCTTGAACTCACCTGGACCGACGTACTGGTCTTCGCCCTGCTCCGCCATGGTGATCGCAGCACGGAATGGCAACGCTCCGTGGAAGTGGCGGAGCAACTGGCGTGGAGCGGCACCCCGCTGGATGCCGACGGCCGCGCTCGCCTGCAACAGTTACGCATCCCCATGCTGGAGGACCTGCGCAAGGGCCTGGAGCTGTTGGGGGGCTACCACGAAGATGGCATCCGCCGCCTGCTACAGGATCTGGTGGCCTGCCAGCACGCCGTGCAATCGCAACAACCCCAGGTAGCCGCCCGAATCGAAAGCCCGCTGCCGGAAAGCAAGCTGGGTGAAATGCTCGGCGATGACGCCGCACTGGCCAACTCCCCACAGCCAGCCAACCTGTCCAGCCAAGCCCAAGCCCTGGTCAAGGATCTGGCCAGCCTCGAATTCGGCACCTGGTTCGAATTCATCGATGGCCCGGAAACCCGGGTTCTCAAGCTGTCCTGGTACAGCCCGACCACGCGCAACTACATGTTTGTCGACCACAGCGGCCAACGCGTGGCAATCATTCCCATCACCCAACTGGCCTTGGATATGGAACATGGACTGGCACGGCTGGTCCCGCCGGAACGAGCCGCCCCCCTGGTGGACCGCGCGTTGAGCGCCATCTACCGGGTCCTGCAACGCTTCACCGGCCGCGCCCCCGCCTGAGCCCGCCACAGGAGTTCACCATGGAAGAACGTCGCCAGCACAGTCGCCATGCCACCGAGCTGCAGCTGGAGTTATTCGACCTGCATTCCGGGCAACGCCTGGGACGAATCGTCGACCTGTCCATGGACGGCTTCATGCTGTTGAGCGAGTTGCCGCTGGATGCCGACTCGGTCTGGGAATGCCGGCTGGTGCCCCTGACCTGGGTCGAGGGCATTGAAGAAATCCGGCTGGGCGCCGACTGCCTGTGGACGCGCCAGGGCGAAGACGAACGCAATTGCTGGGCGGGTTTCCACATCATCGATCTCGCCGAGGACCAGGAGGCTGCCCTGGAAGAGCTGCTGAGCTTCATTCGCACCCCATAGGTCATTCCCGGCACGCGACTTTTCCATTCGCAAAAGAAAGCCCCGCGTCGCGGGGCTTTCTTCTGTAGCCAGGATCAGCTGAATACCAACTCCTCACCCTCCACCTTGGCCGAGATGGTGGCACCCGGTGCGAACCGGCCAGCCAGGATCTGCTGGGCCAGCGGGTTCTCGATCCAGCGCTGGATGGCCCGTTTCAGTGGACGGGCGCCATACACCGGGTCGTAACCCACAGCGATCAGCTTATCCAGGGCCTCCGGACTCAGCTCCAGGCTCAGCTCGCGCTCAGCCAGGCGCTTGCGCAGGCGTTGCAGCTGGATCTCGGCGATACCACCGATCTGCTCGCGCCCCAACGGTTCGAACACCACCACTTCGTCGATCCGGTTGATGAACTCGGGGCGGAAATGCGCGTTCACCGCATCCATCACCGCCGCGCGCTGGGCCTCGCGGTCGCCCACCAGTTCCTGGATCTGCGCGGAACCCAGGTTGGAGGTCATCACCACCACAGTGTTGCGGAAATCCACGGTACGGCCGTGGCTGTCGGTCAGCCGGCCATCTTCCAGCACTTGCAGCAACACGTTGAATACATCCGGGTGGGCCTTTTCCACTTCATCCATCAGCACCACGGAATAGGGTTTGCGGCGAACGGCCTCGGTCAGGTAGCCACCTTCCTCGTAACCAACGTATCCCGGCGGGGCGCCAATCAGGCGAGCCACGGAATGCTTTTCCATGAACTCGGACATATCGATGCGCACCAGCGCTTCCTCGGTGTCGAACAGGAACTCGGCCAGTGCCTTGCACAGCTCGGTCTTGCCCACACCGGTCGGGCCGAGGAAGAGGAAGGAACCGCTGGGCCGGTTCGGGTCGGCCAGGCCGGCACGGGAACGGCGCACAGCGTTGGCGACGGCGACCACAGCCTCGTGCTGGCCGATCACCCGCTTGTGCAGGCCATCCTCCATGCGCAGCAGCTTCTCGCGCTCACCTTCCATCATCTTGGCCACCGGAATGCCGGTCCACTTGGAAACCACTTCGGCGATCTCTTCATCGGTGACCTTGTTACGCAGCAACTGGTTCTCCGCCTTGCCGTGCTGGGCGACCATCTGCAGGCTGCGCTCAAGATCGGGGATCACGCCGTACTGCAGCTCGGCCATACGCTGCAGGTCACCCTTGCGCCGGGCGGCCTCCATATCCTGGCGCGCCTGCTCGATTTTCTGCTGGATCTGCGCGGAGCCCTGCACCTCGGCCTTCTCCGATTTCCAGACCTCTTCCAGGTCGGCGTATTCGCGTTCCAGGCGAGCGATGTCTTCTTTCAGCTTCTCCAGGCGCTTGAGGGCCGCATCGTCTTCCTCCTTCTTCAGCGCTTCCTGCTCGACCTTCAGCTGGATCAGGCGACGCTCCAGACGGTCCAGGGCCTCGGGCTTGGAGTCGATCTCCATGCGGATGCGGCTGGCGGCTTCGTCAATCAGGTCGATGGCCTTGTCCGGCAGCTGGCGATCGGTGATGTAGCGGTGCGACAACTTGGCGGCGGCGATGATGGCACCGTCGGTGATGGTCACCTGATGGTGAACCTCATAGCGCTCCTTCAACCCGCGCAGGATGGCGATGGTGTCTTCCTCAGAGGGCTCGTCCACCAGCACTTTCTGGAAACGGCGCTCCAGCGCGGCGTCTTTCTCGATGTACTGGCGATACTCATCCAGGGTGGTGGCACCGACGCAGTGCAGCTCGCCACGAGCCAGGGCCGGCTTGAGCATGTTGCCGGCGTCCATGGCACCTTCGGCCTTGCCGGCGCCGACCATGGTGTGCAGCTCGTCGATGAAGAGAATGATCCGGCCTTCCTGCTTGGCCAGTTCATTGAGGACGCCCTTCAGGCGCTCCTCGAACTCGCCGCGGAACTTGGCGCCGGCGATCAACGCGCCCATATCCAGGGACAGCAGACGCTTGTCCTTGAGGCCATCCGGCACCTCGCCATTGACGATGCGCTGGGCCAGGCCTTCGGCGATGGCGGTCTTGCCGACACCGGGCTCGCCGATCAGCACAGGGTTGTTCTTGGTACGGCGCTGCAGCACCTGGATAGTGCGGCGGATTTCGTCGTCACGGCCGATCACCGGATCCAGCTTGCCCTCTTCGGCACGCTTGGTCAGGTCGACGGTGAACTTGTCCAGTACCTGGCGGGATTCCTCGATGTTGGGGTCATTCACCGCCTGGCCGCCACGCAGGTTGGCAATGGCATTTTCCAGTGCCTTGCGGGTCACGCCCTGGCCGAGCAGGAGCTTGCCGAGACGGCTGTTCTCGTCCATCGCGGCGAGCACCACCAGTTCGCTGGAAATGAACTGGTCGCCCTTCTGCTGGGACAGGCGGTCGGCCTGGTTGAGCAAGCGTGCGAGGTCCTGGGACAGGTTCACGTCGCCGGTGGGATTCTGGATCTTGGGCAGGTGGTCGAGCTCGCGGGTCAGGCCCTGGCGCAGGGCCGCCACGTCGAAGCCCACCTGCATCAGCAGGGGCTTGATGGAGCCGCCCTGCTGGTCAAGCAGGGCCAGCACCAGGTGAACGGGCTCGATGGCTGGGTGGTCGTGGCCAACCGCCAGGGACTGGGCGTCGGAGAGCGCCAGTTGCAGCTTGCTGGTCAAACGGTCGATTCGCATAGGTTCGTCCTTCCTTCAGATAGCGGGCGGCGCGATGACGGCACCAGATACGAAAACCCGCCGGGATGAAGCTTAGATAGGGACGATTCTGGGCGATTCAACCTCTGCGGAATTGACCGACATCATGAAGAGGTTAACCGTAGGCTGGGTTGAGGTACGAAACCCATCAGGCCGGAGGCGTTGGGTTTCGCCTCGCTCGCGGAACATCGCTCACCCTACTCCACGTAGCCCCGCAGTAAGGATCAGTCGGCCATCCAGACCAGGCTGGCGAAGCGCCCCGTGCGGGCGGCGCGGCGATAGGAATAGAAGCGGGGATCACTGACGGTGCAGTAGCCACCGCCGAATACGGCCTGAACGCCACGGGCGACCAGACGGATACGCGCCAGCTGGTAGATATCGGCCATGAACTTCCCTTCATTGGCACTGGGCTGGAAGGCGCTGTCCGTTTCCGGGTGGCTGGCGAGGAAGGCTTCGCGCACTTCGGGTCCAACCTCGAACGCAGCGGGGCCGATTGCCGGGCCGAGCCAGACCAGTACGTCTTCAGCCGGCAGGGCCAGGGCGTCCAGGGTCTCCTCCAGTACGCCATTGGCCAACCCACGCCAGCCAGCATGTGCTGCGGCCACCCGGGTGCCGGCGCGGTCGCAGAACAGCGCAGGCAGGCAGTCGGCGGTCAGCACCGCACTGGCGACGCCAGGTTCAGCGCTCCAGCTGCCGTCCGCTTCATGCACCTGTCCGGGGTTGGCCTCCACCACACGCACGCCATGCACCTGGCTGAGCCAGGCGGGCTTGCAACCCAGGGTGGAGGTCAGCAATTCACGGTTCCGCTCGACGGCCACGGGGTCGTCGCCCACATGGCTGCCGAGGTTGAGCCCTTCGAATGGCGGCAGGCTGAAGCCGCCCTCGCGGGTGGTGACGCAGGCCCGCACCCGCGCCGGAGCGGGCCAGTCAGGCGTCAGCCAGCCTTTCATTGCTCGAAGGACTCGCGATCCTGGCGCAGCAGGGTGAGCAGCCAGACGAAATCGTCGGGCAGCGGGGATTCCCACTTCATGCGCTCGCCGGTCGCCGGGTGGTCAAGCTCGAGGAAGCGCGCATGCAGCGCCTGGCGCGGAAACTCCTTGAGGGTTTGCACCAGCGTCGGGTTGGACCCCGGCGGAATGCGGAAACGCCCGCCGTAGACGGGGTCGCCCACCAGAGGAAAGTTCACGTACGCCATGTGCACGCGGATCTGGTGGGTACGGCCGGTTTCCAGCTTGACGCGGGTGTGGGTGTGGGAGCGGAAGCGCTCCAGTACCCGGTAATGGCTGACGGCAGGCTTGCCACCGGCCATCACCGCCATGCGTTGACGCTGCTGGCCATGACGACCGATGGGGGCATCGACCTTGCCGCCGGAGGTGATCACACCAACCACCA
The DNA here is from genome assembly GCF_000949385.2 of Pseudomonas sp. LFM046. Classification (NCBI taxonomy): domain Bacteria; kingdom Pseudomonadati; phylum Pseudomonadota; class Gammaproteobacteria; order Pseudomonadales; family Pseudomonadaceae; genus Pseudomonas; species Pseudomonas sp. LFM046. Next base: position 777,651 of record NZ_JYKO02000001.1, on the reverse strand, counting down.
CCGCCTCGTAGACACGACTCACGCTGCGCGCCTGCAGCTGCGCGACCAGGCTGGTATGGGCCTCAAGGGTCTTGGCCACCACCATCAGGCCGGTGGTGTCCTTGTCCAGGCGGTGGACGATGCCGGCGCGCGGCACGTTTTCCAACCCCGGAACGTGGTGCAGCAGGGCATTCAGCAGCGTGCCGTCGGCATGACCGGCAGCCGGATGCACCACCAGGCCGGCTGGCTTGTCCAGCACCAGCAGATGGTCGTCTTCATAGACGATGTCCAGCTCGATGTCCTGGGCCACCCACTCGCCCTGGGACTCCTGCTCGGCGTTCAGCTCCAGCTGCGCACCGCCATAGACGATATCGCGCGGACGGAGCACGTTGCCGTCGACCGTGAGGAGGCCATCCTTGATCCAGCCGGCAAGGCGGGAACGGGAGTGCTCGGAAAAGAGTTGTGCAGCGACCTGGTCGAGACGTTGACCGCCCAGTTCGGACGGCACCTCGGCGCTGAGTTGGATGACCTGCTTGTTGATGGAAGACATGCTCGGGAACGGAGGGGGCGCAGCCTTTGGTTTCGGTTACGCGCTTGTGGTTAAATACTGCGTCTTTGTCCCGGGGGTTCCGGGGCGCCCATCATAACAGGACGGCTCCAGCCACGACAGCCAGCCGTCACAGGGACGCAAGCCGCCATGCAAGTGAAACACCTGCTGCTGATCGCCACTCTCGCCCTCACCGCCGCCTGTTCCTCCAACAAAGAAGTGGTGGACGAGAACCTGAGCGAGGCCGAGCTGTATCAGCAGGCCCAGGCTGACCTGGAAAACAGCAGCTACACCCCCGCCATCGCCAAGCTGAAGGCCCTCGAGTCCCGCTACCCCTTCGGCCGCTACGCCGAGCAGGCGCAGCTGGAACTGATCTACGCCTATTACAAGAACGTCGAACCGGAAGCCGCCAAGTCCGCTGCCGAGCGTTTCATCCGCCTGCACCCGCAGCACCCGAACGTCGACTACGCCTATTACCTGAAGGGCCTGGCCTCCTTCGAACAGGACCGCGGCCTGCTGGCGCGCTTCCTGCCCCTGGACATGACCAAGCGTGACCCGGGCGCCGCACGCGACTCCTACAACGAGTTCGCCCAGCTCACCAGCCGCTACCCGAACAGCCGCTACGCCCCCGACGCCAAGCAGCGCATGATCTACCTGCGCAACCTGCTGGCCGCCTACGAAATCCACGTCGCCCACTACTACCTGACCCGTCAGGCCTATGTCGCCGCCGCGAACCGTGGCCGCTACGTGGTGGAAAACTTCCAGGAAACCCCCGCCGTGGGCGATGGCCTGGCGGTGATGGTCGAGTCCTATCAGCGCCTGGGCCTGAACGAGCTGGCCACCTCCAGCCTGGAAACCCTGAAGCTGAACTACCCGGACCACCCGACCCTGGTGGATGGCCAGTTCGTGCCACGCGAAGAAGAGGCCGACAACCGCTCCTGGCTGGCCAAGGCCACCCTGGGCCTGATCGAGAGCGAAGCGCCGCTGCCCCCGGGCGAAACCCGCGCGGCCCAGGACGTGATCAGGCAGTACGAAGACGCCAAGGAACAGATCCCGGAAGAACTGCTGCCGCAGAACCAGGGCGAAGAGCAGGAGAAAGAGCCGGAGCCGCAGTCGAAAGCCGACGACAGCAACCGTTCCTGGTTCAGCTACATGACCTTCGGCCTGTTCGACTGATTCGACGCCGAAAACAGGAAGGGAGGCCAATAGCCTCCCTTTTTTGTTCCCGCTTCCGACTGGAGCATCTGAGCGCTGTCCGTACACGATTCGCCTAGTCGCCCAGCCGCCACCCCGAGGTGATGGGATAACGCCGATCCCGGCCAAACCCACGCTGGGTCACCCGCACGCCCACGGCGGCCTGGCGCCGCTTGTACTCGTTGCGGTCTACCATGCGCAGCACGCGGTTCACCGTGTCCTCGTCGAAGCCCTCGGCAATGATGGCGTTGGCCGACAGGTCATGTTCGATATAAAGCTTGAGGATATCGTCCAGCACCGGATACGGCGGTAGCGCCTCCTCAACCGGCCGGCCAGGTGCCAATTCGGTCGACGGCGGCCGTTCGATCACCTGGGGCGGGATCACCGGCCCCAAGCTGTTGCGGTACTCCGCCAGGCGGAACACCAGGGTCTTGGGCACGTCCTTGAGTACATCGAAGCTGCCAGGCAAGTCGCCGTTGAGGGTCGCGTGGCCCACAGCCAGTTCACTCTTGTTACTGGTGGTCAGCACCAGTTCGCCCTTCCTGCTGGATATCGCCATCAGCAGCGTGCCACGGCAGCGTGCCTGAAGGTTCTCTTCAGTGGTATCGCGGTCATGGCCCTCGATGGCTGGCGCCAGCACCTGCTGCAAAGCCTCCACCACAGGCGTGATGGGCAGCACCCGATAGGCGACGCCAAGCAGACGCGCCTCGGATTCGGCGTCTTCCAGGCTCATTTGCGCCGTGTACTGGCTGGGCATCATCACGGCTTCTACGCGCTCCGGTCCTAGCGCATCCACAGCCACTGCCAAGGTCAGGGCGGAATCGACGCCACCGGACAATCCCAATACCGCCCCCTTGAAGCCGTTCTTTTGCACGTAGTCACGCACCCCCACCACCAGCGCCTGATAAACGCTCGCCTCCAACTCCGGCAGCTCAGCGCAGTGAATCCGACGCGGCACCCAGCGGCCATCCTGCAGCAGCAGGTCCACCGGATAGAGCCCCTCGACGAAAGCCGGCGCGCGCTGGCAGATCATGCCCCCGGCGTCCATTACGCAACTCCCGCCGTCGAACACCAGTTCATCCTGGCCGCCAACCTGGTTGACGTAGATCACCGGCATTTCGCCTTCCGCCACCCGTTCGGCCAGGAGCTCTTCGCGTTCGATCTGTCGGTCCAGATGGAACGGCGAGGCGTTCAGGCTGAGCATCAGTTGCGCACCGGCGGCGCGGGCCTGGGCCATCGGCTCGGGAAACCCGATGTCCTCGCAGATAGACAGCGCCACGGGCACGCCCTTGATATCCACCACGCAGGGTTGCTGACCGGGCTCGAAATAGCGCTTCTCGTCGAATCCCCGGTAGTTGGGCAGGCGCTGCTTGTAGTAAGTCGCCAATAGTTGGCCATCGGCAATCACGGCGCAGGCGTTGTAGCGCAGTTCATCCTCCAGCCAGGGGTAGCCCACCACCAGGTAGATGCCGCGCACGTCATCACGCAGGCGCTGCAGGCCTTGCTCGATACGCCGCTGCATGCTGGAGCGCAGCAGCAGGTCTTCCGGCGGGTAGCCACACAGGGAGAGTTCAGGGAAGACGATGGCGTCCGCCTCCCAGGATTCGCGGGCGGAATTGGCCGCTTCGACGATCCGCTCGACATTGCCCTGAACGTCGCCGACGCGAAAATTGAGCTGGGCCATCACGATTCGCAGGCTCTGGCGCATGGCCGCCTCCCGAGCGTTGTCCAAGCATCGATTGCGTCTCAACGCCACGATACTCTCCCGCCCCGGCAGCGAAAACCACGTAAGCAGCGCCAGCGTGCTGTGGGTCTCTGTGCGCGGACAACCGGCTTGGCTAAACTGCCGACTTTCCACCAAGAAGAGAGCACCTTCGGCATGTTTCGCCTGCTGTTCTGGATTGCCGTGATCTTCGCCGCCATCTGGGTGTGGCGCCGCTTCAAGACCCCGACGACGCCCCGCCCCGCCCCGCGCCAGCAGGAAGATACCCAGCCCATGGTGCGTTGCGCCCAATGCGGTGTGCATGTGCCTCGGGCCCATGCGCTTTCCCGGGATGATCGCTGGTATTGCAGCCGAGCCCACCTCGAACAGGACCAGACCCCTGGTGAGCGCTGATAGCCTGCCCGCCAACAGCGCGCTCAGCGCCCAGGGGCGGCGCATTTTCCGCCTCTACAGCCTGTACCGGCTGGTCATCGGCCTGGTGCTGGTGGTGCTGATTTCCAGCGAACTGGACGACCGCCTGCTCGACCTGGCCCGCCCCGAGCTTTTCCGCAACGCCAGCTGGTTCTACCTGATTCTCAACACCCTGATCGCCGCGCTGGTGCCGCGCCCCCAGGGTATGGTGCAGGTGTTCAGCCTCGCGCTGGTCGATGTCCTGCTGTTGTCCTGCCTGTTCTTCGCCTCGGGTGGCACCGCCAGCGGGGTTGCCAACCTGATTGTGGTCTCGGTGGCCATCTCCAATATCCTGCTGCGCGGGCGTATAGGACTGCTGGTCGCCGCCGTGGCGGCCATCGCCCTGATCTACCTGACCTTCTACCTCAGCCTCAGCCACCCGCAAGACGCCGGCCAGTTCGTCCAGGCCGGTGGCTTCGGCGCGCTCTGCTTCGCCGCGGCCCTCATCATCCAGGGCCTGAGCCGCCGCCTGCAGCTCAGTGAAACGCTCGCCGAACAACGTGCCGCCGACGTGGCCAACCTGGAGGCCCTGAACGCCCAGATCCTCGAACGCATGCGCACCGGCATCCTGGTGCTCGACCCGCGGAACCAGATCCTCCTGGCCAACAATGGCGCCCAGGCATTGCTGGGCAAGGACACATTGGTGGGTTTTGCACTCGAGGATCAATGCGTCGAGCTGCGCAAGAGCCTGGAGCACTGGCTGGCCAACCCCACCCTGCGCCCCCAGAGCATCCAGGCCTTTGCCGACGGCCCAACCCTGCAGCCGAGCTTCGTCCACCTGCAACGGGGCAACCAGCAGAACACCCTGGTCTTCCTGGAAGACATCTCCCAGATCGCCCAACAGGCCCAGCAACTCAAGCTCGCCGCCCTCGGCCGCCTGACCGCCGGCATCGCCCACGAGATCCGCAACCCTCTGGGTGCCATCAGTCACGCCGCCCAGCTATTGCAGGAGTCGGAAGAGCTCCAGGGACCGGACCGGCGCCTAGCGCAGATCATTCAGGATCACTCGCGGCGCATGAATCTGGTGATCGAGAACGTGCTGCAGCTGTCCCGGCGCCGTCAGTCGGAACCGCAGCTGCTGGACCTCAAGTACTGGCTGACCCGCTTCGCCAGCGAGTTCCGCACTTCGTCAGGCCCCAACCAGACACTGCACCTGGCCACCCTCGGCAGCACCTTGCAGACCCGCATGGACCCGCATCAATTGACCCAGGTACTGACCAACCTGGTGCAGAACGGCCTGCGCTATAGCTCCAAGAAACACACCCAGGGCCAGGTCTGGATCAAGCTCTTCCGTGATCCGGAGAGCGACCTGCCGGTGCTGGAAGTGGAAGACGATGGGGAAGGCGTCCCGCCGGAGCAGGTCCACACTATCTTCGAACCTTTCTTCACCACTGAAAGCAAAGGCACCGGCCTCGGCCTGTACATTTCCCGCGAACTCTGCGAGAGCAACCAGGCCCGCCTCGACTACAAACCGCGCGAACAAGGCGGCAGCTGCTTCCGCATCACCTTTGCCCACCCGCGCAAACTGAGCTGACCATGACCCGACAGAGAGCCCTGATCGTCGATGACGAGCCCGATATCCGCGAGCTGCTGGAGATCACCCTCGGGCGCATGAAGCTCGACACCCGCAGCGCCCGCAATCTCAAGGAAGCCCGCGAGTGGCTCGCCCGCGAGCCCTTCGACCTGTGCCTGACCGACATGCGCCTGCCCGACGGAACCGGCCTGGAACTGGTGCAGCACATCCAGCAGCGCCATCCCATGGTCCCGGTGGCCATGATCACCGCCTACGGTAGCCTCGACACCGCAGTGAACGCGCTCAAGGCCGGCGCCTTCGATTTCGTCACCAAGCCGGTGGACCTCGGCCGCCTGCGGGAGCTGGTCAGCACCGCCCTGCGCCTGAGCGCTCCCGAAGAGGACGAAGCGCCGGTAGATGGCCGTCTCCTGGGCACCTCACCGCCCATGAGCGCCCTGCGCAAGCAGATCCAGAAACTCGCCCGCAGCCAGGCGCCGGTCTATATCAGCGGCGAATCCGGCAGCGGCAAGGAACTGGTGGCGCGGCTGATCCACGAACAGGGCCCGCGCGCCGACCGGCCCTTTGTGCCGGTCAACTGCGGGGCCATTCCTTCCGAGCTGATGGAAAGCGAGTTCTTCGGCCACAAGAAGGGCAGCTTCACCGGCGCGGTGGAAGACAAGCAGGGCCTGTTCCAGGCCGCCAACGGCGGCACGCTGTTCCTCGACGAGGTGGCGGACCTGCCGCTACCCATGCAGGTGAAACTGCTGCGCGCCATCCAGGAAAAGGCCGTGCGCGCCGTGGGCGGCCAGCAGGAAGTGGTGGTGGACGTGCGCATCCTCAGCGCCACCCATAAAGACCTGGCCGCCGAGGTGGCCGCCGGCCGCTTCCGCCAGGACCTCTACTACCGTCTCAACGTCATTGAACTCAGCGTGCCGCCCCTGCGGGAGCGCCGCGAAGACATCCCGCTGCTGGCGGAGTCCATGCTCAAGCGCCTGGCCCAGCAGAGCGGTCTGCCGGCAGCGCGCCTCGCCCCGGAAGCCCTGGACAAGCTCAAGTGCTACCGCTTCCCGGGCAACGTGCGCGAACTGGAGAACATGCTCGAACGCGCCTACACGCTCTGCGAGGACGACCAGATCCAGGCCCGTGACCTGCGCCTGGCAGAAGCCGCCGGCACCACCGAAGGCGGCGAGGCCAGCCTGGCGCAGATCGACAACCTGGAAGACTACCTGGAAGACATCGAGCGCAAGCTGATCATGCAGGCGCTCGAAGAAACCCGCTGGAACCGTACCGCCGCAGCCCAGCGCCTGGGCCTGACCTTCCGCTCGATGCGCTATCGCCTGAAGAAGCTGGGCATCGATTGATGCCCGGAGGGCCCGTGGGGTGGATAGCCATCAAACAGCGCTGAACCCCCGGTCTGGAAATGCACGCCCCCTGCCATCTACCAGCACTGGGCCACGGTACGCGTGGCATTGGCCAGCGTGCGCTCGCCGGTGTGGCTGATCTGGAAGTCGCCGCACGGGTCGCCGGCCATGCTGCCGGCACGGGTGGCACGCAGCAGGTAGGCGGTTGCGGTCGCCGCGCCTTGGGCGGCGATGGTGTAGTTGGCCGCCCCCGAAGCCGGCGCCTGGGTGGCAACGGCATCCGCAAAGTGGCCTTCGGCATCCAGGTACGAGCCGTGGGCGGAATAATAGCGCTCCAGCGCCTGCGCGCCTTCCATCAAGGCGGCCTTCACCTCGGCGCGCTTGCCCTTGCGCACGTGCTCCGTGTAGCTGGGGTAGGCGATCGCGGCGAGGATGCCGATCACCACCAGCACGATCATCAGTTCGATCAGGGTGAACGCCTTACTGTGTTTCATCGGATCTGGTTCCAGGATTGGCGCCCTTCGAGAATGTCCAGGGTATTGGCAGCGGGGATGCAGTCATCCACGCCGGTACCCCGGCAGAGCCAGTATTTTTGTGGGTCGATCAGGTCGTACGAGCCTGTGGGTATGCTGCCGGAGGAGCCGATACCGGACGGTGGCAACTTCGTCCCATCGTTCGAGACCATGTCGGCCTCGGTAAACTTGCCGTCCTTGTTCAGATCCAGCAGGACGTAGTTGAGCCGCCCGCCGGTGGCCATGTCCAGCACCATGGTCCAGCCGGAACCACCCGCCAGGCAGGGATCTGCGGAGGGGATAGCGGTTTCGACAACGAGGCGATTGAGCAGGATGCGGGGGGCGAAGATCATGCGTTCGCCCTGCGCCCCGTGGACGGGTGACGTCAGGTCAAGGTACCAGCCGCGCTTCCTGCTCCAGTCGATGGCGCTGGTCGGCGCGTCGAGCACCCGCACATTGCGGGAAAAAGCCTCGCCCTCGAACAGGATGGAACGCCCTTCAAGCGCGGTTCTGCCGCTGAAAGCGATGGACGAACCGCTGCTCGCCTTCTTGTCCCAAATGCCATAAACGGTCTGGGTGCCCTGTTCGGCGACATCGCCTGCGGTATACAGGCGCCCCGTCCCAAAATAGACGATCACACCTTGGGACACGCCATCGGGGTGGTAGGCGATCTCCGGCTTGACGCTGATGGGTTGGCGATTGCCTTGGGCATCAGTAGCGACATAGAGCGGCTGCGGTGTATTTCCGGACTTCAGGCTGACCTCGAAATCATCCGAGCCGTCACCATTGTCCTTCAGGTTGAATTTCCACAGGTTGCCACTGAGGTCCCCGGCATACACGTCCTTGACATAGATGTTGCCGGACCCGTCCACGGCGTAGACGAAGGACGGGCTCGAGAGCCCGCCAGTGGCGGAGCCCGCCCGGACCTTGTTAACCGCGCCCGTCGCCAGATCAACGATAAACAGCACTGCGTCGTCACTGGTACTCCCGTGGCCGTTGCCGAAGATGGCTGCCCAGCTGCCATCCTTCATGCGTCCAATCAACGGCTCGCCAAAGTTGTACCCGAGGTCCGCGTCGTTGCTGATTTCCCAAAGTACGTTGGTGGCGCTGAAGCCGCTTTGGGATGCATCGGTGACATCGAGGGCGAAGACGCTTTTGCCACCCGCGCCCAGGCTGCCCAGCAGCACGGTTCGCCACTGATCGTTGAGGCGGGCATCACGGATGTGCAGCTTGCCGTCCACGAAGTAGCGGTGCTTGTAATCGCTATTGGCCAGGGTCTTGACGTTGCCCAGCACACCGTTGGGCATGTAGGCGAAGAGTTCGTTGCCGGTGTTGGCATTGAGGGCATGCAGGAAGCCATCGTTGGCTCCGACGAACAGCACCGGTGCTCGGCTCGATTTGGCGGCAACGAACTGCGCATACGTCTGCTCGTTGGCCGGCACCGGCACGCGTCCGTGAAACCCCCAGTCCTGCCGGTTGGCGAGCACCAGGGTGGAGTTGACGATATCGCCTAGCAGGGTGGAACGCTTGCGGAACTTCAAACCTGCCGGCGCCTCGTTTTCACGACTGCCCATCAGGTACGTGAACAGTGCCTCGCTGTCATTGAAGTGAGTCTTGAGGCCAGTCGGAAGCGCGCCCCAATTCAGGGCCAGGCCGTGGTTCCGCCCTGCACTGCCATCATGGGTGAACAGGTTGCGGCTGCCCGTACCCAACGTGCGTCCGGCCTCCCACATCTCTTCGAAGACCACCCCCGCGCTGGTTCGCTTCGGTCGTTTCGCCAGCAATTTGCCGGACCAATCCGCACTGCTGTAATACGCCTCGTAAACCAGGGTGTTGCCGTCCAGGCGCCGCGCATTGGGCACTGCGGCGGTGTTCGATCCGGTACGGTCGGCGATCGACGCGAGGGTATCGCCCAGCGCGCTGGCGAACTGCTGGGGATCCTGAGCGCTGTAGAAGCCACCTCGACCGTTCACCGCAGCGTGCAGCAGGTCATCCAGCTTTGCAGGGTCGCTGTCTGCCGGGTCTGGCCAGGAGATGGCCCCCCCATTCCGGGCAGCAGTAAAGGCTGCTTGTGGATCGATGGTTCCGCTGACCCCCAACCCGACGCCGAACGTCACCATGTGCTGCCAGAGCGCAGGATCAGCCGGGTCGGTCGGTACCCGGTTTGCCAGGTCGGGGTGCAGGTCACGGCTCCAGTAGTACATGGCTACGTCGGCCAGGGTATTGGCCTGACTGTCATTGAACGGCGCCTTTGGCACATAGCGATAGCTCTGACCGTCTGGCCCACTGATGGCCGGGCCGTTGGTATTGTCCACGTTAGCCCGCGCTGCGGGCTTGGAGGCGGCATCGTTATTCCAGTAGCCATCCGTGGTCAGGATCGTGTAGCTCTGCCGGCAGGAATACTCCTTGCCTCCCGACTGACCCGGAGTCGAACTCCAGGGCCCGCCGCTGCCCGTGCGGGAGTAATACTCGCCAGCGTCTCCCAATGCCCGGCGCAATGGTGTTCCTCCGGAGGCCGACGCGGAAAACAACCAATCGTAGAATTCGGAACGGCCGCTACCCTCGAAACGGCGCACGCCGCGAACCAGCGTATCGGTGCTGCTCGAATCGACGGTCTGCCCCGTCACGTTGATCGCGCCGTAGCCGACCCGGATGTCCCCCGGTAATCCAGAGAATGCCTGGCTCACCCCGGCCTTGGCCGACATCATGCGGTTACGGTAGTAGGAGAACCAGTTGGCGAAATTCTGCCGCTCGGCAGTCCCTACGCTACGTTCGGCATAGCAGGCATCCTGGCGGGGATTGCTGGCGCAGGAGCCACCGCCAACGTATTCGTAATAGAAGGCGGCAACGCCCCCGCTCTCCGCCCCCACGGCAAACCCGTTGTAGTACTCGACTTTGCTGCAGCGCTTGTTCAAGCACTCGTAGCTGTTGGGCGAAAAATAGTCGTCCATGATCGCCAGGTAGTCATTGCCCAGATTGACCGTCGTCCCTCCCGCATAACCGTCCACGTATGCGGCCGCGAAGCTCGCATTGGCATAGCGCTGCCCGTCGCTCTTGATGGGTGGCAGGTACTGCACGGCCGGGTTGTAGTAAGACTTGTTCAAGTGGCTTGAGGCCAGGTAACGAAGGCCGGTTTTCGGGCAGAAATGCAGATTCTTGCCAGCGTACGTGCCTCGCCCCGCGCATTCCTTGCGCTCGTACCAGTCGTCCGAGCGCTCCAGGTAGGAGGGTTTCAGATCGTCCGGCAGAAAGCCCCAGCGCATGGAGCCCGAATCATCCAGGATGAACGTGAGGTTGGGCTCGACCTGGCCGCCCAGGTTCAGCGGAATCTGCGACGGCACGAAGGCCGCCTGAGCGCTGTGGCTGATGGCGGCGGTCAACAGGCTGGCTGTGATTGTCCGTGCCACGAACAGGAACTTCGACCCGATCATCTGCATCTCCCTTCGGTCAGTTCTGGCTGCGCACGGCAATGGCCACGGTGGAGCGCAGGTGTACCTCCGCATCCCCGGTGCCGTATCCGGTGGCTTCGACGTTGAACAGATAGGTGCGGCTCAGGCAGTCAAAGGCACGGTTCTCGGCGATCGAACCATCGGTTTCGCAAACGAAAGCGTTCGCCCCACCCGAGGCGCCGTAGAAACTGCGTACCCGGCAGTCCGGTTGCCGGGGTTTGGCATTAAGTTCAACGGGAGGCGACCACTGTGCCTCTGTGACGGCCGGACAATCCGTGCTCGCCAGGAACAACTGCGCCGGGTCGACGCTGGCCTCCACCTGCTCGCGTACGTGGGCCTCGCCGACCCGCAATGCGCTTTCTGCCGCCTGGAACGCCACGTTGTAATCCCGGGCGCCACCGGCCATGCGTTCTTGCAGGGTGCTACTGGACATTGCAGTCACCCCAAGCACGGTCAAGGCCAGGATTGCGATCAGGCAGACCAGCAACACCGCCCCTTTTTGCTCTTGCATGTTCATCCTTGTCTTGTCAGTCAATGCGATTGCGCAGGGCGACGACCGTGCTGAATACCTGGCGCAGGCGCCCATCCGCCGCCACGGTCGCGCCACCGAACTGGATGGCCTGGTCCCGCGCCCCCGCCACCCGTTCCTCGCTGACCAGCAGCAGATCGATCTTCACCGTCCGTACATCGCGCCAGCGGTTGGCCGCCTCGACTTCGGCCGGGCTAAGGTAGGTCTGCACACCGACGTTGTTGCCCGCTGCGACGCCGTAGCTGGTGCGCAGGGATTCCACCCCCTCGATGATCTCGTTGGTCTGCACCGGCACCTGCGCCAGGTCGCGGACGAACAAGGCACGGACTGGCTGCCCCGTCACCGAGGTGCGTCCGGTATCGGCAACGTAGAACGTCCTGTGAGCGAACCCCACCACCCGCGCCGGGCTGGTGAACTGGATATCGGAAAACTTGAAGCCACCGCACTTGGCGTCCTTGGCATTGGTGCCAGCGGCATGGGTAAGGGTCACTTGACCGGCCCCAGATGAATTCGGCTTGTTGGTTATGCGGACGACCACCGCCTTTTCCATGTCCAGCACCATCACCGCATGATCCTTCTGCATGCTCGGGCAATAGGCCGTGACCTTGAGATTCGCGTTCTGCGCAGGCTTGAGCAGTTCGCCAACGGTGAGGAAGGACTCGCAACCGTCATTGGCGAAGATTGACAGCTCATCGGTGCCCACCGCGCCCAGTCCGCCAGCTGCGGCGTTACGCTTGCCCCAGATCGGGCGATTCATCGCACTCCATTCCGCTGCGGTGCCGTTGCTGGCCACTACGCAGATATCCTCCTCATCCAGCCGGGTTCCCACCCCAACGCCTGCCGGACGCAACTCGGCGGCCAGGTATTGAAGAGCGAAGCGACCGTTTTCCTGCAAGTGGCCGGCGGCCCCCTGAAGCAGAAAAGTATTCTTGTTGCTGATGAATACTTGCAGCACCGCCAGGCTGATAACCAGGCCAAGCGCCATGGCTACCATCAGCTCCACCAGGCTCAAGCCGTGTTGCTTGTGCATGCGCACCCCGTCAAATCTGCGTGACGAAGGAGAACTGCTGGGCGCGGCTTCCACCCACCCGCTCCTCGTTCCATTGCACGACGACCGTGAAACGGTCTCCGTTCTGCACCACTCCGCCATTCCCGTCAGGCAGTTGCTGCGCCAGGTTGGCCCGCCACTCCGCCAGGTCACGCTGGAACGGCAGACAGGTCTCTTTCGCCGGGTCACAAGGCAACTCGGCACCGACCGCCAAACTGTAAAAGCCGGCTTGCGCGTCACCCCGCCCCGCCCGCATCCGGTCCGCCATCTCATAGGCGAGGAAGATTGCGTGAGAGCGCACGGATGCCGTCTGATTGGCCTTCAGCGCCGTGAGCTGCATGGCCGCCAGCCCAAGGACACCGACAGAGAAAAGCAGCACCGCGACCAAGACCTCGATCAAGGAGGACCCCCGCTGAAATCCGGCAGTCATTGGCAACTCCCCTTCTCCAGGGAAATCGAACCGGACAGCTCGACAGAGACAATGCGATTGAAGGTGGCGCAATCGAGTCTGGAGTCCTTCACCACCAGATCGAGACTCACCCTGGCCGCACTCAACAGGCGCCCCTGTGCATCGAAGAGGACACTTTGCAACCCATCGGGCTCGACCGAGAACAAAGTCAGCGGCGCGAACCGGCGTATCTCCTGGCCATCACGATCGCGTAGCACCTGCCATGCACCGTCGGCGGCCAGCGGACCACGCAACCGGATCGTTTGCGATCCCTGCACAGCTTCACGCCGCGCATAATTGAGCATGTCGGAAAACGCGCTCAATTCAGCCGACGCCTGACTATCGCGAAGCAATTTGGAGAGATTCGGTGCTGCCAGGCCAATCAGAACCGCGAGCACGACAAGCGTGACCAGCAGTTCGATCAACGTAAAACCTCGCTGCGACATTCCCTGCCCCTCTCCAGCTAAACGGTGCGAACTCGAGCGGGCGAGCGCCCGCGCAACGAAGCTTCCTGCTCCTGCTTTGCCAGCCTTCCATGACGAGCGGTCAGATTTAACGACCAGCGGCAAATTTCGCGCGAATAGTAGCTGAGTGGGACGTTCGTTTTAAATTGGATTTCGCGAACTGCGAGCTTGCCCACAAGAATGGGCAAGCTCGCATGGGAGAAGGGCTTGCGACGCCCGTGCGGGCAAAGGCTGAGGTCAGCCCAAGCGGCCCTCGGGAGCGTAGGGCTGCGGGTTGATGACGGGATCACTGCCGAGAATAAGGTCCGTCAGCAATTGGCAGGAGGCTGGCGCCAAGACCAACCCATTGCGGTAGTGGCCACAGTTCAGCCAGAGGCCGTCCGCTTCGGGCACCGGCCCGATGAAGGGAATCCCTTCCGGCGAACCTGGGCGCAATCCCGCCCAGTGCCCCACGAGCTCGGCGTCCGCCAGTTGCGGCAGTAACTCGAAGGCAGACGCCTTGAGGCTTTCCAGGGCTTCCTCCGTGGGCGTCTTGTCGAAGCCGGCGTGCTCCAGGGTGCTGCCCACCAGGATGTGGCCATCCCGCCGTGGAATCGCGTAACGCCCCTTGGCCAGCACGATGGCCGGGAGGAAGTCTGGCGCACATTTGAACAGAATCATCTGCCCCTTGACCGGCTCCACAGGCAGCTTCAGCCCGAGGCTGGCCAACAGTTCGCCGCTCCAGGCACCGGCGGCCAGCACCACGCGATCGGCCAGGACATCGCCGTCGGCAGTGCTCACACCCACCACACGCTCGCCCTGCCGGATAAAACCGTGCACTTCGCTGTTCTCGCGCAGCGACACGTTGGGCATCTGCAGCAAGGCTGCGCGCAGTGCCCGGGTCAAACGCGGATTTCGCACGTTGGCCACGCCAGCCATGAAGATAGCCCGGGCATACCCCGGCCCCAGCGGAGGCACGGCGGTGTGGACTTGGTCCATTGTCACTGGCGCCAGAGGCCGGCCTTCCCGCGCAGCCCAGGCCAGGGCCTCGGATTCGTCCTCAAGGTCCAGCCAGTACAGGCCAGTTTCATGGACTTCGGGATCAATCCCGGTTTCAGCGAACAGACGCTGTCCCAGGCCGGGGTAGTAGTCCTGAGACCAATGAGCCAGGGCCGTTACAGCTGAGGAATAACGCCAGGGATAGAGAGGGGAAACGATGCCGCCGCCTGCCCAGGAGGACTCGCGTCCACATTCGCCCTTGTCCAGCAGGCAGACTTCGAGCCCTGCCTGCGCCAGCGAGTATGCAGACAGCAACCCGATAGCCCCCCCTCCGACCAACAACACGCGCATGGAACCTCCAGAACAACAGAAACATCCGGAGCGTCGCCTGAGCCAGAAGCCTGCATAGCCCGCCTCACACAAACGGCGCATGGATAATACGATCTCAACACCAAGGTGCGGGAAAGGCCCCGCACCGGGTTGGAGATTCTAAGTCAGAGGGAAAAGGTAATGCGCGCCTGTTGCCCAAGAACGACTATTCAAGCACCTGTCAGGAGCAGGTACCCTCGGTGGTCTTTGACACAGAGGTCCGTCCCGTGAGGCTGATCGAGACCGACCGTTCCTCGGCCCCGACAGTTGGAGACGCACGGCAGACTTTCAATACCGTGCTTACGGACGCTGCGCCCGAGGGCTGAAATGCAATGCTGTGAGCAGAGGCTGTGATCAGGAATCCGCTTGGTGCCGCCGGATGGGACTGGAGCACGGTGCCGGTTGAACTTCGGACGATCCAGCCCTGCTGCCAGCCCCCCGATGTCGCACAGGTCGTGCCATTCGAAGAGGCACAGAGTGTGACCGCCTGATTACGCTTGATTGCTTCGCTCCGAGCCAGCGCGACGCCCCCTACCAGGTCGCTGGCCTGGGATCGCAGTTTGCTGCCCAAGGTCGCATTGGTGAAGCTTGGAACGGCGATCCCGAGAAGGATCGCCACGACCACCAGTGTGATCATCAACTCGATCACCGTGAAACCGGATTGCCTGGACAAACCGGAAAACGTGGGGCTGGACACTCGATCGCTGACTTCACGGCTCATATCAGGAGTCACTTCTCAATGTTCCAGAACACGCGCGCCTTGGGTTGTACAGCAATGGGCGGCTTCGGCGGCTCGCCACCCTCGAGCGAGGACGTACTGCCACAGCCGATACAGAAGGGCACCGTGGGTCCGTTATCGAGCTTGACCAAACCCGCTACGGGTGACGGAGGCAAGCCATCGCCCGCCAATTCAGCATAACGCTCTCCGTTCTTGCCCTCGGCATTCTTGAAGTTGACGTTGTACACCCTCGCATCCCCCAGGTCTGGAGTACAGGCTGCTGCGTTCGCAATTCTCGGCCTGTGGGTGCTGAACGTCACGTTACCGAAAATGGTCAACGCGGAAGTCACAACCTGCTCAGTTGGATCCAATGCGAGGTACCAGCCTTTCTTCAGGTCGAGCGCGTCCTGGGCTGGGGTAGATCTGTCAGTAATGGCAAACAAAGACGCTTTACACAGGATTGAAGCACCTGCGCAGTTAGTCCCCTCCGAAGCAAGCCATTCGGAGTCAGTAGGGCGGTCCTTGAGCATGAAGAAATAGTTTTGCACTGCCGCAGCATCATCATAGAAGCCGACAGGCTTCTCCCTATCGCCAGACCCTAGCAGAAGGACATAGGTCCCATTGTCGTTGACTACATCAGGGCCATATATGAACTTGCGCGCATCAACGCCGGTACCGCCCAGAGCCGCGATTTTCGTAATGGTCCAGCCACCCGGGGACGTCGTGCCGATCGGTGAGTTGGCTGTACTTCCCGAAATGCGATAGACGTTTCCGCTCAAGTCGGCCGCATAGGCGAACTTGGCCATGCCATTGGCATCCTTGGCAACGGTGATATCACCCACCACACCGCCAGCGGTCTGGAAGGATTGCTTGATCACCCCCGTTTCAGCATCGACCAGATAGATCACATGCCCTTTACCAGAAGACTTGCAACTGCTGGTCGCGGGGTCGCTGTCTTCGCAGGCGTCATATCCGCCCCCCATGATCAGCATCGGCTTGGCGATACCGCTACTTTGATATCCGGATGACTTGAGCACCACCGGGCTCGCCCACGTCTGTCCGATATCAGATGAGTTCGATGTGCAGGTGGTGTCATCCGCTGACGTGCAGCCCAGTTTCCAAAGGAGCTTCGGCGTGCCAGCGGTGGACACATCGAATGCGTACACCGCACGACCACCACGGCGCATGGTTGCATAAATCCACGCCTTGCTACCGTCCTTGTAAGCGACGACCGGTCCGTCAAATCCATAGGCCTTAGGCAAACCAGTCGGGCTGTTCGGAAAGCTTATCTTGGGTTGATTTTCCCTGTTGCGCAGGAACATCCCGTAGCTCTCCGGCGCTACAAACGACCAGATCTCCTCACCCGGCGCTCTATCGGCAATATTCGACCCACCGTCGCGATTGCCATTCACGGCCCGGAGCATGCCGTCGTTGCCGCCGTAGAAAACCACAACTTGAGGAGAATCAGTGTCCGAAGCGGCATAGTTGATCGCAACAGGACGCGAATGAACGACGTCACCATGGGACGTCCGCCTCATCGACACCGCTAAATCAGTGGCGCTCTTGCCAGCAAAGGTTTCTCCCTTGGTATTCAAACCACGAGCCCAATTGATCAAGTCGAGTCGATCGGCGTCAGTCATACTGGCGTTGCCCAACGCATCTTTTGTAATCGCGCTATTGCCGGTGTCGAATGGTTCAAGAGTTGCCTCGCATGTGGTGCCACATGTCTTGACATTTCGACTGGCGGGCGTAATGGCCCTGAGTTTGTAGCCCTGCCCACCTTTTTCTACCACGTTACCATCGCGGGTATTGGAACTAGCGGGTTCAGAACAGTTCTGTACATCGATACTTGTCCAATAGCTATCTGTCGCCGTCTTAGCCGGCGTCCAATAACTACGCGCACACTCGGAGATGAAGCCTGAACCACTCGAGGAAATAGCTGATGAATCATCAGCATCGGCCAGTCTCAGCACCCCGTTCAGAAACGCCAACTTGTATTGCTTCAGGTTACCGTGCCATCTGGGCAGCGCGTCCTTATCAGGGCGAAACATCCCAATGAACACCTGATTCAGGTAAGTACCTTGAGTATTCACGCTGACCGGCAGACTTACCGAGGCGAATACGCTGTTGACAGACTGAATCTCCGCCATGATCGTTGCCAGGCTGTCGACAATCTCCACGGCACTGTTAGCCTCGAAATATTTGCCGCCACCAACGCCTTCGGACATGCTTTTCAGCAGGGCCGTCAACTCTGAACTTGGTTGATTCTTGAAAACATCGATCGCATACGTAATGACATTCTGCTTGCCCAGCGCAGAACTTACGTCAGTCTGATACAGGAAACGAGCCATCTCATCCGCGTAGCGCACATCCGCAGTTGAAGTCGCGTATATCTGACTGGTACTTCCACCCACATTGCCCAACAGCGTCTCACCGATAAAGGTATTTCCACTCTTCTCGGCCGGTGTCGGCCAACCGTTTCCGATGACAATCAGATAATTCTTTCCCGAGCAGGCAGTCGAACTCCCCGAAATAACCGGAATATAGTTATTCTTTGTCGTCGGATCGCTAAAAGCATCCGTATCCGTTTTAGCGTCGGGCTCCCCCGAATACCTTATCGCACCAAAATGGGTTGCATCTGTAGTCCCTCCCGCTTGGTTCAGCGAGGACTTGGCAACGCTCGTATAGCCACCGAAATACTTGAAAACCTCAAACATCGCCTGGTCATAGCCAACCGATGCGGGAACCGTCTCACTATTATCGTTGACATTTATTCCATCAAGGATCGTTGACAGCGCAGCCCGATTAGCGACGGTCATTGGCTTCACTGCCGTGCGTACATATCCTCCTGAATTGCTCTTGTTCGCTTTTCCCTGCGTCAGGAACATCAGCCCCAGATTGACCTTCGCATCCTCGTTAGCAGGTGCCAACGAATTGATAACCGTCTTGATCGCATCGAGTTCGTAGCGCCCCTGAGTCGCCCCACTGGGCCACCCCTGATTTTGCGCTGACCAGTTAGTGGTGTTGTCTATCAATATAATGACATTGGGATTGTCCGCAGATTGGGTGGGAGTCGACCCCACGAACAGGTCGATGTCCTCAGCCGCAACGGCCATTGGCAGCACCAGCAATGCTGCCATTACCCTACTCAACAATTGAGCATTCATGACTGACTCCAATCAGTGCAAATCTCACGGACAAACTGCATTCTTCTTCGCATCGGTCAGCAGCACTCGAACGCCGGAACGAACCTGCACGGACCCGCCGGTTTTCGAGTCCGAAACCGTAGCGTTGACGCTCCACACGGTATTCCAGGTATTACTCGACATGGATAGGTTTTCACTACTTGGCGCAACCACTTGTGCCAGCGACTCCTGGATACATACGGGCGTGGCAATGTCGACCACATAGTCCACGTTCCCATCGTTATCAATGTCAACGTTGGAACGTGTTTCCTTGGGAGCCGCAGTAAAGTCGGTACTCACAACCAGCTCAATTGCCGTATTGGCAGCCGCGAGGGCCTCGTCACGGGTCTGCATATTGCCAACGGACTTGAGGTTTACCGAACTCATGGTAAATGCACTCGAGACCAACATGGTCAGCAACAGCAGCATGATCAACCCAACTACAAGTGCGGCGCCCTGTTCCCTATTCTTGAATTGAACCTTACTCACGGAGTCTCCCTCCGTCCCGCAACATTGTTCAAGCGAACCGTAGTGGTGTAGACATGACGTTTGAAACCGTCATTGAATGGCCCAGCACTAGTCGCCCCCAGGTTGTAGGTCTTGCTGTCAGAGTGACCGGACGAAGTCTCGGTACTCCGAACCAGCAAGTAGATGCGGGCCGCTACCACATTGACCAGTTGACTTACATTGCAGGCTGAGGCTGTCGTGCAACGGATGAAATCCCCATCTGGAACGCCATCTCCCCTATTGGTAGGAGACACCTTGTTCAGGGGGTTGGCCCAGGTAACTGCCTGCGTATAATTGACGGCGGCGCCACTGTCGCTAACGCTATCCACACCCAACTCAACAATTAAACCCTCAACCCCGTCGACAATTGGCTGTACATTCCAACCACTGCCACCACCACCAGTAAACTCCGCCCGCATCAGCGTATTGTCATCCCGAACAAAATATATATTCGAGACGAACTTACGCTTCTCCGCCAACTCAGTAGCAAGGCAACTTCTTCTCTGCAGGGTGAAGCCAGACTTGCTCAACACATAGGCATAAGGAGACACACTGGAACACCTGGAAAACTGAAAATAAACTTTGGCAGCATCGTCAGCTTCACAGTTTGCGACACCAGGAATGCAATTTTCCGCATGGCGAACGACCACGACATCAGTACCGTCTTTCTTGTTCTGCACCACGGTAGAACAACCAGGTGGAACCGCATCATATGTCTGTAGCGAAATGCCCATGATCCTGGTCTTGTAAGTGGCATCCCAGGATGAATAGGCGAGGCAAGGCTCGGGGACCGCGTCTGGCAGGTCGGCGGGTACTGCCGTCGCGGTCAGATCATCGAACTGCGGGATATAACCATTCCAGAACCCGCCATGGTACAGGTCGTCGGCAATCAGTTGGATGGCGAAACGCCCATTCTCGATCTGGGCGTTAGTCTTCTCCATTTCCGTATTGGTACGCGCAACATCGACGAAGAGTTTGAGAATGGCCGCCATCATCAGCAAACTAACGGTCACCGCCACCATCAACTCGATCAGGCTGAACCCTGATTGGCTGCTCGGCTTTCTACCATGGCCACTCAGGACACCCGGCACAACTCCATTCATATTCATAGGTTCGCAATTCGCACGATGGTGGTCACAACTCGGCGACACATGTCGTTGGCGCAACCTGAATCGCCGTCATACTGATTCTTCCCACAAGCAATACTTGCAGGTGGCGCAGACAGCGGCGCCAATCCTTGCCAGGCAACGGTGACCAGGTATTCACCGCCTCCCAGGGACTCGACACACCCCCTCCCACCAACCATGGCGCCAAGCTTGCTGTTACCCTGGGTTTCGCCCGCTCCTTGCAAAGCAGAGCACCATTGCACCTTGTTGGCATTCCCGAGGCTGGCGCATGAAGCGGTATTGGCCCCGACACTCGTAGTGCCGGTTACCAGCGCGGCGACATTATTGCGATTGATGGCAAGACGATTGGCCATGTCATTCAGAAGCAGCAGGGCCTGAGAACGTTGGTACGCCTCCATTTCAGACTGCTGCAGACGTGACTGCAATGCCGCCATACCGAGCAACCCAACCGAAAGGATGAGGATGGTCACCAGCACCTCGATCAAAGTCATGCCGCGCTGAAGGCGCAATTGAGATCGAACGTTCATGGCACCTACCATTTCCCTGGGGGAGTCTTGGCCCCCGAGCTGTCGAGCGTCAGGTCACCGTCGCTCAACTGTTGGCCGGTGGCGGTGAAGGTGATGGTGAAGCTGGGAACGGCACCAGTGCCAAGAGTGATGCTATCGGTGTACCTGCCGACCAGTTCTCTCTGCAGGCTGTAACCCAGTTGAGCCTTGGTTGCATAGGTGCGGTTGGCCAGAAGGTATTGTTGCTGGCGATTTGCGATATCCATCATCTGCGCCTGTGCAGCCGTACGATTGCCACGAATCACATGTTTCTGGTAACTCGGATAGGCAATAGCGGCCAGGACGCCAACGATGGCGACCGCAATCAAGACTTCTATGAGGGTAAACCCACGCTGTTTCTTTCCGCCCACTGAGTCACCTACTTGGTTTGACGACCGGAGGAATGTCTGATTTGACTTCTTGATCCCAACGCCGGTTGGAATCCCTTCAGTTACTGCCATTTTGCTTCCTCCGACTCCTGTCGCAACGTCACCCGATTCTGCCTCAGATTCACAGCATAAGTCTGGCAGCCAGCTACCAGCGCTGTAATACGGGCGTTACACATGTATCCCTAGCACATTCGTACATACAGCATGCGTCATTCCTCTAGGACGCAGAGTGATCTGCCGCCAATTTCAGGAGTTTTCCCTGCCTCAGCATCAACCTGATGACCTTGAGAAATCCCTTCAATTCCAGAAGCTTACAGGTCTGGTTTGAATCTGGTCCTTTCGTCGGCGACGGGCGGGCAAAGACCGGGGATGACAGGCCACCAATACCGTAGACTTTCTCAAGAAGGGCAAGGAAGCCATGACTGGAAATTCACGCGGATTCACGCTCATCGAAGCGCTGATAACGCTGACACTCGTAGCTTTGTGCATAGGCCTTGGCATACCTGCACTGACCCAGTTCATTCAGGCCCAACAACTGAACGCCGCCACCCAGACGCTGATCTCAAGCCTTGCCTATGCGCGGCAGGCATCGATCACACAGAGGGTTCCCGTCCTGGTGGACAATCAGGACGGCGACTGGTCAACAGGTTGGCTGGTCTATGCCGATCAGAACGGCAATGGCCTCTGGGATGAAGGCGACCCCGTGCTCAGGCTGGTTGCCCCGCAGCCAGAGGGGTTGGTCATAACAGGCAATTCGCCGGTACGACGCTATGTGCGCTACACGCCGACGGGCCAGGCATCCCTTGCGGGCGGTGCGTTTCAGGCCGGCACGCTAACGCTTTGCCATGTCGACGGCCGGCTTCCAGTGAGAAAACTGGTGTTGAACGCTGTGGGCAGGGTGCGCAGCGCCAAAGGAAAGCCAGGGCGCTGTTGAGCTCCAGCCATGGAAATGGGCGTGGCAAGAAAGCGTTGCTTACGAACCACCACATTTCCCTGAGCTTTGGAGCTGCCGAATCAATGAGGGGCCGTCAGCCGACGTCCACCACCCGCAGCTCTTTCGGCATGGAGAACGTCACATTCTCCTGCCGGCCATCCAGCTCGACGGCCACTTCCGCGCCCCACGCCCTGAGCTGCTCGATCACGCCTTGCACCAGAACTTCAGGCGCGGAAGCGCCAGCGGTGATACCAACACGCTGCACCTTGTCGAACCACTCGCGCTTGAGATCCTCGGCGCCGTCGATCAGGTAGGCCGGGGTGTCCAGGCGTTCGGCCAGTTCCCGCAGGCGGTTGGAGTTGGAGCTGTTGGGGCTACCCACCACCAGGACCACATCGCTTTCGTGGGCCAGTTGCTTCACCGCGTCCTGGCGGTTCTGGGTGGCGTAGCAGATGTCGTCCTTGCGCGGGCCGCCGATGTTGGGGAACTTCGCCCGCAGCGCATCGATCACTCGGCTGGTGTCGTCCATGGACAGCGTGGTCTGCGTGACGAAGGACAGGGCTTCCGGGTTGCGCACCTGCAGGTTGGCGACATCCCCCTCGTCTTCCACCAGATAGATGGCGCCGCCATTGCTGGCGTCGTACTGGCCCATGGTGCCTTCCACCTCCGGATGACCGGCGTGGCCGATAAGGATGCACTCGCGGCCATCGCGGCTGTAGCGCGCGACTTCCATATGCACCTTGGTCACCAGCGGGCAGGTGGCGTCGAACACCTTGAGGCCGCGGCGGGCGGCTTCCTGGCGCACGGCCTGGGAAACGCCGTGGGCGCTGAAGATGACGATGACGTTATCCGGCACCTGGTCCAGCTCTTCGACGAACACGGCGCCACGGGCCCGCAGGTCCTCGACCACGAACTTGTTGTGGACCACTTCATGGCGCACATAGATCGGCGGACCGAAGACTTCCAGGGCGCGGTTGACGATCTCGATGGCGCGATCGACGCCGGCACAGAAGCCGCGGGGATTGGCGAGTTTGATTTGCATGGCGGTTACCTCGTCCGGCCGTGCCGGCCCCAAAGCGGATGAATCAGGCCGGTTGGACCGACAGGATTTCCACTTCGAAGGAAAGCGGCTTGCCGGCCAGCGGGTGGTTGAAGTCGATGGTCACATGGGAGTCATCGATGAACTTGACCACCCCAGGAAGCTCGGCGTTTGCCGCGTCATTGAAGATGATCAGCAGGCCTTCGGAGAGTTCCATGTCCTGGAAATTGCCGCGGGGCATCACTTGCACGTTCTGCGGATTGTGCTGGCCGAAACCCTGCTCGGGCTCGATGGCCAGGACGCGCTTGTCGCCGCTCTTGAGGCCATAAAGCACGCTCTCGAAACCCGGCAGCAGGTTGCCGTCGCCCACCTTGAAGGTGGCTGGTTTCTTTTCGAAGGTGCTGTCCACCACGTCGCCGTTATCCAGCTTGATGGCGAAGTGCAGGGTGACTTCCATGTCCGGCCCTATGCGATGTTCAGTCATGGGCGGGTTCTCCGGACTTCTTCGCTTTGAACATGTCCAACGCCAGCATCACGGCGCCGACGGTGATGGCGCTATCGGCCAGGTTGAACGCCGGGAAGTACCAGCGGTTCTGCCAATGCACCAGGATGAAATCGACCACGTGGCCGAGTACCACGCGGTCGTAGAGATTGCCCAGGGCGCCGCCCAGGACCAGGGCCAGCGCGACGGCCAGCCAGGTCTCTTCGGGCTTCAGGCGCTTCAGCCAGACCACCAACACACCGCTGACCACCAGGGCGATCACGGCGAAGAGCCAGCGCTGCCAGCCGGAGCTGTCGGCAAGGAAACTGAAGGCTGCGCCGGTGTTGTAGGCCAGGGTCCAGCTGAAGTAATCGGGAATGACCACGATCTGCTGGTAGAGATTGAGCTCGGTTTCGAAGAACCACTTGCTCGCCTGGTCCAGCACGAACACCAGCGCGGTCAGCCAGAGCCACCCAAGGCGGCCGTATGCCTTAGGCATAGTGACGAACCTCGCCAGCGCCATCGATGTTTTCCACACAGCGGCCGCACAGGTCCGGGTGCTTCACGAACTGGCCGACATCGGCGCGGTGGTGCCAGCAGCGGCCGCACTTGGTGTGGGCAGACTTGTGGATCTTCAGCTTGAGACCGGCGACGTCGGTTTCCACGGCATCAGCCGGGGCGCTGGCCAGCGGCTGCACATCGGCAGCGGAGGTGATCAGCACGAAACGCAGCTCGTCGCCCAGCTTGGCCAGGCGTGCAGCCAGGGTCTCTTCGGCGAACAGGGTCACTTCGGCCTGCAGGTTGCCGCCGATGGCCTTGTTGCTGCGCAGGTTCTCCAGCTCCTTGTTGACCGAGGCCTTGGCGGCCATGACCTGCTCCCAGAAGTCGCGGTCCAGCTCGATGCCTTCGGGCAGCTCGCTCAGGCCCTGGTACCAGGTGTTCAACATCACCGACTCATTACGCTCGCCCGGCAGGTATTGCCAGATTTCGTCGGCGGTAAAGGCCAGGATCGGTGCAACCCAACGCACCAGCGCCTCGGCGATGTGGAACAGCGCGGTCTGGCAGGAGCGACGCGCCACGCTGTTGGCAGCGGTGGTGTACTGGCGGTCCTTGATGATGTCCAGGTAGAAGCCGCCCAGCTCCTGCACGCAGAAGTTGTGCACCTTGGAGTAGACGTTCCAGAAGCGGTACTCGCGGTAGGCCTCTTCCAGCTCGCGCTGCAGCAGCAGGGCACGGTCAACGGCCCAGCGGTCCAGGGCCAGCATGTCTTCGGCAGGCAGCAGGTCCGTCACAGGATCGAAGCCGTTCAGGTTGGCCAGCAGGAAGCGAGCAGTGTTACGGATGCGGCGGTAGGCATCGGCGCTGCGCTGGAGGATCTGCTGGGAAACGGCCATCTCGCCGGAATAGTCGGTGGCCGATACCCACAGGCGCAGGATGTCGGCGCCCAGGCTGTCGGTGACCTGCTGCGGCGCGATCACATTGCCCAGGGACTTGGACATCTTGCGACCGCTCTCGTCCACGGTGAAACCGTGGGTCAGCAGTTGGCGGTACGGCGCGTGGCCGTCGATGGCGCAGCCCGTCAGCAGGGACGAGTGGAACCAGCCGCGGTGCTGGTCGGAGCCTTCCAGGTACAGGTCGGCCGCCGGACCACTAGCCTGGCCCAGCTCGGCGTGGGACCCACGCAGCACGTGCCAGTGGGTGGTACCGGAGTCGAACCAGACGTCCAGGGTGTCGTTGATCTTGTCGTACTGGGCCGCTTCGTCACCGAGCAGTTCGGCGGCATCCAGCTTGAACCAGGCCTCGATGCCTTCCTGCTCGACGCGCTTGGCGACCTCGTCCATCAGCTCGACGGTGCGAGGATGCAGCTCGCCGGTGGCCTTGTGCAGGAAGAACGGGATCGGCACGCCCCAGTTGCGCTGGCGGGAAATGCACCAGTCGGGACGGCCGGCGATCATGCCATGCAGGCGCGCCTGGCCCCAGGCGGGCACGAACTCGGTCTTATCGATGGCGGCCAGAGCACGCTCACGAAGATTGGCCCCCTGCTCCGGCTGCTTGTCCATGCCGACGAACCACTGGGCCGTGGCGCGGTAGATCAGCGGAGTCTTGTGGCGCCAGCAATGCATGTAGCTGTGGCTGATGCTCTCGTGCTTGAGCAGCGCACCGACTTCTTCCAGCTTGGCGACGATGACTGGGTTGGCCTTCCAGATGAACTGGCCGCCGAAGAAGGGCAGCGCCTCGACGTAGACGCCGTTGCTCTGCACCGGGCCGAGGATGTCGTCATTGCTCATGCCGTACTGCTTGCAGGTACGGAAGTCGTCTTCGCCGTAGGCAGGCGCGGAGTGAACGATACCGGTGCCGGCGCCCAGTTCGACGTACTCGGCCAGGTAGACGGGGGACAGGCGTTCGTAGAACGGATGGCGGAAGCGAACCAGGTCCAGCGCCTCGCCCTTGGCAGTGGCGATGACTTGGCCGTCCAGGCCGTAGCGCTGCAGGCAGGACTCCACCAGTTCCTCGGCGAGGACCAGCAGGCGCGCACCAGTATCCACCAGCGCGTAGTTGAATTCGGGGTGGACGTTCAGCGCCTGGTTGGCCGGGATGGTCCAGGGGGTGGTGGTCCAGATCACGATGGCGGCCGGCTTGCCGAGGCTGGCAAGACCGAAAGCGGCAGCCAACTTGTCGGCATCCTCCACCGGGAACGCGACGTCGATGGCGTCGGACTTCTTGTCGGCGTACTCCACTTCCGCTTCAGCCAGGGCCGAACCGCAGTCGAAGCACCAGTTCACCGGCTTCAGGCCTTTGAACACGAAGCCCTGCTTGACCATCTCGGCCAGGGCGCGGATTTCTCCGGCCTCGTTGGCGAAGGCCATGGTCTTGTAGGGGTTGTCCCAGTCGCCCAGTACGCCCAGGCGGATGAAGTCGGCCTTCTGACCCTCGATCTGCTCGGCGGCATAGGCGCGGCACAGCTCGCGGGTCTTGTCGGCGGGGAGGTTCTTGCCGTGGGTGGTCTCGACCTTGTGCTCGATGGGCAGGCCATGGCAGTCCCAGCCCGGCACATAGGGGGCGTCGTAGCCCGCCAGGGTCTTGGAACGGATGATGATGTCCTTGAGGATTTTGTTGACCGCGTGACCGATGTGGATGCTGCCGTTGGCATAAGGCGGGCCATCGTGCAGAACGAATTTCGGGCGCCCTTCGCCGATCTGCCGCAGCTTGCCGTACAGGTCGATACCGTTCCAGCGCTGCAGCTGCTCCGGTTCGCGCTGGGGCAGACCGGCCTTCATCGGGAATGCCGTCTCCGGCAGGTTGAGCGTCGCTTTGTAATCGGTCATTTCAGTCCAGGCTCTTCAATTTGATTGAGTACCCTGCCAATAGGCACGGGCGGCAGCGACATCCGCATCGATCGCCGACTTCAACGCCTCCAGGGAGGCAAAACGCTGCTCATCACGCAGCTTGTGATGGAAGGTCACACTGACTCGCCGGTCATAGAGATCGCCGGCGAAGTCCAGCAAGTGGACCTCCAGGTGGGCGCGCCCGTCGCCCTTGACGCTGGGGCGCACGCCGATATTGGCCACTCCGGGCTGTTGCTGGCCGTTCAGCTCGACGCTGACCAGGTACACGCCATTGAGCGGTACCCGGCGGCGCTTGAGCTGCACGTT
Organism: Pseudomonas sp. LFM046; assembly: GCF_000949385.2. Classification (NCBI taxonomy): domain Bacteria; kingdom Pseudomonadati; phylum Pseudomonadota; class Gammaproteobacteria; order Pseudomonadales; family Pseudomonadaceae; genus Pseudomonas; species Pseudomonas sp. LFM046. The sequence continues at coordinate 750,509 of NZ_JYKO02000001.1, read as the reverse complement.
GGCGGTCGGCGTGCCCAGTTGCCGACCAAGCTTCTGCCCGTGCAGAACTCGGCCAGTGATGGTGAACGGTCGTCCCAGCAGCCGTTCGGCGAGGGGGAAATCGCCCTCGGCCAGGGCCTGCCGCACGCGCGTGCTGCTGACTCGCTGGCCATCCAGTTCCACAGTAGCGGCGGCTTCGACGCTGAAACCCTCAGCGTCACCAGCCTGCTGGAGGAATTCGAAATCGCCGGCACGGTCGCAGCCGAAGCGAAAATCGTCACCGATTTCCAGATGCTTGGCGCCCAGCCCTTCCACCAAGACCGCATGCACGAACTCGGTGGCGCTCAGCTCACGCAGACGGCGGTTGAACGCCAGGCAGAGCACCTGGTCGACACCCTCCCGGGCCAGCAGCTCGAGCTTGTCACGCAGGCGCGTCAGGCGTACCGGAGCGGTATCCGGGCCGAAGTATTCCCGCGGCTGCGGCTCGAAGATCACCACGCAGGTGGGCAATCCCAGCTCAGCCGCACGCTCGCGCAACCGCTTGAGAATGGCCTGGTGGCCGCGGTGCACGCCGTCGAAATTGCCGATGGTGGCGACACAGCCCCGATGTTGGGGCCGCAGGTTGTGTAGGCCTCGAACCAGCTGCATAGCACAAGTCTTGTTCACAAAGTGGTCGATTATACGCACAGCCGACGCCGGACAACAGGCGCCGCAAACCGGCCAGCACGATAAGCGGCGACCGGTCGCATGCAGGTCAGACGGCGCGCCGGGCGAAGTCGCGAAGCCGGAAGCCCAGCAACGCCAGCATGCCGAAATAGGCAATCACACCGGAACCCACCAGGAGACCGAGGCGCAGCAGGCGCGCTGTCATGTTGCCCAGCTCCCAGGCCGGCAGCAGGTACATCACGCCCAGCAGCACGGCGCACATCACCAGGACAGCCAGCACCAGCCTGGCGAGGAACCGCCCCCATCCCGGCTGCGGCTGGAACAGGCGTTGTTTGCGCAGCTGCCAATAGAGCAGGCCGGCATTCATGCAGGCTGCCAGGCTGATGGCCAGGGCCAGGCCGGCGTGACGCAGGGGGAAAACGAAGGCGAGGTTCATCAGCTGGGTCGCCACCAGGGTGAAGACAGCGATTTTCACCGGCGTGCGGATGTTCTGCCGGGCGTAGAAGCCGGGCGCCAGCACCTTCACCAGAATGATCCCGAGCAGGCCCACGGCATAGGCGATCAGCGCGCGCTGCGTCATCAGCGCATCGTTGGCAGTGAACTTGCCGTACTGGAACAATGCCACCGTCAGCGGCTCGGCCAACAGCGCCAGCGCCAGGGTGCAGGGCAGCACCAGCAGGAAGCAGAGGCGCAGGCCCCAGTCCATCAGTTGTGAGTAAGCGTGGCGGTCGTCGCTGGCGTAGGTTTTCGCCAGTGAGGGCAACAGGATGGTGCCCAGCGCCACACCCAGGACCCCGGACGGCAGCTCCATCAGGCGGTCGGCGTAGTACATCCAGGACACCGACCCCGCCGCCAGGAAGGACGCGAAGATGGTGTTGATGATCAGTGAGATCTGTCCGACGGATACCCCGAAGATTGCCGGCCCCATCTGCTTGAGTACACGCCAGACGCCCGTGTCACGCAGATTCAGGCGCGGCAGAACGAGCATGCCGATGCGCTTCAGGGACGGCAGTTGGTAGAGCAGTTGGGCCAGGCCGCCGACCAGCACCGCCCAACCAAGGGCCATAATCGGCGGGTCGAAATAGGGAATCAGGAACAGCGCGAAGATGATCATGCTGACATTCAGCAAGGTCGGGACGAACGCCGGTACCGAGTAGCGGTTCCAGGTATTCAGGATCGCGCCAGCCAGGGACGAAAGGGAGATCAGGAAGATGTAGGGGAACGTCACCCGCAGCAGGTCGGTGGTCAGGGCGAATTTCTCGGGCGTGTCGGCAAAGCCCGGTGCGGTGACCCAGATCACCCAGGGCGCAGCCAGGATGCCCAACAGCGTCACCAGCGCCAGTACCAGGGTCAGCAAACCGGACACATAGGCGATGAAGGTCCGGGTCGCTTCCTCGCCCTGCTGGGTCTTGTACTCCGCCAGGATGGGCACGAAGGCCTGGGAGAAAGCCCCCTCGGCAAAGACGCGGCGCAGCAGGTTGGGCAGCTTGAAGGCAACGAAGAAGGCGTCGGTGGCCATGCCGGCGCCGAAGTAGCGCGCGACGATGGTGTCGCGGACAAAGCCCAGGACGCGGGAAAGCATGGTGATGGAGCTGACGGCCGCCAGCGACTTGAGCAGGTTCATTCAGGGGTCCGGGCTGGAATCGCGCACCCCGGCGGCAATTGGCGCGCCGGGCGGTCAAGGCTGCCGAGTGTAGAGTCCGGGCAGGATAAAATCATCTGGCGTGGAAAGCTGACGCTCGTCGCCGGACCTGCCTGATTACCCTTGACAAGGCCAAACTGCGTCGGCATGATTCGCGGCCTTAAATTGATTCAATTCCCCAGTTTCGAGGAGCTTGACGGTGGCCAATACACCTTCTGCCAAAAAACGCGCCAAACAGGCTGAGAAGCGTCGTAGCCATAACGCCAGCCTGCGCTCCATGGTCCGTACCTACATCAAGAATGTAGTGAAGGCGATCGACGCCAAGGACCTGACCAAGGCCCAAGCCGCTTTCACCGTTGCTGTACCGGTGATCGACCGCATGGCCGACAAAGGCATCATCCACAAGAACAAAGCTGCTCGTCACAAGAGCCGCCTGAACGCCCACATCAAGGCGCTCGGCCAGGCTGCTGCCTAAGCTTGAGTTCTTGTAGAAGACCGGCCTTCGGGCCGGTTTTTTATTGCCTGGAGTTTTTCAACTCCACAAAAAAGCCCGGACTCACCGGGCTTTTTCGTCAGCTCAAGGCCGATTCGGCCAAGGCAGAATCGGAATGGCGGTCACCGCATTCTGCGGACTACCCTCGATTATCCGATCGCTGTAGACCAGATAGACCAAGGTGTTGCGCTTGCGATCGAAGAAGCGCACCACCTGCATGGTCTTGAACACAAGCGAAGTGCGCTCCTTGAACACCTCCTCGCCATCCTTGAGCTCACCATTGAAGCGAATCTGCCCCACCTGACGGCAGGCGATGGACGCCTCGGCGCGATCCTCCGCCAGCCCCAGCCCACCCTTGACGCCGCCAGTCTTGGCTCGCGACAGGTAGCAGGTCACCCCCTCCACCTTGGGGTCATCGAAGGCCTCGACCACGATCTTGTCGTTCGGTCCCACCCACTTGAACACGGTGGACACTGAGCCGACTTCCTCGGCCGCCACCAGCAGCGGTAGCGCCGCCAGAGCCGCCACCAATCCCTTGATCAGACCCATGATTCCCTCCGCAACTCAGACCAGGACCAGGTTATCCCGGTGCACCAACTCCGGTTCGTCCACATAGCCCAACAACTTTTCGATCAGGTCGGACGGCTGACCAATGATCTTCTGCGCCTCCAGGGCGCTGTAGTTGGCCAGACCGCGCGCCACCTCGGCACCATCCGGCCCGACACAGACCACCATCTCGCCGCGGCGGAAGCTTCCCTGGATCGCCTTCACCCCAACCGGCAGCAGGCTCTTGCGGTCATCGCGCAGGGCCTTTACCGCCCCCGCGTCCAGGACAAGGGTGCCGCGAGTCTGCAAGTGGCCAGCCAGCCATTGCTTGCGCGCCGCCAGGAGACCACGCTCAGGCGCCAGCAGGGTTCCCAGACGCTCGCCCGACTTGAGGCGATCCAATACTCGCTCGATACGACCACCCACAATGACGGTGTGGGCACCCGAACGCGCCGCCAGACGAGCCGCACGCAGCTTGGTCTGCATGCCACCACGCCCCAGGGCACCGCCGGTACCGCCAGCCACGGCATCCAGGGCCGGGTCGTCGGCACGGGCTTCGAAAATCAGCTGGGCATCGGGATTGTGGCGCGGATCAGCATCGAACATGCCGTCGCGGTCAGTGAGGATTACCAGCAGGTCGGCCTCCACCAGGTTGGCCACCAGGGCCGCCAAGGTGTCGTTGTCACCAAAGCGGATCTCATCGGTAACCACGGTGTCGTTCTCGTTGATCACCGGGATAGCTCCCAGCTCCACCAGCGTACGCAGGGTGCTGCGGGCATTCAGGTAGCGCTTGCGGTCGGACAGGTCGTCATGGGTCAGCAGGATCTGCGCAGTGTGACGGCCATGCTCGGCGAAACTGGACTCCCAGGCCTGGACCAGCCCCATCTGCCCCACCGACGCCGCCGCCTGAAGCTCATGCACGGCGCTTGGGCGGGAACTCCAGCCCAGACGACTCATGCCCGCCGCCACGGCACCGGAGGACACCAGTACCAGCTCGACGCCCGCGTTACGCAGGGCGACCATCTGCTCGACCCAGACCGCCATGGCCGAGCGATCCAGCCCACGACCGTCGGCCGTCAGCAAAGCACTACCGATCTTCACCACCCAGCGCTGCGCGCCAGTCACCTTGTCCCGCATATCGTCCAACCTTAGCTAGAAGGCCGCGCGGCAAGGCGCGCGGCCATGCGAACACCCCACAGCGCCGGGCGGCGCGGGGATCAGGGTACGTAGAAGATTTCCGGCCCGTCGCCGTCATCCTCGTCGTCATCGAAATCGTCATCATCATCGGCACCGGCGCTCTTCAGACCGGCACGGCGCAGGGCGCGCTGGTCATCCATCGCCTGCAGACGAGCACGGGCCTCGTCCTCGATGCGCTGATCCAGCTCGGCGAGCTCCTCAGCGTACTCCGGCTCCTCTTCCATGCGCAGGGTGCGCTCGTCGAGGTAGCGCATGATCTCCTGGGACAGCGCTTCGGTACCTTCGCGCTCCAGGGCGGAGATCACGAACACCGGACCATCCCAGCCCAGACGCTCGAGCACGGCCTTCAAGCGCGTGTCGCGGTCCTCGTCGAGCAGTTGGTCAGCCTTGTTCAGCACCAGCCAGCGATCACGCTCGGTCAGGGCGGGACTGAAGCGACCCAGCTCCTCGATGATGGTTGCCGCAGCCTCGGCCGGGTCGCTTTCATCCAGCGGCGCCATGTCGACGATGTGCAGCAACAGGCGAGTACGCGCCAGGTGCTTGAGGAAACGAATGCCCAGGCCGGCACCGTCAGCAGCGCCCTCGATCAGGCCAGGGATGTCAGCCACGACGAAGGACTTGAAGCGACCGACGCTGACCACGCCCAGGTTCGGCACCAGGGTGGTGAAGGGGTAGTCGGCCACTTTCGGCTTGGCTGCGGATACGGCACGAATGAAGGTGCTCTTGCCCGCGTTCGGCAGACCCAACAGACCGACGTCGGCCAGCACCTTCAGCTCAAGCTTGAGGTCGCGGGACTCGCCCGGCTTCCCCTTGGTGGTCTGGCGCGGCGCACGGTTGGTACTGGACTTGAAGCGAGTGTTGCCCAGACCATGCCAGCCACCCTGCGCAACCAGCAGGCGCTGGCCCGGCTTGGTCAGGTCACCGATGATTTCCTGGGTAGCCGCATCAATAATGGTGGTGCCTACCGGCACCGGCAGGACCAGATCATCCCCCTTGCGCCCGGTGCAGTCCTTGCTGCCGCCGTTCTCGCCGCGCTGCGCGTCGAAACGACGGGTATAGCGATAGTCCACCAGGGTATTCAGGTTCGGATCAGCCTCCATGAACACGGAGCCGCCATCGCCCCCGTCACCACCGTTGGGGCCGCCCTTTTCAATGAATTTTTCGCGACGGAAACTCATCAGGCCGTTGCCGCCGTCGCCCGCTTTTACAAAGATCGATACTTCATCGACGAATTTCATCAGGACGCCTCCCGCCACGGGGACGGGTTGAGTGAAACAAAGCACATAGGATACAGGGAACCCCGCTCAATGCAGAGTTTCCGTGAAGCAGAAACAAAAAAGCCCCGTCGCAAGACGGGGCTTTTCCAGCGAGGTCGCGATCAGGCTGCGACGATGCTTACGTACTTGCGGTTGAAAGCACCTTTGACCTCGAACTTGATCACGCCGTCCACTTTCGCGAACAGGGTGTGATCCTTGCCCAGGCCAACGCCGACGCCGGCGTGGAACTTGGTGCCGCGCTGACGCACGATGATGTTGCCGGCCTTGACAGCCTGGCCGCCGAACAGCTTCACGCCAAGGCGTTTACTTTCGGAATCGCGGCCGTTGCGGGTAGAACCGCCAGCTTTTTTGTGTGCCATGAGTCAAATCCTCCAAAAAGGAAATTTAGGCCTGGATGCCGGTGATTTTGATTTCAGTGAACCACTGGCGGTGGCCCTGGCGCTTCATGTGGTGCTTACGACGGCGGAACTTGATGATGCGCACTTTGTCGTGACGGCCCTGAGAGACCACTTCAGCGACTACTTTGGCGCCATCAACAACCGGAGCACCGATTTTCACGTCTTCGCCATTGCCGATCAGCAGGACGCGGTCGAAAGTCACGGATTCGCCGGTGGCGACTTCGAGCTTCTCGACTTTCAGGAATTCACCTTCAGCGACTTTGTATTGCTTGCCGCCGGTAACGATAACTGCGTACATGGATTTTCTCCGTTAAACCTGCTCACCCGACGCTTTATAAAAAGAGAAATGGGTCGGCATGGCTGCATGGGGCCGGAACTGACGCCCGTGCAATTGCGTAAGGCAGGAAAATGCCCAAGGAAGTTCAGGGGCCGCGATTGTACGCAAGCCGCGATTGCCGCGCAAGCACCGCCAGGGCTCGCCTTGACAGCCCCCGGCCCGGTCCCTAGCATGCCGCGCATCCCAATAGGAGCACCTCAGGCCGATGCAACCCCAGGCTTTCTACCGCGTGGTGGCGGACGATTTTACCGCAGTCGACGACATCATCCGTCGGCAGCTGACCTCCCGCGTTCCCCTGGTCGAGAAGATTGGCGACTACATCGTGTCCGCCGGCGGCAAGCGCCTGCGCCCGTTGCTGGTCCTGCTGACCGGCAACGCCTTGGGCTTCGGCGGTGACCAACTGCGCCTCCTGGCCGCCACCATCGAGTTCCTGCACACCTCCACCCTGCTCCATGACGACGTCGTGGATGCCTCCGGCATGCGCCGCGGCCGCTCCACCGCCAACGCGCTCTGGGGCAACGCACCCAGCGTGCTGGTCGGCGACTTCCTCTACGCCCGTTCCTTCGAAATGATGGTGGATCTCGGCTCCATGCCGGTGATGCGCATCATCTCCCAGGCCACCCGGGTGATTGCTGAAGGCGAAGTGCTGCAGCTGTCGAAGATCCGCGACGCCAGCACCACCGAAGAAACCTATATGGAAGTCATTCGCGGCAAGACCGCGATGCTCTTCGAGGCATCCACCCACAGCGCCGCCATGCTGGCCGGCGCCCCCGCCGAGCAAGCAGAAGCCCTGCGCCAGTTCGGCGACGCCCTGGGTATCGCCTTCCAACTGGTGGACGACCTGCTGGACTACCGCGGCGACGCCGCCACCCTCGGCAAGAACGTCGGTGACGACCTGGCCGAAGGCAAGCCCACCCTGCCGCTGATCGCCACCATGCGCGATGGCACCCCGGAGCAGGCCGCGCTGGTACGCAAGGCCATCCAGCAGGGCGGCAGCCAGGACCTGGAAGGCATCCGTGCCGCCGTGGAAGCCGCCGGCGCCCTGGACTACACCGCGCGCCTGGCCCGCGACTACGCAGCCCGCGCCATCGCCTGCCTGGACGTGCTGCCGTCCGGCCCCTACCGCGATGCGCTGACCGAACTCACCGAGTTCGCCGTAGCCCGAACCCACTGAGTTCGGCACCGACGAAAAGCCCGTCCCCGCGACGGGCTTTTTTCTGCCTCGACGAAAAGCATCCATTGGCACTTGTCATTTGGCTAATAATAATTATTCTCATCTCTACGCTTTTCAAGGAGATGAGCCATGACCTACCTGATCGATGCCTGGCTGGATCGACCCCACCCCTACCTGCGGATACTCAACCGGGACACCGGCGAAGTCTGCGCCGTGCTGAAAGAAGATGATCTCGACGAACTGCGGGACCAGGGCGACCTCGACCTGGCCAGCCTGAGTTCCAGCGAGCCTCTGGTGCTCAAGGAACTGGTGCGCAACCTCTTCCTGTTCTGCTACGCCAGGGCGCTGCGGCCCCATGGCGAGCCCCACTGAGCAGACATAAACGAAGGGGTTCGGTGACGCCAGGACGGCGTCATCCGCAGGTCTCGCGCCGGGGGGCCGGACCTGCAGCGAGGGCAAGGGCGCCCTCGCCGGTTCCCGGGCAGGCCAGGGACGGCTCGCCCGGGAGCAATTTCCGGATCAGAGGATATCCAGGAGTTCCACGTCGAATACCAGCACGCTGTGAGGCGGAATGCTGCCGACAGCCTGGCCACCGTAGGCCAGTTCGCTCGGAACGTGCAGACGCCACTTACTGCCGGTGTTCATCAGCTGCAGAGCCTCGACCCAGCCAGCGATCACGCCGCCCACCGGGAATTCCGCCGGCTGGCCACGATCGTAGGAGCTGTCGAACACGGTGCCGTCGATCAGAGTGCCGTGATAGTGGGTACGCACGGTGTCCTCGGCGGACGGCTTGGCACCCTCGCCCGCTACCAGTACTTCGTACTGCAGGCCGGACGCCAGGACGGTCACGCCGTTACGCTTGGCATTCTCTTCCAGGTAAGCACGGCCCGCGCCGGCAGCGGCTTCGGCCTTGGCCTCGGCTTCGGCCTGCATGCGCTCGCGAATGACGCGGAAGCTGGCGGACAGGGCGGCGCCGTCAACGCGGCTTTCCAGGCCCTGGAAGGCGTCGCTGAGACCGGCCAGGACAGCGTCCAGGCTCACGCCGGGCGGAGGATTGTCGCGGATCTGGTCGCCGAGCTGACGGCCGATACCGTAGCTGACGCGGGTTTCGTCGGTGGAAAGATCGAGTTGAGACATGGCGGAACTCCGCTCCGGGAAAAAGGTCGGCCAGACTAGCACAGCTTCCTTTTCCCGGCGCGAGCTCCGGTCAGATGAGGCCCTTCAGTGGGAAACCCGGGTGGACATCGGTACACGCACCGTATCCTGGGTGTCCGATTCCATCCCGCACATCTCGTCATGCACCACGTCGTGCACCAGGTGGAATGGCAGTTCAGGGAACTCGTGCAGTACCTCCCGGGCGTGCTCCACGGACCGCAGGTGCATGGCGTGCCCATGGCCATCGTCCAGGGCATGGGAGCGGCCATCGATCCGGGCTTCCAGCAGGTAGATGCCACCTTCCAGGGAGATCAGGTTGATTTCTTCGACGTGCCCGGCACGGGCATGGCTGGTGAGGTCGTGCAATTTCATGGCGTCGCCCTCGCGCGCTGTACACCTCAAATCTAATGCACAGGACTGAATACGGGCGACGGAAACGCAACCGCCCGTCCGCTTTCGGTAACTGCCGGGTCTGGAAGGAAGCAAAACGACGATCAATGGTCGTTTCCGGCCTCCTTGTCCAGGTAGAGCCTGGCCAAAGCCTTGCCGCTATCCACGAAAACGCCGGCAAGCTCCCAACCGAAACAGCCCCTCACATATCCCCAAACGCTGTGGATAAGTCTGTGGGCGAGCACTGGAATGTCCTGCGTAGGGCGCTTCCGCCGCCGGCCCGCGGCAGCTGCTCAGAAGTTGGCCAACGGGCGCGTCAGCTTTCAGGGTGGAACTGGCAGTCACCCAGATTGCGGCAGCGCGTTCCGTTGATCCGCCGCAGCTCACCCTGGAGGTGAATGCGCCAGATCGGCGGATCGTGGGCCTCGATGTAGCCCTGCTCGGCCAAGCATTCAGCGATGGCGGTGAGCACCGATTCGGCCACCAGCGGCCCATGGAACGGACCCTGGGCCTTGATTGCCGAGGGCTGTTCCCCCGACATCCCCGCCGCACAGAGCAGCGTCCAGAGTCCGTTCTCTCCCGCCAGCGGACGGATCACGCATTCGATCCGGGTTACCAGTCCCAGGCATTGGCGGGTAAGGCAGAGGTTGCGCGTCATGGCGGCTTTCCTCACAGGAGCCTGTTTTCAGCCTACACCCGAGATTGGACCTGCGAAAGCGCGATGCTTATCCACGCGAGCTGTGGATAACCTTGTGAATAGCATGAGGGAAAGGCGGCAGGATGCAGACCATGGAGGCTTTCGTCCCTGCCGCTCAGTGACCGACCAGCCACACCGGGAACCCGGTACGGCCGGCAGGTCGCGGCATCACTCAGGACGGTCCCTGAGTCTTTTCCGGAACCGGCGTCTTGCCCGGCTCCTGCTTCGGTCCCTTGCGAGAAGGCTTCGGCTGCGCGGCGGCCTTGGAAACGACGTCCGCCACCTCCTGCGCCGGCGCGGGCTTCTCTTCTTCCTCCAGGCCCATTTCCGCGATTTCCCGCAGGCGCGCCACGACCTGGGCGTTGACGCTACCTTCGGGGAATTGTCCCTTCTCGTCCGGCATCCCCGCCGGTGCACCCACCAGCAGGCTCAGGGCCTCATCCGCCTGGCGCACGGCGTAGACGTGGAACTTGCCCTTGCGCACCGCCTCCAGCACACGCTCGTCGAGCATCAGGTTGGTGACGTTGGCATGAGGGATGATCACCCCCTGCTCGCCGGTGAGGCCACGGGCCTCGCAGAGGCGGAAGAAGCCCTCGATCTTCTCGTTGACCCCGCCCACCGCCTGCACCTCGCCGAACTGGTTGATCGAACCGGTGATGGCGAAGCACTGCTTGAGGGGCGTGCGCGACAGGGCGGAGATCAGGGTGCAGGCCTCGCCCAGGGAAGCGCTGTCGCCGTCCACATAGCCGTAGGACTGCTCCAGGGCGATGCTCGCGGAAATTTCCAGGGGGAATTCCTGGGCGTAGCGACTGCCGAGGTAGCCGGTCAGGATCATCACACCCTTGGAGTGGATCGGCTGGCCGAGATTGACCTCGCGCTCGATGTCGACGATGCCCGAGCTGCCCGGGTAGACGGTGGCGGAAATCCGCGCCGGCACGCCGAAGGCCGAATCGCCCACTTCCAGCACGGTCAGGCCATTGCACTTGCCCACTGCGGCGCCCTGGGTGTCGATCAGGATGATGCCCGCCAGCATGTCATCCAGGATGCGTGCCGAAACCCGGCCAGTGCGCGTGGCCTTGGCCTTCAGGGCACGCTCGATGTGGCCGGCATCGGTAACGGGTTCACTGGCGAGGTGGCGGATGAAGTCGGCCTCGCTCACCAACTGGAAGAGGTCGCCGATACGGGCCGACAGACGCCCCTGGTGCTCAGCCAGGCGGGCACTGTAAGTGGCCAGGCGGGCCACGGCGGCAGCGGTGAGCGGCGCCATGCCCTCCTCCGACGTCCGCGTCTTCAGCAACTGGGCGAACTGCTCCAGGCTGTCGTCCGACAGGGCGATTTCCTCGTCGAAGTCCACCAGCACCCGGAACATCTCCTGGAAGTCCGGATCCAGGTCCTGCAGCGTGTAATAGAGCTGGCGCGAGCCGACGATCACGACCTTCACCTGCAGCGGAATCACCTGGGGCGTCAGGGTCACCGTAGCCAGGCGGCCCAGCTCGGCAAGGGGCGATTCCATCTTCAGCTGCCGGGAATGCAGCGCACGCTTCAGAGCATCCCAGACGAACGGCTCACCCAGCAGCTTCTCCGCCTCCAGCACCAGGAAGCCGCCGTTGGCGCGGTGCAGCGCGCCCGGCCGCAACTGGCGGTAGCTGGTGTAAAGGGCGCCCTGGTCGGTGCCGTACTCGATGCGGCCGAACAGGTTGTCGTAGGTGGGATGGGACTCGAACACCACCGGCGCACCGCCGCTGGCGTGGTGGCCCACCACCAGGCTGGGGCAATACTGCTCTTCCAACAGCTCACGGCGCTGGGCGTCCGGCTTCTCGTCCAGCAACTGGTCCACCACGGTCTTCAGCAGGTTCACCTGCATGGCCTGGAGGTAAGCGACCACGCCGGCGTTTTCCGCGTACTTCTCCGACAGGGGCGACAGCAGCGGCTGCAAGGCCTGGGTGATGGTTTCCTCGTTGAGCTGGCGCAGTTGATTGCTGGACTCGCGCTTCCACTGCGGCAGGCTGGAAAGCTCCTCGTTCAGACGCTCCTCCAGGGCCGCGATGTCGTCATGGAAGCGCTCGCGCTCAGCTTCCGGCAACTGGGCGAAGTCCGCCTCGTCCAGGGCCTTGCCGTCCTTCATGGGCGTGAAGGCGATGTTGGCGCTGTCACGGTAGAGGGCGACGTCCTTCTCCAGGGCCAGGCGCTCGATCACATCCAGGGCGCGGTCGTAGCGCTGGTTGAAGCCACGGTCGATGGCATTCTTCTTCTGCTGGAAGGTGGGCGTCTCGAACACCGCCGGGAAGGTGGACAGCAGGTTGTCCACCAGGTGTTCGATGTCACAGATGAAATCGCTCGCTTCCCCCGGCGGCAACTGCAGGGCACGGGGTTCGCGCGGTTCGTCGAAGCGGTTGACGTAGACCCAGTCCATCGGCGTCGGCAGACGCTTGCCCTCAGCCTTGAGGTAGCGCTGCACGAAGGAGAAGCGGCCGGTGCCCGGCTCGCCCATCACATAGACGTTGTAGCCGGGTCGTGGCATGGCCACGCCGAACTGCAGGGCTTCCACCGCACGCTCCTGGCCGAGCACGCCGCGAAAGGGCTCCAGGTCGTCGGTGCTCGTGAAGCTGAACTGATGAGGCTCGAAGGGACGGGTCAGCGCATCGGGCGCCAGACGCAGGCTGGCAGCGAAGGAGTCAGGCATCGAGTGTCCTTATTGGCTCGGCAAGAAAGCGATGGCCGCATTCTGGCGCCGCCCTGACATCACTGGCAAGGCATGGCGCCAGTGCAGGATCAGCGCGCCAGATCGGCGCAGCTCAGGCAGAACTCAGCCGCTGGCAGCACCGCCAGGCGCGCCGGTTCGATGGGTTCGCCGCAGCGCTGGCAGTAGCCGTAGCTGCCGTCTGCCAGGCGCAGCTTCGCCATGCCCACGCGACGCAAGGCCGCCTCGGTCTCGACGAGGATGGCCTCCAGTACCTCGTCATTCTCCCGCTGGATGGCCTGCTCGGCGAAATCTGGCGAATGGCTGCGGGCCAGGTCCTCGCGAATGGCGTTGGCGCGGGCGGTGTACTCCACTATCAGGGCATCAAGAGCAGCCCCTGGATCAGTAACGGTCATGCTGGAATCTCCCCGGTTCACTCCCTAAGTGTGGACGCTGTAACGCAGCCTGCATCCCGCGCCTGCAAACTTGCGCAAAAGCGCGCCATCGCCTTGCTTGACACCCGCCCCGGCCTTACTCAAAGCTCCGGCCGACGAACCTCTCAAGAAGAAGAGTTGCGCCCTTGAAACGGATTTTGCCGTACCTCGCTCTCTGCACCTGGATCACCGCACACGCCTCCCCGCAAGTCTCCGTCGAACGCCTCCAGGCGCTGGCCGGCGATCCCTACTGGATAGCCCTGGGCCACTACGAGACCGGCAAGCTGGGCGGCTGGCGCAGCTACGTGGATGACGCCGACTTCTTCCTCGCCGAGAACGGGGCCAGCAACCCTGCCGACGAGCTGAGGGCCACCCTGGACGCCCTTTATGCACCGGCCAACCTCGGTGACAAACACCCGCAGTGCACCTACCCGGCGCGCACCCGCTGGCTGAAGGAACAGCTCCAGCTCAGCGACCTGCCGCAGCCGGACTGCAGCGAGTACAAGGCCTGGTACGCCGACATCAACCCGCACAGCACGGTGCTGGTGTTCCCCGCCGCCTACCTGAACAGCCCGTCGTCCATGTTCGGCCACACCCTGCTGCGCATCGACCAGCCGGACATCCACGAAAACAACACCGTGATGCTCAGCTACGCGCTGAACTTCGGCGCCTTCATCGAAGGCGCGGACAACAGCATCCTCTACGCCTGGAAGGGGCTGATGGGTGGTTACCCCGGCCTGTTCGCCCTGGTCCCCTACCGCGACAAGCTCAAGGAATACAGCCGCCTGGAGAACCGTGACCTCTGGGAATACCGCCTGAACCTCACCCCCGAGGAAACCGGGCGCATGGTGGAGCACGTCTGGGAGCTCAAGCAGATTCGCTTCGATTACTACTTCTTCGACGAGAACTGCTCTTATCGCCTGCTGGAGCTGCTGGAAATCGCCCGCCCCGGCACCGAACTCACGGACCAGTTCCCGATCACGGCGATTCCCACCGACACAGTGCGCGCGGTCAAGCAGGGGGGGCTGGTGGAATCCATCGACTACCGTCCCTCGCGGGAGAAAGAGCTGCTGGCCCGCGCCGAGCCCCTGGACGCGGCTGAGCAGCATTGGGTGCTGCGTCTGGCCGATGACGAGAAGCTGCTGGACGACCCGGCCTTCCTCGCCCTCCCCGCTCCACGCCGCGCGCTGATCCAGGACGCCGCCTTCCGCCTGGTGCGCTACCGCTCCGCCGGCGAGGACCGCACCCGCGAGAACGCCACCCGAAGCTACAAGCTGCTGCAGAGCATCAACCGCAATCCGCCGCCGCAACTGGACGTCGATCGCCCCGATCTACCCGAGGAAGGTCACGAATCGCGTACCTGGCAGCTGGGCGCGGGCACCCGTGAGGACAAAGCCTTCGCCGAATACGGCCTGCGCATGGCCTACCACGACCTCAACGACAACCTGTCCGGGTTCCCCCTGGGCGCGCAGATCGAAATCCTCCAGCTCAAACTGCGCCAGTACGAAGACCACCACTGGCAATTGCAGCGCCTGGACCTGGCGACCATCCGCTCCCTCACCCCTCGCGGCGAACTGCTCAAGCCCTGGTCCTGGCAAGTGGCCGGCGGCCTGGAGCGGGTACCGGGCGTGGACGGCGACGAGCGTCTGGTCAGCCACCTCAACGGTGGTATCGGCGGTTCATGGAACCTTGGCGACGATACCCTCGGCTTCGCCCTGGCCACCGCCCGCGTCGAGCACAATGAAGACTTCGCACCCTTCATCGCCACCGCCGCCGGCTTCAATACCGGCCTGCTCTGGCACAACCCCCTGGGCAGCCTCAGCCTGGAGGCGTCCGGCGATTACTTCCACAACGGCGAAGTGCGCCGTCGCCTGTCCCTCAACCAGCAATGGGAACTCTCCCGCAACCTCGGCGTGCGCCTGTCTGCACAACGGGAGTTCAGCCAGCTCACCGCGCCGGAAAACGAGGTGATGCTGGAGCTGAAGTGGTACCACTACTAAGCGGAGAAGGGCCGGCCATGGGTAATCCTCGCCGGCCCTCCTAATCTCGCAGCTGCGACCACCCCAGACCGAAGCGCGCCAGATACTTGCGCAGGCGGTCGGCGTCGTTGGGATTCTGTTTCCCCTGACGGGATACGGCGAACAGACGGCGTCCAGCATCCGAAAGGTTCTTCGCCTCGCGGCAAACCGCCAATACCGCCTGCAACTGCACCCGGTCGAACAGGTCGAGGTCAGCCACCTGCCTGCCCAGCAGGGCTTGCAATGGCTCGGGCTGCTGCGCCACGCCCCAGGCCTGACGGAGCCGCGCAATTTCCTCCTCCACCAGCGATTCGTCGATGCGCCCGCTGTCGGCCAGGGTCGCCATCCGCGTGATGGACGCTGACAGCTCGCGGAAGTTACCTGTCCAGCGAGCCTCGGACGAGTCGGCGAACGCCAGGTAGCGCCGCTTGGCTTCCACGTTGAAACGCACCTGCCGTCCCTGGTCCCGCGCATGGCGCTCCAGCTCGAAGTCGATGTTCGGCGCGATGTCCTCCCTGCGCCCGGCCAAACCCGGCAGTTCGAACGTCCAGAGGTTGATCCGGGCGTACAAGTCCTCGCGGAACAGACCTTCCGCCACCCGCCCACGCAGGTCGCGATGAGTGCCGGCGATCAGCTGGAAATCACTTTCCACTTCGCGATCGGAGCCCAGCGGAAAGAAACGCTTCTCTTCGATGGCCTTGAGCAACATGGCCTGCTCGTCGGCGCCCAGTTCACCGATCTCATCGAGAAACAGCATCCCTCCGTCAGCTGCGCGCAATAGGCCCTCGCGAGCATTCTGCGCCCCCGTGAAGGCCCCTTTGACATGGCCGAACAGCGCCGACATGGCGCCGTCGCCACGCAGGGTCGCGCAGTTCACCTCGACGAACCGTCCTTCCAACTGATGCCGGCTGCGCTTGAGTTCGAAGATGCGCCGGGCGAGGAACGATTTGCCCGCACCGGTCGGCCCCACCAGCAGCATCGGCGCTTGCGAGCGCACCGCAACCCGCTCGATCTGCTCGATGCTGCGGTTGAACGCGGCATTGCGGGTGGCGATACCGGACTTGAGGAACGCCAGGCTCTCCTGCTGTTCCCGGCGAAAGCGCGAGGCGATGCGATCATAACGCGACAGATCGAGATCAATCAGGGTCGCCGTCCCCTCGGGGTGCCGTGCCTCGTCCTTGCGCCGCGCCGGGGAGGTCTGCACCAGGCGGGCCGGCAGGTAACGCGCCTCGGTGAGCAGGAACCAACAGATCTGTGCCACGTGGGTACCGGTGGTGATATGCACCAGGTAGTCCTCCTGCTCGATGTCGAACGCATAGGCGCTGACGAAATCGTGCAGGGCACCGTAGACCTCCTCGAAATCCCAGGGATTGCGCAGCGCCATCGGCCGCAGCTGAACCTCGGTCTGCGGCGAAATCGCAGCGATATCGGCTCGGATGCGCTCGGCCAGACTGACATCCCGCGCATCAACGCCATGGATCAGCTCCAGACGGTCGACCAGCAGATCCTGTTGCTGGCACAGCGCGACGGTCGGCCGCCATTTCTGCCAGCGCGCAGCCCCCTTGCCGACCCGGTCCAGCGTGGCGCCGACAAATCCGATAGCGACGGTGCGCTTGGAAACCATGACTTATCCCTCAGGATAAAAGCAGATAGCAAACTATATGTTTTCTGATAGCACTTTATCCATCCGCGAACTGGCCGCCTGACGCGGAAAAATAGTTAATCGTTAGAAAACAATCAGTTAAAAGAAATCTGCGGCAAAGCCACAGAAGCTGGCACAGCTCTCGCTATATCCCTTCCGACCGCATCGCCAGGCAGGCCAACGGGCAAGGGACTTCCAGTCCCGCCGGTGCACGAACCCACCCAGGTGTCGGTGTCGTGCATGCCGCCGCCGCAACGAAAGGTCAGGTCCGGTAGCTCAGTCAGGTAGAGCGCCCCTTTGGGGAGGGTCGCAGGTTCGAATCCTGCCCGGACGCGTTCGATAGCTCAGTCGGGTAGAGCAACCCTCTACGGAGGGTCTGTCGCGGGTTCGAGTCCCGCTCGAACACTGCCCTCACACGGCAGTTCATGAAAACGGCAACACCGCCGGTGTGGCCGAGGCGACTGCGCCCGCAGCCAGGATGGCTGGAACACGCAAAGGAGCCGAGGCCAACGCCGACCCACCCGGTCCACGCATCGGGTTCGCGGCAAGGCACGCGTCAGGCTGAGGGACTCAGCCACCTGGGCAGGAAGCCCGGACACGCCACCTCCCCTCGAACTCCACTCGTGGCCCCCGGTGGGTCGGCGAACACCGGCACCACGGAAGAACGAAGGACTATCGAGATGAACATGCTGAAGCGCTTTATCGTGAAGAAGAATGAACGTGGCCTGCTGTACTCCGAGGGCGACTTCCTCGCCGTGCTCGAGCCGGGCACCTACCGCCACTTCGACCCTCGCAATCGCCTGAGCCTGGAAACCTTCAGCCTGAACACCCCGCTGTTCGAGCACCACCTGGCCGGTTATCTGCGTCAGAGCGAGCCGGAACTGGTGGAGCGCTTCTTCACCCGGATGGACCTGGGCGAAAGCGAAGCCGGCCTGCGCTACGAAGACGACGTACTGGTCGAACTGCTGGCACCGGGCAGCCGCCGGCTTTACTGGAAAGGCCAGACCGAGCAACGGCTGGAGCGCATCGACCTTGGCCAGGATTACCGCCTGCTGGCCGCCCTGGTGGCCCAACTGAACCAGCCAGGCCTGCGCGGCCGTGCATTGGCGGGCCTGGATGCCGTGCTGGTAGCCCAGGTCCCGGCCTTCCAGATCGGCGTGCTCAAGGTCGACGGCGCCCTGGTTGAACTCCTGCCGGCCGGAAGCTACGGGTTCTGGCGCTTCAACCGTCAGATCAGCGTCGAGTTGGTGGATACCCGGATCCAGGCGCTGGAAGTGAGCGGCCAGGAAATCCTTACCCGCGACAAGGTGAGCCTGCGCCTCAATCTGGCGGCGAACTGGCGCTACAGCGATGTCCTGGCAGCGTTCTCGACCCTGACCAAACCGCTGGAACACCTGTATCGCGAAGTGCAGTTCGGCCTGCGTGCAGCCGTAGGAACCCGCACCCTGGATGAGCTGCTGGAGAACAAGCGGATAATCGACGAATCGGTCAGCGCTTACCTTGCGGAGAAGCTCGCCGGTACTGGCCTTGAACTGTGCGGACTGGGTGTGCGCGACATCATCCTGCCGGGCGAGATGAAGACCCTGCTGGCACAGGTGGTGGAAGCGGAAAAGGCCGCCCAGGCCAACGTGATCCGCCGTCGCGAAGAGACCTCTGCGACCCGCTCGCTTCTGAATACCGCCAAGGTGATGGAAGAGAACCCGGTGGCGTTGCGCCTGAAGGAGCTGGAAACCCTGGAGCGCGTGGCCGAGCGCATCGACCGCATCTCGGTATTCGGCGGACTGGACCAGGTGCTCAACGGTCTGGTGAAAATCGCCCCACACTGAATAGGACGCCGGCGGCCCGCGTGCCGCCGGCTACAGAGAGGACAGGACCGTGAACAAGCAATACCAACTGCTGGAAGTCGCCAATGGCAAGCCGATCAAGCTCTGGACCCAGGGCGTGCCGGTCGAGGACGACGCCCGCCAACAACTGATCAACACGGCCAAGATGCCCTTCATCTTCAAGCACCTGGCCGTGATGCCAGACGTACACCTGGGCAAGGGCTCGACCATCGGCAGCGTGATCCCCACCGTCGGCGCCATCATTCCGGCCGCCGTCGGCGTGGATATCGGCTGCGGAATGATCGCCGCCCGTACCTCGCTGGTGGCCGCCGACCTGCCGGACAACCTGCACGGCCTGCGCAGCGCCATCGAACGTGCCGTCCCCCACGGAAAGACCTTCGGCCGCCGCGACCAGGGCGCCTGGGAGCATGTGCCGGGGGTTGCCGACCATGCCTGGTCGGCCCTGGCCGGACGCTTCAAGGCCATTACCGGCAAGTACCCGAAACTGGAGAAAACCAACAACCGCAATCACCTGGGCACCCTGGGAACCGGCAACCACTTCATCGAGGTCTGCCTGGACGAGGCCGATCGCGTCTGGTTCATGCTGCACAGCGGTTCGCGAGGCGTGGGTAACGCCATCGGCAGCCTGTTCATCGAATTGGCCCAGGCCGATATGCGCCAGCACATCGCCAACCTGCCGGACCGGGACCTGGCCTACTTCGAAGAGGGCAGCAAGCACTTCAACGACTACGTGGAGGCAGTGGGCTGGGCCCAGGACTTCGCGCGGCAGAACCGGGCACTGATGATGCATGCCGTGATCGAGGCCGCACGCAAGGTGATCACCAAGCCCTTCGAGGCGGACCTGGAGGCGGTCAACTGCCACCACAACTACGTGCAGAAGGAGCGCCACTTCGGCCAGGAGGTCCTGGTAACCCGCAAGGGCGCGGTGTCCGCACAGAAGGGTCAGCTCGGCATCATTCCCGGCTCGATGGGTGCCAAGAGCTTCATCGTCCGTGGGCTGGGCAATGAAGAGTCGTTCTGCTCCTGCAGCCACGGCGCCGGACGGACCATGAGCCGGACCAAGGCGAAGAAGGTCTTCACCGTCGAAGACCAGGTACGCGCCACCGCCCACGTGGAATGCCGCAAGGACAAGGACGTGATCGACGAGATTCCCATGGCCTACAAGGACATCGACGCCGTGATGCAGGCCCAGAGCGAATTGGTGGAAGTGGTGCACACCCTGCGCCAGGTGGTGTGCGTGAAGGGATAGGGCGGGCGGGAATGCGTGAGGCGCCATGCAACGTAATCAGGATGAAGACAGGACAGTCATGAACAAGCCATTCCTCGAACTCGACGGCGCCATCGGCGGAGGGCAGATCCTGCGCAGCGCCCTGAGCCTGTCGATGGTCAGCGGCCGGGCCTTCCGCATCCGCAACATCCGCGCGCGGCGCAGTCGTCCAGGGTTGCTGCGTCAGCACCTGACGGCTGTGCTGGCGGCAGCAGAAGTCTGCGCGGCCAGAACCGACGGTGCGGAGCTGGGCTCGCAGACGCTGAGTTTCATTCCGGGTTCGATTCGCGCCGGAGATTATCGCTTTGCCATCGGCAGTGCAGGCAGTTGCACCCTGGTGATGCAGACCCTGTTACCGGCCCTGCTCGTCGCACCTGGGCCGAGCAGCCTGCGAATCACTGGCGGGACCCACAATCCGTTGGCGCCGCCGGCGGACTTCCTTCAGCGCGCCTGGTTGCCACTCCTGCGGCGCATGGGCGTGGGGGTGGAACTGGAGTTGCTGCGCCATGGTTTCATGCCAGCCGGAGGCGGAGAACTGTTGGCGCGGGTGGTTCCCGGCGAGCTGCGACCGCTGCACCTGCCAGCCCCGGGCACGCGCTTGAGCCAGGAGGCCCGGTCCCTGTTGTCCGGCGTGCCAGGGCATGTCGGCCAGCGCGAGCTTCAACGAGTGGCGAGACGGCTGGGCTGGGCACAGGAATGCCTGAAGGTAGATGCCATCCCCACGGACCAGGGCCCGGGAAATGCACTGCTGCTGGAAATCACCTGCGAACGGGTGACAGAAATGTTCTGCGCCTTCGGCCAGCCAAGGATTTCGTCTGAACGGGTCGCCGATCAGGCAATTGACCTGGCCCGCACCTGGCTCGACAGCGGCGCGGCGACCAGCGAGCATCTTGCCGACCAACTGCTGCTGCCCATGGCTCTTGCTGGCGGAGGCAGCTTCAGCACCTGCACGCTGAGCGACCACCTCACCAGCAATATCGAGGTGATCCAGCGATTCCTGCCTGTTCGCTGCCAGGTCCAGAGTCGGCGGCAGGATTTCCATGACGTCGTCATCACGGCACTTTGACGAAACCTCGACATCCCTCGGCCGAGAATCACAGAACAACAACCCTTGTTGCCCCGTGACCATCAAGACGCGTGCGCCCGCCCTTCGGCGCATGGGAGTTCGCCATGGCGTGTCGCCGCGCCGCCCTCCTCTTCAGCCTCTGCGCAACCCTGCTCGCGGGCTGCGAAACCACCCATGACCACCTGATCGCCCAGGGTTATCCACCGGCCTTTGCCGATGGCTTTGCGCACGGCTGCAGCAGTGGTCGCCAGGCGGCGGGGGCGATCAGTGGGGAGTTCCGCAAGGACGTGCCGCGCTACCTCAAGGACGCCAACTATGCGGAAGGCTGGAGCGATGGCTTCCGCCAGTGCCAGGCCCAGGTTCAGAGCGACGAGCGGCGGGAATACGAGGACAGGTTCCGCGACCGGGACGATGAGTGGGAGCGAAACCGGGGCAATGCCATGGGACGGGCGTTGCACCCCGATTGATGGTGAAGGTCAACAGTAGCGGTAGGGGCGAATTCATTCGCCCCTACAAGGTCACGCCGGGGTTACACCACGCCCTGCGCCAGCATCGCATCGGCCACTTTCACGAAGCCGGCGATATTGGCGCCCTTGACGTAGTTCACCCGGCCATTTTCCTCGCCGTAGTGCACGCAGGCGTGGTGGATGTTCTGCATGATGCCGTGCAGGCGCTGGTCCACCTCGCCGGCGGTCCAGTGCAGGCGCATGGCGTTCTGGCTCATTTCCAAACCGCTGGTTGCCACGCCGCCGGCGTTGGAGGCCTTGCCCGGCGCGTAGAAGATGCCTGCTTCGATGAACAGGTCCACCGCTTCCAGGGTCGACGGCATGTTGGCGCCTTCGGCGACGCAGATGCAGCCGTTCTTCAGCAGGGTGCGGGCGTCCTCGGCGTCCAGTTCGTTCTGGGTGGCGCACGGCAGGGCGATGTCGCACGACAGGTGCCACGGGGTCTGGCCGGCACGGAATTCCAGGCCGAAGTGGGCAGCCATCTCACTGATGCGGCCGCGACGGACGTTCTTCAGGTCCATCAGGTATTCCCACTGCTCGACGGTCAGGCCCGACTCGATGTACAGGGTGCCTTCGGAGTCGGACAGGGAGATCACCTTGCCGCCGAGCTCCATGACCTTCTGCGCAGCGTACTGAGCCACGTTGCCGGAACCGGAGATGGTCACACGCTTGCCGTCGAAGTCCTGGCCGCTGCGCTTGAGCATTTCCTGGGCGAAGTACACACAGCCGTAGCCGGTGGCTTCAGGACGGATCAGGCTGCCGCCGTAGCTCAGGCCCTTGCCGGTCAGCACGGAGGTGAATTCGTTGGCCAGGCGCTTGTACTGGCCGAACATGAAGCCGATCT
Source organism: Pseudomonas sp. LFM046 (assembly GCF_000949385.2). Lineage (NCBI taxonomy): Bacteria > Pseudomonadati > Pseudomonadota > Gammaproteobacteria > Pseudomonadales > Pseudomonadaceae > Pseudomonas > Pseudomonas sp. LFM046. The sequence continues at coordinate 728,257 of NZ_JYKO02000001.1, read as the reverse complement.
CACGACCGCCCACACCGATGTCACCGGCCGGTACGTCCAGGTCGGCGCCGACGTGACGGTACAGTTCGCTCATGAAGGACTGGCAGAAGCGCATCACTTCGGCGTCGCTCTTGCCCTTCGGATCGAAGTCCGAGCCGCCCTTGCCACCGCCCATGGGCAGCGAGGTCAGCGAGTTCTTGAAGACCTGTTCGAAGGCCAGGAACTTCAGCACGCCCAGATTCACGGACGGGTGGAACCGCAGGCCGCCCTTGTACGGGCCGATGGCGCTGCTCATTTGTACGCGGTAGCCGCGGTTGACCTGTACGCGGCCCTTGTCGTCGACCCACGGTACGCGGAACAGGATGGCGCGTTCAGGCTCGACGATCCGTTCGATGATTCCGGCTTCCAGGTAACGGGGGTTGGCTTCCAGGAAAGGCCACAGGCTGCGCAGGACCTCCTCCACGGCCTGATGGAACTCAGGCTGGTCGGGATCGCGCTGCTTCAGGCGCTGCAGGAAGGCGTCGACGGATTGCATCATGACTCTCACCAGTTTTTCTTTTGTGAACAATTTATGGCGCGAGACTCTATCAATCCGAGAGGCACCTCGATAGGGCAAAATGACGCTTTTCTGAATCTTTTTGGTGCATTAACTATAAATTCAGACAAGGGGCAGCAGCATTTCCTACACAGCCCCCTCTATTTCAGGGACCCTGCCTCAGCCTGCAGTGACAAGGTTTCGCACCAATTTGCGGCACTGGACGCACCAAATAAGATCCAGCCACGCGACAGCGAGCCTCAGCGCGTCGTACCCCCCAGCACTTGCCTGGGATTGATGCCAAGGCCGCTGCTCTTGCCCCGCATCACCACGGCGCCACGGGACGGCAGCGCGTGCCAGACGTCCTCGGTGACGCAAATGCCCATGCCCTGCGCCACCTCATCCAGCACCAGCTCCACCTTGAACCCGCAGCCCAGTCCGCCCTGCTCCTTGTTCAGGACACGGGCAGCGAACTCGGTGTCCTCGCCGAGCCAATGGGTGTAGAGCGCGGCCACTGGCACCTGCAGGGCGCCCCAGACCACCAGTACCAGCAACGAGCCCAAGGTGAGATGCAGGTGCCAACGCGCCGCATCAGTCTCCAGTTGGAACAGGCTGGCAAACCGCTCGCGCCAGGCCAGCCAGGCGTATAACCCGCCCCCCAGCAACAGGGCACAGGGAACGGAGCCCACTTTCCAGGCCGCAGACGGGTAGAAAGAGAAATACAGGCCGCAGACACCGAACAGCGCCAGGGTCGAGAGCCAGAACAGGTAGTGGTTGAATCCCTTCATGGAACCTCCGGAAACGAAAACGGAGCCTTTCGGCTCCGCTTTCACATTGCGCTCGTCCGGCCCCCACGAACCTGTCGCGAGGCCGGGAGCGCCATGGTCACGCAGCCGGTTACTGCGCCAGCTTCTTGTAACGCACCCGGTGCGGCTGGGAGGCCGCGTCGCCGAGACGCTTTTTACGGTCCGCTTCGAACTCGGTGTAGTTGCCTTCGAAGAAGGTCACCTTGCCGTCGTCCTCGTAGGACAGGATGTGGGTGGCGATACGGTCCAGGAACCAGCGATCGTGGGAGATCACGATGGCGGCGCCGGGGAAGTCCAGCAGCGCTTCTTCCAGCGCGCGCAGGGTTTCCACGTCGAGGTCGTTGGACGGTTCGTCGAGCAGCAGCACGTTGCCGCCCTGCTTCAGGGTCAGTGCCAGGTGCAGGCGGCCACGCTCACCACCGGAGAGGTCCTTGACGAACTTCTGCTGGTCGGCGCCCTTGAAGTTGAAGCGGCCGACGTAGCTGCGCGACGGGACTTCGTAGTTGCCGATCTTGATCTGCTCGAAGCCGTCGGAAACCTGCTCCCAAACGGTCTTGGTGCCTTCCAGGCTGTCGCGGCTCTGGTCGACGCTGGCGATCTGCACAGTTTCACCGATCTCGATGGTGCCCGAGTCCGGTTGCTCCTTGCCGGTCAGCATGCGGAACAGGGTGGATTTACCCGCGCCGTTACCGCCGATCACGCCGACGATGGCGCCTTTCGGAATGCTCAGGGACAGGTCGTCGATCAGCACGCGATCGCCGTAGCCCTTGGTGACGTTCTGCAGTTCGATGACCTTGTCGCCCAGGCGCGGACCGGCCGGGATGTAGATCTCGTTGGTTTCGCTGCGCTTCTGGAATTCCTGGGACTGCATTTCCTCGAAGCGTTGCAGACGGGCCTTGGACTTCGATTGACGAGCCTTGGCGCCCTGGCGCACCCACTCCAGTTCGGCCTTCATGGCCTTGGCGTGGGAGGCTTCCTGCTTGGCTTCCTGGGCCAGGCGGTTGGCCTTGGATTCCAGCCAGCCGGAGTAGTTGCCCTCGAAGGGGATGCCGTAACCGCGGTCCAGTTCGAGAATCCAGCCGGCGACGTTGTCGAGGAAGTAACGGTCGTGGGTAATGGCGACCACGGTGCCGGGGAAGTCGTGGAGGAAGTGCTCCAGCCAGGCGACGGAGTCGGCGTCCAGGTGGTTGGTCGGTTCGTCCAGCAGCAGCATGTCGGGGGCCGACAGCAGCAGGCGGCAAAGCGCTACGCGGCGCTTCTCGCCACCGGAGAGGTGTTCGATCTTCGCGTCCCACGGCGGCAGACGCAGGGCATCGGCGGCGACTTCCAGCTGACGCTCCAGGTTGTGGCCGTCAGAGGCCTGGAGGATGGCCTCCAGCTTGGCCTGCTCGGCAGCGAGGGCGTCGAAATCGGCATCCGGCTCGGCGTAGGCGGCATAGACTTCGTCCAGACGCGCCTGGGCCTGCTTGATCTCGCCTACGGCCTCTTCGACGATGTCACGCACGCTCTTGGTCGGGTCGAGTTTCGGTTCCTGGGGCAGGTAACCGACCTTGATGCCCGGCATCGGGCGGGCTTCACCGTCGATCTCGGTATCCACGCCGGCCATGATGCGCAGCAGGGTCGACTTACCCGCGCCGTTCAGACCGAGCACGCCGATCTTGGCGCCCGGGAAGAAGGACAGGGAAATGTCTTTGAGGATCTCACGCTTCGGGGGCACGACCTTGCCGACCCGGTGCATGGTGTAGACGTATTGAGCCATTGGCTGACCTTGGTGCTATGACGAATGAGGGATAAGGCGGGGAGCGACAAAATGGGAACAGGCGCTCCCGCGCGCGCGCGGCAAAGCTACCGGAATGCGCCGGTGAGGGCAAACGACGCTCGTCGGTCGTGCTGGCACTTTGTATCCCTTCAAGGCATGCTAGCGGCCCCGTGGGCCTTGGGGCCCGGTATGCTCCGACACCTGCCCATCGAGCAGTGACAGCAGGAAATCCATTCGTGCCAGCCAGCCCCCCTCCTCCAGCCCAGCGCGAGTCCGGACAGCTCCTGCCCGGAGCCCCTGCGCAGCGCTCGGTCAAGAGCCTGCTGGGAGGCCTGGTGCTGCTGATGCTGGCCCTGCTGCTCTGGCAGCTTCATCAGGAGTACCGCCAGCTGCAGGACGGCGCGCGGGACCGCAACTACACCCTGACCCACGAACTGGCCAACCACCTCGAACTGATCATGCAGATGAAGGCCGATGCGGCACTCACTCTGCTCCGCCAGCGCTCCTACGACGTACACGACGAAGACCAGCGCCTGGCCACCCTTGACCTGCTTCGCCCCCTGTTGCCGGCCGCGCGCAGCCTGGCCTGGCTCAATCCCAACGGGCGCCTGCTGGCCGACACCCAGGTGGGCAGCGACGATGCACGCTTTCTCGTCACCCTGGTCCAGCGCAGCGAGGGCGAGCTGTACCACTACGCCTTCAGCACCCAGCGCCGTGGCGAGGTCTACCTGATCCTGCGCCAGTCGCCACTGCCCGAACCCAGCGGCTACTGGGCCCTGCGCATGGATGCCGAGGCCATTCGCACCTGGCTGCTCAAGAACAAGGACCACGACGACTACCGCTGGCTGCTGGAAGACCACTACCTCCAGCGCGTCCTGGCGCAGAGCGGCAAACCGAGCCGCGCCACCCCCATCGTCATGCCGATCACCGCGGAGCAGGAGGTGCAGACCATTCTCGTCGCGCCGCTGAGCCACAGTGACTGGCAGTTCCGCGCCCTCCACGACGAGCGCCAGGTACGGGCTCACCTGCTGCCCGAGCTGCTGAGCAAGCTCCTGCTGTTCCTCATCAGCGCCGCCCTGGCGCTGATCGCCCTCTATTACCTGCAACGCGAGCAACGCGGCCTGCGCGAACTCAACGATGCGTCGCGGCGCTCCCTGCGCCAGGCCGCCAGCGCCCTCGGCGTGATCGAGGAACGCGTCCTGGTGACCCAGGTGGATGGCCGGCTGAGCTACCTCAACCCCCAGGCCGAAGCCATGTTCGGCGTCAGCGGCGAGACCGCCCAGGAACATCACCTGCTGGCCCTGCTGCCGGATCTGGACCCCTTGCTCCTGAATGCCCCCGGCCTCGACCACGAACTGGGTTCGGACCTTGTGCCGTTCGAACGTGGCGGCGAGCAACGCCTGCTGGCCGTCACCCGCAACGACCTGAACGACGGCGCCCAACTGCTGGGCTACGTCTGGGTACTGCGCGACGTGACCGAGGAACAGCGCTCCCTTCGCGTGCTGCAGGAAACACGGCGGCGCTACCAGGACATCTTCGAAGGCAGCGGCATCGCACTCTGCGTGCTGGATCTGGCCGAGCTGCGCCGGCACCTGATCCAGCTGGGCGTCCGTGACAAGGCAAGCCTGGCCGAATGGGTCCGGGACAACCCGCAGCGGCACATGGAATTGCTGCGCCTGTTGCGCATCACCGAGGTCAACCAGGTCGCCATGCGGCTGCTGGGGGTCGGCAGCAGCGAGCAGGCCTGGCAGCAATTGATCGGCTTCCGCCGGTTGCACGAAAGCGGCATCCGCTTCCGGCTCATGGCGGCGCTGCTGGGGGGCGGCAAACACCTGGAGATGGAAAGCCAGATCGTCACGCTCCAGGGCCAGCAGCGGCATATCTGGCTGGTGTTGAACCTGCCCGACATGATCCAGGACCTGGACGCCGTCACCCTCAGCATCAACGACATCACCAGTCGCAAGGAGATGGAACTCTCCCTGATCGAACGGGAGCGCTTCTGGTCCGACGTGGTGCTGGCGGTGCCCGACACCCTCTACGTCCACGACCTCATCGGCAAGCGGGTGATGCTCACCAACAACCGTCTGGCCCAGCAGTTGGGCTACGACAAGGCCGCCATCCGCCGGATGGGCGAGCGTTTCTGGGAAGAAGTGCTGCACCCGGACGACGCCGAGCAGTACTGGCGTGTACGCAACATGCAGCAGGTGGTAGGCGATGGCATGCTGCTGCAGTGCCAGCTGCGCTGGCGGCATAACGACGGCACCTGGCACTGGTTCGATATCCGTGAGCAGGCCCTGGCCCGCGACGAACACGGCCGGGTCAGCCGCCTGATCGGCGTGGCCAAGGACATCACCGAGCAGATCGAAGCCACCGAATCCATGCGCGAGAGCGAACGCCGCTACCGCATGCTGGCCGAAAGCATCAGCGACGTGATCTTCACCACCGACCGCGACCTGCAGCTCAACTACGTCAGCCCCTCCGTATTGCGGGTGCTCGGCTACAGCGCCGAGTGGACCGTGGCCAACGGATTCAGCGGGATGGCCGCCGACCCGCGGCAGATGCACACCCTGTTCGAGCAGTTGGAGCAGATCCGCAGCGCCCTGGGCAATCCCCAGCGCCTGGCGGACCTGCGCAGCCAGATGCCGGCGCGGCTGTTCCTCTTCGACTGCATGCGCGCTGACGGGCAGAAGATCCCGGTGGAACTGCGCACCATGCTGATGTGGGACGAGTACGGGCGCTTCGAGGGCATGCTCGGCGTCGGTCGAGACGTCAGCCAGCAGCGCCGTGCCGAAAAGGACATGCGCATGGCGGCCACGGTGTTCGAACACTCCACCTCGGCCATCCTGGTCACCGACCCGGCCGGCTACATCGTTCAGGTCAACGAAGCCTTCTGCCGCATCACCGGCCATGCCGCCCGAGACGTGCAGGACCAGCTGCCGACGATGCTCACCGCCGACCGCCAGCAGGCCACCCAGCTCAACTACATCATGGGCCAGCTCAACCAGCGGGGCAGTTGGGAAGGCGAGATCTGGCTCAAGCGCCGGATGGGCGACCACTACCCGGCCTGGGTCGGCATCACGGCCGTGCACGATGAGGACGGCGACCTGGTCAGCTACGTCTGCTTCTTCAGCGACATCAGCGAACGCAAGGCCAGCGAACAGCGCATTCACCGCCTGGCCTACTACGACGGCCTGACCCACCTGCCCAACCGCACTCTGTTCCAGGACCGCCTGCACACGGCCCTGCAGCACGCCGAACGCCACGAAGAGTGGGTCGTGCTGATGTTCCTGGACCTGGACCGCTTCAAGCCGATCAACGACTCCCTCGGCCACGCGGCCGGCGACCGCATGCTCAAGGATGTGGCCGTGCGCCTGGCTGACTGCGTGGACGAAGACGACACCGTGGCACGCATGGGCGGCGACGAGTTCACCCTGCTCCTGCAGCCCCGCGCCACCCGCGAAGGGGCGCTGAACCGGGCGGTTCACGTCGCCGAGCAAATCCTCGCCAGCCTCGCCCGCCCCTTCGTCCTGGAAGGCCGCGAATTCTTCGTCACCGCCAGTATCGGCATCGCCCTTTCGCCCCAGGACGGTCGAGAGCTGAGCCAGTTGATGAAGAACGCCGACACGGCCATGTACCACGCCAAGGAACGCGGCAAGAACAACTTCCAGTTCTACCAGGCGGACATGAACGCCCGCGCCCTGGAACGCCTGGAGCTGGAGAGCGACCTGCGCCACGCCCTGGAGCAGGGCGAATTCCTGCTCTACTACCAGCCGCAATTCTCCGGCGACGGCAAGCGCCTCACCGGCGTCGAAGCCCTGCTGCGCTGGCGCCACCCCACGCGCGGGCTGGTACCGCCTGCGGACTTCGTTCCGGTACTCGAAGAACTCGGCCTGGTGGTGCAGGTGGGCGACTGGGTCCTGAGCGAGGCCTGCCGTCAGCTCAAGGCCTGGCACCAGGCCAAGATGCGCCTGCCGAAAATCTCGGTGAACATCTCCGCCCGCCAGTTCGGCGACGGCCAACTGGTCGAACGCATCGCCGCCATCATCGAAGACAGCGGCTTGCCGCCAGCCTGCCTGGAGCTGGAACTGACCGAGTCCATCCTGATGCGCGACGTGTCCGAGGCCATGGCCATCCTGGAAAGCCTCAAGCGCCTTGGCCTGTGCATCGCGGTAGACGACTTCGGTACCGGCTACTCCTCGCTGAACTACCTGAAGCAGTTCCCCATCGACGTCCTGAAGATCGACCGCAGCTTCGTCGACGGCCTGCCCGACGGCGAACGGGACGCCCAGATCGCCCGCGCCATCATCGCCATGGCCCACAGCCTGAACCTGGCGGTGATCGCCGAAGGCGTGGAAACCCACGCCCAGCTGGGCTTCCTCCGGGAGCACGGCTGCGACGAGGTCCAGGGCTACCTGTTCGGCCACCCGGTGCCGGCAGCCCAGTTCGAGCGCCTGTTTGGCACCAGCGCGAACTTCATTCTCAGCTGAATGGTGAGCTCAAGGCAGGAAGCCGGAAGTTGCGGCGTCCTGCCCTCACTCCCACTTGAGCCCCATTCGTCCATCCCATGACCGACCTTCATATGCCAGCCTGCGGCCGATCAGGTAGAATGCACGCCTTTCCCTGCACCGATCCTTAAGAGGACCGCCATGTTCAGCCGTGATTTGACCCTCTCCCGCTACGATGCCGACCTGTTTGCCGCCATGGAGCAAGAAGCCCAGCGTCAGGAAGAGCACATCGAGCTCATCGCCTCCGAGAACTACACCAGCCCGGCGGTGATGGAAGCCCAGGGCTCCGTGCTGACCAACAAGTACGCCGAAGGCTACCCGCACAAGCGCTACTACGGCGGTTGCGAATTCGTCGACATCGTCGAGCAACTGGCCATCGACCGCGCCAAGGAGCTGTTCGGCGCCGACTACGCCAACGTCCAGCCGCACTCCGGCTCCCAGGCCAACAGCGCCGTCTTCCAGGCCCTGGTACAGCCGGGCGACACCGTTCTGGGCATGAGCCTGGCCCACGGCGGTCACCTGACCCACGGCGCCTCCGTGAACTTCTCCGGCAAGATCTACAAGGCCGTGCAGTACGGTCTGAACCCGGAAACCGGCCTGATCGACTACGACGAAGTCGAGCGCCTGGCCGTCGAGAACAAGCCGAAGATGATCATCGCCGGCTTCTCCGCCTACTCCCAGGTCCTGGACTTCCCGCGCTTCCGCGCCATCGCCGACAAGGTAGGCGCCTACCTGTTCGTCGACATGGCCCACGTGGCCGGTCTGGTGGCTGCCGGTGTCTACCCGAACCCGCTGCCCTACGCCGACGTGGTCACCACCACCACCCACAAGACCCTGCGCGGCCCGCGCGGCGGCCTGATCCTGGCCAAGGCCAACGAAGAGATCGAGAAGAAGCTGAACTCCGCCGTATTCCCGGGCGGCCAGGGCGGCCCGCTGATGCACGTCATCGCCGCCAAGGCCGTGTGCTTCAAGGAAGCCCTGCAGCCCGAGTTCAAGGCGTACCAGGAGCAAGTGGTGAAGAACGCCCAGGCCATGGCCAGCGTGTTCATCGAGCGCGGCTTCGACGTGGTTTCCGGTGGCACCCAGAACCACCTGTTCCTGCTGTCCCTGATCAAGCAGGACATCACCGGTAAGGACGCCGACGCCGCCCTCGGCCGCGCCTTCATCACCGTGAACAAGAACGCCGTGCCGAACGACCCGCGCTCGCCCTTCGTGACCTCCGGCCTGCGTATCGGTACCCCGGCCGTCACCACCCGTGGGTTCAAGGAAGCTGAGTGCCGCGAACTGGCTGGCTGGATCTGCGACATCCTCGTCAACATGGGCGACGAGTCCGTGGTCGACGGCGTTCGCGAGAAGGTCAAGGCCATCTGCGCCAAGCTGCCGGTATACGGCAAGTAAGCGACAGACCCGCAAAGACGAAGCCCGGCAAATGCCGGGCTTTTTCATGCCTGCACTTCCGCTCGGTCTCCTGAAGTGGGCCTCCGTAGGGTGCGCCTTGCGCACCGAGCGATGGTTGCAACACCAAGCTCTCCTGGTGCGCGCGGCGCGCCCTACGGATCGGCGTCTTTACAGCGTTCGCGACGCCTTGATCTGCTGCCACAGCGCATCGACCCGCGCCTTCTGCTCCGGCGTCAGGCGTTCCAGGAAGTAGAGACGCTTGCGATCGGCCTGGTCGGGCACCAGCATCGGCTGCTCCCGCGCCAGACGGGCCATTTCGGGCGCATCCGGCGCGAGGGGCGAATAGAAGCGCGAGGCCAGGGCATTGCGCCGGGCGTTGTCCGGCTGCAGCAAATAGTCGATGAATCGGTAGGCCAGGTCCGGCCGTGCGGCATTGGTGGGAATGGCCAGACTGTCGATGAACACCAGCGCGCCTTCATCGGGAATCCGGAAGCGCAGCGCCGAGTTCTTCTCCGCCGCCGTCAGCGCATGACCGACCCAGGCCATGGCCACACAGAGCGTGCCGTCGGCCAGGTCGGCGATATAGCCATCATTGTCCAGATTGCGAAACTGCCCCTGCATGGCCAGCAGTTGCTTGCCGGCCTGGTCGATCTGTCGGGTGCCGCCCTTGCTCAGGTTGCGACCACGGTAGTTGAGCCATAGCGACACGGTTTCCTCCGGTGCATCCAGCATCCCCAGGCCGCAGCTCGCCAGGCGCGATCGCTGCTGCTCGTCGAAAAGCAGGCTCCAGCTGTTCGGCAAGGCACCGCCGAACGCCGGCTCTGCGAGGGCCGGGTTGCTCACCAGTCCCACCGAACCCCAGAGATAGGGCACGACATAACGGTTAGCCGAACCGAATCCGGCCAGCATGGCCAGCAGCGCCGGGTCCAGGCTGTTGGAATGGGGCAGTCGGTTGAAATCCAGGGGTTGCAGACGCTTATCGCCGATCAACCGGGCGAGCTGGAAATGTGAAGGCACCACCAGGTCATATCGCGTCGTCCCGGCCAGGGCCGCGTCCAGTTCGGCGGCGGTGTTGAAGGTGGTGTACTCGACACGGATGCCACTCTCTCGCTGGAAAGCCGCCAGCACCTCGGGCTCGATGTAGTGGGTCCAGTTGTAGACCCGCAACACCTCTTCGGCCTGGGCGAATCCGACCAGCAACGTGCACAGCAACAGGCAGAACGTCTTCTTCATGGTTCCCTCCGGCCCTGCTCCCATGAGGGCTGGAAGGATTAAAAGCATCGCCCGGAATGCTGTCATGGCCATGCCTGCCAGACGCTTGTGTCTGGCTGCCGAAATGTCCGGATTGCGAGCCGGGTCGCACCGGGCCCGGGAGAGGGACGTCACCTAGGGTGGACATGGCAACGGTTGCAGGCGCGCAAAAAAGAAGCGCCACGACAATGCGTGGCGCTCCCTGTTTCTGCTTCTCCGCTCAACAACAGCGAATCGGACGCCCTTTGCCGCCGCCGTAGCGCGCCTCCTGCCGCTCGCGGAAGAACTCCTCGTAGGACATCACCGGCTTGTCCGGATGCTTATTGCGCATGTGCTCGACGTAGTTGTCGTAGTCGGGCATGCCCACGAGCATGCGGGCGGCCTGTCCGAGGTATTTCCCCATGCGGCTCAGGTCATTGAACATACGTCAGCCCTCCTCAGGCTTCCGGAATCGGCTGGAACGGCGATTCCTTGTCGGTGCGCTCCGGCTTCATCCAGGCACTCCTGCCCACCTTGAAGGCGTAGAACAGCACGCTCAGCACCACGAAGAGGAAGAGCGCCGTCAGCGTCGCGTTGGTGTAGGCATTGAAGATCACGTTCTGCATCTGGCCGATATCCTTGGCCGGCGCCAATACCTGGCCAGCGGCCAGGGCGTCGCTGTACTTCTTCGCCAGGGCCAGGAAGCCGACGGCCGGGTTCGGATCGATCAGTTTGATCACGCCGGCAGAGGTGGTGCAGATCACCAGCCAGATGGCCGGGATCAGCGTCACCCAGACATAGCGCTGGCGCTTCATCTTGATCAGCACCACGCAGCCCAGCATCAGGGCGATGCCCGCCAGCATCTGGTTGGAGATGCCGAACAGCGGCCACAGGGTGTTGATGCCCCCCAGCGGATCGATCACGCCCTGGTACAGCAGCCAGCCCCACATGGCCACGCAGCCAGCGGTGCCGATGACGTTGGCGGTCCAGGATTCGGTCCTCTTCAGATATGGAACGAAGTTGCCCAGCAGGTCCTGCAGCATGAAGCGACCGGCACGGGTACCCGCGTCCACGGCAGTGAGGATGAACAGCGCTTCGAAGAGGATCGCGAAGTGGTACCAGAAGGCCATGGTGTTCTCACCCGGCAGCACCTGGTGGAGGATCTGCGCGATGCCCACGGCCAGCGTCGGCGCACCGCCGGCACGGGCCAGGATGGTGTGCTCACCAATGTCCTTGGCAGTGGCCTCCAACACGTCGGGCGTGATGGTGAAGCCCCAGTTGCTGACAGTAGCGGCCACGCTGGTGACATCCGCGCCGACCACGGCCGGCGGGCTGTTCATGGCGAAGTAGACACCCGGTTCGATCACCGAGGCGGCGACCATGGCCATGATGGCGACGAAGGACTCCATCAGCATGCCGCCGTAGCCGATGTAGCGGGCATGGGACTCATTGGCCAGCATCTTGGGCGTGGTGCCCGAGGAAATCAGCGCATGGAAGCCGGACACCGCACCACAAGCGATGGTGATGAACAGGAAGGGGAACAGGGCGCCCTTCCACACCGGGCCGGTGCCGTCGACGAACTGGGTCAGCGCCGGCATCTTCAGTTCCGGCATGGTGATCAGGATGCCGATGGCCAGGGCGATGATGGTGCCGATCTTCAGGAAGGTCGACAGATAGTCGCGCGGCGCCAGGATCAGCCACACCGGCAGCACGGCGGCCACGAAGCCGTAGCCGATCAGCAGCCAGGTGATCTGCACACCGGTAAAGGTGAAGGCCGGGCCCCAGACCGGGTCAGCGGCGACCTGGCCACCGAGCCAGATAGACGTCAGCAACAACACCACGCCCACCACCGAGATCTCACCGATGCGGCCCGGGCGGATGTAGCGCATATAAATGCCCATCAGCATCGCGATCGGGATGGTCGCCATCACCGTGAACATGCCCCAGGGGCTTTCGGCCAGGGCCTTGACCACGATCAGCGAGAGCACCGCGAGGATGATGATCATGATCAGGAAGGCACCGAACAGCGCGATGGTGCCCGCCACCTGTCCCATCTCCTCGCGCACCAGGTCGCCCAGGGAGCGCCCATCGCGGCGACTGGAAATGAACAGCACCATGAAGTCCTGCACCGCACCGGCCAGCACCACCCCGGAGATCAGCCAGAGGGTGCCGGGCAGGTAGCCCATCTGCGCGGCAAGGACCGGGCCCACCAGCGGGCCAGCACCGGCGATGGCGGCGAAGTGGTGCCCGAAGAGCACGTGCTTGTTGGTCGGAACAAAGTCCAGGCCGTCGTTGTGAATGACCGCCGGCGTGGCGCGGGTGGGGTCGAGCTGCATTACCCGAGTCGCGATGAACAGGCTGTAGTAACGAAAGGCGACGAGATAAAGGGCAACGGCAGCCACCACGATCCACAAGGCATTGATTGCTTCGCCGCGGCGCAACGCGACGACACCCAGGGCGCAAGCGCCGGCTACGGCCAGCACTGCCCAGGGCAGGTGACGCAGGACGCTGTTGTTATTGTTCATAGGAAGCTCCGAATGGTGAACATGCAGGCTTGCTTAAGCTTAGACGCTCCATCACCCATGGTATTCCGACCACTTTCCGGGACGGCCCTTGCAGCGACGGCAGGCAAGAAAAAAGCCGGGCATTGCCCGGCTTTCTTATGCATATCAGAACTTAGCTCTGCTGCTTGGCGTAGCGGGCCAGTTGCTGGTCGCGGCTCATCACGTCCAGGGTGGCAGCAAGCACCTGCTCCCCGGTCACGTCCGGCGCGGAGAAGATGGTGGAGAAATTGGCCTGGGTGACCTGCGCGAAGTGGGCGCGGTCAGCCTGCTCGATGCCCAGCAGGGTCGCGTAGGCATCCAGTGCCTCGCCCTGGCCCTGGGCCATGTCCTCGGCGATGTTGTCCAGCATGCCATTCATGGCCAGCCAGGAACGGCCGCCATAGCCGATACGCACGCTGGAATCGCAGCCGTTGGTACCGGAAGTCAGACCGAAGGTGGCGTTACCGGAAGTGCCATTGGTGGTGGTGGCCAGCAGGTGCGGGCCGAGGCCGCGCTGTCCCTCGAAAAGCATGTTGCCCCAGCCGCAGCCCTTGCCGCCGGCTTCATCAGCCTGCGCCGCCAGGCTGGCTGCGCTCAGCAACCCCACGATCAACCCCTTGCTAAGCAGTCGCTTGTCCATTATTTGCGCTCCGCATTGATTTATAGAGAAACCGCCTAAGCAGCTTCGACGACGGATGAAAAACTGTCAAACCCGCCTAAATCCTGCCTTGCCGGCGCCTGCGATTGCGGATGTAATCCACCGAAACCCGGCCAATTTCCCCAGGGAGCCCGACGCACCAGCGCGCGCCGAACCCATGTCTGTCTTCCGCCGTCGCGCCGCTCTGGCCCTTCTCCTGCTCCTCGCCACCGGCTGCCGGCCGGAAGCGCCATCCCCCCTCGACCAGCAGCTCTATATCTGGCAACGCCAGTGGCGGCCGGCCCACGCCGAGGCCCTGGCCGCGAGCCGCGCCGACTTCTCCACCCTGCGCGTCCTGGCCGCCCAGGCGCACCCTGGAGCCGGCTGGTCCCGCGTGCAGGTCGACGCCGACCTGCTCAAGGCCGACGGCCGTCCGCTGATCGCGGTGGTGCGCCTCGACGGCCAACTGCCCGGCCATGACCTCCAGCACGCCCGCGCCAGCATCCTCGCCCTGATTGATGACTGGCGGGCCCAGGGCCTCGCACCCCAAGGTCTGGAAATCGACCATGACTGCGCCAGCGCGCGCCTGCCGGCCTATGCCGCCTTCCTGCGCGATCTGCGCCAGGCGCTGCCGGACGACCTCCCGCTCAGCATCACCGCCCTGCCTGCCTGGCTCGACAGCACCGCCCTACCCGACCTGCTGCGGCAGGTGAACAGCAGCGTCCTGCAGGTCCACGCGGTCAACGATCCGGCTGACGGCCTGTTCGACCCGGCCCGCGCCCTGGCCTGGGCCCGTCGCTGGAGTGCAGTCGGGGAACGCCCCTTCCATCTCGCCCTGCCCGCCTATGGCATCGCCCTGGTGAACGGCCGCGTGGAAAGCGAACGCCCGCTGGCCATCGCCGGCCAGCGCCAGGAGCTGCAAGCCGAGCCGCAGCAATTGGCCGACCTCTTGACCGAACTGCGGCGGAATCCGCCGGCACATCTGGCCGGGATCATCTGGTTTCGCCTGCCGCTGGCCGGAGACCGCCGCGCCTGGCCGCTGACCACCCTGCTCGCGGTGACGCGGGGCGAGCCGCTGAAAGCCGATATCCAGCCACGCTTCCGCCGGGATGGGCGGCTGCATGAACTCGCACTCGCCAATCTGGGCAATCTCGCCGGCCCGCTGCCGGCACGCGTCGAACTGCCGGCGCAGGGCTGCGAGGCCGCCGATGCCCTCGCGGGCTATCAGTTGCAGCGCAACGCCGACCGCCTGGTATTCACCCGCAGCATCGAAGGCCAGGTGTCCGCCGGCCATCAACGCGCCCTGGGCTGGGCCCGCTGCCAGACCCTTGATCAAGGAGGATCACGTGTTATTCCCTGAACCCCGCCGCCTGGCCCTCGCCATCGCCCTCTGCCTGCCCGTATTGAGCGCCCAGGCCTGCGGCCCCGAGTTCCCCCTGAGCCTGCTGGATGACCGCGCCCAGACCCTCGCGGAACTGCCCGAAGGCAACTTCGCCTTCGAGGCCGCGCGCCTGGGCAAGCTGGCCGCCGGCATCGGCCAGTCCGGCGACGCGACCCTGGTCGCTTACTGGGATGACGGCGGTGAGCGCTACCTCCAGCAGCGCGACGAGGTGGAACAGGCCGAGTTGGCCGAGCCGCTCTACCAGCACGTGCAACGCCTGCGCACCCTCACCGACGCCCATCAGGCCGAGGACCAGGGGCTGGAATTGCCCGTCGAACTGCGGCTCTACAGCGCCGGTGCGGTGGCGTTCGCGCAGCAGGACTACGCCCTCGCCAGCGAGTACTTCCGCCGCGTCCTCGAACTGCCGGCGGACCAACGACGCCTGCGCAGCACCTGGGCCGCCTACTCCCTGGGCCGCGCCCAGTCCCTGCTCAGCCGTCCCGAAGGCATACCCGCCACCGAGCCGCCGCCGAGCGAAGAAGAACGGCGACTGTTTATGCAGGACGCAGCCCAAGCCGCACGCGAGGCCTTCCAGCAGACCCGCCAGCTCACCGCCCAGGGCTATGCCGATCCGCTCGAGCTGGGCATCGCCAGTCTGGGTGAGGAAGCCCGGCTGGCCTATCGGGCCGGTGACTGGGCCACGGCCATTCGCCTCTATGCCAGCCAGACCGCCCACCACTCCTCCACCGGCTACAGTTCCCTGCGCCAACTCGCCAGTGAGCTGGCGCGCATGCCCGACCCGCAGCTGATCCCGCTGCTGCAAATCGCGGAAGTGCAGCAACTGCTCACCGCCCGGCTGCTGAGCCGTATCGACGGCGAGCAGAACG
This sequence comes from Pseudomonas sp. LFM046, assembly GCF_000949385.2. NCBI lineage: Bacteria > Pseudomonadati > Pseudomonadota > Gammaproteobacteria > Pseudomonadales > Pseudomonadaceae > Pseudomonas > Pseudomonas sp. LFM046. The sequence continues at coordinate 712,597 of NZ_JYKO02000001.1, read as the reverse complement.
ACGACGCACACCTGGCCGAACTGCTGGTGAACAACGCAGGCCCGGACCTCGCCAACGCCGATCGCCTGGCGGCCCTGAGCTACCAGTTCGGTCGATACGACGATTCCGCGCGCTTCCTCGAAAAAGCCGGCGACAGCGGCCTTGCCTGGTGGCTGCGGGCCAAGCTGGCGCTTCGCGACGGAGACACCAGCCGCGCTACCGAGGCCTACGCCAAGGCCGCGCGGGCCTTCCCCGCGGATGAAGACTGGGGCTCCCGCCGTACCGAGAACTGGGACTACGAAACCGTGAAGCCGCGCTGCCGGGTGGACGGCGAAAGCGCCATCCTCTCGCTGCAACGCGGCGATTACCTCGACGCCTTCGACCTGCTGTTCCGCAGCGGCGACATTTATTGGTGGGATGCCGCGACCGTGGCCGAACGGGTCCTGGCCGTCGACGAACTCAAACGCTACGTGGACGCCAAGGTCCCCGCCGCCAAACCGCAGACCGAGGAAGAACGCGAAAACTGGCAGCCACGCCCGCCTGCTGCGCAGCTACGGGACCTCCTGGCTCGCCGGCTGGTGCGGGAAGGCCGCTATACCGAAGCCCTGACCTACTTCGACAGTGACGACACCCGCGAAGCGGCCCGCCGCTATGGCCAGGCCCGTGCTGAGGCGCAAAGCCGCTGGGCCGCCAGCGGCCGCGCCGAGGCGCTGTACCAGGCTGCGGTGATCGCCCGGGAACAGGGCATGGAAGTGCTGGGCTACGAAATGTCGCCGGACTACCACACTCTCGGCGGCGCCTTCGCCCCGCGCCAGGTGGACCAGCAGGAAGCCGGTGGGCTGCTCAGCACCGACGAGGCCAAGCGGCAAAATGCCTCCCTCGCCCAACCCAACCTCCGCTTCCACTACCGCTGGGTCGCCGCCGAACTGGCTGACCGCGCCGCCGACCAATTGCCTCGCAGCAGCCATGCGTTCGCCGCGGTGCTCTGCAAGGCCACCGGCTGGCTGCTGTACCGCGATCTGGAAGGCGCGCGACATTACTACCGACGCTACGTGGAAGAGGGGCCCTACGTGCCCTGGGCCGCCAATTTCGGCCAGCAGTGCGAAGAGCCGGACTTTGACGCCGCCAGCAAGCGCGTCTGGGAAGAGCGTGGCCAGTGGCTGCGAAGCAGCCTTCGCCCATACAAATACCTGCTGGTGGGCGCTGGCGCCCTGGTCCTTGCCGTCGCCGTCTGGCTGTTTCGGCGCCGCCGGAACACCTGAGCGACGCCCGCCAGCCTTGTCTATAGTGGGTGAAATCCCGCAGGAGCACAGACATGAGTGAAACCGCCAACGAACGTCGGCGCTTCCACCGCATCAACTTCGACGCGGCCACTGAACTGGCCCAGGGTGACCAGCGCTGGTCGGTGGAGCTGCATGACATCTCCCTCAAGGGGCTCCTGGTGCTCCGCCCGGCAGACTGGGGCGGCGACCCGGCCCTGCCCTTCGAGGCACGCATCGTCCTCAGCGACGAAATCCAGGTGCGCATGGAGGTGGAACTGACCCGCGCAGAACACGACCAGCTCGGCTTCATCTGCCGCCATATCGACCTGGAATCCATCAGCCACCTGCGGCGCCTGGTGGAGCTCAACCTGGGAAGCGAAGAACTGCTGGAACGCGAACTCACGGCGCTGGGGGAGCAGTAGGTTTCACTGCTTAAGGACTCCCCGCATTAATGCTGCCCTCTCCCGCAAGCGGGAGAGGGGGCGGCCCGCGCACGGGCAGGTTCCTCGCGTCTCCTGTAGGGGCGATTTCAATCGCCAAGCGGGCCGAAGGCTCGCCCTGCGGACTTCCTGCATTACCAATGCGAGGCAGTCCGCGTATCGATCCCTACTCGAACAACGCATCCAGCGCCTGTTCAAGCCGGGTCACCGCCACCACCGTCAGGCCGGGCGGGTTTTCCTTGGGCGCGTTGCCCTTGGGCACGATGGCGCGCTTGAAGCCGTGCTTGGCGGCTTCCTTCAGGCGTTCCTGACCACTGGGTACCGGGCGGACTTCGCCGGAAAGGCCCACCTCACCGAATACCAGCACATCATGGGCCAGGGGACGGTTGCGCAGACTGGAGATGATGGCGGCGATCAGCGCCAGGTCGGAGGCGGTTTCCAGCACTTTTACCCCGCCCACCACGTTGAGGAACACGTCCTGGTCATACGTGGGGATGCCGCCGTGGCGATGCAGTACCGCCAGCAGCATGGCCAAGCGGTTCTGGTCCAGGCCCAGGGTGACGCGGCGGGGGTTGGCCAAGTGGCTGGTATCCACCAGCGCCTGCACCTCCACCAGCATGGGCCGGGAGCCTTCCCACGTGGCCATCACCACGCTGCCAGGCACCGACTCCTGGGCGCGGGTGAGGAAGATGGCCGACGGGTTGGACACTTCCTTCAGACCCTTGTCGGTCATGCCGAACACGCCCAGTTCGTTGACCGCGCCGAAGCGGTTCTTCACCGCCCGCAGCAGGCGCAGGCGGCCATCGGACTCACCCTCGAAATAGAGCACCGTGTCCACCATGTGCTCCAGCACGCGGGGACCAGCCAGGGCGCCTTCCTTGGTCACGTGGCCCACCAGGAAGATCGCCGTGCCGCTCTGCTTGGCAAAGCGCACCAGCAGGGCCGCGCTTTCGCGCACCTGGGCGACGCCGCCCGGGGCGGATTGCAACTGCTCGGTGAAGATGGTCTGGATGGAGTCGATCACCATCACCTTGGGCTTCTCGACCCGGGCGGTGGCGATGATGCTTTCGATGCAGGTCTCGGTCATCACCTTGAGCTTGTCTTCCGGCAGGCCCAGGCGGCGAGCGCGCATGGCCACCTGCTGCTGGGACTCTTCACCGGTGACGTAGAGCGCGGGGAAACGCGCGGCGATGTTGCAGAGGGTCTGCAGGAGAATGGTGGACTTGCCGATGCCGGGGTCACCACCGATCAGCACCACGGAGCCATCCACCAGGCCGCCGCCGAGCACGCGGTCCAATTCGGTGGAGGCGGTGGAGAAGCGCGGCATCTCCTCGACGCTGACTTCCGCCAGCGTCTTGATCTGCGCTTGCTGGCCCGCCCAGCCGCCACGACCAGTGGCGGTGGCGGCGGCGCCCTCCAGCACGGTTTCCACCAGGGTGTTCCAGGCCCCGCAGTCGGCGCACTGGCCGGCCCATTTGGGGAAGGTGGCACCGCACTCGGTGCAGCCGTACATGCGCTTGGCCTTGGCCATCAGCGGCCTCCGTCGAAAAAACGAAAGCCGGCATGATAGCGGATCAGCCCCCGCAGCCGCCCCCACAGTTGCAGCACTGACCGCTGGCCCGCCGACGCTGGCGTTCCAGGTCCTGACGCAGGCTCTCCAGGCGCATGCGCAGGACGGGCAGGCCGGAGCCGTCGTCCGGCTCGCTGCCCTCCTCCACACGCATGACTCGGCGTTGCAGCAGGTCGTACTGCTGCTCCAGGTGATCCAGGCGCTCGATGGCTTCCCGGCGATCAACGGAAAGGGGCGACGCGGACGTTACGTCCGCGCCGGGATTCTGGAAGGTGGCAGACATGGGAGAGGCTCCGGATATTTGGATGCCCCAGCCTATCCGCGCGCCTCCCGGGCTCCGTTGATCCCGGTCAATCCGGGGCTCAGCCCTTGGCGTCCTTGAGCATGCGGGCGATCTCGTCCTTCAGGGCGACCCGCTGGACCTTGAGTCCATGCAAGGCGTTATCGTCGAGAGCCTGATTACCGTCCTCGACTTCGTAGATACGCGAATCCAGATCCTGGTACTCCCCCGCCAACCGGGCAAAGTGCGCGTCGCTCTGCAGCAGCGAGCGCATGGTGTCCTTGAACTCGGGAAATTCACGGTTGAGCGGGTGATGTTCTAGTGGCATGGCAGCGACCCTCCTCTTGCAGCCTCACTCTCAGGCTAGACCAGGGTCCGGCGTCGGGAAGCGCCGCCTGACGGAAACCCGGACACGGCTTGGCATCAACCGTGCCAGCGCCCTAGCATGTGCGCCTGCACAGGAAGGTGCGCCCGCGCTGGCAGCCTCTTCCCGCTGAATTACACTTCAGCCTTAAAACCAGAACCTCAGGGAGTGAAACATGAGTCTGCTCAGTGAATTCAAAGCCTTCGCCGTCAAAGGCAACGTGGTCGACATGGCCGTGGGCATCATTATCGGCGCGGCCTTCGGCAAGATCGTCTCGTCCTTCGTCGGCGACGTGATCATGCCGCCCATTGGCCTGCTGATCGGCGGCGTGGACTTCTCCGACCTCGCCATCACCCTCAAGGCGGCAGAGGGCAACGTTCCGGCGGTGGTGCTGGCCTATGGCAAGTTCATCCAGACCGTGCTCGATTTCATCATCGTCGCCTTCGCCATCTTCATGGGCGTCAAGGCGATCAACCAGCTGAAACGCGCCGAGGCCGCCGCCCCGGAAGCCCCGCCGGCGCCGACCAAGGACCAGGAACTGCTGACCGAGATCCGCGACCTTTTGAAGGCGCAGCAGAACAAACAGCCCTGAATTCGCCAGCGCGAATTGTAGGAGCGAATTTATTCGCGAAAGGAAAAGGGCCGCTGTGCGGCCCTTTCTGTTGGTCAGGGGCAGGCCTGCTGCCTGCTTCGCGAATGAATTCGCTCCTACAAGGGTTACGCGATCTACATCAAGGGCTTCAGCAACAGGCGGTTCACCCGGCGCTCCTTCAGCTCGATCACCTGCACGGTCCAGCCTTCTACCTCCAGGGCGTCGCCCATCACCGGCAGGCGATCCAGCAGGCTCATGGTCAGGCCCGCCAGGGTCTGGTAGTCCTCGCCGGGCTTGGCGGTAAAGCCCAGGCGCTCGCCCAGCAGGCTCAGGTTCACCGCACCGCTGACCTTCCACCCACCCTCGCAGGGCTCGATGTCCAGGCCGTCCACTTCGCTGGCATCCGGCAGTTCGCCGGCAATGGACTGGAGGATATCGGTCATGGTCAACAGGCCCTCGAAACCGCCGAACTCGTTGACCACGAAGGCCACGTGGGTCTCGGCCTTGCGCATTGCCTCCAGGGCGCTCAGCACCGAGGCGCTTTCCGGCAGGTTCGGCGGAATTCGCAACAGCTGCTCGATATCCGGCTCCTGGCCCTGCAGCAACTCACGCAACAATTCCTTCTTGTGGACGTAACCCAGGGGCTCGTCCACATCGCCGCCCCGAATCACCACCAGACGCGAGTGAGGCGAACGCACCAAGGCGTCGTGGATGACCTCCCGCGACTCATCCAGGTCGATGCGTTCGACCTCGCCGCGGTGGGTCATCATGCTGCGGATGGGGCGCTTGGCCAGGTTCAGCACACCGCTGATCATGATCCGCTCACGACGGTCGAAGGGGACCTGCCCGGCGTCATCAGCCCCCACCAGGTCGGCGATGTCCTCCCCCACGGCCTCGGCCTCGACGCCACGCCCACCCAGCAGGCGCAGTACCGCGTGGGCCGTGCGCTCACGCAGGTCGCGATCACCCTGGAGGTGCCGCTTGCGGCGCCAGCGCACCAGCTGGTTGGCCGCCTCGATCAGCAGGGAGAAGCCAATGGCCGCATACAGGTAGCCCTTGGGGATATGGAAACCCAGACCTTCGGCGGTGAGGCTGAAGCCGATCATCATCAGGAAGCCCAGGCACAGCATGATCACGGTCGGGTGGGCGTTGACGAAGGCGGTCAGCGGCTTGCTGGCGATGATCATCAGGCCGATGGACACCACCACGGCAAGCATCATCACTTCCAGGTGCTCCACCATGCCCACGGCGGTGATCACCGCATCCAGGGAGAACACCGCGTCCAGCACCACGATCTGCGCCACCACCGGCCAGAACAGGGCGTAGGCGCGGCTGCCACCCTGGCTGTGAACCCGGCCTTCCAGGCGCTCGTGAAGCTCCATGGTGGCCTTGAACAGCAGGAACACACCGCCGAACAGCATGATCAGGTCACGGCCGGAGAAGCTCTTGCCGAACACCTCGAACAGCGGCGTGGTCAGGGTCACCAGCCAGGAAATGCTGGCCAGCAGGCCCAGGCGCATCACCAGGGCCAGGGACAGGCCGATCAGCCGCGCGCGGTCGCGCTGATGAGGCGGCAGCTTGTCCGCGAGGATGGCGATGAACACCAGGTTGTCGATGCCCAGGACGATCTCCAGGACGATCAGGGTCAAGAGGCCCAGCCAGGCCGTAGGGTCAGCTAACCATTCCATCGTGTTCAGGCTCTTGGATGAAGGTCACGGGCACGCGCGAACCACGCCTGCTGGCGTTGCATCGACATGCGCGGGGAGTGTGCAGCGGGGCGCTGCGATTCGGATCGACGCGCGGCGGCGTCGGTGGGATGGGGGGCCGCACCCTGGGGCGCAGGGGGCGGCTTGCAACAATCGCTGTCCATTGGATTCCGGTTCGGATAAACGAGCCGCGAATGCTAGGTCAGAAAATCACCCGCTTTAAGCCAGGAATTTTTACCAATCATGTATGAAATCTCTTACCGGCGACGATACAAGGGCCTCGGCTCTATCACCGAGCGGCCATAGAGCACACTCACGCCGGCCAATCCCTTCAGCGCGTCCTCGGCGGATTTGTCCTCGCGCACGGCAAAGGCATCGAAGCCACATTGGCGCATGTGGCTGAGCTGGTCCCGCAACACATCCCCCACCGCCCGCAGCTCGCCGCGCCAGCCCAGGCGGGTGCGCAGCAGGTAGGCCTGGCTGTAGCCACGGCCATCGCGAAAGCTGGGGAAGTCGATGGCGATCAGCGGCAACCCTTCGGAAAGCGGCGCCAGCGCCTCCACGTCGTCGTCCGGCTGAAGCAGCAGGCCGTCCCCCTCGCGCCAGAGCGCCAGCGGCAGGATCAGCGGCCCGGAAGGCAGCGGCTCCTGCGTCTCGCGCAGCAGGGTCCAGGGGTCCTCCACCAGGCGAGCCTGGCCGTCCATCAACTTGATCAGGTTGTTCATGCCGGCACCTCCGCCTTCGCATAGACCCGTTCCTTGAAGGGTTCCAGGCCGATGCGCCGCACCGTGTCGACGAAGCGCTCCTCCGGCTCTCGGTAGTCGCGGAAGGTGTCCACCACCTTCTCGATCACATCCGGCACTTCTTCGGCGCTGAAGGACGGGCCGATGACCTTGCCCAGCTCGCTGTCCATGCCCTGGGCGCCGCCGAGGGTGATCTGGTACCACTCGCTGCCGCCCTTATCCACACCAAGAATGCCGATATTGCCGATGTGGTGGTGGCCGCAGGCGTTCATGCAGCCGGAGATGTTCAGGCTCAGCTCACCCAGTTCCTGCAACGCCACCGGGTCGGGGAAGCGTGCCTGAATGGCCTGAGCGATGGGGATGGACTTGGCGTTGGCCAGGGAGCAGTAGTCGCCTCCCGGGCAGGCAATGATGTCAGTGAGCAGACCGATGTTGGCGGTCGCCAGCCCCTGCTCGCACGCCAGCAGCCAGAGGCTGTGCAGGTCGGCTTTGCGCACATCCGGCAGCACCAGGTTCTGTTCGTGGGCGATGCGGATTTCACCGAAACCGAAGCGCTCGGCCCACTCGGCCACCGCCTCCATTTGTGCGGCGGTCACGTCGCCGGGCGGCGCATCCGGCCCCGGCTTGGTGGACAGCACCACAGCGGCATAGCCCGGCACCTTGTGCGGCTGCAGGTTGCGCGCGCACCAACGAGCGAATGCCGGGTCCCGTGCCAGATGGCTGCCGAAGTCGAGGTCGACGTCGTCCAGATGCGCGTAGGACGGCGCATCGAAGCTGACGGCAACGCGCTGATACTCGTCCTCGGTCAACTCGGCAGGGCCGTCCTTGAGGTGCTGCCATTCGGCCTCCACCTCGCGGGCGAACGCCTCGATGCCCAGCGCCTTCACCAGGATCTTGATCCGCGCCTTGTACTTGTTGTCGCGCCGGCCGTGGCGGTTGTAGACCCGCAGGATGGCTTCGACATAGGACAGCAGATGGCGCCAGTGCAGGCCGTCGCGGATCTGCTGGCTGAGGATCGGAGTACGCCCGAGACCGCCGCCCACCATCACCCGCAGGCGCATTTCGCCCGCTGCGTCGCGGTACAGGTAGAGACCGATGTCGTGCATCTGCACGGCGGCGCGGTCCTCCTCGGCGGAGCAGAGGGCGATCTTGAATTTGCGCGGCAGGAAGAGGAATTCCGGGTTGATGGTGGACCACTGGCGGAGGATTTCCGCCAGCGGGCGCGGGTCCAGCAACTCGTCGGCGGCCACCCCGGCGAAGGCTTCGGTGGTGATGTTGCGCACGCAGTTGCCGGAGGTCTGGATCGCATGCATCTCCACCTCGGCCAGTTGCTGGAGGATGTCCGGCACTTCGGCCAGTTCGATCCAGTTGAACTGGATGTTCTGCCGGGTGGTGAAATGGCCGTAGCCGCGATCGTGTTCGCGGGCGATGCGCGCCAGGCAGCGCAGCTGGTTCGACGACAGGGTGCCGTAGGGAATGGCGACCCGCAGCATGTAGGCATGCTTCTGCAGGTACAGGCCGTTCTGCAGGCGCAGCGGGAGGAACTCCTCCTCGGACAATTCGCCATTGAGGCGCCGCGCCACCTGGTCGCGGAACTGTTCGACGCGCTCCTGCACCAGGGCGCGGTCGTAGTCGTCGTATCGGTACATCGAAGGCTCCAGCAAGGCGGGCGGAGGCGTCACTATCGCCAGCGGGGCCACGAATAAACAGCGCCAGATCTGACGCAAAAAGCCATATCAGACAGACGCACGATTACCGTCGTAGGAGCGAGCTCTGCTCGCGAAGTGGCCCTGTTCAAGAGCAGAGCTCGCTCCTACATCAGGTGCGTCCGCGACAAATCTGAGCCCTAAAAAGCCAGACAATCTGAGTCTGTTTCCTTTGCAGCGACCTTTCTAGAGTGGCAACCGCTCAGTCTTCCCAACTGAAAGGCCCGCACATGAACACCGCAATTCCGGAACCGACCTACGACTACAAGGTGGTCCGCCAGTTCGTCCTGATGACCCTGGTCTGGGGCATCGTCGGCATGGGCATGGGTGTGTTCATCGCTTCCCAGCTCGTCTGGCCAGCGCTGAATTTCGACCTGCCCTGGACCAGCTTTGGCCGCCTGCGCCCGCTGCACACCAACCTGGTGATCTTCGCCTTCGGCGGCAGCGCGCTGTTCGCCACCAGCTATTACACCGTGCAACGCACCTGCCAGGCGCGCCTGTTCGGTGGCGGGCTTGCGGCCTTCACCTTCTGGGGCTGGCAGGCGCTGGTGGTGATCCTGCTGGTCACCCTGCCCCAGGGCCTGACCACCACCAAGGAATACGCCGAAGTGGAGTTCACCGGCGCAGTGTGGATGGGGATCATCTGGATCGCCTACGCGGTGGTGTTCTTCGGCACCATCGTCAAGCGCAAGACCAAACACATCTACGTGGGCAACTGGTTCTTCGGCGCCTTCATCGTGGTCACCGCGATGCTGCACATCGTCAACCACCTGGCCATTCCGGTGAGCTGGTTCAAGTCCTACTCGGTCTATGCCGGCGCCACCGACGCCATGGTGCAGTGGTGGTACGGGCACAACGCCGTGGGCTTCTTCCTGACCACGGGCTTCCTCGGGATGATGTACTACTTCATTCCCAAGCAGGCCGGGCGCCCGGTGTATTCCTACCGCCTGTCCATCGTGCATTTCTGGGCGCTGATCACCCTCTACATCTGGGCCGGCCCACACCACCTGCACTACACCGCCCTGCCGGACTGGGCCCAGTCCCTCGGCATGGTGATGTCGATCATCCTGCTGGCACCGTCCTGGGGCGGCATGATCAACGGCATGATGACCCTCTCCGGGGCCTGGCATAAGCTGCGCGACGACCCGATCCTGCGTTTCCTGGTGGTGTCCCTGGCCTTCTACGGCATGTCCACCTTCGAAGGCCCGATGATGGCCATCAAGACCGTCAACGCCCTCTCCCACTACACCGACTGGACCATCGGCCACGTGCACGCCGGGGCGCTGGGCTGGGTCGCGATGATCACCATCGGCTCGCTCTACCACCTGATCCCACGCCTCTGGGGCCGCACGCAGATGCACAGCACCGGTCTGATCAACGCCCACTTCTGGCTGGCCACCATCGGCACCGTGCTCTACATCGCCTCCATGTGGGTCAATGGCATCACCCAGGGCCTGATGTGGCGTGCGGTGAACGAGGACGGCACCCTCACCTATTCCTTCGTAGAGGCGCTGGAGGCCAGCCATCCGGGCTTTGTGGTGCGCATGGTCGGCGGCATCTTCTTCGTCACCGGCATGCTGCTGATGGCCTGGAACACCTGGCGCACCGTGCGCGTGGGCGACGCCCGCGCCACCGAAGCCGTGCCGCAGGCGGTGGCCCATGGATAGCGAAAGCGCCTACGCCCTGCTCAGCCTGGCCGCTGCGACCTTCTTCTACCTCGCCACCCAGGCCAGCCTGGGCGGCAGGAGCCAACGGCAGATCGACGAAGCGACCATGCTGCCCTTCGCCGATGACGAACCGGTGGCCCGCCGCATGGAACGCGCCACCGGCCGCAGCAGCACGGGGTGCAGCTGTCCGGGAAGGTGTGATGGGAGTTGCGAAAGCCGGATAGAAATGGAGGCGTGAATCGGAGGGCAATTCGTAGGATGGGTAGAGCGGAGCGAAACCCATGCTGTGGGATTGATAGGTTTCGCAAGCTCGCGGAACGCCGGCCGACCCAAACTACCAAAGCATCCGCCTCAGCCCGGAGCCTCCTACCAGTAATTCTCCACCGCCACCTGCCCCGGCCGGCGGCTCAGGCTCAGGTGCATGTCGCGCTGCTTCAGCACGGCGCGGGTGTCGTCGATCATCTGCGGGTTTCCGCAGAGCATCACGCGGGCGTGTTCGGGGGTCAGCTCGAAGCCGACGGTGCGCTCCAGTTCACCGTTCTCGATAAGAGTGGTGATGCGCCCGTGCAGCGCGCCGGGCACTTCTTCGCGGGTCACCACCGGCACATAGATGAGCTTGTCCTCGACGCCTTCGAGGTATTCCAGGTCTTTCAGCGAGTGGATCATCGGCTGATACGCCAGCTCGGCGGCGTGGCGCACGCTGTAGACCAGGATGATGCGCTCGAAGCGTTCCCAGACTTCCAGGTCCTGCAGGATCGACAGGAAAGGCGCCAGGCCTGTGCCCGTGGCCAAGAGCCAGAGGTCTCGCCCGTCGATGAAGCGATCGAGGGTGAGGAAGCCGAACGATTGCTTGTCCACCATCAGCGTGTCGCCTTCCTTCAGCCGGGACAGCTCACTGGTGAATTCGCCTTCCGGCACGACGATGGAGAAGAACTCCAGGTGCTCGTCGTGGGGCGCCGAAACCATGGAATAGGCGCGCCAGACCGTGCTGCCGTCAGCCTTGGTCACTCCCAGGCGAGCAAACTGCCCGGCGCGGAAGCGGAAGCCCGCGTCGCGGGTGGTGCGCAGGGTGAACAGGCTGGGCGTCAGTGTCTGCACGTCCAGCAGGGTCTGACGGGTGAACTTCTCTTCGCTGGCGGTCATACTCCGCTCCCATCCTCTTCCGATTCGCTCGAAGACCGCCTCAGTTTCTCGCAAAGCGGCCTTCAGAAACACCGCCGGTTCTTATGCCTATATTTGCTACGCCTTTTGCCCAGCTTGACCTGATCCGTCAGCCCGAGCAGCAGGACGACCCGCTGCAAGCCTTCGACGCCGCCGACGAATACCTGCTCAACCACCTGCATGAGCAAGGCATCGCGGCAGCGACCCGAATCCTGGTGCTGAACGACAGCTTCGGCGCCCTCGCTGCCAGCCTGGCCTCCCATGCGCAGGTCACCAGCAGCGGCGATTCCCACCTGGGCCACCTGGGCCTCGAGCGCAATCTGGCGCGCAATGGACTGACGGCGGATCGCGTGCGCTTCGTCCCGGCCAGCGAGGTGGCCATTGGCCCCTTCGACCATGTGCTGATCCGCGTCCCCAAGACCCTGGCCCTGCTGGAAGAACAGCTGATCCGCCTGCAGGGCCAGCTGGCGCCTTGCGCTTCGGTCGTGGCCGCGGGCATGGTCAAACACCTGCCCCACGCCGCCGGTGACCTGCTGACGAAATACATCGGCCCGATGCAGCCATCGCTGGCGGTGAAGAAGGCCCGCTTGCTGATCGCCACGCCCGAACAGAAGCCGGCGATCACCTCGCCCTACCCCACCCGCTACCAGCTGGACCAACCGCGCCTGACGCTGATCAACCACGCCAACGTCTTCTGCCGCGAAGGCCTGGATATCGGCACCCGTGCCTTCCTCCCGCACCTGCCCCGCAGCCTGGCGAACGTCCGCGCGGCGGACCTGGGCTGCGGCAACGGCGTCCTCGGCATCGCCTACGCCCTGGCCAACCCGCAGGCGGAAATGACGCTGGTGGATGAGTCCTATATGGCGGTGCAGTCGGCCCGGGAAAACTGGCGCGCGGCCCTCGGCGAACGCCCGGCGGACATTCGTGCCGGCGACGGCCTGGCCGAACAGCCCGCGCATTCGCTGGACCTGGTGCTGTGCAACCCGCCCTTCCACCAACAGCAGGTGGTGGGCGACCTCCTCGCCTGGCGCATGTTCGTGCAGGCCCGCAATGCGCTGGTGAAAGGCGGCGAGCTGTGGATCGTGGGCAACCGCCACCTGGGCTACCACGCCAAGCTCAAGCGCCTGTTCCGGGGGGTGGATCAGGTGGCTGCGACGCCGAAGTTCGTGGTGTTGAAGGCGAGCAAGTAACGCAGGGGTTTGCAGGAAACCTTGTGGGGGCGAATTCATTCGCGAAGGGCAACGTAGTTACCCCCGAAATTCGAGCGAGTCTCAGCACCCCTCTCCCCCGGCCCCTCTCCCGGAGGGAGAGGGGAGAAAAGCTCAGTGCGTACTCAACCCCGCCGCCGCCATCACCATCCGCAGCAGGTAGGCCACCACGCCCAGACTCAGCACGCTGAGGGTCCAGATGCCCACTAGCCAGCCCAGGCGTTGCCACAGGGGTTTCTGTTCCGGCTCGCCCATGACGCCACTCCCGTTAGTGGTAGCCATCTTCCACCCGCACCTTGCCGCGGAACACGTAGTAGCTCCAGGCCGTGTACATCAGGATGAAGGGGATGATGAACAGCGCGCCCACCAGCATGAAGCCCTGGCTCTGCGGCGGCGCCGCCGCGTCCCAGATGGAGATGGACGGCGGGATCACGTTGGGCCAGAGGCTGATGCCGAGGCCGCTGTAACCCAGGAAGATCAGCACCAGGGTCAGCACGAACGGCGCGTGGTGAGCGTTGTTGGCCACGGCGCGCAGCAGCGCCCAGGTGCACACCAGCACCAGGATCGGCACCGGCATGAACCAGAACAGGTTGGGCAGGCTGAACCAGCGCTCGGCGATCTCGGCGTGGGCCAGCGGGGTCCAGATGCTGACGATGCCGGTGATGCCCAGCAGCGCCAGCACCAGCGGACGCGCCAGGTCGTGCATCTGCTGTTGCAGGCGGCCTTCGGTCTTCAGGATCAGCCAGGTGCAGCCCAGCAGCGCGTAGGCGGCGATCAGGCCCAGGCCGCAGAACAACGGGAACGGCGCCAGCCAATCCAGCGAGCCGCCGGTAAAGACGCGGTTCACTACCGGAATGCCTTCGATGTAGGCGCCCAGGGCGACGCCCTGGAAGAAGGTGGCGGCGATGGAGCCGCCGATGAAGGCCTTGTCCCACAGGTGACGCTTGGCCGGCTTGGCCTTGAAGCGGAACTCGAAGGCCACGCCCCGGAAGATCAGGCCCAGCAGCATGAAGATCAGCGGCAGGTAGAGGGCCGAAAGCACCGCCGAGTAGGCCAGCGGGAACGCGCCGAACAGGCCCGCGCCGCCCAGGATCAGCCAGGTCTCGTTGCCGTCCCAGACCGGCGCGACGGTGTTCATCATCACGTCGCGCTCGCCGTCATCCTTGACGAAGGGGAAGAGGATGCCGATTCCGAGGTCGAAACCGTCCATCACCACATACATCATCACGCCGAAGATGATGATGATGGCCCAGATCAGTGAAAGGTCGACGCCCATGGTTCAGGTCCTCGGCAGGGTTGCAGCGTTGTCGTCATCGTCCATGCCCTCTTCGGTCGCCGAGAGCGGGCGGGCGGGGGTGCGGTGCTGGCCGGGGCCACCAGTGCCCTGCTCCTTGCCTTCGTCGGTGACCGGGCCCTTGCGCACCAGGCGCATCATGTAGCCGAGGCCCGCGCCGAAGAGCACGAAGTACACCACCACGAAGCTCACCAGGGTCAGGCTCATCTGGGCCACGCTGTGGTTGGACACGGCGTCTGTGGTGCGCATCAGCCCGTAGACCACCCAGGGCTGGCGGCCCATCTCGGTGGTGAACCAGCCGGCGAGGAGCGCGATCAGCCCGGACGGCCCCATCCACAGGCAGAGGTGGAGGAACGGCCGCGAGCGGAACAACCCGCCGCGCCAGCGCAGCCACAGGCTCCAGAGGCCCACCAGGATCATCAGCATCCCCAGGGCGACCATGATGCGGAAGGACCAGAACACCACGGTGGAGTTGGGACGGTCTTCTTTCGGGAACTCCTTCAGCGCCGGCACCTGCTTGTCCAGGCTGTGGGTCAGGATGAGGCTGCCAAGGTAGGGAATCTCGACCTTGAAGCGGGTTTCCTCACGCTCCATGTCCGGCCAGCCGAAGAGGATCAGCGGCGTGGCTTCACCGTGGCTGTTGTCCCAGTGACCTTCCATCGCGGCGATCTTCACCGGCTGGTGCTTGAGGGTGTTGAGGCCGTGCAAGTCGCCGATGAAGGCCTGTACCGGCGCAACGATCAGGGCCATCCACATGGCCATGGACAGCATCTTGCGGATTGCCGGGTTATCGCGACCGCGCAGCAAGTGCCAGGCGGCCGAGGCGCCGACGAAGAAGGCGGTGGAGAGGAAGGCGGCGGTGGCCATGTGCAGCAGGCGGTAGGGGAAGGACGGGTTGAACACTACCGCCAGCCAATCCACCGGCACCACACGGCCGTCGATGATCTCGTAGCCTTGCGGGGTCTGCATCCAGCTGTTGGACGCGAGGATCCAGAAGGTCGAGATGATGGTGCCGATGGCCACCATGACCGTGGCGAAGAAATGCAGGCTCGGGCCCACGCGGTTCCAGCCGAACAGCATGACGCCGAGGAAGCCTGCTTCGAGGAAGAAGGCAGTGAGCACCTCGTAGGTCAGCAGCGGCCCGGTGACGGCGCCGGCGAAGTCGGAAAAGGCGCTCCAGTTGGTACCGAACTGGTAGGCCATGACCAGGCCCGACACCACGCCCATGCCGAAGTTGACGGCGAAGATCTTCGACCAGAAGTGGTAGAGGTCGCGGTAGACCTCCTGCCCGGTCTTCAGCCACAGGCCTTCCAGCACGGCGAGGTAGCTCGCCAGGCCGATGGTGATGGCCGGGAAGATGATGTGGAAGGACACGGTGAAGGCGAACTGCATTCGGGCGAGATCGAGAGCCTCCAATCCGAACATGGCGAATCCTCTAATCAGGTTGATACGGGCACGCGCCCCGCTCGACTCCATTGGATGGAGGACGCAGGCCGGGCGCAATTATTCTTTTAGGTCGGGGGCCGCTACGGGTGGATGAAGAGCCAGGTCGGCCCTTCACAGATCCGCACCGGAGGTTTTGACGCGGATCAAGCAATGCCTAGAGATTAGCCGGTTCGCGCGCGCGGGATTCTGTGGTTCGTTGCCGCGCGACAGGTTGCCGCGCGACCGGCCGCCGCAGGCGTTGAACAGGACGCACGAAGCCCGACCCTAGGGTGCGCCATGCGCACCGACGCACAGAGCCGTAGGGTGGATATCGCTTTTCATATCCACCAGCGAAGCCAGGCCGAACATCGATGGTGGATCGATGAAGCGCGATCCACCCTACGAATCCAGCGCCTCGGGCGAATCCACATCCCGCAGCACGCCCGGATCATCCACCCCCACCGCCACCCAGGCGGAGGCATGGGCGCGCAGCACGCAGCGGGCGCCTCCGTCGCCGGTCAGTTGTTGCAGTTCGGGCCAGAAGTCGCGGCCGAACAGCACCGGGTGGCCGCGCTCGTCGTGATGGACGGGAAAGACGATGCGCTCCGCCGAGGCCTTCGCCACCAAGGCCCGCAGGCTGGTTTCGGCGATCCAGGGCATATCGCCCAGCACCACGGCGATGGCGTCTCCCGTCCCGCTCGACAGAGCCCGCACGCCGGCGGCCAGGCTATGGCCCATGCCCTGCGTCGCCTCTTCGCAGCGGATGATGTTGCAGCCCTCGGGCAAGCCCAGCGCCACTGGGTCATCTTCAGGACGCAGGACCAGATGCACCTCGTCGAACACCCGCAGCGCGCTCTGCAGGCTGGCCGCCAGCAGCGTGCGGCCATCGGACAAGGCCGCGCGACGCTTGTCGCTGCCAAAGCGGGAGCCGAAGCCGGCGGCGAGGATCAGGGCGGGGACGGTGGGCATCAGTCAGCTCCGGATTGCCATCGCAGACACGGACATTGTGGGGGCGAATTCCGTCTCTGTAGGGGCGATTGATTTCGACTGGTCAAATCTTTTCCCGAGCAATCCCATTGCGCACCCGCAGAATATCCGCCAGCACGGCCAACGCGATTTCGGAGGGGGTCTTGCTGCCCAGGTTGAGGCCGATGGGCGCGATGATGCGGGCGAGCTCCGCCTCGTTCAGGCCGCCCACGCGGCGCAGGCGCTCCATCCGTTTGGTGCTGGTGGCCATGGAGCCCATCACGCCGATATAGAAGGCCTCGGTGCGTACGGCCTCGATCATGGCGAGGTCGTCGATCTTCGGGTCGTGGGTCAGGGCCACCACCGCCGTGTCGGCGTGGCAACCGCCCTGGCGGATGAACTCGGAGGGCAGTTCGCGTCGAATCTCCACCCCCGGCAATTCGACCCCCTGGAGCACCTCGTCACGAGGGTCGCAGAGCACCACTTCGAAGCCCAGGCTCTGGCCGAACTCCGCGCACACCTGGGCCACCGTGGAATAGCCCGCCAGCAGCAGCCGCTGGGCGGCGCCGATGCGCAGGCGTAACAGATTGCCCTCGCGCTCCACCTTTGGCCCCTGCTCGTGATCCGGCAGCAACCTGCGCGTACCGTCCGGCAACGAGAGTTCGCGGATCAGCCGGCGCTGGCCGGCGAGGGCGCTTTCCAGCTCGCGCAGGTGGGCCTGGACGTCGCAATCGGAGGGCAGGTTCTCCACCAGCACTTCCAGCACGCCGCCACAGGGCAGACGGATCTGCGAGCGCTCGTCGCTGCCATCACCGTAGCGCACCAGTTGCACGGGCTCAGGGAACGCGCCGGCGGCCAGGCGCTCGAGGAAGTCATCCTCCACGCAGCCGCCGGATAACGAACCGATCCAGTGCCCGGACGCGGTCGCCGCCAGCAGCGAACCCGGCGCGCGAGGTGCTGAGCCGTAGGTCGCAAGGACGGTGCAGAGCCACACGCGCTCACCGGCCCTGGACCACTCCAGGGCCTTGCGCACCACCAGCAGATCAAGGTGTTGCATCGGGGATTCGCCTTTACAAGCTGTCAGTGGGACTGGGCTTCGCCGCGCAGCTCCGCCACCCGCTCCGGGCCCACCTCGGATTCGAGGCCGCCCCAGGTCTGGCGCAGGTAGTTGAGCAGGTCGCGCATCTGGCCGTCGTCGAGTTTATCCCTGAAGCCGGGCATCGGCTGCATCCGCTCGAAACCGCCGAACTGCTGCTCGCGAATGCCGTCGTCGATCACCCGCAGCAGGTTGCGCGAATCCGCCAGGCGCAGGGTAGTGTTGCCGTTCATCGCCACGGCCACATGGGGCACGCCCTCGCCCGACGCACCGTGGCAGCCGGCACAGACGTTGAGGTAGTTCTGGCGTCCGCGCTGGGCGCTTTCGCCCAGCTTGTCCTCGGTCAACGCAGCGATCTTGCGCGGCGCCGGCGCCTCCTCGCCCAGCAGGTAGACGGCCATGGCGCGGTGATCGTCGACCGGCAGGAACTGGGTGCTGTGGTGCAGCACCGGGTACATCTCGTTGAACACCGAACCCTGGTCGCTGATGCCGTGCTTGAGGAAGGTGGTCAGGTCGCCGGTGGTCCAGCCGCGCTCGGCGAGGTCCTTGGCCAGCAAACTGGGCGCCTCGTAGCCGAGGATCACACCGCCGGTGAGGCGCTGGTCCTGTTGCAGGGCACCGACCGCGTTGCGCGGGGTGTGGCACTCGCCGCAGTGGCCGAGCACTTCCACCAGGTACTGGCCGCGCTGCCACTCCTCACCCTTGCCATCCCCCGGCTGCAGCTGCACGCGATTCTTGTAGAGCATGTTCCAGAAGGTCATGCCGAATCGCACGTTGAAGGGGAAGGCCAGGTCGGTCTTCGGACTCGGCTTGGCAATGGGATCAAGGCTCATCAGGTAGGCGTAAATGGCATCGGAATCCTCCCGCTTGAGCAGGTGGTAGGACGTGTACGGCATGGCCGGGTAGAGCTTGCTGCCGTCCCGGCGCTCGCCCTGGGTCACCGCCTTGAAGAAGTCGTCGGCGCTGTAATGACCGATGCCGTGCTCCTTGTCCGGGGTGATGTTGGTGCCGTAGATGGTGCCGAACGGCGACACCAGCGGCAGGCCACCGGCGTACTCGGCGCCGCCTTCGACGCTGTGGCAGGCCACGCAGTCGGCGGCGCGGGCCAGGTACTTGCCACGCTCGATCTGCGCCTGGTCCGCCGGCTGTTCCTTGGCCTGGGCGGCCACGGGCAGCAGCAGGGCCGCGAGGAGAAGTGCGCGCATCCTCAACCCTCCTTCACCAGGCCCAGACCCTCCACCACATCGCGCGCGGCGCTGTAGTAGCGGACATAGCCGGTGCAGCGGCAGATGTGCTTGCCCAGGGCGTTCTCGATCTCCCCTTCCAGTTCGCTGCGCTTGACCGGCTGGCGCTGGAGCTTTTCCACCAGCACGGTGGCGGCGTTGACGTAGCCGGGGGTGCAGTAGCTGCACTGGAAGGCGAACTTGTCGATGAACTTCTGCTGGATCGGGTTCAGCTCGGTCACCTCACCCTTGGCATCGCGCTTGGCGTGGCCTTCGATGGTGCGCACCTTCTTGCCGTCGAAGAAGTGCGCGCCGGTGATGCAGGTGCGGATTTCCTCGCTGGTGCCGTCGGGCTTGTCGAGGATCGCCACGCAGGCGTGGCAGACGCCCTGGCCGCAGCCCAGGCGCGAGCCGGTGAGGTTCAGGTACTCGTGGAGGAATTCGATCATCATCAGGTCGTCGTCCACGGTGAAGGGACCGACGGCCTGGCCGTTGATGGTCATGCTGAGGGCGCGCTTAGCCATGGAGGGCCTCCTTGATGCGGGCCGGAGTCAGGGGAAGGTCGCGCAGGCGCTTGCCGGTGGCGTGGGCCACGGCGTTCACGATGGCGCCGACCACGGGGATCATCACCACTTCGGCAATGCCCTTGGCCGGGTCGCTGGGCGACAGCGGCGGGAGGATTTCGGCGGTCTGGGTCCAGACGGCGCAGTCCTTGGCGCGCGGCAGCTGATAGCGGTTGAAGTTCCAGGTGCCCTCGCCGGGGCCGCCTTCGTACTTCGGCATCTCTTCCAGCAAGGCGTGACCGATGCCCATGGCAATGCCGCCTTCCAACTGGCCGCGCACCAGCTCGGGCACGATGACCCGGCCGCACTCCAGCCAGGAGTGGTGATTGATCACCCGCGCCTCGCCGCTGCCCTTGTTCACTTTCACTTCCACCAGGGTCGCCACCGGGCTGTAGTAGGTGACCATGGCGTTGTTCAGCTGGGTCGGCGGGTAGTGGACGGAAGCGCGGTCCAGCAGGTGGAAGCCGTGGCTGGTCATCTTCGCCTTCTTCGCCTCGGGGGCACCGTCGCCGTACTTCACCGCCACCGCGTCCAGGGGCACGGTTTCGCGACGACCGTCGATGTCGAATTCGCCCGAAGCCCAGGACCAGCGGTTGAAACCGTGGACGCTGACGCCGGTGACCAGGCCCAGTTCATGGGCCTTGTGGGCCAGCAATTCGAACGGAATCGGCGGCAAACCGCTGGCGGTCAGCTTGCCCTCCACCCAGTTGGCGTCCTCGCGGCGCACCACGTAGGGGTTGGCCAGGCCGCCATACTCGCCGCGCCCCCAGATCGCCAGGGCCGCCGGCCAGAGGCCGTGGTTGAAGAGGATGCGCGCGGCTTCGCGGGTGCCGTGGCCGGTGTAATAGGCCGAGTTGGTGGCGGAAGACGGCGAGGCCAGCTTGCCGACCCAACGCGGGTTCTTCAGGGCGGCGTCCTGCTCGGCCTGGCTGATCAGGTAGGGGTTGCCGCTGGTGGTCAGCGCCAGCTCGGCCCATTCGGTCTCGCCGGTGCGGATCTCATCAGCCGGGCGGCCCAGGTAGTCGGCCACCAAAAGGGCCTGGGACGTGGCCATGCCGGTGCCCATGTCGATGGCGATCTGACGCAGCTTCACGCGGCCTTCGGCGGTGAACTCCAGGCTCGCCATGGGCGATTCGGAGCCAGTGCCGAAGTCCTTCTGGCAGATGGCGAAGCCGACGCCGTAGTAGTTGTCCGGGTCCTTGGCCTCCTGCTCGCGCTTGCGCGCGTCGCGGTTCTTCCAGACCTCGTGCTGCGCGGCCTTGTCGAGGATTTCGTCCAGGCGCAGGGCACCGGCGGGGATCGCGCCCTGGGTGTTCTTCATGCCGGACTTGAAGACGTTCTTCTTGCGCAGCTCGATGGCGTCCACGCCCAGGCGCTGGGCCACGTCATCCACCATCATTTCGGTGGCGGCCATGGTCTGCAGGGTGCCGTAGCCGCGCATGGAGCCAGCCTCGACGCCACGGGAGTAGTAGGCGGTGGCGGCCAGGTCGCTCTGCGGCAGGTAGTAGATGGACTGCGCGGCGGTGGCGCCCACGGCGGCCACGGAGGGGCTGTAGTTGATGCGGCCGCCACCGTCGGCATCCATGTGCGCGCGGAAGATCTGGAACGACAGGTCGTCCTTCTTCACCGCCAGCTGGTAGTGCATGTCGAAGGGGTGGCGCTTGATGCCGCTCTGGAACTGCTCGTAGCGGTCATTGGCCAGGCGCACCGGCACACCCTCGCCGTAGATGGCGGCCAGGGCGGCGTAGAAGACGAAGATGTTGTTGTCCTTGGAGCCGTAACCCACGGTGTAGCCGGGGTGCATGTTCAGCTTCTGCACCTTGAAGCGCGACGGCGCCAGCATATGGGCGGTCTGTTCTGCCGCTTCGAAGGGGCACTGGGTGGCCACCACGAAATGCAGGGTGCCGGTGGCCGGGTCATACCAGCCGTTGCCGTTGTCCGCTTCCAGGGCGGCCGGCTCGACGGACTGGGTGGTGAAGCGCTCGTCGAAGACCATCCAGCCTTCCGGCGGATTTTCCAATTTCTGCTGCATCTGCTCGGCGTAGTAGATGCCCTGGGCGGTCAGGTCGCCCGCCGGGTTGCCGGCCCCCCACACGGGTTTGCGCTCGCGGATCAGCGGGAACAGCATGCTGTCCTTCAGGCTGGAGAAAGTGTCCGGCTCGAAGGGCGTGGCGCCGCCGACACGGACGAAGCGGAAGCTGCCATAGGGATCGCGCTGGAAGAGCGGCGCCTGGGCACCGTAACGCACGACCTTCTCGTTGAACTTGAGGATGTTCTTGGCCCGGCGGTAGCGGTCGAAGTCCTTCCAGATCAGCATGGCCACCGGATGGCCGATGAACATGGGCACCTGGCCTTCCGGCAGGAAAGGGTCGGGGCTGTGGGCTTCGGGGAAGGCGATGCCGTCCTTCACCAGGTCAACGGCGGTCACCACCCGGTCGGGCTTCAGTTCGTCGCCCAGCATGGACAGGTCGATGCCCTGGTAGAGGTGGTCGGCGCGGGTCGCCTTGATCAACAGCGCGTGGCCCTGTTGCCGGGGCCAGCCGGGCATGTCCTTGGCACGGATATCGCGGGCAAACACCTTGCCGCCGCAGACCTTGCTGACGCCATCGATCCGCCCACGGGCCTGGCCACCGGCGGTGTACCAGGTTTCCGGGGAGATGGTGACCTTTTCCTCGAACAGCGCGGCGAACGCCTTGCTGCCCAGGGGGGCGAGGGTGATGCCGATACCGGCGACGACGCTGCCTTGCAGGAAGGCGCGGCGGGATAGTTCAGGAGTGGACATACCCGTTTCTCCTGGGCCGACCGTAGCCGAACCCAATTTTTGTGCAATAAACGGTTGTCGGCCCTTCCTTGGAGAAGGGCCGCAATAAGAATAGTCGGGGGAGGTGACCTGACTTGGCGGTCAAATTTTAACGAAATCTCCAACACATACAACGGTAAAGTTGTCCTTTCAGTCAGAAATTTGAGCAGGGCGACTCGCTGATCGAACGCTTCGTTCGGTAAATGCAACCGCATGTTTCAGCGGGCGTGCTAGGCTGCGCCATCGATAGCAGCCTAAGCATTTTCGGATATGTCCCAGGCCACCCTTCTACGTCACCATCGTCCATTCCTGGCCTTCTGGTTCGCGCGCGTCTGTACGGCAAGCGGCTTCCAGATGATCACGGTCGCCATCGGCTGGCATATCTACGCCCTCACCGGCGACGTGCTCGACCTCGGCCTGGTGGGCCTGGTGGAATTCCTGCCCCGCGTGCTCTTCATGCTGCACACCGGGCACGTGGCCGACCGCTTCGACCGCCGCCGCGTCGCGGCTGTCTGCCAGGTGCTGCAGGCCCTGGTGGCCGGGGTGCTGGTGTTCGCCAGCGCCACTGACAACGCCAGCCGCGAACTGATCTTCCTGATGGCCTTCCTCCTCGGCGCCGCCCGCGCCTTCGAGATGCCAGCGACCCAGGCGCTACTGCCCAACGTAGTTCCCACCGAACTCTTCCCCCGCGCCGTGGCCGCCTCCGCGTCGGCCATGCAGGCAGCCACCATCGTCGCGCCGGCCCTGGGCGGCCTGCTCTATGCCTTCGGCAGCCTGTGGGTCTATGGCCCGACAGCGGTGCTCTACCTCGCGGCCTGCGCCCTGATGCTGGGGCTGAACAGCCGGCAGCAGCCGGCCAATGGTCAGCGCGCCAGCCTGGACTCCCTGCTGGCAGGCATCCGTTTCATCCGCAGCCGCCCGGACATCCTCGGCGCCATCTCCCTGGACCTCTTCGCCGTGCTGCTGGGCGGCGCCACCGCCCTGCTCCCGGTGTTCGCCAAGGACATCCTGCTCACCGGCCCCTGGGGCCTGGGCCTGCTGCGCTCGGCACCGGCGGTGGGGGCGTTGCTGATGTCCTTCTGGCTGGCGCGCTTCCCTATCGAGCGCAACGTGGGGCGGATCATGTTCACCTCGGTGGGGGTGTTCGGCGTGACCACCATCGCCTTCGGCCTCTCGACTTCCTTCTGGTTCTCCCTGGCAGTCCTGGCCGTGCTCGGCGCGGCCGACATGATCAGCATGGTGATCCGCGGCGCCTTCGTGCAGCTGCACACCCCGGACGAGATGCGCGGCCGGGTCAGCGCGGTGAATGGGCTGTTCATCGGCGCTTCCAACCAGTTGGGGGAATTCGAATCCGGGGTCACTGCGGCCTGGTTCGGCACCGTGCCGGCGGTGGTCATGGGCGGCGTGGGTACGCTGCTGGTGACCGGGGTGTGGATGAAGCTGTTCCCGAGCCTGGCCAAGCGGGACAAGCTGCACTGAGTCCTCCCTGGGCGTGAACCCTTGTAGGGGCGAATTCATTCGCCAAGCAGGCCGAGGGCTGCCCTGCAATACATCGGGGGCGGCTGTGCCGCCCTTGGCGAATGAATTCGCCCCTACAGATAAACCGTCGCCCTTACCCCACCAGCATCGCCTTCGCGATCTCATTGCGCTTGGCCTTGCCGCACAACTGCTCCACCAGCGTCAGGGCGAAGGCCAGGGCGGAGCCCGGTCCCTGGGCGGTGATGCAGTTGCCGTCCACCACCACCGGCTGGTCGACGTAAGTGCAGCCGGACAGGCGGTCGCTGAAGGACGGGTAGCAGGTCATGCGCCGCTGGCGCAGCACGCCATAGGGTTGCAGGGCCATGGCCGGAGAGGCACAGATGGCGGCGAAGAAGCGCCCGGCCTTGGCCTGTTCGCGGACCTTCTCGGCCAGCGGCTCATGCTCACCCAGGCGCTGGGCGCCGGGCATGCCGCCGGGCAGGACGATCAGGTCGTATTCCTGGGCCAGAACGTCCAGCAGCATGGTGTCGGCAGTCAGGCGGGTGCCACGGGCCAGGGTGATCATGCGCCGGGTCTCGATGCTGGCCACTACGGTCTTCACCTCGGCACGCCGCAGCACGTCGATCAGGGTCACGGTTTCCAGGTCTTCCACGCCTTCGGCGACGGCAACCAGGGCCAGGGGATGGGGCTGGGTATGCATGGCTGTTCTCCTGTTCGCGGAAACCGAAGCTGTCCGTCCGGTCATAAATTCACCGCTCCGGGGTGAGCTGGTATGATGCGCGCCTTTTTCCAGACTGGCAGAGAAAAGTCCATGG
This sequence comes from Pseudomonas sp. LFM046, assembly GCF_000949385.2. Taxonomy (NCBI): domain Bacteria; kingdom Pseudomonadati; phylum Pseudomonadota; class Gammaproteobacteria; order Pseudomonadales; family Pseudomonadaceae; genus Pseudomonas; species Pseudomonas sp. LFM046. The sequence continues at coordinate 688,258 of NZ_JYKO02000001.1, read as the reverse complement.
CGCCCGCGCGCGCCGTGCAATTGTGCTTTGCTTTTTGCCAGCTGAATGACAACGACGCAGTGCGTCACGGGGAGCCAAAACATGCTGGAGAAGCTGTTTCAACTAAAGGCACATGACACCAATGTGCGCACCGAGATCCTGGCGGGGCTGACGACCTTCCTGACGATGGCCTACATCCTGTTCGTCAACCCGGCCATCCTCGGCGAAACCGGCATGGACAAGGGGGCGGTGTTCGTCGCCACCTGCCTGGCCGCCGCCATCGGCTCGACCATCATGGCGCTGATCGCCAACTACCCCATCGCCCTGGCGCCCGGCATGGGCCTGAACGCCTTCTTCACCTACACCGTGGTCCTGCACATGGGCCATACCTGGCAGGTGGCACTGGGCGCCGTGTTCATCTCCGCCTGCATGTTCTTCCTGCTGTCGATCTTCAAGATCCGTGAGTGGATCATCAACAGCATCCCGCTGGAGCTGCGTTCCGCCATCGCTGCCGGCATCGGCCTGTTCCTGGCACTGATCGCCCTGCAGAAGTCCGGCATCGTCGCCGCCCACCCGGTGACCATGCTGACCGTCGGCGACCTGACCAAGCCCGAGCCCATCCTCGCCGTGCTCGGCTTCTTCCTGATCGTCGCCCTGGAAGCACGCAAGGTCACCGGCGCGGTACTGATCGGCATCCTCAGCGTGACCGTCGTCGGCATTGCCCTGGGCGTCTCCCAGTTCGGCGGCATCTTCTCCGCACCGCCGTCGCTGGTCCCCACCTTCCTCCAGCTGGACATCAAGGGTGCCCTTGAAATCGGCCTGGTGAGCGTGATCTTCGCCTTCCTCTTCGTCGACCTGTTCGACAACTCCGGCACCCTCATCGCCGTGGCCAAGAAGGCCGGGCTGATGCGCGCCGACGGTTACATGCCGAAGATGGGCCGCGCCCTGATCGCCGACTCCACCGCGGCCATGGGCGGTTCTCTGCTGGGCACCTCCACCACCACCAGCTACATCGAATCCGCCGCGGGCGTCAGCGCCGGTGGCCGCACCGGCCTTACCGCCCTGACCGTGGCCGTGCTGTTCCTCCTGGCCCTGTTCCTCTCGCCGCTGGCGGGCAGCGTGCCGGCCTTCGCCACCGCCCCGGCGCTGTTCTTCGTCGCCGTGCTGATGGCGTCCGGCCTCGCCGAGATCGACTGGCACGACCTGACCACCGCCGCGCCGGTGCTGATCACCACCCTGGCCATGCCCTTCACCTACTCCATTGCCGACGGTATCGCCTTCGGCTTCATCGCCTGGGCCGCGATCAAGACCCTGGCTGGCCGCTTCAAGGAGCTCAGCCCGGCGCTGGTGATCCTGGCCGTGCTCTTCGTTATCAAGATGGGTTACTTCCACTGATGAGTCGTCCCCAGTTCGACCCGGCGGCCTACGCCGCCCAGCTCGCCGAGAAGACGCAGCGCCTGAAGGCGCTGCTGGCACCCTTCGATGCACCGGAACCGGAAGTCTTCGAGTCCCCCCGCGAGCACTACCGCCTGCGCGCCGAGTTCCGCCTGTGGCGCGAGACCGGCAACGAAAACCGCCACTACGCCATGTTCGAGGCCGGCGACAAGTTCACCCCGGTGCTGATCGAGGACTTCCCCATCGCCAGCCGCCGCATCAATGAACTGATGCCGCGTCTGAAAGCCGGCTGGCAGGCGAGCAAGGTGCTGTCGTTCAAGCTGTTCCAGGTGGAGTTCCTCACCACCCTGGCGGGCGATGCGCTGATCACCCTCTGCTACCACCGTCCGCTGGACGAGGCCTGGCAGGCCGAGGCCGAAAAACTCGCCGCCGAACTGGGCGTGAGTCTGGTGGGCCGCTCGAAAGGCAAGCGCATCGTCATCGGCCGCGACTATGTCGAGGAAGCGCTGACGGTCGCCGGCCGCCTGTTCCGCTATCGCCAGCCGGAAGGTGCCTTCACCCAGCCCAACGGCGAGGTGAACCAGAAGATGCTGGGCTGGGCCTTCGATGTGCTGGGCGATCGCCAGGACGACCTGCTGGAGCTCTACTGTGGCAATGGCAACTTCACCCTGCCCCTGGCCACCCGGGTGCGCAAGGTGCTCGCCACCGAGATCAGCAAGACCTCGGTGAACGCCGCGCTGGCCAACCTGGCCGACAACGCGGTGGATAACGTCACCCTGGTGCGCCTGTCCGCCGAGGAACTGACCGAGGCGCTGAACGAGGTTCGTCCCTTCCGCCGCCTGGCCGGGATCGACCTCAAGGGCTACGCGTTCGGCAACGTGTTCGTCGACCCGCCCCGCGCCGGCATGGACCCGGACACCTGCGAACTGACCCGCCGCTTCGACCGCATCCTCTATATCTCCTGCAACCCGGAGACCCTGGCGGCGAACATCCAGCAGCTCAGCGACACCCACCGCGTCGTGCGCTGCGCCCTGTTCGACCAGTTCCCCTACACCCACCACATGGAGTCCGGCGTCCTGCTGGAACGCCGCTGACGCTCACCCCGCCCCTCTTCCAGCACGGGAGAGGGGCCGGACGCCGCGCCCTACGCGCCATCCAGCTTGCGCAGCGCCGCAAAGGCCAGCCCCGCCGAGACCACCTCGAACAGCAGCGCATAGAGGTTGAAGGTCTGCCCCAGGCCGCCATCCAGCCAGAGTCCGCTGACCCGCCCCAGGGCCAGCGCCATGTAGAGCAGCACCAGCAGATCCAGCGCCGCCCGTGCCAGTTGCAGGCGCAGCTGGGACAACAGGAGGAAGGCGGCCAGCCCCAGTGGCAGGCAGCCGTACCAGGCTCGCGCGTGGGTAACCGCCGAGGCGTCCATCAGCAGCGTGCCGCTGAGGCCGGCCATCTGCTCGGGACGGATGAAGTAGGCCAACCCGAGGACGGTCAGGATCAGGGCCTGCAGGCCGAGCAAGATGCGGGTGAAGAGCATCGCCTGGTCTCGTGGGAAGTGCAGAAATGAGCATAGGCTCCCCACAACACTCTGAAACAGAGCTTCGATTGGGCCTCGGTCGGCACGGCGCTATGCTGCCTCCCCATTTCCCGAACGGCATGACGCAAGGAGCCTCACATGCGATCCCTCCTCCTGTTGACCACCCTGCTCGCTGGCCTCGCCCAAGCCGCCGAGCCCATCACCATGGATGTCTACCGCGACCCCAACTGCAGCTGCTGCAAGGACTGGATCAGCTACCTGCGGGACAACGGCATCCAGGTCCGTGACCACGAGGAAACCGACATGGCCGCCGTGAAGATGCGCGTCGGCGTGCCCTATCAGCTCGGCTCCTGCCACACCGGCGTCGTGGACGGCAAATTCGTCGAAGGCCATGTACCGGTCAGCGACGTGCTGAAGCTGCGTGAACGCCCCGACCTGCTGGGCGCCGCCGTGCCCGGCATGCCCGTCGGCTCGCCCGGCATGGAGATGGGTGATCGCGTCGATGCCTACCAGGTGATCGGCGTCGCCCAGGGTGGCAAGCTGAGCGTCCTGAACGAGTATCCTGCTCGCTGATTCCGAGTCCGACCCCAACGGCCGCTCCTAGCGGCCGTTTTTTCTGGAGCCTGAAATGGATTACTGGCAAGTCGATGTATTCGCTGAACGAGTCCTGGCTGGCAACGGCCTGGCGGTCTTCCCCGATTGCCGCGGCCTTGGCACGGCAGCCATGCAGGAACTGACCCGCGAACTGCGGCAGTTCGAATCGATCTTCCTCGCACCGCTGGAGACCCCGGACGCCTTCGCCGCACGGGTGTTCACGGTCGAGGAAGAACTGCCCTTCGCCGGCCACCCCATCCTGGGCGCCGCCGCCCTGCTGCACCACCTCCACGGTGGCGAGTCCGAGGCCAGCTGGCGTCTGCAACTGCCGGAAAAACAGGTGTGCATCGCCACCCGCCGCCAGGGCAAGGGGTTCTACGCAGAAATGGACCAGGGCCCGGCCGAGTTCGGCCAGGTACTGGACGACGCCAGTGCCGACGCCTTCGCCGCCGCGTTCGGCAGCGAGCGCGACCGTCGCTATCCCGCCCAGGTGGTCAGCACTGGCCTGCCCTACGTGCTGCTGCCGGTGACCGCCGCCGGCCTTGCCACCGCCAAGCAGCGTGAGTTGCTGGACGACGCGCTGGCCAAGCTGGGCGCCGCCTTCGTCTTCCTGATGGATGTGGACGCCCGTGAAGGCCGCACCTGGGACCCGCTCGGCGTGGTGGAAGACATCGCCACCGGCAGCGCCGCCGGTCCGGTAGCCGCCTGGCGCGTCGCCCAGGGCCTGGACCTGCCGGGCAAGCCCTTCGCCCTGGCCCAGGGCCGCTTCCTTGGCCGCCCGAGCCGCCTGGATGTCTGCGTGACCGAGGCGGGCAATGTGCTGGTGGGTGGCGAGGTTCAACTGCTGGCCCAGGCCCGCCTGCTGCCGGCGCCAGACGAACTGGTCTGACGACCGGTCTGGCGGTGCCCGCCGCCAGCGTCAACACTGAACACTTCGCCATATGAACGGAGAGTGGACATGCGCTGGCAACGCGCGCGTCGCAGTGACAACGTGGAAGACGCCGGAGGCATGGGTGGAAGCGGCATGCGCCTGGGCGGCGGCAAGGGACTGGGCCTGGGCGGCGTCGCGATAGTGGTCGTAGTGGCGCTGCTGATGGGCGAAGACCCATTGGAGATCCTCGGCCAGATCACCCAGCAAGGCGCCTCGATCAATCCCCAGCAACAATCAGCCATGCCATCAGGCACCCCGGAGGAACGCGAGTTCGTCCGCGCCATCCTCGGCGACACCGAAGACACCTGGCACGCCATCTTCCAGGCCGCCGGCCGTCAGTACCAGGACCCGACGCTGGTGCTGTTCAACGGCGGCGTGCAATCAGCCTGCGGCTTCGCCTCCTCGGCGGTGGGTCCCTTCTACTGTCCGGGCGACCGCAAGGTCTACCTGGATCTGGACTTCTTCGAGGAAATGGCCGAGCGCTTCCAGGCCGCCGGCGACTTCGCCCAGGCCTATGTGATCGCCCATGAAGTGGGCCACCACGTGCAGACCCTGCTGGGCGTCTCCGCCAAGGTGAACGCCGCCCGCCAACGCGGCGACCGGGTGGAAGGCGACAACGGCCTGCTGGTCCGCCAGGAACTCCAGGCCGACTGCCTGGCCGGCGTCTGGGCCTACCACGCACAGAAGCGCCTGAACTGGCTGGAACCCGGCGACCTGGAAGAAGCCCTCAACGCCGCCAACGCCATCGGCGACGACCGCCTGCAACGCCAGGCCCGCGGCCAGGTGGTCCCCGACTCCTTCACCCACGGCACCTCGGCGCAGCGGGTGCGCTGGTTCAAGGTGGGGTTTGAGCGAGGGGAAGTGGGGCGGTGCGATACGTTTTCGACGGCGAGGCTTTGAGGGGGTGGCTTCGAGCGGCCTGACGCTTCCCTCACCCCCGCCCCCTCTCCCGAGGGGAGAGGGGTGACTCTGGGATCAGGCTCTGGAGTTAGCCGGCCCGCGCAGCGTCAAGCTTGGCTTCAGATTGCTCCCCTCTCCCTCCGGGAGAGGGGGCTGCTTGTGCCATGGAGAAGGGCGCCACTCACCAACCTACCCCCTCACCATCCCCAACAACTCCCCACAATCCCGCGCAAACCAGTCCGCCAGCTCCGGCCAGGGGTTTTCCGGCAGGTTCACCAGCACGGTACTGGCCCCTGCCGCACGGCCGCAGTCGAGGTCGAAGCGGTAGTCGCCCACCATCACCAGGTGAGCGGGCTCGACCTGCCAGCGCTCGGCCAGGTGCAGCAGGCCGCCGGGATGGGGTTTTGGGGGGGCTTCGCCGCGACCGAGGATGTCCTCGGTGACAAAGCAGTCGCCGAGGCCTATGGCCTCCAGGGTGAGCAGTGCCAGTTCGTGGGCGTTGCGGGTGAGGATGCCAAGCTGGCAGCCGCGCTGGTGCAGTTCGCGCACCAGTTCGATGGCGCCGGCGGCGGGCTGGGCGCCGAGGGCCAGTTCCCGCTCGTGCTCCAGCAGCCAGGCATGCTTGGCGGCGGCCTCGTCCTCGGGCAGGGCGGCCAGGTGGTGGAGGATGTCGTCCTCCGGCGGGATGTCCAGCGCCACGCGGATGGCGGCGAAATCATGCACGGCGATGGTCAGGGTGCCGTCCATGTCGAACACCCAGTGGCGGAACTGCGCCAGGCTCATCGGTACGCTCCGGAGCGCAGGGCGATCACTTCCAATCCTCGCGCAGGCGTGTCAGCCCTTCCTGGGCCACCGAGGCCACCAGTTGGCCTTCGCGATTGAAGATGCTGCCCCGCGAGAAACCACGGGCATTGCCGGCCCAGGGGCTGTCCATGGAATAGAGCAGCCAGTCGTCGGCGCGCAGGTTGCGGTGGAACCAGAGGGCGTGGTCGAGGCTGGCCACCTGCATGAACTTCTGCCACACCGACACGCCGTGGGGCAGCATCGACGTGGTCAGCAGGCCGAAGTCCGAGGCGTAGGCGAGGATGTACTTGTGGATCGCCGCGATGTCCGGAAGGCTGCCGTCAGCGCGGAACCAGAGGTGCTTCACCGGCTCGCCCGGACGCGGGTCGTAGGGGTTGTCGGCGGTGACCGGACGAATCTCGATGGGCTTGGCGCAGAGGAACTTGTCGCGGACCCGCTCGGACAACAGTTGGGCATTCTGTCGGGCAATCTCCAGTTCGCTGGGCAGGTTTTCCGGCCCCGGCACATCGGGCATGGTGAGCTGGTGCTCGAAGCCTTCTTCGTCCTGCTGGAACGAGGCGCTGCAGGTGAAGATCTGCTGGCCCTTCTGGATGGCGGTGACGCGGCGCGTGCTGAAGGTGCCGCCGTCGCGGACCCGCTCCACCGAGTAGACCACCGGCAGGGTCGCATCCCCGGGGCGCAGGAAGTAGCCGTGCAGGGAGTGCACGTGGCGCTCCGGGTCCACCGTCTGGCTGGCGGCGGACAGGGACTGGCCCAGCACCTGGCCACCGAACAATTGGCGGAAGCCCAGGTCCTGGCTGACGCCACGGAACAGGTTCTCTTCGATGGATTCGAGGCTCAGCAGCGCGACCAGCTCGTCGAGCACCTGGGTCATGTGGATCTCCTCTGCAAGGCATCCACCCCGGTCATGGCCGGGGCGGTAGTCGTAGTTGCGGATAGGCCGGCAGCGTCGTCAGGCGCTCGTCCCACAGCGCGCGGCCAATGGTGAAATGGTAAAGGCTTTGCCACCGACTGTCGGCCATTTCCAGCAATTCATGTACCGAGTCGTCGAAGTAGCAACCGATCCCGGTGCCGGACAGCCCAGCCGCCTCCGCCTCCAGGTAGAGCACTTGGCCGATCTGGCCGCACTCCCAGTAAAGCCGCGGGTACTGCCACGCGCCCTGAGCCAGGGCGTCGTCGAAGCGGGCGAGCATCGCCAGGGCGAAACAGCCATCGGCGGCGATGTCCTGGCCGCAGGACAGAAAACCCGCCAGGCCACGAGCATCGCCTTCCAGCAGGCGGTACAGCGGCAGCTCGTCGCTGGCCCGCTGCCAGAGAAAATCCGCCCGCAGACCATTCGCCAGGTCGCCCTCGGGCGCCGCGCCACGGGCCAGCCAGTAGAGGCCGGGAGCCATGCCCTGGACACGGTGGACGAAGAGCAGCAGATCCACCTGTGGCCGGCCAAACCCGGCGAAGGGCACCGGCGAATGCGCCGGCATCAATCGACGCAGCCAGGCCAGCAGCAGGTCCGCGTGAATACCGCTGCGGCCGTCCATGGATTGCGCGCTGCGCCGCCGATGCAACAACGGGCGCAACGGCAGGCCCGGGTTATCCACAGTGGCGGCCGCTAACGGTGCACGCCAATCCGCCAACGGCCGGCGCGGGGCACGGCACAGGCCATGGATGCGCTCCAGTTCCGGCCAGTGGCGCTGCTCGCGGGACAGGCGATTGGGAACGCCCTGCATCTCCAGCGCCATCAGGCCATCCAGCAGCGCCTGGCCAAGCGGAAACTCCTGATCCTGGGGCGGCCCCACCCACAGCAGCACATCGGCGTATTCGCGCTCGACAAAGCCCGGCCGATCCAGCCCCAGCAGGCCGTCCAGCCGCTCCTCGGTGACACCGCCCAGCAGCCGCACCTGCCAACCCAGGGCGCTGGCGGCGATGGCCAGTGCCGCCAGGGCGTGGCCCAGGTCGTGCTGGCAATAGCGGTAGGCCCGCTCGCCGTATTTCCAGGCTTCCCGCCAGGGAATGCTGGCCAGACCGAGCAGGAAGCCGCCCGCCGGCAGGTTCGCCGTCAACTGAGCGGCCAGGGGCGCCGGCAGTTCGGCGCGGACTTCCAGGGCGTGCACGTCCGGGGTGTAGTGGGCCAGCAGGCCGGCCTCCTCCACCGCGCCGGGCGGCAGCAGCAGATACGCCTCGGTGGGGTGCAGGTTGCCCGAGGACGGATTGACCCGCAGCGCCCAGCGGTTGCCACCGGCCTCCTTCCAGGCGGAAATGGCCAGGCTGTCGTAGAGCAGCTGGGACAGGCTTTCGCGATTGAGCGGTGCAGGCGGGCCGATCGGGCCGGCGAAGGCGGCGTCGTAGGGCGGCGTTTCCTCCAGCGGGCGGTGCCAGAGCTCCAGCAGTCGCGCGCCGGCGTAGCGGCGAAAGGGCGCCGGCTGGGTGGCCCAGTGCAGCTGACCGGGGCCGGGAGCAAAGCGATCGGGGCGATGCTTGCTGAGCTCGTGGTAGGCGCGCACGGCGTCGCTCATCGCAGCGCCTCCCATTCGGCGCGGCCCAGCCGATAGAGCACATGCGGTTGCAGCAGATGGCCTTCGGGCAAGCGCGGGTGCAGGAAGTCGCCTTCCGGGTCGTACTGCATGCCGATACGCGCCATCACCGCCCGCGAGCGAAGGTTCGCCGGCACCGTGAAGGCCACGATTTCCGCCAGTTGCAGGGACTCGAAACCGAACGCCAGGGCCGCCAGCGCCGCCTCGCTGGCCAGGCCCTGCCCCCAGTAGCGATGCATCAGGCGCCAGCCGATTTCCACCGCCGGGGTGAAGTGCTGGTCGAAGTTCACATTCTGCAGGCCGACGACACCGACAAAGCCGCCATCCTCACGGTGCTCGACCACCCACTGGCCAAAGCCGTACTGCTGGGCATGCTGGCGGATGCGGCCCGCCAGGGCATCGCTTTCCGCCCGGTCGAGACAGGCCGGGAAATGGCGCATCACCTCGGGGGCGGCATTGAGTTCGGCGAAGGCCGGCAGGTCGTCGTCGCGCCAGGCACGCAGGTGCAGGCGCGGGGTATGCAGTTCGATCGGTGGCACGGGAACGTCTCTTGAGCACAGTGGCGCGAGGGCCCCATCATACTGCCGCGCGTCCCTCCCCGAGTGCCGATCGATGTTCCTGCCGCTGGTCTACCACGACGACTACAGCCCGCCTTTCCCGGCGGAGCACCGCTTCCCCATGGACAAGTTCCGCTTGCTGCGGGACCACCTCGTGGACAGCGGCCTGACCACGGACGAACGCCTGCACCGTCCGGAGGTCTGCCCGCCCGAGGTGCTGGCCCTCGCCCACTGCCCCCGTTATATCCAGCGATTTCTCGACGGCGAACTGGGCCGCGAGGAGCAGCGTCGCCTTGGCCTGCCCTGGAGCCCGCCCCTGGCGCGGCGCACCGTGCGCGCGGTGGGTGGCTCCCTGCTGGCCGCCGATCTGGCCCTGGAGCACGGGCTGGCGTGCCACCTCGCGGGCGGCACCCACCACGCGCACTACGACCACGCGGCGGGCTTCTGCATCTTCAATGACCTGGCGGTGATCAGCCGTTACCTGCTGGAATCCGGCCGGGTGCAGCGGGTGCTGATCTTCGACTGCGACGTGCACCAGGGCGACGGCACTGCGCGCCTGCTGGCAGATACCCCCGAAGCGATCACGGTGTCCCTGCACTGCGACAAGAACTTCCCGGCGCGCAAGGCCGAAAGCGACTGGGACATTCCCCTGCCCATGGGCATGGGCGATGCCGACTACCTGCGGGTGGTGGATGACGCCCTCAACTACCTGCTGCCCCTCTATCAGCCGGACCTGGTGCTCTACGACGCCGGCGTCGATGTGCACAAGGACGATGCCCTGGGCTACCTGCAACTCACCGATGCCGGCCTGGCCGAGCGCGACGAGCGGGTGATCCGCCACTGCCTGGGCCGGGATATTCCGGTGGTGGGCCTGATCGGCGGTGGCTACGACAAGGACCGCACGGCCCTGGCCCGCCGCCATGGGATTCTGCATCACAGTGCGGACAAGGTCTGGCGGGGGATGGGGTTGGGAAACCCGTCCTCCGAGCTGTAGGAGCGAATTCATTCGCGACAGCCATCCCAGGTCTTGTGCATTGACCCATGCCACCGAATCGATGGGTTTCGCTCCGCTCTACCCATCCTACAAAGAGCATGCAGTCCGGTAGAATTCGCCCCTCTTCAACTTCCGCATTGCCTCTCCCATGAACGATTCCGCCCCCTTCGTCGCCGTCATTGGCGGCGGCCCTGCCGGCCTGATGGCCGCCGAAGTCCTGGCCCAGGGTGGCGCGCGGGTGGAGCTGTTCGATGCCATGCCCTCGGTCGGGCGCAAGTTCCTGCTGGCGGGCGTCGGCGGGATGAACATCACCCACTCGGAGCCGAAGGAACCCTTCCTCGGTCGCTACGGTGCGCGCCGCGATGAACTGGCCGCGCTGCTGGACGGTTTTGGTGCCGAAGAACTGCGCGAGTGGATTCACGACCTCGGCATCGACACCTTCGTCGGCAGCTCCGGCCGGGTCTTTCCCACCGATATGAAGGCTGCGCCCCTGCTGCGCGCCTGGCTCAAGCGTCTGCGGGAACAGGGCGTGGTTATCCACACCCGCCATCGCTGGCTCGGCTGGGACGAATCCGGCGCCCTGCGCATCGCCACCCCGGATGGAGAACGTGCGATCGCGGCCGACGCCTGCTTGCTGGCCCTTGGCGGCGGCAGCTGGGCGCGGCTGGGTTCGGACGGCGCCTGGCTGCCGCTGCTGGAAGCCCGGAGGGTGGGCATCGCGCCGCTGCAACCCAGCAACTGCGGTTTCGACGTGGAAGGCTGGAGCCCGCTGCTCAAGGAGAAATTCGCCGGTGCGCCGATCAAGTCGGCAACCATCCGCCTGGGTCACGGAACGCCGCGTCAGGGCGAGTTCGTACTCACCGCGACCGGTGTCGAAGGCAGCCTGATCTACGCCCTCTCCGCCGCCATCCGCGAGCAGATCAACGCCACGGGCAGCGCCACGCTGACGCTGGACCTGCTGCCCAGCCAGCCTGTGGACAAGGTCATCAAGGCCCTGTCCCGGCCACGCGGGTCGCGCTCCATGGCCAAGCACCTGCACAGCCAGCTGGGGATCGACGGTGCCCGCGCCGGCCTGCTGCGGGAACTGTCGGCCAAGGACGACTTCCTCGACCCGCAGCGTCTGGCCGTCGCCATCAAGAACCTGCCGCTGACCGTGGTGCGGGCGCGTCCGCTGGACGAGGCCATCAGCTCCGCTGGCGGCGTGCCGTTCGAGGTTCTGAATGAAGGCTTGATGCTCAAGCGACTGCCGGGCGTGTTCTGCGCCGGCGAGATGCTCGACTGGGAAGCCCCCACCGGCGGCTACCTGCTCACCGCCTGCTTCGCCAGCGGCCGCGTCGCCGCACGGGGCGTGCTGCGCTGGCTATCGGAGTCACGCGCCCTGTACCCGCATCCAGACATCTGATCGGTCGCGAACCACAGCTGATCGGAAGCTGGTCGGGAGGTGCCCGCCGGCACCCGGCCAGCGTCTATGCTTCCCCTGAGCCAAGCTTTTTCCGTGCGGTGCCCTCAAGGTGATTCCCCTCCTCGTCTGCGACGACTCGATGATGGCGCGCAAGCAGCTGATCCGCGCGCTGCCGCTGGACTGGCCGGTGCACATCACCCAGGCCAGCCAGGGTGAAGAAGCACTGGAAGCGATACGCCGAGGGCACGGCCACGTCGTCCTGCTGGACCTGACCATGCCGGTGATGGATGGCTACCAGGTGCTTAGCCAGCTCCGCGCCGAAGGGCTCCATGCCAAGGTGGTGGTGGTTTCCGGCGATATCCAGGAAGAGGCCCAGCGCCGCGTCCACGAGCTGGGCGCCCTGGCCTTCATCCGCAAGCCCGCCGACCCGGACGAACTGCGGGAAACCCTGATCAGCCTCGGTCTCCTGCGCCCGGCGCCGGCCACCAGCCCGGTCACCGGTGTGCCCAGCCGCATCGACCCCGACTTGCGGGTGAATTTCCGTGACGCCCTGCGCGAGGTCAGCAACGTCGCCATGGGCCGCGCCGCCGCCCTGCTGGCCCGGGTGCTCGGGGTCTTCGTGGAACTGCCGGTGCCCAACGTCAATCTCTTCGAAGTCAGCGAACTGCACATGGCCCTGGTCGACGCCCAGCGGGGCGAGCGGCTTTCCGCGGTGTGCCAGGGCTTTATCGGCGAATCCATCGCCGGCGAGGCGCTGCTGCTGTTCCATGACGCCGAAAGCGCCGAAGTCGCCCGCCTGCTGGGTTGGGCGCCCCACAGCGATGCCGGCGAGGCGGAAATGCAGCTGGACCTGGCGAGCATCCTCATCGGCGCCTGCCTGGGCGGCATCGCCGAGCAGATCGACGTGCGCTTCTCCCAAGGCCATCCGCAGCTGCTGGGCCAGCACAGCTCCATCGAGCGGTTGCTCCAGCTCAACAACCGGCGTTGGCGCAAGACCCTGGCGGTGGAGATCAGCTACACCATCGAAGACCACAACCTGCACTTCGACCTGCTGCTGCTCTTCACCGAGACCTCCATCGCGCGCCTGACCCAGAAGATCCACTACCTGATGGACTGACCCATGCCGGCACAGATCGATTTCAAGGAACTCCACTGGCTGCTCGATATCGTCCAGTGCCTGGACGTCGGTGTGGTGGTGCTTGACCGCCAGTACCATGTCGAGGTGTGGAACAGCTTCATGGAGAACCATTCAGGGCTGAGCCCCGACCGGGTGCACGGCAAGAACATCTTCGAGCTGTTCCCGGAGATCGACCGCGTCTGGCTCCGGCGCAAGGTGGACACCGTGCTGCAACTGGGCACCCGCGCCTTCAGCCTGTGGGAGCAGCGCCCCTACCTGATCCGCTTCGAGAACTACCGGCCCATCACCGGCGAAGAGGACTTCATGTACCAGAACCTCACCGTCCTGCCCCTGGCGGCAGCCGGAGGACAGGTGGAGCGGGTGTGCCTGGTGATCACCGACATGACCGAGGTGGCGCGGTTGAAGAGGCGGTTGGTGGAGGTCGGCGCGCGCCACTGATGCGTTCTGTTGTTCCTCTGGGGGCGAATTCATTCGCGAATGGGGCGCGCAGCGAGCTTCCCTCACCCCAACCCTCTCCCAGAGGGAGAGGGGGCTGTCCGTACGGCCTGTCTATTTGAGGTACCACCCCCACTTCTCCTGGCTGCGGTACTCGGTGACCTGCTTCACCTCCAGGTAGTTGTCCAGCCCCCAGCGACCCAGTTCGCGGCCGATGCCGCTGTGCTTCATGCCGCCCCAGGGGGCCTGGGTGAAGGTGGGTTGCGAGCAGTTGACCCAGACGATGCCGGCGCGCAGGCCGTTGGCCACCCGCGCGGCGCGGTCGAGGTCGGTGCTCATTACGGCGGCGGCGAGGCCGTAGCGGCTGTCGTTGGCCTGGCGCAGGGCGTCGGCTTCGGTCTTGAAGCGTTTGACGCAGAGCACCGGGCCGAAGATTTCCTCGCGCCAGATGCGGCTGTTGTCTGCCGGCTCATCGAATACCGCAGGCTCGACGAAGTAGCCGTGTGACAGGTGCGCCGGGCGCTTGCCGCCGGTCAGCAGGCTGGCCTCCTGCCGGCCCTGTTCGATCATGCCCATGACCTTCTGGTACTGCCCGGCGCTCACCAGCGGGCCCAGCAGCACACCCCGTTCCAGACCGGGGCCGATACTGATGCGCCGGGTCTCCTCCACCAGGCGTTCGATCAGGCGGTCGGCGATGCCCTCCTGCACCAGCAGGCGCGATGTGGCGCTGCACACCTGCCCCTGGTTCCAGAAGATGCCGAACATGATCCACTCCACGGCGGCCTCGACATCGGCATCGTCGAAGACAATGAAGGCCGACTTGCCGCCCAGCTCCAGGCTGATGTTCTTGATGTCGGCCGCCGCCGCCGACATGATCTTCGCCCCCGTCGGCACGCTGCCGGTGAAGGCCAGCTTGTCCACACCCGGATGGTGGCTGAGCGGCCCACCCGCTTCACTGCCCAGGCCGGTAACCACGTTGAGCACACCGGAGGGCAGGCCGATGCGTTCGGCGGCGCCGGCCAGTTCCAGGGCCGTCAGCGGTGTCAGTTCCGAGGGCTTGAGCACGCAGGTGGCGCCCGCCGCCAGGGCCGGGGCCACTTTCCAGGCCGCCATCAGCAGCGGGTAGTTCCAGGGAATGATCTGCCCTGCCACCCCCACCGGTTCATAGCGGACGCGGCAGCTGAAGCGCGCGTCCGGCAGCTCCAGCGGCTGGTCCTGGCGGCCGTCCAGCTCCCGCGCCAGGTCGGCGTAATAGCGGAAGCAGCCGACGGCATCGGCGATGTCCCACTGCGCTTCCGGTAGCGGCTTGCCGTTGTCGCGCACCTCCAGCACCGCCAGGGCGTCCTGGCGCCCTTCCAGCTCACTGGCCAGGGCCTCCAGCCAGACGGCGCGCTCCGCCCCGCTGCTCTGCCCCCAGCCCCGGTTGAAAGCCTGGCGGGCGGCGTGCACGGCGTGGTCGATGTCTTCTTCCGTGGCCGCCGGCACGCGCTGGATCAGGTCGCCGTTGCTGGGGTCCAGCACTTCGAAATAACCGCCCAGGTCGGGGCGGACCCATTGCCCGTTGATATACAGCTGGTCACGCATGGCTTTGCTCCATGGGCGCTCAGGCGCCGCTGCGGCGGTTCTGCAGATGGCGGGAGGTGAACAGCAGCGCCAGGGAGACGCAGATGATCACCGTGGAAATGGCGTTGATCTCCGGCGTGATGCCCCGGCGGATCGACGAGAAGATGTAGATCGGCAAGGTGGTTTCCGAACCGGCGACGAAGAAGGCGATGATGAAATCGTCGAAGCTGAAGGTGAACGCCAGCAGGAAGCCGGCCAGGATCGCCGGGGCGATCTGCGGCAGGGTCACCCGGCGGAAGGTTTCCAGGGGCGGAGCGTAGAGGTCGGAGGAGGCTTCCAGCAGCGCCTTGTCCAGGGACTCGACGCGGGTGCGGACGATCACCATCACCAGCGCCATGGTGAACAGCGAATGCGCCGCGATCACGGTGAACAACCCCATGCGCAAGCGCGGCAGGCCGGCGCCCAACAGCAGGTCCAGCAGCGGATTGACCACCTCGAACAGACTGATGAAGGCGATCAGGGTGGCGATGCCGATGACGATGCCAGGAATGATGATGGCGCAGTAGGTCATGGCATCGAAGAACAGCCGCACCCGCTTGCCCGCCCGCTGCAGGCCGAACACCGCCAGGGTGCCGAACAGGGTGGCGATCACCGCCGAGCTGAAGGCGATCAGCGCACTGGTGCCCAGGGCCTCCATGATGAAGGGGTTGCCGAAGGCGCGGCCGAACCACTGCGTCGAGCAACATTCGAAGGACAACCCGCTGCGTCCGGCGTTGAACGAGAACAGCACGATCAGCGCGATGGGCGCGTAGAGGAACAGGTAAAGCGAGGTGGAATAGCTGCGCAGCCACATCAGAGCATCCCCTCCGTGCCGCGCTTGCCGTAGCGCGCCACCAGCTTCAGGTAGAGGGCGATGATGACCAGCATCATCGCCACCAGGGTCATGGCCACCGCGCTGCCGAACGGCCAGTTGCGCGATTGCAGGAACAGGTCCACCAGGGCGTTGCCGACGAAGAACACCTTGCCGCCGCCGAGGATGGCCGGGATCAGGAACTCGCCCATGAGCAGGATGAACACCAGCATGGCGCCGGTGATCACGCCGGGCGCCGAGAGCGGCAAGGTCACCCGGCGGAAGGTCTCGAAGGCGCTGGCGCCGAGGTCGGATGAAGCCTCCAGCAGCCGCTTGTCGAGCTTCTCCAGGCTGACGTAGATGGGGAACACCATCAGCGGCAGGTAGCCGTAGACGATGCCGATCAGCACCGCAGTCGGGGTGTTGATCAGGCGCACGTCGTCCAGCCCGACCATGGCCAGCAGCGCCGGGATGCCCTTGCCGCCGAGGATGAAGATCCAGGCGTAGGTGCGGATCAGGAAGCTGGTCCAGAACGGCACGATCACCAGGGTCAGCAGCAGGGAGCGGCTGCGCTGCACCTTCACCGCCAGGAAGTAGGCCAGCGGGTAGGCGGCCACCAGGCACACCAGGGTGCCCAGCGGCGCCAGGAGCAAGGTGTTGTAGAACGCCTTGGCCCGCGACCCGAGGTTCAGGTAGTTCTCCAGGGTCAGGGCCGCGCTGTAGCCCCCCACGGGGCTGCGCTCGCCCAGACTGAAGACCAGGATGATCACCAGCGGCAGCAGGAGCAGCAGCAGGAACCAGAGCGTGGACGGCAACAGCAGGAGCAGCGTGACGCGCCGGCCGAGGCTGCGGCTTTCCGCCGGCACGGCCTGGCCCGCATCGGCCAGCGCCGGGGCGCTGAGTGCGATGTTCATGGACGATTCCCTACGGTTCATGGAAACGGCACCGGTAGGAGCGAGCTCTGCTCGCGAAGCGGTTCGCGAGCAGAGCTCGCTCCTACGAGGGCATTGCCGATCAGGCCGCCTTGAAGCGCGCCATCAGCTCCGCTCGCGCCGGGCTGGTCAGGGTCGCGGCGGCGCCGAACTCCAGGGCGCTGAGCAAGTCGGCGGCCGGGTACATGATCGGGTCGTCGAGCATGGTCTTGGGCAGCAGGGCATCCACCCGCTTGTCGCCGCTGGGATAACCGTGGGCTTCCACTTCACGTTTGTTCACCTTCGGGTCGAGCAGGAAGTTGATCAGCGCATAGGCCGCGTCCCGCCGCTCGGCGCTCTTCGGAATGGCGAAGAAGTCGCTCCAGATCTCGCCACCCTCGCGGCCCAGCACATAGGTCATTTCTGGCAGGTCACGGTGCAGCTGCGAAGCGTCGCCGGTCCAGCACATGGCCATCCAGGCATCGCCGTTGCGCATGGAGGGCTGGTAGTCGGAGTTGATCGCGAACAGGTGCGGCTTGACCTCCAGCAGCAGTTTCTCCGCATCGGCCAGTTCCTTCGGATCGATGGAGTTGAAGCTGTAGCCGTAGGCCTTCAGGGCGTTGCCGATCACCGTCAGCTGGTAGTCGTGGACCATCACCCGGCCGGTGGCCTCGCCTTGGGCCAGTTCCCAGAATTCCTTCCAGGTGGTGGGCCTGGCCTTGAGCTTCTTGCTGTCGTAGACGAAGCCGGTGGTGCCCCAGTCCTTCGGTACGGCGTAGGTCTTGCCGTTGACGACGCCCTGCTCCATGAAGCGCTTCTCGTAGGAAGCGGCGTCGAAGTTGGGAATGCGCGACAGGTCCAGCGGCTCGATCAGCCCCAGTTCGGCATAGGTACTGATGGTGTAGTTGGTGGGTACGAAGACATCCCAGCCGCTGCCGCCGGCCTGGAGCTTGGCGAGCATCTCCTCGTTGGAGCCGAAGACGTTCATCTGCACCTGGGCGCCGGTCTGCTCGGCGAAGGCGGCGAAGTTCTCGGGGTTGTGGTAGTTCGGCCAGGTGGCCAGCACGACGCGGTCGCCGATCGAGCCCTTCTCGGCGGCGAAGGCCCGGTTGCTGGTCAGGAGCCCCGGCATATTGGCGGCCATCACCGCCATTGCCAGGCCCAGGCCGGTACGGCCGAGAAACTCGCGACGGCTGATGGAGCCGTTCTGCCAACTGCGCAGTTGCTTGATGAAGTCTTTCCGATCCATTGCTGCCACCTGCTTTGAGGGTTGGTGTTATCCGTTCCGTACTGCTTCTCGTGCGCTACAACGTCATCGCAAGACCGCTCGCCTGATCCCAGCCGATCCTGACCGGCGACCCGTGCTCGAAGGCCGAGCGCTCGTGCTTGCCGTGTCGCGGCACCCGCACGCAGACGATGCCGAAAGGCTCGGTGCGCACCCGGTACTCGGTGAGGTTGCCCAGGTAGATGCGGTCCACCACTTCGCCAGGCAGGCTGATCTCGCGGGCCAGAGACTCTTCGCCGGCGCCGATGGCGATCAGCTCCGGCCGCACCGCAATGCAGCCCGGCTCGCACGCCTTGAGGGTCGGGCCGGTGGGCGTCTGCGGACTGGCCAGGTGCAGGCCGTGGGTGGTTTCCAGCAGGACCCGGCCATCCTCGATGCGCCGCACGGTGCCGTCGAACAGGTTGGATTCGCCGATGAAGTCCGCCACGTAGCGGCTCGCGGGGGTTTCGTAGAGTTGCTCGGGGCTGGCGCTCTGGAGGATCTGGCCGTCCTGCATGACGCTGATGCTGTCGCTCATGGACAGGGCCTCTTCCTGGTCGTGGGTGACCAGCACGAAGGTGATGCCCACCTCCCGCTGCAGGCGCAGCAGTTCGGACTGCATCTCCTTGCGCAGCTTGCGGTCCAGTGCCGCCAGGGGCTCATCCAGCAGCAGCACCGTGGGCTTGTTCACCAGGGCGCGAGCCAGGGCCACCCGCTGCTGCTGGCCGCCGGACAGTTCGTGGGGCTTGCGCTGGCCGAAGCCGGACAGGCGCACCATCTCCAGCGCCTCGTCCGCCAGGCGGCGCTGTTCGGCGCGGTCCGGGCGTGGCTGGTGGTAGCGCAGGCCGTAGGCGATGTTCTCCGCCACCGAGAGGTGGGGGAACAGTGCATAACTCTGGAACACCATGTTCACCGGCCGCTGGTGCGCCGGCACCCCGGCCACCGAACGCCCGGCCAGCAGCACCTCCCCCGCCGTGGGCTGCTCGAAGCCGGCGATCATCCGCAGGGTGGTGGTCTTGCCGCAGCCGGAGCTGCCGAGGAAGGAATGAAACGAACCGCGCCGCACCCTGAAGTTCAGGCCATTGACCGCAGCCACCGCGCCATAGCGCTTGACCACATTGCGGAACTCGATATCGAAGAACTCGCCTGCATCGCTCACGGCCGGCCCCTTGTTTTCAGGTGTTATGGGCATGTGGCAACACGCTAGCAATGGCGGTTTTCGGCTGTATATATCCCTCCGGGGATAGGCGCGTGCTCCACAGAAACTGTGGAGCGGGATGTGGATAAGTTATGGATGACCGGCTGCAGGCCGCTCGGGGCGCGGCTTTGAAGCAAGTGTTTGATTTCTGAGCAGCGCCCCACCTGAGGGCGCATTTCCTTGTAGGGGCGAATTCATTCGCCAAGCAGGCCGCAGGTCTGCCCTGCAGATTCCCCAGGGGCAACGGTGTTGCCCATAGCGAATGAATTCGCCCCCACAACCCTGCCCACAGATTCTGTGCAAAGGGTTGTGGATAAATCGTGGGCAGGGCGCTGGAAAGCTGATGGTGCCTGGCTCTCCTCACGCTGTACGGTTATTGATCAGTCACCGCTAATCGCCAATCGCAATAAGCCTAGACCGCCGTGCGCAAGGGCTCCGGCTCGTCCCGCTGGCCGGCGAGTTCCCGCACGAACAGCCCCAGCAGCTCCGACTGACTGCCAATGCCCAGCTTGGCGTAGATGTTCTTGCGATGGATCTTCACCGTTCCCGGGCTGATGGCCAGGTGCTCGGCCACCGAGGCGCTGGAGTGGCCCCGCAGGAGCATCTGCACCACTTCCTGCTCGCGGGCGGTCAGCACGTGGGCGCCGAACTGGTCGAAGGCTTCGCGGATCTTGTAGTCCAGGTCCTGCGCCGGGCGCGGGGCGTGGGCGCGGCAGAGTTCCCAGGCTTCATTCACCACCTGGTTCACCACGGCTTGGGCGCAGTCCAGCATTTGCATCTCGTCGCGGCTGTAGGCCGGATTGGCGGTGCCACGCATCAGCGAAAGCACGGCCTTGCCGCCAGAAGCGAGGTCGATGAAGAAGGCGATTTCCTCGGTCAGGCCGGTCTGTTGGTAGTAGGTGACGTAGTACTCGCCCAGGTAGAAGTGGTCCGGGGCGAACTGACGCAGGCGCCAGAGGCCCGGAGCCTGGTTGCGGGTGCAGGCGAGGTAGAAGGGGTCGAGCAGGTAGGGGCCGACCTGGTAGTCCTCCACATAGACGTGGCGCTTGTCCGGCGGGAAGGTGTCGAACAGGGCCAGCGGCCGGTGGTTGCCTTCGTAGACGAAGAGGACGAAGTGATCGACCGGGCAGATCTGCTGCAGCCATTGGCTGAGGCCGAGCAGCCGAGCCCGGCCAGCCGGCTGGGCGAACAGGTGGGCGACACCGGAGGTCCAGTGTTTGAGTTCCTTGTGGCGCATGTGGGCGATGCCTGAGGGTGGGCTGCGCTTCAATCACTATAGGCGTTCAGCATTTCGCACAGAAATGCAGGAAATGAGCCAATATCCTGAAAGCCTTGGCAGCCCCTCTAGGACGGGGGTACCTGGTGCCAGCCCGTTCCCGCCCGGAGCTCCCCTGCCCTGCGAAGCGTCACCCAATGCCACAAAAGGGTGACGCCCAAACGCGGATCAGCCCTTCTTGGCCTTCCCAAACCCCGGCGCCTTGCGCACCGATTTGACCTTGGGCTTCTCGCTGTCGATCCAGCGCCCCAAGGCCGCACCCTTGCCCGCCTTGCCAGCGGCGACCTGGGGTTCCTTGGGCTTCTTGGGTTTCTTCGGCTTCTTGATCACCTGACCGGTGGCATCGGTCATGGGCACCCGGTGGTCGGGGAAGAAATCCGGCTCGTCGCGGCGCTGGATGGTCTGGCGAATCAGCACCTCGATGGCCGCCAGCAGCTGCACTTCGTCAGCGCAGACCAGGGACACCGCCTCACCGGTAGCACCCGCGCGGCCGGTACGGCCGATGCGGTGCACGTAATCCTCGGCCACGATGGGCAGGTCGAAGTTGACCACCAGCGGCAGGTCGTCGATGTCCAGGCCACGGGCGGCTACGTCGGTGGCCACCAGTATCTGCACTTCGCCCGCCTTGAAGCGCTGCAGGGCGCGCAGGCGAGACGGCTGGGGCTTGTCGCCGTGGATGGAGTCGGCGCTGACGCCACGGGCCTGGAGTTCATCCACCAGCTGGTCAACGCCCTTGCGAGTCTTGACGAAGACCAGCACCTGGTCCCAGCCACGATCCTCCAGCAGGTGCAGGAAGAGTTCGCTCTTGCGCTTCTTGTCCACCGGGATCAGCCACTGGCGCACGCTCTTGGCGGCGGCGTTGCGCGGGCTGACTTCGATGGACAGCGGGTCGCGCAGCAGCTCGCGGGCCATCTGGCGGATGGCGTCGGAGAAGGTGGCGGAGAACAGCAGGGTCTGGCGGCGCTTGGGCAGCGCGGCGAAGAGTTCGTCCAGCTCGCGGGCAAAGCCCAGGTCGAGCATGCGGTCGGCCTCGTCCAGCACCAGCGTCTGGAGCTGGTTGAACTTCACGGCGTTCTGGCGATACAGGTCGAGCAGCCGGCCCGGGGTGGCGACGAGGATGTCGATGCCCTTGCGCAGCTTCATCATCTGCGGGTTGATGCTGACGCCGCCGTAGACCGCGTAGTTGCGCAGCGGCAGGTGCTGGCCGTAGACGCGGAAGCTCTCATTGACCTGTTCGGCCAGTTCGCGGGTCGGCACCAGCACCAGGGCGCGCACCGAGTTGCTGGCCACCTGAGGGCCTTCGTGGGTCAGGCGCTGGAGCAGCGGCAGGGCGAAACCGGCGGTCTTGCCGGTGCCGGTCTGGGCCGCGGCCATCAGGTCACGGCCCTTGAGGACGGCGGGGATCGCCTCGGCCTGCACCGGCGATGGGGTCTGGTAGCCGAGCGCTTCGGTGGTGCGCAGCAGGGGTTCGATCAGGCCGAGGGAGGCGAAGGTCATCGGGGCAGCCATAGTGTGCGGAAAAGGCGCGATTCTATCAGGCCGGCCGCCCCCACCGTGATCAGCTGGTCTGCTCTTGCAGCCCTTCGTCCTTGACTGGCTTGTCTTCCTTGCGGTCGCGCCACTGCGGCAGGCCGATCAGCACCACGGCACCGATGATCACCAGCATCGCCAGGCTTTCCTCGATGCCGATGGTTTCCCCCGCGAAGGCGATGCCCAGCAGCACGGCCACCACCGGATTGACGTAGGCGTAGCTGGTGGCTGCAGCGGGGCGCACGTTCTTCAGCAGGTAGAGGTAGGAGCTGAAGGCAATGATGGAACCGAAGACGACCAGGTAGGCCAGCGCCCCCCAGCCGGCCAGGGTCGGGGCGGCGACCATGCGCTCGCCACTAAGCAGGCTGCCGGCCAGCAGGGCCACGCCACCGGCGAGCATTTCCACCGCACTGGCCATGGGCCCGGCGGGGAGCTTGAGGTTCTTGCTCCACATGGAGCCAAACGACCAGGCTGCCGCGGCGAAGATGATCAGGGCCGCGCCGATGGGGCTGGCCTGGAGGTTGGAACCGAGGTTGAGCAAGCCGATGCCCGCCAGGCCGAGGACGATACCGGCCCATTCCAGTCGGCTGGTGCGCTGGCCCCAGATCAGCCCGAACAGCAGGGCGAACAGCGGCACCGTGGCCACGGCCAGGGCCGCGACGCCGGAGGCCACACCGAGGTCCTCCGCCAGGGTCACGCCGCCGTTGCCGCAACTGAGCAGCAGGAAGCCAATGGCGGCTGCGGACTTCCACTCCTGCCAGGTCGGATTGGGTACCCCGCGCCACCGCAGGAAGCCGTACATCAGGGCCCCGGCGATGACGAAGCGAATGCCGGCCATCAGCAGCGGCGGCCAGGATTCGACGCCGATGCGGATCGCCAGGTAGGTCGACCCCCAGATCAGATAGAGAGCGATGAATGCCCCTATGAGCAGGAGCGGAAAGCGGCGCGCGGGCATGATCGGAACTCGACACAGGCAGGAATGAGGTGTCTATTCTATGAAAGGCCCTGACGGGAAAATAAGGATGAAAACCTGCTTGAAGCCCGTCTCGACTTTGGAAACCATCGAAATCAGCGGCCTCCTCCTTCGATTCGACGGAGGCCGTTTCCGGAGGTCCCTGTGGACAAGTACGACCGCCTGCTGCTTTCTGCCCTGATCGAGAACGGCCGGGCTTCCTTCGCCGACCTGGCGCGCCGGGTCAACCTCTCACCGCCGGCGGTGGCCGACCGTGTGGCCAAGCTGGAGTCTGCCGGCATCATCACCGGCTACCACGCCAGCGTGGACCTGGCGAAGATCGGCCTGCCCATCGAATGCGTGATCGAGCTGCGCATCATCGACCACGATTACAAGCGCACCCAGGAAGCCCTGGAGAAGATCCCCCAGCTCACCCTTTGCCACCGCGTGACCGGCGATGCCTGTCTGCTGATCAAGGCCGCGGTCGCCTCGATGCCGGAGCTTCAGGACCTGATCGACCAGATCGCCCAATACGGGTCGACCAAGACCTCGCTGATTCTTTCCACGTCCTTCGAGCAACGGATTCCGGGGGTGCTGCAGGAGCGCGGCAAGGTGGAGCTGCTGAGGACCGTGAAAGGCTGACAGGGCTGGATGGTGGGCTGAAGCCCACCCTACGAGGCTTGAGGGGAGGCTGACCAGGAGCGCGACGCGCGGCAATCAGCCTTCCCGATGCCGCCTCAAGATCTCGGGAATCTTCGCCGCCGACACCTTCTGCAGGCTGCAGAACAGCTTGTGGGAAACCTCGTTTATCCCGTGCTTGTCCCGCAGGCGCTCGGCCATGTGCAGGGTGAGGTTGGCGGCCATCTCGGCATCGGCCAGGGCACGGTGGGCCTTGCCGGTGTTGGGCAGGCGAGCCCAGGTGTTGAGGGTGCCGAGCTTATGATTGGGCGCCTCGGGCAGCAGGCGGCGGGCCAACAGCAGGGAGCAGGCGAAGGCTTGGCGGCGGGTGCGCCCGATGCGGGCCAGTTCGAAATCCCAGAACTTCTGGTCGAAGGAGGCGTTGTGCGCCAGCAACGGCAGATCGCCGATGAAGTCGGCCGCCTCCCCCATCACCTGTTCCACCGGCGGAGCGTCACGCAGCATGGCCGTGGTGATGCCGGTGAGGCCCTGGATGAACGCGGGCACAGGAACCCCAGCGTTCATCAGGCTCTGGTAGCGGTCGACGATGCGCCCGCCCTCCAGGATGACCACGCCGATTTCAGTGGCGCGGCATTGGCTGCCCGGCGTGACGCCGGTGGTCTCGAAGTCGATTACGGCTATGGGGTCCACGTGGAATTCCAGGTTGGGCGGGGTTCAGTTCCGCAACAGCAGGGCGCCCTCGATGGGCTGATAGCGGCTGGCGGCACGGATCAGGGATTGGGCGGTCAGGCCAGGCACGCCGTAGACCAGGGTCTCCACGCCGTGGGCCTTGGCGACCCGGTCCAGCAGCAGGTCGAAATCGCCGTCGCCCGAGGCCAGCACCACCAGGTCCACCCGGGAGGCGGCGTCGAGGACGTCGATGGTGATGCCCACATCCCAGTCGCCCTTGGCCGAGCCATCGCTGCGCTGGATGAACGGCTTGAGCTTCACGGTGAAGCCCAGGTTGCGCAGGATCTGCTGGAACTGCTGCTGTCGGGGATCGCCCCGGTCAATGGCGTAGGCGTTGGCCTCGACAATCTGGCCCTCGGCGCTGATTCCTTGCCAGAACGCGCTGTAGTCGAAGTGGCAGCCATAGGTGTGGCGAACCGTGTAGTAGAGGTTCTGCACGTCGGCGAATACTGCGATCTTCTTCAACGCGGCTCCTCGCGGCTGGCTGGCGGCGACTGGACAAGAGTAGATTGCGGCCAGTATGCCAGCCTCAGGGAATGGAAACCGATATGACCTCGCAGAACTCGCCCGGTGCCCTGCTGATCATCGACCAGCAGCAAGGTATCCAGCGCCTGGACCGACCGCGCAACAACCCCGATGCCGAACGGCGTATCGCTGCCCTGCTGGAGCGTTGGCGCCGGGCCGGCTGGCCGCTGGTGCACATCCGCCACATCTCCCGCGAGGCGGGTTCGGTATTTGCCCCCGGCCAGTCCGGCGCGCTGTTCCAGCCAGACCTCGCCCCCACGGAGCGGGAGCAGGTGCTGGAAAAGAATGTTCCCGACGCCTTCATCAACAGTGGCCTGGAGCGCTGGCTGCGTGTGCGCGGCATCGACGCCGTGGTCGTCGTGGGCGTGGCCAGCGAAAACTCGGTGGAAGCCACCGCACGCAGCGCCGGCAACCTGGGCTTTGCCACCACCGTGGTGGCGGACGCCTGCTACACCTTCGCCAAGGCGGACTTCTCCGGCCGCCCGCGCAGCGCCGAGGAAGTACACGACATGGCCCTGGCCAACCTTCAAGGCGAATACGCCGAGGTGCGGTTCACGGACGAGCTGCTGACGGCCTGGCCGACGGACTGATCACCGCCGTCTATAGTTTCAGCTACCCCCGCGAGCATCGAGAACGGGGACGACGCCGAGACCCACCGCATGGGTCTGTTGCAGGGAGCAAGGCGCCCGCCATGGCAGGCGGCGCCGTCTGGCTGTCACTCCAGCGCAGGCCGTGCCCAAGGCGAATCCGCAATGCGCGCTCATGGATGCTGCCTGCTTGCCCTGCTGCTTTCCGCTCCCTGTCATGCCGAGGCGCGCCTGGTCTTCAGCGCCTTTCCCGACCAGGGCCTGCCGCTGTTCCAGATTTGCCAGCGCATCCTGGTGGAAGCCTATGGCGAGCTGGGCATCCGCATCGAAACCCGCGCCGCGCCAGCGGCCCGCGCCCTGCAGGACGCCGAACGCGGCCTGAACGACGGCGAGCTGTGCCGCACCAGCCTGATCGCCGAGCAGCCCAGCGACCTGCTGCTGATCCGCACGCCGTTGTTCGAATCCTATGCCGTGGCTTTCGCCAATCGCCCGCTGCCCCTGCACGACTGGTCCAGCCTCAAGCCCTACCGGGTGGGATTCGAGCGTGGCAAGGCGGCCCTGGAACTGCGCCTGAAGGGCGTCCGCCTGTCGCCCTCCAATGGCGCGGAAAACGGCATGCGCAAACTGGCTGGAGGGCGCGTGGACGTGCATGTGGAGGATTACTACTCGGGCATGTGCATCCTCCGCCAGAACGGCATACGCGGCATCCAGCCATTGCACCCGGTGCTGGAACGCTTCTCGATGCACCATTACCTGAACCCGCGCCACCGCGACCTGGCGCCGCGCCTGGAGGAAGTGCTGCAGCGCATGGAGCGCAACGGCAGACTGCACGAGATCGAGCATCAGGTGCTGCACGAGGCGGGGCTGGATGATCTCAGTCCACCCTGAACGATTATCATGGCGCCCCCGTCTCCGATTGCCCGGAACCCCCATGTCGCTTCACGCCCGCAACCTGGCCCTGCTCGAACGCCACGCCATTCCCTACCGGGAAGTCAGCCACGAAGCCGTGCTCGACTACCCCACGGCCCACGCGGTGCGCCAGCGCTTCGGCCTGCGCGGCGTGGAGAGCAAGAGCCTGTTCCTGCGGCTGAAGGGTGGCGGCTACGCCATGCTGGTGACCCTGGAGGGCGCACGGGCCGACTGGACTCAGCTCAAGGCCCTGCTGGGTGCCCGCCCCAGCGTCGCCAGCGACGAGGAGCTGGTGGAACTGACCGGCTGCGTCCCCCAGTGCGCCTGTCCCCTGGGCCACGCGGAGGACATCGCGCTGGTGGTGGACGAGGCGATCTTCCAGCACGACTACCTGATCTACTCCCCCGGCCCGCCCGAACATACGCTGCAGGTAGCCACTGCCGACCTCGCCCGGCTATTGCCGGAACTGCCGAACCGGGTGCTACGTTACCGTTCCGGCTGAGCTGCCCTTTGGAGGCGGCCGCAGCTTGGGCTAAAGTGCCGTGGACCAACCGCCTGAAAAAATGACTGCCTGCCGATGAATCTATTCGAGCTGCTGCGTGCCTCCTGGTTCTTCTTCTCCCGTAATGTCGGCGCAATCGCCCTGCTCTGCCTTCCGGCGATCATGGTCGAAGCCATTTCCCAGCAAGGCCTGATCGCCTGGCTCGGCCCGGACAAATCCCAGGGCGCGTCCATCGTGGTCAGCATGCTGTTCTACCCCGTCTACGTCGGCGCGCTGATCCTCTTCGTCGACAGCCGCAGCCACCATGTCCGTCTGAAGCCCCAGCAGGTGATGGCCATGGCGTTGTTCCGCTGGCCGACTTTCGCCGTGCTGGCCGCCATCAGCACGCTGCTGATCCTGGTCGGCGTCTGGATGCTGATCCTTCCCGGCGTCTACGTGATGATCAAACTGGCCTTTGCCGAGTACCTGCTGGTGCTGGAAGGCCGGTCGCCCCTGGACGCCATCAAGGAGAGCTTCGAGCTCACCAAGGGGCATTTCTGGACCATCCTTTCCTGCGTGCTGATGGTGATGGGGCCGATCTGGCTGGTGGACTGGTTCGCCTACCGCGAACTGGGCGCGCACCCGGACCCGGTGGGCACCGTGATACTGGAAAGCTTCAACAGCTTCTTCCAGCTGTTCGTCAGCGTCGCCCTGTACCGCATGTTCACCCTGGTGACGGAGCGGGCAACGGAGCAATGAAGGTTTCCCCTGCCGGGTGAACCGACCTGGCAGGGCGCAATGGATCCTCTACGGGCTGCTAGGCTTTTCTAGCCACTCAAGGAGGATTCCCATGGCTGAGAACCCCAGCATCCTTTCCCACATCTCCCTGGGCACCAACGACTTCGAGCGCGCCGTCGCCTTCTACGACCAGGTGCTGCCCACCCTGGGCTGCAAGCGCATCATGGAACACCCCGGCGCCGTGGCCTACGGCCGCGAATACCCGGAATTCTGGATCCAGACGCCCATCGACGGGCGTCCCGCCAGTGTCGGCAACGGCACCCATATCGGTTTCTTCGCCCCCAGCAAGGAGGCGGTGCTGGCCTTCTTCGAAGCCGCGCTGGATGCCGGTGGCACGGGCGAGGGCGAACCCGGCCCGCGCCCGGAGTACGGCGAACCCTATTACGGCTGCTTCATCCGCGACCTGGACGGCCACAAGATCGAGGCCGCCTTCTGGGATATGGAGCTGGACCAGGGCTACGAGCTGTACATCGAACCCCACGCTCACTGAGCGCCCGAGCGGTAACGCCGCGCGGCTTCCAGAATCCAGCCCTCGTCGATCATCTGCCCCAGTGCCTGGGCGATGGCCTGGCGCTGGGGCTTGAGCGGCCGCTGGCGCGAGAAGCCGAGGAAGAGTTGGGTGCGGGCCGGCGGCCGGTAGGCGAGCTTGACGATGCGCCCCGCCAGTTGCGGATCGCGCAGCAGCTCGTAACCCACCTGGCAATCGGTGCCGATCACCAGCTGCAACCGCTTGTGGCGCAGCATGTCCAGCAACTGGCGCTCACTGTTGACCCCCACCTTGCGCAGCGACCGGTCGGAATCGAACGGCTCGAAATAGGCTGATCCGCGCACGAAGCCGATGTCGTAACGGCTCAGTTGCGGATAGCCGGTGACGCTTTCGGCGAGTTCGGGAAGGCTGTAGAAACGCGGCGCGCAGGTGAAATAGGGGCGTTCCAGGAAGTCGATGTAGCGCTCGCGCTCGGGGGTTCTGGCCAGCCCGGTCATCAGGTCCGCCGAGCCGCGTTCCAGAGCCGCCAGCCCCCGCGACCAGGGCGCGCGCTGCACCTCGAAGCGTAACCCCGTGCGACGCTCCAGCTCGGTCAGCAGGTCCATGTCCAGACCGCGCAACTCCCCACCCTCGCCAGCGATGCGAAAGGGCGGCCAGTAGTCGGTCATCACGCGAAGCAGCGCCGGCTCCTCAGCAGCGGCAAAACCGGGCAGGAGCAGCAGTCCAGCCAGCAAGGAACGGCGGCGCCGTGTTTCTGAAAGCAAGGCCAGGATTGACCGGAGGACTACGCCCAGCTTCATGCCGGCTCCCGGATCAGTCGTTCAGTTCGTTATGGGTGCCATCACAGCACGGCGGCGAGTGGCTACGTTTGCAGCCACACAAATACAGGGTTTCGCTGACCTGTGCATGAAATTTGAGCGGGAACAGGCCGGTCCCCTTGTGGGAGCCATCGCAGAACGGTTGCTGCTGGCTGCGGCCGCAGCGACACCAGAAGTAGTCCTGGCCGGCAACCACGTCCACCTCATAGGGCCCCCTCTGGGCAATCAGCGCTTCACCGCTCACTCCGTTCCTCCAGGGCGCGCTTGGCTTGGGCCGTAGCGGCCGCTCGGGTATGCTCGCCCTCTACCAGCATAGTTGCCAGCCTTTGCCGATGCCCCGAGTCCTGCGTTTCGCCCTGCTCAGCCTGTCGGCCCTGGTCGTTGGCCTGGCCGCCCTGATCTATGCACTGACCTGGCATCCCGCGGCCCGCGAGCCGGCCCCCACGTCCTGTCAGACCGAAGCCCCGCTGCTGCAGCCCGGCCAGGCGCTCAAGGTGATGACCTGGAACCTGCAGTACCTGGCCGGCAAGCGCTATATCTTCTACTACGACCTGCCCGACGCCGAAGGCCCCGACGAGCGCCCTACGCCCGAGGACCTGGCCTACAGCCTGGATGAAGTGGTACGGGTGATCCGCGAAGAGCAGCCGGACATCATCAACCTCCAGGAACTCCACGAGGGGAGCCGCGCCACCGACTACCAGGACCAACTGGCCCTGCTCCAGGAGCGCCTGGCGGACCTCTACCCCTGCGCCAGCCAGGCCTTTTACTGGAAGGCCACCTTCGTGCCCGACCCACGCATCCTCGGCAGTGTCGGCATGAAGCTGGCAACCCTCAGCCGCTTCCGTATCGAAAGCGCCGAGCGCCTGCAACTGCCGCAGGAAGACAACGACCCGATCAGTCGCCAGTTCGACAAGAAGCGCGCCCTGCTGGTGAGCTATCTGCCGATTCGCGGCGGTGGCCGGCTGGCGGCGATCAACACCCATCTGGATGCCTTGCCCGAGGATCAGGAAACCCTGCGTCTGCAGGTCGCCATGACGCGGGGCCTGCTCGACCAGTTCCAGTCTCAGGGCCAGCCCTGGGTGCTGGCCGGCGATTTCAGTCAGTTACCCCCCGGCCAGTACGAACGCCTCTCCGAAACGCAACGCCACCGCTATTCTCGCGACAGTGAGCTGAAGGCACTGTGGAGCCGCTACCCGATGATCCCCAGCGTGGAGGAAGCCAGCGGCGCTCAGCAGGCCCAGTGGTTCACCCAGTTCCCCAACGACCCGAGGGTGAAGGGGCCGGACCGCACCCTGGACTACGTTTTCCACAGCCCCAGCCTGACCCGCATCGAGGCGCAGGTGCGTCAGGCCGATACCCTGCGCATCTCCGACCACCTGCCCCTGATCGCACGGTTCTTCCTGCCGCCGGCGCATTGAGGGCTCGACTTGGGGGCCTTCTTCACCTCCGTGCAGGCAAAGCTCTCGACCTGGCTTCACTTCCTCGGTTTGGCCCGCGCGGTCGCCTCGGCCACCAAGGGGTCATCCGGCCAGTAGTGCTTGGGGTACCTACCCTTTAAATCTTTCTTCACCTCGGCGTAGGTGTTGCGCCAGAAGCTGGCCAAGTCCTGGGTGACCTGCACCGGACGCTGGGCCGGGGACAGCAGGTGCAGCTTGACGCCCTGGCGCCCCCCGGCGATGCGCGGGGTGTCGGCCAGGCCGAAGAGTTCCTGCAGCCGCACCGCCAGCACTGGCACGTCTTCGCTGTAGTCGAGGCGGATGCGGGAGCCGGAGGGGACTTCCAGGGTGCGCGGCGCCAGTTCGTCGAGACGTTGGGGCAGCGGCCAGGGCAACAGGCCCTGGAGGATACCGGCGAGGTCGAGGCTGGCGAAATGACTGAGACGGCTGACCTTGCCCAGCCAGGGCAGCAGCCAGTTCTCAAGCCCAGCCAGCAGGGCGGGGTCGGACAGGTCCGGCCACTCGCTCTCGCCCTTTTCGGCGATATCCAGGCGACGCAGCAGCGCCACCCGTGCCTGCCACTGGCGCAGCTCCGGGGTCCAGGGCAGCAATTCCAGCCCCTTGCGCCGCACCAGGCCGAGCAGCGCTCGCGAGCGTGCGTCTTCATCCAGGTCCGTCAGGGCCTCGCGGGCCAGCACCAGTTCGCCGACCTTGATCTGCCGCTCGGCACGCAGGACGCCTTCACGCTCATCCCAGTCCAGCAGGTCCTGGCGGCGCACCTGTTCCGCCAGGGGGCCGTCGAACAGTGTCGGGTCGAGATCGGCGGCGAGGTAGATGCGCTCTTCGCGCTGGCCCTGGCGGCTGCCCAGGTCCGCAATAACCAGCCAGGTTTCCTTCATCAAGGCATCCGGCTCGCCGAAGCTGGCGGCCCGGCCATTCGCCAGCCGGTAGTCCGCGCCACCGGCGCGGCGTTGCTGGGCGATACGGTCCGGGTAGGCGAAGGCCAGCAGGCAGCCCAGCCAGCGGGGATGGTCCGGGTCGGTCACCGCCTCATTGGCCGGGCCGCGCAGGTACGAGCGGAATTGCCGGGCCAGTTGCCGGGCACGCTGCACGCCACCCCGGGCGCCGCGCGCGGCCTTGTCGTCGCCGGCCAGCAGGGCCAGGCGGCTGTGCAGGTCGGCGCCACCGCCACGCAAGATGTCGCGCTCACCGAGCAGAGCGGCCAGGTTGCAGGCCAGGGTGCCGAGCCCCAAGGCATGACCGCGCAGCAGCAGGTGGGCGATGCGCGGGTGGGCCGGCAGTTCAGCCATGGCCTGACCGTGGCGGGTCAGGCTGCCGTCTTCGGCCAGGGCGCCGAGTCGCTGCAACAGGTCGCGGCCCTGGGCATAGGCAGCGGCGGGAGGCGGGTCGAGCCAGGCCAGCTCGTTGGGATCGCCAACGCCCCAGCGCGCCAGTTGCAGCGCCAGGCCGGCGAGGTCGGCCTGAAGGATCTCCGCACTGCCGTGAGCAGCCAGTTGATCATGCTGGGCTTCGGACCAAAGCCGGTAGCACGCGCCCGGCTGCAAACGTCCGGCCCGGCCAGCACGTTGGGTCGCAGAGGCGCGGGAAATGCGCTGGGTGTCCAGGCGGGTCATGCCGCTGGCCGGGTCGAAGCGCGGCACCCGCTCGAGGCCGGCGTCCACCACCACGCGCACGCCGTCGATGGTCAAGCTGGTTTCGGCGATGTTGGTGGCCAGTACCACCTTGCGCTTGCCGGCCGGGGCGGGCTCGATGGCGGCGCGCTGAGCCGCCAGGTCCAGCTCGCCATGAAGCGGGCAGAGCAGGATCTCGGGGCGGCCGTCCAGGCGCTCGGCAAGCTGGTCGGTGACGCGGCGGATCTCCGCCTGGCCGGGCAGGAACACCAGCAGGCTGCCGGGCTCATCGGCGAGGGCCTGGAGCACGGTCTGCACCACCTTGGGCTCCAGCGCTTCGCCTGGCTGGCTCGGCCGCCCCCAATGCTGCGCCACCGGGAACATGCGGCCTTCGCTGCGCACCACGGGCGCGTCGTCCAGCAGGCGCGACAGGCGCTCGCCCTCCAGGGTGGCGGACATCAACAGCACCTTCAGCGGCGGTTCATCCCGCAGCAGCGCGCGGCCATTGAGGCAGAGGGCCAGGGCGAGGTCAGCGTCAAGACTGCGTTCATGGTACTCATCGAAGATCACCAGCCCGACGCCTTCCAGCGCCGGGTCTTCCTGCAGGCGCCGGGCGAGGATGCCCTCGGTCACCACCTCGACGCGGGTACGCGGGCCAATCCTGGACTCCAGGCGAATGCGGTAGCCCACGGTCTCGCCCACTGATTCGCCCAGTTCGCTGGCCAGGCGTTCGGCGGCGGCACGGGCGGCCAGGCGGCGAGGTTCCAGCATCAGGATGCTCTGCCCCGCCAACCAGGGCTCGTCCAGCAGCGCCAGCGGTACGCGGGTGGTCTTGCCGGCGCCGGGCGGCGCCTCCAGCACGGCTTCGTGGCGAGTTTGCAGGGCGGCCCGCAGCTCGGGCAGAACG
Source organism: Pseudomonas sp. LFM046 (assembly GCF_000949385.2). NCBI lineage: Bacteria > Pseudomonadati > Pseudomonadota > Gammaproteobacteria > Pseudomonadales > Pseudomonadaceae > Pseudomonas > Pseudomonas sp. LFM046. The sequence continues at coordinate 655,579 of NZ_JYKO02000001.1, read as the reverse complement.
GCATCGATGGGTAGCGGATTCATGGGCACTCCAGGCAGGCGCGCAAGTATAACGGCGAACCGCCGGTTCCTAGCCCGGGTCTTAGCTATGCCAGGCGGTATTGCAACAGTGGGCTTGGTATAGTCGCGACTTTTGATCAAGGAGATCTTCATGCGCATTGCTTCCCGGTTGATCGGCGGCGCCGTTGCCGCTGCCCTCCTCACCCAACTGACCGCTTGCGGCTCCATCCTCTACCCGGACCGGCGCGGCCAGATCGAAGGCAAGATCGATCCGGTGGTGGCCGGCCTGGATGCCATCGGCATCCTCTTCTATGTGATTCCCGGCCTGATCGCTTTCGCCGTCGACTTCGCCACCGGCGCCATCTACCTGCCCGAAGGCAAGACCGCGCAGGTCTCGCCTGAAGCCCTGCGCGATGCCGTTACCGCCGACGGCAAGGTGGACCCGGTGCGCCTGAAGTCCATCATCGCCCGCGAAACCGGCCACGACCTGCCGCTGGACAACCCGCAACTGCTCCAGCGCAGTGGCAACCTGCAGCAACTGGCCGCCTACGGCCTGCGTCCGGCGGCCTGACATGGCCGCCCTGGCCCGGCACGCGGCGCGTCACGCCGCCCCCGTTCGCTGCGGCCAGATTCCCGCCGCTTTGCCGGCTTCGGCCTCTGTCCCGCACAGACCGGAGCTGGCATGACCTCGTCCCGAGAGCACGCGCAGCTGCTGCGCCTGGCCACCCGCGCCTCGCTGACCGTTGCCATCATCCTCGTGGTCGCCAAGGCCGTGGCCTGGTCCATGAGCGGCTCGGTCAGCCTGCTGGCGGGCCTTACCGACTCGCTGCTGGACAGCGCCGCGTCGTTCCTCAATCTGCTGGCGGTGCACTACGCACTGAAACCGGCGGATGAGGACCACCGCTATGGCCATGGCAAGGCGGAGGCCCTGGCAGGACTGGCCCAGGCACTGTTCATCGGCGTCAGCGCCGTGCTGGTGGCGGTCCAGGCCTTCCAGCGCCTGCAGGACCCGCAGCCTCTAGGTGCCGAGATGCTGGGCATCGGGGTGATGCTGCTGTCGCTGCTGCTGACCGCGGGCCTGCTGATGCTGCAACGCCGGGTGATCCACGCCACCGGCTCCACCGCCATTCGCGCGGATTCGCTGCACTACCGCTCCGACCTGCTGCTGAACAGCGGCATCCTCCTCGCCCTGGTGCTGGCCAGCCTGGGTTGGCAGCAGGCCGACGGGCTGTTCGGCCTGGGCATCGCCGGCTACATCCTCTGGAGCGCCTTCGGCATTGCCCGGGAGTCGGTGTCGGTGCTGATGGACGAGGAACTCTCGCCGGAGATCAGTGCCGACATGCATCGCCTGGCCTGCACCGTGCCCGGCGTGCTCGGCGCCCATGACCTGCGCACGCGGATCTCCGGCAGCCACTGGTATGTTCAGCTGCACCTGGAACTGCCCGGCGAACTGCCCTTGTCCCGCGCCCACACCCTCTGCGAGCAGGCCGCCGCAGCCATCACGGCGCAATACCCGCGCGCCGAAGTGCTGGTGCATGCCGACCCCAGCGAAGTGGTCAGGCACGACTAGTCTCATCCCGACCGCATTACTTTTCTCCGGGCAAGAAAAAAGGGGGCCCCATCCATTGGAGCCCCCTTCGGGGAAATTCGTCCGATGCTGGCGATCGTGTCGCTGCATTCATCGCCTGCCTGATTGGGCAGAGCGGACCCGGGTGCCTGCTCGAACCGGTTGGATCGGCGGCGCCGACGCACCTGATTGGGCGGGTCGGGTGGACTTGCTGTCCGGGCCTTGAAACTGAGAGAAATCTTACGGCGAACGACGCGACGAATGATTGCGAAGATTGCTCACCAGAACACCACTTGCGCAATTAATCACTAACACAGCATTATTCAGCGCAATCCAGTTAAAGCAAGACGGCCACAATGGAAAAACTCGATCGCTACGACCTGAAGATCCTCGCCGAACTGCAGCGCGATGCCCGCATCTCCAACCAGGAGCTGGCCGAGCGCATTGGCCTGTCGCCCTCGCCCTGTTCGCGCCGGGTCAAGCAACTGGAAGACGATGGCTACATCATCCGCCAGGTAGCCCTTCTGGACCGCAAGAAGCTGGGGCTGAGCCTCACCGCCTACGTGCTGATCGGTATGGACCGGCACACGCCGGAGCGCTTCGAGCATTTCCAGGAAGTGATCCGCCAGTGCCCCGAGGTGCTGGAGTGCAGCCTGGTCACCGGTATGGAAGCGGACTACCAGCTGAAGGTGGTGGTGCCGGACATGGACCACTACCAGCAGTTCCTGCTGGGCCAACTGACCCGCATCGAAGGTGTCACCAGCGTGCGATCGAGCTTCGTGCTCAATCAGGTGCTGAGCAGCACCGAGCTGCCGCTGGGCCATCTACGCAGCTGAATGGACCTCGCGCGGCGACCGCCTTGGCGTATAATCGCCGCGCTTTGCTGTACCCCCGCGTGGCCCGCCTCATAAAGAGCCCCTCCGGCTCACGGAATTACAAGCGCACCGCCCGCCTTCCGCCCGGCCTCCGGCCGTGCTGGTGCAGCCTGTATTCAGCCCTTGAGGTATGCAATGAGCCCGGAAAAATTCGAAGAGTTGATGATGACGGCGATGATCGCCGCCCTGGTGGCCTTCATGGCCTTCATCGTCTGGGACCTGGCCAAGAAGTCCAAGGCCGGCCGCTTCGGCACCATGATCCTGTTCCTCGCCCTGGGCCTGGGCGTGCTCGGCTTCGTGATCAAGACGCTGGTGATCGGCGGCCTCGAAGGCTTCTGAGCATCCTCCACCTGCCCGGTTCAGAGCCGGGCCGGCACTTCCCGATACTCTCCGAGCCCCAGCCCGTCGAGGCTCCAGGGGCCGATGCGCACCCGCACCAGACGTAATGTGGGCAAGCCCACTGCGGCTGTCATGCGCCTGACCTGACGATTGCGCCCCTCGCGAATCACCAGTTCGATCCACGCCGTCGGCACGCTCTTGCGGAAACGCACCGGCGGGTCGCGCTCCCACAACTGGGGCTCTTCCAGCATCCGTGCCTCGGCCGGCAGGGTCGGACCGTCGTTCAATTCAACGCCTTCGCGCAGCCGCTGAAGCTGTTCCTCGCTCGGCTCACCTTCCACCTGCACCCAATAGGTCTTCGCCAGCTTGTGCTTCGGATCCGCGATGCGCGCCTGCAGGCGGCCATCGTTGGTCAACAGGAGCAGGCCCTCGCTGTCACGGTCCAGGCGCCCGGCGGGATAGATGCCGGGAATGGGGATGTAATCCTTGAGGGTCGCCCGGCCTTCGCCGTCGCTGAACTGGGTCAGCACGTCGAAGGGTTTGTTGAACAGCACCAGCCGCGGCTCGGCCGGTGGGGCCTTGGCCACACGGCGTGGCGCGGCCGGGCCAGGGCGGCGATTGGCGGGACGGGCGGGACGAGGTGGACGCGACATGCCTGGAAACGGATTGGCGGTAAGGGAATGGGAGAGGCATGCTAGGTTGACTGCCCTCCTGTCGCAAGAGAGAACGCCATGCCGCGTGCCCTGCGCCCCACCTGGCTGATCAGCCTGATGACCCTCGCCGGTTTCCATCGCTCGCCCTACCGGGGGCCGCAGTCGGCCAACTTCGATGGCCGCCGCTTCCACAACGTCGAACCCAAGCCCCACAAGGACCTGCGCGCCTTCCTCCGCTGGCAGTTCAGCCGCGAGAAGCAAGCAGCCTGGATCGACCAGCCCGGCCCGAAAGTGCCACCCACCGTGCCGACGCGGGTGGAAGGCGACGAATTGCGCGTCACCTACATCAATCACGCCACCCTGCTGATCCAGCATCGCGGACTGAACATCGTCACCGATCCGGTCTGGTCGCAGCGGGTCAGCCCGTTCAGCTTCGTCGGCCCGAAACGCCACCAGCAGCCGGGGCTTGGCCTCGACCAGCTACCGCCCATCGACCTGATCCTGGTCAGCCACAACCACTACGACCACCTGGACGTGGAGAGCCTGCGCGCCCTGGTGGAGCGATTCCCGCTGGCCACCGTGGTGAGCGGGCTGGGCAATGGTGTGCTGATCCGCGAAACCGGCTTCAAGAAGGTGGTCGAGCTGGACTGGTGGCAGGAACTGCCGCTGCCTGGCGGGCTGAGGCTCCACGCGGTGCCGGTGCAGCACTGGTCGGCGCGGACCCGCAGCGACACCAACGAGACCCTGTGGATGGGTTTCGTGATCGAATCACCGGACGGCCCTTTCCTTTTTCCCGGCGATACCGGACTGGGGCCGGAATTCCGCCTGATCCGCGAGCGCTTCGGCCCGATGCGCTTCGCCGCCCTGCCCATTGGCGCCTACGCGCCGCGCTGGTTCATGCGCGACAACCACATGAATCCGGACGACGCGGTGCAGGCCCATCAGCAACTGGAGTCGCAGCACAGCCTGGCGATCCACTTCGGCACCTTCAACCTCACTGACGAAGGCCAGTTCGCCCCGCCCCGTGACCTGGCGAAAGCGCTGACGGACTGGCAGGTGGACGCGGACCGCTTTCGCGTGCCGACGCCGGGGTATCAGTGGTTGATTCCACCTATGGCGCGACAATAAAAAAGGGCCGCATCGTGCGGCCCCATCCATCCCCTCGCGGTGCATGCCCGTAGGGTGCGCCAACTAGCGGAATGGCGGCTCGTCGAAGCTGCGCAGCTTGCGCGAGTGCAGCGCGTTGAGCTGGGTGCGCAGCAGGTCTAGGGCAGCGATGCCAATACGCAGATGTTGGCTGACGGCACGCTGGTAGAAGGCACTGGCCGAGCCGGGCAGCTTGATCTCGCTGTGCAGCGGCTTGTCGGAAACGCACAGCAAGGTGCCGTAGGGCACCCGCAGGCGATAGCCCTGGGCCGCCACCGTACCGCTTTCCATATCCACCGCCACCGCCCGCGACAGGTTGATCAGCGGTCGCTCCTGGGCCCAGCGCAGCTCCCAGTTGCGGTCGTCGTAGGTGAGCACGGTGCCCGTGCGCAGCCGGCGCTTGAGGTCTTCGCCCCGCTCACCCGTGACCTGGGCGGCGGCCTCCTGCAGCGCCTGCTGCACTTCGGCCAGGGCTGGCAGCGGGATGTTGGGCGGCAGCACCCGGTCGAGAATGCCGTCGCGGCGCATGTAGGCATGGGCCAGCACGTAGTCGCCGATGGTCTGGGACTGCCGCAGGCCGCCGCAGTGGCCGATCATTAGCCAGCAGTGCGGCCGCAGCACGGCCAGGTGGTCGGTAATGTTCTTGGCATTGGACGGTCCGACGCCGATGTTCACCAGCGTCACCCCATGGCCGTCGGCGGCGATCAGGTGGTAGGCCGGCATCTGGTAGCGATGCCAGACCACGCCGTCGACGATGGCCTGCATCTCGCCTTCGTCCATGCCCCGCTCCACCACCACATTGCCCGGCAGCACCATGCGCACGAAGCGCGGGTCCTCCCGCAGCTGGTCGATGCCGTGACGGATGAACTGGTCGACGTAGCGGTGATAGTTGGTCAGCAGGATCCAGGGCTGCACGTGGCGCCAGTCGCTGCCGGTGTAGTGCACCAGGCGGCGCAGGGAAAAATCCACCCGCGCGGCGTCGAACAGCGCCAGGGGCAGCGGGTCGGCGTTCTCCCATTCATAGAGGCCGTCGGCCACGCCGTCGGTGGCGGCGGAGAGGTCGGTGCTGGGGAACACCCGCGCCAGCTCGGCGGCAGTCACCCCGGAACCGGCGAGTTCATCGCCCTGCTCCACCACGTAGGGATACGGAATGTTCTGCTGGCTGGGGCCTACCTCCACCAGTACGGTGAAGTCGTGCATCAGCGGCCGCAGTTGCTCCAGCAGATAGGTGCGGAAAGCATCCGGGTGGGTGACGGTGACGCTGTAGTTGCCCGGCACCTGGATCTTGGCGAAGGCGCGGGTGGTGGACGGCACCTCGCCCTGGCAGCGGTAGGTGATGCGCAGCAGCGGATAACGGAACAGCGCCCGCTCTCCAGCGTCCGGCTCGATGCGTTCCTTGATGTAGCGCTTCAGTGCGTGGCTGAGGGCACCGGTGGCCTGCCTGTGTAGCTCGGCGAGGCGATCGACGGCTTCCTCGGCGGTTTCGGCAATCACAAAATCGGTCGGTTCGAGGCTCACGGTCGGCATCCTGTCTAGTCGCTCTGGACCTATCTTGCCTGCTTGGACAAGCAAAGGCATAGAACGATTCAGCAGGTTGGGCACCGCTTGCACCACCCGCCGTTCGGGCGGGTGGTCGAGCCTGGATTCAGGCGAGGTGGGGCGTGGAGCGCGCGACGAGGGCCTCGACGTCGGCGCCGCGCGGCAGGGTGCCGTAGACGCGGCCATGGCCGCCCAGGCGGCTGCCGATGAAGGCATCGGCGACGGTGGCATTGCCGGCTTCCAGCAGCAGCTTGGCCTGCAGCGCCACGGCCACGTCCTCGGTGAGCTGGCGAGCGCGGTACTGGATGTCGGCGGTGTCGGCGAAGCCCTTCTTCAGGTTGCCGATGAAGGTCGCCAGACGCGCATCGCCGTGGCCATCACCCAATTCAGCGAACAGGGCATCGAGCACGCCGGGCTCCTTGGACAGGGCGCGCAGTACATCCAGACATTGCACATTGCCGGAACCTTCCCAGGTGGAGTTCACCGGAGCCTCGCGGTAGAGGCGCGGCAGGATGGTGTCCTCCACGTAGCCGGCGCCGCCGAGGCATTCGGCGGCCTCGTTGATCATTGCCGGCGCGCGCTTGCAGATCCAGTACTTGCCCACGGCGGTGACCAGGCGGGCGAACTTGTCCTCCTGCTCGTCGTGAGCATTGTCCAGGGCGTTCCCCATGCGCAGGGTTAGCGCCAGGGCGGCCTCGCTTTCCAGGGCCAGGTCGGCCAGGACGTTCTGCATCAGCGGCTGCGCGGCCAGCACCCGGCCACCGACCTTGCGGTGGGCGCAGTGGTGGGCGGCCTGGGTCAGGGCCTGACGCATCAGGGCGCTGGAGCCGATCATGCAATCGAATCGGGTCAGCGCCACCATCTCGATGATGGTCGGCACGCCGCGCCCTTCCTCGCCCACCATCCAGGCCAGCGCCCCGCGATATTCCACTTCGCTGGAAGCGTTGGACCAGTTGCCCAGCTTGTTCTTCAGGCGCTGGATGTAGAACTCATTGCGCGTGCCATCCGGGCGGTGACGCGGCAGGAGGAAGCACGACAGCCCCTTGTCGGTGTACGCCAGGGTGAGGAAGGCATCGCACATGGGCGCCGAGCAGAACCATTTATGACCAACCAACTCGTACGCCTGGCCCGGTCCGGGGATGCCCACCGGATGGGCGCGGGTGGTGTTGGCGCGCACGTCGGTGCCGCCCTGCTTCTCGGTCATGGCCATGCCGATGGTGACCCCGGTCTTCTGCTCCATGGGCACATTGCGCGGGTCGTACTCGGTGGCGAGGATCTTCGGCAGCCACTTCTCGGCGAGGTCCGGCTGCAACCGCAGGGCCGGCACACTGGCGAAGGTCATGGTCAGCGGGCAGCCGGTGCCGGCTTCGGCCTGGCTGTGCAGGTAGCTCATGCCGGCGCGGGCCACCTGGGCGCCGGCGCGCGGGTCGGTCCAGGGCATGGAAGGGATGCCGTGCTCGATGGAGGCGCGCATCAGCTCGTGATAGGACGGGTGAAACTCCACCAGGTCGATGCGGTGGCCGTAGCGGTCGTGGCTCTTGAATACCGGTTTGTTCTCGTTGGCAAGGAAGCCGGCCGCCATCAGCGGGCCACCGGCCAGGGCGCCGTAAGTGTCGAGGCGCTGCTCAGCCCAGCCGCCCTGGTAACGGCGCACCCACTCCTGCAGCGGCAGGTCGACGCGGTAAAGGTTGGCGCCATCCAGTGGCGGCACCTGATTGAAGACTTCATGGGTTTCGGCGAACTCGTGCAGGCTCATCGCAGGTCTCCGTGGGCAGGTTGGCTGGCGCCGAGGGCGCGCAGGCAGAAGGAAACGAGATTGGCGCAGACCGCTTCGAGAGTGCCCGGCGCCTGGCTGGCCGCGCGGGCCGGGGGCGACAGCGGGCCGACCAGGGATTCGGCGATGGCGCCCACCAGGCAGGCTGCGGTCAGGGAAATGGACGGGACCTGGAATTCACCGCTGCCCTGGCCCTCTTCCAGCAGTCGGCAGAACAGTTCGGCATAGGCTTCGCGGTAGCGCAGGCGCTGTTCGTCCACTTCGGGGTCCACCGGCTCGGCGATCAGGGCGAAGGCCAGCCGCTGGCTGTACCAGGCCCGTGCGGCGAACCGGCGCAAGCCGCGCGCCAGCCGCTCGGTCGCCGGACCAGAGCCGCGCAGCACTTCGGCAAGACTATCCACTTCCAGCTGGCTGGCTCGGGCGAAGACCTCCGCGGCCAGTTCGCCCTTGTTACCGAAATGGCGATACAGGCTGCCGGTGGCGATTCCGGCGTCCTCGGCCAGGGCCTGCATGGTCAGCGCGGCGAAACCACCCTCGACCACCCGCGCATGTGCGCAGTCGAGAATGTGGCTGCGCAGCGTCTGGTCGCGGTCGATTCTGGATGCGGTGGTGCGGTAGGCCATGGTCTGAATCCCGGTTCACTTCTTTCAGTGAATCAGGATTCAGACCTTGCAGAAAGTGGGATAAACGCCGCGATCAGCAGCATAAATGCCTTGAACGCGGGGCGATTCCGTTTGCAGGACCGCGATCGTCAACCCAGCGACTTCACGCTCTCCACCGACTTGCACAACAGCCAGTCGTGCAGCAGCGCCCGCAGCTCCTCGAACTTCACCGGCTTGGCCAGGTAGTCGCTCATGCCGGCTGCCAGGCAGCGCTCGCGATCGCCGCTGTGGCTGTGGGCGGTAATGGCCAGCACCGGCAGGTCGGCGCAACCGGGCATGGCACGCAGGGCGCGGCAGGTGGCGAAGCCGTCCATGACCGGCATCTGGCAGTCCAGCAGCACCGCGTCGATGGGCTCGCGGCGGATTTGTTCGAGGGCCTCGGCGCCGTTGTCGGCCGTGCGCACGCGGTAGCCGAGCTTGAGCAGCATGCCGCGGGTCACCAACTGGTTGATGGCGTTGTCTTCCACCACCAGCACGGTGCATTGCTCCGGCCTGCGCTGGGGCTGGCCCCCCGGGCGGCGTATGGGCGTAGCCGGGGCCTGGGCAGGCAGCATCAGGGTCAGCATCAAGGTAAAGGTGCTGCCGCAACCCGGTTGGGAATCGTGTGAAAGCGTGCCGCCCAGCAACTCCACCAATTGCTGGCTGAGGGCCAGGCCGATGCCCAGACCGCCATATTCGCGGGTCATGGAGCCATCCAACTGGTAGAAGCGGCGATAGAGCCGCCCGTCCGGCGGCGTGGTGAAGCCGATACCGGTGTCCCTCACGTCGATCCGCAGGGCGATACCGCCTTCGGCCGTCTCCTCACCACTGAACTCCAGGCCAACGCTGCCGCGACCGGTGAACTTGATGGCGTTGTCCAGCAGGTAGCCCAGCGCCTGGGCCAGCTTGCCGGAGTCGCCTTCGAGGGTGTCCGGCAGTTTGTGATCGAGGTTGATGTCGAAGACGAGCCCCTTTTCCTCGGCCCGTGGCGCGAACTGGACCTTCAGGCTGTCCGTCATCCCGCGCAGGCTGAACGGCTCGCGCTTCGGGTAGAGCTTGCCGGCTTGCAGCTCAGTCATCGCGAGGATGTCGTTGACCAGCCGCATCATGTCCCGCGCCGAACTGGAGGCCGTGCGCTGGTACTGCTCCAGCTCGTCGTCCAGCGGCAGCGTCTGCATCAGTTCCAGGGAGCCGATCACACCGTTCATCGGCGTGCGCAGCTCGTGGGTGACGGTGGCGAGGAACTCGTCCTTCAGGCGGTTGCTGTTGGCCAATTCCTGGTTCAACGCCTCCAGCTTGCGGCCGGCGTCCTGGAGGATGCGGGTGCGCTCCTCCTTCATGGCGTTGATGCGGTCGGCCAGCGCCAGGGACAGCAGACCCACCTCCAGTGCCGAGCCGATCTGGCTGGCGTACATGGTGAAGAAGCCGTTGGGCAGGTAGCCCAGCACCATCAGGGTGTTGATGGCGCCGCCGAGGAGGAAGGCGCTCCAGGCGATGATGAAGTAGCGCGCCACGCGCATGCCACGCAGCCAGGCCAGCACACCCGCGGAGAAGATCACCACGGTGAAGATCAGCGCCAGGGAAGTGGCCAGGCGCAGGGCAAGGCCGTAGCTGACGGTCAGCGCCAGGATCATCGTCAACCCACCCACGGCCATCAGACCAAGGAGCGCGCGATCCATCCAGGGGCTGTGGTCGGCGGTGTGCAGGAAGCTGCGGGAGAACTGGCAGCCGAACAGCGCGGCCGAGCCGATCAGGAAGGGCGTCGCCGCGTTGGCCCACCAGGGGTTGTCAGGCCAGAAGTACTGGATGCCGGCACCGTTGACCGATATCTGGTAGAGCCCGAAGGAGCCGATATAGAGGATGTAATAGAGGTAGCTGGTGTCGCGGACGCTGAGGAAGATGAACAGGTTGTAGATCAGCATCACCAGCAGCACGCCGTAGATGATGCCGAGCACGTAGATGCGCTCCGGCTGCTCCTCGAGGAACGCCTGGGGCAGCCAGAGGGTCAACGGTGCCTGGATGGAACCCTCGCTCTGCAGGCGCAGATAGATTCGCTGCGGCTGGTTGGGCTGCAGGGCGAGGTCGAAGACGTAGTTGTTCTGCTTGATCTGTCGGCTGGAGAACGGCAGCGCATCACCGGTGCGCTGGGCGAGCACGTAGCCGCCCTGGCCGTCCGGCACGTAGAGGTCGAGGTGATCCAGCGGCGGGTAGGCCAGCTCCAACAGCCAGTCCTGCACGCCCCCCTGGACACGCGGGCGGTAGTCCAGGTCGACACGCAGCCAGAACACCGAGCGCGAATAGCCGGCGTTGAGTACGGGTTTCTCGTTACGGCGGAAGATGCCGTCCAGCGCGGGAGACGTGATGTCTTCAATGCTGGCGTCGCCGCGCACGTCCTCGAACACGTCCATGTACTGGCCGAGCGGTACGTTGCGCGTCTGCTCGTCGAACTCCACGGCACCGGCCAGGCCCGCGAACAGACAAAGAAAGGCAAGGAGGACGATCCGCATGCAGCCCCACAGTGGCCTCTTGACTGCGTCTGGAGTCCACCTCCTTATCCGACGCGCCACCTGGGGCCAGGTTGATCAAAAAGAAGCACTCTAGCACAGCGCAAGGTAGCTGAAAGCTGCACTTTGCCATCATTCAAAAACGGCTCTATTCCGGGGCTTTCAAGCAGCAGAATCAGGCACCGCTCGGCGCCCCTGAGGCAAAGCGCCGCCAGTGCGGCCCGGCGAGGTGTTTAGTGGTAAGCTCGCCGACCATGAAAACGACCAACTCTCGCCCCGTAGTCCTCTGCCTCTCCGGCCACGACCCCAGTGGTGGCGCCGGCCTCCAGGCGGATATCGAAGCCCTGATCGCGCAAGGTTGCCACGCCGCCCCGGCGGTGACCGCCCTGACCGTTCAGGACACCGTCAACGTTTCCGACTTCCGCGTCCTCGACCGTGAATGGGTGCTGGCCCAGGCCCGCGCCGTGATCGCCGACCTGCCGGTGGCCGCCGTCAAACTCGGCATGCTCGGCTCGGTGGAAATGGTCGAGACCGTCCTCGAGATCATGCAATCGCTGCCGGGCATTCCCCTGGTCTGCGACCCGGTACTGCGTGCCGGCGGCGGCGGTGCCCTGGGCAAGGACGAAGTGGGCTACGCGATTCGCGAACGCCTGCTGCCGGTGGCCGCCATCGCCACCCCGAATCTGCCGGAAGCGCGCATCCTCGCCGAACTGCCGGAAGGCACCCCGGACGAATGCGCCGAGAAACTGCTGCCGTTCTGCCGCAACCTGCTGATCACCGGTGGCCACGGCGACGAAAACGAAGTCCACAACCGCCTCTACACCCAGAGCGGTGAACGCCACACCTTCACCTGCCAGCGCCTGCCCGGGAGCTACCACGGTTCCGGCTGCACCCTGGCCAGCGCCCTGTCTGGCCGCCTGGCCCTGGGCGAGGAGCTGTCCAGCGCCGTACGCACCGCCCTCGATTACACCTGGCGCACCCTGCGTGACGCCGAACAACCCGGCCACGGCCAGTACGTGCCACGCCGCCTGCCGCTGGATTTCTGCCAATGAAACTGCGTGGCCTCTACGCCATCACCGACAGCCAACTGCTGGCCGACGGCAAGCTGCTGCCTTACGTGGAAGCGGCCTTGAAGGGCGGCGCCAAGCTGCTGCAGTACCGCGACAAATCCAGCGATGAGGCCCGCCGCCTGCGGGAGGCCGAGTCTCTGCGAGAACTCTGCACCCGCTATGGCGCCCAGCTGATCATCAATGACGACGCCGAATTAGCCGCGCGCCTGGGCGTCGGCCTGCACCTCGGCCAGGGCGACGGCTCCCTCGCCGCAGCCCGCGCCCTGCTGGGTCGTCAGGCCATCATCGGCGGCACCTGCCACGCCAGCCTCGATCTGGCTGCCGGCGCTATCAAGGAAGGCGCCAGCTACATCGCCTTCGGCCGCTTCTACAATTCCCAGACCAAGCCGGGCGCCCCTGCCGCCACCCTGGAGCTGCTGGACGAGGCCCGGCAGTGCTTCCAGCTGCCCATCGTCGCCATCGGCGGGGTGACGCTGGACAACGCCCCGGAGCTGATCGCCCGCGGCGCCAGCATGGTGGCGGTGATCCACGCCCTGTTCGGCGCCGACTCGGCAGCCGAGGTGGAACGCCGCGCCCGTGCCTTCAGTGCCCTGTTCGACCGCGCCTGACCCCGAATTCGCTTGAAAGAGAGACCTGCCATGTCCCGTTCCGAAACCCTGTTCGCCAATGCCCAGAAACACATCCCCGGCGGCGTCAACTCGCCCGTCCGTGCCTTCAAGAGCGTCGGTGGCACTCCGCTGTTCTTCAAGCACGCGGCCGGCGCCTACGTGACGGACGAGGACGACAAGCGCTACGTGGATTACGTCGGCTCCTGGGGCCCGATGATCCTCGGCCACAGCCACCCGGACGTGCTGGACGCGGTGCGCAAGCAGCTGGAACACGGCCTCTCCTACGGCGCGCCCACCGCGCTGGAAGTGGAAATGGCCGACCTGGTCTGCTCCCTCGTGCCGTCCATGGAGATGGTGCGTATGGTCAGCTCCGGCACCGAAGCCACCATGAGCGCCATTCGCCTGGCCCGCGGCTTCACCGGTCGCGACAGCATCATCAAGTTCGAAGGCTGCTACCACGGCCACTCCGACAGCCTGCTGGTGAAAGCCGGTTCCGGCGCCCTGACCCTGGGCGTTCCCAGCTCCCCGGGCGTACCGGCCGCCTTCGCCCAGCACACCCTGACCCTGCCGTTCAACGACATCGACGCCGTGGAGAAGACCCTGGCCGACGTGGGCAATGAAGTGGCCTGCATCATCGTCGAGCCGGTGGCCGGCAACATGAACTGCGTGCCCCCGGCACCGGGCTTCCTCGAAGGTCTGCGCAGCCTCTGCGACAAGCACGGCGTGGTCCTGATCTTCGACGAGGTGATGACCGGCTTCCGTGTCGCCCTCGGCGGCGCCCAGGCCTATTACGGCATTACCCCGGACCTTTCCACCTTCGGCAAGATCATCGGCGGCGGCATGCCGGTGGGCTGCTTCGGCGGCAAGCGCGAGATCATGTCCCACATCGCCCCGCTGGGCCCGGTCTACCAGGCCGGCACCCTGTCCGGTAACCCGCTGGCCATGGCCGCCGGTCTGACCACCCTGAAGCTGATCAGCCGCCCGGGCTTCCACGCCGAGCTGACCGACTACACCACGCGCATGCTCGACGGCCTGCAGCAACGTGCCGATGCCGCCGGCATCCCCTTCGTCACCACCCAGGCGGGCGGCATGTTCGGCCTGTACTTCAGCGGCGCCGACAACGTCGTCACCTTCCAGGACGTGATGGCTAGCGACGCCGAGCGCTTCAAGCGCTTCTTCCACCTGATGCTGGATGGCGGCGTGTACCTGGCACCGAGCGCCTACGAGGCGGGCTTCACCTCCATCGCCCACGGCGAAACCGAGCTGAAGATCACCCTGGACGCCGCCGAGCGCGCCTTCGCCACGCTCAAACAGGCCTGATGCAATACAGCACCGCCCTCTCCGACGGCATCCTCGCCTTCGCCTGCCTGGCCAGCGCTTTCGTGCTGGTGCAGGCGGGCCAGGTGTTTGACGATGGGGAGCGCCCGGCCTGGTTCTGCGCCCTGCTTGGGCTGCTGATCCCTTGCTGGCCTGGCGACTGATGGCATTTCGCAACACCCCGCCGAACGCAAACAAAGCAAAGGCTTTGTAAGATCGCCCCGCCTTATTTCATAATGTGACGGTCGGCGCGTTTCTCGCCGGCCGGGCATGATGCCCGCATTGCTTCCGAGGCGCTGTGACCCCCATGAACCGCACCGGCCGCACCCTGATCCTGGGCTGCCTGTTGCTTCTCCTGCCACTGCTGGCCAATGCCGGCGGCAACTCCCTGCTGATCCCAGCGACCGGCCGCTGCAACCTGAACAGCCTGCCGGAAAACCTCTCGGAAGCCATTTCTGCCTGCCAACAGGCCGCCAAGGGCGGTGATGCCGAAGCCCAGTACGAGCTCGGCGAGTTCTACTACGACGGCAAGCGCACCCCGCGCGACCTGGCCCAGGCCCTGCAATGGTTCGAACAGGCGTCCCTCAAGGGCCACGCCCAGGCCCAATTGCGCCTGGGCAACATGTTCTTCCGGGGCGAAGGGGTGCCGGCCAACAACGTGCAGGCCTACATCGTGCTGAAGATGGCTGCGGTGAACGGCTCGGACGAGGCGATGGACAGCGCCGACCTGGTGGCGGCGCAAATGCGTAGCGACGAGCTGGAAATCGCGACCCAGGTGCTGGGGCAGATCTTCCGCAATTACCTGCTGGAACTGCAGGCCGCAGACGGCGGCTCACCCTTCTCGCCACTGCCCTGACGGCAGCGGCTCGATAAAGCGACTCGACCGATCACTTCTCCGGCATTGGCAGGGGGAACGGCATCACGTTGCCGCCGCCCCTGGCCTCACTGATCTTCGGCGTGCCGAGGCGCTCCACCTCGTCGATGCGGATGATGGAATGCATCGGCAGGAAACTGCGCACCACACCTTCGAACTGAGCCTTGAGCTTCTCTTCGCTCGGGTCGACCACCACCTGGGTGCGTTCGCCGAAGACGAACTCTTCCACCTCCAGGAAGCCCCACAGATCGCTCTGATAGATCTGCTTGGCGTACATCTCGTACACCTGGCCCTGGTTCAGGAAAATCACCTTGTAGATCGGGTCGGACTTGCTCATGGCGGATCAGCGGGTAGTCGCAGCGGATTTTCGGGGGCGCAGATCATAGCATAGCCGCCAGGCAGGCGGAGCTAGGAAGGGCGCGGCATGGCGACTATAATGCGCGGTTCTTCGAACCACCTGACTCTTACGTGCATGGCCAAGAAGCTCTATATCGAAACCCACGGCTGCCAGATGAACGAGTACGACAGCTCGCGCATGGTCGACCTGCTCGGTGAACATCAGGCGCTGGAGGTCACCGAGCGTCCGGAAGAAGCCGACGTGATTCTGCTCAACACCTGCTCGATCCGCGAGAAAGCGCAGGAGAAGGTGTTTTCGCAACTTGGCCGCTGGCGTGAACTGAAACAGCAGAACCCGGAGCTGGTGATCGGCGTGGGCGGCTGCGTGGCCAGCCAGGAAGGCGCCGCCATCCGTGAGCGCGCGCCCTACGTCGACGTGGTCTTCGGCCCGCAGACCCTGCACCGGCTGCCGGAAATGATCGACGCCGCGCGCGACACCCGAAAGCCGCAGGTGGACATCAGCTTCCCCGAAATCGAGAAATTCGACCGCCTGCCCGAACCGCGCGTCGACGGCCCCAGCGCCTTCGTTTCGGTGATGGAAGGCTGCAGCAAGTACTGCACCTTCTGCGTGGTGCCCTACACCCGTGGCGAAGAAGTCAGCCGCCCGTTCGATGACGTGCTGGCCGAAGTCATCCACCTGGCCGAGAACGGCGTTCGCGAAGTGACCCTGCTGGGCCAGAACGTCAACGGCTACCGTGGCCTGACCCATGACGGCCGCATCGCCGACTTCGCCGAGCTGATCCGCGTGGTCGCCGCCGTCGACGGTATCGACCGCATCCGCTACACCACCTCACACCCGCTGGAATTCTCCGACGCGCTGATCCAGGCCCACGCCGAAGTGCCGGAGCTGGTTAAGTTCGTCCACCTGCCGGTCCAGGCGGGCTCCGACCGCATTCTCGCGGCCATGAAGCGCAACCACACTGCGCTGGAATACAAATCCCGCATCCGCAAGCTGAAGGCTGCTGTGCCGGACATCTGCATCAGCTCGGACTTCATCGTCGGTTTCCCCGGCGAGACCGACAAGGACTTCGAGCAGACCATGAAGCTGGTCGAAGACGTCGGCTTCGACTTCTCCTTCTCCTTCATCTACAGCTCGCGCCCGGGCACCCCGGCGGCGGATCTGGTGGACGACACCCCGGAAGAAGTGAAGAAGCAGCGCCTGCAGATTCTGCAGGGCCGCATCCACCAGCAAGGCTTCGAGATCAGCCGACGAATGGTCGGCAGCGTCCAGCGCATCCTCGTCAGCGACTTCTCCAAGAAGGACCCGGGCATGCTCCAGGGCCGTACCGAGAACAACCGCATCGTCAACTTCCGCAGCGCCAACCCGCGCCTGATCGGCCAGTTCGTCGACGTGCACATCGACGACGCCCTGCCCCACTCCCTGCGCGGCACCCTGATCGAAGAGAACCTGCACTGACGCACCCGTTGGGCCCGTGCTTTTCCAGCCGGGCCCTCGGGGTTATTCTTGATCCACCATTTCCTGCCGCCTCAGGGCGAACACACGACATTGAACGCCTCCCTGGATCTTCACCGTTTCACCCTGGAACCCTTTGAAGCTCGCCGCTTCGCCAACCTGTGCGGCCAATTCGACGAGCACCTGCGCCTGATCGAGCAGCGCATGGGCATCGAGATCCGCAATCGCGGCAACCAGTTCGAACTGGTCGGTGATCCCCAGATCACCCATGCCACGGAAAACCTCCTGCGCCGCCTCTATCGCGAGACCGAAGCCATCGAACTGGAGCCCGACATGGTGCACCTGTTCCTGCGCGAAACCGGCATGGACGAGGCCAATCCCCGGACCGAGGCCGTGAGCCTGCGGACCCGCAAGGGCAACATCCGCCCGCGCGGCGCCAACCAGCAGCGCTATGTCAAATCGATCCTCGACCACGACATCAATTTCGGCATCGGCCCGGCCGGCACCGGCAAGACTTACCTGGCCGTGGCCTGCGCCGTGGATGCCCTCGAGCGTGAGCAGGTGCGGCGCATCCTGCTGGTGCGTCCCGCCGTGGAGGCCGGCGAAAAGCTCGGCTTCCTCCCCGGCGACCTCTCGCAGAAGATCGACCCCTATCTGCGTCCGCTCTACGATGCGCTGTACGAGATGCTCGGCTTCGAGCAGGTGGCCAAGTTGATCGAGAAGCAGATCATCGAGGTTGCCCCGCTGGCCTACATGCGCGGCCGCACCCTTAACAACAGCTTCATCATTCTCGACGAGAGTCAGAACACTACACTCGAGCAGATGAAGATGTTCCTGACCCGTATCGGTTTCGGCTCCACCGCAGTGATCACCGGCGACATTACCCAGATCGACCTGCCCCGAGGCACCAAGTCCGGGCTGACCCACGTGATCGATGTGCTGCGCGATGTGCCGGGTATCAGCTTCACTCACTTCAAGTCCCAGGACGTGGTACGCCACCCGCTGGTACAGCGCATCGTGGAAGCCTACGACCGCTTCGACAGCCGCCAGCAGCAAGCCAGGGCCAAACCAGCCGACAACGATCCGGGCGCCATAGACGACAATGCTTGAACTTGACCTGCAACTCGCCAGCGAGGCCCAGGGCCTGCCGAGCGAGGCGGACTTCCGTCGCTGGTGCGAATTGGCCCTGCGCCAGCGCACCGCTGACTCCGAAATGACCATTCGCCTGGTGGATGAGCCCGAAGGCCGCGAACTCAATCGCACCTGGCGGCACAAGGACTACGCTACCAACGTGCTCTCCTTCCCCGCAGACGTGCCGGACGAGTTGCTGGACATCCCGCTACTCGGCGACCTGGTGATCTGCGCGCCGGTAGTGGCCAGGGAGGCCGCCGAACAGGGCAAGACCCTGGAGGCGCACTGGGCGCACCTGGTGATTCACGGCTGCCTGCACCTGCTCGGCTATGACCACATCGAGGATGAGGAAGCCGAGGAAATGGAAGCACTGGAACGGGAATTGCTGGCCGAACTTGGCCACCCCGACCCTTACCGCGACGACGAAGACCAATAAGAAGCACCGAGCAAAGGACATATGAGCGAAGATCGATCGAGCAACGGGCACAGGTCCTGGCTGGAAAAGCTGACCCAGGCCTTTGCCCATGAGCCGAAAAGCCGCCAGGAGCTCCTCGAGCTGCTGCGCGAAGCCCACCAGAACAAGCTGCTCGACAGCGAAGCGCTGTCGATCGTCGAAGGCGCCATCCAGGTCGCCGACCTGCAGGTACGCGACATCATGGTGCCGCGCTCGCAGATGATCAGCATCAAGGCCCATCACTCGCCGAAGGAGTTCCTCCCGGCGATCATCGACGCGGCCCACTCCCGTTACCCGGTCGTCGGCGAAAGCCTCGATGACGTCATGGGCATCCTGCTCGCCAAGGACCTGCTCCCGCTGATCCTTCATGACGGCAGCCAGCCGTTCAACATCAAGAACCTGCTGCGCCCGGCCACCTTCGTGCCCGAGTCCAAGCGCCTCAACGTCCTGCTCCGAGAATTCCGTGCCAACCACAACCATATGGCCATCGTCATCGACGAGTACGGCGGCGTGGCGGGCCTGGTGACCATCGAAGACGTGCTGGAGCAGATCGTCGGCGACATCGAGGACGAGCATGACGTCGAGGAAGACAGCTACATCAAGCCGCTGCCCAGCGGCGACTTCATCGTCAAGGCCCTGACGCCGGTAGATGCCTTCAACGAGTTCTTCGAGACCGACTTCTCCGAGGACGAGTTCGACACCGTCGGCGGCCTGGTCATGGGTGCCTTCGGCCATCTGCCCAAGCGCAACGAGACCACCGAAATCGGCGACTTCCGCTTCCGTGTGCTCAACGCGGACAGCCGCCGCATCCACCTGCTGCGTCTCTCCCCGCTGTCCCACTGATTCGCGTGCGCCCCTCCACAGCAGAGGGGCGCATGTGGATAATCCAGCGCCGCACGCTATTCCAGCTCCCCATCCGCCCAAGGACCGAGCATGAACTGGATCACCCGCCCCGGCTGGCCGGGCAACCTGCTGGCCCTGGCCGCCGGCGCCCTGACGCCCCTGGCCTTCGCCCCCTTCGATTTCTGGCCCCTCGAACTTCTGTCCCTTGCCCTGTTCTACCTGGGCCTGCGGGACCTCGCGCCCAAGGCAGCCTTCTGGCGCGGCTGGTGCTACGGCTTTGGCCTCTACCTCGCTGGCACCGGCTGGATCTACGTGAGCATCCACGACTACGGCGCCGCTTCCGTACCCCTGGCGACATTCCTCACCGTCGGCTTCAGCGCCGGCGTCGCGCTCTTCTTCGCCTTACCTGCGCTGGTCTGGGCCCGCTGGCTCCGTCGCAGCGAAGCCGCCCTGGCCGACACCCTGGCCTTCGCCGCACTCTGGCTGGCCCAGGAAGCCTTCCGCGGTTGGTTCCTCACCGGTTTCCCCTGGCTCTATGCCGGCTACAGCCAGCTTGACGGCCCGCTGGCCGGGTTGGCACCGGTGGGGGGTGTCTGGCTGGTGTCCTTCGCCCTGGCCCTGACCGCCGCCCTGCTGGTGAACCTGGCGCAGCTGCGCAGCCGCCCCGCCTTCCTCGGTGCTGGCGTCGTCCTCTTGGTCGCGCCCTGGGCCGTCGGCCTGGCCCTCAAAGGTCACGCCTGGACGCAGCCCGCCGGTGAGCCGCTCAAGGTGGCGGCCATGCAGGGCAACGTTGAACAGAACATGAAGTGGGACCCGGAACAGCTCAATGCCCAGTTGGCCCTCTACCGCGACATGACCTTCAGCGCCCGGAAGGCGGACCTGATCGTCTGGCCCGAAACCGCAGTGCCGGTGCTCAAGGAGTTCGTCGACGGGTACCTCGGCGTAATGGGCCGGTTCGCCAACGACCGCCAGTCCGCCCTGATCACCGGCGTGCCGATCCGCCAGCTCAATGAGCGTGGCGAGAAGCGCTACTACAACGGCATCACTGTGGTCGGCCAGGGTGAAGGCACTTACCTCAAGCAGAAGCTGGTGCCCTTCGGCGAGTACGTGCCGCTGCAGGACCTGCTGCGCGGCCTGATTGCCTTCTTCGACCTGCCCATGTCCGACTTCGCCCGTGGCGACTCTGACCAGAAGCCGCTGCTGGCCAAGGGGTACCGCATCGCGCCCTACATCTGCTACGAGGTGGTCTATCCCGAGTTCGCAGCCGATCTCGCGGCGCAGAGCGACATCCTGCTGACGGTGAGCAACGACACCTGGTTCGGCACGTCCATCGGCCCGCTGCAGCACCTGCAGATGGCGCAGATGCGCGCCCTGGAAGCCGGGCGCTGGATGATCCGTGCCACCAACAATGGGGTCACTGTGCTGATCGATCCCCACGGCCAGATCACCGAGGGCATCCCGCAGTTCCAGCAGGGCGTGCTCTACGGAGAGGTCCTGCCCATGCAGGGCCTGACGCCTTATCTGCAATGGCGCGCCTGGCCGCTGGTGATCCTCTGCGGCCTGCTCTTCGCCTGGGCTCTCATGGCCAGTCGAATCGCCAAGACGGTCTGACCCGCGAGAGCGGGGCAAGTCACCTGGGGCCGCGTAACGGCCCCATTCCGCCTCAGTCGTAGGCCAATGGATAGGCGATCAACCCGATCGCCTCGTTGAGCAGCAGGCTGCTCTGCCACACTGCCTTGGCCTCCGGCAGCCATCCCTTCAAGGGGCGGCCATTGGGAACGCCCATGAACCCCACGGGCGCCGTTACCACTTCGAAACCGGCACGCTCAAAGCACCAACGCGCCCGAGGCATATGGGCCGCCTGCGTTACCAGCAGCACTCGGCGAACACCGTCGGATTGCAGAAGCCGCGCCGAGAACTGGGCATTCTCCCAGGTCGTGCGACTTTCACCCTCCAGCCAGCGCACCTCGACACCAAAATCACGCTTGAGCGTGTCGGCCATGATCTGCGCCTCGCTGGGCGGCTCGCCGAAGTGCAGGCCGCCGCTGGTCAGCAACGGCAGGCCACTGGCACGGGCCACGCGCGCGGCATAGCGCAGCCGCTCCAGGGGCAATAGGGCGGGCTGGTCTGCTCCCCAGGCAGGGTCGTCACGATCCCGGCCACCGCCCAGCACCACGATCGCATCCACCCGCCCGGCCAGTTGCGACCACTCCACCTCGGCCAGGGGTGGTTCGCGCTCCAGCACCTTGGCCGACCACTCGACGACGATGGGCAGGCTCATCAACCAAAGGCCGCCGAACCCCGCCACGAAGCAGGCCTTCGACAATCGCGGCATGCGCCGGCGCATCCACCAGGCGAACAGAAGCAACAGCAGCAGGCCACCAGGCGGCAGCAGAATCTGCTTGAGGATGTAACGAATTGGCATGGGCACCTCCAGGTGCCCGGAGCCTAGCGGGGATTGCTCGTGCGGAAAAGCTGCGAGCCGCAGGACATGCAGGCCTGAACCCCCTGGCCGCGCTGCCAGATGGCTGGCGTGCCGCACATGGCGCAACACAGCTGCTGGCGCCGCTTGAACGGAGGCTTCGGCTTGAGGGGCAAAGGTTGGGCAGAAGTGCGTTCCGAACGCAGGGGGGAGCGCGGCAATTCCTTGATGGCGGCCAACTCTTCCGCCGCAGCGTGCCAACCACGGAGCCAGCGCATGTCCTTGTCCAAGTATGCGCGGATCAACTCCATCTCGGCGGGGGTCAATCCCTTCAATTCCAGTTCAAGCGGCTCCTCGTCGCGCAAGCGAACCGCTGTATCCGCTTCATCCAGCGCTAGGGCCAGCCGGTGCAACAACCGCTCGTATAGCCCGTTCCCTGATTCCGTCCGCCGCAACTCAGCCATCCAGCACCTCGAACCACGTAAACGCTTGCCTTGCTTATGAAAAGCTTAGCGTTCGGTTCCTGGCTGCAAGGTGCCAGCGACAAACGGTGCCGGGATGCCCGACGGACGCCCACCCGTGCATTCAGGGTTTCCCTAGGCCGATGGGGGTCATGTATGCTACGGCGCTTGAATTTCCGTTTCCCGACGGGGTCCATGTTGTGGCGAAAGCCGGCGCAATCGGCCCCAGGGAACCCAATCCTTCAGCGCCAGTAGCCATGCACGAACAGTATCAGCCCCGCGAAATCGAAGCCGCCGCGCAAGCCCACTGGGACGCGCACAAATCCTTTGAAGTGAGTGAGCAGCCCGGCAAGGACACCTTCTATTGCCTGTCGATGTTCCCCTACCCGAGCGGCAAGCTGCACATGGGGCACGTGCGCAACTACACCATCGGCGACGTGATCGCTCGCTACCAGCGCATGCAGGGCAAGAACGTGCTGCAGCCCATGGGTTGGGATGCCTTCGGCATGCCGGCGGAAAACGCCGCGATGAAGAACAACGTCGCACCCGCCAAGTGGACCTACGAGAACATCGACTACATGAAGTCCCAGCTGAAGAGCCTGGGCCTTGCCATCGACTGGTCCCGTGAAGTCACCACTTGCAAGCCCGACTACTACCGCTGGGAGCAGTGGCTGTTCACCAAGCTGTTCGAAAAGGGCGTCATCTATCGCAAGAACGGCACCGTGAACTGGGACCCGGTGGACCAGACCGTACTGGCCAACGAGCAAGTCATCGACGGTCGCGGCTGGCGTTCCGGCGCGCTGGTGGAGAAGCGCGAGATCCCGATGTACTACTTCAAGATCACCGCCTACGCGGATGAACTCTTGAGCAGCCTCGACGACCTGGACGGCTGGCCCGAGCAGGTCAAGACCATGCAGCGCAATTGGATCGGCAAGTCCCGCGGCATGGAAGTCAGCTTCCCCTATGACCAGGCCAGCATCGGCCTGGACGGCGCGCTGAAGGTCTTCACCACCCGCCCCGACACCCTGCTGGGCGCCACCTACGTAGCGGTTGCCGCCGAGCACCCGCTGGCCACGCTGGCCGTGCAGAAGATGCCGGCCGACAAGGCTGCCGAACTGCAGGCCTTCATCGACGAGTGCAAGCGTGGCGGCGTTGCCGAAGCCGATATCGCCACTCAGGAGAAGAAGGGCCTGCCCACTCCGCTGTTCGTCGAGCACCCGCTCACCGGCGAGACGCTGCCGGTGTGGGTCGCCAACTACGTGCTGATGAACTATGGCGAAGGCGCTGTGATGGCCGTGCCGGCCCACGATGAGCGTGACTTCGCCTTCGCCCACAAGTACGACCTGCCGATCAAACCGGTAATCCGCACCGCCGCGGGTGACGAGACCCCGGCCCCTTGGCAGGACGCCTACGGCGAGCACGGCCAACTGATCAACTCCGGCGAATTCGACGGCCTGGATTACCAGGGCGCCTTCGACGCCATCGAAGTGGCCCTGCAGGAGAAAGGCCTGGGCCAGGCCCGCACCCAGTTCCGCCTGCGCGACTGGGGCATCAGCCGCCAGCGCTACTGGGGCTGCCCAATCCCGATCATCCACTGCCCGAGCTGCGGTGACGTACCGGTGCCGGAAGACCAACTGCCGGTAGTGCTGCCTGAAGACGTGGTGCCGGACGGCGCCGGCAGCCCGCTGGCCAAGATGCCCGAGTTCTACAGCTGCACCTGCCCGAAATGCGGCACTGCGGCCAAGCGCGAAACCGACACCATGGACACCTTCGTGGAAAGCTCCTGGTACTTCGCCCGCTACGCCTCGCCGAACTACGACAAGGGCATGGTCGATCCGGCCGCTGCCAACCACTGGCTGCCCGTCGACCAGTACATCGGCGGCATCGAGCACGCCATCCTTCACCTGCTCTACGCGCGTTTCTTCCACAAGCTGATGCGCGACGAAGGCCTGGTCAGCTCCGACGAGCCGTTCAAGAACCTGCTCACCCAGGGCATGGTGGTCGCCGAAACCTACTACCGCACCGCTTCCAACGGCGGCAAGGACTGGTTCAACCCGGCCGACGTCGAGGTTGAGCGTGACGCCAAGGCCAAGATCATCGGCGCTCGCCTGAAGACCGACGGCCTGCCCGTGGAAATCGGTGGCACCGAAAAGATGTCGAAGTCGAAGAACAACGGCGTCGACCCTCAGGCCATGATCGACCAGTACGGTGCCGACACCTGCCGCCTGTTCATGATGTTCGCTTCGCCGCCGGACATGAGCCTGGAGTGGTCCGACTCCGGCGTCGAAGGTGCCAGCCGCTTCCTCCGCCGCGTCTGGCGCCTTGCCCAGAGCCACGTCGCCGCTGGCCTGCCGGCCGCCCTGGACCGCAGTGCCCTGAACGACGAGCAGAAGGCCGTACATCGCGCTATCCACCTGGCCATCCGCCAGGCCAGCCAGGACGTTGGCCAGTTCCACAAGTTCAACACCGCCATCGCGGCCGTGATGACCCTGATGAACGTGCTGGAAAAGGCCCCGCAGGCCAGCGCCGAAGACCGCGCCCTCCTCCAGGAAGGCCTGGAATCCGTGGCACTGCTGCTGGCCCCCATCACCCCGCACATCAGCCACGTACTGTGGCGCGAGCTGGGCCATGCCGATGCCGTCATCGATGCCGCCTGGCCGGTCGTGGACGAAGCCGCCCTGGTGCAGGACAGCCTGCAACTGGTGGTACAGGTCAACGGCAAGCTGCGCGGCCACATCGAAGTGCCGGCCGACGCCAGCCGCGAAGCGGTGGAAGCCGCCGCGCGTGGCAACGAGAACGTGCTGCGCTTCACCGATGGCCTGACCATTCGCAAGGTCATCGTGGTGCCGGGCAAACTGGTCAACATTGTCGCCAACTGATGGAAGCCGGCGTTGCTCCTCCGGGAGCGGCGCCGGACTGCACGCAAGGGGAACGCAAGAAATGATGAAACGGAATCTGCTGGTCCTGGGCCTCAGCGCACTACTGAGCGCGTGCGGCTTCCAGCTGCGCGGCACGGTCGACGCCGAGTTCGCCCTGACCGAACTGGATGTCACTGCCCGCAACCAATACGGCCAGACCGTCAAGGATGTGCGCAAGGCGCTGGAAGACAACAAGGTCAAAGTCCATGCCGGCGCTCCCTACACGCTGGTGCTGACCAACGAGGCCGAGAGCCAGCGGGCGGCCACCTACACCAGCTCCGCTCGAAGCGCCGAGTACGAGCTGACCCAGACGCTGAAATACGAAATCCGCGGCAGCAACGACATGTTGCTGATGAACGACCAACTGTCCGTGCAGAAGTACTACGTACACGACAGCAACAACCTGATCGGTTCCGACCAGGAAGCTGCGCAACTGCGCCAGGAAATGCACCAGGAAATGGTTCAGCAGATCGTCATGCGCCTGCAGTTGATCACCCCGACCCAACTGGATCAGCTTCAGCAGACCGCCGAAGCCAAGGCCAAGGCCGAAGCCGAAGCGGAGGAAGCCGCGCGCAGGGCCGAACAGGCCCAGCAACCGCAGCAGTCTCCGCTGCAACTGCCCATCCAGTGAGTACACGGGGCCGCACCAGCGGCCCCGGTCATTTGCGCCTATGAAACTCAACCCCGCACAACTGGGCAAACACCTGCAGGGCCAACTGGCACCGGTCTACGTCGTCAGTGGCGACGAACCACTACTCTGCCAGGAAGCCTGCGACGCCATTCGCGCCAGCGTCCGTGCGCGGGATTTCAGCGAGCGCCAGGTGTTCAACGCCGAAGCCAACTTCGACTGGGGCCTGCTGCTGGAAGCGGGCGCCAGCCTCTCGCTGTTCGCCGAGAAACGCCTGTTGGAAGTTCGTCTGCCTTCGGGGAAGCCGGGGGACAAGGGCGCCGCCGCGCTGCTGGAGTACCTCTCCCGCCCACCGGAAGACACCGTACTGCTGCTGAGCCTGCCCAAGCTCGACGGCAGTACCCAGAAGACCAAATGGGCCAAGGCCCTGATCGACGGCGCGGACGCCCAGTTCATCCAGATCTGGCCGATCGAAGCCCACAACCTGCCCCAGTGGATTCGCCAGCGCCTGGCTCAGGCCGGTCTGGCCGCCAACCAGGAAGCCGTGGACCTGATCGCCGCGCGGGTGGAAGGCAACCTCCTGGCGGCCGCCCAGGAAATCGAAAAACTCAAGTTGCTGGCCGAGGGTGGCCAAGTGGATGCCGCCACCGTTCAGGCGGCAGTGGCTGACAGCGCCCGCTTCGACGTTTTCGGCCTGATCGACGCCGCACTCAATGGCGAGCCGGCCCACACCCTGCGGACCCTGGAAGGGCTGCGTGGCGAGGGCGTAGAGCCTCCGGTGATCCTCTGGGCCCTGGCTCGCGAACTGCGCCTGCTGGCGGGTCTTGCCCAGCAGTACAGCCAGGGCGTGCCACTGGAAAAGGCCTTCGCCGCTGCTCGCCCGCCGGTCTGGGACAAGCGCCGCCCGCTGGTCAGCCGCGCCCTGCAGCGCCATCCAGCCTCCCGCTGGAACCAGATGCTGCAAGACGCCCAGCGCATCGACGCACAGATCAAGGGCCAGGCTCCGGGTGATCCCTGGAACGGCCTCGCACGCCTCTCCTTGCTATTGGCCGGCCAGCGTCTACCCCTCTCCGCCGAGTGACTGGACATTTTCTGAGCAGAAGCCGATGATTCGCGCGCCCGCACTGGTGCGGACGCCAATCGAGGATCATCGGCCATGGCCAAGAAACGCAACAAAGGCGCACACAACCGCGCAAAGTCCCTGGTAGCCCAACCACTCTTCCGCTGCCGCCAGGAGAAGCCCCTGAAAGGCAAAGGCAGCTACCGCCGCGAAGCCTCCCACGATTGGGAGGCTTCGTCGCTTATGGCCGCCTGAAAGTGGCGAGACGTGTTAAGGTCGCGGCTTGATTCGTCTGTCCGAGAACCGCGCATGTTCAACGCCCCAGCCCCCGGCCTGATATTCCGTCGCCTGGCCGTGGCCTCCGCTCTGACCCTGATAGCCTCCTGCGCCGAAGCCCCGGCCCAGAAACCCGCCACCGCTCCCCTGCCCCAGGCCAGCCAACCCGCCGCCAAAGCCGCCACGTCGCCGGCACAAGCCCCGGTGGTGATGCCGGCCATCAGCTTCGATGCCTGGCGTGACGGCTTCCGACGTCAAGCCTTGGCAAGCGGCATAGACACCGCGACCTTCGATCGCGCGTTCGCCGGCATCACCCCCGACGCCAGCGTTATCACCGCTGACCGCAGCCAGCCCGAATTCACCCGCCCCGTCTGGGAATACCTGGAAGGCGCCATTTCCCCCTATCGCGTGCGCAAGGGCCAGTCCCTGATGGCCGAGCATGCCACCACGCTGGCCGCCATCGAGCAGCGCTTTGGCGTTGACCGGGAGCCCCTGGTGGCCATCTGGGGCATGGAAAGCAGTTTCGGCCAGTTCATGGGGGACAAGTCGGTAATCCGCTCCCTGGCCACCCTGGCCTACGAAGGCCGTCGCCCAGAGTTCGCACATGCCCAGTTGCTGGCAGCCCTGCAGATCCTCCAGCACGGCGACATCCAGCCCGGCGGCATGCTGGGGTCCTGGGCAGGCGCCATGGGGCAGACCCAGTTCATTCCCACCACCTACAACAGCCACGCGGTGGACTTCGACGGCGACGGCCGCCGGGATATCTGGAACTCCGCAGCCGATGCCCTGGCTTCCGCCGCCCACTACCTGCAGGCTTCCGGCTGGCGCAAGGGGCAGCCCGCTGCGTTGCAGGTGCAACTCCCCCAGGGCTTCGACTACGCCCACGCCGATGGGGATATCCGCAAATCCGTGGGCCAGTGGCAGGCCACGGGCGTACTACTAGTGGGTCCGCAGGCCAATGGTCTGTCCGGAGAAAGTGCATCGCTCCTGCTGCCGGCCGGCTATCGCGGCCCGGCGTTCCTGGTACTGGATAACTTCCGCGCCATCCTCAAGTACAACAACTCCTCGTCCTATGCCCTCGCCGTCAGCCTGCTGGGCGAGCGCTTCGATGGCGGCGGCCAGCTCATCGGCAGTTGGCCCCGGGACGAACGCCCCCTGAGCCGCAGCGAACGGGTTGAACTGCAGGAGTCCCTCACCGCCGCTGGCTACGACCCGGGCACGCCGGACGGGATCATCGGCGCCAATACCCGCAAGGCCATTCGCGGTTACCAGCAGCGCCTCGGTTGGCCCGCGGACGGATTCCCGACCCAGAAGCTGCTGGAAAGCCTGCGCCAACGCTGACGCCTGCGGACCGCGAATGGTCCGCAAATTGGCGCCAGGCGCTACGCTCCCTAACGTCGCGCCAAGACCGGGAACGTCGCGCTGCCAGCCTGGGCGGACACCTCTTGTGATACACTGCGCCACCCTCTTGTGCCCCTGCGGCAGCCCTTGAAGCCTCTAGCGGAGTCAGATTTCCGATGTCCGATACAGACTCGTCCAAACACGTCGCCAGCGGCGAAAAATTCCGTACTGCTCAGGGCATCACCGCGATCAAGGATGGCCAGAAGCGCCGCGCCTCAGCCGAACCCCAGGTCTTCGAGCCCAAACCCAAGTGGCTGCGGGTGAAGGCGCCGGGGGGCAGCCGCTTCGACGCGGTCAAGCGCAACGTCGGCGAGCACCGCCTGAGCACCGTGTGCCAGGAATCGCACTGCCCGAACATGGGTGAGTGCTGGTCCAACGGCACCGCCACCATCATGCTGATGGGCTCGGTATGTACTCGTGCCTGCCGCTTCTGCGCCGTGGACACTGGCAACCCCAATGGCTGGCTGGACCTGGAAGAGCCGCAGAACACGGCCAAGTCGGTCGAACTGATGGCTTTGCGCTATATCGTGCTGACATCGGTGGATCGCGACGATCTGGACGATGGCGGCGCCGGCCACTACGCCGCCTGCGTGCGCGCCATCAAGGAGCGCACGCCCCAGGTGGTTGTGGAGGCCCTGACCCCGGACTTCAACGGTGACCACGAGGCCATCGAACGGGTGGTGGACTCCGGCCTGGAGGTGTTCGCGCAGAACGTCGAGACGGTCAAGCGCCTGACCCATGTGGTGCGGGACCCGCGCGCAGGTTACGAGAAGACGCTGCGCGTGCTGGAGCATGCCAAGCGCCACCGCCCGGACGTGCTGACCAAGACCAGCCTGATGCTGGGACTGGGCGAGACCGACGAGGAAATCATCGAGACCATGGACGATCTGCGCGCCATTGGCGTGGACATCCTCACCCTCGGCCAGTACCTGCAGCCCACCCGCAACCATCTAAAGGTTCAGCGCTGGGTCAGCCCGGAAGAGTTCAACCGCTTCCGCGATATCGGCCTGCAGAAGGGCTTCATGGAAGTCGCCGCCGGCCCGCTGGTGCGCTCCAGCTACAGGGCCGACCGGGTGTTCGAGAAGAACAACCTGGGCCTGGCCGCGCCGGTGCCGGTACCGGGCCAGCCCGTCGACTCGAGCATCATTCCGACACTCAACCTGGGTTGAGCAGGAACCGCCCAACCCACTCCCGAGGGAGTGGCTGGGGCGATTGCAGCGGGTAATCAGACGCGATCTAACGAAACGGCCCCCTCTCCCTATGGGAGAGGGGGCCGTCGTTTATCCGGGAACATCCTTCTACTGCGTGTAGCCCAGCCGCTGACGCAGAGCCTGCTCCAGGTGCCGCGCCACCTCATCGAGCTGCGGCGGCGTCTCGAGGAAATCCTTGAGCTGCACCATCTTCAGCCCGGCGTAACCGCAGGGGTTGATCCGCCAGAAGGGCGACATATCCATGTCCACGTTGAGCGCCAAGCCGTGGAAGGAGCAGCCACGGCTGACCCGCAGCCCCAGCGAGGCAATCTTGTCGCCATCGACATAAACGCCGGGAGCATCCGCCTTGGGTGCTGCCGTAACGCCATAGGCAGCCAGGACATCCACCAGGCTCTGCTCCATGGCTGTGACCAGCTCGCGCACGCCCAGTCCCAGGCGGCGAAGGTCCAGCATCAGATAGGCCACCAGTTGGCCGGGGCCATGGTAGGTAACCTGGCCGCCGCGCTCCACCTGGACCACCGGGATGTCTCCCGGCGCCAGCAGATGCTCGGCCTTGCCGGCCTGGCCCTGGGTGAACACCCGGGGATGCTGCAGCAGCCAGATTTCGTCGGGGGTCCGTTCGTCGCGTTCGACGGTCAGACGGCGCATCGCCTCCAGGGTCGGCAGGTAGTCCACCAGCCCCAGGTGACGCACGAAAAGCTCGGCGGGTGCCACTAGAGCACCATGTGCACGCGGCCAGTGGCGCGCAGGTCGACGTGAATCGCCTGCAACTGATCGACGCTGGTGGCGGTGATCAGCACCTGCACAGAGAGGAAACGGCCGTTGCGGCTGTCGCGCACCACGAGGGTGGTGGCGTCGAGATCGGGAGCGTGGCGCTGGATGACTTCAATCACCATATCGGCAAAGCCATCGCCGGAATCGCCAATCACCTTGATGGGGTAGCGCTCGCAGGGAAACTCGATTTTCGGGGGTTGTACGTCAGGAGTATCGGTCATGGCGGCAGCGGACTCGTGGCCCGCGATGCGGACGCCCCGAACCCGGGTAGGGCGCGAGGCGTCGGCTCAGTAGGTCAGTTGAACAGGCCGAAGAAGAA
Source organism: Pseudomonas sp. LFM046 (assembly GCF_000949385.2). Classification (NCBI taxonomy): domain Bacteria; kingdom Pseudomonadati; phylum Pseudomonadota; class Gammaproteobacteria; order Pseudomonadales; family Pseudomonadaceae; genus Pseudomonas; species Pseudomonas sp. LFM046. Next base: position 624,965 of record NZ_JYKO02000001.1, on the reverse strand, counting down.
CAGACGGATGCTATCCCACAGGCGGCGGAAGAAGCCACCTTCCTCGACGGTTTCCAGGGCGATCAGGTCGGCGCTGTGGATCACCTGGTCTTCCAGCTTCACCTCGACCTTGCCGATCACGTCACCCTGCTTGATGGGGGCGATCAGCTGCGGATTCAAGGTCATGCTGGCCTGCAGCTTCTTGATCTGGCCCTTCGGCAGGGTCAGGGACAGGTCCTGGGCCAGGCCGGCCTTGGCTTCGCGGGTCGCGCCCTTCCAGACCTGGGCTTTGGCCAGTTCGGCGCCCTTCTGGTAGAAGGTCTGGGTTTCGAAGAAGCGGAAGCCGTAGGTCAGGAGCTTCTGGGTCTCGGCCGCGCGGGCCTGCTCGCTGTTGGTGCCGAACACCACGGCGATCAGACGCATGTTGTCACGAACGGCGGACGCCACCAGGCAGTAGCCGGCTTCGTCGGTATGGCCGGTCTTCAGGCCGTCGACGGTCTTGTCGCGCCACAGCAGCAGGTTGCGGTTGGGCTGCTTGATGTTGTTCCAGAAGAATTCCTTCTGGGAGTAGATGGCGTAGTGGGCCGGATCTTCGTAGATGATCGCGCGGGCCAGGCGAGCCATGTCATGGGCGGTGGAGAAATGCTCCGGATCCGGCAGGCCGGTGGCGTTCATGAAGTGGCTGTTGCTCATGCCGAGCTTCTCGGCAGTGGTGTTCATCATGTCGGCGAAGGCATCTTCGCTGCCGGCGATGTGCTCGGCCACGGCCACGCTGGCGTCGTTGCCCGACTGGATGATGATGCCGTGCAGCAGGTCGCCCAGGGCTACCTGGGTGTTCACCTGGACGAACATGCGCGAACCACCGGTGCGCCAGGCGTGCTCGCTGATGGTCACCGGGTCGGTTTCGCCGATCTGGCCCTTACGGATTTCCAGAGTGGCGATGTAGGCGGTCATCAGCTTGGTCAGGCTGGCCGGGGGCAGGCGCTGGTCGCCGTTGTTCTCAACCAGCACCTGGCCGCTCTGGGCGTCCATCAGGACGTAGGATTTGGCGGCCAGTTGCGGCGGCGACGGAATGACCTGCTGGGCCGCCATGGAGACCGGCGCGACGATGAGCAGGGCTGCGGGCAGTAATAGGCGTTTGGCGAAGCTGAAGATGTTCATCCGTCTCTCTGGAAAGTAGCTAATGGTCTAACAGGCCCTTGCGGGCAAATGATTGAAGCCGTCAGTCCGGCTTCACCAGGGTTGGTTGCCCGAGATTGGCCAGGCGCACCGTGTTTTGCACGTCCTGTGCCTCACCCTGAGTTCCGATCGGCCCCAGGCGTACCCGGTGCAGTATCTGCTGGTTGCGCACGACCGAGCTGATGAAGACCGGGGCACTCACCGTCCCGCTCAGCTTGGCCTTGAGGAGTTCCGCAGCGTCCGGATTGGCGAAGGCGCCCACCTGGAGATACAGGCCAGAGGCTGCGAGTGAATCGTTTTTTTTTGCGTCGATCTGCACCGGCAGCACGGCGGCGGCGTGCTGCTGGGGCGGCGGGGTGTACTGCTCGACCGGCGCGCTGGCCACCTGGACAACCGGCTGGGGTTGCGCCTGGGGCTGAGCGGCCATCTTCGGCTGCGCCAGCACCATGGGCACCGGACGGCCCTGGGCGGCCCACCACTCATGGGGGTCGATGCCTTCCACCTTGACCCGGGCGGTGCCCACCTCGGCGTAGCCGAGTTTCTTCGCCGCGGCGAAGGAGAGGTCGATGATGCGGTCGGAATAGAAGGGACCACGGTCATTGACCCGCAGGATCACGCTGCGGCCATTGTCCAGGTTGGTCACCCGCACATAGCTCGGCAGCGGCAGGGTCTTGTGGGCGGCGGTCATGCCGTAAAGGTCGTAGGCCTCGCCGTTGGCGGTGGCCTGGCCGTGGAACTTGGTGCCGTACCAGGATGCGGTGCCCACCGCCTGGTAGCGGCGCGCGTCATTCATCGGGTAGTAGGTCTTGCCCAGCACCGTATAGGGATTGGCCTTGAGCGCACCGTAGTGCGGCATGGGCACGGCGTCGGGAATGCGCGAGACGTCGACGTCCCACCAGGGGGCGCCATCTCGATGCGGACGCGAGTAATCGCCAGGACCGGAGATCGGGCCGCCAGGCTGGACTGGTACCGGCGCACGGCTGCTCGAGCAGCTGGCCAGCAACAAAGCTACGGCGCCGTAGACGGCGACTCTTATCGGTTGTGGCATCGGTTAACGCCCGCCCCTTGCGTTGACCAGCAGTTCGGAAAGCTGATGCACAGCCATGGCGTACATCACGCTGCGATTGTAGCGGGTAATGACGTAGAAGTTCGGCAGTCCCATCCAGTACTCCGCCCCCTCGTCACCCTCCAGCCGGAAGGCCGTAACCGGCACATCATCGCGCAGTGCGTCGCTGCTTGCCCAGCCCAGCGCCCTAAGATCGCCGACGTTCTTCACCGGGTCCAGCCCCTGGGTCAACCCTTCGTCGATTCGTTCGCCGCGCACCTGGGCACGGCTGACCACCAGCCCGCCGGCTTCCCAGCCGTGGCGCTTGAAGTAGCTGGCGACGCTGCCAATGGCGTCCACGGGATTGTTCCAGATATCGATATGGCCATCGCCATCGAAATCCACGGCGTAGGCGCGGAAGCTGCTCGGCATGAATTGCGGCAGGCCCATGGCGCCGGCATAGGAGCCCTTGAGCATCAGCGGGTCGACCTGTTCCTCACGCGCCAGCAGGAGGAATTCCTTCAACTGCTTGCGGAAGAAGTCGGCCCGCGGCGGGTAGTCGAAGCCCAGGGTGGACAGTGCATCGATCACGCGGAAATTGCCGGTATTGCCGCCATAGAAGGTTTCGACGCCAATGATCGCGACGATGACCTGGGCGGGAACACCGTACTCCTTCTCGGCACGGGCCAGCGCGTCGGCGTACTGATTCCAGAAGGTGACGCCCTTCTGAATCCGCGCCGGGGTGATGAAGATCGGACGGTATTCCTTCCAGGGCTTGACCCGCTCGGCGGGCCGGGAAATGGCGTCGAGGATGGACTGCTTGCGCTCCACTTCGCGGAACAGGTCCACCAATTGCTCGCCGGCAAAGCCGTAATCACGGGTCATTTCGGCGACGAACTCAGCCACCTGTGGCGAGCCCTCGTAATCCCCGGAAAGAGCCGGCGCGGCTGCCCCCAGCAGGCCGACCAGGGCAACTCCGGAAGCCCCCGACTGCATCCATCTGCGCAGTGCTTTCAATTCATTCACTCGTTTCAAACCTGGGCGATCCACTTCCGATGAGTGTGAACCGCCATCAATACCCCGAACCCAGACAGCAGCGTCACCAAGTGGGTTCCGCCGTAGCTAATGAAGGGAAGGGGTACCCCCACGACCGGCAGCAATCCGCTGACCATGCCGATGTTGACGAAAACGTATACGAAGAAGGTCATGGTCAGGCTGCCCGCCAGCAGCTTGCCGAACAGGGTCTGGGCCTGGGCGGTGATGACCAGCCCGCGACCGATGAGGAGCATGTAGACCAACAGCAGCAGGCAGACGCCCACAAGGCCGAACTCTTCGCCAAGGACGGCAATGATAAAGTCCGTGTGGCTTTCGGGCAAAAAATCCAGGTGCGACTGAGTGCCCAATAGCCAGCCTTTGCCGAACACGCCGCCCGAGCCGATGGCCGCCTTGGACTGGATGATGTTCCAGCCGGTACCCAGAGGGTCGCTTTCCGGATCGAGGAAGGTCAGCACCCGCTGCTTCTGGTAGTCGTGCAGCACGAAGTACCACATGGCCACGGCCACCGGCACCACCGCTCCCACCGCCCCCAGGATCCAGCGCCACTGCAGTCCGGCCATGAAGAGCACGAAGGCGCCGGAAGCCAGGATCAGCATCGCGGTGCCCAGGTCCGGCTGCTTCAGGATCAGCACGAAAGGCACAATGATCAGCACCAGGCTGATCGCAATGTGCTTGAGCTTGGGCGGCAGGTTATGCCGCGACAGGTACCAGGCAATGGTCGCCGGCATGATGATCTTCATGAACTCCGAGGGCTGGAAGCGAATCACCCCGGGAATGTTGATCCAGCGCGTCGCGCCCATGGCCGTGTGGCCCATGATCTCCACCACCATCAGCAGGCTCACGCCCACCACGTAGCCCAGCGGCACCCAGCGCGCCATGAAGCGCGGCTCGAACTGGGCGATCACGATCATCGCGCCAAGACCGAGGCCGAAGGAGCTGGCCTGCTTCATCAGCAGGTCCCAGTGCTTGCCACTGGCGGAATAGAGGACGAACAGGCTGCCGGCAGCCAGCAACAGGAGGATCAGCAGCAGCCAGCCATCGATGTGCAGGCGCTGCAGCAGGGTCGCGCGGCGCTTGAGCACGTCCTCCTGGGAGATGGTGCGGTCGAAATTGCTGTTCATCGATTGGCGCTCTGCTGGTCCGCCAGGGGCTGCGGCGGGCGGAACTCGGGTTTCAACTGGCCATCTTCACCGAGCAGCCAGGCGTCCATGACCTGCTTGACCACCGGCGCGGCGACGCCCGAGCCGGACTCGCCGTTTTCCACCATCACCGCCACGGCGATTTTCGGGTCCTCGGCCGGGGCGAAGGCGACGAACAGGGCGTGGTCGCGGTGGCGCTCCTGGAGCTTGGTGCGGTCGTACTTTTCGCCCTGCTTGATCGCGACCACCTGGGCGGTACCGGACTTGCCGGCAATGCGGTAGACCGAAGTGGCGCCGACCTTGTGGGCCGTGCCTCGGGCGCCATGGACCACCTGTTCCATGCCAAGACGGCCGTAATCCCAGAACTTCGGGTCGCGCAGCAGGATGTCCGGCATCGGGCTCGGGTCCACCGGCGGCTGGCCCTCGATGGTCTTCGCCAGGTGCGGGCGAATCCACTTGCCGCGATTGGCCATCAGCGCGACCGCCTGCGCCAGCTGCAACGGAGTGGCCTGCATGTAGCCCTGGCCGATACCGAGGATCAGGGTTTCACCCGGGAACCAGGCCTGGCGGTAGCGGGCGCGCTTCCACTCGCGGGACGGCATCAGGCCGGAGGACTCCTCGAACATGTCCAGGGCCACGCGCTGGCCGAAGCCGAAGCGGCTCATGTAGTCGTGCAGGCGATCAATACCCATCTTGTGGGCAAGATCGTAGAAGTAGGTGTCATTTGACCGCATGATCGCGGTTTCCATGTTCACCCAGCCGTCACCGGAGCGGTTCCAGTTGCGGTATTTGTGGTCGTAGTTCGGCAGCTGGTAGAAGCCCGGGTCGAAGACGCGCGAGGCCGGTGTCACCACGCCAGCATCCAGGCCGGACACCGCCACCATCGGCTTGATGGTCGAACCCGGCGGGTAGAGGCCCCGCAACACGCGGTTGTAGAGCGGCCGATCGATGGAATCGCGCAACTCGGCATAGGACTTGAAGCTGATGCCGGTGACGAAGGGGTTCGGGTCGAAGCTCGGCTGGCTGACCATGGCCAGCACGTCGCCACTGGACGGCTCGATGGCGACGATGGCGCCACGGCGTCCCGCCAGGGCCTGTTCAGCAGCTTCCTGAAGGCGTACGTCGAGGGTCAGCACCAGGTCCTTGCCCGGCTTCGGGTCAGTGCGTTTCAACACCCGCAGGACGCGGCCGCGGGCGTTGGTCTCGACTTCCTCGTACCCCACCTCGCCATGGAGCTGGTCCTCGTAGAAGCGCTCGATGCCCGTCTTGCCGATATGGTGGGTGCCGCTGTAGTTCACAGGGTCGAGCTGCTTGAGTTCCTTCTCGTTGATGCGCCCGACATAGCCCACAGAATGGGCGAAATGCTCGCCCTGGGGGTAATGCCGCACCAGCTGCGCCACCACTTCCACGCCGGGGAGGCGGAACTGGTTCACGGCGATGCGGGCGATCTGTTCCTCGGTCAGTTCGAAGAGGATGGGCACCGGCTCGAAGGGGCGGCGGCCCTGCTTCATGCGCTTCTCGAACAAGGTGCGGTCTTCCGGGGTCAGCTGCAGCACTTCGACTATCACGTCGAGGGTCTTCTGCCACTCGCCGGCCCGTTCACGGGTGACGCTGAGGCTGAAGCTGGGCCGGTTGTCGGCGATGATCACGCCATTGCGGTCGAAGATCAGCCCACGGGTGGGCGGGATCGGCTGCACATGGACGCGATTGTTCTCGGACAGCGTCGAGTGGTACTCGTACTGGATCACCTGCAGGTAGTAGAGGCGAGCGATCAGCGTGCAGGTCAGCAACAACACCGCCACCGCGCCGACGATCACGCGCCGACGCACCAGGCGGGCATCTTTTTCGTGGTCTTTCAGGCGGATCGGTTGCGGCATGACCAGGACTTACTTGTGGTAGGGGTGGCCAGACAACACGGTCCAGGCACGGTAGATCTGCTCGCCGATGAGGATGCGGACCAGAGGGTGCGGCAGCGTCAGCGGCGACAACGACCAGCGCTGCTCGCTACGGGCACAGACTTCAGGCGCCAGGCCTTCAGGGCCGCCGACCATCAGGTTGACGGTGCGCGAATCCAGGCGCCAGCGATCCAGCTCGGCGGCCAACTGCTCGGTGCTCCACGGCCGCCCTTGGACTTCCAGGGTGACGATGCGTTCCCCCGGCTGCACCTTGGCCAGCATGGCCTCGCCTTCCTGGCGGATCATCCGTGCCACGTCGGCGTTCTTGCCGCGCGTGGTCAGGGGGATTTCCACCAGCTCCAGGCTGAGCTCGGAAGGCAGGCGCTTGACGTACTCGTGCCAGCCCTCTTCCACCCAGCGCGGCATGCGAGTGCCGACGGCGATCAGACGTAGACGCAAGGGACGCCCCGCTTACTCGTGGCTGTGGTGGGCGCGGCTCTGCTCGGCGCCTTGCCACAGGCGCTCCAGGTCGTAGAACTGGCGGGTGGCGACCTGCATCACATGCACCACCACGTCGCCCAGGTCCAGCAGGGCCCACTCGCCGCCGTCCAGGCCTTCGCTGCCCAGGGCGCGCACGCCTTGCTCCTTGGCCTTCTCCAGCACGTTCTCGGCCAGGGATTTGACGTGACGACCGGAGGTGCCGCTGGCGATCACCATGAAATCGGTGATGCTGGTCTTGCCACGTACATCGATGGTGGTGATTTCCTGACCTTTCAGGTCTTCCAGGGCCGCGATGGCGACCTTGACGAGTTCTTCGTTATGCATCGGGTTCAACTACCTCAATAAATCAATTCGGCGCACGGTACAGGTCGTGCGCATGGATATAGGCCAATACGGCGTCGGGCACGAGAAAGCGCACCGAGCGCCCCTCCCCCAGCAATTGGCGGATCTGGGTGGCGGAAATCGCCAGGGGCGTCTGCCAGACAAAGGCGATCTGCCCGGCCGGCCCCTGCAGGGAAAGCGGATCGACCGCGCTGCGCGCCGCCACCAGGTCACGCAGGTCTTCCGGCGCTTCGCTGTCGGCGTCCGGGCGCTGCAGGACCAGGATGTGGCAATGGTCGAGCAGTTCGTTCCAGCGGTGCCAGGTCGACAGGCCGCAGAAGGCATCCCAGCCCACCAGCAGGAACAGCTGGTCATCGGCGTCCAGCTCGGCGCGCAGGGACTCCAGGGTTTCGATGGTCCAGGACGGCCGTTCGCGCTTGAGCTCGCGGTCATCCACCACCAGGGGCGCAACGCCCTCCACCGCCAGGCGGACCATCTCCAGGCGCTGGGCCGCTGACACCTGCGGCGTCCCGCGATGAGGCGGACGAGCGCTGGGGATCAGGCGCAACTCGTCGAAACCGAATTGCTCGGCCACCTCCAGGGCGCCCCGCAGGTGACCGATATGCACAGGATCGAAGGTGCCGCCGAAGAGGCCGATGCGCTTGCCCATCAGGTACGTACGTGACCGTCGCCGAAGACCACGTACTTCTCGCTGGTAAGGCCTTCCAGGCCGACCGGGCCGCGAGCGTGCAGCTTGTCGGTGGAAATGCCGATCTCCGCGCCCAGGCCGTACTCGAAGCCATCGGCGAAGCGGGTCGAGGCGTTGACCATCACCGACGCGGAATCCACTTCGGTGAGGAAGCGCCGGGCATCACTGAAGTTCTCGGTAATGATGGCGTCGGTGTGCTGCGAGCCGTAGGTATTGATGTGCTCGATGGCCTGGTCGAGGCCGTCGACGATGCGGATCGAGAGGATCGGCGCGTTGTACTCGGTACGCCAGTCTTCTTCGGTCGCTTCCAGCACCTCATTGCCCAGCAGTGCGCGGGTGGCCGCATCGCCACGCAGTTCCACGCCCTTGTCGCGGTAGATGGCGGCGAGTGGCGGCAGCACGCGGGCGGCGATGCCGCTGTGCACCAGCAGGGTTTCCATGGTGTTGCACGGCGCGTAGCGCTGGGTCTTGGCGTTGTCCGCGACGCGGATCGCCTTGTCCAGGTCGGCAGCGACGTCGATGTAGACGTGGCAGATGCCGTCCAGGTGCTTGATCACCGGCACCTTGGCGTCGCGGCTGATGCGCTCGATCAGGCCCTTGCCGCCGCGCGGGACGATCACGTCCACGTATTCCGGCATGCTGATCAGCGCGCCCACGGCGGCACGGTCGGTGGTTTCCACCACTTGCACCAGTTCGCTGGGCAGGCCGGCTTCGGCGAGGCCCTTCTGGATGCAGACGGCGATGGCCTGGTTGGAATGAATGGCCTCGGACCCGCCGCGCAGAATGGTGGCGTTACCGGACTTCAGGCAGAGACTGGCGGCATCGATGGTCACGTTGGGACGGGACTCATAGATGATGCCGATCACGCCCAGCGGGACGCGCATCTTGCCCACCTGGATACCGGACGGCAGGTAGCGCATGTCACGGATTTCGCCGATGGGGTCCGGCAGCGTAGCGACCTGACGCAGGCCCTCGATCATGTCGTCGATGCGGGCTGGGGTCAGCGCCAGACGGTCGAGCATGGCTGGCTCAAGACCGTTGGCCCGGCCATTGGCCAGGTCCTGCTCGTTGGCAGCGGACAGCTCGCCACGGGCGGCGTCCAGGGCATCGGCGGCAGCCAGCAGGGCGCGGTTCTTCTGCGCGGTGCTGGCACGGGCGGCCACGCGCGAGGCGGCGCGGGCAGCGCGGCCAAGGCGGGTCATGTAATCGAGAACGGACTCGGTCATGGTCTCGTGTTCTGGCGAAGGGAAAGCGGCTGATTATAGCGACCGCGCTCGCCCGCGCCCAGCGGCGCCGGGCGGATGGTAGACAGGCCGTTCCGCTGCCCCTTCCCGTAACGGCGTAAGCCACGGCCCGCAAGGGCCGCGAGCGGCAAGGTGACACTCCAGCGGAGCGCCCGCCCGAAGGTTGGGTAAACAAAATCGGCCGCGCTGTTTACCTTCCAGATTCAGCCCCCGAATAAGAACAAGAAGCGCCCAGGCGCCGGAGAACCTGCCATGCGTTATCGGACCGACTTCGCCCCGCAGCACCTGGCCGACGCCCCCTGCATCGTCCAACTCGGCCCCTGGCCCCTGCATTACCAGGCCTTCTCCCAGCACTCGGACGACCGTCGGGAACCCGTGCTGATGCTGGGCGGCGCGTTCCAGAGCTTCCGCTCCTTCGGTGCCGAGGTGCAGGAACTGCTGCCCCGCCACCCGGTGATCCTCCTCGACCTGCCGAGTCAGGGTGGCAATCTGCAATTGGCCCCGGAACTCTCCCTCGAGCAACTGGCAGACCTCATCGCCGCCTTTGCCGAAGAACTCCAGTTGCCGCCCCTGATGCCCATCGGCCTGTCTTACGGCTCGGCCCTGGCCGCCCTGTTCGCCGTACGCCATCCCCAGCGCTGCGCGCGCCTGCTGCTGGCCGGCATTACCGCCTTCGGCCGCCCCGGCGCCCGGCGCATGCTGGAGGAAGGCCTGGACCTGCTGGCCGAGGGCCAGGTCCTGCGTTTCGCCCAAGGGGCCCTCACCGGCCTGATCAATCCGCTACGGCTGGAGGAAACCGGGATCTCGCTGACATTCCGCAGAGCGCTTTTGCGACAGATGCAGCGCCTTTCCCCGCAAGATGTAGAACGATACCTGCAGAACAGCCGGCGCCTGCTGGATTTCCCCGGCTTCGGCCTGCATCCGACCTGCCCCACCCTCGTCCTGGCCGGCGAATACGACCATTTCACCCAGCCCTGGGAACATGCGGGATTTGCCGCTGCCTGTGCGGACGCCGATTGCGCCCTGATCCATAACGGCGACCACCTGGCCCAGTTCGAGCAGCGCGAAGCCTGCGCCAGCTTCTACCGGCCCTTCCTCCAGGGAACCGCCCTGCCCCTGGCCAGCCCCGGCGCCACGCGCCTGGCCCGCAATCGCCTGGACCACCTGGAACGGCGCCAGGAACCGCGCGTGGCCCCGCTCAACCGGCGTGGCCGCCTGCTCCATGTCGATGGCGGCGAATGGACAGTGGAGGTCAGTGAACTGGGATTCTTCGGCGGCCTGCTGCAAGCGGACCTTCCCGCCGAGCTGCCGCCGCGTGGCTGGCGCCTGCAAGCCGGCGAACTGCCACCACTGGACATCCTGCCCCTGCGCCGAGATGGCGACAGGCTGGCGCTGGTGTTCCCCCACACCGACGCCGAAGCCAGCGAGGCACTGGCGGCGCAGGTGGTGCAGGCAGATAGCCGGGCAGTGGCCTACGCCTGAAGGATTGAAGCTCACCGGAAGGGGGCGTAGCTCACCCTCCTCTCCGCAGCATGCCCTCAGCACTTGGTCGACCGTAGGGTGCGCTGCGCGCACCGCTCCCGGGGCCTGACCCGGCACTATTGCCAACCGCTGGTGCGCGCGGCGCACCCTACTCCGCCAGTTGGCCGCACACTCAGGACGCAGCTTCCCACGTTCAAATACATTCGCCCACGAGCGGCCCGATCCAACCTCAAATCCGCGCCTCCACCACTCGCACCAGTGCCGGCCAGGCATCCGCCGGTGCAGTTGCCAACTCCTTCGGGTCGTGCACCCGCACCTCACGGAATCCGCAGGCGCCGAAGCCGTCGACGATGGCCGGGTCGCCCCGGTAATGCAGGTAGTAACGGCCACGGGTCAGCCGTCCCACCAGGTCGATGCCCCAGCGCAACTGGCGATAGCGCGGGTGCTCGGGCAGGTCGGGGTAGAGGTCGGTGAGGTAGGTGGCGGATGGGAACGGGCGCAGCTGCGCCGCCAGCCGGGTCCAGAAGGTCTCGATCAGCGGGAGGGAGAAGTAATTCACCAGGCCCTCGGTGATCACTAGCACCGGCAGTTCCGCATCCAGCCCGGAAAACAGCGCCGACAGGCTGTGGGCGCCCTGGTCGGCCAGGATATCCACAGGCCGCACCTGGTGCCGCGCGCTCAGCCAGCCCTCCTCGTGCAACAGCAGGCGCTTGCGGGCCGCCATGGGCGGCAGGTCAGCCTCCAGGTAACGCAGATCCGGGTACCGGGCGCAGAAGCGCCGGCCACGGGGCGACAGGCCGCAGGCGATCTCCACCACCTGGCGCACGCCGCGCTGCTCGATGGCCTCGCGCAGACAGGCATCAATCAACAGATGGCGCTGCAGCAGGAAGCGCTCCACATCCAGCCCGAACGCCGCCCTGGCGCCCCAGCTGACCGGCGCCAGCAGGCCGTGGGCCAGCCGCCCGAAGGCTGTGACGAACGGAGCCTCGGCCAGTTGATGGCGATACCAGACGTAACCGGTGTAATGCGCGCTCGGGGTGATGTGGGCGCTGTCGAGGCGGGCGGCTCGGGACATGGCGGCAGGCTCTTGTTATTTTGCGTGACGATTCCGATGCAGGCATTCAGCTTCGACTAATCATCGTGTCCGTATAATCGCCAGCCTATTCCCAGCCGGAACCCTGCAACAGCCCCATGTCCCGCGATCCCATCCTAAGTTTGCCCTGGCCCGGCGCCCGCCCCCTGGCGGACGACTTCTTCGACCGCGATGCCCAACAGGTGGCGCGGGAACTGCTGGGCAAGGTGATCCGCCACCGCATTGACGGACGCTGGCTGTCGGCACGCATCATCGAAACCGAGGCCTATTACCTGGTGGACAAGGGCAGCCACGCGTCCCTCGGTTACACCCACAAGCGCCGGGCGCTGTTCCTCGATGGCGGGCACATCTACATGTATTACGCCCGGGGCGGCGATTCGCTGAATTTCAGTGCCCACGGTGCCGGCAATGCCGTGCTGATCAAGTCCGGGCACCCCTGGGTGGATGCCATCTCCCCGGAGGAGTCCCTGGCGGCCATGCAGCGCAACAACCCGGACGCCAAGGGTGAACCGCGCCCTGCCGAACGGCTCTGCGCCGGCCAGACCCTGCTGTGCAAATCCCTCGGCCTCAAGGTGCCGGACTGGGACGGCCAACGCTTCGACTGGCAGCAGCTGTTCGTCGAAGACGTCGGCGAGCGGCCGCGCACCATCATCCAGACCGCGCGCCTGGGCATCCCCCACGGCCGTGATGAACACCTGCCCTACCGCTTCGTCGATGCCGCCTATGCCCGCCACTGCACGCGCAACCCGCTGCGCCGCGGGCAGCTCGAAGGGCGCGACTACCAGCTGATCGAGGACACCCAGCCATGAGTCAATGGTTCGACCAGGCCACCGCCTGGCTAGGCGCCAACCCGGAGTGGCTGGGCCTGGCCATCTTCCTGATCGCCTGCATCGAATGCCTGGCCATCGCCGGCATCGTGGTGCCGGGCGTGGCGCTGCTCTTCGCCGTCGGCGTGATGGCCGGCAGCGGCGCCCTGGAGCTCTGGGAAACCCTGCTCCTGGCCTACACCGGCGGATTATTGGGAGACCTGATTTCCTACGGGCTGGGCCGGCGCTTCCACCAGAACATCCGCCGCCTGCCGCTGCTACGGGACCATCCGGAATGGATCAGCGGCGCGGAGAATTACTTCCAGCGCTACGGCGTCGCCAGCCTGCTGGTGGGCCGTTACATCGGTCCGCTGCGGCCGATGCTGCCGATGGTGGCCGGCATGCTGGACATGCCCTTCCCCCGCTTCGTTGCCGTGAGCATGCTGGCCGCCGCCGGCTGGGCAGTGGCCTACCTCGTCCCGGGCTGGGCCACCGGCGCGGCGCTGCGCCTGCCGCTGCCAGAAGGCTTCTGGCGCGAGGCCGGTGTGGTCATCGTGGTCGTGGTGGGCATGCTCGGCCTGATCATCCACAGCACCCTGCGCGAGAAGCGCTGGGCCAACCCGCTGTCGGCCGGCCTCTGCCTGGCGGCGCTGGGCGCGCTGTTGGTCGGCTGGCCGCATCTGCAGGCCCTGGATCAGGGCCTGATGACACTGGTCCAGGAACAACGCCACCCCAGCTTCGACCACGTGATGGTATTGGTCACTCGCCTGGGGGATTTCACCACCCAACTCCTCGCCGGCGCCCTGCTCGGTGCCTTGCTGCTGGTGCTGCGCCAGTGGCGCGCCGCCTGCTTCGCGATTGGCACACTGGTGGTCACCGCCCTGGCCAACAGCGGACTCAAGAACTTCTTCGCACGGGCACGCCCGGATGTGCTCACCGAACCGCTGACCACCTACAGTTTCCCCAGCGGCCACAGTTCGGCGGCCTTTGCCTTCTTCCTGGTGCTGGGCATCCTCGCCGGGCGCGGCCAGCCGGGGCGCCAGCGCCTGACCTGGCTGCTGCTGGCCTGTCTGCCGGCCCTGGCCATCGCCCTGTCGCGGGTCTACCTCGGCGTGCACTGGCCCACCGACATTCTGGCCGGCGGTCTGCTGGCTGGTGGTATCGCGTCAACCGGCCTGGTCCTGATGCAGCGTGCAGCCCCCCTCACGGCCATGGCCCCCAGGGTGTGGCTGCTGATCCTGCCGGCCTGCCTGGCCCTGCTCGGCGGCATCGCCACCTGGGCCTTGCCTGAAGCCCTGGCGCGCTACAGCTACTAGTTGAAGTCCTGCGGGGGCGAATTCATTCGCCATGCAGGACGCGGTCCCGCCCGGCGCGGTGCGGATAGGCGTTGGGATGTGAAGGCTCTGCGGAGCCTCAGGCGATGGATTCGCCCTGAAGCTGATCCAGCAGCCCCTGGAGGAACGTCAGGCGCTCATCGGGATCGGCCAGCGTCAGCAGATGCAGCTTCTCCTTCAGGTCGAACGGCAGCAGATAGGCCAACTGATTGGCCAGGGCCTGCTGCCCGTCCACTTCGCCACCCATGCCCAGGCCCTGGACCATGGGATGCTCGGCCAGGGCGTTGAGCAGCGCCGCAAGGTCGGCATGCTCCGGACGCAGCGGTCGCTCGGGCTCATCGCTCAGCCAGTCCACATCGGCCAGGGTCAGTTGGTCGCGCAGGACCTCCGCCGAGCTGACGTGGAAACGTCGCCCGCCTTCCACACGAATGCCCAGGAGGCCATTGGGGCGCTGCTGCCAGTCGCGGATCAGCGCTTCGCAACCGATGGCGGCGAAACGGTTGGCGGCCTCGCCCACTTCCTGGCCTTCGAGGATGCAGACCACGCCGAAACCTTCGCCCTGCTTCATGCAGCGTCCGATCATGTCCAGGTAGCGTGCCTCGAATATCTGCAGGTCCAGGGTGCAGCCCGGGAACAGCACGGTATTGAGGGGAAACAACGGCAACTTCATGCATCGACCTCAAGCAATCATGGCAACGGCGAGCGGCAGCAGCACTGCGGTGGCGACGCCCATCAGGCTCATGGCCAGCGCGGCGAAGGCACCGCACTCCTCGCCTTCCTGCAGGGCCCGCGCAGTGCCCACCGCATGGGCCGTGAGCCCCAGGGCCATGCCTTGGGCGGCCGGATGGTGCACGCCGCAACGGCGCAGCAACTCCGGCCCCAGTATGGCCCCAAGCACGCCGGTGATCAGCACGAACACCGCCGCCAGGGCCGCCACGCCGCCGAGTTGCTCGGCCACCAGCATCGCGATGGGCGAGGTCACCGACTTCGGCAACAGCGTCATCAGCACCATGTGTTCGGTGCCGAACCACCAGCCCAGCAGTGCTACCGACAGCGTAGCGAAGAGGCCGCCGAACACCAGCGTCAGCAGCGTGGGCCAGAACAGCTGGCGAATCCGCCGCAGATTGAGGAATAGCGGCACCGCCAGGGCGACAGTGGCGGGACCGAGGAAAACGGTCAGCAGCTGCGTGCTCTGGCGGTACTCCTGGTAGCTGATGCCGAAGGCCATGAGCACGCCGATCAGCAGCAGCATGGACAGCAGCACCGGCTGCAGGAATACCCAGCGGGTCTTCTCGTAGGCCGCGAGTGCGAGCTGATACCCGGCGAGGGTCACGCCGAAGCCGAACAGGGGATGGTGCACCACCGCCGCAATGGCGGCTTGCCAGTCGAGGCTCATGGTTCCTCCCCCCGTGGCGGCTGGCGATCGATGAGCTTCTGCATCAACCAGCCGGAAAAGACGAAGGCAACCAGCAGGGACAGCACCAGGGCGCCGGCGATGGCCCAGAAGTCCGCCCAGATGTCCTGGGCATAGACCATCACGCCCACCGCCGGCGGCACCAGCAGCAACGGCAGATAGCGCAGCAGGCTGCTGGCGGCCAGGCTCAGCGGCTCGCTCACCTCGCCACGGGCCAGCAGGTAGAGGAACAGCAGCACCAGGCCGATGATGGGCCCGGGCAGCATGGACAGGAACAGGGCATTGAGCCCGCTACCGATCAGCTGGAACAGCACCAGCCAGGTCAGTCCGCGCAACAGCATGAAAATCTCCACGGGTAGGTCCGCCCGCCGGGCCTCGGCCGGGACCGGGGCATTATAGGCACGCCCACCGTCCCCCTATAACCCGCCATTCGCAGGGGCCATGGCATATTGACCCGCCTCGCCCGGCGTGCTGATCTACGCCCTGCACGCAACAGTGGGGCAAGGCCCCCTGATTAGAAAAACTACAACACTGCATCCACGGAGGATGACGTATGGCGTTCGTACCAGTAGCGGAACTGAAGAACTACGTCGGCAAGGAGTTGGGGCACTCGGACTGGGTGACCATCGATCAGCAGCGCATCAATCAGTTCGCCGAATGCACCGGCGACCACCAGTTCATCCATGTCGATCCGGAGCGCGCCAAGCAGACGCCCTTCGGCTCCACCATCGCCCACGGCTTCCTCAGCCTGTCGCTCATCCCGAAACTCATAGACGGCCTGCTGGTCCTGCCCGAAGGCGCGAAGATGGTGGTCAACTACGGCCTCGACACCGTGCGCTTCATCCAGCCGGTCAAGGTTGATTCCCGCGTGCGCCTGGCCGTGAAGGTCATCGACGTCAACGAGAAGAACCCCGGCCAGTGGCTGATCAAGGCCCTCTGCACCCTGGAAATCGAAGGCCAGCAAAAGCCCGCCTATATCGCCGAGTCCCTGAGCCTCTGCTTCGTCTAAGCCGCGACCCGGTGGCAAAAAAGCCCGCAGCAGCGGGCTTTTTTGCGCCAAACTGAAGGGCAGACGCTAACCAAGGACGCCCGATGAAGCCCCTTCTGCCCCTGACCCTCGCCCTGCTCCTTGTGGCCTGCGGCGAAGGCGAACCTCTGACCCCGCCGGATGCGCGGCTACCCGATGGCTCCCGCTATCGCGGGGAGTTGGTGGACGGCCTGCTGCAGGGACCGGGCCGGCTGGATTACAACAACGGGACCTGGTTCGAAGGCCAGTTCAAGGACGGTCAGCCTGAAGGGAAAGGCGAGTGGCACGGCCCCAACGGACTGGTCTACATCGGCGAATTCCAGGCCGGTCTGTTCCACGGCCAGGGCCAACTCCGCTATGGCAACGGCACCTCCTACGAAGGCGGCTTCGCCCACAACCAGTTCGACGGCGAAGGTACCCTGAGCCAGGGTGGCGTGACCTACCGCGGGCAGTTCCGCAACGACAAGTACCAGGGATTCGGCAGCCTCGAATGGCCCGACGGCAGCAATTATCAGGGCCTCTTCCGCAACGGCAGGCCGGAAGGCGAAGGCGTGCGCACCGACGAGGCCGGCAACCGCTACAGCGGCCGCTTCCATGATGGCCAGCTGAATGGCCAGGGCGCCTACCAGGGCCAGGACGGCTCCCACTACATCGGCGAATTCAAGAACAGCCTGTTCGAGGGCAAGGGCCGCTACACCAGTGCCGACGGTGATGTCTGGAGCGGCGACTTCAAGGAAGGCAGCCTGGTCGGCAAGGGTGAGTTCGTCGGAGCTGACGGCAGCCACTACCTGGGCCAATTCAAGCAGTGGCGCTACCAGGGCAAGGGCAAACTGTCCCAGGCCGACGGGAGCCGCTACGAAGGCTCTTTCAGTGATGGCCTGTACAGCGGCACCGGCACCCTGACCCTGCCCGACGGCAAACGCGAAGCCGGCGTCTGGCAGGACGGCACGCGCATTCGTGATGAACAGGGTAAGGCCCTGGCCAACCCGCTGGAGCTGGGCCTGCTCGCCCAGGGCTACCTGCTCGAACAGGCGCTGAACGCGGTGCCGGCATCGACTCCGGACGTGGAGCT
Organism: Pseudomonas sp. LFM046; assembly: GCF_000949385.2. Classification (NCBI taxonomy): domain Bacteria; kingdom Pseudomonadati; phylum Pseudomonadota; class Gammaproteobacteria; order Pseudomonadales; family Pseudomonadaceae; genus Pseudomonas; species Pseudomonas sp. LFM046. Next base: position 607,669 of record NZ_JYKO02000001.1, on the reverse strand, counting down.
CTACACCATCGCCTTGGCCGGCGACGGCCGCCAGAGCGTGTTCCTGCGCGAAGCGGATTACGTCTCGAAACTCCTGGCCGAGCGCTTCCGCGCCCACGGCCAGATCACCCTGGTCAACCATCGCGAGCACATGGCCGACCGCCCCCTGGCCACCCGCGAAAGCCTGTCCCGTGCAGTCCAGGCCATCGCCAAACGCAGTGGCCCGGAGGACCTGGTGTTCATCTACCTGACCAGCCACGGCTCGCCGACCCACGAGCTGGCCCTGGAGCAACCCGGCCTGCAATTGGGCCACCTCCCGGCCCGGGAGCTGGCCGACCTGCTCGCGCCGCTCAAGGACAGGTACAAGGTACTGGTGATCTCCGCCTGCTACTCCGGCGGCTTCATTCCGCCGCTGAAGGATGACAAGACCCTGATCATGACCGCTGCCCGCTCTGATCGGGTGTCCTTCGGCTGCTCCGAAGAGAATGACTTCACCTATTTCGGGCGGGCGCTGTTCGCCGACGCCTTCAGTGAAACCGACGACCTGGAACGGGCCTTCAGCATTGCCAAGGAAAAGGTCGCCGAGCGGGAGAAAGCCGATGACTTCGAAGCGTCCGAGCCGCAGATCTGGGCCCCGAAAGCCGTTACCACCCGCTGGCATGAACTGCGCGAACATCAGGCCGAACAGGCCCTGACCGCGCAAAGCGCCGCAAGCGCCGACAAAACTGCTCGCAGCCACTAAGCTCAGCGTGTATCAGCGGAGAAACAATATGCATCTGACGCCCCAGCACATACTGCTCGCCGGCGCCACTGGACTGACCGGCGAGCACCTGCTCGACCGACTGCTCAACGAGCCCACCGTGGCCAAGGTACTGGCCCCGACACGCCGCCCCCTGGCCGAGCATCCCCACCTGCAGAACCCCGTCGGCCCGGTCGGCGATCTGCTGCCCGACCTGCAAGGCCGGGTCGACGTCGCCTTCTGCTGCCTGGGCAGCACCATCCGCCAGGCGGGGTCCCAGGAGGCTTTCCGCGCAGTGGACCTGGACCTGGTCCTGGCCTTCGCCCGCCGCGCGCGGGAGCTGGGGGCCCGACACTTCATCGTGCTCAGCGCCCTGGGCGCCGATCGCGGGTCGTCGATCTTCTACAACCGGGTCAAGGGTGAAATGGAAGAAGCCCTGAAAGCCATGGACTGGCCCCAACTGACCATCGCCCGCCCCTCCCTGCTGATGGGCCCGCGCAGTGAATTCCGGCTGGGCGAACGCCTGGCCTCATTGGTGATGCGCTGGGTGCCGGGCAAGTACCGCGGCATTAACGTCTGCACCCTGGCCCGTGCCCTCTGGCGCCTGGCGCTGGAGGAGCAGGACGGCGTGCGGATCATCGAATCCGACGACCTGCGCCGTCTGGGGCGCTGATAACCGGGGCTGGGCAGCGTGGCGGGCAAGGGTTAGCCTTGCCGCTTCGCTTTCCACTACGAAACCCAGCCATGCGTACCCTCACCACCCTGCTCGGCAACAGCCAGAAACTCGACGGCGGCGCCATGTTCGGCAATGCTCCCCGCGCCCTCTGGGAGCGCTGGATGACGCCGGACGAACTGCACCGCATCGACCTCGGCTGCCGTGCCCTGCTGGTCCGGGAACCGGGCCGCAACGTCTTGGTGGAGACCGGCATCGGCGCCTTCTTCTCCCCCGAGCTCAAGCAGCGTTTCGGCGTCCAGGAAGCGCATCACGTGCTGCTGGACAGCCTGGCCGAAGCGGGCCTCAGCGATACCGATATCGATGTCGTAGTGCTCACCCACCTGCACTTCGACCACGCCGGTGGCCTGCTCGCCCCCTGGGAAGACGGCCAGCCGCCGCGCCTGCTGTTCCCCAGGGCGCGCTTCATCACCGGCCGCCGCCAGTGGGAGCGGGCGTGCAAGCCCCACCCGCGCGACCGGGCTTCCTATATCCCCGAACTGATCGAGCTCCTGGAAACCAGCGGCCGCCTGGAGCTGATCGAGGAAGGCAGCCATAGCGCCACCCTCGGCGAAGGCTGGCGCTTCCACTGGAGCGACGGCCACACGCCCGGCCAGATGCTGCCGGAAGTGGAGATGCCTGACGGCCCGGTGCTGTTCAGCGGCGATCTGATTCCCGGCGCGCCTTGGGTTCACCTGCCCATCACCATGGGTTACGACCGCTTCCCCGAAGGCCTGATCGAAGAGAAGGAAGCCCTGCTGGCCGACCTGCTGGCCCGCAATGGACGGCTGGTTTTCACCCACGATCCAGCCATCGCCATGGGCCGCGTCGTACGTGATGCCAAGGGCCGTTACGGGCTCGCCGACAGCCTCGCCGACGTGCGAAGCCTGACCCACTGAACACGGTTGACGCCGAGAAGGCCGACAGACAAGGATTCGGCCTTTGCCAGGGAGAATGACCATGAGCCTTGAATCGGTACGTGCCTTCTTCGCCAGGAAGGCACCTGAAATCGACATCATCGAGCTGGAAACCAGCACCGCCACCGTGGTCCTGGCCGCCGAAGCCCACGGCGTGGAGCCCGGTCGCATTGCCAAGACGCTGGCCTTCCGCGTCGGCGACGACGCCGTGCTGGTGGTAGCGCGGGGCGACGCCCGCATCGACAACCGCAAGTTCAAGGAGACCTTCGGCGCCAAGGCCAGGATGCTGGATGCGGAAACCGTGGAATCCCTGACCAGCCACCCGGTGGGCGGCGTCTGCCCATTCGGCCTGGCGACGCCGCTGGCGGTCTACTGCGACCGCTCCCTGCAGGCTTTCGATGAAGTGGTGCCGGCCGCCGGCGCCGTCCACAGCGCAGTGCGCATCGCCCCGGAGCGCATGGCCGATCTGGTCGAAGCCCGGTGGGTGGATGTGTGCCAGGAGCCCGGCTGAAAGCGTCAGTCTGTAGGGGCGAATTCATTCGCCCCTACAGACTGACGATCAGCTCAATACCCGCCCCGAACCCCCAACCCCACACCCAGTTCCGCCGCCACCGCAAAGGGCAGCAACAGCGTATCGAGCAAGGCACTGGCCGGCAGGTCGATGGCCGGGTAACGCGGTGGTTCAGCGCCGAACTTGTCCATGGGGCAGCAGCCGCCATTCATGGAATACCAGTCCAGTTGCGTACCGGAATAGATGATCGGCGCCCCCGGCTTGGCCGCATTGAGGGTGACGACACTGGCGCAGCCCTGCAGAAGGGAAAGCGCCAGCAGTCCAGCAGCCAGTCGTTTAGTCATCGACGCCCTGATGATGCTCGCCCCAACGCGGCAGCATGTCCTGGGGAATGTCCAGCAGATTGAGGATGCGCGCCACCACGAAGTCCACCAGATCGTCGATGGTCTGCGGCTGGTGATAGAAGCCCGGTGAGGCCGGCACGATCACAGCGCCCAGGTTGGAAAGCTTGAGCATGTTTTCCAGGTGGATGCTGGAGTACGGCGCCTCGCGCGGCACCAGGATCAGTTGGCGACGTTCCTTCAGGGTCACGTCGGCAGCGCGCTCGATCAGGTTGTTGCAGGCGCCGGTGGCAATGGCCGACAGCGTGCCGGTGGAACAGGGCACCACCACCATGGCAGCCGGCGCACCGGAGCCGGAGGCCACCGGGGACATCCAGTCTTCCTTGCCGTAGCAGCGGATCTGCCCCGGCGCGGCACCGGTGTACTCGCTGAGGAAGGCCTGCATCGCCTGGGGCTTGGTCGGCAGGGTGACTTCAGTCTCTGTGGCCATCACCAACTGAGCCGCCTTGGAGATCAGGAAGTGCACCTCGCGGTCTTCCTGGATCAGGCAGTCCAGCAGGCGCAGACCGTACTGGGCGCCCGACGCACCGGTCATCGCCAGGGTGATGCGGGAAGGTCCGGTCATGGCCTGCTCCTTACTCTTCCAGGGCCTTGGCCAACTTGCCGTGCAGGCCGCCGAAACCACCATTGCTCATGATCACCACCTGGGTGCCCGGACGGGCCAGGGCTTTCACTTCCGCAATGATGCTTTCCAGCGAGCTGCAGACCTGCGCCGGCACCGGGCAGGCGGTGGCGGTGGCGGCCAGGTCCCAGCCGAGGTTCGGCGGCGCGTACCAGAACACCTGGTCGGCCAGCTTCACCGAATCCGGCAGGCCGTCGCGGTGGGCGCCGAGTTTCATCGAGTTGGAGCGCGGTTCGATCACCGCCACCACGGGCGCATCGCCCACGCGCTTGCGCAGGCCGTCGAGGGTGGTGGCGATGGCGGTCGGGTGGTGAGCGAAGTCGTCATAGATGGTGACGCCCTTCACTTCGGCGACCTTCTCCATGCGGCGCTTGACGCTCTTGAAGGCGGACAGGGCGGCGACACCCAGCTCCGGCACCACGCCCACGTGGCGAGCAGCGGCCAGGGTGGCCAGGGCGTTGGCGACGTTGTGCTGACCGGTCAGTTCCCACTCCACGGTGCCCGCCGGTTGGCCTTCGAACAGCACCTCGAAGCGCGAGCCATCCTCGGCCAGCAGGCGCGACTGCCATTGGCCGCCTTCACCAGTGGTCTGCACCGGGGTCCAGCAGCCCATCTCCAGCACGCGCTTGAGCGCAGTCTCAGAAGTGGGATGGATGATCAGCCCCTCACCCGGAATGGTCCGCACCAGGTGGTGGAACTGCCGCTCGATAGCCGCGAGGTCGGGGAAGATGTCCGCGTGGTCGAATTCCAGATTGTTCAGGATCGCGGTGCGCGGACGGTAGTGGACGAACTTGGAGCGCTTGTCGAAGAAGGCGCTGTCGTACTCATCCGCCTCCACCACGAAGAACGGCGTGCCGCCCAGACGCGCGGACACACCGAAGTTCTGCGGCACGCCGCCGATGAGGAAACCCGGGCTCATGCCGGCATGTTCCAGCACCCAGGCCAGCATGCTGGTGGTGGTGGTCTTGCCATGCGTACCGGCTACGGCCAGCACCCAGCGGCCCTGCAGCACATGGTCCGCCAGCCACTGCGGGCCGGACACGTACGGCAGGCCCTTGTTCAGCACATGCTCCACCGCGGGGTTGCCACGGGACAGGGCGTTGCCGATCACCACCAGGTCCGGTGCCGGCTCCAGGTGGGCGGGCTCGTAGCCCTGCATCAGCTCGATCCCCTGCGCCTCCAACTGGGTGCTCATGGGCGGGTAGACATTGGCGTCGGAGCCGGTGACACGGTGGCCAAGTTCCTTGGCCAGCACCGCCAGCGAACCCATGAAGGTGCCGCAGATGCCGAGGATGTGGATATGCATGGATGACCTCTGAAACGGGCCGCCCCGGCCCGGGAAAAACTTGTCGCAGGTTAGCACAGCGGCCCGGCGGACCCCATGGTCGCTACCGGCCAGCGTTGGACCTCGAAGCAGTGGAAAAGATCGAGCACGGCCCTCCGGAAAATCCTTTTCGCGACACCAGGACAATCGGCACTTGCCAAGGTGCGGGGATTGGCAATAGGCTGAACTGGTCTGACCGGTAATACCACAACAACAAAAGCGTTCATGCCCTGCCCCGAACCGGGACCGCACGAATGCACCGAACGGAGACTCCCGCAATGCTCTTCAAGCTCTGCTCCCGCTCGATATTTCTGCAAGTCGTGATTGGCCTGGTGATCGGCGTGCTGTTCGGCGTCGGACTGCCCGAACTCTCCTCCCAACTGAAACCCCTGGGCGACGGCTTCATCAAGCTGATCAAGATGCTCATCGCCCTGATCGTCTTCTGCGTGGTGGTCAACGGGATTTCCGGCGCGGGAGACCTGAAGAAGGTCGGGCGCATCGGCCTGAAGTCGGTGATCTACTTCGAGGTGCTGACCACCATCGCCCTCGTCCTCGGCCTCGCCGTGGCCTACGGCATGGGCCTGGGCGACGGCGCCAACATCGATCTCTCCAGCCTGTCCGGCAAGGATGCGGCGGCTTACAGCTCGGGCACTTCGCACCTGCATGGCCCGGTGGAGTTCATCCTCGGCCTGATCCCCACATCGGTATTCAGCGCCTTCGCCGAAAACAACATTCTCCAGGTTCTGCTGTTCGCCGTGCTGTTCGGCAGCGCCCTGAATCTGGTTGGCGAGCAGGCCAGCGGCGTCTCCCGACTGATCGGCGAAGTCAGCCACGTGATCTTCCGCATCATGGGCATGATCGTGCGCCTGGCCCCGATCGGCGTGTTCGGCGCGGTGGCCTTCACCACCAGTCGCTACGGGCTGGAGTCCCTGAGCCATCTGGGCGCCCTGGTCGCGGTCTTCTACCTGACCTGCGCGCTCTTCGTCCTGGTGGTCCTCGGCGGTGTGCTGCGCCTGTGCGGCGTACCCTTGCTGCCGTTTCTGCGCTACTTCCGTGAGGAACTGCTGATCGTCGTCGGCACCGCCTCGTCCGACGCCGTGTTGCCGCAGGTGATGCGCAAGCTCGAACGCCTGGGCATCCGCAGTTCCACTGTGGGCCTGGTGATCCCCACCGGCTACTCCTTCAACCTCGACGGCTTCTCCATCTACCTGACCCTGGCCGTGGTGTTCATCGCCCACGCCACCGGCACACCGCTGTCGCCGGGTGACCTGCTGACCATCCTGCTGGTGTCCCTGGTCACCTCCAAGGGCGCCCACGGTATTCCGGGCTCGGCCCTGGTGATCCTCGCCGCCACCCTCACCGCCGTGCCGGCCATCCCCGCTGCTGGCCTGGTGCTGGTACTCTCGGTCGACTGGTTCATGGGCATCGGCCGGGCCCTGACCAACCTCATCGGCAATTGCGTCGCCACCGTCACCATCGCCCGCTGGGAAAACGACATCGACCTGCAACGCACCCAGGACGTGCTCGCCGGCGGCGGCGCGGACGATGGTTCCATGCAGCTGCGCACACAACTGGTCAGACCGGGGAAAACGGATGCCTGACAACGGCTGGCGCCCTTTCCGGGGCGCCACGGCGGATTCCAACCATTAGGGAGGTTCAATGTTCTCGTCATCCAAACTGGTCAACTCGATCGTGCAGAAGCTGCTCGAACCCATCGAGCAGGGGCGCTGGGCCGCCGGCCAGATGCTGCCGGGGCAGCGGGAACTGGCCGAGCAGCTGGAGATCAGCCGCCCGAGCCTGCGCGAGGCCATCACCGTGCTGGAAACCCTCGGCGTGGTCCGCTCGCTGCCGGGCAAGGGCGTGATGGTGCTGGAGCGTCGCGGACAGCCGCTGGCCGAAGTCTCCGTGCCGAGCGCCGCGACCACCGGGGACGTGCTGCAACTGCGTTATGCCCTGGAGCCTTTCATCGTCGGCCTGGTGGCACAGACAGTGGACGACAACGCCCTCAGCCAGCTGCGCCTGCTGGTGCTGGACATGCGCGAGGCGGTGGAGGATCGCAATCCCACGGCCCTGGCGAGCGCCTATTCGGCCTTTCACCGGAAGCTGGTGGCGATCACCTCCAACCCCATCTTCCTCAGCGTGTCCCGGCAGATCGGCACGGCCCTGGAGCAGAGCGAGGGCACGGTGCTGCACAGTCCGGAGCATGCCGAGAAGGTGCTCGAAGAACACGAAACCATCCTGCGCGCCATTCGCCGCCATGACAGCGAACAAGCCAGCCGGGCGATGCGCCAGCACATCCTCAATGAGGGCGTGCGGCTGAACATCGACCTGCGTTTGCCAGAGACCTGACACGGCGCGCACCTGCGCGCCTCCCCCGCACGGCCCCCGGAACAGGGGCCACCCAGTCGACACTTCACGCGATGCGAGGTGGGACCATGCACGACACCAACTTCACGATTTCCCGCACCGGCAGCGAACCACGCTCTGCCGGGCACCTGGTCTACGAAGCCCTCTACACGGCGATCCTCGACCGCCGCCTGGCGCCCAGCACCCGGCTGAGCAAGGAGACCCTCGGCCGCATCTTCAGCGTCAGCACCGGCACCGTGCAGCGCGCCCTCACCCGCCTGGCCGAGGAAGGCGCGGTGGAACTGGCGCCGAACCAGGTCGCCTCCATCGCTCGCCCCAGCGAGCGGCACGCCCGCGAGCTGCTGGAAGCGCGCCTGATGATCGAGTCCCAGGCCATCCGCCTGATCGGCAATCGCCTCACGAGTGGGCAACTGGAAGAACTGCGCGCCCTGGTCGAACGCCAGCGGCAGTGCCTGGCCGCCGGCGACCACGCAGGCCTGATCGGCCAGGCGAACCGCTTCCATCTGCGCCTGGCCGAGCACGCCGGCAACCCCTGGCTGGCGGACTTCCTCGCCAAGCTGCTGCGCCGCGCCGCACTGAGCATCGCCCTGAGCCGGAGCCGCGCCTACAGCGAGGCCGCCTGCGACGAACACCAGGCCGTGGTGGATGCCCTGGCGGCAGGCAATGCGGAACAAGCCAGCGAGCTGATGAGCCGGCACCTGACCGGACTGTTCGCCCGGCTGCGCTTCACGCCGCCGCCCACGGAGGACCTGCGCGCCGCCTTCCAGGGCAGGCTCGACCCCGTCCAGCGCCGCCGCCAGGCCTAGGCGCGACGCCCCCGGACCGTTTCCAGGAACGCCTCGATAATCCGCCGAGCGCCCTGCTCGCGCAGGCACACCAGGGTTTCGGTCATGCGCTGCTGGCAATCGCGAATGGGCAGCACGTGGACGTTGGCGCTGGCGCCCACCTCGGCGGCGGAAACGAAGCCGACGCCGAGGCCCGCGGCGACCATCTCGAAGGTGGCCTCGCGGCCCTCCACTTCGATGGCAGGGCGGATGGGGAGGCCGGCACGCTGCATTTCGTCCTCCAGGATCTGGCGGGTCATGGAGCCGCGTTCACGCAACACCATGGGCATCTCGACGAGGTCGGCAAGGGCAATGGATTTGCGGCTGGCCCAGGGATGGCTGCGCGCCACGAAGGCCACCAGAGGCGCACTGCTGAGCTCGTGGGTGATCAGCCCGTCATCCTCCACCGCCCGCCCCAGCAGGGCGAAGTCCGCCTTGTACTCCTGCAACCGGCGCAGGCACTCGTCGCTGTTGCCGGTCACCAGGCTCACGCGAATGCCCGGGTAACGCTCGCAGAAGCGCGCGATGTGCGCCATCAGGTGCACCGGCGAGTCCACCGCCAGGGTCAGGCTGCCGGTTTCCAGCGCTCGCGAAGTGGACAACAGCTCATGGGCCTCGGCCTCGGCGGCGAACAGCCGCTGGGTAATGGCCAGCAGGCGCTCACCCAGGTCGGTCAGTTGCACGGAACGCTTGTTGCGGTGGAACAGAAGGATGCCGAAGCGCTCCTCCAGCTTGCGCACCTGGTCGGAAACCGCCGGCTGGCTGAGGAACAACGCCTCGGCCGCGCGGGTGAAATTGCCGTGCACCGCCACGGCGTGGAAGGCCTTGAGCTGCGCCTGGGAAACCGCCATCTCCCTGATCCTCAATAAATAAGCAGAACTTATTTTTGAAATACTATAAATCGATTTTCGTTATTTCTAGGGAATTGGTTTTATCTCTCCATCGCAACGCGCCCTCACCAGAACAAAGACGCTGGAGACGATCATGACCAAAGCCGAATTCCCCACCTCTACCCAGCCGCTGGCCGCCCCGGCCCTCGGCGAGCCCTACCTGCTGACCCCCGGTCCACTGACCACCTCCAAGGCCACCAAAGAAGCCATGCTGCGTGACTGGGGCTCGTGGGACGGCGCCTTCAACCTGGTCACCGCCGAAGTTCGCCAGGAACTGCTCGCCATGGCCGGCGTGCACGACGACAGCTTCGCCTGCGTCCCCCTGCAGGGCAGCGGCAGCTTCTCGGTAGAGGCCGCCCTCGCCACCGCCATCCCCCGCGACGGCAAGTGCCTGATCCTGATGAACGGCGCCTACGGCCAGCGCGCCGCCAAGACCCTGGACTACCTGGGCCGCGCCTACATCACCCTGGACAAGGGCGACTACCTGCCGCCGCAACCCGGTGAAGTGGACGCCCTGCTGAAGGCCAACCCGGACGTCACCAACGTCTTCCTGGTCCACTGCGAGACCAGCTCCGGCATCCTCAACCCGCTGCGCCAGATCGCCGACGTGGTGAAGGCCCATGGCAAGAGCCTGATCGTCGACGCCATGAGCTCCTTCGGTGCCGTGCCGCTGACCATCAACGAAGTGGCCTTCGACGTGCTGGTGTCCTCGGCCAACAAATGCATCGAAGGCATCCCCGGCTTCGGCTTCGTGATCATCCGCCGCTCGGTGCTGGAAGCCGCCAAGGGCCGCGCCCATTCCCTGGCACTGGATATCTACGAGCAGTGGCTCTACATGGAACGCACCGGCCAGTGGCGCTTCACCCCGCCGACCCACAGCGTGGTGGCCTTCCGCACGGCGCTGGAACAGCACGCCGCCGAAGGTGGCGTACTGGGTCGCCTGGCACGCTACAGCCGCAACCGCGACGTACTGGTCGCCGGCATGCGCGAGATCGGCTTCAAGACCCTGCTGGAAGACCAGTGGCTGTCGCCGATCATCACCACCTTCTTCAGCCCGGAACACCCGAACTTCGAGTTCAAGCGCTTCTACGAGGAGCTGAAGGCCCGCAACTTCATCATCTACCCCGGCAAGCTGACCGTCGCCGAGAGCTTCCGCATCGGCTGCATCGGGCAGATCGACGAGCACATCGTTCGTCAGTTGCTGGCCGCCATCGCCGACACCCTGGAGGTGATGGGCGTGGAAATGGAGCAAAGCGTCTAACACGGCCACCCCGGTCGAAGGGCAGGCCCATTCAAGGTCACCTCACCGTCCTGAGGCGGTCCCGCAGCGGGTGCGGGACCGTGGCGAGGTGACCTCTTTCTGCAACATCTCTGTAGTAAATCAGCCGCTCGGCCGCGCCGGGCAGGAGCCAAGACTAGCGCCGAACCTCACTCACCAGCCTGACGTCACGACCTCTGCCGTCTGACCAAGGTCGTGCGTTTAGACAGCCCAGCAGTACTGAAAACAAAAACAACCTCCCTAGTTGCACTGTCCGGCATACCCATACGGGGTCAGAACCATGAACAACAACGCAGGTGCCTTCGCAACCGGCTGGAAATCCCTCCAGCGCTGGCGCGTTCAGATCTTCATCATCACCTGGCTGGCCTACGCCGCCTTCTACTTCACCCGCAAAGCCTTCTCCGTCGCCAAACTCGGCATCGGCGAAGACCCGAGCTTCGAACTCGACAAGGCCACGATGGCCAACCTCGACGCCCTCTACCTGGCCGCCTATGCCGTGGGCCAGTTCACCTGGGGCATCTTCGCTGACCGTTTCGGCCCGCGCGTGGTAGTCCTCGGCGGCCTGGTGATCTCAGCGCTCGCGGCCATCGCCATGGGCAGCTTCGCCACCCTGCCGCTCTTCGTCACCTGCATGCTGATCCAGGGCCTGGCCCAGTCCACCGGCTGGTCGGGCCTGTGCAAGAACATCGGCAGCTTCTTCTCCACCCGCGAACGCGGCCAGGTGCTGGGTTACTGGAGCACCTGCTACGCCTTCGGCGGCCTGGTGGCCACGCCCTTCGCCGGCTGGTGGGCCTATGAGGTGTCCCACGACTGGCGCATGGCGTTCATCTCCTCCGCCGTCGTGGTGCTGGGGGTAGCCGCGCTGTTCTTCCTGCTGCAACGCAACCGCCCGCAAGACGTCGGCCTGCCGCCGGTGGAAGTGGAGCCCCAGGATCAGAAGGCCGACGCACCGCGCGAGGGGCACTGGAACGCGCTGCGCAAGGTGCTGAAAAACCGTACGGTGCTGGTGCTGGGCATGGCCTACTTCCTGCTGAAGCCCGCGCGCTACGCCATCCTCCTGTGGGGCCCGGTGATCGTCTACGAACGCATGCCCGCCATCGGCAAGGTGGCTTCGGCCATCGTTCCCACGGCCTTCGAAGTGGCTGGCCTGGTGGGCCCTATTCTCATCGGCATCGCCTCGGACAAGCTGTTCGGCTCCCGCCGCATGCCGGCTTGCGTCCTCAGCCTGGTGGCGCTCACGGTCAGCCTGGCGCTGTTCGTACCGACCATGCAGAGCGGCAGCCTGTACCTGGTAGTGGGCCTGCTGTTCATGATGGGCATGACCCTCTACGGGCCGGACTCGATGATCAGTGGCTCGGCCGCCATCGATTTCGGTACCCAGGAAGCCGCCGGCACCGCCGCGGGCTTCGTCAACGGCTGCGGCTCGGTGGGCGCCATCCTCGGCGGCCTGCTGCCGGGCTACTTCGACACCACCACCGTGTTCCTCATCTTCACCGCCACGGCGCTGCTGGCCAGCCTGATGCTGATGCCCTTCTGGAACAGCCGCCCGCAAACCCTGAAAACGCCGGAAGGCGTCCCGGCGACCGGTCAACCGGCCATGGCCGGGGCCAAGACCTGAATTCCCTTACCCGAACTGCAATCCGCTGGAGCCATCACCATGCAATACAAGCAACCCACTCAGCTTCAAGCCGCGATCCTCGACTGGGCCGGCACCGTCGTCGACTTCGGTTCCTTCGCACCGACCCAGATCTTCGTCGAGGCCTTCGCCGAGTTCGGCGTCGCCGTCTCCCTGGAAGAAGCCCGTGGCCCGATGGGCATGGGCAAGTGGGACCACATCCGCACCCTCTGCGACATCCCGGCCATCGCCGAACGCTACCGCGCCGCCTTCGGCCGCCTGCCCACCGATGACGACGTCACCGCCATCTACGAGCGCTTCATGCCGCTGCAGATCGAGAAGATCGGCCTGCACTCGGCGCTGATCCCCGGCGCCCTCGACGCCATCGCCACCCTGCGCGACAAGGGCCTGAAGATCGGCACCTGCTCCGGCTACCCGGCGGTGGTGATGGCCAAGGTGGTGGAACTGGCCCGCGAGAACGGCTACACCCCGGACCACGTCGTCGCCACCGACGAAGTGCCCAACGGCCGTCCGCACCCGGCGCAGGCCCTGGCCAACGTGATCACCCTCGGCATCGACGACGTCGCCGCCTGCGTGAAGGTCGACGACACCTGGCCGGGCATCCTCGAAGGCCGCAGCGCCGGCATGTGGACCGTGGCCCTGACCTGCTCGGGCAACGCCCTCGGCCTGACCTACGAACAGTTCAAGGCCCTGCCGAAGGACAAGCTGGACCAGGAACGCGCGCGCATCGGCCAGATGTTCGAAGCCTCCCGCCCGCACTACCTGATCGACACCATCGCCGATCTGCCGGCGGTGATCGACGACATCAACAAGCGCCTCGCCCGCGGCGAGATGCCCCAGTCCAGCTGAGTGAAAGCGGGGGCGGCCGTCGGCCCTCACCTCTCGTAAAAAAGCCCGGTCCTGCAGAGGGACCGGGCTTTTTGTCGTGCCACTGCCCGCCGGGTGCGGTTCCTATAAGAACACGCGGCGAGGATGACACGTCATTCGAGGAAGATCTGTGCCGGCAACTTGAAGCCGCGCAGTTGCAGCAGGGCCAGCGGGCCCGCGCCCAGTTCGGTGCGCAGGTGCCAGGTCAGCCCCAGGCCATCGGGCGCCGTGAGGACCAGCCGGTAGTGGCTTGCGCCGTCGTCCAGCGGGGTGACCCGGGCCTGCTCCAGCAGGCGGATCAGCCCCCAGGTGCCGGGGTAGTCGCCGAACAGCCGCTCGCCGGTCCTGACGCTGGTCCAGCTCAGGCGCGCGCCGGGGTGGTCGCGGAGGCTGGGCCAGCCGAAGCGTTGCCAGCTTTCCAGTTGGTTGAAGTACTCCAGGCGCGCGCCATCGAGGATGAGGGTGGTCTGCACCACATCGCGCACCGGTTTGGCCCGCAGGTCAAAGCCGATGCCCATGCCGCCGTCGGTGTAGAGCACGTCGGCCAGCGCGCCGAGCTGGTTGACCGCCTCGAAGAACACGGGGTTGAAGCGCAGCCCCTGGCTCTGGCGGGTGTCGGCCACCCAGCGGTGGCCTTCCTTGCGCAATACGCCGCCCAGTTGTTGCGCCAGGAATTGATCGATGCGCCCGCTGTCGGCGCGGATCATCTGGCCGAGCATGGGCAACGAGGCATCGCTGGCGGTGGCGGCGAAGGGATAGCGCCCGGCGAAGGCACTGTCCCAGGGGCTGACGATGGCGCGCTGCCAGTGGCGGTTGAGCCCGGCCGCGGAGGGTTGCAGGACGCGCTGCCAGGCCTGCTCCAGCGGCTGGACGAAGAGCGCGCGGCCGAAGCCGCCCCACTCCGCGCCGAGACTGGCGGCGATCAGGCTGCCATAGGCTTGGGTGTCGGTGAGGTCGACGCTCTTGCCCTGGAACACGGTTTGCGCCAGGGCCTGGGTCATGGCCTGCGGGTCGGCGGCGTTGCTCACTTGCTGGAGCTTCAGGCGCACGCGGGTGACGCGGGTGAGGAAGGCCTGCAGGCTCAGGCTGCCGTCGCGCCCCTTGGCTTCCGCGCCCTGGCCGAGCAGGGCCAGCAGCGGGCCGAAGCTGTCGTCCAGCGGGCGGCGCGGCCCTTCGGCCTGAGGGTCGATCCCCGGCACCGGGGCCTGGCCGATGAGCTGCTGCGCGGACTGCAGCAGGGAATCGCCCAGGGCCTGGCCGCGCGCGCCGGCCCGGCCCTGGTAGGCCAGGGTGTTCATCAGGGCGATGAGGGGCGACTGGCGGATGTCGGTCATCAGGGTGAATTGGTCGATGGCATCGGCGAGGCTGGCGGCCGGCTGCCAGCGCAGGCTGTTGAGGACCTCGAGCCAGGCGCTGCCATAGTCCTGGAAGTAGCGCGCGGTGAGGCGTTCGCGCAGGACGTCCGGGGTCAGGTCGGCGGCGACCTGGGCCGGGTCGTCGCTCAGCACCCAGTCGATGTCTTCGCGGCGCGCCTGCGCGATGGCGTCGATGGCCTGGCGCACCTGACCTTCCCAGGCCTGGCGGGTGAAGACGCCGGGCACCTCGGCCTCAGTGGTGAACAGCGCCAGGGCGTCGGTATCACCGACCATCTGCCGCAGGCCCAGGGGTGGGTAGTTGTTCGCCGCGACGTCGAGCACGCGCTGGTAGAGGGCGCTTTCGCCGTTGCGCTGGCCCAGTTGGCCGAGCAGTACCTGACGGGCCTGCGCCACCAGCGTCGGGTCGGCGTCGATGCGCCAGTCAGGGTGGGCCGCCAGGTGGTCGGCATAGAAGCGCCAGAGGTTGGGTGCAAGGCCCTGCCAGACACCAGTGCTCACGTGTGCGCGGTCCGCTTCGACGGCGCCGAGGGTACGGGCCAGGAACGCCGCGTCAACCTTCTCCGGGTGGGCCATCATCAGGTAGGCCTTGAGCTGGTTGTAGGCCTCGGCCGCACGCGCGGCGCGTTGCGGATCGCCCGGCGGCAGGCGGACCAGCGCCGCCAGTTCGGCCTCGAGGTGGGCCGCCGCCGGGTCGCGCAGCAGCCGGTGGTTGGCCGCGATGAAGCGCGGCCAGAGGGCGTCCAGCAGGCCGTCGTTCTGGCTCAGGCCAAACCGCTGGTACCAGGGCACGCCGTGCTCGGCGCGGTAGCCGAGGCGGTCCAGTTCGTGGACCAGTTCGTTGAGCGCGCGCAGTTGGTCGTCGCCCTCGCGCGGCTGGTCGAGGCGCGCCAGCGTCGTCTGCAGCTCGGCGATCTGCGCGCGGTTGCTGACGAAAGACAGCAACAGGCCGAGCCCCCACACGGCCATCAGCCCGAGCAGCAGCGCCACGCCGGCGCGCGGCAGCGTCCAGCCGTGGGGACGGCCGCCCAGGGCGCCGTCGCCCAGCACGCCGCGCCAGGCCGGCTCCACCGACCAGGCGTGCGCCAGCCCGCCCTGGGGCACCCGCAGCGGCAGGCTGAACCACAGCCCGCGCAGCGCCACACCCCCGGCTTGCAGCAGGGGCGCCAGGGCGTGCGTCCAGCGCGCGATGCCTTCGGCGTGCAGATCGCGGGCGAGGCGCAGCAGGAAGTCGTGGCGGTGATCGCGCTGCATCTGCGCCAGCCCTCCTTCGCGCAGCGGTCGCGCCAGGCGGGCCAGGCTGTCTTCCAGTTGCGCCACGCTGGCGCGCGGCGCCAAGCGGCACCCCACCGCCTCGACCGGGCGAGCGGCCTGTTCCCATGCGCTGTCGCGGACCTCCCAGAGGTGCACCGGGGCCTGCCAGCGCAACCGTCGCGTCAGCGCGTGCAGCCGACGCACCCCGTTGCCCAGGTGCTCGGGGTCGGCGCTCTGCGCCGGGCTCAGCGCCCAGACGATGCCGTCCAGCGGGCGGCGCGGGCACAGCAGGCGCCACTGCTCGATCAGCGCCTCGTTCAGCGACTCCTGCACACTGCCGCCCCAGAGCAGGACGGTGCCCTCGTCTTCCAGCCATTGCTGGGCAGCTAACCCCGGGGCAATCGCCTCGATCTGCTCGGGCTCGCCGACCACCAGCAGCAGGCGGACCTTACGGCGCCAGAAGAAGGCGATGGTGTCGCGCAGGTGTTGGCGCAGTTCACCCATGACGGTATCGGTGCCCATGCCATCCAAAGCCGGAGCAGAGGTGGCTGGCCTATCGTCTCCCAACTGCTCCCGGTAACCCGATTGCCCGATCTTGCGCCCCATCTGCCAATACGCCACCAGCAGGGCTACCAACGACAGCGAGAGTCCCGACGTCAACCACAACGCGATCTCCTGCCGATCACTTCCCGGGCTGACATCCACAAGATCCGGCCACCACCAAAGCAGCAGACAAATCCCACCACCCACCACGGCCACCAGGCCGATCAGTCCCCAAATAGTCACGGTGCGCATCGAAGTTCCCTACTCCCCAGGTGCCTCGGCCGGCATCACGACCGAACACCACAAACCCACGTCTTCTTCACGATCAACACTGAAAATGAAATGCGGCACCGCCTCGCTCGCCGTCGCCTCCACCGCTGCAGCAATAGCGACCCAAGGCGCGGCATTGCCGGGATTACCCAGGAGTTCACCCAAGTCATGGGAAGCCTGTGCAGGCAATGAAGCCTTCTCCATCACGGTCGTAATCACAGCGCCATGCGCCGCATCGGCTCCAGTGATCCAGACTCGTCCGATCGAGGTGCCCGGCAACGGCACCCAATCCAGGGCTTGGAAAGCAGCCGTCAGCGCGCCCGCTGGAGTCCGCTCGCGCGCCCGTTCAGGGCGGTGCAGGTAGGCCCTGGGCGGCAAGACATCCTGCGTCAGGCGATTACCGAACAGCAGCCCTACGGCGGCCTCGGCAGCCCCCTCCAGCACCGGCGGTGCGACCTGAATCGCCACCACCAGAAGCAGCGCCCGGTCCCGAATACGCTGGTCCAGCCAGTGATCGATAGCCGCCAAGCCACTGCCATCGATCCGCGTTATTGCCTGACGGATACCCGACTGCTCCAAGGACTCCCGCCACAGCCGATCCATGAGCTCGCTCGATAGCTCACTGTTCATTTCCAGCAACAGCGACACGGGGACTTCGGGGGGAAATGCAGCGAGCGTATCCGCCAACTCCCCCAACAGGGTCGACAGCACACGCTGCAACAACTGGTGCTCATTCTCATGCTCCAGCCAGGGCAATCGACTATGGCGTCGCTGCTGGCCACGCCAGCCTGCTTGCGTACGCAAGGCCCCACCATTCTTCGCCAGCAAGGAAATCCGCTGTGCCTGACCATCCGCTTCTGGAGCGCGCAGGGCCGTCTGCAAGCTGACGGCCAATACCTGCTGCGAACGCCGCCCTCGGCGCATCCGCTGCGTCAGGTCCACTTCACGCGCCTCGTTCCAGCCTTCCACGACACTCAGTTGGCCGAGATAAAGCAGTCCACGCCAAAAAACCGCGCCACACCAGACGAGCACGGGTGCCCCCAGCGCCCACCACCAGAAGTGCAGCGAGTACTGCGTCAGCGCATCCGGCCCCAACCAAAGCGCCAGCACTACCCCCAGCGCCATGAGCGCCGGCAACGACAGTCCCCACAACCAGACACGAGGCGTCGACGGCTCATCCAAGGCCGCGGGAACCTTATCCAACCTGACCGGCATGCTCAGCTCGCAGTCGCTTCGGGTAGCGAGGTCAAAAGCACACAGCCGCAAGCGCAGCGATGGCCATGAAAGGCAACCGGCACGCCGTGGTCCTTGAACACCGGATGCCCCTCGGCGACAACCGTCGGACCATGGCCGGGAATCGGACAACTGACCGCATCGCCGACGCGCGCCACGCCAATTCCATGAAACTTCATGACAGCAGAGCCCGAAATAACAGTGCCGCCGCCAGTGGTTTTGTCACCAATTCGAATGATTCCTTTCACCTCAGAACCCGCTCCAATTACTCATTATCAGTCTGATCTTGCAGTCAATAACTGGCTCTGCGACTACGCCTGACCTGAACTCACAGTGTTTTCCGGCATAAACCTCCCACGGCCCGGCCTGGATTCTGTGCTTTGCAATTAAATCCAGAGCCGCCTGATCGCTAATGCGAGCGCCTTGGGAAAGTAAATCAATAACCCCCCTACCAATGCTTGGCGCACTTCGTCTCACTATCATAAAAAGCTCTTGCGAACGCTGATTATTTAGTGAGGACTCGCACCCCAAGCGATCTAGGTCATTTAAGTTCCCGCAAACATCCTGCCGGTAATCGACCCAAGCACTCTCCACTAATCTTAAGCTTTCCCTTTTCCCTTTAGGGACGCTCAACGTGGCCAGCTTGTATTGTTCATTCAATGCTAACTCAGTGTCTGCATGAAATTCTCTTAAGCATTCTTCGATATCTGGGCCATCTTCGCACCCTAGAACTGCCGAGCACCAAAACAACAACGCCCACCGGACTTTAACCTTAAATACATTTTTACTTCCAGCATGAAAATTTAAATCCCACATTAAAATCCAAATTCATTAGAACTTTTTAAGGTTTACCAGTCACTAGTTATTCGCCGCACCAATTACACTCCCCTCGCGCCATATCAGCGGCCTTTGAGTTGTAGTTAAACTCAAAAACCTTTCCAGAGTTCGACACATATGAAGAACCATAAACGCCCCCTCAATGACAACCAAAAACCTGCCAGTCGGACTTCAGATTAGTATTTCTTGATATTTTGTTTTAGCCACAACCGGCCGGCCTGCTTCAAAAAGCTTTCAGGCTCACCCGAAACATACAAGAGTACTGACTTAGTAACCCCGCCACTCATAGGCCGCCGTTCCAGTTACATCCTCCTTGACCTGCGTGAGTAGCTTTTGAGTTATAAGAAAAATCAAAAACTTCTCCAGCTTTCGTTTTATACGAAAAACCATAAACAATCGCCCCCTGAGAAATAATCGTATACTCGCCAGCAGGCTTCCCCTCTATTATTTCCTTCCATTTCGTCGTGACTTCAAATGGCCTATCTTCCTCAAACACTCTTTCAGTTCTACCCGAATAATACAGAAGTATTGGTTTATTTGGCTTCTCGTACACAACATATCCAATTCTGTACCCATCTGAAGCTACAAACATTGTAGAGAACTTAATATTAATTGGCGTCCCGTCATTTTTCAGGGAGGTGAAACATCTAACTTCAAACCTCTCCGCGTTCACATGGACCGAAAAAATTAGCAGCACAACATACGCCAAAAAAATTAAGGATTTCATTCCACGCCAAACCACCTGCAGGACATCGGATAATTACAAAATGAAAATACATCTACAAATTTTGAATCTTCATTCTTTCGATACAAGCGGCTTCATCTTCGCCATACAAAGCATTTATAAGTTCACAATTTTTACTAAAGTACTTTCCTCCATCAATATCTATCACTGTCATATCAAGAGAATCGTATGCCTTTTTAACACTATCTCGCTCGAGTTCTTTGACACCCCCTAAAAACCTCTCGAAACTCGCCTCCTTAACGGAGCTCTCTATGTAGATCAATTCAAGAAGCCTTGAATAAGTCAGTGATAATACGCATGAGCCTCGCTCTATCTCTGCCTCCGCCCCAGGATAAATAGAGTCATAAATATATTTGCATCGAGACTCCCTGTAGTTTATCCAGAGCCGCTCCCCCTCTACGAGAAGGTCTTTATATTTAAAACCCTTATCACCAATGATTGCCCTATACCTATCGTTTAACATCCCATCAACAATCGCATGAGATATTGCAACACATTTCAAAATATCCTCTTTTTTCGTGCTTTCCGATTGACATTTTTCACCTGCAAAAGCGCTTCCAAACTTAATAACAGAGAGAGCCAAACAAATTTTCACCAGCAATTGCATTTCAACCCCCTCTCAAATAATTTTGCCTCTTCCTCCCTGCGAAGAATCAGCCCCCTTAGACTTGCCTTTCCCTGCCATAGCCTTTTCATTGCTCTAAGCCTCAAGGGAACTTTATCTGGATGCGAAGCCTCAAGATCATCGGCTATTTGCTTCATTTCCACTCTAGATAAAACGTCCGGTCTTGTGAAAGAATTTCCTCTGTTGACCACAAGGGAAAGTATCGCTCCCTGGCAGTGAGGATGCAGCTCAACAATTGATGGATACACATCAACCATCAACTGGGCGTATCTGGCCTTCATATTTGAGGCAAGGTTCAGAGCCAAATCTTTAGATATTTTTATATCACTTACAGAACCAACCACATCGCGAGCGTCATCCCCTTTTTTGCCCACAACCCCAATTAATCGCTCCAATACTTGCGGTGAATATATATCTTTAAGATCCCTGCGAACTTGGCTCTCAGACTGTTGGCCGAGGTCATAACCATATCCAATAGTCACTCCACTATTTCCGCCAGGCACATACGGACAATCTCCATACCCTTCAGCTTCTAAAATGTATTTGAAAGACTCCTCCGAAATCACAACTTTCCCGCCAAGCACTTGCATTTCATACGTTTTAACTATGCACTCCTCTGAACGGCACCCATTCATCTTTGAAAGTATGGCAATAGGGTTAAATTGATAAGCACCCCCCCTGTCTGGAAGGCCACCCAATGCGGAAACTTCTCCCCACCAACTCAATTCCTTTATCCGCTCTTTCTCCGCCGCCCAATTCAAAATAGGCGTCGAGCCGGAGTGCCCCAGAATTTTGTCCAAGGCATCCCACTTCCGTTGTTGGTAATACCACTCAC
The DNA here is from genome assembly GCF_000949385.2 of Pseudomonas sp. LFM046. Taxonomy (NCBI): domain Bacteria; kingdom Pseudomonadati; phylum Pseudomonadota; class Gammaproteobacteria; order Pseudomonadales; family Pseudomonadaceae; genus Pseudomonas; species Pseudomonas sp. LFM046. The sequence continues at coordinate 586,886 of NZ_JYKO02000001.1, read as the reverse complement.
TTTCGTAATGAATCACCAACTGAGAAATGGACTGGGCGTAAGCGGGAATACTGAGAGCCTTTTGCACTTCGTCCGCCGTGATCGTTCCATCAGCATTGGCATCGATGATGTCGAGCAATCTTTGCCTAACTGGCCCTCTGTCCGATGCGTCAGCCAGTGGCTTCCACTGTTCCCGCTCTTTCTCGTCAAAGTAATTGCCCAGATTGAGCAGGAAATGGGCAAGCGCGTTCTGTGGCGGGTCATTGTTGTAGATGACCTCATAACCGTCCCACGCCCATGGATTAACCCAAGGCGTTACGCCAACTTCATCGCACACCCACCCGATCGGGATGTTCTTGCCATTCGCATCGAGCAACAGGTTATCCAGTCGATACCAGTTCCTGGCCTTGGTGGATTCGCTAGCGGCTACGGTGATCTTGCTATCAGCCGACAGGCCATCCAGCAGGGCGCGTGGGATCAGTAGCGGGGCACCACTCAGTACATGGGGGTGGGCAGATCTTGGCGGGGTTGTCTTGCTGTAACTTGCCTGATGAACGACGACCTGCGTTCCCTTCTCCAACTTCAGCCAAGTCTTGTCTTTCTCAGGCATCAGATCCGCCCATCTACGGCTTTGCGTGAAGAACGCCTCCACGTCGTCGCAGGCGAATACTTCCAAATGCAGTTTCTCTTGGGGCGTTTCCTCTTTGCTGTCCTGGTAGGGACCCAGATGGCCGATCAAGTTACCGGCCTTGATCGGGAATGGCTTTTCCAGCACCACAACTTTTCCACGCTGCGGTTCGCGTTCGCTCTCTAGCGAGGCGAAGTGCGCGTACTGAACGACGCTCTCCAGCTTTCGGAACTCGCCCTCGCCGCTGATCGTGATCTCGCTACCTATGGGTAGCTTGAAAATTCCGCTCTCTGACTTATTGGGTACAGGGCGCACCGTGAGAGGATCCTTGCTCGTGTTGACCCGATAGACTCCGCCCCCCATGTCTTTCAGGGCACTGAAGCCGACATATCCGCGCAGCGTCCCGTCCGGATTTTGCAACTCCACTGGCCCTTTGATGCCTTCAACCTTCCGATAGTCCCCTTCGCCACTGACGGTGACAGCCGCGCCTTTCGGCAGGAAGCCAATGACCTTGCCCCTGGAAGGCGAGTGCCGAAGATTCAAACCACGTTCTTCGGGGTGTCCAGGGCGCGAGTCTTTGACCGTCATCTTGACCCGACGCTGGCTCGATTCCGGCCAGAAGGCAGGGCGCGCTTTACCGGTATCAGCCCGGTAGCTCGCCCAATCGGCAAGGTGCATGTACAGGCTGTAGAAGATCAGGCTGGGTGGCGTGTCGGCCTTGCCCTCGATCCTGGGAGCCTCCAGGCGATGGCGGACCAGCACGAAGCCCGAGGCAAAGGGGGCCTCTACGGTGACGCCCGGAGCCGGGAAGAACATGGTCTTGGGCGTTTGCTCGGGGATGCGGTAGGCGATCACCTCCCCATCGGCCAGGCAACGCACGTAGCCCTGACCTTCAGGACCCACCGTACCCGCCGTGCCGGAGTCGAAATGCACGCCGCCATGCCACAGACCATTGCGGCCCAGCGGAAAGTAGCCCGCCTGGGCCTTGGCCAGGGTGGTCAACTGCTGGAAGACGGACGACGTATCGCCAAACGGATGGCTCCAGTTCTTTACCGCCGGCAGGTCACCCGACGGCAAAGGCACGGGCACCGGAGCTGGCGTGGGGATCACTGGAGACGGTGAAGCAGTCGGCGGCGCTACGCGGGGTTGCGGCGTCGGTGGCACTGGCGGTCCATCCCGCCAGCGCCGGTATCCGTCCTTCATCGCTTCATAGAGGTTGGAAAAGAACAATCGTCACTCTCCTGTCCGTGTTGTGGGGGCAGTGCTCTTCCCTGCTTGGCACCCTTCGACTTAGCCCGAGAAATCTGTGAGGCGTTGATGGCTGCGCTGGTATTCACCGAGTTGGGGCAGTTCCGGCAAAGGCAGTGACTGCGTGGCGGGGCCCTGGTGGTCGAAGTGAGCCGACTTGATCAGGTAGTCGCCCTGGGTCCCGGATTCGATGCAAGACGGATCGAGGCTGATGTAGCTACCGCCGGCGTTGAGGGTGATCTTCTTCCTGGCGGTGATGCGGATTTCGTCTTCCGTGCTGGTAATGCTCAGCCCGAGACGGGCAATCAGCTCCAGCTGGTCGTTCTGTGCCTGCACACTGATGGGGCCCTGGTTGGCGACGAGTTTCATCCCCAACTTGCGTACGAACAGGCTCAAGCCTTTTCCCACCCCGATGAACAGGCGCTTCATCACGCTGATATCCGCCTGCTGACCGGCATTGACCATCAGGTTGCGTTGGGCGGCCAGTTGCAGATGGTTGCCACTGGTCAGGGCGATTCCCTGCGGGGCGCTGAGCAACGCCACAGCGCCTTTCAACTGATCAAGTTGCTCTCTGAGCAGGGCCAGTTGTGCTTGCACGTCAGCGGCGTCGGCTTTGGCGGCTTCGGCATCGGCGGAAAGCTTCTGCATCTCCTCACCGGCCAGTTGCAGGCGAGAGACAGCTTCCTGCATGGCCAGGACCTGGCCTTGCGCACGCGGCTGTTCATCCGCACTGATGAACACCCCCTTGCCCGCCCGAATGGCGCCATGGCCATCGGTGCGCAGTTCGAAACCTGCGCCACGACGGTTGGGGTGGGGCCGCTGGCCATCCACCAGATGGCCGAGGTTGAGCTGGCTCTTGCCGCTGTGCTCGGTGCTGAGCTTGATGTGTTCCTGGCCGCGCCGGTCTTCCAGGCGCAGTTTGTTGTTGGCCGGGGTGCGCAGGACGTTGCGGGTGTAGTTGCGCAGGGTGACGGGGTCGGGGTGGCGACTGTCGTGCAGGGCGAAGGCGATGTAGGGCTTGTCCGGGTCGCCCTGCTCGAAGGCCACCGCCACTTCGGTGCCCTGGATCAGCGGCAGGTGCAGGCCGTGGGTGTCGCCGGCGTAGGGGCGCGCCAGGCGCAGCCACAGGCTTTCCTGCCCGGCGGGCCAGGCGTCGCGGTCGAAGAGGAAGTTGACCTTGTAGCGTCCTTCGAGATCGAGGTGGCTGTAGAGGTCGCCGTCCTGCCGGCTGGTGACACGGGCGGGAATGGTGCCGGCGATCACCGGTTTTTTCCCCAGCGGCGGGCGGAAGCAGATGTGCTCGGCGTAGGGGATGGCGTTGAAGCGCGCCTCGAAGCTGCAGTCGCGGGCGGCCGTGGTGATCAGGCGGGTGATGACGGCGCCGGGGGCGTAGGCCGCGGGCGCGCCGCCGTCGATTTTCAGCACCTGCCCGGGCGCCAGGGCCGCGCTGCTGGTGAAGCCCTCGAGGCGGGTCTGCCGGTTGAGGTAGCGTTCGTGGCGCAGGCGGGCATAGAAGTAGCCGGACTCGCTCTGCAGGTCTTCGTCCTGGTCGAGGGCATCGCCCAGCGCGGTGTAGGGCTCGGCGTAGTGGTAGGCCTCGCCGTAGGTGGTGGGGGCGCCACGGGTCTGGTCGACGTCGCCGTCGAGGTAGGCATCGACATCACGCGGGTCATAGGCGCGGATGTGGATGTGCTGTTCCACCACGCCGTGGCGGGATTGCAGTTGCCACACGGCGTCCTGTCCGCTGCTGCTGGTGCCGGACTGCGGGCGGTACGGCAGACTGACGTCGAACTGGTAGTTGCGCTGGTCGTCGTGGAATTCGACGACCTCGATGTTCAGGCGCTCGTCGGCGGTGAAGCGGTACCAGATGCCGACCTCGGCCAGCAGGCGATTGATGAATTTCAGGTCGCTTTCGCCGTATTGCATCACCTGTTCGCGCTTGGGGTATTCGCGCTTGAGGTCGAAGAAGAAGCCCTGCCCTTCGAATTCATGCCGGCTGCGCAGAATGCTTTCGACGATCTCCGGCACCGATTGGTGCTGATAGATGCGGTATTGCCGGCCAAGGCCCAGCAGCGCGAAGCGCGGCCGCAGGGTGATTTCGTAGCGGGCTTCGTCAGCGGAGCCGGAGAGGCGGCGAAAGCCGGTGATCACGCCATGCAGGGTGCGCAGCGGTTTGGCCGGCGGCACGCTCATGCCGGCGAAGGGCACCGGCGTGGGCGGCGGGAAGAGGCTGAAGCGGGCGTCCTGGCCGAGCAGGCGCTCGGCGGGGAGGTCGCGCTCGGTGGAGGTGAACTCCACGCGGTAGCAAAAAGTCCGGCTGAGGGCTTCGTTGCCGTGGAAGGCGAGCACGTCGAGCGGCGCGTCGAGGTTGCGGACGCGGAGCTTGTGGCGGCTGTGGTCGAAGAATATCCGTGCTTCATCGAGCATACGGGTGGGCCTCCCTGCGTTAACACCGAACACAGGAGATTGCCGTCTGCCCACCCGGCCCAGCTATCAGAACGGTTCGGAAAATTCGCCGGAAAAGGCGTTTCGTCGTGTTGGGAGACCGGCCGACGCTGGAAGGAATTTTCCGATGGACACCTGGTACCGGCGGGCAAGAAGGCCCGCACCTCTTGTAAAAAAGCCCGGTCCTGCAAAGGGACCGGGCTTTTTGGTGCCTGCACCGGGATCCGCGGACGCTGTCAGTTGGCGGGCACGGTGATCACCGGCGCCTGGGGTGCAACGCCCGTTTCGGCCAGGGAGAACAGCACGAGAATGAACAGGAATTCCGACTTGGAGCGCATGTCCCGGTCGTCGATCCAGAACCAGTGGTCACGGTAGCGAACCGTGGCATAGGCATCGGCGGGCCGCTCCGTGCTGGACCGGATGCGTACCAGCGGCTGGTCCCAGGGGCTGGTCGCCTCGGGAAGCGCAGGCATCGGGTTGGCACGCCCTTGCGCCACGTGCTCGGGAGGCGCCTCGATGGTCGCGGCTATTTCCGCAAAAATTTCCGACATGGAGCGCGTGAGCACGGCGACCTCGGTATCGCTCCTCGGCACCATGCCGAAGGTCAATGTCAGCTCGCTGGCGTCGGGTTTGAGCTGGAGGATTTCACGCACGGCGTGGCTATCCTTGGCGACGCTTGCCGGGACGCCACGGGAAATGATCATCAGTGAATTGTCATCGTCCCCGCGCGGGCTGATGCGCATCCCGAGCGCCTCGGACCGCTGGATCCGCCGCAAGGTATCGAGCAGCTGATAGAAACGCGGATCGGCAGAGCGTATCCGCGTCGGGGATGTGGAGCGGTTGTAGACCCCGTTGATGGCGCGCGTGGTCAGTTGCAGCACGCGGTCGACCGGGTAGCCCGCCTGGATCAGGGAAAACACCGCGCCCGGCGAAAGCGGGCACAGCAGATAGCGCGAGAAGCGTTCCCCGGAAAGCGGCGTGTAGCTGATGGTCGGGCGATCGGTGTAGCGGCCGGTGGCGAGAACGGTCTGGCTGTCGCCATCGCTGGGAAACCCCGAGAACCAACTGCTGCCGAGACTCACTTGGCTTTCGAGCGCGCTGGAGCTGATGACGGACGAAACATCCAGGTACACCGGCGCATCGCCGTAGCGCAGCTTGACGATGTTGAGCAGCGTCTGCTCCTTCCAGGTGGAGGCGAGCACATCGCCGTATTCCGTGCGGTCGCGTTGCACCGAGGCCGGCCCCAATGTGCCGCAACCGCCTACGCAGCACACCGTGGTGAGCACCAGGGCCAAGCGGATGCCGTGGAGCGGATGTCTGCGCGTGAGAACCATGGGCTCACCCCCTCGATGCAGCACTACCCGGCTGCGCCAATACGCCTCGATCAAGGCAATCGAGCGATGAGCCTGCAGCAGCAGACGACCTGCCTTGGAGGGCCGTGCAAGGTAGAGAAAAGTGTAGCCACGGCTGGGTGCCGGCTGCCGGGCTTTTCTGTTTGTCAGGGCGACGAACCTGTGGGGGCGAATACATTCGCCCCCACAATAAGAACAAACCGCGTGCGGACTACCCGCGCGTCGCGATGGCGTGCTTGCGCAGCTTGCGATAGAGGGTATTGCGGCTGATGCCCAGCTGCTCGGCGGTGCGGGTCATGTGCCAGCGCTGGCTATCCAGTGCGCTCAGCAGGGCGGTGCGCTCGGCATCATCCAGCGGGCTGGCCACCGGTTCGGGAACGGTGGGTTCAGGCACCGCACGCAGCACGTCCCGAGGCAGGTCACCGAGTCGAATGAAACCGTCTTCGCACAGCGCCGTCAGGGTCCGCAGCACAGTGCGCAGTTGCCGTACGTTGCCGGGCCAGTGGTAGTCCAGCAGCGCCTGGCGGGCGTCGTCGGCGAGGCAGATGCGCATGCCGCGCGCTTCATCTTCCAGCAGGTATTGCAGCAGTTCCGGCTTGTCGCTGCGTTCACGCAGGGGTGGCAGGTCGAGGATCAGGCCGTTGAGGCGATAGAACAGGTCCTCGCGGAAGCTCCCTTCGCGGACCCGCTCCTCCAGCTCGCGGTGGGTGGCGCTGATGATGCGCACGTCCACCGATTGCGGCTCGCCACCAATGGGCACCACCTGGCGCTCTTCCAGCACCCGCAGCAGACGGGTCTGCAGGGCCAGGGGCATGTCGCCGATTTCGTCGAGGAACAGCGTGCCGCCATCGGCCTGTTGCAGCTTGCCGCGCATGCCTTCCTTGCGTGCGCCGGTGAAGCTGCCGCCGCGATAGCCGAACAGCTCGCTCTCGATCAGGGTTTCCGGAATGGCCGCGCAGTTCAGCGCGATGAAGGGCCGCTCGGCGCGGGAGCTGGCCTGGTGCAGGGCGCGGGCAAAGGCTTCCTTGCCGGAGCCGGTTTCGCCGTTGATCAGCAGCGGCACATCGCGCTCGTAGACCCGCAGCGCGCGGCGGAAGTCGTTCTGCAGGGCGAGGTCGCCCAGGCAGATGCTCGGCCGCGCCACGTTCGGTGTCGCCAGCGGAATGGGTTGAGGGATGCTGCGGGGCTGTCCGCGCAGGGCAGCGAACAGGGAGCGGCCATTGCGAGTGCGCAGCGGCCAGCTGGTGACGGGCTGCGGTGTTGCACGGCCCAGCAGATCGTCCAGGCGGCAATCGAAGAACGTTTCCACCGGCTGCCCGATCAGGTGCTCGCGGGGGCAACCCAGCAGGTTGATGGCGCTCTGGTTCACCGCACTGATGCGCCCTTCCCCGTCGAAGGCCAGCAGCCCTTCGCTGAACAGGCCGACGTATTCGGCCTGCAGGTGGAAACGCAGCAGCCATTCGCCCTCGAAGCGGCGCAGGAAGAAGCAGCTCTCGATCATCTTCGCCGAGAGGTTCACCAGCGCCATGGTGTGGAACTGGCTCTGGCGCGACACGTCGTGCCGCGCGGATGATACATCCAGCACAGCCATCAGGTCGCCCTGGGGATCGAACACGGGGCTGGCGGAACAGGTGAGGCCGGTGTGGCGGCTGCGGAAGTGTTCGTCCTGGTGGATGGTCAGCGCCTGGCGTTCCACCACGCAGGTGCCGATGCCATTGGTGCCTTCGCTGGCCTCGCTCCAATCGGCGCCCAGCCAGAGCCCGGCGCGCTCGAAGGTGGGCCGCTCGGCGCTGGCGGTGACGCAGTTGAGGATGACGCCACGGGAATCGGTGAGGAGCACCGCGTGGCCCGCGCCGGAGAGCTGGCGATACAGGTTGTTCATCTCACCATTGGCGACTTCCAGCACCTGGCGCATGCGCTCGCGGCATTCGAGCATGCGTCCGTGCTCAAGCACCGTCGGCGCCATCGGCTGGGCCGGGTCCAGATGATAGTCCTCCAGGCAGCGAAGCCAGGAGCGAGCGATCGAAGGGTCGGCGGCCGGACCGCTGGCCTGCGCCTTCCCCTGTGCCAGGGTCATCACCTGTTGGGCGTGACGGCTGAGAGGATTCTGCATTGTTGTTGTTCTCCAGTGCGGGCTTCCGGGGAGGCAGCCCTGGCCGTGGAACGGCACCCGCGTCGACGCAGCATCCTCCAGCGTGGAGCCCATTGCAATGGCCGACTGACCTGCTGGTCATCCGCTGTGCCAGATGCGTGACAAAGTGTCACCTGCCGCTGTGCCACACCTGTCACAAGGGTTCTGGAGAGGATCGGAGCGACGTGTAAGAAAGCCCTCTAGCACGGCACTTTCAGCACTCTGGCCCAGGCCTTGCTCTCAAGAGGACAAACGCCAACCAGCGTTCTCCCAAACAGAACAAGAGACAGGAGAAACACCATGCGTTACGCCCAACCCGGTACTCCCGGCGCTGTCGTTTCCTTCAAGTCCCGCTACGGCAACTACATCGGCGGCGAGTTCGTCGCCCCGGTCAAAGGCCAGTACTTCACCAACACCTCTCCGGTGAATGGCCAGCCGATCGCCGAATTCCCCCGCTCCACCGCCGAAGACGTCGAGAAGGCGCTGGACGCCGCCCATGCCGCCGCCGATGCCTGGGGCCGTACCTCGGTGCAGGACCGCGCGAACATTCTGCTGAAGATCGCCGACCGCATCGAACAGAACCTGGAAGTGCTCGCCGTCACCGAGACCTGGGACAACGGCAAGGCCGTGCGCGAAACCCTGAACGCCGACATCCCCCTGGCCGCCGACCACTTCCGCTACTTCGCCGGCTGCATCCGCGCCCAGGAAGGCGGCGCCGCCGAGATCAACGAGAACACCGTCGCCTACCACATCCATGAGCCGCTGGGCGTGGTCGGGCAGATCATCCCGTGGAACTTCCCGCTGCTGATGGCCGCCTGGAAGCTGGCCCCGGCCCTGGCCGCCGGCAACTGCATCGTGCTCAAACCCGCCGAGCAGACCCCGCTGGGCATCGCCGTGCTGATGGAGCTGATCGGCGACCTGCTGCCGGCCGGTGTGCTCAACGTGGTGCAAGGCTTCGGCAAGGAGGCCGGCGAAGCGCTGGCCACCAGCAAGCGCATCGCCAAGATCGCCTTCACCGGCTCCACCCCGGTGGGCTCGCACATCCTCAAGTGCGCGGCGGAGAACATCATCCCCTCCACCGTCGAGCTGGGCGGCAAGAGCCCGAACATCTACTTCGAAGACATCATGCAGGCCGAGCCGGCCTTCATCGAGAAGGCCGCCGAAGGCCTGGTGCTGGCGTTCTTCAACCAGGGCGAAGTGTGCACCTGCCCGTCCCGCGCGCTGGTGCAGGAATCCATCTACCCGGCGTTCATGGCCGAGGTGATGAAGAAGGTCAAGGCCATCAAGCGCGGCGACCCGCTGGACACCGAGACCATGGTCGGCGCCCAGGCTTCGCAGCAGCAGTTCGAGAAGATCCTGTCCTACCTCGACATCGCCCAGCAGGAAGGCGCGGAAGTGCTCACCGGCGGCGCCGTGGAGAAGCTGGAGGGCAGCCTGGCGACCGGCTACTACATCCAGCCGACCCTGCTGAAGGGCCACAACAAGATGCGCGTGTTCCAGGAAGAAATCTTCGGCCCGGTGGTGGGCGTCACCACCTTCAAGGACGAAGCCGAAGCCCTGGCGATCGCCAACGACACCGAGTTCGGCCTCGGCGCCGGCCTGTGGACCCGCGACATCAACCGCGCCTACCGCATGGGCCGCGGCATCAAGGCCGGCCGCGTGTGGACCAACTGCTACCACCTGTACCCGGCCCACGCCGCCTTCGGCGGCTACAAGAAGTCCGGCGTCGGCCGCGAAACCCACAAGATGATGCTCGACCACTACCAGCAGACCAAAAACCTGCTGGTCAGCTACGACATCAACCCGCTGGGCTTCTTCTGATCCCCGGCACGCAATGAAAAAACGCGGCTTCGGCCGCGTTTTTTCATTTCCGTAGGTTGGGCTTAGGAACGAAGCCCAACATGGCAATGCCGGACTCCCGCATCGTTGGGCCTCGCTGCGCTCGGCACCAACCTACGACAACATCAGATCAGCGCTCGTCGCCCCGCCACTGCCGGGGGCTCACGCCGAACCAGCGGCGGAAGGCGCGGGAAAAGGCGCTGGTCTCGGAATAGCCCAGCAAGGGCGCCAGCTCGGAAATGGGTCGCTGACGCTGGCGCAGGTAATGAAGCGCCAGCTCACGGCGGGTCTGTTCCACCAGTTGGCTGAAGCTCAGCCCCTCCTCGCGCAGGCGCCGTTGCAGACCCGCCGGGGTGAGTTCGAGGGATTCGGCGATCAGTTCCAGACAGGGTTCGCCCTCGGCCAGAACCAGGCGAATTCGAGTCCCCGCTTCTTCCAGCAGGCTCGGTCGAACATCCTGCTCGCCCAGGCGACGGATCACGTCCTGAACGAGGAACAGCAGGTTGGGATCACGCTCGGGCATCGATTTGCCCTGCACATCCCCCTTGGGTACAAGCAGGAAGTTGCAGGACCGCCCGAACTGCACCGGCGCACCGAACACCTGGCTGTGCTCCTGCCAGCTTTCCGGGCGCTCATGCTCGAAGGCCACGGCACGCGGCGTCCAGTCGCGGCCCAGTACGTGACGCATCAGGTTCAGGGCCATGCCCATGGTCAGCTCGGCATCCTGCCGGCGATCCAGGATGGCGCCGTGGCGGACCTGATAGTCGAAGCGGTAGCACTCACCGCAATCCACCAGGCGGATCAGGGTGCTGTGCTGGTGATAGGGAAAGGCCGCGGCGAAGTTCTTCAGCGCCGCCTCCAGGGTGTCCGAGCAGAGCCCGACATAGCCCAGCAAGCCCAAGGCCCGTGGCTGGAATTGCTGGCCATAGCGCAGGCCGAAGTTGTCACAGCCGGATTGCCGCGCAGCCTCTTCCAACACCTGGCAGTAGTTGGGCAGGGCCAGGCTCAGGGTGGGATGGAGCAATTGCTCCGGGTCGATGCCGGAACGACCGAAAACCAGGTCCAGATCACCGCCCTGATCCGTGATGAAGCGATCAAGGCCGCTGGCGGCGGCCGACAGCACGCCGACATTGCTCGCCATGGGCGCCTGCAGGCTGACACTGGAAAACAGGGGCTGGCTCATCACGGACTACCACGTCTTTTTTTGATCACTCATTCAAGCAAAACCCATGCCCTCGCGCGGACGCCCGTGGACCGTACCTCAGCGGCCGCCAAAGGGCTCATTCACGGGCCATTTGCGAGCATCTCGGACGCCCCTCGCCCCGAGTCGGGGCACAGGCAGTTGGGGCGATGGGTAACAGTGCCGTGCAACTTGACCGCAGGTGCCGAACAGCGTCCTCCACGGTCAAGTCCTGGGCGGGGTCGCTGGATAAGATCGAGCTCCGGTCACCCAACGACAAAGCCCCCAAGGGCAGAGGAGTCCCGATGAGCACAACACAACTAAAACCCACGCTCGGCACCTTGCATCTCTGGGGCATCGCCGTCGGTCTCGTGATCTCCGGTGAGTACTTCGGCTGGAGTTACGGCTGGGGCACCGCCGGCACCCTCGGTTTCCTGGTCACCGCGCTGCTGGTGGCGACCATGTACACCTGCTTCATCTTCAGCTTCACCGAACTGACCACCGCCATCCCCCACGCTGGCGGCCCCTTCGCGTACAGCCGCCGCGCCTTCGGCGAGAAGGGCGGACTCATCGCCGGCATCGCCACCCTGATCGAATTCGTCTTTGCGCCGCCGGCCATCGCCATGGCCATCGGCGCCTACCTCAACGTGCAGTATCCGGAACTGGATCCGAAGCACGCGGCGGTGGGTGCGTACATCGTCTTCATGACGCTGAACATTCTCGGCGTCAGCATCGCCGCCACCTTCGAGCTGGTGGTCACCGTGCTCGCCGTGGCCGAGCTGCTGGTGTTCATGGGCGTGGTGGCGCCGGGCTTCAGCTTCTCCAACTTCGTGCTCAACGGCTGGGCCGGCAGCAATGAGTTCAGCGGCCAGGCCATCTCCGGCATCTTCGCCGCCATCCCCTTCGCCATCTGGTTCTTCCTCGCCATCGAAGGCGCGGCCATGGCCGCCGAAGAAGCCAAGGACCCGAAACGCACCATCCCACGTGCCTATATCGCCGGCATCCTGACCCTGGTGTTCCTCGCCATCGGCGTGATGGTGATGGCCGGTGGCGTGGGCGACTGGCGCACGCTGTCGAACATCAATGACCCGCTGCCCCAGGCCATGAAGGCCGTGGTGGGCAATGACTCCACCTGGATGCACATGCTGGTGTGGATCGGCCTGTTCGGCCTGGTGGCCAGCTTCCACGGCATCATCCTCGGTTACTCGCGGCAGTTCTTCGCCCTGGCCCGCGCCGGCTACCTGCCTCGCGGCCTGGCCAAGCTGTCGCGCTTCCAGACGCCGCACCGCGCCATCATCGCCGGCGGCGTGGTGGGCATCGCCGCCATCTACAGCGACGGCATGGTGAACCTGCAAGGCATGACCCTGACCGCCGCGATGATCACCATGAGCGTGTTCGGCGCCATCGTCATGTACATCATCAGCATGCTCAGCCTGTTCAAGCTGCGCGCCAGCGAGCCGAACCTGGAGCGCACCTTCCGCGCGCCGGGCTATCCGGTGGTGCCGGCCATCGCCCTGGTGCTGGCCGTGGTCTGCCTGCTGGCGATGGCCTGGTTCAACACCTTGATCGGATTCATCTTCCTTGGCTTCATGGCAGCGGGTTACATCTACTTCCAGTTCACCGCCCACCATCGCGCCAGCGCACCGGCCGATGCCCTGCTGAACCGCGCCTGATTCCGTTGCGCCCCACCGCACGCGGACCGGGGCGCCTCACCAAGGAGAGCTTCGAGTGAGCAGTTTTTCCCATAGCGTCGGGGGCGAGACCTGGCGCTTCGACAGCCTCAAGGACGTCATGGCCAAGGCCAGCCCGGCTCGTTCCGGCGACTACCTGGCCGGCGTTGCCGCCGCAAGCGATGGCGAGCGCGTGGCCGCACAGATGGCCCTGGCGGAGATCCCGCTGAAGCACTTCCTCGACGAGGCACTGATCCCCTACGAGGAGGACGAAGTCACCCGCCTGATCATCGACAGCCACGACCGCGCCGCCTTCGCGCCGGTGAGCCATCTCACCGTTGGCGGCTTCCGCGACTGGCTGCTCAGCGAGCATGCCGACGAAGCCGGCCTGCGGGCCCTGGCGAAAGGCCTGACGCCGGAGATGGCCGCCGCCGTGTCGAAGATCATGCGGGTGCAGGACCTGGTGCTGGTGGCGCAGAAGATCCGTGTGGTCACCCGCTTCCGCAACACCATGGGCCTGCGCGGCCGGCTCTCCACCCGGCTGCAACCCAACCACCCCACGGACGAACCCGCCGGGATCGCCGCGAGCATCCTCGACGGCCTGCTCTACGGCAACGGCGACGCCATGCTCGGCATCAACCCGGCCACCGACAGCATTTCCTCGATCTGCGCCATGCTGGAGATGCTCGACGCCATCATCCAGCGTTACGAAATCCCCACCCAGGCCTGCGTGCTGACCCACGTCACCACCTCCATCGCCGCCATCGAACGCGGCGTACCGCTGGACCTGGTGTTCCAGTCCATTGCCGGCACCGAGGCGGCCAATGCCAGCTTCGGGGTGAGCCTGAAGATCCTCCAGGAAGGCTACGAGGCGGGGCTGTCACAGAAGCGCGGCACCCTGGGCAACAACCTGATGTACTTCGAGACCGGCCAGGGCAGCGCCCTCTCGGCCAACGCCCACCACGGTGTCGACCAGCAGACGTGTGAGACCCGCGCCTACGCCGTGGCGCGCCACTTCAACCCGTTCCTGGTGAATACGGTGGTGGGCTTCATCGGCCCGGAGTACCTCTACAACGGCAAGCAGATCATCCGCGCGGGGCTGGAGGATCACTTCTGCGCCAAGCTGCTGGGCGTGCCCATGGGCTGCGACATCTGCTACACCAACCATGCCGAAGCCGATCAGGACGACATGGACACCCTGCTGACCCTGCTGGGGGTCGCGGGCATCAACTTCATCATGGGTATCCCCGGCTCCGACGACGTGATGCTCAACTACCAGACCACCTCGTTCCACGACGCCCTTTACGCCCGCCAGAGCCTGGGCCTGAAGCCGGCGCCGGAGTTCGAGGCCTGGCTCGAACGCATGGGCATCCTGGTGCAGAGCGATGGCCGGGTGATGCTCGGCGACCAGCTGCCGCCCGCTTTCCGTCAGGCCATCGCACGACTGGCCTGACCCCGAGGAGAGATGTATGAAAACTCCACGCCCCACCTCCGGCCACACCGCCAACCCCTGGCAGGAGTTGCGTCGCCTGACGCCAGCGCGTATCGCCCTGGGCCGCGCCGGCATCAGCCTGCCCACCAATGCGCAACTCAATTTCCAGTACGCCCACGCCCAGGCGCGGGATGCGGTGCACCTGCCCTTCGACCACCAGGGCCTCAGCGCAAAGCTGGCCGAACGGGGACGTGAAACCCTGCTGCTGCACAGTGCCGCGACAGACCGCGACACCTACCTGCAACGCCCGGACCTGGGCCGGCGCCTGGATGCGGCCTCGCGGGAAAAGCTGCAGGAACACGCCCGCGCCAATCCCGGCGGCTACGACCTCGCCGTGGTGGTGGCCGACGGCCTTTCCGCCCTGGCCGTGCAGCGCCACAGCGTGCCCTTTCTAGAACGCATGGAAGAGCAGGCCCTGGCCGAGGGCTGGTCGCTCTCGCCGGTGGTGCTGGTGCAGCAGGGCCGCGTGGCGGTGGCGGATGAAGTGGCGGAGCTGCTCGGCGCGAAGATGGTGGTGATCCTCATCGGCGAGCGCCCCGGCCTCAGCTCGCCGGACAGCCTCGGCCTGTACTTCACCTGGGCGCCGAAGGTGGGCCTCACCGATGCGTACCGCAACTGCATCTCCAACGTACGTCTGGAGGGCCTCAGCTACGGCATGGCCGCGCACCGCCTGCTCTACCTGATGCGCGAGGCCTGCCGTCGCCAGCTGTCCGGGGTCAACCTGAAGGATGAGGCCGAGGTACCGAGCATAGCGGGTGAGCCCGACCGCGCCCTGGCCGGCAACTTCCTGCTCGCCAACGACCACCACTGAACCCCGCGTGTTCCGGGGCCGCCGCACGTTCGGCGGCCTCGAGACGAGCAGCCTTTCAAACGCTTGCTTGGATTGCGTTTTCCACAATTTCTGGTGCAGCATCATTGGCGTTTGCTGGCACAGCATCTGCATCGCCAAAAATGCCCACTCAAAAATGCCGAGGCCCATCATGCGCATCGTCCAAGCCACTCTGGACCATCTGGACCTGCTTACGCCGCTGTTCGTGAAGTACCGTGAGTTCTACGGTGAACTGCCGTTCCCGGAGTCCTCGAAGAAATTCCTCGAAAAGCGCCTGAGCCGCCAGGAATCGGTGATCTACCTCGCCCTTTCGGACGACGATGAAAACCGCCTGCTGGGTTTCTGCCAGCTCTACCCGAGCTTCTCCTCCCTGGCCCTGAAGCGCGTCTGGATCCTTAACGACATCTACGTCGCCGAAGATGCCCGCCGCCAACTGGTGGCCGACCGCCTGCTGCAGACTGCGAAGAAGATGGCGCGGGAAACCAATGCCGTGCGCATGCGCGTGTCCACCAGCGTCGGCAACGAAGTGGCGAAGAAGGTGTACGAGTCCATCGGCTTCCACGAAGACACCGAATTCAAGAACTACATCCTGCCGATCAGCAGCGACTGAGTTCAGCCTGCCAGCCCGATCCACCCGATCGGGCTCGCCGCTCTAGCTCAACCCCAACCAAAGCCCCAGCAACAGGGGCAATCCCAGCGCCAACACCATAGCCAGATGCCACGCTCTCTTATGCCGAGGAGCGGGCTTCTGCCGGTGCGCTTGCCCCAATAGCCGCTCCAGGGCCAACTGGAACTCCGACAGTGCCTCGAAGCGCGCACGCGGCTGCGGCGCCAGTGCCTTCGCCAGCACGCCATCCCAGCCTTCGGGCAGATTCGGGACCCGTCCCGCCAAGGGCACATAGCGGCTGGCCTGGCCGCCCTCCGGGCGCGCCGCCTCCGGCCACTCACCACCCAGCAGCCAATAGGCGAGCGCAGCCAGGGCGAACTGATCGGCGCTGCCGTCCAGGGCGCGGCCGTGGCGTAACTCCGGCGCTAGGGGCACTGCCTGAGCGGGAGTGGCTTGCCGGGCGACGCCAGGCAGGATGGCCGCGAATTCCGGCATCAACAGCAGGTGCCCCCGCTCGTCCAACAGAATCTGCCGGGGATTCAGCCAGAGGCCCTGCATCCCGCGCCGCTGCAACGAGCGCACCGCCTCGATCAACTGCACCAGGATCGCCAGGATGGCATCGGCATCCATCGACCCGTGCGCTTCCCGCAGCTTCGCCAGACTCTGCGCACCGGCCGGCGGCAAGGTGAAAAGCTGGTAGGCATGCTGACGCCCCTGCCGCGGTGACAGCACCTGGGGCAAGGTCGCCACCGGGCTGCGCCGCAACACCCACTCGCGCTGCCAGAAGGCTTCGTCGGCATCTGCTTCGGCCAGCCAGAGCAACGCCTCACGTCCGTCCTCCACAGCACGGAACAGACGACCCGGCGGGCCGTAGTCGCATGGGGCGAGCAGGGTCCAGCCATCCACCTCCATGCCCGGAGCCGGGGCATCCAGCTTCGGGCAGTGGACGCCTGGAGCCGGGGGCGGCAGGCAATTGGGCTCACCCGGCAACACCAGGGCGGCGGCACCCGGTGCTGAGAGCAGCGGCTCAAGCAGCCCGCCCAATTGGCCGGGCTGCAAGTCGGCGCAGGCTTCACCCAGAGCGTTCAGGTCAGCCACTTCCAGCAACGGCTGAGGTGCCAGCAGCAGGAGCTGGTTCGGCGTCAGCGGCAGGCTGTGCTGGATCACCGCCAGCTCCGCCTGACCGCCCAGGGGGTTATCACGGCCTACCAGCCCCTGAATCCGCGCCCCCTGGAAGTGCACCAGGCCGACAGAGCCAGCCTGGAGGAACTGCACCTCGCCGTCCTGCACCAGCAGCAATCCGGCGCTCAGCTCCGGGACGTTTTCCCCCGACTGACGCCGGCGATAAAGCTGCAGATTGAGCGCCGCCAGCACCTGCCGCGCCGCCTGGGTCTCGCTCCAACCTTCGGGGGTGCAGGCATAGTCGGCGAACAGGGCATCCAGGAATTGCTCCAGCATCCGCACCACGCTGGTGCATGAACGTCCCCAGAGCAGGGCCACCAACATCAGCGGCGGTCGCCCCTGGCGCCCGGCCACCCAGGTTGCGCGGGCGCGCGCCGCCTGGGTGGGCAGGTCCAGGCCGTGCCCCTGGGCGAGGCTCACGGCGGGATGTTCCAGCAACTGCAAGGGCATGAGGGCGCATCCGGTCCGGGAAACTTCGGCATCCGTTGCAGGCTTCATGCCGCCCACCAGTCGGCCAGGGGCTCGCCGACACCAGGGAACTTGCCCCTATAATGCGGCGATCACTGCCCTCGTCCGGCGCAGCCATCCACAAGGCGTCCCATGGAATTCAACCCGATCGACCTCATCCTGCACCTGGACCAATACCTCAATTTCCTGGTCACCCACTACGGAGCCTGGGTCTACGGCATCCTCTTCCTGGTCATCTTCTGCGAGACGGGGCTGGTGGTGACGCCGTTCCTCCCCGGCGACTCCCTGCTCTTCATCGCCGGCGCCGTCTGCGCAACGGGCGGCATGGACCCCTTGCTGCTGGGCGGGCTGCTGATGCTCGCTGCCATCAGCGGTGACAGCCTCAACTACCTGATCGGGCGGACGGCAGGCGAGCGCCTGTTCACCAACCCGGATTCGAAGATCTTCCGCCGCGACTACCTCGAGCAAACCCACGAGTTCTACGAGGTCCACGGCGGCAAGACCGTGACCCTGGCGCGCTTCCTGCCCATCATTCGGACCTTCGCACCCTTCGTGGCCGGCATGGGCCGGATGCCCTACCCGCGCTTCTTCGCCTTCAGCGTGCTGGGCACCATCCTCTGGGTGGGCGGCCTGGTGACCCTCGGCTTCTTCTTCGGCAACGTGCCCTTCATCAAGCAGAACCTGTCGCTGATGGTGATCGCCATCATCGGCGTGTCGATGCTGCCCATGGTGATCAGCTTCGCTCGCCGTCACTTTCGCAACGCCGGCAAGGGTGCCGAGCAATCGAGCTGAACATCGGTCCATGTGGTCCTTCCGCCGCTGGCGCCGCCAGCGAATTCTCGCGCGTAATCCGGTCGACCCGCAGGAGTGGGCGGCCGTGCGTCGGCACCTGCCGATACTCGATGGCCTGGACGAGGCCGAAGAACAGCGTCTGCGTGAGCGTTGCGTGCTGTTCCTGCATGAGAAGCACCTGACCGCCCTGCCCGGCGTCGAGCTGTCCAGCAAGGACCGCCTGCTGCTGGCCGCCCAGGCGCAACTGCCCCTGTTGCACCTGCCGGACCTCAACTGGTACCAGGGCTTCCACGAACTGGTCCTTTACCCCGACGACTTCGTCAGCCCCCAGCGCAACCGTGACGCCAGCGGCGTGGTGCATGAGTGGGACGACGAGCGCAGCGGCGAATCCTGGCAGTTCGGTCCGGTCATCCTCGCCTGGCCCGGCGTCACGGCCAGCGGCGGCTGGGACGGCTACAACCTGGTGATCCACGAGCTGGCGCACAAGCTCGACATGCTCAGCGGCAGCCCCAATGGCCTGCCACCGCTGCACCGCGACATGCGCCAATCGGACTGGGCGCTGGCCATGAAAAGCGCCTACGACGCACTCAATGCCCAGCTCGACCG
Source organism: Pseudomonas sp. LFM046 (assembly GCF_000949385.2). NCBI lineage: Bacteria > Pseudomonadati > Pseudomonadota > Gammaproteobacteria > Pseudomonadales > Pseudomonadaceae > Pseudomonas > Pseudomonas sp. LFM046. The sequence continues at coordinate 568,438 of NZ_JYKO02000001.1, read as the reverse complement.
CGACCCGGAGGCCGAAACACCCATCGATCCCTACGCCGCGGAAGACCCGGCGGAGTTCTTCGCCGTCACCAGCGAATACTTCTTCACCGCGCCGGACCTGCTGAACCAGGCCTTCCCCGCTGTCTACCGCCAGCTCCAGGCGTTCTATCGCCAGGACCCGCTGGGCCGCCTGAAGCGGCTTCAGGAGAATCATCCGGACTATCGCGACGCGACCAATGGATGAGCAGAACGGCGTGGCATCGGCCTTTGAATGTGCCTATAATCGCGCCCACTTTTTTGGCCCACTTCCTGGGAGTTGACCATGAGCTACAGCAAGATCCCGGCTGGCAAAGACCTGCCGAACGACATCTACGTCGCGATCGAAATTCCGGCCAACCACGCGCCGATCAAATACGAAATCGACAAAGACAGCGACTGCCTGTTCGTCGACCGTTTCATGGCCACCCCGATGTTCTATCCGGCCAACTACGGCTACATCCCGAACACCCTGGCTGACGACGGCGATCCCCTGGACGTGCTGGTCGTCACCCCCTACCCGGTTGCTCCGGGTGCCGTAATCCGCGCCCGTCCGGTCGGCGTTCTGCACATGACCGACGAAGCCGGCGGCGACGCCAAACTGCTGGCCGTTCCCCACGACAAGCTGAGCGTCCTGTACAAGGACGTGAAGGAATACACCGACCTGCCGGCCCTGCTGCTGGAGCAGATCAAGCACTTTTTCGAGAACTACAAAGACCTCGAAAAGGGCAAGTGGGTGAAAGTAGAAGGCTGGGGTAACGCCGACGAAGCCCGCGCAGAAATCACTAAAGCGGTTGCGGCCTACCAAAAGTAAGCCCCGACCTCTCATGAAAAGCCGGCCACAAGCCGGCTTTTTTATTGCCTGGGAAAAACTGGGCGCAGTTCACCCATCGCTCAAGCGACTTGGCTCCGCTCTCATCGGCGAACGTGATCCGCAGAAAAACGCAGAGGCTGTTTTCAACGTCGAAGGACTGGCCTTCGGGCAGTCATTGGAGCCCCCAGATGTCAAAACGCCAGGATCAATAGCCACCGTAACCGGGGTCCATATAAAACGGCACTTTGTCATCTTCTTGCTGCTGATCCCAAAAGGCGCAGGTTCGGAAGTCCTTATGGTCAACCTTGTCGCTGGCATTGAAGCTGACCATATACGGCTGACGCTCGCCTTCGTGGATGAACAGGTATTCAAAGCAGGTGCCTGGGTACGCCTTGCGGGCCACGGTCATGGCAGGCTCACCACCGATTTCAAGGACCTGCCGCTTGCTCATACCCATCTGGACGTCCGCCACCAGTGGTTGGTCGCGATAGGTTACGGGGTTGCCGAAGCAGCCGCCGATGGCCGCCAGCGCTACGATCGTTACGACATGCAGTTTTTTCATGGCCGCTCTCCCGATGCGAATAGCCGAGGAGAATTCCGATCCTGAGGGCATTACTAAAATTAAAGTCGGCTTTTCCAATGGGCGAGCGGCCCACTGCAGACTCGCTCCGGCAACGCTGGGTCGCTCGCCAGTAGCTGCCCTTGGCCGATCGCTGCCGGTCGTGGCCGAAGTGATCGGTCCGGTCTCAGATCAGCATGCGCAAGGTCTCGAAGAGTTGCAGGTCATCCTTCCTGGCCGAGCGGGCGTGGCTGCGGATGGTCCGCATCAGGCAGTCGATGAAGCAGAGGGCGGGATTGCTCAGCGCGGCATTGCGACGTGTGATGATGCTCAACTTCCGGGGCTCGAACTGCTCGGTCAGCGGCACGCGGGCCACCCTGCCGAGAAACAGCGGAGTGCTGCTCATGATCGTGGGGACCCAGGTACACATGTCGGCCCGCTCCACCAGCATCTGCAGGATTGCCATCGAGTGGGCTCGAACGATGCGCTTCTCGTCGATTCTTGCACCGTGTTTCCAGAAGACGTCCTGCATCAACGCCTCCTGTCCGTCCGGCGCGTAGTTCAGGGCCCAGTCCTGGTCGAGCAGGTCGTGGATCGATCGGCACTGCTGCCGGGCATGGCCATGGCGCACCAGCACCGATGTCTCGTAGTCGAGCAGGTGTTCGCCACTGAATTCCTGGGTCGCTTGAGCGGGATGAAGCTGACCGATGGCAAAGTCCATGCTGCCATCGCGCAGCAGCGGCTGGGCGACCGCCATCAGGCTCTCGTACAGCTCCAACTGGACCTCCGGCATCTGCTCCCGAAATGCCAGGACAGCCTCAGGCAGAAAGGTCAATGCAACCCACGGTGTCACGCCGATGCACAGCCGCCCCTTGGCTTTGCCCCGCAAATGATCGAGTTCGATCTGCGCATGTTCGAGTTGCTTCATGACGAGCCGCGCATGGGTCAGCAGCACCTTTCCAGCTTCGGTGAAGTGCAGGCCGGTGGGCGTCCTCACGAACAAGGGCAATTGCTGGGAGGTTTCCAGTTCGCGTAGAGCCTTGGTGACGGCCGCCTGCGAGATTTCGAGCGTGCGCGCGGCGGCGCGGATGCTCCCGGTTTCGGCGCTGGCGATCAGGGCCTGCAATTGATGGAGTTTCATCTGCTTACCAGGGTGACAACGGCTGGTTGTCATCATAGCCAAACTGAGCCTCCCGGAGGCGTTTTTTGCTCCCTATCATCGGCCTCGAACAGCATTGCAGGACTCGCCAGGAGAGCCCTGAAGGGCTGATTGGCCTTGCCGAGGAGAAGAGCAATGAGTGCCTCCCACATCCTGCCCGTAGTGGCGGACCTGCAGCCGGAGATGGTCGCGTTGCGCCACCGGATCCATGCCCATCCCGAGTTGGGCTTCGAGGAATTCGCGACGAGTGAACTCATTGCCGAGTGCCTGACGGCGTGGGGATACCAGGTCAGCAGAGGCATCGGCAAGACGGGGGTGGTCGGCACGCTCAAGAATGGCGATGGCCGTTCGCTCGGCCTGCGTGCGGATATGGATGCGCTGCCGATCCAGGAGGAAACCGGTCTGCCTTATGCCAGCCGCGTGGATGGTGTCATGCACGCCTGCGGTCATGATGGGCATACCGCGACGCTGCTGGCTGCGGCGAAGTGCCTGGCGGAGTCCGGCACGTTCAAGGGCACGCTCCACCTCATTTTCCAGCCCGCCGAGGAAGGTCTGGGCGGGGCGCGCAAGATGCTCGAGGACGGCCTGTTCGAGCGTTTCCCCTGCGAGGCCATCTTCGCCATGCACAACGTGCCGGGTTACCCGGCGGGTCATCTCGGCTTCTACAGCGGCCCGTTCATGGCGTCTGCCGATACGGTGTCGATCAGGATCATCGGCACCGGCGGCCACGGCGCAGTACCGCACAAGGCGGTCGATCCGGTGGTGGTCTGCTCGTCGATCGTGATTGCGTTGCAGAGCATCGTGTCGCGCAACGTTGATCCCCAGGAAACCGCCATCGTCACCGTTGGCTCCATTCGCTCCGGCACCGTCTCGAATGTCATCCCCGCCTACGCCGAAATGTGCCTCAGCGTGCGGGCGCTGACGCCCGACGTGCGCGCGCTGCTCGAACGCCGGATCACTGAGCTGGTACAGGGGCAGGCCGCGAGCTTTGGCGCCAGTGCGCAGATCGACTATCAGCATTGCCATCCAGTCCTGATCAACCATTCGGAGCAGACCGCGTTTGCTCGCGAGGTGGCGCGGGATTGGCTGGGGGAGGACAGACTCATCGAGGACCTGCGTCCGTTCACCGCAAGCGAGGACTTCGCCTTTCTCCTGGAGCGGTGCCCCGGCAGCTACCTGGTGATCGGCAATGGCCAGGGTGATGGCAGTTGCCTGCTGCACAACCCCGGGTACGACTTCAACGATGCCTGCCTGGCCATCGGCGCCAGCTACTGGGTGAAGCTGGTCGAGCGCTTCCTGGGCTGAGTGGCGGCTTTTCAGGGTTACGCCGGGTGCGAAAGCGATCCGGCTCCGTGCAACGAGAGAGGAAGAAAACAATGAAGAAGACAATCGCTACCCTGTCGCTGCTGCTCCTGACGGCGTCTCCTTTCGCGGGTGCGGCCGACTGGTCCGGCAAAGTATTGCGCCTGGGCGTCGACCCCACCTACCCACCGCTGGAGTACAAGAACCCGAACGGTCAGTTGGCCGGCTTCGGGATCGACATCGCCGAAGCGCTCTGCGCCGAGCTGCATGCCAAGTGCCTGTGGGTGGAGAGCAGCTGGGACGGGATCATCCCGGCGCTACTGGCGCGCAAGATAGACGCCATCGCGTCGTCGATGACGATCACCCCCAAGCGGATGGAACACATCGCATTCACCAACAGGATTTCCAACGCGCCCACCCGCCTGGTCGCCAGGCGGGGCAGCCCGCTGATTCCGACCGCGGAATCGCTCGCCGGCAAGCGCGTCGGCGTGGAGCAGGGCTCCAGCCAGGAGGCTTACGCCAAGGCGGAATGGGGGACGAAGGGCGTCGAAATCGTTTCCTACCAGAATCAGGACCAGGTGTACGCCGACCTCACCGTGGGACGCCTGGATGCCTCTCTGCAAGGCTCCATCCAGGCCAGCTATGGCTTCCTCGACAAGCCGGCGGGCAAGGACTTCGAGTTTGCGGGAACCACCTTGCAGGACGACAAATTCTTCGGTGTCGGCGACGGCATCGGCCTGCGCAAGGAGGACGTGGAATTGCGCGAGGACCTGAACAAGGCTCTGGCCACCATCCTCGCCAATGGCACCTATGCGCGCATCAACAAGAAGTACTTCGACTTCGACATTTACGGCGCGCAATGAGTTGAGACCAATCCCTTGATACAGGGCGCCGCCCTGTATCGCCTTCACCTCGACCTGACAAGAACAATAGGAGAGTGAAATGTTTCTGGAAGGATTTGCCCCTCAGATACTGGCCGGCACGCTGGTCACGATCGAGCTGGCACTGTCGTCACTTCTGGGAGCCGTCCTGCTCGGCCTGCTAGCTGCCAGCGCAAAGCTATCCCAGAGTCGCTCGTTGCGAGCGTTCGCCACGGCCTATACCACGCTGATTCGCAGCGTGCCCGATCTGGTCATCATGCTGCTGCTGTTCTTCAGTCTGCAGATGCTGCTCAATCGAATCACCGATGGACTCGGCTTCACGCAGATCGACATCGATCCCTTCATCGCGGGCACCGTGACGCTGACATTCATTTATGGCGCGTACTTTGCCGAAACCTTCCGGGGCGCCTTCCTGGCGGTGCCCGCCGGCCAGATCGAGGCGGCGACGGCGTATGGCATGTCCAGTTGGAGGACGTTCCGCAGGGTGCTCTTCCCACAGATGCTTCGCCATGCGCTACCCGGCATCGGCAACAACTGGCAGGTGCTGGTCAAGTCGACGGCCCTGGTCTCGATCATCGGCCTGAGCGACGTGGTGAAGGCCACCCAGGATGCGGGCAAGGGCTCGATGCAGTTCTTCTACTTCACCCTGGTCGGCGGCCTCATCTACCTCGCCATCACCAGCCTGTCCAATGGCGGATTGATGTGGCTGGAGCGCCGCTACTCGATCGGCGTCAAAAGGGCACTGCTATGACTGGCATTCTCGACGAATACTGGAAGGCGTATCTCTGGACTGACGGAGCGCATCTTTCCGGCCTGGCAATGACCCTGTGGCTGCTCATTCTCGCAGTAGTGCTCGGTTTCCTGCTGGCCGTCCCGCTGGCGGTTGCACGCGTCAGCCGCAACCCCTTCGTCCGTGGGCCGGTGTGGTTCTACACCTACGTGTTCAGGGGGACGCCGCTGTATATCCAGCTGCTGTTCTTCTACACGGGGATATACAGCCTGCATATCGTTCGCACTCAGGACTTCCTGAGCGCGTTTTTCCGCGACGGCTTCAACTGCACAGTGCTGGCTTTCGTACTCAACACCTGTGCCTACATGACGGAAATATTCTCCGGCGCGATCAGGAGTACCCACCACGGCGAAGTGGAGGCGGCGCGGGCATTCGGCATGAGCGAGTTCACCCTCTACCGCCGGATCATCCTGCCCTCGGCGTTGCGTCGGGCCCTGCCGTTCTTCAGCAACGAGGTGATTCTGATGCTGCACTCCACCTCGGTAGCCTTTACCGCCACAGTGCCCGACCTGCTGAAAATCGCCCGGGACGTGAGCTCTGCAACCTATGCGCCCTTCATCGCGTTCAGCATTGCCGGCGTGCTTTATGCCTGCAGCGCCTTCTTCCTGATCTGGATGTTCCGGAGCGGGGAAGAGCATTGGCTGGCCTACCAGCGACCGAAAACCCACTGATTCCGTAGAGGTGAGCATGTACCGTTTGTTGGTTGAAGACATTTGCAAGAGCTACGGCAGCCATGAAGTACTCAAGGGCATCTCGCTCAGGGCCAAGGCCGGTGATGTGATCAGCATCATTGGCTCGTCCGGCTCCGGAAAGAGCACCTTCCTGCGCTGTATCAATTACCTGGAGAAACCCAGCAGTGGGCGAATCAGCGTCAACGCCGAAGAGTTGCTGACCCGCAGGAATTCGCTGGGCGAACTCTGTGCTGTCCACCCCAGGCAGTTGCAGGCAATACGCACGCGATTGTCCATGGTCTTCCAGCACTTCAACCTGTGGAACCATATGACGGTGCTGGAAAACATCATCGAGTGCCCGATGAATGTGCTGGGCATCGAGCGGGATGAAGCGACGCTGCGCGCCCGCAACTACCTGGCCAAGGTCGGTTTGCCTAAAAAGGTCGAGGGCCAGTACCCCTCGCAACTGTCCGGCGGTCAGCAGCAACGCGTTGCAATTGCCAGGGCCCTGGCGATGGAGCCGGAGGTGATGTTGTTCGATGAACCGACCTCCGCACTCGACCCGGAGCTGGTCGGCGAAGTCCTGAAAGTCATGCAGCAGCTTGCCGAAGAAGGGCGGACCATGGTGGTCGTCACCCACGAAATGGCGTTTGCACGGCAGGTTTCCAGCCACGTGATGTTCCTGCACCAGGGGCTGGTGGAGGAAGAGGGACCGCCGGATCGTCTGTTCGACCACCCCGAGAGCGAGCGGTTGAAGCAGTTCCTTGCCAGCAGCCTGAAGTAGCGCTGGCCGGGTTGCACCCGGAGCGTGGCGAGCCGACAGGACCAGGCCGGAGCCCCGTGCGGAGGCCCAGTGGGCAGTTGCTGATCTGCTTTTCTTACCCATCGGTTGCCTTCCTGTTCAGCTCGTCCGAACGCTGAGCGCTCCAGTCCACTCGGTGAACTATCCTTCCTGCGCTGACACTCGCTCGAGGTGGTCGCGATGCCGGACCGGAACAACCTCCAAACCGCGCTCTATCGCATTAGCCAGAATCAGGCCGCAATCGCCTGCGCCATCGTCGAGCTTGCCAACTGGGCTGACTCATGCGGTCAGAAAGAGGTCGCTGAGCGCATTCGAAACCGGCTGGGAACGCTACTGGACAACGCGGATGCCATCTCCAGATCGCTGACCGAGCTGGCCATACCGGTCGACAAGTCCAAGGCGAATCGACCACGCGAGGCGGAGTGAGCCGATAGGCGCCCTCCCCCTTAATTCGATGGCTTCACGGGTGAGTACGGCGTCCCAACCGAGCGCTCAGGTTAGAATCCCGCCCCCGCTTTTTCTCGAACCACCCACCATGAACCACGACGCGCTCTCCACCCTGGAACAACACCTCATTTCCGCCCTGGAATCCCCTCCGCATGAAATCCGCCGCCTGTTCCATGGCCGAGGCCGGCGTTGGCCGGGGCTGGAGCAGGTGACGGTCGACTGGCTGGAGGGTGTGGTGCTGGTATCGCTGTTCCGCGAAGTGGCGGAAGAGGAATTGGTGGCGCTGAAGGCGATGCTGGCTCGGCTGGTGGAGTCGCCGGTTTGGCAGCGCAGCGAGGCGCGGAGTCTGTTGTTGCAGCATCGCTATCTGCTGGAAAGCACCGTGGAATTGCTCTGGGGCGAAATGACCGATGAGTGCGTGGTCAGCGAAGGCGGGCTGCGCTTCAAGCTGGACCTGGGCAAGAAGCAGAACAACGGTCTGTTCCTCGACATGCGCTACGGCCGCGACTGGGTTCGTGCCAATGCGCAGGGCAAGCGGGTGCTCAATCTATTCGCCTACACCTGCGGCTTTTCCGTGGTGGCCATCGAGGGTGGGGCCGAGCATGTGGTGAACCTGGACATGGCCAGTTCGGCGTTGAGCCGAGGGAGGGACAATCACCGGCTCAATGGCCATGACCTCAGCCGGGTGAGTTTCCTCGGCCACGAGTTGTTCAAGTCCTGGGGCAAGGTGAAGAAGAGCGGCCCCTATGACCTGGTGATCATCGACCCGCCGTCCTTCCAGAAAGGCAGCTTCGCGCTGACCCGCGACTACCAGAAAATCCTGCGGCGCCTGCCGGAGTTGCTGACCGAGAACGGGGTGGTGCTGGCCTGCGTAAATGATCCGGGCATTGGGCCGGACTTCCTCGTTCAGGGGATGGCGGCGGAAGCACCGGAGCTGCGCTTCGTGGAGCGGCTGGAGAATCCGCCGGAGTTCGAGGACATCGATCCGGATGCGGGATTGAAGGCGCTGGTGTTCAAGCGGGGCTGATCGCCTGGGCCCCGCTTCTGCAGCAAGCGGGGCAATCGTTCCGCAGGGGTGACCGCTGTTTGGAGAGGCGCCGGCCCCGGGCAGCTACTACGCTTGAGTGGCCGGGGACGTAGCTCAGCTGGGAGAGCGCGGCGTTCGCATCGCCGAGGTCGGGAGTTCGATCCTCCTCGTCTCCACCAGAAAAGAAGCCCCCGGAAGTGCATCACTTTCGGGGGCTTGTCGTTTTCGGCTTTCTGCCTCGCAAAGCAAACGCGCAGGCCAGTGCCCGCGCTCGTTCAATCCCGAGGAGTTACACGCCCTTCTTGGCGTGCTTCAGCGGCGGCTCGGTGCTCGCCGTGGGGCGGCGACGGTCGGAGAGTACCCAGGCGCCGTCATAGAGTTTCAGGGGGAAACTCACCTCGCCGCCGTTGCGTCGCTCCACCGGTACCGACTGTTCCTCCTTTGGCGCGCCGGATGGCAGGCCGTGCAGGACCACGCTGCCCAGTTCCGTCAGGGGGAAGGGTTTGAGCAGGATGATCTCGATGCTGCGCTCGATGGCGCGGTTGCAGACTTCGATGCTGGGGTGGGCGGTCATCAGAACCGCTTCGCAGCTGTGCAGGGGGCGCAGGGCGTCGAAGACCTCGAAGCCGGTCATGTCCGGCAGACGGTAGTCGAGCACCAGCAGGTCGGGCTTGAAGCTCGCCACTCGCTGCACGGCGGTGGCGCCATCGGCAGCCGTCTGCACCTCGCAACCCAGCCTCTCCAGGTAGGTCTTGAAATTGGCGGCGAGGATTTCTTCGTCGTCGACGATCAGTACTTTCTTCGACACTGTGGCTGCTCCCCTGTCAGGAGACCGGATGGCGGCCGGATTGGCCGCTGATTCCTGCTCTGCACGATCCGAGCCAAGGCTGCGCCGGCCCGCCCGGGGCCGACGATCCCTAGAGTCTAGATCGGAAGCAGCGATTCACCAGCCCCGCCAATTCCCCACCCGGACCGGGGGTTTCCCCCAACATCGGTGCGGCTTCAGAGGTGCCGGTCAGGCCGTTCAAGGCCCAGCTTGTCGATGCGATAGCGCAGCATGTCGCGGGTCAGGCCCAACATCCGGGCGGACTTGGAGATGTTCCAGTCGGTCTTGCCCAGCACCTTCACCACCAGCTCGCGCTCGGCGTCGGACAGGTTCAGGTTCTCGTCCTGGAAACCCGGGTCGTCTCGCTCCACGGCCTGGCTGGAGTCCTCGGTGACGCCAGCCCCCGCCAGCAACCCACGGCAGATGCTCAGTTGCTCCGGGCCGATCACACTGCCCGCCGCCAGCAGCACGGTCTGCTCCAGCATGTTGCGCAGCTCGCGCACATTGCCCGGCCAGCTGTAGCCCTTGAGCACGGCCCTGGCCTCGGGGCTGAACCGCAGGCCCGGCTTGCCATAGCGCTTGCCGTGCTGCACGACGAAGTGCTCGGCGAGGGTCAGCATGTCATCCCCACGGGCGCGCAACGGCGGCACCTTGATGGTGATGATGCGCAGGCGGAAGAACAGGTCGCGACGGAACTTGCCCTCCTGCACCATCTGTTCGAGGTTGCAGTTGGTGGCGCTGATGATGCGCAGGTTGACCTTGCGTTCGCGCACCGAGCCCAGGCGCCGAATGGTGCGGTCCTCCAGCAACTTGAGCAGCTTGGCCTGGAGCAACAGGTCGATCTCGCCCACTTCATCGAGGAACAGCGTGCCGCCGTCCGCCGCTTCCACCAGGCCGACGCGACGGTCCTTGGCGTCGGTGAAGGCGCCCTTTTCATGGCCGAACAGCTCGGCTTCGAGCAGATGCGAAGGTATCGAGGCGCAGTTGAATTCGACGAAGGGGCCCTTGCTCCGCGAGCCGTCGAAGTGCAGCGCGCGGGCCACCAGTTCCTTGCCCGTTCCGGTTTCCCCCTCGATCAGCACCACGGGCAGGTCTTCACCGGCCATGCGCTCCTCGGCCGCCAGCACCTGGCGCACCATCTCCTTCATGGCGCGCATGGGTTCGGAGTTGCCGATCAGTGCGGCGAGCCCGGAGTCCTGGGCTTCCCGCTGCTGGTAGAAGCACAGCCGTTGTTCCTGGCGACGCGCTTCCAGCACCTTGTCCACCACCAGCTTGAGCTCGGCCAGGGCCACGGGCTTGGTCAGGTAGTCGCTGGCGCCGGCCTTCATGGCTTCCACCGCGCCCTGCACGTTGCCGTGGCCGGTGATCATGATGACCTTGAGCTGCTCGTCCAGGGCGCGTGCGCGGCTGATCAGGTCGCAGCCGCTCATGCCCGGCAGGCAGTAATCGGTGAGCACCAGGTCCGGGTGCTGCGCTTCGATGATCGTCAGCGCCTCTTCGGCCGAGCCGCAGACCATGACGTCGAACTGGCGCCGCTCCAGGTAGGTGCAGAAGTTGTCGGCCAGGATGTCGTCGTCTTCGACGATCAGGATGCTGTTGCCCATTGTTGTTATCCCCCTGCCGTCGCCCGGAAGGTCAGGTGCACGTTGGTGCCGGCGTTCTCCCGGCTGTCGATGCTGACCGCACCACCGAAGCGCTCGATGATCTTGCGCACCAGCACCAGGCCAACGCCCAGGCCGCCACGCTTGGTGGTGTGAAACGGTTTGAAGGCCATTTCCAGCATGGCCGGTGACATGCCGCTGCCGGTGTCGCTGATGGTCAGGGTCAGCCACTGTCGACGCGGGTCCGGCGCCAGGTGGATGGCCAGGCGGCCGCCCCGGGGCATGGCTTCGATGGCATTGGACAGGACGCTGCCCAGCAACTGCTGCAGCAGCACCGGGTGGCTGACCACGCGAGGTGCCTGTGCGGGGTGCCAGTCCACGGCGATGCCGGCATGGCGGATCTGCGGTTCATAGGCGGCCAGGGTTTCTTCCAGGGCAGCCGTCAGGTTCACCGGTTCCTGGTCGCCCGAGAGCGGGCGGGCCGACATCAGCAACTCGCGCACCCACTTCGACATGCGGTCCACCTGGATGATGATGTCGCCCAGGTTCTTGTGCAGCGGGCCCTGGTCCACTTCAAGCGCCAGCTCGGCACTGGAGCGAATGGAGGCCAGCGGGTTGCGCAGGCTGTGGGCGACGGCCGTGGACATCTCGCCCAGCAGGGCCAGTGTTTCGTTCTCCACCAGTTGGCTCTGCTGCTCGTCCAGCAGGTGCGAGGCATGACGCACGAACCAGAACAGGCTGAGGTAGATGGCGGCACCACCGAGGGCAGTGGCGATCCAGAGCAGGATGAATCCACGGTTCATCCGCGCGATCAGGTCCACCGGCTCCTTGTAGATCTCGATTACCGACAGCACTTCCCCGTTACTGTCCTGCAGCGGAATGAAGCTCTCCAGATAGAGGCCACGGGGCGCGCTGAGGAAGTAGCGCTCCACCGCCTGGTCGCCACCGCGATGGTCGACGGTCACCGTGCTGCGGGACTGGATCGCCTCCTTCAATCGGCTGTCGCTGGCGGCGTGGTGCCCCACCAGTTCCGGGCGAGTGGACCAGATCACCATGCCATCGGGGGCATAGACGGTGGCCAACAGCACGTCGGGCAGCCGCACGATGTGGTCGAAGAATTCTTCGTGGGATTTCACCAGTTGCTCGTGGGACACCCCGAGGCGGGCGCCATCCACGCGCTTGTCAAGGAATTCGCTGAGGGTCAGGCCAGGGGAGAAATTGCCATGGATGACTTCGACATCAGCGATGGACTTGATGAACTGCGCGCTGAGCATCGCATCGCGATCAATGCTCTCGTTCATGAGGAACCGGGTCGCCGCCGTGCCGAGCAGGATGGCCACCACCAGGATGATCACCAGGCTCACCAGGGAAAACCAGCGGAACAGATTGAAGGGCTTTTTCGCCAAGGCCGTCTTCATTGGGACCTCCCCTTGGGCGAACGGCAGTTGGCTTCCAAGGGAAGCGCCTGAAGGACTCGCCAGCCGGCCGACGACTCCCACGCCGGGTCCGGTTAGTTATAGCGCAGGCCCCGACGCTGGCGGCCCTACCGTTCGGCGACCGCTGAACGGTCACGCCGCAATCACCCAGATTTCCCACCCATTTTTCCCCCACGTATGGGGGCCAGTCCCCAGAAGTCGAGGAGCCATTTCGCCATCGCATCAGGGTGTTTTTCGGCTGCGCGCCCGGCCCTGTCGGGCGCGCAGCGACGTGGTATGGAAGTTGCGCCTTCCGCATCCAACGACGGGCCCACCGCCCATCGGAGCCTGACAAACGGCGAAGTTCATCGACTGGAAGGGCGACACCATGCACAACGCACTGCCAAAACTCGCACTCCCGCTTCTGCTCGGACTGACCGCCGTTCCGGCCACGGCCGGGCTCTATGCGGTCGATCCCACACCCTTCACTCAGGCCAATGGGTTCTTCCCGGCCTGGTACCAGGACACCCACGGCCGAGCCCTCGATCTGTGCCTATCCAAGGCGCAGAGCACGCGGGTGCCGGGGGCCTTCATGTGCAACCTGCTGCCGGCGCCCGGGGTGTTCGACGAGACCCAGCCCATCGTCTTTCCGAGCAATTTCCCGGACGAGGCGTTCTGGTTCACCGGTGATGCCGCCATCATCGATGCCAACACAGGCATCGACCTGCTCTATGTCTCCGCCCTGGAGGCGGCCTTCGGCGGCGGCGTGCCGGCAGCCGGCGACCAGATCAGCTTTGCCCGCATCCGCATCCGGGCAACGGTGCCGGTGGCGGGCACCTACACCGTCACCCACCCCTATGGCGTGGATGTGTTCGAGGTGGATGCACCCGGTACCCGCGTCATCAACATGACCCGCGATATCGGTATCGGCGCACCGGGGGATTTCCGCGGCGCGCTGGCCGGCGACATCGGCCCCTTCCTGCGATCGGTCAACGGCCCCTATCTGGAAACAAACCCGGTCACTGGGAATACGGACACCTTCATCGGCGACCCGAACATCCTGGAGGAAGTCACCGGCAGCCCGTTCGGGACCAACTTCGTGCGCATCGAAGGTCCCAACGGCCTGATCGCCGAAACGCGCCTGTTCGCCATTTCCGGCAGGCTGTCCACCGAGCCGCTGCCGACCCCGCTGGTCATCGAGCGCGCCACCTATTCCCGTGGTGGCACCGCCGCATCGCCAGGGGCCGTGCAACAGGATTACTTCACCCTGGCCCCACCGCCTCCCGGATCGGTCACCTACAACGACGGCGTCGTCACTGGCGGCTTCATGCTCGGCAACGCCTCCGGCGCCTGGTACGGCCAATCCACCAGCAACCTCGCAGCCAACGGCAGCGTGACCTTCGTCGCCGACAACTCCCTGGTCATTACCGGCAGCACTCCCACCAGCAAGACCGTCCCGCTCGCGGACCTGGTGACCATCACCCGGGCCGAATACAGCGTAGGTACAGCCGTGCTGACCGTGGAGGCCAACTCCAGCGACCAGGCCGGCCAGCCGGCATTGAATGCCGAGGGTCTGGGCGTCCTGACCAATGGCCAGCTGCAGGTCACGGGAGTCACTGCCCCGCCAGCCACCGTGCATGTGATTTCGGGCAACGGCGGTTCCGACACCGAAGAAGTCCTGATTCTTCCTTGAGCACAACAGTCACCTGCCAGGGGCAGGTGAACGGAGGCAGTCATGTTCAAATGGCCAGGAATACTCACCATGGCACTGGGCCTGCTCGCCGGCACCCCGGCCGCTGATGCGGCATTGACGGCAGTGGACCCAGGCCCCTACACCGCCGCCAGCGGTTTCTTCCCGCGCTGGTACCAGGACGCCAACAGCGTGCCCCTGGAGCTGTGCCTTTCCAAGGCGGTCAGCTCCCGGGTACCCGGTGGCTTCATGTGCACCCTGCTGCCGAACCCCGGCATCTTCGATACGGCCAAGCCGGTCGTCTTTCCCGCCAACTTCCCCGATGAGAGTTTCTGGATGCTCGCCGAAACCAGCATCGACGATCCCGGCAACGGCCTCGAGCTGGAGGCCTATGTCGCCGGGGTCGAAGCGGCCTTCGCCGGCGGGCTGCCCCTCCAGGGTGACCAGCAGAGCTTCGCGCGCATCCGCATCCGGGTGAACGTGCCGGTAGCCGGTACCTACAAGGTGACCCACCCGTACGGCGTGGAAACCTTCAACGTCACCGCGCCCGGCCGCCGCGCCATCAACCTGACCCGCGACATCGGCATCGGCGCGCCGGGGGACTTCACGGGTGCGCTGGCCGGCAATATAGGGCCATTCCTCACCCGCGTCGGGCCGCTCTACACGGAAACCAACCCGGAGACGGGCGAGGTGGAAACCTTCATCGGCGACCCGAACATCGCCGAGCCGGTCACCGGCAGCCCCTTCAACACCAACTTCATCAGAATCGACGGGCCCAACGGCCTGCGTATCGAGACGAATCTGTTCAACCTGTCGGGCAAGGTGCTCAGTGCCGGCGTGCCCAGCCAGCTCGGCGTCGACCGTGCGTCCTACAGCCGTAACGCCCAGCGCACCTGGATCTCGGTGTTCGCCAACTCCGCCGCCACCGCAACGCTGTGCTTCCGCGAGAGCCTCGACCTGGTGGGCGATCCGCCGTCACCGTGCCAGTTCCAGATGACCGGCGACGGCACCGGCCGTTTCTTCGGTCAGGATGTGGCGCCGACGAGCCTGCCTCCCTTCGTGCTGATCACGGCCAAGGAAGAGGGCACCACCACCAAGGCCACGACTCAGAGCCAGCCGCTCACCGACGTCGTCAAGATCAGTGACGCCCGCTACTCCTGGTCGACCCGGACGCTGACAGTGGAAGCCAATTCCAGCGATGAGGTAGGACCACCGGAACTGGTGGCCCAAGGCTTCGGCCGTCTGGTGCCGGTCAGCGGCGTGAACCAGCGCCTGGTCGCCAGCGATGTCGATCACCCGCCGGCAAAGGTCACGGTCAAATCCGCCGCCGGCGGCAGCGACACCGAGTTCGTGCTGATCGAAGGCGCGCCGCCCGCTCCGCCGGCCAACCAGCCGCCCGTGGCCAATCCGGACACCGCCAGCACCAGCGCCGGCATCGCCGTAACCCTGGACCTGACGGCCAACGACACCGACCCGGACGGCAACCTGCCCCTGTCCATCGCCAACCTGGGCACGGTTACGGTCGGCACCCTGGCGCAGAGCGGCAATGGCGCCGTCATCTACACCCCGCCAACCCAGGTGGCCGCCAACGAAGTGGTGACCTTCACCTACCAGGTGCGCGATGCCCTGGGCGCCCTCTCCGCCCCCACCGACGTCAGCATCACGGTTCGGCCGAACCTGCCGCCCACCGTGGCGCCCGACACCGCCACCACCAACGCCGGCGCGCCCGTGGTGATCAACGTGCTGGCCAATGACGTGGACCCTGAAGGCAACGCCATGACGGTGGTGAACGTGACGCCGCCGCCGGCAGGTCGCGGCAGCGCCAGCACCAACGGCACCACGGTGACCTACACCCCGCCAGCTACGGTGCCCGCCACCACCACCGTCAGCTTCACCTACCAGGCCCAGGACTCCGCAGGTGCCACGTCTACTCCGACCACGGTCACTGTCACGGTGAACCCGGTGGTGGCCGCCGATACCCTGAGCATTACCCAGGCGCAGGTGCAGGCGCGGCCCAACAACCGCTTCTCGTGGAGTTTCCAGGGAACGACCTCGCAGCCACGGGGTAACCAGATCCAGGTACTGGTCTCCGGTACCCAGGGCCAGGTCCTGCTGGGCACGGCCACTCCGTCGGCCAATGGACGCTGGAAGCTGACGGTGAACAACTCCACCGCCGTAGTGCCCAGCGCCAATCCCACCGTGACCGTGCGCTCGACCCTGGGTGCCGTGCTCACCGGCCCCATCAGCGTCCGCTGACGGATCTTCTCCAGTTGCCCCCGGCCAGCCATGTGGCCGGGGGATTTTTTGCCGGCACCTTGGCGCTTCCAGCGGTTCCCCCCTCCGCAATCCCGGCTCAGCGCCCGTCTGTCCAATCAGTCAGATTCATTTTCCCGACATTGCCCCTCCCAACAGTCGGAAATGGCCGCGATCTTCGAATAACCCCTTGAAAAACCTGTCTTTCAGCCGATAATCGCGCGCCCGGCCCGGCGCCCTGGAATCTCGGCGCCGCACGTTCAGCGGCGGTCTGACCTGACCGAACCGACACATTTCGCGCCGACAGAATCCCGAGAACCTGGAGCCCACTTCACGATGAACCGTGCCCTCTCTTCCCTGATGCTCGCCGGCGGCCTGCTGGCCGCGGGCAATGCCCTGGCCGACGGCCCCCTGCTGTGGCAGGACAACAGCCTGACCTACCTCTACGGCAAGAACTTCCAGGTCAACCCGGAAATCCAGCAGACCTTCACCTTCGAGCACGCCAGCGGCTGGACCTTCGGCGACCTGTTCATCTTCGTCGACCAGATCAACTACAACGGCGAGGAAGACGCCAACCTGGGCAAGAACACCTACTACGGTGAAATCTCCCCGCGCCTGTCCTTCGGCAAGATGTTCGACCAGAAGCTGGAGTTCGGCCCCATCAGCGACGTGCTGCTGGCGGCCACCTACGAGCGTGGCGAGAACCGCAACCAGAACTACCTGCTCGGCCCGGGCTTCGACCTGAAGGTGCCCGGCTTCGACTACTTCCAGCTGAACTTCTACTACCGCAAGCCCGATGGCATCACCAACAACCCGTCCGGCCAGTGGCAGGTCACCCCGGTGTGGTCCTACACCATTCCGGTGGGCAACTCGGACGTTCTGATCGACGGTTTCATGGACTGGGTCTGGAACAACAAGGACGCCACCTCGGACCGCCCCAACGACCTGCACGCCAACCTGCACTTCAACCCGCAGATCAAGTACGACCTGGGCAAGGCCATGGGCTGGAGCGCGGTGAAGCACTTCTACGTCGGTATCGAGTACGACTACTGGAAGAACAAGTACGCCATCGACGACAACAGCTTCCTCGGCGACGACATCCTCGGCGGCACCGACCAGAACACCTTCAGCCTGTTGGCCAAGGTGCATTTCTGATGATTGCGGGGCCCGTTGCAACAACGGGCCCCTCTGTCTTGCGCCGTCGAAAGGGCAGGTGGAAAATGCGCGTCAGTCTTCGCCTGCAGTCAGATAAGGAAATTTCCGATGGCCAGTGACAGCCCCCAAGCCGCCCCGCGTACCCTGGGCGAGAAAGTGGTCACCGGCGGCTGGATCAGCCTCGCCATCGTCATCTTCGTCAGCTTCTGCTTCTCCAGCGAACCCTTCGACTTCTCGACCAGCCTCGCGCTGCTCTCCCTGATCACCTTCTGCGCCGCCTTCGCCTGCTGGCCCAGCCTCTTCCTCAACCCCATCAACTACCGCAGCCTCTGCGACGACGTCCCTCGCGGCAGCCAGATCGCCATGAGCGCATTTGTCGGCCTGACCGTGCTGCGCGCTTTCGTCGAGCTGGTGGCCTGACACGCGCCTTCGGACTGCACCATCGGTCCGGCCGCGTGGGCTGAAGCCCACCCATCAACTCTTTCCGCATGGGTATCGCTCCGCTCGCGGAACGCCGCCCGCCCCATCCTGCGCGAGCTGCTCCCGTGGATTCCGGAAGGCAGACCTTCGGCCTGCATGGCGAATGAATTCGCCCCTACAAGGCTCTCCTCCAGCCCATGAAAAAGCCCCGCACTTGGCGGGGCCTTTTGTAAGGCTCAGGGTACTCAGGCGCTGGCCGGGGTACCGATGATCTCGGCACGGCTGCGCACGAGTTGCGGCAGCAGGGAGCCGACCACCATGCCCACCCAACTGAACAGCAGGCCAGCCAGTTGCGGCGGCCAGAAGTCGGTTTCCTGGTAGGTCATTTCCAGCAGGCCCCAGGAGCCCAGGCCGAAGGCGATAGCCATCAGCGCACCCTGGGTGGTGGCGCGCTTCCAGAACAGGCCGGCGAACAGCGGCACCGCAGCGGCGACCAGGGTCACCTTGTAGGCGTTGCCCACCATCTCGTAGATGCTGGATTCGGAGTTCAGTGCGAACAGGCCGGTGGCGAAGGTCATCGCCAGCACGCTGCAACGCATTGCCAGCAGGGCCTGACGGTCGGTCATGTCCGGGATGAAGCGCTTGAGGACGTTCTCGGTGAAGGTCACCGACGGCGCCAGCAGGGTGCCGGAAGCGGTGGACATGATCGCCGAGAGGATCGCGCCGAAGAACATGATCTGGGCGAACAGCGGGGTGTGCTCCATGATCAGGCGCGGCAGGATCATCTGCGAATCCTCGGCCAGCCAGTGCTGGACCATGGCCGGGTCGATCATCGAGGCGGAGTACGCCAGGAAGATCGGCAGCATGCAGAAGCACAGGTAGAAGCAGGCGCCGGTCATGGAGGCGCGAGCGGCGATGTTCTCGGTCTTGGCCGACATCACGCGGGCATACACGTCCTGCTGCGGGATGGAGCCGAACATCATGGTCACCGCGGCGCCGAGGAAGGCGACGATGTCCTTGGCCGAGGTGCCGTGGATGAAGGTGAACTTGCCGTCGTTGGCCGCCTTGGTGATCACCGCCTCAGGGCCACCCGCCATGTCGCCCACCAGCCAGGTCAGGTAGAACAGGCCGACAACGATGATGATCATCTGCAGGAAGTCGGTCATGGCCACCGACCACATGCCGCCGAACAGGGTGTGCAGGAGGACGATGAAGGTGCCGATCATCATGCCCTGGGTGGTGGTCACGGCACCGTCGGTCAGCACGTTGAACACCACGCCCAGCGCGGTGAGCTGCGCAGCCACCCAGCCGAGGTAGGACGCGATGATGACCAGGCTGGTGATCAGCTCGACATTCGGGCCGAAGCGCTTCTTGAAGAAGTCACCGATGGTCAGCAGGTTGAGGCGATAGAGCGGACGGGCGAAAACCAGGCCCACCAGCATCAGGCAACCGAAGGAGCCAAAGGGGTCTTCGACGATCCCGGCGAAGCCTTCCTCGACGAAGGTCGCGGGAATGCCCAGCACGGCTTCCGAGCCGAACCAGGTGGCGAACACCATCGCCACGACCAGGGGGAAGGACATGCTCCGGCCGCCGGATGCGAAGTCCGTGGAGTTCTTGACGCGGGTGGTAGCGTAGAAACCGACACCAACGGTGATCAGCAGGTATACCGCAACAAACCAGATCAGCATTTGTTCTTGTTCCGAAGGCACGCCTGTCGGGGCCACGGCGCCCGATAGGGCAGGCACCTCGACTGACGGAGTTTTTGTTATTGACGCGGAGGAGCCCGGCCCGGAGCAAACGGGCGGGGTGCCACGGGGCGCAGTCTGCCAAAGACGTAAAATATGTCAAACAATTACAACGTCTATGAGCAAAAAAATCGACAGAATGCTTTCTGACTACCAGGACAAGATAGGCCTCAATACACTGATTTAACTGGCCTTGCAACGTCACGCCGTGACCATTGAGTTCTTTATTTTTTACAGTGGCTGTTGATTAAGAAAGACACCCGGCTACCGTTCGGCGGCGGCCTGGAATCATCTGCTAGCATCGAAGCTTCCCCGTCATGGAGCCGACCCCATCATGCACGCGCTCACCCCGCAGCAAACCGAGGCTTACCTGCGCCACCTGGACACCCCCGCCCCGCAGCAGCCCGACCTCGCCAGCCTCGACCGGCTGATCGCCGCGCACCAACGCCGGGTGGCCTTCGAGAATGTCGACGTGCTGCTCAACCGGCCCATCCACATCGACGCCGATGCGGTGTTCAACAAGGTGGTGGAGCGCCAGCGTGGCGGCTACTGCTATGAGCTCAACAACCTGTTCGCGCGCCTGCTCCTCGCCCTCGGCTTCCAGGTCGAATTGCTGGGCGGCCGGGTGCGCTGGGGTCTGCCGCTGGATGCGCCGCAGACCATGCTCTCTCACCTGATGCTGCGCGTGCTGCTCCCGGAAGGTCCGCATTTGGCGGACGTCGGTTTCGGTTCTGCCACACCCTGGCGCGGCGTGCCCCTCGACGGCCCGGTGCCCGCCGACCTCCCCTACCGCCTGCGCCCCCAGGAGGACGGTAGCGGTGAAGTGCAGCTGGAAAGCTTTCGTGCAGAAACCGGCTGGGTGGCCTGCTACCGCTTCGGCCAGGAGGTGAATGCCTGGGTCGATTGCATTCCGCGCAACTGGTACACCTCCACCCACCCCAACAGCGTGTTCCGCCAGATGCTGATGGCCGCCCGCAGCGAAGGTGAATGGCGCCTGACCCTGGCCAACGGCACCCTCAACAAGCGCCACCGGGATGGCCGCGTGGAAAACCGCACAATCGAAGACGCCGGCGAACTGGTCCGCGTGCTGAAGAACGACTTCCTGCTCAACCTGGCGGAAGACGAGATCGAACCGCTGCACACCCGACTGGCGGGATTGCTGAACGCCACACCGTAGGTTGGCGCTGAGCGCAGCGAAGCCCAACGTGCCCACCTTCGTTGGGCTTCATGCTTCAGCCCAACCTGCGTCGAGCACCGTGCCACCTCACGAGGACATGCCCATGTCCACCGCTGACCACCTCGAAGCCCTCCACACCCAGGGCTTCACCGTCCTCCCCGGCGTGCTCGATGCGCCGAGCATCGCCACCCTGCGCTCACTGATCGACACGCTCCAGCCCATCCACTGGGACTACCAGGGGCTGGTGGACGACCACTTCAAGTGCGTGTTCAACCGGGGCCCGGAGTGGCTGCCCTACCTGGACCTGCCCGGGGTGATCGAATTGGCCGAAGCGGCACTGGACGAAGACTGCCACGTCATCGGCCAGACCGCATGGCGCAGCCATCCGGGCTTCGTTGGTGCCGACCTGCACCTGGACCACCTGGTGATGGAGTTGCCGGAAACCCTGCTGGCCGATCCGGGCTTCCGTCTGCCGATGCAGGTCTGCACCGCGCATCTCTACCTTGACGATATCGATGCCGACCTCTGCCCCACTCGCGTCATCCCCGGCAGCCACCGCGCCGGTCGCCGGCCACGCCCCGGCGAAATCGACTGGCATGGGCGGCAGGCGGAGGCGGTGTTGTGCAAGGCCGGCGATGTCCTGATGTTCCGCAGTGAGCTGTGGCATGCCGGCAGCCGCAATCGCACCGCCGATCGCAGCCGTTACTTGCTGCAGGTCCACTACGGCCGGCGCATGGTGGCGCAGAAGTTCTCGCCCTACCTGGCATTCCGCTTCAATCCCGATGTGCTGGACGCCTGCACCCCGCGCCAGCGCCGTCTGCTGGGGGATCACCAGGCGGCCGAGTACGACTGACGCCGAAAAACCGAGCAAGCGCTTCAGGCCCCTTACCCATGGGCCTTCCAGACAGTTATCCCGAAGATATCCACAGAGACGCCCACAGATTTTGTGAACGTTTCCCCTCACCGGAACGCGCATTCCCCGGGAGCCGGCAGTGAAACGTGCGCAGCCCTTGCCCGGCCAGGCGCAACCTTGGCCCAGTGGGCCAAACCCGCTTGCACAAATACCGCACAATCCCCTGAAACCCAGACAGCGCATGGCCTCCAGCCACCCATCCAAAAGCTATCCACAGCTTGCCCCACAGAATCCGTGGGTATCCGAGCCACACGCCGAAGGGCGGAAATCGCCTCGCGGTTGCACCTCCGTCGATCAATGACCGAGCAAGCCGTGCCGAGCCCTCAGCCATGGGCTCTAGCGCAATCCATCCAGAAGATATCCACAGCTCGCTCCACAGAAATTGTGGGCACGTTGGAGCCGGCCTGATCTTTACTCAAGACAGGACTCCGAGCAGGACGCCACCATGCGCACTCTCCGCCTTGCCGCCCTGATGTTCCCGCTGCTTTTGCTCCATGGCTGCGCCGTACTCGACCAGCACGACCCGCTGCAGGTCGACCTGGCCGGCATGGAGCCCATTCCCGGAGAAGGCCTGGAGATGCGCTTCAACCTCAAGCTGCGGGTGCAGAACCCCAACGAAGGGGCCTTCCACTACAGCGGCGTCGCCCTGGAACTGGACCTCAATGACCTGCCCCTGGCCAGCGGCGTCAGCAGCCACGGCGGAACCGTGGCGGGGTTTGGCGAAGCGTTGATCGAAGTGCCGGTGACGATCTCGGCCTTTTCCGTGCTGCGCCAGGCCTGGACCATGAGCGGCAGCCCGTTCCAGAACGTTCCCTACGCCCTGCGCGGGAAGCTGGGCGGCGGCTTCTGGGGCACTCGGCACTTCACGGACGCCGGACTGCTGAGCATTCCCGAGCCGCTCGATACGCCTTAGCGCGTGCGCGCCCGTTGTTCAATTGCTGAGCACGAACCCCAGCAATTCCCGGGCAGCCACAGGCAACTCGGTCACTTCGGTGTCCACTTCCCAGTCCGCATCCAGCGGCGGTTCGTAGGGGCTGTCCAGGCCGGTGAAATTGCGCAGGCGCCCTTCCAGCGCCGCCCGGTACAGACCCTTGGGGTCCCGGCGGGCACAGGCGTCGAAGGAGGTACTGACATAGACCAGGTAGAACTCTCCGGGATTGAACAGGCGCCGTGCCGCCTCGCGGTCGGCGCGAAAGGGCGCGATGGCCGAGACAATCACGATCAGCCCTGCATCCACCATCAGCCGCGCCACTTCGGCAATGCGGCGAATGTTCTCCTGGCGGTCCTCGACAGACATGCCCAGGTCACGACACAAGCCCCTTCTCAGGTTGTCACCGTCCAGCACATAGGTGTGCAGGCCGCGGGCATTGAGTTTCAGTTCGAGGGCGTTGACCAATGTGGACTTGCCGGCTCCCGACAGTCCGGTCAGCCAGATGCAGCGCGGCCGCTGGTGCTTGATGGCCGACCGGGCCCAGACGGGCACGGCCAAGGTGTGGGGATGTGCCTCACTCATAACCGAGCCACTCGTAGTCGCGCTCATACGCCCGGCGCACGAGGCGCCGTGTGCGGGTCGAGCAGAGTTCCCGCACCGGCAGGTGCTGCCGATGCCGCGTGGGATTGATGTGCGGCAGCGGGGCGACGATGTCGAAACGCTGACACAGGGTGGCGAAGTCGCGATTCATGGTTTCCTGGCGACCGATGAAATCCATCGCCAGGTTGCCAAGGGAATCCACCAGGAAATCCGTCTGCGGCGTGAAGTGGACCTGTTTGCGCACGTTGTCCGCATGCAGCCAGCGGCTGACGAACTCATCGAAGTCCCGATAGCGGCAGACCATCTGCTGGGCCGGAGTTTCCCGCACCCGCAGTTTGTTGCTGCGCAAGTAGCTGTAAGCGGAGTAGGCACGCTCCAGCGGGTCGCGCACGAAGGTGAACTTGAAGGCCCGCGCGAAGTGCTCGGGGAATTGCTGCTCGTACCAGTAGAGCGGCAGATGCCCCGGCCGCCAGTTACCGAACAGCGCCGAACTGATGCTGCTGCCGGCGCACTTGGGCACGTGGATAAAGAGGCACTCAGTCAAGCCGAATTGGGCGGGCAGCCCGACATTGGCCGACAGGGAGCGGTTGACCACCTGCCGGTCCACCGCGCTCAGGCGGCTGAGCAGGAAGTTGCGCTGTTCCTTGGGGATCAGCTTCCAGAAAACACGTTGCAACATGGCACCCTCGAAGCGGGTCAAGCCCGCGAAAAGTCAGTGCATGCAGGTTAGCAGCGAGTTTTCCAGGGAAGATTTAGACATGGTCAAGTCGGTAAGCCCCCGGACACATCTCGCTTACGAAAGCGCAGAAATCGGCAAAGGGATGGCAAAACCTTATACAATCTGAGGTCATTTTCGTAACACCCGACGTCGAGGTACACCGTGAGCACACTGCCGCCCTGCCCCAAATGCAATTCTGAATTCACCTACGAGGACGGCGCGCTGCTGATCTGCCCGGAATGCGCCCACGAATGGTCCGCTGATGGCAGCGGAGAAGCGGCCAGCGACGACAAGGTAATCAAGGACTCCGTTGGCAACGTCCTGCAGGACGGCGACACCATCACCGTGATCAAGGACCTCAAGGTCAAGGGCTCGTCCCTGGTGGTAAAGGTCGGCACCAAGGTGAAGAACATCCGCCTGGTGGATGGCGATCACGACATCGACTGCAAGATCGACGGCATCGGCGCCATGAAGCTGAAGTCGGAGTTCGTGCGGAAGGTCTGATCCCGCGTTCCCGTCCTCTTCAGTCGTGAAGGGGACGGGTTCCGAGCGCTGCTTTACCCACTCGCAATACTGCACATCCCCGCTGCCTTCCGCGCCCGAATCGGCCCATTCTCGCTGGGCAAAAATCTATCTGGCGTTCTCCAGCAACCGGCACAGCTTTTCGGTGGCAGCCAGCATCTGGAAGCTCGGCCGCTCCAGGCCCACGTCCGGAACGGGCCAGACCTGCCCTTTCTTCACGGCTGTCAGCTGCGACCAGGCCGCCCAGGCCTTGGCCTGAGTCGGTTCGCTCACCAGGATCACCTCGGGGTTGCGCTGCAGGACCGATTCCACGCTCACCTGGGGCGCCGGTAGGGAGAGGTCGGCGAAGACGTTCTCCGCCCCGCAGACACGAAGCGCGTCACTGATGATCTGCCGTCCGCCCAGGGTGTACAGCGGCTTGTCCCAGACCTGATAGAAGACCTTCAACGGCACGTCACGCCGATAGCGCTGGCGCAGATCCGTAAGGCCGGCGTCGAAGCGGGCGGCCAGTTGGCGGCCCTGCTCGGCGCGGTCGATTCGCTCGCCAATGGTGATGAAGGATTGCGACAGCTGCGAAAGGTCCCGGGGCTCTACCACCAATAGCGGCACGTCGAGCTTTTTCAGTTGTTCGCGCCCGGCGGCGCCGACGCTATCGGGCCAGAGCAGGACGAGATCGGGCTTGAGGCTGAGCAGGCTTTCCGCCTGCAGCTGGCCATAACGCCCCACGGAGGGCAGGCCAGCCAGGGCGGTGGGGCGTTCGCCACCATCGAGCACGCCCACCAGCAGGTCGGCAGCGCCCAAGTCAATCATGGTTTCACTGAGGGATGGCGCCAGGCTGACCACCCGCAGCTGTGCCGTGGCGGGTAGCGCGAGGCACAACAGCAGGGAGGCGAGCAGTCGGCGCATCAGCCGAGCTGGCGGGGAATTCGGTAGAGGTAGAGCAGCACCAGGCTGCTCAGGGCAAGGAGGATCAGCGCAACGGTGTTCAGCCCGAAGGGTACTGCGAGCGCGGAGATCCACGCCGGCAGTCCGGCAGCGAGGAATGCCTTGCTGCGGCGCCGGGCCAGCTCTTGCCAGGCGCCCGGCTCTTCGGCGCGACCAAGGGAAGCCTCGGTGGCAACCAGGGCACGCTTATAGGCGGAGAACAGCGGCAGGGTGAGGAACAAGGAAGTCAGGCCAACGATGAACAGCGGCATCTGCAACACGGGCAACACCGGTTCGCCGTCGCCGAACAGGTAACCCATGACCAGCAGCGGGGCCAGGGTGTAACCCACCTGACGCCACCAGGCCTGGGCCAGACGACGGCGGACTTCCTTGCGGGTCACGACTCGGCTTCCGCCTGATGCAGGTTGCCCAGCATATGGCCGAGCTTGCCGGCCTTGGTGGCCAGGTACTTGCGGTTGTGCTTGTTCAGACCGGTTTGCAGCGGTACCCGCTCGGCCACCTTGAGACCATAGGTCTCCAGTGCCTTCACCTTGCGCGGGTTGTTGGTCATCAGCTTGATGGCCTTGATACCCAGGTGTTCCAGCATCGGCTCGCACATGGCGTAGTCGCGCTGATCGGCACCGAAGCCCAGGCGCTCGTTGGCTTCCACCGTATCGGCGCCGGCGTCTTGCAGCTCGTAGGCGCGGATCTTGTTCAGCAGGCCGATGCCACGACCTTCCTGGCGCAGGTAGAGCAGCACACCACGGCCGTCTTCGGCGATGGCGCGCAGCGCCGCTTCCAGCTGGAAGCCGCAATCGCAACGCAGGCTGAACAGGGCGTCGCCAGTCAGGCATTCGGAATGCAGGCGGCCCAGCACCGGCTCACCATTGGCGACATCGCCCAGAGTCAGGGCGACATGTTCCTTCCCGCTGGCCTCGTCAAGAAAGCCGTGCATGGTGAACACACCGAACGGGGTGGGCAACTGGGAGGCGGCGACGAAGACGACGGACACCGAAGAGCTCCTGGATACTGTCAAGGCCGGCATTGTAACAGCACGCTTTCCGGCAGGTCAGACTGAATAGTTGGGAATACGTATCGAACGGCTCGAAGAGACGCCGGGAAAGCCTGCGAATGATCTGCCGGGCGGGAGCGGAACGTGCCTGCTTTCAACACGGCATCACCACAACGCAGCGGAGACCACGGCGGGCCTTCAGAATTTGGATTCGAGCATCAGCACTCCCTGCTCCTCGCGCCAGCGCACGCGGTTGAGGAAGCTCATGCCCAGCAGCACGTCGACGGGCGCCTCGCCTTCGATCACCGCCCCTTCCACACCCAGCACCTCGATGCCACCGACCTTGATCCGGTCGAAGGTCACCCGCCAGGCATTGACCGTCCCACTGGCGGTGCTGGCCTTCATCGGCACGCCGTTGACCCGGTAATCGATGCCCAGGCGGCGCGCCTGGCCCTCACTCATGGCGACGCTGCTGGCGCCGGTGTCCACCAGGAACTGCACGGGATGGCCTTCGATGGAGCCGGCGACCTGATAGTGCCCGTTGTTGCCGCGGGCGATGCTCATCTGGGTCTTCTGCGGCGCGCTGGGGCTACCCGCCTGGTTGTATTCGCGGGACAGGCCGTAACTGCGTTCGACGCCATCGACCCGCAGCACCGCGCCCTTGCTGTCGGCGCTGATCACCTGGACGCCGCCGGGCCCGGTCTGGCCCACCTTCACCAGCTTGCGCTGGCCGTCGACGTTGAGCACGGCGGCGCCGGGAAACAGACCGACCACCTGGACCTGGGTGGCGCCCGCAAATGCCGGAGCGAGGGCCAGCAGGAAGGCGAGAGTACGCAGGTCAGGGTGCGGCATGGGGTTTCTCCAGGTCCTTGTCGAAGGCATAGGGCTGCTTCCAGCGCTGGAACAGTGGGCGTAGTTCACCACTGGCGACCAGCTCGCCCATGCGTTGGTCGAAGATTTCCGCCAGGCTGTGACCACGCGGGGTATCAGCGAAACCCAGGTAAAGCGGCAAGCGCATCAGCGGGGTGATTCGGTAGCGGCTGGGATCGGCGGCGCTCTTGAGCACATCGTCCACTTCGGTACGGGCGTCGATGTAGAAATCCACATGGCCGAGATCGAGCATCGAGAGGATACCGCTGCGCCGCTGGATTTCTTCGAAGTGCTTCAGGTTGGGCAGATAACGATCGTAGTTGTAGCCACGAATCCAGACGAGCCGGTACTGCCCCAAGGTAGCCAAGGTTGGAACCGGCGTGGAGGCGCTGGACAGAGCACTGACCCGGTCGGCGTCGTAGTGCCAGCGGGGGTAGTGAATACCCTTGACCTCGTCGCGGTAGGAACCGAGCCAGGCGTCCGCCTCGCCGCGCAGCACCAGGCCAATGGAGCGGGAGTAAGGCACCGAGCGGATCTTCAACCGAATGCCTTCAGGCTCGTAGACGCGCCGCAGCACGTCCCAGGCAAGGCCGGTACCGTCGGGATTGGTATGGCCGGGCCAGAGCTCGCTGGCGAGCTGGATTTCGTCGGCCTGTACGGTCTCGGCCCAGGCCGCGGGAAGCAGCAGGCAAGCGATCAGGACCTTCGATATCCAGCTCCGCATCGTTTTTCCCTCCTCCGGCCGTCGACTTGGGCGGGGCAGCTACGGTCCTAGGCCAGACCCCAGATGATGAGTTGCATCGCCAGCCAGGCGAAGACCCCCGCCAGCACGTCATCCAGCATGATTCCGACGCCACCGTGGACGTGGCGGTCGATCCAGTGGATCGGCCAGGGCTTGACGATATCCATCACCCGGAACACCACGAAGCCCAGCAGCAGCCACTGCCAGCCTTCGGGCACCAGCCAGAGGGTTATCCACATGCCGACCATTTCGTCCCAGACGATACCTTCATGGTCGTGCACCCGCAGGTCGTCCGCCACCTTGCCGCACAGCCAGAAGCCGAACAGCATGGTCAGCCCCAGCATCAGCCAGTAGCCCCAGTCGGGCAGCATCTGCCAGAGGGGGATGAAGGGCAGCGCCACCATCGAACCCCAGGTACCCGGTGCCTTGGGCAGGGTGCCCGAGCCGAAGCCGAAGGCGATGAAATGCCAGGGGTTGGTCCACACCGAATGGGGGATGGGTTGCGGCGTGGCCGATTCGCGATCAGTCACCTTGACTCCCGAAATGTTGATAACCCAGTGCCGGCGGCTGCAGTTCGGCCCCGGCGACATCGAGCAGGTGCACGCCTTGCCCGGCCTCGACCCGACCGATCACCGCCACGTCCGGCCAGTCGGCCTGGACGGCGGCCAACTCAGCGGCCGGCAGGGTAAAGGCCAGGCGGTAATCGTCGCCACCGGCCAGCGCACAGTTGAGGGCGAAATCCCTGGGGAAGAGTGCTTGCAGGGCGTCCGACAATGGCAATCGTGCCGATTCCACCATCAGCGCGACGCCGGATGCGCGGGCGATATGGCCGCAATCGGCCAGGAGCCCGTCGGAAATGTCCAGCGCTGCCGTCGCCCGACCGCGTAGCGCTTCGCCCAGGGCCAGCTGCGGCTGCGGCGCCCAGTAGCGCTGCAGCAGGTACTGCGCTTCGGGACCGGTGTCCTGGCGTTCGCCCAGCACCAGCGGCAGCGCGCCGGCGCCATCGCCCAGGCTGCCGCCAACGCAGAGCAGGTCACCGGGCCGCGCGCCGGAACGGCGCAGTGCCAGGCCAACAGGCAAGCGGCCGAACACAGTGAGGGTCAGGCAGAGGGGGCCGCGGGTGGTATCGCCACCCACCAGTGCGATCCGGCAATCCTGGGCCATGGCGCAGAGGCCACGGGCGAAACCGTCCAGCCAATCGGCGCGGGCATCGGGCAGGGTCAGGGCGAGGGTGAAGGCGACGGGCGTGGCGCCCATGGCGGCCAGGTCGCTGACGGAAACCGCCAGGGCGCGCTGCCCCAGCAGGAAGGGGTCGGCGTCCAGGGGGAAGTGAACGCCGGCCACCAGCGTATCGGTGGAGATCGCCAGCTGTTCACCAGGGGGAACGTGCAGCAGGGCGCAATCGTCGCCGATGCCGAGGGCAACGCCTTCGCCTCCCGCCGCACAGGCGGCGGAGGCGAAGAAGCGGCGGATCAGCTCGAACTCACCCACGCGCGAACTGCGATCAGCGCTTGCCGCCGCGGACTTCGGCAGCGCGCAAGCGCGGTGCCAGCTTGTCCAGCACGCCGTTGACGAACTTGTGCCCGTCAGTGGCGCCAAACACCTTGGCCAGCTCGATGCCTTCGTTGATCACGACGCGGTACGGCACATCAACGCGGTTCATCATCTCGTAGGTGGAGAGACGCAGGATCGCCAGCTCAACCGGGTCGACCTCTTCCAGCGCGCGGTCCAGGCAGGGCAGGAAAGCGGCGTCGATCTCGGTCTTCTGGCGCGGCACGCCGTGGAGGATCTCGTGGAAGTAGGCGCCGTCTACCTTGCTGAAATCGTTGTCGACGCGGAACTGCGCCTCGATTTCGTTGAGCGGCTGACCGGCGATGTGCCAGGAGTACAGAGCTTGCATCGCCAGGGTGCGGGCCTGGCGACGAGCGGCAATCTTGCCTTTCGGCGCCTTGGGTGCCGAACCGTCTGCGTTGCTCACTTGGCCTCCAGGGCAGCCAGCAGGCTGACCATCTCCAGGGCAGACAGGGCAGCTTCCGCGCCTTTGTTGCCAGCCTTGGTGCCGGAGCGCTCGATGGCCTGCTCGATGGAGTCGACGGTCAGCACGCCGAAAGCGACCGGTACGCCGAATTCCATGGATACCTGGGCCAGGCCCTTGGTGCACTCACCGGCCACGTATTCGAAGTGCGGGGTGCCGCCACGAATGACCGCGCCGAGGGCGATGATGGCGGAGTACTCGCCTTGCTGGGCGACCTTCTGGGCCACCAGCGGGATTTCAAAGGCGCCGGGAGCGCGGATGATGGTGATGTCGCTTTCGCTGACACCGTGGCGAACCAGGGCGTCTACGGCGCCGCTCACCAGGCTTTCCACGACGAAGCTGTTGAAACGGCCGACCACCAGGGCATAGCGGCCTTTGGGGGCGATGAAGGTACCTTCGATGGTCTTCAGGGACATGGGCGAGTTCTCGTCAATTAAAGAGCGAGGGCCCCGGCCTTGACGGTCGGAGCCCTGCGGGTCATTCAGCGGGCAGGTATTCTACAACTTCCAGGTCGAAACCGGATATCGCGTTGAACTTCATCGGCGAGCTCATCAGGCGCATCTTGCGCACCCCGAGGTCGCGGAGAATCTGCGAACCGGCACCGACGGTGCTGTAGGTGGTCGGGTTGGTGACCTTGGTTTCGGCCCCCAACTGGCGCTCCAGATGGGCCAGCAGCTGCGGGCCGGTGAGCGGATTGCCCAGCAGCAGCACCACGCCACTGCCGGCAGCCGCCACTTCCTTCATGGCGGCGCGCAGGCTCCAGCGGCCGGCCTGGTTGACCATGAACAGGTCGCGCAGCGGGTCCATGTTGTGCACCCGCACCAGGGTCGGCTCTTCCGGGCAGATCTTGCCCAGGGTCAGGGCCATGTGCACGTCACCTTCCACGGCATCGCGGTAGGTCACCAGGTTGAAGTGGCCCAGTTCGCTGTCCAGCGGCTGCTCGGCGATGCGCTCGACGGTGCGCTCGTGGATCAGGCGGTAGTGGATGAGGTCGGCGATGGTGCCGATCTTGATCCCGTGCTCGGCGGCGAAGGCCTCCAGCTCCGGGCGACGGGACATGGTGCCGTCGTCGTTCATGATTTCGCAGATCACGCCGGAGGGCTCGAAGCCCGCCATGCGGGACAGGTCGCACGCTGCCTCGGTGTGGCCGGCGCGGGCCAGCACGCCACCCGGCTGGGCCATCAGCGGGAAGATGTGGCCGGGGCTGACGATGTCCTCAGCCTTGGCGCCCTTGGCGGCGGCCACCTGCACGGTGCGCGCGCGGTCGGCGGCGGAGATGCCGGTGGTCACGCCCTCTGCGGCCTCGATGGAGACGGTGAACTTGGTGCCGAAGCCGGAACCGTTGCGCGGCGCCATCAGCGGAAGCTTGAGCAGCTCGCAACGCTCACGGGTCATCGGCATGCAGATCAGGCCGCGGGCGAACCGGGCCATGAAGTTGATGTGCTCGGCCTGCACGCACTCGGAGGCCATGATCAGGTCGCCTTCGTTCTCGCGATCTTCGTCATCCATGAGGATGACCATCTTGCCCTGGCGGATGTCTTCAATCAGTTCGTCGATCGTGTTGAGAGCCATGGGCCCTCCTTATGAATTCAGTGTTTGAGGTAGC
The DNA here is from genome assembly GCF_000949385.2 of Pseudomonas sp. LFM046. Lineage (NCBI taxonomy): Bacteria > Pseudomonadati > Pseudomonadota > Gammaproteobacteria > Pseudomonadales > Pseudomonadaceae > Pseudomonas > Pseudomonas sp. LFM046. The sequence goes on along the minus strand of NZ_JYKO02000001.1, from coordinate 536,816 downwards.
CGTGTTCGGCGAGGAAGCTTTCGGTCAGGCCGGAGGCCTGGGGCTCGGCCGCCTTGTCGCCGAGCAGCAGGCGCTCCAGGTAGCGGGCCAGCAGGTCCACCTCCAGGTTGACCCGGCGCCCCGGGCGGTAGTCGGCCATGATGGTCTCGACCAGGGTGTGCGGAACGATGGTCAGCTCGAACTCGGCGCCATTCACCGCGTTCACCGTCAGGCTGGTGCCGTCGACGGTGATCGAACCCTTGAGGGCGATGTACTTGGCCAGTTCGCGCGGGGCGCGGATGCGGAATTGCACGGCGCGGGCATTGTCTTCGCGCATCACCACTTCGCCGATGCCGTCGACGTGGCCGCTGACCAGGTGGCCGCCCAGGCGGCTGGTGGGGGTCAGGGCCTTTTCCAGGTTGACCGGGCTGCCGGGCTTCAGGTCATCGAAGGCGGTGCAGGCCAGGGTTTCACGGCTGACGTCGGCCCAGAAGCCGTGGCCGGGCAGCTCCACGGCAGTCAGGCAAACGCCGTTGACCGCGATGCTGTCGCCCAGTTTGACGTCGGCGAGGTCCAGTTTGCCGGTTTCCACCAGGACGCGGACGTCACCGCCCTTGGGCGTGATCGCGCGGATGGTGCCAATGGCTTCGATTATGCCGGTGAACATGGGACCTCCAGAGCTTGCAGCGAACCGGCCGGAGCCGGCGAAAGACGCATTATAAGCGCCCGCCCCTCACCCGCGCGCGCGCAGGCCGCTCGCGCCGGAAGGTAGTGGACAATTGCATGTGACATCGATGGAACTCCTGTTTCGTGAAAAACAGGGCGTATCGGATTGAAAGGGATCTGGCAGGCGCGGGTACGCAGAAACCCCGGCCCAGGCAGGCAATCCCGTTCTCTCTTCATCCGGACTGTTACCGTCGGCCCCGGAATCGCACCGGGTCTGCTGACCTCGCCTTCGACGAGCGCTCGCGGGCTATGCGCATTCCGCGCAATTACCGCCGGTGGGGACTTGCACCCCGCCCTGAGAACGTTACAGCCAACCTTCAAGGCTGGCTGGCAGGCGTTTTATCACAGTCGTGGCGAACTTGCATCGGCTGCCGAGGCCATGTCGGCTGTCGGGTATTCAGGCAATGGGACGGGGGACTGCGATGACCCGCCAATCGTCACCCACGGCGCGCATCTCGACGATCTTCAGTTCCTGCGCCTCGGCCATGCGGTCCAGAGGCCAATCCAGCAGCGGACGGGCGCTGGAGCCGAGGAACTTGGCGGCGATGAAGATCTGGTACTCATCCACCAGGCCGGCACGGGCGAAAGCGCCAGCCAGGCGCGGCCCGGCTTCCACCAGCACTTCGTTGGTGCCACGAGACGCCAGTTCCTGCAGGAGTCGGCGCAGGTCGACATGACCATCGGCGCCCGGCAGCGATAGCAGTTCGTGCCCCGGATAGGCGCCTTCGCCAGCCCCACTGGCCGTGGCCACCAGAGCCGGGCCCGCCTGGAAGAAAGGCGCGGACAGCGGCACTCGCAGGCGGCCATCCACCAGCACACGAAGCGGCGGGCGGCTGACGGCCAGGGCGCTGAGCTCGGCATCGAGGCCCAGTTCGTCGGGACGTACGGTCAGGCGCGCGGCATCGGTGAGCACGGTGTCCGCACCGGTCAGCACGACGCTCGCGCGGGCACGCAGGCGTTGCACGGCCGAGCGGGCTTCGGGGCCGGTGATCCACTGGCTTTCGCCGCTGGCCATGGCGGTGCGGCCATCGAGACTCATGGCCAGCTTGACCCGCACGAAGGGCAGGCCCTGCTCCATGCGTTTGATGAAGCCGGCATTGAGCACCCGCGCTTCGGCTTCCAGCACGCCGCTTTCCACGGCAATGCCGGCATCAGCCAGGCGCTCGAGGCCACGGCCGGCGACCTGGGGATTGGGGTCCTGCATGGCTGCCACCACACGCCCTACCCCGGCGGCCACCAGTGCGTCGGCACAGGGCGGCGTGCGGCCATGGTGGCTGCAGGGTTCGAGGGTGACGTAGGCGGTGGCGCCGCGAGCCAGCTCGCCGGCCTGCCGCAGGGCATGGACTTCAGCGTGGGGCTCGCCGGCGCGGACGTGCCAGCCTTCGCCCACGACCTGGCCATCGCGAACGATGACGCAGCCGACACGCGGATTGGGATGGGTGGAGTAGATGCCTTTGCGCGCCAGCTCCAGGGCGCGGGCCATATAGGCCTGATCGCTGGCGGCCATCAGTCTTTCGACGGCTCGCGGGCCAGGCGCTCGATTTCCTCGCGGAACTCGTTGAGGTCCTGGAAGCGCCGGTAGACCGAGGCAAAGCGGATGTAGGCGACCTCGTCGAGCTTCTGCAGTTCGGCCATGACCAGTTCCCCCAGCACCCGCGACTTCACCTCGCGCTCGCCAGTGGCCCGCAGCTTGTGCTTGATATGGGCGATGGCCGCCTCCAGGCGCTCGACGCTCACCGGACGCTTTTCCAGCGCGCGCTGCATGCCAGCGCGCAGCTTGTCTTCGTCGAAGGGTTGGCGGCTACCGTCCTGCTTGATCAGGCGGGGCATCACCAGCTCGGCGGTCTCGAAGGTGGTGAAGCGCTCTTCGCAAGCCAGGCACTCGCGACGCCGGCGCACCTGGTCGCCCTCGGCGACCAGCCGCGAATCAATGACCTTGGTGTCGTGGGCCCCGCAGAAAGGACAGTGCATGGCGTTCTAGAGGCATCGGCAGAAAAGGTGGTCCATGGTAGCGCATCCCCGGGGCAAGACAAGCCGACGGCTTTGCGCTATAAGGCCCGCGCACAGCGATCAGGAAGCCCAGATGCGCCCACTTCTTCCCCTTCTCCTTGCCGCCTTGCTCGCCGCCTGCGCCAGCGAGAAGCCCGCGCCGAAGCTGCCCAGCACCGCGCCGGCCCCCAAGGTCGAGGCCACGCCCGCCTACCTGCGGGAAATCAGCGGTGTGCTCCAGGTGCCGCCGGCGGGTAGCGAGGTGGAGATCGCGCTGATGTCCGTGGACGCCCGTGATCGCCCGCAACGCCTGCTGGGCAGCCTGACGCTGAAAGGCAACGGCGGGCCCCTGCCCTTTCGCCTGCTGTTCAACCCAGAAGCCTTTCCCCGTGGCGAACGGGTCGAGTTTCGCGCCCGGGCTATCCAGTCCGGACGACTGATCCTCAAAGTGCGGCCGCAGCTGATCCTGCAACCGGAAAACCAGTCCCTCGGCCCCCTGCAGATGGTGCCCGCCCCATGAAGGCCCCGGAATCACTGCAACAGGCCCTCAACCAGTTGCTGGGCGACGCCAGCCTCTGTGCGGAAACCCTGCCCGGCACCGACCTGCGCCTCTGGCTGATCGACCCCGACAACATGGACCGCGCCTTCAGCCCCGAGGAAACCCGGCGCATCCTCGAAGAACCGCCCTACTGGTGCTTCTGCTGGGCCAGCGGCCTGGCCCTGGCGCGCTGGCTGGCTTCGAAGCCCGAATGGGTGGCCGGCAAACGGGTGCTGGATTTCGGCGCGGGATCGGGCGTCGCTGCCATTGCCGCCGCGAAGGCCGGCGCTGCCGAAGTGGTGGCCTGCGACCTCGACCCGCTGGCCCTGGATGCCTGCCGGGCCAATGCCGAACTCAATGGCGTGCAGCTGAGTTACTCGGCCGACTTTTTCCAGGAGGAAGACCGCTTCGACCTGGTGATAGTGGCCGACGTGCTCTACGACCGCGCCAACCTGCCGCTGCTCGACCACTTCCTCAGCCGCGGCCGCCAGGCCCTGGTGGCCGACTCGCGGGTCCGCGACTTCCAGCATCCGCTCTATACCCGCCTGGCGGTGCTGGATGCCTGCACCTGGCCGGACCTGGCCGAACCGGCGGAATTCCGCACCGTGAGCCTGTATCACGCGATTCGGTGAGCGTCGCCCCGAACTCCCCTTGTCGGAGCGAATTCATTCGCGAATGGAGTGCGCAGCACTCCCTCCTTGGGAGATATCCGGGGCCGGACCTTCGGCCCGGTTGGCGAATGAATTCGCCCCTACAGGTAAAGCAGACCGAGTAGCGGGAAGGACAGGTGCTCGCGCAGATGTCGCGTTCTCCGGTAGGCGGCTGCCTCGGGCAGCCGTATGATTCGCCCATCCGTTTGCGCCTTCGAGAACCCAGATGAGCGACATTCCCTACATCTTCGATACCACCAGCGCCGACTTCGAACAGTCGGTCATCCAGAACTCCTTCCAGAAACCCGTGCTGGTGGACTTCTGGGCCGACTGGTGCGCCCCCTGCAAGGCCCTGATGCCGCTGCTGGCGCAGATCACCGAGTCCTACCAGGGCGAGTTGCTGCTGGCCAAGGTCAACTGCGACATCGAGCAGGACATCGTGATGCGCTTCGGCATCCGCAGCCTGCCCACCGTCGTGCTGTTCAAGGACGGCCAGCCGGTGGACGGCTTCGCCGGCGCCCAGCCGGAATCGGCCATCCGCGCCATGCTCGAACCCCATGTGCAGATGCCGGCCACGCCCCAGGGCAACTTGCTGGACGCTGCCCAGATCGCCTTCACCGAAGGCCGCATCGCCGACGCCGAGAACCTGCTCAAGCAACTGCTGACCGAAGACAACACCAACGCCGCCGGGCTGATCCTCTATGCGCGCTGCCTGGCCGAACGCGGTGAGCTGGGCGAAGCGGAAACCGTGCTCAATGCCGTGAAGAGCGACGAGCACAAGCAGGCCCTGGCCGGCGCACGCGCTCAGCTGACCTTCCTCCGCCAGGCCGCCAACCTGCCCGAAGTGGCCGACCTGAAATCGCGCCTGGCGCAAGACGCGGGCGATGACGAGGCGGTCTATCAGCTAGCCGTCCAGCAGTTGTCCCGCCAGCAATACGAACCGGCGCTGGACGCTCTGCTCAAGCTGTTCGTGCGAAATCGCGGCTACGAAAACGGTCTGCCCCACAAGACCCTGCTACAAGTGTTCGACCTGCTGGGCAACGACCATCCGCTGGTCACCACCTACCGCCGCAAGCTGTACAACGCGATCTACTGATCGTGCCGGCCGTTGGGCCTAGCAGGCTCGGCACCAACCTACGTGTAGGTTGGGCTGAGGCACGAAGCCCAACGCATAGGGTCTTCAGGCATCGCTCCTCAACCCTTCCAGACGTAGAGCGGCGCGTCCTCCCGCACCTCGACATGCACCTGCTCGCTGTGGCGCAGCCGCACCAGCAGGCGCTTGCCTGCCGCCGCCCCGCCCGCCAGTGCCTCCAACTCGGCCAACAGGCGCGGGCCTTCCATCTGCCCGGCGTTCTGTAGCAACTGCTGGGCGGTCTCCCAGAGTGAGTCGTTGCGCGGAGCGCTCCGCTCCATCGGTGCCGCTGGCGCCTTGGCCGCCAATTCAGGCGACAGGCGGCTGGTCAGTTGGTCCCAGTCCTCAGCATCCATCTCCACCGTCAGGTCCACCGGCCAATCACCGATCTGTCCGCGAATACGCAGCATGTCCAACTCCTCCAGAAACGAATGGGCAATGCTCCCACGGCGCTGGCGAGATGCATACATTTGTTATAACGTAACGCAAATTTCGTTCCGTACCGGAGGATGTGTCATGCGTCGCCTGCTGCTTTCCCTGCCATTCGCCCTGCTGCCCCTGGTCGCTGTCCACGCCGATGAGCACGACCATGACCACGAGCACGGCAGCCTAGGCGCCCACGAACATGGCGTGGCGCAGCTGAACGTGGCCCTGGACGGCAAGACCCTGGAGCTGGAACTGGAAAGCCCCGCCATGAACCTGGTGGGCTTCGAGCACGTCGCAACGAGCGACGCCGACAAGGCCAAGGTCGTCGCCACCCGCACTGCCCTGGACACCCCCCTGGAGCTCTTCGCCATCCCCACCGAGGCCGGCTGCACAGTGACTTCACGGGAACTGGAAAGCCCGCTCTTCGACAACGCCCACCACGACGATGAAGCGTCCAAGGGCCATGACCACAGCGACATTCACGCCCACTACACACTGGTGTGCGCCACCCCCGAAGCGCTGCAGGCCCTTGACATTACCCCCCTGCTCAAGCGCTTCCCCGCCACCCAGAAAATTCAGGTACAACTCATCGGCCCGAATGGCCAGCAAGGCGCAGAACTCAGCGCCACCAACGCCAGCCTGAGCTTCTGATTTCCCAAGAACCAACCGGGGTAACCCGACTGATTTCCCATGAGCCAGACACTGATCGAACTCCAGGGGCTGGGCTTCGCCTGGCCCGGCCACCCGGAACTGCTGGACATCCCCGAGTTCCATCTCAATCGGGGCGAAAGCCTGTTCCTCAAGGGCCCCAGCGGCAGCGGCAAGACCACGCTTCTCGGGCTGCTCGGCGGCGTGCAGAAACCCGGTCGCGGCAGCATCCGCCTGCTGGGCCAGGACCTGGCGACACTCTCCGCCAGCGCCCGCGATCACTTCCGTGTCGACCACACCGGCTACATCTTCCAGCAGTTCAATCTGTTGCCCTTCCTGTCCGTGCGCGAGAACGTCGAGCTGCCCTGCCGCTTCTCCCGGCTGCGCGCCGAACGAGCGCGCCAGCGCCACGGCAGCGTCGATGCAGCCGCCGCCACGCTATTGCGGCACCTGGGCCTCAAGGAAGATTTGCTGCAACGCCGCGCCGATGCGCTCTCCATCGGCCAGCAGCAACGGGTAGCCGCCGCCCGAGCCCTGATCGGCCAGCCGGAACTGGTGATCGCCGACGAACCCACCTCCGCCCTGGACTTTGATGCCCGCGAGGCGTTCCTCCAGCTGCTCTTCGCCGAGTGCTGCGAGGCCGGCGCCAGCTTGCTGTTCGTCAGCCACGACCAGAGCCTGGCCCCGCTGTTCGACCGCAGCCTGTCGCTGGCTGACCTGAACCACGCCGCGCGCATCGAGGAGGATTGAGATGTATCTGCTGCGCCTGGCCCTGGCGAGCCTCGCCAACCGCCGCTTCACCGCCCTGCTCACGGTCTTCGCCATCGCCCTCTCGGTCTGCCTGCTGCTGGCGGTGGAGCGCGTGCGCACCGAAGCCCGCGCCAGCTTCGCCAGCACCATCAGCGGGACCGACCTGATCGTCGGCGCCCGCTCAGGCTCGGTGAACCTGCTGCTCTATTCGGTGTTCCGCATCGGCAACGCCACCAACAACATCCGCTGGGACAGCTTAGAGGCCATCAGCCAGGACAAGCGAGTGAAATGGGCGATCCCCATCTCCCTCGGCGACTCCCACCGCGGCTACCGCGTCATGGGCACCAGCGCCGCCTACTTCGAGCATTACCACTACGGCCGTGGCCAGCCGCTGCGACTGGCCGAGGGCAAGCCGTTCGCCGACCTGTTCGAGGTGGTGCTGGGCGCCGAGGTGGCCGAAGCGCTGCATTACACGCTGGGGGACCAGGTGGTGCTGGCCCACGGTGTCAGCACCGTCAGCCTGGTGCAGCACGACGACAAGCCGTTCAAGGTGGTCGGCATCCTCGCCCGCACCGGCACCCCGGTGGACCGCACCCTGCACATTTCGCTGGCGGGCATGGAAGCGCTGCACGTGGACTGGCAGAACGGCGTGCCCGCGCGCGGCGCCGGCAAGGTCAGCGCCGACCAGGCCCGGTCCATGGACCTGCAGCCGAAGGCCATCACCGCCTTCATGCTGGGCCTGAACAGCAAGATCGCTACCTTCGCCCTGCAGCGGCAGATCAACGAATACCGGGGTGAACCGCTGCTGGCGATCCTTCCCGGCGTGGCCCTGCAGGAACTCTGGGGCCTGATGGGCACGGCGGAGAAGGCGCTGTTCGTGGTCTCGCTGTTCGTGGTGCTCACCGGCCTGATCGGCATGCTCACCGCCATCCTCACCAGCCTCAACGAGCGCCGCCGGGAGATGGCCATCCTTCGCTCGGTGGGCGCGCGACCCTGGCACGTCGGCAGCCTGCTGGTGCTGGAGGCCTTCGCATTGGCCCTGGCCGGTGCGGTGCTGGGGGTGGGGTTGCTCTACCTGGGAATCGGCCTCAGCCAGGGCTACGTGCAGGCCAGTTATGGCCTCTACCTGCCGCTGGCCCTGCCCACTGCCTATGAGTGGACGCTGCTTGGCGCTATCCTGGCCGCCGCCCTGCTGATGGGGGTGGTGCCAGCCTGGCGTGCCTATCGGCAGTCGCTGGCCGACGGTCTGTCCATTCGCCTGTGAGACGTCCATGAAGCGCATCCTGCTGATTCTCTTGCTGTCCCTCTCCACCCCTCTCTGGGCCGGCGAGGTGCGCGAACTCACCTGGGCGGAAATGATTCCCGAGGGTGCTCCGCCACCGGCCCCGCCTGCACCGATCCACGACCTGTCGCAGCTATCCGACGCCCTCAACGCCGAAGCTGCGCCAGCGGCCAGCCAGCAATCGCCGGCCGCGCCGGTGGTCAAGGAACTGGACGGCCAGCAAGTGAAGCTGCCCGGCTACATCGTGCCGCTGGATGTGACCGAGGAAGGCCGTGTCACCGAGTTCCTCCTGGTGCCCTACTTCGGCGCCTGCATTCACGTACCGCCGCCGCCGTCCAACCAGATCGTCCATGTGACGAGCGAGCTGGGGGTGCTGATGGATGCGCTCTACCAGCCCTTCTGGATCGAAGGTCCACTGCAGGTGAAGGCCAGCAGCAGCGAGCTGGCCGAAGCCGGCTACCAGATGGATGCGACCAAGATCTACCCGTACGAATCCCCCGCCAACTGACCTCCAATGCACAAAGGCCAGGTCTTGCCTGGCCTTTTGCTACCCACTTCCAGCGGTATTGCTCTGGATCAAGATACAAAGCTTCCTAATTACCGAAACTGGCTCCAGCCAAACACTTCTAAAACTCCCTGGAGCCTTTCATGCGCAAGCATCTTCTCACCGCATCCCTGCTCGCCCTTGCCATCGCTTCGCCCCTGGCACACGCCCACAAGGCCGGCGACGTGATCGTCCGCGCAGGCGCCGCCACCGTCGCCCCGAATGAAGACAGTTCCAACCTGTCGATCGCCGGCACCAAGGTTGGCGGCACCAAGGCCACCCTGGACAGCGACACCCAGCTGGGTCTGACCGGCACCTACATGCTCACCGACCACATCGGCCTGGAACTGCTGGCCGCCACCCCCTTCAAGCACGAAGTGGGCGTGAAGGGCCTCGGCGGCCTGGACGGCAAGCTGGCCGACGTCAAGCACCTGCCGCCGACCCTGAGCCTCCAGTACTACCCGCTGGACCCGAACTCGGCGTTCCAGCCCTACGTCGGCGCCGGCATCAACTACACCCTGTTCTTCGACGAAGACCTGACCAGCGAGCGCAAAGCCCAAGGCTTCAGCAACCTGGATCTGGACGACTCCGTCGGCCTGGCCGCGCAGGTGGGCATGGACTACATGCTGACCGACAACATCCTGCTCAACGCCGCGGTCTGGTACATCGACATCGACACCACCGCCACCACCGATCTGGCGGGCGTGGGCAAAGTGAAAGTGGATGTGGACGTGGACCCGTGGGTCTACATGGTTGGCGTCGGCTACAAGTTCTGAGCCCGGACACTCCCCATGAAAAAAGGCGCCTTCGGGCGCCTTTTTTGCGAATCACTGTAGGGGCCTCAGCGCCCCAACAGACGCGCCACGCCATCACGCAACGGTGTCGGCTGCGGGAAGTTGTAGCGCAGCAGCAGACGCACATTGTTCGCCCGCGAGTGACGGATATCCCCAGCGCGGGGTTCGGCGTGGCTCACCGGTGGCAGACCACCCAGCACTTCGCCGATGGCGGCAAGCAGCTGCTTGAGGCTGGTGGCCTGGTTGAGGCCCACATTCACCGGGCCGGCTTCCAGCCAGTCCAGCTCCAGGGCTTGCACCAGCACCTGAACCAGGTCGCCGACGTAGACGAAATCGCGGGTCTGCTCGCCGTCACCGAACACCGTGATCGGCAGACCGGCCTGGGCGCGCTCGGTGAAGATGCTGATCACCCCGGAATAGGGCGAGGACGGGTCCTGGCGCGGGCCGAAGATGTTGAAGAAGCGGAACACCGCCGGCTCCAGGCCATGCTGGCGACGGTAGAAATCCAGGTACTGCTCGCTGGCCAGCTTGTCCACCGCGTAAGGCGTCAGGGGCGCCTTGGGGGTGTCTTCGTCGATGGCCGTGCCTTCACCGTTCTGGCCGTACACGGCCGCGCTGGACGCAAAGACCACACGCTTCACGCCACACTGGCGCATGGCTTCGCAGACGTTCAGGGTGCCGATGAAGTTGCTCTGGTGGGTCGCCACCGGATCGTCCACCGAGGCCTGTACCGAGGCCACTGCAGCCAGGTGCGCCACCGCCTTGCAGCCGGCCATTGCCTGCGCCACCAGGGCAGCATCGGCCACGTCCCCCTCGATCAGTTCCAGGCGCGGGTTGTCCAGCGCCAGGTTGGCGCGTTTGCCGGTGGAAAGGTTGTCCAGCACGCGCACGGCATGTCCTTTGGCGAGCAGCGCGTCAGCCAGGTGCGAGCCGATGAAGCCGGCGCCGCCGGTGATCAGGATGGGGGAATCAGCCATGACGGTAGTAACGGTCCAGGAGGGTCGGCAGCGCGGCGCGCCAGGCACGCGGCTTGATGCCGAAGGTATGGAGGATCTTCTTGCACGCCAGCACCGCATTCTGCGGCTCGTCCGCGGCGTCAGGACGGGCAGCGTGGGCCTGCGGAGTGATGTCCTGCACCGTCAGCGGATGCAGGCTGCGAGCCTCGCTGAGCAGCGCCTGGCCCAGGGCCAACGGCGTGGTCGCCTCGTGGCCACCGTAGTGGTAGGTGCCCCAGAGCGGCGCCTGGCAATCCAGCTGCTTGATTACCGCCAGCAACACCCGCGCGGCATCGTCCACGGGGGTGGGGTTGCCACGACGGTCGTCGGCCAGGCAGATCTCCTTGTCGTGCTCGGCTCGACTGAGGAAACGCCCCAACGCCCCTTCGCGGCTGTCGTCCAGCAACCAGCCGAACCGCAGCAGCACATGCTTGGGGCACGCCGCACGAACGCTCTGCTCCATGCGCCAGATGGCCTGGCCACGCAGGCTGAGGGGAGCGGTCTCGTCCTTCTCGCTGTAGGCGGTGGCGCGGGAACCATCGAAGACCCGGTAGCTGGACGGTTGCAGCAGGATGATGCCGTGGTGCTGACAGAGTTCGGCGAGGCGTTCCACCCCGCGCTCCTGGGCAGCCAGGCGTGTTTCGCTGACTTCCTCGGCCTGGAACCAGTCGAAGTAGTAGGCGAGGTTGACCACGGCGTCGGGCCGGGTGTCGTCGAGCAGTTGGGTCAGGCTGGCGGCGTCCCAGCCCTTTTCGGGCGGGCGCGGAGCGAGAAAACCTATGTCTTCCTCGGCGCCGAGGCGAATCAGCGCCTGTCCGAGTGAGTTGCCGCCACCCAACAGCATCAAGCGCATTCGCATAGAGAAAAAGGTCGCTTAAAGCCGGTTAAGGGAGTGGGCGGGCCATCCGCCCGCCGCATAAGAGCCGCATTCTGCGGGTTTAACCGCCAGACGTCACTAGCCGCGTGGCGGCTCTGTCGTCGCAGGGCGGTAGAGGTGGGCGTGGTCGGCTCGGTACAGGGACGAGTCGGCGAAACCTTCGGCGGCCAGCACCTCGCCCACCAGGATCAGCGCGGTGCGGCGAAAGTCCCGCGCCGCCACCTTGGGCAGAATGTCGCCCAAGGTGCCGGTGACCTGCTCCTGATCCGGCCAACTGGCGCGGTGGATCACGGCGATAGGGCACGCCGGGCCGTAATGGGGCAGCAATTCGTCGACGATCTTCGCCAACTGGCTCACCCCCAGGTGGATGGCCATGGTGGCGCGGTGGCGTGCCAGGTCACCCAGCGCTTCTCCCTCCGGCATCCGCGTCTTGCTGGCGTAGCGCGTGAGAATCAGCGTCTGGGACACGTCCGGCAGGGTCAGCTCGCAACCCAGCAGCGCGGCGCAGGCGGCAGTGGCGGTGACGCCCGGCACCACTTCATAGGGAATACCCCGTTCGCGCAGGTGGCGGATCTGCTCGCCGATGGCGCCATAGAGCGACGGGTCACCGGAATGCACCCGCGCCACGTCGTGCCCCCGGTCGTGGGCCTCTGCCAGCAGGGCGACGATTTCATCCAGGTGCAGCTCGGCGGTGTTCACCACCCGCTCGGCGCTGTGCCCGGCCAGCACGGCTTCCGGCACCAGCGAACCGGCGTAGAGGATCACCGGACAGGAGCGGATCAGCCGCTGCCCCTTCACCGTGATGAGTTCCGGATCGCCGGGGCCGGCACCAATGAAATAGACCGTCATGGCCGTTCAGCCTCGTGATGGATGCAGGCCAGGGCGCAGGTGGCACTGGCGCTGCGGCGTTTGTCGATCAGCAGGATGGCGCGTTCGCCGAACAGCGCTTCGGCCTGGGCCAGGGCGGCGGCCTCGGCCACCCCCGGACTGCCCGTCGCGGCGCGAACCCGCTCGGACGGTTGACTCAGGCGCGCTTCACAGGCCGCCAGGATATCCACAGGCAGGACGTGCAGCGGCAACCCCAGCCCCTCGGCCAGGGCAACCAGGCCTGGTTCGGCAGCCTTCGCTTCACTGCTGGCCAGGGCGACCAGCGAATCGATGGACGCCCCAGCCTCCGCAAGGCACTGCCACAGCAGACCGTGCAACTCGTCCGCTGGGCAGCCACGTCGGCAGCCCAGCCCGGCGACCAGCTTCAAGCGGTCGTGTGACGCTGGTAAAGCCAGGCGGCAGCCCAACCGAGCACCGCCCAGAACGCCGCATTGGTGATCAGGGACGCGGCGATGAACTCACGGGCCAGGGCTTCCGGCGCCAGGCTGGAATGCACCTCCGGCTGCGGTGCGCCCACGACGTGAGGGATCACCAGAACAGCCACGCCGACGATGCGCAGGGCCCAATGGCGGCCGAAAGCGATCAGGGCGAGTCCCGCAGCAGTCGACGCGGCAGTGCTGATCCACCACGCCTGACGCTCGGCCAGGTCAGCAGCGGCGGTGCCCGGCAGCTCCGGCGGCAGCCCAAGGGACGGCGCCAGGGCGAAGGTGGCGAAACCGCCCAGTCCCCAGAGCAGGCCCTGCCAGGCACGGGTCGGGCCGCGCAGGCTGAAGAGTCCAGCGAGGATCAGGGCGAAGCCCACGGCCACCACCAGGTTGCTGCCTCCCGTGGAGAGGGTGCGCTGCCAGCCGTCCTCCGGCGCCCAGGCCTCGTCGCTGTGTTCATGGGTATGGGCAACGGCGGGGCCGCCGTGCTGGTGGTCCTGGACCTGCTCCGCCGGCGCGGCATTTTCATAGGTTTCCGCCTGGAGGATCAGCGGGGCGACCCACAGGCTCTGCAGCAGGGTCAGCACGATGGCGGCGATCAGGCCGGCGAAACCGGCCGTCTGGGCGATGCGCTTGATCATCGGGAACCCACTCAGTGGCAGGGGAACGCGGAACTGTGGCGCGTGTCGTGAGCGGCGTTGTGCACCGCCTCGATGTGGGAGAAACCGGCGAAATACACCAGGGACAGGCCGACGAGGCCGGCGCCGATGGCCAGCAGCAGGCGCTGGGCCAGGGTCGAGGAGGAGACGGCGGATTGGGACAGGACGCGGCTGGACATGAAGGTTCCCTCTGCAGTGTGTGTGATACCGGCAGCGGAACGCGCGCGAGGGAAGCGGGCGCACAGGCACCCAGATTTCCGGCTTGCGCCCGCCCACCGCGGGTTGCCAAAACGTGATCAGGCCGGTCTCCGGGCTTGCGACGCCTGCCAGGGGCAGGATGGGCATGCCTTCCCATGCCGGATCGGCACAGTGGCGTACTTAACCCTACGGTCGCTTACCGTTGCGGGGGCAGCGTCGGACTTGTCCGAGATGGACGCACCGACTTCCCGTTTCACCCCGCGTACGGCGACGCAGGGCACCTGAAAAAACCGTGCTAGGACATCACGAGTCCGACCAAGCGTCAACTGCCGTGATTGACCGCCACCTGGACGCTGCGTAGCCTTCGCCCTTTCGAGGTTCTCCGGTCATGGGCCGGAGCTAAGAGGGAACGTGGTCAAGGCCACGGCTGCCCCCGCAACTGTGAACGCCCCCGGGCCCTTCGAAATGCCACTGCGAAAGCGGGAAGGCGAAGGTGCCGCGCCACGCGCAGGGTCGTGAGCCAGGAGACCTGCCTCGACGAATTTCCAGACAACCGGGCGGGGTGATCCGGTGGCGAATCCGTTGCGCGGGGCTCTCCCCGCTGCGCTCGTCATGCCCGCCGACCGACCACGCAGAGGCGCGCATGAAATCCCTGGCCAAACTCCCCGTCACCATCGTCACCGGCTTCCTCGGCGCCGGTAAAACCACCCTGCTCCGCCACATGCTGGACAACGCCCAAGGCCGCCGCATCGCGGTGATCGTCAACGAGTTCGGCGAACTGGGTATCGACGGCGAAATCCTCAAGCAATGCTCCATCGGCTGCACCGAAGAGGAAGCCGTGGGCCGCGTCTTCGAGCTGGCCAATGGCTGCCTGTGCTGCACCGTGCAGGAAGAGTTCTTCCCGGTGATGCGCGAACTGGTGGCCCGTCGCGGCGACCTCGACCAGATCCTCATCGAGACCTCGGGCCTCGCCCTGCCCAAACCCCTGGTGCAGGCCTTCCAGTGGCCGGAAATCCGCAACGCCTGCACCGTCGACGCGGTGATCACGGTGGTGGACAGCCCCGCCGTGGCCGCCGGCACCTTCGCCGCCCACCCCGAGCAGGTGGACGAGCAGCGCAAGCAGGACCCGAACCTCGACCACGAATCCCCGCTGCACGAGCTGTTCGAAGACCAGTTGGCCAGCGCCGACCTGGTGGTGCTGAACAAGGCCGACCTGCTCAGCCCTGAAGCCCTGGCCGCCGTACGCGCCGAAGTGGCCGAGGAATTGCCGCCGGCGGTGAAGATCGTCGAAGCCAGCGCCGGCAAGCTGCCGCTCTCCGTGCTGCTGGGCCTGAATGCCGAAGCTGAATTGCACATCGACAGCCGCCCCACCCACCATGATCACGAAGGCCATGAGGACCACGACCACGACGAGTTCGACTCCTTCCACGTCGACCTGCCGGAAGTGGACGAAGCCGCCCTGCTGGCAGCCCTCGGCCAACTCGTGGAGCGCCACGCCATCCTGCGCATCAAGGGCTTCGCTGCCATTCCCGGCAAGCCCATGCGCCTCTTGATCCAGGGCGTCGGCAAGCGCTTCGACAAGCACTTCGACCGCAAGTGGCTGGAAGGCGAAACCCGCAGCACCCGCCTGGTGGTCATCGGCCAGGAACTGGATCAGGCGGCCATCGCCAACGAGCTGCGTACCGCGCTGGCGTGAGTTCCACTCTTCTCCCCTCTCCCCCTGGGAGAGGGGCCGGGGGTGAGGGAAGCCTCCGCCCACTGGGACGCTCCCCCACCCTCCCTCCGAGGACGTAAAGGCACCCCATGCACCTCCTGCGCACCCAACCCGGCGGCTTCGTCCCCGACGACGGCATCGCCCACCTGGCCCAGACGCCCGCCGAGCTGGTGATCCTCTGCAGCGGCGATTCGCACCTGGCGCTGCTGGCCGAAACCGCCCGCGAACTCCCCGAAGGCTTCCCCAGCCTGCGCCTGGCCAACCCCATGCAGCTGCAGAACCACGCCTCGGTGGACCTCTACGTGGACGAGGTGCTGCAGCACGCCAAGGTCATCTTCATCTCGGTGCACGGCGGGGTGAGCTATTGGCGCTACGGCATCGAGCAACTGGTGGCCCTGGCCGAACGCGGCGCGAAGCTGATCCTGGTCCCCGGCGACGACCGCCCCGACCCGGAACTGGCCAGCCTCTGCAACGTGCCGGCCGAAGATGCCGAGCGCCTCTGGCAGTACCTGCGCCAGGGCGGCCTGGACAATGCCCGGCAATTCTTCAACTGCCTGGCCGGGCGCTGGCTCGGCCGCGATTACCCCTGGAACGAGCCCCGAGCGCTGCCGCGGGTCGCCCTGTACCACCCGCGCCTGCGAAATGCGCGGCTGGAGGAGTGGAAAGCCGACTGGCAGCCGGACCAGCCGGTGGCCGCCCTGCTCTTCTACCGCACCCACCTGCAGGCCGCGAACACGGCCTTTATCGACGCGTTCTGCGAGCGCCTGGCGGCCCAGGGTCTCAATCCCCTGCCCATCGCCGTGGCCAGCCTCAAGGAAGCCGAGTGCCTGGCGACGGTGGAAGACTGGCTCGATGCTGCCGAAGCCGGCCTGATCATCAACACCACTGGCTTCGCCCAGTCCAACCCCGACGCCCCCAGCCTGCGCCCCTTCCGCCGCGATATCCCGGTGCTGCAGGCCATCTGCTCCCTGGACAACGAACCGCTGTGGTGCGACAACCCCCAAGGCCTGGGCCCGCGCGACCTGGCCATGCACATCGCCCTGCCGGAACTGGACGGCCGCATCATCACCCGCCCCATCAGCTTCAAGGGCCTGGCCTGGCGCAGCGAACGCAGCCAGAGCGACGTCGTCTGCTACCTGCCGCAGCTGGAGCGCATGGACTTCGTCGCCGAACTGGGGCGGCGCTGGTGCGAATTGGCGAACAAGCGTAATGCCGACAAGCGCGTCGCCCTGATCCTCGCCAACTACCCCACCCGCGACGGCCGCATCGGCAACGGCGTGGGGCTGGACACCCCGGCCGCCGCCCTGAACATCCTCCGCGCGCTGGAGGCCGAGGGCTATCCGCTCGCCGGCCTGCCGGACAGCGGCACCGCGCTTATCCACAGCCTGCTGGGCGGCGTCAGCAACGACCTGGACAGCCTGGACCTGCGCCCGTGCGCCCAGAGCCTGGCCCTCTCCGACTACCTCGCCTGCTTCGTCCGCCTGCCCGAGGCCAACCAGCGCGCCGTACGCGAGCGCTGGGGCGAGCCGCAGCAGGACCCGATGTTCCGCAGCGGCCGCATGATGGTCGCCGGTCTGCGTTTCGGCCTGGCCTTCGTCGGCATCCAACCCGCCCGCGGCTACCAACTGGACCCAGCGGCCATCTACCACGACGCCGACCTGGTACCGCCCCACGGCTACCTCGCCTTCTACTTCTGGCTGCGGGAAGTGTTCGCCGCTGACGCGCTGATCCACGTTGGCAAGCACGGCAACCTGGAATGGCTGCCGGGCAAGGGCGTCGGCCTGTCCGCCGAATGCTGGCCGGATGCGGTGATGGGCCCGCTGCCGAACCTCTACCCGTTCATCGTCAACGACCCCGGCGAAGGCGCCCAGGCCAAGCGCCGCGCCCAGGCGGTGATCATCGACCACCTGATGCCACCCTTGACCCGCGCCGAGAACTACGGCCCGCTGCGGGACCTGGAGCGCCTGGCCGACGAGTACTACGACGCCTCCCTGCTCGACCCACGCCGGGCCGTGCAATTGCGCGGGGAAATCCTCGAGCTGGTGAAAGCCACCGCGCTCGACCGCGAGCTGAATCTCGTCATCAACGACGACCCGGAAAGCTGGCTGCCGCAACTGGATGCCTACCTCTGCGACCTCAAGGAATCGCAGATCCGCGACGGTCTCCATGTATTCGGCGAGTCCCCCGCCGGGCGCCTGCGGGACGACACCCTGCTGTCACTGGTGCGCATCCCCCGTGGCGACGGCAAAGGCGCCAACGCCAGCCTGCTACGCGCCCTGTCCACCGACCTGGCACTGGGCACCGACCCACTGGACCTGAACTGGGCCGAGCCCTGGCAAGGCCCGCGTCCGGCCGTGCTGGAAGGGGCCAGCGCTGAACCCTGGCGCAGCAATGGCGATACCCGCGAGCGCCTGGAACTGCTGGCCTTGCGGATGATCACGGCGCCGGAAACCGAGTCCATCGGACCGGCGAGCGATGCGGTTATCCACACCCTGCGCGCGGTGATCGCGCCGACCCTGGACGCCTGTGGCGCTGCCGAAATCGGCGCCGTGCTGGCCGCCCTTGAAGGCCGCTTCGTCCCGCCCGGGCCCAGCGGCGCCCCCAGTCGCGGGCGACTCGACGTGCTGCCCACCGGCCGCAACTTCTTCACCGTGGACGTGCGCAATTTGCCCACGCCCACCGCCTGGCGCCTGGGCTTCCAGTCCGCCAGCCTGCTGCTGGAGCGCCACTTGCAGGACCACGGCGACCACCTGCGCCAGCTCGGTATTTCCGTGTGGGGCACCGCCACCATGCGCACCGGCGGTGACGATATCGCCCAGGCCCTGGCACTGATGGGCGTGCGCCCGGTGTGGCAGGCCGGCAGCCAACGGGTGGAGGATTTCGAGATCCTGCCGCTGTCGCTGCTGGACCGTCCGCGTGTGGACGTGACCTTGCGCGTGTCAGGCTTCTTCCGCGATGCCTTCGCCAACCTGATCCGCCTGTTCGACGCTGCCGTACAAGCCGTAGCGGAACTGGACGAGCCCGAGGACATGAACCCACTGGCCGCACGGGTGAAGCAGGAAAGCGCACGCCTCGCCAGCGAGGGCCTGGCCGTCGAGGACGCCCGCCTGCAGGCCGGCTGGCGGGTGTTCGGCGCTCAGCCCGGCGCGTATGGCGCTGGCGTGCAGGGCGCTATCGAGGAACGCCAATGGCAGGACCGCGCCGAGCTGGCCGAGGTCTACCTCAACTGGGGCGGCTATGCCTACGGCGCCCAGGATGCGGGGACGCCAGCGCGGGAACGATTCGCCCAGCGCCTGGAGCGGCTCCAGGCGGTGCTGCAGAACCAGGACAACCGCGAACACGACATCCTCGATTCCAACGACTACTACCAGTTCCAGGGCGGCATGCTCGCCGCCGCCGAAACCCTGCGCGGCGAGAAGGTCGCCAGCTACCACGGCGATCACAGCCAGCCGGACCTGCCGCGCATACGCTCGCTCAAGGAAGAACTCGCTCGCGTGGTCCGCGCCCGCGCCGCCAATCCCAAGTGGATCGCCGGCATGAAACGCCACGGCTACAAGGGCGCCTTCGAGCTGGCCGCGACGGTGGACTATCTCTTCGCTTTCGACGCCACCAGCGAACTGGTGGACGACCACCAGTACCAGCTGCTGGCCGACGCCTACCTGCTGGACGCAGACACCCGCGAGTTCATCCACCAACACAACCCCGAAGCCCTGCGCGATATCGCCGAGCGGCTGGTGGAAGCGCAGCAGCGTGGGCTCTGGGAAAACCCGGGGGCGTACCGCGAGGCGATCGAGAACCTGTTGCTGGATAGTGAGGAGCAGTGATTCCCGGATGCACCGAGCGACCTGATGCTGCCCTCACCCCCGCCCCCTCTCCCTTTGGGAGAGGGTTGGGGTGAGGGATGCCCGGCGCCGCTCGGAGCTCGGCAAATCACCCCCGCAACCTTTCTGCCGCCTCCCGCAGGATGCGCTCGGTGCCTTCCCAGCCCAGGCACCCATCGGTAACCGAAACCCCGTAGCGCAGTTCGCAGGACAGCGACTGCGCACCATCGAACAGGTGGCTCTCGATCATCACGCCGCGCAGGGAGTCCTGGCCGGCCAGGCGTTGATTGACCACGTCTTCCAGCACCGCCGGCTGGCGTAGCGGGTCCTTGCCGCTGTTGGCGTGACTGCAATCGACCATGATGCGCGGTGCGATGCCGAGTTTCTCCAGCCCTTCGCGGGCCGTCTGCACACTGGCGGCGTCATGGTTAGGCCCCTTGTGGCCACCGCGCAGCACCAGGTGGGTATCGGCGTTGCCGGCTGTCTCCACCAGCGCCGGGCGGCCATGGGCGTCGATGCCGAAGTGCTGGTGCGCATGGGCCGCCGCACGCATGGCGTCGGTGGCGATGCCGAGGCTGCCGTCCGTTCCGTTCTTGAAGCCCACCGGCAGGTCCAGGCCGCTGACCATCTCGCGGTGGATCTGCGATTCGCTGGTGCGCGCGCCGATGGCGGCCCAGCTCAGCAAGTCGTCCAGGTAACCGGCCACCAGTGGCTGCAGCAGTTCGGTCGCGACCGGCAGACCCAGCTCGGCCATCTCCAGCATCAGCCGGCGGCTCAGGGCCAGGCCCTCGGCCATGTCGCTGCGGCCATCCAGGTGCGGGTCATACACCAG
This sequence comes from Pseudomonas sp. LFM046, assembly GCF_000949385.2. NCBI lineage: Bacteria > Pseudomonadati > Pseudomonadota > Gammaproteobacteria > Pseudomonadales > Pseudomonadaceae > Pseudomonas > Pseudomonas sp. LFM046. Next base: position 516,949 of record NZ_JYKO02000001.1, on the reverse strand, counting down.
GCCCTTCCAGCCCACGGTGGTGCGCGGCTTTTCGACGTAGGCGCGCATCACCAGCAGCAGCTGGTCGCTGACTTCCGGCGCCAGCGCAGCGAGGCGGCGGGCGTAGTCGAGGGCGGATTCCGGGTCGTGGATGGAGCAAGGACCGACCACCACCAGCAGGCGCGAATCCTCACCGTCCAGCACGGCGCGCACGGCATCGCGCTGGGCGCTGATCTGGCGGGAGCATTCATGGGTCAGCGGCAGGCGCTGGCGCAGTTCGGCGGGCGTGGGCAGCGGGCGGGTGCTGCGGGATGGCGGCAAGGCAGCCTCCAGCGCGATGGCGTGGAGCGGCTGTACAGTGGTGGACAGAACGGATAGATGCGAATTCATGACTGGCGTCCTCAGCCGGCGCGGCTCGATCCGCGCGCGGCGCTATCTGGGTGTTCGATTCAAAGGTGTCTGAGCGGTGCTGAAGCGGCTAAATCGCCAGTCGGAGTTGCGGTAATAGGTCTGGTAGGTGCGGTAGCTGATCATGGTGCGATCCTGTCTGTATCTCGGTGAGTGGCCTTGTGAGCCGGAAAACAAAAACCCCCGGTCGGGTTGCCGACCGGGGGTTTCGTGGAGCTTTGGCGGCGACCCTGCTGGAGTGGGCCGCCTGATTGGGTATCAGGCCAGCCCGTGGCTAAACCAATACCCATAGAAATAGCTGGCCGCAGCGGCCACACGCACACGCGCCACGGCCTGAGCCTGGCGAGCGGTGAGCGAAGTGGAAGCGAGGTGCGGCATGACAATCTCCAAAGCGAATGCTGGCTAACCTACTTCATCGCCGCGCACCGTTCAATCACTGATTTCTATCGGCTATTCAGACCTTTCGCTAACATGCGCGGCATGCTTTTGCAGGAACCAGCCATGTCCGAGCTTCCCAACTTCCCCCTGAGCGCCGTCGTCGGCGCCGACGAGCTGAAACTGGCGCTCTACCTCGCGGCCATCGACCCGGCCATTGGCGGCGTGCTGATCGAGGGTCCGCGCGGCATGGCCAAGTCCACCCTGGCCCGGGGCATTGCCGAACTGCTGCCGGACGGCATCTTCGTCACCCTGCCGCTGGGCGCCAGCGAGGAACGCATCGTCGGCACCCTGGATCTGGACGCCGCACTCGGCGAAGGCCGCGCCCGCTTCTCCCCCGGCGTGCTGGCCAAGGCCCACGGCGGCGTGCTCTACGTGGATGAAGTGAACCTGCTGCCCGACCACCTGGTGGACCTGCTGCTGGATGTAGCCGCCAGCGGCGTGAACCAGGTGGAGCGCGACGGCATCTCCCACCGCCACGCGGCGCGCTTTGTGTTGATCGGCACGATGAACCCCGAGGAAGGCGAACTGCGCCCACAGCTGCTGGACCGCTTTGGTCTCAAGGTACTGCAGGACGGCCAGCCACAACCGGCCGAGCGCGCCGAGATCGTCCGCCGTCGCCTGGCATTCGACGCCGACCCGCAGGGTTTCATCGCCCGCTGGAGTGACGAGCAACAGGCCCTCGCCCACCGTTGCCAGGATGCCCGCGCACGTCTTGCGAACATTCCGCTGGACGATGCCGCCCTGGATGACATCGCCCAGCGCTGCTTCGCCGCCGGAGTCGACGGCCTGCGCGCCGACCTGGTCTGGCTGCGTGCCGCCCGCGCCCATGCCGCCTGGCGAGGTGCCGAGCGGATCGAGGCGGCGGATATCGACGCCGTCGAGCATTTCGCGCTGGCTCATCGCCGTACTCATACGCCGCCGCCCGCGTCCCAGCCGCCGCAGTCCCCGCCCGCTGGCTCGCAATCGCAGGCATCCGGTGGCGAAGGCCAATGGGGCGAATTGCCGGCACACGCGGTGCCCATGGGTGAACGGCGCGACCTGCCGCGCTGGCCAAAAAAGCCCTGAGCATCCGCCCGCGTACGGTCACAGGGGCGGGTGCCCGGCCCAGACCCGGCACTCTTGGCAACGGCCGCAGCGGCGCTCGCCGCTCGGGCGCCAATGGTGCAATCCAGTGGTTGCCCACGCTCCTGCGCGGTCGCCCGCGCAAGGCCGCCGACCTGGTGCGTGCGCCGCGCAGCCAGCGCCCTGACCAGCTCTGGCTGGTGGTCGTCGATGCCTCCGCCTCCACCCGCCGCCACGGCGCGCTGGCCCAGGCCAAGGGGCTGCTGGCCAATCTGTTCGACGCCGCCTATCGCCAGCGCACCCGCCTCGCCGTGCTCCACGCCACTGGGCGCCAGCCACAGTGGCTCTGGCAGGGTCAGAAAGCCTCCCCCGCCCTGCACCACTGGCTCGCCGAACTTGGTGCCGGCGGTGGCACTCCATTGATCGACGCGCTGCAGCAATCAGCACACTGGCTGGCACGTCGGCAACGACAGAAGCCGGCCGAGGAGCAGCGAATGCTGATCCTCACCGATGGGCGTTTGAAGGAATGGCCGGCGCTGGAGCCGCTGGGTTGCCCGACGCTGCTGGTGAATATCGAGGGGGGGCCGATTCGCCTGGGGCGTGCGAAGAAGCTGGCGGAGGAGTTGGGCGCGGAGTACAGGACCATCTCCGAGCTGTGAATCGATGGGTTTCGCTCCGCTCTACCCATCCTACGTGGCGGCTCCTTAGATGGGCGGGCGGCGTTAAACCCATCAATGACGCCGCCCCGGTCACGCCTTCATCAACATCTCCGGCACCGGCCGGTCTTCCACGATCCGCTCCTGCACCCAGCGCAGCACCTCTTCCTCATTGCGAATGCAGTACCACTCGCCGTCGGGCTGAAGGCTGGCGGTGGGGCCTTCGTCGCAGGGGTATTGGCAGTGGGTGCGGGTGATCAGCACACCGCCGTCGCATTCCAGCTTGCCGGCGGCCTTGAGGGTTTCGCGCAGTTTCTTCCACAGCGGCAGTGCGCCACGGCGGGTGCAGCGGGGGCCGTTGCAGAGCAGCAGCCGGCGGGAATGGGGCGGGATGCAGGACCAGGAATGGCGTTCGGGCAGGACCGGCACATCCACACAGGGACGGTGCAGTTCGCGGCGGTCGGCCAGGGTGCAGGCGGCACCTGCCGGGTCGGTGTCGTATTGGCCCAGCAGGCTGGCGGCGAAGAGCTGGTCGGGGGCGTCCAGCCTGCCCAGTTCGCTGCGCAACCAGTCCAGGTGCTGGGGGGAGGATTGCGGATCGAGGTCGACCACCAGCAGCGGGCGCGGGCTGGACTGCACAACGGGCCACAGGGCGTCGTAGCCAGAGGACGTGTCGACGATATCGGCCAGGGCCGCCTCGCCGAGCAGGGTCGTGAGCTGGCGGCGGAAGAGTTCGGCAAAGGAGCCTTTGCCAAGGTCCGGTCCGGCGAATAGCACGCGAGCGTAGGATGTTGCAGTCATGGGGTTTCCAGGTAGGTCGTGAGGGCCTGCCAGAGGCCTTCGACGGAATCGAATTCGCGAGCCACGCCAGGCAAATCCGGACGCTTGAGGATCAAGACCGGCAGCCCCAATTCGCGGGCCACCTGCAGCTTGGGCTCGGTGGACTGGCTGCCGCTGTTCTTGCTGATCAGCACATCGCTCTGCAATCGGGAGAACAGCTCGCGCTCGTCGTCCAGGTTGAAGGGACCGCGAGCGCCGATGACGTCGTAACGCTCGCCCGCCGGTTGGGATTGCAGGCAGCGCACCGTCCAGTGCTGCTGCGAAGGGATTTCGTGGAGGTGTTCCAGGGGCTCACGCCCCAGGGTGAAAAAGGGCCGGCGGAACCCCTTCAGCGCCTCGATCAGCTCGGCCCAATCGGCCACCTCGCGCCAGTCGTCCCCGGGGCCGGCCTGCCAGCCGGGACGGCGCAGCGCCCAACAAGGGATGCCAGACAGCGAGGCTGCCGTGGCAGCGTTCTGGCTGATCTGCGCGGCATAGGGATGGGTAGCGTCCAGCAACAGGTCGATAGCCTCTTGTGCGATGAATCGCGCCAGTCCCTCGGCGCCACCATAGCCGCCTACGCGCACCTGACAAGCGAGGTCATCCGGCACTTTGCCGAGACCGGCGAGGCTGTAAATGTGGTCGGGGCCGAGGCGGCGGGCGATGGCCAGGGCTTCGCTGACGCCGCCCAGCAGGAGGATGCGCTTCATGGCTGTTCCACCGCTTCGCCGACGATATTCCCCTGACGGTCGATGGCGAAGACCTCCAGCGTCACGCTGGCCGGCACCGTCTTGCGGGCGAAAGCCAGGGCGTGGGCGCAGACCGCATTGCCCAGCGGAATGCCCGCGTCATGGGCCATGACCAGCGCCAGCTGGCTGGTATTGGCGCCGCGCATGGCCTCCTGCAACTCGGTGCTGGCTCCCAGTTCGGCAGCCCATTGCGCCAGCAGCGGCAGATCGATACTGGAGCTGCGGCTGTGCAGGTCCAGATGGCCGGCGGCGAGTTTGCTGATCTTGCCGAAGCCACCGCACAGGCTGAGTTTTTCCACAGGCGCCTTGCGCAGGTGCTTGAGTACAGCGCCGGCGAAGTCGCCCATCTCGATCAGGGCCGTGTCATCCAGGTGATAGCGACGGCGCATGGCGTCCTCGCTGGCGTTGCCGGTGCAGGCCGCGAGATGGGTGAAACCGTTGGCGCGGGCGACATCGATGCCCTGATGGATGGAAGCGATGTACGCCGAGCAGGAGAAGGGCCGGACGATACCGGTGGTGCCAAGGATGGAAAGCCCGCCGAGGATGCCCAGGCGCGGGTTCATGGTCTTCAGCGCCAGCTCCTCGCCGCCCTGCACGCAGAGGGTCACCTCGAAGCCGCCGGCGTAGCCCTGCTCCGCCGCGAGTTGGGTCAGGTGGCCCGTCATCATCTGCCGGGGCACCGGGTTGATGGCGGGCTCGCCGACAGCCAGGGTCAGGCCCGGCTTGGTGACGGTGCCGACGCCGGGGCCAGCGTGGAAACGCACGCCGGGTTCGGCCGCCAAGCGCACCTGGGCGTAGATCAGCGCGCCGTGGGTCACGTCCGGGTCGTCGCCGGCATCCTTGAGGGTTCCGGCTTCGGCACCACCCTCGATCAGGCGGCAGAACTCCAGGCGCATCAGCACCTGCTGGCCCTTGGGCAGGGTGATCTCGACCGCATCCGTCGCCTCGCCCCCCAGCAACAGGCGCGCTGCCGCCAGGCTGGTGGCGGTGGCGCAGCTGCCGGTGGTGTAGCCGCTGCGCAGGGGGGCGGGTTGTTCGGGGGTTTCGTCACGCATGGGGCACGCTCGGTTCAGTCCTCTCGCCCCTTTGGAGGAGAGGGGGGTGGCCATCGCACGAAAGCTCGGCAAAGCCCCTCCCGCCCGGCCCCTCTCCCGCAAGCGCGAGAGGGGATACAAGCGGTGAGTTCGTCACGGCTTCACCACTTCGAGCAGGGTAATCGGCAACGCCGAGCGCCAGGTATCGAAGCCGCCCAGCGGCTGGGCCTGGGCAATGGCGATGCGGGTGAGTTCGCCGCCCTGGCGTTCGCGGAAGGCCACCAGCGTGGCTTCGCTCTGCAGGGTCACGGCGTTGGCGATCAGGCGTCCGCCGGGTTTCAACTGCTCCCAGCAGGTGTCCAGCACACCGGGCTCGGTGACGCCGCCGCCGATGAAGATGGCATCCGGCGCGGGCAGGCCGTCGAGCGCTGCCGGAGCCTGGCCGGCCACCAGTTGCAGGCCGGGCACGCCGAGGGCATCGCGGTTGTGACGAATATGGTCCTGTCGGCCCTCGTTGGCTTCGATCGCGATGGCGCGGCAGCTCGGGTGCGCGCGCATCCATTCGATGCCGATTGAGCCGCAACCGGCGCCCACATCCCAAAGCAGCTCACCGGGACGCGGCGCCAGCCTCGCCAGGGTGATGGCGCGGACATCACGCTTGGTGAGTTGGCCGTCGTGGCGGTAGGCATCGTCTGGCAGCCCGGTGGTCAGTGGCAACGAGCGAACGCCCTCCTCCGCCCGGCATTCGATGGCCACGAGATTAAGCGCGGCGGCGTCGACAAGGGACCAGTCGCTGGCGATGCCGTCGATGCGCCGTTCCCGCTCGCCGCCCAGGTGCTCCAGCACGGTGATCCGGCTTCGGCCGAAGCCCCGCTCCATCAGCAGCGCGGCAATGGCGGCCGGACTGTCGCCGTCGTTGCTCAACACCAGCAGTCGGGCGCCGTCGTGGAGATAGGCGTTGAGTGCCGCCAGGGGCCGCGCCACCACGGAGAGCTGGGTCGCGTCCTGCAGCGGCCAGCCCAGGCGAGCGGCGGCCAGGGAACAGGACGAAGGCGCCGGAATCACGTGCATTTCCTCCACCGCCACCTGCCGCGCCAGGCTGGCACCGACGCCGAAGAACATGGGGTCACCGCTGGCCAGAACGCAGACCGGCGTCCCGCTCTTTTCCAGCACCGGCACCACTGAGAATGGGCTCGGCCACGGCGTGCGCCGGGCACGAATGCAGTGCGGCAGCAGGTCGAGCTGGCGCGGGCTGCCGACCACTTCGGCGGCTTCCAGCAATGCACGGCGCGCGGCCTTGCCAAGGCCCGCATAGCCGTCTTCGCCAATTCCCACCACTGTCAGCCAGGGCTGCATCTGCTGTCCTCGATCTCTGAAAACGCCAAGGCCATTCGGCTTCCGACAGGCAGCCTTTTCATCGGTCCGGGCAAAGCGGGCATAATAGCGCCCTTCATCGGTCGCTGGCGCTCACCTGACGAGCCCCAGCCTAAGAGGGAACACGGCCGAGCCGTGGCTGCCCCCGCAACTGTAAGCAGCGAGTCCATGCATTCGGGTCACTGGGGCAACCTGGGAAGACCGCAGAGGATGACGACCTGCCAGCCAGGAGACCTGCCGGTGGAACCAGTCGCGTGTGTACGCATCGAGCGGGGTGTATCGGTGCAACGTTGTCCCTAACTTAGGGAACCGGGTCGCCGCGACGCCAACCATGGTGACCTGAGTGAAGCACGCCCAGCCCACATCTTCGTCCGTCCGCCCCTCGGCCTGTCCCGGGCTGTTGCGCATCGTCCCGGCGAAAGACGGTGGCATCTGCCGCATCAAGCTGCCCTGCGGCCGGCTGACGTCTGGCCAGGCCCGCGCCGTGGCGGCGGCCGCCAGCGAGCATGCCGGCGGCGTGATCGAGGCCACCAATCGTTCCAACCTGCAGATTCGCGGTGTGAAGGCCGGCACCGAGCAGTCGCTGATCGATGCCCTGCTGGCCGCCGGACTGGGCGCCGGTTCCCCCGGCGCCGACGACGTGCGCAACCTGATGGTCAGCCCCCTGGCCGGGCTCGATCCCCGCGCCGCGGTGGATGTCTCGCCGCTGGCCGACCAGATCCTCGCGCTGCTGCAAGGCAAGCCACACTTCCACGCCCTGTCGCCCAAGTTCGCCCTGCTGCTGGATGGCGGCGAGTCCATGGCGATGCTGGACCACCCCCACGATATCTGGCTGGCCGCCATGGGCCGGGGCGAAGACGCGCTGTTCGCCTTCGGCCTGGCGGGCTGCCCGCCACAATCGGCAGACGATGTGCCTGCGCTGGCTGCCGTGCCCCGCACCCAGGTTCCGGCGCTGGTGGAGGCCCTGCTCGATCTGTTCCTCGACCTGGCGACGCCGGAGCAGACGCGCATGCGCCACGTACTGGAACACCGTCCGTCAGGCGACCTGTTGCTACGCCTGCAGCAGCGTCTGGACAGGCCCCTGCTGCCCGCCGGCGACTGGCATCGCCCTGCCCCGCAGCCCTTCGCCCACCTGGGTATTCGCTATAGCCAGCACGTCGGCGGCGCGCCGGTCCTGGGTCGACTGGACCCCACGCAGCTCCATGCCCTGGCAGACCTCGCCGATGCCCAGGGCGACGGCAGCCTGCGCCTGACGCCCTGGCAATCCGTGCTGCTGCCCAATGCCCGCGGCCCCGAGGCAGTGCTGTACGAGATGCGCCAAATGGGGCTGGTCACCGACGCCCGCGAGCCGCTGGCACGTCTGATCGCCTGCACCGGCTCCGCCGGCTGCGCCAAAGGCCTGGCCGACACCAAGGCCGATGGTCTGGCCCTGGCACCGCTGCTACCCCCCGGCGCCCACGTCCACCTCAGCGGCTGTCCGCGCTCCTGCGCCGCCGCCCATGTGGCGCCCTTTACCCTGCTGGCGACCGGCCCCGGCCGCTACGACCTTTACCAGCGCGGCGGCACCGGCTTCGGCCAACAGCTGGCGCGCGAGATCAGCATCCAAGAGGCCGGTGAACGCCTGGCCGCCTCTCCTGACACCTGGAGTTCCACCCCATGATCGAGTACATCCGCGATGGTCAGGAGATCTATCGCAACTCCTTCTCCATCATCCGCGCCGAAGCCAACCTTGCCGGCATTCCCGCCGACCTGGAAAAGCTCGCGGTGCGGGTGATCCACGCCTGCGGCATGGTCGATGTGGTGGAGGACCTGCGCTTCTCCCCCGACGCCGGTGCTGCTGGCCGTGCGGCCATCGCCGCTGGCGCACCGATCCTCTGCGATGCACGCATGGTGGCCGAAGGCATTACCCGCGCCCGCCTGCCTGCGAACAACAAGGTGGTCTGCACCCTCAACGATCCCGGCGTACCGGAGCTTGCGCGTGAACGGGGCAACACCCGCTCGGCGGTAGCCCTGGAGCACTGGCGCGAGCACCTGGAAGGCAGCGTGGTGGTGATCGGCAATGCGCCCACCGCGCTGTTCTACCTGCTGGAAATGCTCGATGCCGGCGCCCCGAAGCCGGCCCTGATCCTCGGCTTCCCGGTGGGCTTCGTCGGTGCGGCGGAATCCAAGGACATGCTCGCCGCCGATAGCCGCGGCGTGCCCTATGTGATCGTGCGCGGCCGTCGCGGCGGCAGCGCCATGGCGGCCGCGGCGGTCAACGCCCTGGCCACGGAGGTGGAATGATGGAACGCAAGGGACGGTTGATTGGTTTGGGCGTGGGCCCCGGCGATCCGGAACTGATTACGGTGAAGGCCCTGCGCCTGCTGCAATCGGCGCCGGTGGTGGGCTATTTCGTGGCCAAGGCGAAGGCCAGCCAGGGCCAAGGCGGCAACGCCTTCGGCATCATCGAGCAGCACCTGACCGATGCCCAGCAGCGCATGCCGCTGGTCTATCCGGTGACCACCGAAAAGCTGGAGCCGCCGCTGTCCTACGAGACCGTCATCAGCGACTTCTACGACACCGCCGCCGAACAGGTTGCCCGGCACCTGGACGCTGGCCGCGACGTGGCGGTGATCTGTGAAGGCGACCCCTTCTTCTACGGCTCCTACATGTACCTGCATGACCGCCTGGCCGGCCGCTATGAGGTGGACGTGGTGCCCGGCGTCTGCTCCATGCTGGGCAGCGCGGCGGTGCTCGGCGTACCGCTGGTGTATCGCAACCAGAGCCTGTCGGTGCTCTCCGGTGTACTGCCGGAAGACGAATTGAAAACGCGCCTCGCGGACGCCGAAGCCGCCGTGGTGATGAAGCTCGGGCGCAACTTCGACAAGGTGCGTCGCGTGCTCCAGGACCTCGGCATCGCCGACCGCGCCCACTATGTGGAACGCGCCACCATGGCCAACCAGCGCATCGTGCCGCTGGACGAGGTGGACCCCATGGCCTCGCCCTACTTCTCGATGATCGTCATCCCCGGCCAGAAGTGGAGAGGCTGATGGCGCCTGACAGGACTCTCCCCGTAGGGTGCGCCGTGCGCACCACTTCCCCATGGTGCGCACGGCGCACCCTACCCTTGGTACCTCGCCATGCCTAACGCCCCGGCCATCGTCCTGCTCGGCAACACCGGCCTGCCCGTCGCGAGGCGCATCCAGGCGTTTTATCCACAGGCGCGCGTCCTCGGCCTGGCCGGGCGTGTCGAAGGTGCAGATGAGGCCTACGCCGAGTTCGGCGACACCCTGCGCGAGCTGTACCGAAGCGATACGCCGATCATCGCCCTGTGCGCGGCCGGTATCGTCATCCGCACCCTGGCGCCGCTGCTGGCGAGCAAGGGCGCCGAACCGCCGGTATTGGTGGTGGCCGAGGACGGCAGCGCCGTGGTGCCGCTGCTGGGCGGCCTGGGCGGGGTCAATCGCATGGCGCGGGAGATCGCCGCCCTATTTGCGGTGGCGCCAGCCATCACCACCAGCGGTGAGCTGCGTTTCGGCACCTGTCTGCTGGACCCACCGGCGGGTTATGCCCTCGCCGATATCGAGCAGGGCAAGCGCTTCGTCTCGGATCTTCTGGGCGGCGAGGCGGTTCGCGTGGAGGGCGTGGCCCCCTGGCTGGACGAGGCTCGCCTGCCGCTGGCCAAGGAGGCCAGGCGAGTTATCCACATCACCGCCGAAGCGCGCACGGCGCAGCGCGATGAACTGCTGATCCACCCTCGCGTCGCCGTGGCGCGAATCGACGGCGAAGCCAGTGCCGAAGCCCTGCGACGAGCGCTGGAAGCTGCCGGTCTCGCGCCGCTGTCCCTGGCCTGCCTGGTGGCGGATCGCGAACGCATGGTCGACGCCGAACTGGCAGCGACCGCCGCCGAACTCGGCGTGCCACTGCGGTTCATCACCGACGAGACTGCCTTGCCGCCCTTGCGCCAGATGGGAGCCGGCATCCGCCTCTATCTGGCTGCCGAGCCCCTGGACCCATCCCGGCTCGGCCAGCCGCGCGGTCGCCTGACGGTGGTCGGCCTGGGCCCCGGCGCCGCCGAATTCATGGTGCCCGCCGCACGCCAGGCGCTGGACGAAGCCGAGGATCTGCTGGGCTACGAAACCTACATCCGCATGGCCGGGCCGTTGCGTCCCGACCAGGTGGCGCACTGCACCGATAATCGCGAAGAGTTGCAACGGGCCCGCCATGCCTTCGAGTTGGCCGCCAGCGGCCGGCGTGTGGTGGTGGTGTCGTCGGGCGACCCCGGCGTGTTCGCCATGGCTGCCGCCGTGCTGGAGGCCCTGGATGAATGCCGCGTACCGGAATGGCAGCAGGTGGAGCTGCAGGTGTTCCCCGGCGTCTCCGCCGCACTGGCCACCGCAGCCAAGGCCGGCGCGCCGCTGGGCCACGATTTCTGCCTGCTGTCGCTCTCGGACAACCTCAAGCCGTGGGAGGTGATCGAGCAGCGCCTAGACCACGCGGCCGCTGCCGACCTGGCCATGGCGTTCTACAACCCGATCTCCAAGGCACGCCCCTGGCAACTGGGCCGCGCCCTGGAAATCGTCGCCCGCCACCGCCGCCCGGAAACGGTGGTGGTGCTGGGCCGCGACATCGGCCGCCCGGCGGAGAAGCTGACCCTCACCAGCCTGGGCGAGCTGCGCCCCGAGCAAGTGGATATGCGCACGCTGGTGATCATCGGCTCGTCGCTGACTCGTCGGGTGCCGAAAGGGAACGGCGAGGACTGGGTCTACACGCCGCGCTGGTATCGCTAGCGCTCTGGCTCGGCCGCAGGTTGGCGCTGAGCGCAGCGAAGCCCAACGATCCGGGTCCCTCGATACACCGTGACGTTGGGCTTCATTCTTCAGCCCAACCTACGGGCTGCGAAGCTGCAGCTCAAATGCGTGGGGGGCTGGTCAGACCACCGGGGTCAGCACTTCGCCCTCGTCGAGGAAGGCCCGCAGGTTGGCAAACACCAGTTCTTCCATCTGCAGGCGGGTATCCAGGGTGCCGCTGCCGATGTGCGGCGCCAGCACCACGTTGTCCAGCGTCAGCAGGGCTTCAGGCACGCTTGGCTCGGCCTGGAACACGTCCAGGCCGGCACCGCCCAGGCGCCCTTCCGTCAGCGCCGACACCAGGGCCTGTTCGTCCACCACCGAACCACGGGCGACGTTGATCAGGATGCCCTCCGGGCCGAGGGCGTCGAGCACCGGTGCCGAAATCAGGTGATGAGTGGCCGCGCCGCCCGGGCAGGTCAGCACCAGGAAATCGGCCCAGCGCGCCAACGCCGGCAGGTCCGGCTCGAAGCCGTATGAGCTGTCGGCATCCGGGCGGCGGTTGTGGTAGCGCACCTGCATATCGAAACCGCTGGCGCGACGGGCCACGTCCTTGCCGATGCGGCCGAGGCCGACGATGCCCAGGCGCTTGCCGCTGACCTTGCGCGCCAATGGGAAGTTGCCGGCGGGCCAGAGCCCTGCGCGGACGAAGCGGTCGGCCGCGCTGATGCGCCGGGAACAATCGATCAGCAGCCCCATGGCCAGGTCGGCCACGCAGTCGTTCAGCACGTCCGGCGTGGAGCTGACCTGAATGCCGCGCTCGCGGGCCAGGTCGACGGCGATGGCGTCGTAGCCGACGCCGAAGCTGCAGATGGCACGCACATTGGGCATGCGCGCCAACATGGCGGCGGAGTAGCCGAAGCGCGCCGAGGTCACGACGACATCGAACTGGCCGCCGTGCTCGTCGAGGTAGGCCAGGGCATCACCCTGCCGCCACAGCTGCACCACCTCGTGCTCGTCGGCCAGGCGCTGGTTGAAGCGCTCGGTCAACGGGCCGATGTGAAGGACCTTGGGTGCCATCCTGGTGTTCCTCGAATGATTGGCCGGCTCAGGTTACAGGGGCCGGGTTGAACAGCGTGAGGTCGTTGTGCAGCCGGTGCTTCTCCGCCCAGGTGTGCGCCTTGCCGCTGGCCACATCGAGGTAGTAGCGGAACAGCTCCCAGCCCAGCTCTTCGAGGGTGATACGGCCGGAAGTGATGCGCCCGGCGTCGACGTCGATCAGGTCGGGCCAGCGTTCGGCCAGTTGGGTGCGGGTGGAGACCTTGATCACCGGGACCACGGCCAGGCCATAGGGCGTACCGCGTCCGGTGGTGAAGACATGGAGATTCATGCCCGCCGCCAGTTGCAGGGTGCCGCAGATGAAGTCGCTGGCCGGGGTGGCGCAATACTGCAGGCCCTTGCCACGCACGCGCTCGCCGGGAGCGACCACGCCGTTGATGGCGCTGTTGCCCGATTTGGCGATGGAGCCCATGGCCTTTTCGACGATGTTGTTCAGCCCGCCCTTCTTGTTGCCGGGGGTGGTGTTGGCGCTGCGGTCGGCCATGCCACGGGCGAGGTAGCGGTCGTACCAGTCCATCTCCCGCACCAGCGCCCGGGCCACTTCCGGAGTGGCGGCGCGCGGGGTGAGCAGATGGATGCCGTCACGCACCTCGGTGTTCTCGGAAAACATCACGGTGGCGCCAGCCCGCACCAGCAGGTCGGCGGCCACGCCCAGGGCCGGGTTGGCGGTGACGCCGGAAAAGGCGTCGCTGCCGCCGCACTGCATGCCCAGCACCAGCTCGGAAGCCGGGCAGGTTTCCCGGCGGCGCTGGTCGAGGACCTGCAGGCGGTCCTCGATCATGCCCATGATCTGCTCGACCATGCCGGCAAAGCCGCTGGCTGAATCCTGCAGGCGGAACAGCCAGGCTTCCTCGTCCTGGCCAGCGGTGAGTTCGTCCCCTGGCATCAGTTGCTCGGCCTGGAGTTTCTCGCAACCGAGGCCGATCACCAGCGCCTGGCCGCCGAGGTTAGGGTTGCGCGCGATGTTGTGCAGGGTGCGAATCGGGATCACCGCATCCGGTGCGTTGATCGCCACGCCGCAGCCGTAGCTGTGGGTCAGGGCGACGACGTCATCGACGTTCGGATACTTCGGCAGGAGTTCCTTGCGCACGCGCTCCACACAGTGGTCCAGCACGCCGGTGACGCACTGCACGGTGGTGGTGACGCCGAGGATGTTACGGGTGCCGACGCTGCCGTCCGGGTTGCGGAAGCCTTCGAAGGTATAACCGTCCAGCGGTGCCAAGGTCGGCGGCACGGCGGAGGCCAGGGGCAAGTGGTCCAGCTCCGGCGCCTCGGGAATGCTCAGCAGTTCCTCGCGTACCCAGCTGCCACGGGGAATCTCCCGCAGGGCATGGCCGATGACGGTGCCGTAACGCAGCACGGCGCCGCCGGCGGGGATGTCCACCAGGGTGACCTTGTGACTCTGGGGAATGGCTTCACGGGTGACCAGGCCATCGGGAAACCGCCCGCCTTCGGCCACGCCCTGTTCGTTCACCACGATGGCGACGTTGTCGTCCGGGTGCAGGCGTACGTGGCGCGGGGAGTCCTGGTGTTGGATCAACTGCATGGCTGACTCCGGTGTTGTTCTGGGTTCTGGCATCGACGGTGGGCTGAAGCCCACCAAACGGGTTTGTGATGCGGCTGGTATTTCAGCGCACCAGGCAAGGGCGCTTGTTGTTGAAGGTCCAGTTCGGCACCAGGTACTGCATGGCCACCGCATCGTCGCGGGCGCCCAGGCCCTTGGCCTTGTACAGCGCGTGGGCGCGGGCCAGTTCGTCCATGTCCAGTTCGACACCGAGGCCCGGCTTTTGTGGGACCGCGACCTTACCACCGACGATGCGCAGCGGCTCCTTGGTCAGGCGCTGGCCGTCCTGCCAGATCCAGTGGGTGTCGATGGCGGTGATCTTGCCCGGCGCCGCCGCGGCGACGTGGGTGAACATGGCCAACGAGATGTCGAAGTGGTTGTTGGAGTGCGAGCCCCAGGTCAGGCCCCAGTCGTTGCACATCTGCGCCACCCGCACCGAGCCCTGCAGGGTCCAGAAGTGCGGGTCGGCCAGGGGGATGTCCACCGATTGCAGGGAGATGGCGTGGCCCATCTGGCGCCAGTCGGTGGCGATCATGTTGGTGGCGGTGGGCAGGCCGGTGGCGCGGCGGAACTCGGCCATCACCTCGCGTCCGGAGTAGCCGTTCTCGGCGCCACAGGGGTCCTCGGCGTAGGCCAGCACGTGGTGCTGGTCGCGGCACAGGGCGATGGCCTCCTTGAGGGACCAGGCGCCGTTGGGGTCGAGGGTGATGCGCGCCTCGGGGAAGCGTTCGGCCAGGGCGGTCACCGCTTCGATTTCCTCTTCACCGCGGAGCACGCCGCCCTTGAGCTTGAAGTCGTTGAAACCGTAGCGGGCGTGGGCGGCCTCAGCCAGGCGCACCACCGTCTCCGGCGTCAGCGCCTCTTCGTCGCGCAGGCGGAACCAGGCGTCGTCGGCATCCGCCTCGCTGCGGTAGCCCAGGTCGGTCTTGTTGCGGTCGCCGACGTAGAACAGGTAACCGAGCATCTCCACTTCGTCGCGCTGCTGGCCTTCGCCGAGCAGGGCCGCCACCGGCACCTCCAGGTGCTGGCCGAGCAGGTCGAGCAGGGCCGCTTCCAGGGCGGTAACGGCATGGATGGCGATGCGCAGGTCGAAGGTCTGCAGGCCACGGCCGCCGGCATCGCGATCCGCGAACGCCCGGCGCACCTGGTTGAGCAGGTGCTGGTAGTGGCCGATGGACTGGCCGACCAGCAGGCTGCGGGCGTCTTCCAGGGTCTGGCGGATGGCTTCGCCGCCGGGCACTTCGCCCACGCCGACGTGGCCGGCGTTGTCTTTCAGGATCACCACGTTGCGGGTGAAGTACGGGCCGTGGGCGCCGCTGAGGTTGAGCAGCATGCTGTCCTGACCGGCCACCGGCACGACGGTGAGCTCGGTGATGCGCGGGGTGCTGCTGGGCAGTGGGTGCTGGATCATCTTGCTGTCCTTCTCGGGTTAACGGACCGGGCTGGCGGTGGGGGCTTCGGAAGTAGCCGCCGGGCCACCGATTTCAAGCTTTGTGCCCTTGAGTTCCACACGCTTGATCTCGCCGACGATGAACAGGTAGCTGAAGGCGGCGAGGAAGGCGTTGATGCCGACGAACACCAGGGCCCACTTGAAGGAACCGGTGGCGGCGATGATGTAGCCGATGACGATCGGGGTGGTGATGGACGACAGGTTGCCGCAGGTGTTGAAGATGCCTCCGGCCAGGCCGGCGATCTGCTTGGGCGCGGTATCCGACATCACCGCCCAGCCGAGGGCGCCGATGCCCTTGCCGAAGAAGGCCAGGGCCATGAAGCCCACCACCATCCAGTCGGCGTCCACGTAGTTGCACAGGATCATGGTCATGGACAGCAGCATGCCGCCGACGATCGGGGTCTTGCGCGCC
The DNA here is from genome assembly GCF_000949385.2 of Pseudomonas sp. LFM046. Taxonomy (NCBI): domain Bacteria; kingdom Pseudomonadati; phylum Pseudomonadota; class Gammaproteobacteria; order Pseudomonadales; family Pseudomonadaceae; genus Pseudomonas; species Pseudomonas sp. LFM046. Next base: position 501,116 of record NZ_JYKO02000001.1, on the reverse strand, counting down.
ACGCTGAGGGAGTGGCCACGGCGCAGCAGCCAGTCGGAAATCACCCCGCCCAGCACGCCGCCGATGAAGCCGCAGATGGCCGGCAGGGAGGCGATGATGCCCGCCTTGAGGATGGTCATGCCGCGCTCCTGCACCAGGTACACCGGGAACCAGGTGAGGAAGAAATACGTGAGCGCGTTGATGCAGAACTGGCCGAGGTAGATACCCGCCATCATGCGGTTGCTGACCAGTTGCCTGATGTGCTCCCACTTCGGTCCGTTGCCCGGCAGGCGACGGTTCTGGTCCATGTCCACCAGGGCACCGTTGCTGGCGAGATGGTCGATCTCGGCCTGGTTGATCAGCGGGTGTTCCTTGGGGTTGTAGATGAACTTCAGCCAGACTCCGGAGAACAGGATGCCGATGGTGCCCATGACGATGAACACGTGCTCCCAGCCCAGGCTGTGGACGATCCAGCCCATCAGCGGGGCGAAGATCACCGTGGCGAAGTACTGGGCGGAGTTGAAGATGGCGGACGCGGTGCCGCGCTCGGCGGTGGGGAACCAGGCGGCGACGATGCGTGCGTTGCCCGGGAAAGACGGCGCCTCGGCGAAGCCCACCAGGAAGCGCAGCATGAACAGGGTCACCACCGACCAGGCGACTGGCACCGCGTCGACGAAGCCCTGCAGCAGGGTGAAGACCGACCAGCTGAAGATGCTGAAGGCGTAGACGCGCTTGGAGCCGAAGCGGTCCAGCAGCCAGCCGCCCGGGATCTGGCCGAGCACGTAGGCCCAACCGAAGGCGGAGAAGATGTAGCCGAGCATGACGGCGTCGACGCCGAGCTCCTTCTGGATGGCGGAGCCGGCGATGGAAATGGTGGCGCGGTCGGCGTAGTTGATCGTGGTCACCAGGAACAGCATGAGCAGGATCAGGTAACGCACACGGGTTCTTTTCAGTACTTCGCCCATGGTTCTTCTCTCTGAATTGTTCTTGTCGAAGAGCTCGCGCGGGTTGCCGCGCGAGGATTGCGTGTCATTCCGCAGGCAGCGGATGGGGTTCAGAACCTCGGTTTGCTGATCTTCCAGGCCGGGTCGTATTTGCGCATCTGCCGCGCGTCGTCGCGACTTCGGATGTCGATGGACAGGTACTGTTCATGAAGTTTGGCCAGTTGATCCTGGTCCAGTTCCACGCCCAGGCCCGGTGCGCGGGTGATGCTGACGCAGCCATTGCGGATCGGCAGCTTGCCGCCCTTGATGACTTCCTCGTCCTCCTCCTGCCACGGGTAGTGGGTGTCGCAGGCGTAGGTCAGGTTCGGCACCGAGGCGGCCACGTGGGCCATGGCCATCAGGCTGATGCCCAGGTGCGAGTTGGAATGCATCGACAGGCCGAGGTCGAAGGTGTCGCACATCCGCGCCAGCGCCTGGGTATCACGCAGGCCGCCCCAGTAGTGGTGATCGGCGAGGACGATCTGCACGCTGTTCAGCGCCACGCTGCGGCGGAATTCCTCAAAGTCGGTCACCACCATGTTGGTGGCCAGGGGCGTGCCGGTGCGGCGGTGCAGTTCGGCCATGCCATCTAGGCCGGGGGTGGGGTCCTCGTAATACTCCAGGTCGCCGCCCAGCAGTTCGGCCATGCGCAAGGCGGTGTCCAGGGACCAGTTGCCGTTGGGGTCGATGCGCAGCGGATGGTTGGGGAAGGCCTTCTTCAGCGCCTTGATGCAGGCGACTTCGTGCTCCGGTTCCAGGGCGCCGGCCTTCAGCTTGATGCTCTGGAAGCCATGGGCCTCGATCATGCGCGCGGCCTGGGCGACGATCTGTTCCTCGGACAGGGCTTCGCCCCAGGAGTCAGGCGCGTAGGGCGCGTCGATGTGCTTGGCGTACTTGAAGAACAGGTAGGCGCTGAAGGGGACTTCGGTGCGCACGGCACCGCCCAGCAGGTCCACCAGGGGCATGCCCAGGGAGCGGGCCTGGAGGTCGAGGAAGGCCACCTCGAAGGCGGAATAGGCGTTGGCCACCTGCTTGCTCGGATGGGAACCCGGTGCCAGTTCCGCACCGGCTTCTGCCGGGCCGAGTGCGGCAACCGTCTTGATGACGCGGGCGCGCAGGCCGTTGAGGTCGAAGGGGTCGAGGCCGACGAGACTGTCCTGCATGGCCTGCAGTACCGCCAGTACCGGTTCGTCGCCGTAGCTCTCGCCGAGACCGATGAAGCCGCTGTCGCTTTCCACCTCGATGATCGAGCGCAGCGCGAAGGGCTCATGGATGCCGCTGGCGTTGAGCAGCGGCGCATCGCGGAACGCGATGGGGGTGACTCTGACTCGTTTGATCTTCACGACCAACTCCTACCTGTGCTTGTTGTTTTACCGGTAGTCCCTGATGGGGTACGGGGGGCTTGCCTGGCCCCCGCGGGTGTCTGGTGGATCAGCCTCCGACGTAGGTTGTCTTCACCGTGGTGTAGAACTCCTGGGCGTAGCGTCCCTGCTCGCGCGGGCCGTAGGACGAGCCTTTGCGGCCACCGAACGGGACGTGGTAATCCACGCCCGCCGTGGGCAGGTTGACCATGACCATCCCGGCCTGGACGTGGCGCTTGAAGTGGTTGGCGTACGTGAGCGAGGTGGTGGCGATACCGGCGGACAGGCCGAATTCGGTGTCATTGGCCAGCGCCAGCGCTTCTTCGTAGTTGGCGACGCGGATGACGTTGGCCACCGGGCCGAAGATTTCCTCGCGGCTGATGCGCATCCCCGCCTCGCTGTCAGCGAACAGCGCCGGGGCGAGGAAGTAGCCGTCGGTGTCGCAGCGCACCCGCTCGCCACCGGCCACCAGGCGCGCGCCTTCGTCGCGGCCGATATCGATGTAGCGCAGATCCTGCTCCAGTTGGGCCTGGGACACCACCGGGCCGATGTCGATGCCGCTGTGCAAGGCATGACCGACACGGACGGCGCACATGCGCTCGGCCATGGCCTCGATGAAGCGGTCGTGGATGCCGGCGGTGACGATCAGACGGCTGCTGGCGGTGCAGCGCTGGCCGGTGGAGTAGAAGGCGCTCTGCACGGCGAGTTCGACGGCGGTCTTGAGGTCCGCGTCGTCGAGGATCACCTGCGGGTTCTTGCCGCCCATCTCCAGCTGCACCTTGGCGCCACGGGCAACGCAGGTCGCGGCGATGCTGCGGCCAACACCGACGGAGCCGGTGAAGCTGATGCCGTCGACTCGGTTGTCATTGACCATCGCCTCGCCGACCACGCGTCCACTGCCCATCACCAGATTGAACACCCCGGCGGGGAAGCCGGCGCGGGAGATGATCTCGGCCAGGGCCCAGGCGCTGCCCGGCACCAGGTCGGCGGGCTTGAACACCACGCAGTTGCCGTAGGCCAAAGCCGGGGCGATCTTCCAGGCCGGGATGGCGATGGGGAAGTTCCAGGGGGTGATCAGGCCGATCACACCCAGGGGTTCGCGGGTGACTTCCACCGAGACGCCAGGACGTACCGAGGGCAGGACTTCACCGGCCAGGCGCAGGCATTCACCGGCGAAGTACTTGAAGATGTTGCCGGCGCGGCTCACCTCGCCAATGGCTTCGGGCAGGGTCTTGCCCTCTTCCCTCGCCAGCAGCGTGCCCAGTTCTTCACGACGGGCGAGGATCTCGCTGCCGACCTTGTCCAGAGCGTCGGCGCGGGCCTGGATGCCGGACACCGACCAGGCCGGGAAGGCCGCACGGGCCGCCTCGATGGCCTGGGCCACCTGGGCGGCGTCGGCCTGGGCGTACTCGCCCAGGCAGTCGCTGAGATCGGAGGGGTTGAGGTTGCGCGAGTAGCCGCTGCCGGCCACCCACGCCCCGCCGATGTAGTTGTCGAAGCGTTTCTCAGTCACGAGCCTTCTCCTGATTGCAGATCACTGCGCGCCCTGGGCGTCGATCAGCGCGGCGAGTTGCTCGTACTCACCCGGCAGCAGGTCGGTCAGCGGAGCGCGAACCGGGCCGGCGTCGTGGCCGACGATACGCGCGCCGGCTTTCACGATGCTGACGGCGTAACCGGCACGGCGGTTGCGGATTTCCAGATAGGGCAGGAAGAAGCTGTCGATCAGTTTGCCCACGGTGGCGTGGTCGTCGGCAGCGACGGCGTTGTAGAAGTCCATCGCGGTCTTCGGGATGAAGTTGAAGACGGCGGAGGAGTAGACCGGCACGCCCAGGGCCTTGTAGGCGGCGGCGTATACCTCGGCGGTGGGCAAGCCACCCAGGTAGCTGAAGCGGTCACCGAGGCGGCGGCGGATGGAGACCATCAGCTCGATGTCGCCCAGGCCGTCCTTGTAGCCGATCAGGTTCGGGCAGCGCCCGGCCAGTCGCTCCAGCAGCGCCGGGGTCAGGCGGCAGACGTTGCGGTTGTAGACCACCACGCCGATGTTCACCGATTTGCAGACCTGCTCGACGTGATCGGCCACGCCTTCCTGGCTGGCTTCGGTGAGGTAGTGCGGCAGCAGCAGCAGGCCTTTGGCACCGAGGCGCTCGGCTTCCTGGGCGTACTGGATGGCCTGGCGGGTCGGGCCGCCTACGCCGGCGAGGATCGGTACGCTGCCAGCACAGGTGTCGACAGCGGTCTTGATGATGGAGGAGTACTCGTCCGGCGCCAGGGAGAAGAATTCACCGGTACCGCCTGCGGCGAAGAGCGCCGAAGCACCGTAGGGAGCCAACCATTCCAGACGACGGGCGTAGCTCTTGGCGTTGAAGTTGCCGGCAACGTCGAAGTCAGTGACGGGAAAGGACAGCAGCCCGGAGGAGAGGATGGACTTGAGTTCTTGTGGATTCATTATTCGAGCACCCTGCGAAGCGGTTTGAGTAAGGCCGGGACGATCCGGCTTGAGAGATACGTTATCGTACAACTTAAAAGACTGCCAACCGCCGTTCATCCCTCCGTTCGCTCATCGCCCGCTATGGCGGCGTGGAACGCCCCACCCGTTTCAACGGCCATGAAAACGCTCTAAAACTGGGCGTTCAGCCTTTATTTCGCCGGGTGTTGGATGAATCGACAACTGTGCAAACGGCAATCCTGTGGCCAGGCCTTTCGGCCCTTCGACACCTGCCATGCTTGCGACAATCCGAATCAGTTGTACGACAACATATAACAGCAAATCTTGTAGGACAACTCCCAGACACAAAAAAGATTCGCCCTCCCCCTCGGCACTCGCCCTACCCCCCAGCCCCACCCAGCGCGCAGCAGGCAGCGGGCGTTGCTCATGTCCACGTCCCAATAAAAAGGGCCGCTCGATGCGGCCCTTGCTCTGTGCGGAATGCCTCAGCCCTGCCGGGCTCGCTCCGCCTCTTCGTGGGCCTGGCGCAAGCGTTCGCGACTGTTGGTCAGGTGCAGGCGCATGGCCGCGCGGGCCGCCTCGCTGTCCTGGCGGGCGATGGCTTCGTAGATGTCCTCGTGCTCACGGCTCAGGCGAGCGAGGTAGTGCTCCCGATCGTCATGGGCGATACGCGCCGAGTTGAGCCGGGTGCGCGGAATGATGCTGGTCCCCAGGTGGGTCATGATGTCCGTGAAGTAGCGATTGCCGGTGGCCAGGGCGATCTGCAGGTGGAACTGGAAGTCCGAGGCCACCGCGTCGGTGCCGTGGGCGGCGCTGAGGAAGGTGTCCAGCGCCTCGCGCATGGCCACCAGTTGCTCCGGACTGCGACGCTGGGCCGCGAGCCCGGCGGACTCCACTTCCAGGCTGATGCGCAGCTCGAGGATGGCCATCACGTCGCGCAGGGTGACGATGGTCGCCGGATCGATGCGAAAGCCCATGGGGCTCGGGGTATCCAGCACAAAGGTGCCGATGCCGTGTCGGGTCTCCACCAGCCCGGCCGCCTGCAGCCGCGAAATGGCCTCGCGCACGACGGTGCGGCTGACGCCCTGGGCTTCCATGATGGCCGATTCGGTGGGCAGCTTTTCGCCGCGCTTGATCTCGCCATTCTGGATCTGCTGGGAGAGCTCGTTCACCAGCTCCTGCGCCAGGCTGCGGTGCTTGCGGCGTGGGCGTTGCTGGATGCTTGGATTGTCCATCGCGAAGGTCGATTCCGGTGAAAACTGACGGTCAATCATAGCCCAGCAGGTTGTACGACGACACTCATCTCCACGCCTGGCGGTCGGCACCAGAAACAAAAAAGGCGCAGCTGGGTGGCTGCGCCTTTCGTGTGTCCGCTTGCGCGACTCGACTCAGAACGGGATGTCGTCGTCGAAGCTGTCGTAGTCCGGAGCCGGCTGGGCGGCGGGCTGCGGAGCCGGACGCTGCTGCGGGGCGGACTGCTGCGGCTCACGCTGCGGACGCGGGGCGCGCGGGGCATCGCCTTCGCTGCCAGGACGGCCGCCGAGCAGCTGCATCTGGCCGTTGATGTCGACCACGATCTCGGTGGTGTAGCGCTTCACGCCGTCCTTTTCCCACTCGCGGGTGCGCAGGGAACCTTCGACGTAGACTTGCGAGCCCTTGCGCAGGTACTCGCCGGCGATTTCGGCGAGGCGGCCGAAGAACACCACGCGGTGCCATTCGGTGCGCTCCTGCTGCTGACCGGTCTGCTTGTCCTTCCAGCTTTCACTGGTGGCCAGGGTGACGTTGGTCACCGCGTTGCCGTTGGGCAGGTAGCGGGTTTCCGGATCACCACCGACGTTGCCAACCAGAATGACTTTGTTAACCCCACGGGCCATGACGTTCTCCTAGGCTTCAGCACGTTCGGGCGCCGGATCGACCATGCGCTCCAGGGACGTGCGGTCCAATAGTTCGGTATCCACTTTGATATAGATGGCCGCCTCTTCGGCCACCAAGACGGCATCTGCCACTCCGGGCATTGCCAGCAAACGCGCCACCAGCCCGGTATCGGCTACCGCCGCTGCACTGAGCGGCAAGCGCAGGCTGGTCACGTATGGAGGTTCACGCATAGTAACAGCAATAAGCAGCCAAATCGCACAGATGACCGCACATCCGATGAAAACCACGGACAGCCCGCCATGCTGGAACAGCCAGCCGCCGAGGATGCCGCCGAGGGCTGCACCGAGGAACTGGCTGGTGGAATAGACGCCCATCGCCGTGCCCTTGCCACCGGCCGGGGCGACCTTGCTGATCAGCGACGGCAGCGAGGCTTCCAGCAGGTTGAACGCGGTAAAGAAAACGATGGCGCCGAATACCAGGGCGCGCAGGCTGTCGCCGAATTGCCAGAAGAACAGCTCGCAGGCGCAGAGGACGGCCACTGCGCCCACCAGCACGCGTTTCATCTGGCGCTTCTTCTCGCCATAGATGATGAACGGAACCATGCCGAAGAAGCCCACCAGCAGCGCGGTGAGGTAAACCCACCAGTGCTCTTCCTTGGGCAGGCCGGCTTTCTCCACCAGCGCCAGCGGCAGGGCGACGAAGCTGGCCATGAGGATCGCGTGCAGGGCGAGGATGCCGAAGTCCAGACGCAGCAGGTCCGGGTGTCTCAAGGTCGGCAGCAGCGCCTGGCGCGCCACGCCGGATTCGCGGTGCTGCAGCGGGTGGGCAGCGCGGGGAACCATGGTGGCGATGATGACGATGCCCACCAACGCCATGATGGAGGTCGCCCAGAACAGCCCGGAAAGGCCGAAGGCGCGGGTCAGCAGCGGGCCGACCACCATGGCCACGGCGAAGGACACGCCGATGCTCATGCCGATCATGGCCATGGCCTTGGTCCGGTGCTGCTCGCGGGTAAGGTCGGAAAGCAGCGCCATCACGGCCGCGGAGATGGCTCCGGCCCCCTGCAGCACGCGACCGGCGATCACGCCCCAGATGGAGTCGGCATTGGCCGCCAGGGCAGCGCCGGCAGCGAAGATCAGCAGGCCGATGTAGATCACCGGCAGACGGCCGATGCGGTCGGAAATGACGCCAAAGGGAATCTGCAGCACGGCCTGGGTCAGGCCGTAGGCACCGATGGCCAGGCCGATCAGGGCCGGGGTGGCGCCGGCGAGGTCCTGGCCGTAGGTGGCCAGAACCGGCAGGACCATGAACATGCCAAGCATGCGGAAGGCAAAGACCAGGGCCAAGCCGCTGGCCGCGCGCGTTTCGCTGCCGCTCATGCGTTCTGAGTGGGAATCGTGCATAGGTGCCTCGAGGAAGAACGTTCCGGGACTGCGCCAGGCGTCCCTGCCCGGCCGTCGCCGGTGCCTGAAAAATGCCGCGCATTCTAGCAGTCCGCGCTTGCTCCGTGACAGTCGTGACGCTTTGCCGCGCGCCTGTGGCGGGCCGTATAATCGCGGGTTTCCGCCCGCCAAGTGAGGCCGTTGTGGACAAGATCCTGATCCGTGGGGCACGCACCCATAACCTGAAGAACGTCGACCTCACCCTGCCCCGCGACAAGCTCATCGTGATCACCGGACTGTCCGGTTCCGGCAAGTCGTCCCTGGCCTTCGATACCCTCTACGCAGAGGGCCAGCGCCGCTACGTGGAGTCTCTGTCGGCCTACGCCCGGCAGTTCCTCTCGATGATGGAAAAGCCCGATGTGGACACCATCGAAGGCCTGTCGCCGGCCATTTCCATCGAGCAGAAGTCCACGTCCCACAACCCGCGTTCCACCGTGGGCACCATCACCGAAATCTACGACTACCTGCGCCTGCTCTACGCCCGCGTCGGTACGCCGCGCTGCCCGGACCATGATGTACCGCTGGAAGCCCAGACCGTCAGCCAGATGGTGGACCAGGTGCTGGCCCTGCCCGAAGGCCGCAAGCTGATGCTGCTGGCCCCCGTGGTACGTGAGCGCAAGGGCGAGCACCTGGCGGTGTTCGAGGAGCTGCGCGCCCAGGGCTTCGTCCGCGCACGAGTGGACGGCAGGATTTACGAGCTGGATGAACTGCCCAAGCTGGACAAGCAGAAGAAGCACTCCATCGACGTGGTGGTCGACCGCTTCAAGGTGCGCGAGGACCTGCAGCAGCGCCTGGCGGAGTCCTTCGAGACGGCCATCAACATGGCTGACGGCATCGCCCTGGTGGCACCCATGGATGACGAGCCGGGTGACGAGATCATCTTCTCCGCGCGCTTCGCCTGCCCCCATTGCGGCCACTCCATCAGCGAGCTGGAGCCCAAGCTGTTCTCCTTCAACAACCCGGCCGGCGCCTGCCCCACCTGCGATGGACTGGGGGTTAAACAGTTTTTCGACGCCAAGCGCCTGGTCAACGGCGAACTGACCCTGGCCGAGGGCGCCATTCGCGGCTGGGACCGGCGCAACGTCTATTACTTCCAGATGCTCGGCTCGCTGGCCGCACATTACGGCTTCAGCCTGGAGAAGCCGTTCGACGAGCTCTCCGCCGAGCACCAGAAGGTGATCCTCTTTGGCAGCGGTCGCGAGGATGTGGACTTCCGCTACCTCAACGACCGTGGCGATATCGTCAAGCGCTCGCACCCCTTCGAGGGGATCATCCCCAACCTGGAGCGCCGCTACCGCGAGACCGAGTCGGCCACCGTGCGCGAGGAGCTGGCCAAGTTCCTCAGCACCCAGCCCTGCCCGGACTGCCGTGGCACCCGCCTGCGTCGTGAGGCCCGCCACGTCTGGGTGGGCGACAAGACCCTGCCGGCGGTTACCGGCCTGCCGGTAGGCGATGCGGCTGATTATTTCGGCGTCCTGAGCCTGACCGGACGGCGCGGCGAGATCGCCGAGAAAATCCTCAAGGAGATCCGCGAGCGCCTGCAGTTCCTGGTCAACGTCGGCCTCGACTACCTGACCCTGGACCGCAGCGCCGACACCCTTTCCGGCGGCGAAGCCCAGCGCATCCGCCTGGCGAGCCAGATCGGCGCCGGCCTGGTGGGGGTGATGTACATCCTCGACGAGCCCTCCATCGGCCTGCACCAGCGGGACAACGAGCGCCTGTTGGCCACCCTCACCCACCTGCGCAACCTGGGCAACACGGTGATCGTGGTCGAGCATGACGAGGACGCGATCCGCCTGGCCGACTACGTGGTGGACATCGGCCCGGGCGCCGGTGTGCACGGCGGCCAGATCGTCGCCGAGGGCACCCCGGACGAAGTCATGGCGCACCCCAATTCCCTCACCGGCAAGTATCTCTCCGGGCGGGTAAAAATCGAGGTGCCGCCCAACCGCACCCCACGGGACAAGAAGAAGGCCCTCAAGCTCAAGGGCGCCTGCGGCAACAACCTGCAGCAGGTGAACCTGGAGATCCCGGTGGGCCTGCTGACCTGCGTGACGGGCGTGTCCGGCTCGGGCAAGTCCACCCTGATCAACAACACCCTGTTCCCCATCACCGCCACTGCGCTGAACGGCGCCACCAGCCTCGAAGCGGCGCCTCACGACAGCTTCGATGGCCTGCAGCACCTGGACAAGGTGGTCGACATCGACCAGAGCCCCATCGGTCGCACCCCGCGTTCCAACCCGGCAACCTATACCGGGTTGTTCACGCCGATCCGCGAGCTGTTCGCCGGGGTGCCGGAGTCCCGTTCCCGTGGCTATGGGCCGGGGCGTTTCTCCTTCAACGTGAAGGGGGGCCGTTGCGAGGCCTGTCAGGGCGACGGCGTGATCAAGGTGGAGATGCACTTCCTGCCGGACATCTACGTCCCCTGCGACGTCTGCAAGGGCAAGCGCTACAACCGCGAAACCCTGGAGATCCGCTACAAGGGCAAGAGCATCCACGAGGTGCTGGAGATGACCATCGAAGAGGCCCGCGAATTCTTCGACGCGGTCCCGGCCATCGCGCGCAAGCTGCAAACCCTGATCGACGTCGGCCTGTCCTACATCCGCCTGGGCCAATCGGCCACCACCCTGTCGGGCGGCGAGGCGCAGCGGGTGAAGCTGTCCCGCGAGTTGTCCAAGCGCGATACCGGCAAGACGCTGTACATCCTCGACGAACCGACCACCGGTTTGCACTTCGCGGATATCCAGCAACTGCTGGACGTGCTGCACCGCCTGCGCGATCACGGCAACACGGTGGTGGTCATCGAGCACAACCTCGACGTCATCAAGACCGCTGACTGGCTGGTGGACCTGGGCCCCGAAGGCGGCTCCAAGGGCGGCCAGATCATCGCCACCGGCACGCCGGAGGAAGTGGCGGAGATGGCGCAGTCCCACACCGGACGCTTCCTCAAGCACCTGCTGGAGCGAGATCGCGCCTGACACGAAAAAGCCCCGCGAATGCGGGGCTTTTTCTAACTGCCGGTGAATCAGGCCAGATCGAAACGATCCAGGTTCATCACCTTGGTCCAGGCCGCGACGAAGTCCTTGACGAACTTCTCCTTGGCATCGGTACTGGCGTAGAGCTCTGCATAGGCGCGCAGCACCGAGTTGGAGCCGAAGATCAGGTCATTACGGGTACCGGTGAACTTCACCTGACCGCTCTTGCGATCCCGTCCTTCAAAGACCTCGGCATCGGCACCGGCCGGCGCCCACGCAATCCCCATGTCCAGCAGGTTGACGAAGAAGTCGTTGCTGAGCACGCCAACCTGGTTGGTGAATACACCATGCTGGCTGCCGTCATGGTTGGCGCCCAGAACGCGCAGGCCGCCTACCAAGGCGGTCAGCTCCGGTGCGCTCAGGGTCAGTAGCTGCGCCTTGTCCACCAACATGGACTCGGTCGGGACACCGATCTTGCCGTTGCGGTAGTTGCGGAAGCCATCGGCGATAGGTTCGAGCACGGCAAAGGAGTCAACGTCGGTGTGATCCTGGCTGGCGTCGACCCGCCCGGCCGCGAAGGGCACATCCACGCTCACGCCGGCAGCCTTGGCAGCCTGCTCCACGCCCACGTTGCCGGCCAGCACGATCACGTCGGCCAGCGAGGCCTTGCCGGACGCCTTCTGGATCTCTACCAGCTTGGGCAGTGCCTTGATAGCGCGCTGGTTGACCGCCCAGTCCTTCTGCGGTGCCAGGGCCAGACGAGCGCCGTTGGCGCCACCACGCTTATCGCCACCACGGAAGGTCGAGGCCGAGGCCCAGGCCACCGAGACCAGATCACCGACCGACAGCCCGGATGCAGCAATCCTGGCCTTGAGATCAGCGATGTCGGCAGCACTGGGGTTATGGGTGGCGGCCGGCAGCGGGTCTTGCCAGATCAGGTCTTCCTTCGGCACTTCCGGACCGAGGTAGCGCGCTTTCGGTCCCATGTCGCGGTGGGTCAGCTTGAACCAGGCGCGGGCGAAAGCGTCGGCGAAGGCCTGCGGGTCGTCCAGGAAGCGTTTGGAGATCTTGCCGAACGCGGGGTCGAAACGCAGGGTCAGGTCGGTCGTCAGCATGGTGGGCTTGTGGAACTTGCCCGGGACGTGAGCGTCCGGAATGATCTCCGGCGCGTCCTTGGCGACCCACTGCTTGGCACCGGCTGGCGACTGCGTCAGCTCCCACTCGTACTTGAACAGATTCTCGAAGAAGTTATTGCTCCACAACGCCGGAGTCTTGGTCCAGGTGACCTCGATCCCGCTGGAGATGGTGTCCTTGCCGTGACCGCTGCCGAAGCTGCTGATCCAGCCCAGCCCCTGGGCTTCTATTGGCGCGCCCTCCGGTTCCGGGCCCTTGTGCGATTCCGCAGCGGCGCCGTGAGCCTTGCCAAAGGTGTGTCCACCGGCGATCAGGGCGACGGTTTCCTCGTCATCCATGGCCATGCGGCCGAACGTAGAGCGGATGTCCTTCGCCGCGAGCATGTAGTCGCCGCTGGCATTCGGACCTTCGGGGTTCACATAGATCAGGCCCATATGGGTGGCACCGAACGGCGCCGACAGCTCGCGGTCACCGGTGACGCGATCCGGATCCACGCCCAGCCAGGCGATTTCAGCGCCCCAGTTCACGTCCAGATCCGGTTCCCACACGTCTTCGCGACCGGCACCGAAGCCGAAGGTACGGAAGCCCATGGACTCCAGCGCCACGTTACCGGCGAGGATCAACAGGTCAGCCCAGGAGATCTTCTGGCCGTACTTCTGCTTGATTGGCCAGAGCAGGCGGCGAGTCTTGTCGATGTTGACGTTGTCCGGCCAGGAGTTGAGCGGCGCGAAGCGCTGCTGGCCACGACCGGCACCGCCGCGACCGTCAGTGGTGCGGTAAGTGCCGGCGGCGTGCCAGGCCATGCGGATCATCTGCGGACCGTAGTGGCCGAAGTCGGCCGGCCACCAGTCCTGGGAGTCGGTCATGAGCTTGACCAGATCGGCCTTCAGGGCCTTGTAGTCGAGTTTCTTGAATTCTGCGGCGTAATTGAACTGCTCGCCGAGCGGATTGGACTTGTCCGAATGCTGATTGAGCAGATCCACGCGAAGCTGGTTGGGCCACCAGTCCTGATTGGTAGTGCCGCCACCAGCGACATGATTGAACGGGCATTTGCCTTGATTCGTCATTGCTCCCTCCTTCTCCTCAACGGGTCAGCCTTTCTGTTGTGGCTGACGATTCAGAAGAAGACTAGACCTCCTTCAATCGAGGTACCAATTTATGGAGCACAACGAACCAATAGCTTTTTTCTCTTAGCGAGTGCCGCAGGATGAGCTAGCGGAATAGCGGCCCCCAACACGGAAGAATGGCAGAACAGCAGGAGAACGCAGCAAAACCGAGAAGTCACTGCTTTAGCGATGGGGGGAGGAGAGAAAGGAACCGGAGCAACAGAAAATAAAAAACCGGGCACTAGGCCCGGTTTTTCATGCAACGACCGACTTACTCGGCAGCAGCTTCGACTTCACCAGCGACCGGACGGTCAACCAGCTCGACGTAAGCCATGGGAGCGTTGTCGCCAGCGCGGAAACCGCACTTCAGGATGCGCAGGTAGCCGCCCTGACGGTTGGCGTAGCGCTTGCCCAGGTCGTTGAACAGCTTGCCTACGGCAGCTTTCGAACGGGTACGGTCGAAAGCCAGACGACGGTTGGCGACGCTGTCTTCCTTGGCCAGGGTGATCAGCGGCTCGGCAACGCGACGCAGTTCTTTGGCCTTGGGCAGGGTGGTTTTGATCAGTTCGTGCTCGAACAGCGACACTGCCATGTTCTGGAACATGGCCTTGCGGTGTGCGCTGGTGCGGCTCAGGTGACGGCCACTTTTACGATGACGCATGGTTCAATTCCTTACCAAACTACGACGTTCGGTGATTACGACGATCAGGCAGTCGCCTTGTCGTCCTTCTTGAGACTTGCCGGCGGCCAGTTGTCGAGGCGCATGCCGAGGGACAGACCACGGGAGGCCAGGACGTCCTTGATCTCGGTCAGGGACTTCTTGCCCAGGTTCGGAGTCTTCAACAGCTCTACTTCGGTACGCTGAATCAGGTCGCCGATGTAGTAGATGTTCTCCGCCTTCAGGCAGTTGGCCGAACGTACGGTCAGCTCGAGGTCATCAACCGGACGCAGCAGGATCGGATCGATCTCGTCTTCCTGCTCAACCACTACCGGCTCGCTGTCGCCCTTGAGGTCGACGAACGCAGCCAGCTGGTGTTGCAGGATGGTAGCGGCACGACGGATGGCCTCTTCAGGGTCCAGGGTGCCGTTGGTTTCCAGATCGATGACCAGCTTGTCCAGGTTGGTGCGCTGCTCCACACGGGCGTTTTCAACCACGTAGGCAACACGGCGGACCGGGCTGAACGAGGCGTCGAGCTGCAGACGACCAATGCTGCGGCTCTCGTCTTCGTCGCTCTGGCGCGCGTCGGCAGGCTCATAGCCACGACCGCGAGACACCTTGAGCTTCATGTTCAGAACGCCGTTATCCGCCAGGTTGGCGATCACGTGGTCGCCGTTGACGATTTCGACATCATGATCCAGCTGAATATCGGCAGCAGTGACCACGCCCGAGCCTTTCTTGGAAAGGTTCAGCGTTACTTCGTCACGGCCGTGCAGCTTGATGGCCAAGCCTTTGAGGTTCAGGAGGATCTCGATGACATCTTCCTGAACACCCTCGATGGCGCTGTACTCGTGGAGTACGCCATCGATTTCGGCCTCGACTACTGCACAGCCAGGCATGGAGGACAACAGGATGCGACGCAGCGCGTTGCCCAGGGTATGGCCGAAACCACGCTCGAGAGGCTCGAGCGTGATCTTGGCGCGGGTCGGACTGACCACCTGCACATCAATGTGGCGGGGGGTCAGGAACTCATTTACCGAACTCTGCATGGATGCACCTATTTTCTAGCCCTTACTTGGAGTAGAGCTCGACAATCAGGTTTTCGTTGATGTCGGCGGACAGATCGCTGCGAGCCGGCACGCTCTTGAACACGCCGGACTTCTTCTCTGCGTCAACCTCAACCCACTCCACACGGCCACGCTGACCGCACAGTTCGAGGGCTTGGGCGATACGCAGTTGGTTCTTCGACTTCTCGCGAACGGCAACCACGTCACCAGCTTTGACCTGGTAGGACGGAACGTTCACGGTCTGACCGTTCACGCTGATGGCCTTGTGGGAAACCAGCTGACGGGACTCGGAACGAGTAGCGCCGAAGCCCATGCGGTACACGACGTTGTCCAGGCGGCACTCGAGGAGTTGCAGCAGGTTTTCACCGGTAGCGCCTTTGCGGGAAGCAGCTTCTTTGTAGTAGTTGCCGAACTGACGCTCCAGGACACCGTAGATACGGCGCACTTTCTGCTTTTCACGCAGCTGGGTGCCGTAGTCGGACAGACGGCCACGACGGGCACCGTGCTGGCCAGGAGCGGATTCGATGTTGCACTTGGATTCGAGCGCGCGAGCACCACTCTTCAGGAAGAGGTCGGTACCTTCACGACGGGACAGTTTGCACTTGGGACCAATGTAACGAGCCATTTCTCACTGTCTCCTTTTACACGCGACGCTTCTTCGGCGGACGGCACCCGTTGTGCGGGATAGGCGTCACGTCGGTGATGCTGGCGATCTTGTAGCCGCAGGCGTTCAGAGCACGCACAGCGGATTCGCGACCCGGGCCCGGGCCCTTGACGTTCACGTCGAGGTTCTTCAGGCCGTATTCCAGAGCAGCCTGACCGGCACGCTCAGCTGCAACCTGGGCAGCGAACGGGGTGCTCTTACGGGAGCCGCGGAAACCGGAACCACCGGAGGTCGCCCAGGACAGAGCATTGCCCTGACGATCAGTGATGGTAACGATGGTGTTGTTGAAAGAAGCGTGGATATGGGCGATCCCATCCACCACTGTCTTTTTGACTTTCTTACGAGGACGAGCAGCAGGCTTAGCCATGACTTAATTCCTGTCGATTCGCGGGCGCAATTACTTGCGGATCGGCTTACGCGGGCCCTTACGGGTACGCGCGTTGGTCTTGGTGCGCTGGCCATGAACCGGCAGACCACGACGATGACGCAGACCGCGGTAGCAGCCCAGGTCCATCAGACGCTTGATGTTCATGTTGATTTCGCGACGCAGGTCACCTTCGGTGGTGAGCTTCGCGACTTCGCCACGCAGCTGTTCGATCTGCTCGTCAGAGAGATCCTTGATCTTTGCCGCCGGATTTACGCCGGTGACAGCGCAGATGTTCTGCGCAGTGGTGCGACCAACACCGTAGATGTAGGTCAGCGAGATAACAGTGTGCTTGTTATCTGGAATGTTGACGCCTGCAATACGGGCCATTCAGTGAAACTCCAGTTGACAGCTACCTACGCCCCGGAAGCCAAGAAAAGGGCGCGAGATATTAGCGCTGTAAAAACGAATAATCAACCCGGCAGCGCACTAGCTGCCGGGCTCATAACGCGTGAATCACACTCAGCCTTGGCGCTGCTTGTGACGCGGCTCCGCGCTGCAGATCACGCGAACGATACCGTCGCGACGGATGATCTTGCAGTTGCGGCACAGCTTTTTCACCGATGCACGAACTTTCATCAGTAACTCCTAGAACCTTACGGAACCGGTCAGCGGAGCATTCCGCTGCCGTAGCCCTTCAGGTTGGCTTTCTTCATCAGGGATTCGTACTGGTGCGAAACGAGGTGGGATTGTACTTGGGCCATAAAGTCCATCACAACCACTACCACGATCAGCAACGAGGTCCCGCCAAGGTAGAACGGTACATTCGCTGCAACCACCAGGAACTGGGGCAGCAGGCAAACAGCCGTCATGTACAGAGCACCGAACATGGTCAAGCGGGTCAGTACGCCATCGATATAGCGTGCCGACTGCTCACCCGGACGGATACCCGGAATAAAGGCACCGGACTTCTTCAGGTTCTCCGCCACGTCTTTCGGATTGAACATCAGCGCTGTGTAGAAGAAGCAGAAGAATACGATCCCTGCACTAAACAGCAGAATGTTCAACGGCTGACCAGGAGCGATAGCCTGTGCGACGTCCTGCAGCCAGCCCATGCTTTCGGACTGGCCGAACCAGGCGCCCAGAGAGGCCGGGAACAGCAGGATGCTGCTGGCAAAAATAGCCGGGATAACGCCGGCCATGTTCACCTTCAACGGCAGGTGGCTGGTCTGCGCAGCGAAGACCTTGCGGCCCTGCTGACGCTTGGCGTAATGCACCGCAATGCGACGCTGACCACGCTCAATGAACACCACGAAACCGATGATCGCTACTGCCAACAGACCGATGGCGACCAGAGCGAAGATGTTGATATCGCCCTGACGTGCAGACTCGAAAGACTGCCCGATCGCCCTCGGCAGACCGGCCACGATGCCAGAAAAAATCAGCATCGAGATGCCGTTGCCGACACCGCGCTCTGTGATCTGCTCGCCCAGCCACATCATGAACATCGCACCAGCCACGAAGGTGGTGACAGCCACGAAGTAGAAGCCGAAATCAGTCGAGAAAGCGACGCCCTGACTGGCCAGACCAACGGACATGCCGATGGCCTGTACCAATGCCAGGGCTACGGTGCCGTAGCGGGTGTACTGGCTGATCTTGCGACGGCCAGCTTCACCTTCCTTCTTCAACTGCTCCAGCTGCGGGCTGATCGCGGTCATGAGCTGCATGATGATCGATGCCGAGATGTACGGCATGATCCCCAGTGCAAAGATGCTCATCCGCTCCAGCGCGCCGCCGGAGAACATGTTGAACAGGCTAAGAATGGTCCCCTCGTTCTGCCGGAACAGGTCGGCCAGCCGGTCAGGGTTGATACCGGGCACTGGGATGTGCGCGCCGATCCGGTAGACGATGATCGCCAGGAACAGGAAACGCAGTCGAGCCCAGAGCTCGGACAACCCGCCATTGCTGAGCGCGGAGAGAGCACCTTGCTTAGCCATTTAGTCCTCGAACTTACCGCCAGCTGCTTCGATAGCCGCACGCGCACCTTTGGTGGCGGCGATACCTTTCAGGGTGACCGCGCGAGTAACGTCGCCGGACAGCATGATTTTCACACGCTGCACGTTCTGGTTAATCACGTTGGCATCCTTCAGCGCCTGCAGAGTGACGACGTCGCCTTCGACCTTGGCCAGCTCGGAAGTGCGCACTTCAGCGCGATCCATGGCCTTCAGCGAAACGAAGCCGAACTTCGGCAGACGACGGTGCAGCGGCTGCTGACCGCCTTCAAAGCCCGGAGCAATGGTGCCACCGGAGCGAGAGGTCTGACCTTTGTGACCGCGGCCACCAGTCTTACCCAAACCGCTACCGATGCCACGGCCCGGACGGTGCTTTTCGCGACGGGCACCCGGCGCGGAACGCAGATCGTTCAGTTTCATGGATTAACCCTCGACACGCAGAAGGTAGTAAGCCTTGTTGATCATGCCGCGATTTTCAGGGGTGTCCTGAACTTCAACGGTGTGACCAATGCGACGCAGGCCGAGACCCTTGACGCAAGCCTTGTGGTTAGCCAGACGGCCGTTAACGCTCTTGATCAGCGTTACTTTGACAGTTGCCATGATTAGAGAATCTCCTCGACGCTCTTACCACGCTTGGCCGCAACGGACTCAGGGGACTGCATGTTCTTCAGACCCTTGAAGGTGGCGTAAACCACGTTCACCGGATTGGTAGAGCCGTAGCACTTGGCCAGAACGTTCTGCACACCGGCCACTTCCAGAACGGCACGCATGGCGCCGCCGGCGATGATACCGGTACCTTCGGAAGCCGGCTGCATGAACACCTTGGAGGCGCCATGGGCGGACTTGATCGGGTACTGCAGGGTGGTGCCGTCCAGATCAACCTGGATCATGTTGCGGCGGGCAGCTTCCATCGCCTTCTGGATGGCAGCCGGCACTTCGCGGGACTTGCCGCGGCCGAAGCCAACACGACCTTTGCCGTCGCCAACTACAGTCAGCGCGGTGAAGGTGAAGATACGACCACCTTTTACGGTCTTGGCAACGCGGTTAACCTGGACCAGCTTCTCGATGTAGCCTTCGTCGCGCTTTTGCTCGTTATTTGCCATAACTTAGAACTCCAGCCCGCCTTCACGAGCAGCATCAGCCAGCGCCTTGACGCGGCCGTGGTACTTGAAGCCAGAACGATCGAATGCCACCTGAGTGACGCCAGCGGCTTTCGCGCGCTCGGCAACCAGCTGACCAACCTTCTTGGCCGCGTCGACGTTGCCGGTGGCGCCGTCACGCAGTTCTTTGTCCAGGGTAGAGGCGCTTGCCAGAACCTTGGCGCCGTCGGCCGAAATGACCTGGGCGTAGATATGCTGGGAAGAGCGGTACACGCAGAGGCGTACGGCTTCCAGCTCGCGCATTTTCAGGCGTGCCTTGCGAGCGCGACGCAGACGAGTTTCTTTCTTTACGCTCATTTGCTATGCCCTACTTCTTCTTAGCTTCTTTACGACGGACGACTTCGTCGGCGTAACGTACACCCTTGCCTTTGTAAGGCTCCGGCGGACGGAAGTCGCGGATCTCAGCGGCCACTTGACCGACCAGCTGCTTGTCGATGCCCTTGATCAGGATATCGGTCTGGCTGGGGGTTTCAGCGGTGATGCCTTGCGGCAGTTCGTAATCCACCGGATGCGAGAAGCCGAGAGCCAGGGACAGCGTTTGACCTTTGGCCTGAGCTTTGTAACCAACGCCCACCAGCTGGAGCTTGCGCTCGAAGCCCTGGCTGACGCCGATCACCATGTTGTTAACCAACGCACGGGTGGTACCGGCCATGGCCTTGTTCTGCTGGTCGCCATTGCGAGCAGCGAAACGCAGCTCACCGGACTCCTGCAGGACTTCCACGGACGGATGCACTTTCAGTTCCAGAGCGCCCTTGGCACCCTTCACCGAAAGCTGCTGGCCGGCGATCTTGACTTCAACGCCAGCGGGCAGCTTGACGGGGTTCTTAGCAACGCGAGACATGCTTCAACCCCCTTAGAACACAGTGCAAAGCACTTCGCCGCCAACACCAGCAGCGCGAGCAGCACGATCAGTCATCACACCCTTGTTGGTGGAAACGATCGACACGCCCAGGCCGCCACGTACTTTCGGCAGCTGATCGACGGACTTGTACTGGCGCAGGCCAGGACGACTTACGCGCTTCAGCTCTTCGATGACCGGACGGCCTTCGAAGTACTTCAGCTCGATGGACAGCAGAGGCTTGATGTCGCTGCTGACTTGGTATCCCGTGATGTAACCTTCGTTCTTCAGAACGTTGGCTACTGCCACCTTCAGCTTGGAGGACGGCATGCTTACGACAGACTTTTCAGCCATCTGGGCATTACGGATACGAGTTAGCATGTCCGCTAACGGGTCCTGCATACTCATGGGCTAGATGCTCCTGATACAAAAAGAAATAGCCTTGCGGCTAGAGTCACACGCGAGCACTGGACGGACTGAGGCCAGACTCGGCGAGCCGGACATTCTAGAGATACTCCAGAAACGAATCAAGCCCCAAAAGGGGCTTGATTCTGATGACCTGGATCGAGCCGGACGAGCCGACTCGATCAACGATCATTACCAGCTGGCTTTCACCAGGCCGGGCACATCACCACGCATGGCGGCTTCACGCAGCTTGTTACGGCCGAGGCCGAACTTGCGGTAAACGCCGTGCGGACGACCGGTGATGCGGCAGCGGTTACGCAGGCGCGAAGCGCTGGCGTCACGGGGCTGCTTCTGCAGGGCTACCTGGGCTTCCCAGCGAGCTTCCGGAGTGGAGTTCGGGTTGGCGATGATAGCTTTCAGCTCAGCACGCTTCTTGGCGTACTTGGCAACCGTTTGCTGACGCTTCAGCTCACGGTTCTTCATGCTTTGCTTGGCCATGTTCCTACTCCAATCAGTTGCGGAACGGGAAGTTGAAGGCGCGCAGCAGGGCACGACCTTCATCATCCGTACGGGCGGTGGTGGTCAGGGTGATGTCCAGACCGCGCAGCGCATCGATTTTGTCGTAATCGATTTCCGGGAAGATGATCTGCTCTTTCACACCCATGCTGTAGTTGCCACGACCGTCGAAGGACTTGGCATTCAGGCCGCGGAAGTCGCGCACGCGCGGCAGGGAGATGGACAGCAGACGATCCAGGAACTCGTACATGCGATCACGGCGCAGGGTGACCTTGACGCCGATCGGCCAGCCCTCGCGAACCTTGAAGCCTGCAATGGACTTGCGGGCGTAGGTCACGACAGCTTTCTGGCCGGTGATCTTTTCCAGGTCGGCTACAGCGTTCTCGATGACTTTCTTGTCACCGATGGCTTCGCCCAGACCCATGTTCAGGGTGATCTTGGTGATGCGCGGAATTTCCATCACGTTGGCAAGCTGAAGTTGTTCCTTCAGCTTGGGAGCGATTTCGTTCCGGTAAATCTCTTTCAGTCGTGCCATGGTTATCTACCTAGCAGTTCTCAAGCATCAACCGGCTTTTGGGTCGACTTGAAGACACGAATTTTTTTACCGTCTTCAACCTTGAAACCAACGCGGTCAGCCTTGTTGGTTTCGCCATTGAAGATGGCAACGTTGGAGAGGTGCAGGGGCGCCTCCCGCTCGACGATACCGCCCTGGATACCGGCCATGGGGTTGGGCTTGGTGTGGCGCTTGATCAGGTTTACACCGCTGACCAGCACACGGCTGTCGGCGAGAACCTTCAGCACCTTGCCACGCTTGCCCTTGTCCTTGCCGGCGATGACGATGATCTCGTCGTCACGACGAATCTTTTGCATGACGGCTTCTCCTTACAGCACTTCGGGGGCGAGCGAGACGATCTTCATGAACTTCTCGGAACGCAGTTCACGGGTCACGGGCCCGAAGATACGGGTGCCGATCGGCTCCTGCTTGTTGTTCAGCAGGACGGCGGCGTTGCCGTCGAAGCGGATGATCGAGCCGTCAGGGCGACGAACGCCATGCTTGGTACGGACCACAACAGCGGTCATTACCTGGCCTTTCTTCACCTTGCCGCGCGGAATCGCTTCTTTCACGGTCACTTTGATGATGTCGCCGATACCGGCGTAGCGACGGTGCGAACCACCAAGGACCTTGATGCACATAACGCGACGAGCACCGCTGTTGTCAGCGACGTCGAGCATGGATTGAGTCTGAATCATATCTTTCTCCGACCCTTAGTCCTTAGACTTCCACGGCACGTTCGACGATTTCCACCAGGGACCAGGACTTGGTCTTGGCCAGCGGACGGGTCTCACGAATGGTGACCTTGTCGCCGATGCGGCACTGGTTGGTTTCGTCGTGAGCGTGCAGCTTGGTCGAACGCTTCACGTATTTACCGTAGATCGGGTGCTTTACGCGGCGCTCGATCAGAACGGTGATGGTCTTGTCCATCTTGTCGCTGACGACGCGGCCGGTCAGCGTGCGGACGGTTTTCTGAGCTTCAGCCATGATTACTTACCTGCTTGCTGGTTGAGCACAGTTTTCACGCGAGCGATGTCGCGCTTCACTTGCGAGAGCAGGTGAGACTGCCCCAACTGGCCAGTTGCCTTCTGCATGCGCAGATTGAACTGGTCGCGCAGCAGGCCGAGCAGTTGCTCGTTCAGCTGCTGTACGGATTTTTCACGAAGTTCATTCGCTTTCATCACATCACCGTCCGCTTAACAAAGGAGGTGGCGAGCGGCAGCTTTGCAGCAGCCAGGGCGAATGCCTCACGCGCCAGCTCTTCGGAAACACCCTCGATCTCGTACAGGACCTTGCCCGGTTGAATCTGGGCTACCCAGTACTCGACGCCACCCTTACCTTTACCCATACGTACTTCCAGGGGCTTCTTGGTAACGGGCTTGTCAGGGAACACACGGATCCAGATCTTGCCACCACGCTTCACGTGACGGGTGAGGGCACGACGTGCAGCCTCGATCTGGCGGGCAGTGAGACGACCACGGCCAGTAGCCTTCAGCGCGAACTCGCCGAAGCTGACCTTGCTACCGCGATGAGCCAGACCACGGTTGTGGCCAGTCATCTGCTTGCGGAACTTCGTACGCTTTGGTTGCAGCATTTGGCGTACCCCTTACTTAGCAGCTTTTTTACGAGGAGCAGGCGCTACGGGCTTCAGCTCTTCCTGGCGGCCACCAATGACCTCACCCTTGAAGATCCAAACCTTCACACCGATCACACCGTAAGTGGTGTGCGCTTCATAGGTTGCGTAGTCGATATCGGCACGCAGGGTGTGCAGAGGCACACGACCTTCGCGATACCACTCGGTACGGGCGATTTCCGCGCCGCCGAGACGACCACTAACCTGGATCTTGATGCCCTTGGCACCAATGCGCATGGCGTTCTGTACAGCGCGCTTCATGGCGCGACGGAACATCACGCGACGCTCCAGCTGCTGAGCTACGCTCTGCGCAACCAGCATACCGTCGAGTTCCGGCTTGCGGATCTCTTCGATATTGATGTGCACCGGCACACCCATTTGCTTGGTCAGGTCCTGACGCAGCTTCTCAACATCTTCACCTTTCTTGCCGATCACGATGCCGGGACGAGCGGTGTGGATGGTGATGCGTGCGGTTTGAGCCGGACGATGGATATCGATACGGCTTACGGACGCGCTTTTTAGTTTGTCTTGGAGGTACTCACGAACCTGCAGGTCGGCCAGCAGATAGTCGGCATAAGTGCGCTTATCTGCGTACCAAACGGAGGTGTGCTCCTTGACGATGCCCAGGCGAATGCCAGTGGGATGTACTTTCTGACCCATCTGATCGACTCCGTTACTTGTCCGCAACCTTGACAGTGATATGGCAAGACCGCTTGACGATGCGATCAGCACGGCCCTTGGCGCGCGGCATGATGCGCTTCAGCGAACGCCCTTCGTTGACGAAGACGGTGGAGACTTTCAGATCGTCCACATCGGCGCCTTCGTTGTGCTCGGCGTTGGCCACGGCCGACTCCAGCACTTTCTTCATGATTTCAGCGGCTTTCTTGCTGCTGAAAGTCAGCAGGTTGAGCGCTTCGCCCACCTTCTTCCCGCGGATCTGGTCGGCGACCAAGCGGGCTTTCTGGGCGGAGATTCGAGCGCCCGACAGCTTAGCGGCTACTTCCATTTCCTTACCCCTTAACGCTTGGCTTTCTTGTCCGCAGCATGACCGCGATAGGTGCGGGTGGCTGCGAACTCGCCGAGTTTGTGGCCGACCATGTCTTCGTTCACGAGGACCGGGACATGTTGACGACCGTTGTGAACCGCGATGGTCAGACCAACCATTTGCGGCAGTACGATGGAGCGACGCGACCAGGTTTTAACCGGCTTGCGATCGTTTTTTTCCACCGCCACTTCGACCTTCTTCAGTAGGTGAAGATCGATAAAAGGACCTTTTTTCAGAGAACGCGGCACTGTCGTATCCTCAGTTATTTACGGCGACGGACGATCATGTTGTCGGTGCGCTTGTTCGACCGGGTCTTCGCACCCTTGGTCGGGAAGCCCCACGGGGACACCGGATGACGGCCACCAGAGGTACGACCTTCACCACCACCATGCGGGTGGTCTACCGGGTTCATCGCCACGCCGCGAACGGTCGGGCGAACACCACGCCAGCGCTTGGCACCAGCTTTACCCAGCGAACGCAGGCTGTGCTCGGAGTTCGAGACTTCGCCCAGGGTCGCACGGCACTCAGCCAGGACTTTGCGCATTTCGCCGGAACGCAGACGCAGGGTCACGTAGGCGCCTTCACGAGCTACCAGCTGAACGGAAGCACCAGCGGAACGGGCGATTTGCGCGCCTTTGCCGGGCTTGAGTTCGATGCCGTGAACGGTGCTACCAACCGGGATGTTGCGCAGCGGCAGGGTGTTACCGGCCTTGATCGGTGCGTTGACGCCCGAGATCAGCTGGTCGCCAGCGCTCACGCCTTTCGGCGCGATGATGTAGCGACGCTCGCCATCGGCGTACTTCAGCAGAGCGATGTGAGCAGTACGGTTCGGATCGTATTCGATGCGCTCAACGGTGGCAGGGATGCCATCCTTGTTGCGACGGAAGTCGACCAGACGGTAGTGCTGCTTGTGACCACCGCCAATGTGGCGAGTGGTGATGCGGCCGTTGTTGTTACGACCACCGCTCTTCGATTTTTTCTCGACCAGCGGGGCGTAAGGAGCGCCTTTGTGCAGCTCCTGGTTGACCACCTTGACCACGAAACGGCGGCCAGCGGAGGTCGGTTTGCATTTAACGATTGCCATGATGCACCCCTTTACTCAGCGCTGCTGGCGAAATCGAGATCTTGGCCCGGCTGGAGAGCGATGTACGCTTTTTTCCAGTCGTTACGCTTGCCCAGACCGCGAACGGTACGCTTGGTCTTGCCCTTCACATTGAGGGTGGTGACGCGAGCGACTTTCACGCTGAACAGGCTTTCTACGGCCTTCTTGATTTCCAGCTTGGTTGCATCGGTGGCAACCTTGAAAACGAACTGACCCTTGCTGTCTGCCAGCATGGTGGCTTTCTCGGAGATGTGCGGGCCAACCAGCACCTTAAATACGCGTTCCTGGTTCATGCCAGCAGCTCCTCGAATTTCTTCACGGCGGAGACGGTGATCAGCACCTTGTCGTAGGCGATCAGGCTGACGGGGTCGGAACCCTGTACGTCACGAACGTCAACGTGCGGCAGGTTGCGAGCGGCCAGATACAGATTCTGATCAACGGCATCGGAAACGATCAGCACGTCGGTCAGGCCCAGACCTTCCAGCTTGCCCAGCAGAGCCTTGGTTTTCGGGGCTTCAACGGCGAAGTCCTCAACCACCACCAGACGGTCCTGACGAACCAGCTCGGCGAGGATGGAGCGCAGGGCAGCGCGGTACATCTTCTTATTGAGCTTCTGGGAGTGATCCTGAGGCTTGGCAGCGAAGGTGGTACCACCGGAGCGCCAGATGGGGCTGCGAATGGTGCCAGCACGAGCACGACCGGTGCCCTTCTGACGCCACGGCTTCTTGCCACCGCCGGAAACTTCGGAACGGGTCTTCTGCGCGCGAGTGCCCTGACGGCCACCGGCCATGTAGGCGACAACAGCCTGGTGAACCAGGGTCTCGTTGAACTCACCGCCAAAGGTACGCTCGGAGACTTCGATAGCCTGAGCGCCATTTACATTCAATTGCATCTCAGCTTCCCCTCTTAACCGCGAGCCTTGGCTGCCGGACGCACAACCACATCACCACCGGTAGCGCCGGGAACGGCACCTTTCACCAGCAGCAGATTGCGTTCTGCATCGACACGCACAACTTCCAGGGACTGAACAGTCACACGCTCGGCACCGAGGTGACCGGACATCTTCTTGCCCTTGAAGACACGACCAGGAGTCTGGCACTGGCCAATAGAACCCGGAGCGCGGTGGGAAACGGAGTTACCGTGGGTGTTATCCTGACCGCGGAAGTTCCAGCGCTTGATGGTACCGGCATAGCCTTTACCCTTGGACTGACCGGTAACGTCTACCAGTTGGCCCGCCTGGAACAGCTCGGCAGTGATCTGATCACCGGCCTGGTACTCGCCTTCTTCAAGACGGAATTCCCAGACACCGCGACCAGCAGCCACGCTTGCCTTGGCAAAGTGACCGGCTTGCGCCTTGGTCACGCGAGAGGCACGACGCTCACCGACAGTTACCTGCACGGCGCGATAGCCATCGCTTTCTTCGCTTTTGAACTGGGTCACACGATTCGGCTCGATCTCAATGACCGTAACCGGAATGGAGACACCTTCTTCGGTGAAAATGCGGGTCATGCCGCATTTACGACCGACTACACCAATAGTCATGTTGTAAACCTCATGAGTGTACGGGGCTTTCACCCGCTATGGCCGCCCATTTCAGAGCGTTACACGACTAAAAACCGAAGGTTTTTAGCCGAGGCTGATCTGCACTTCCACGCCTGCCGCAAGGTCGAGCTTCATCAGCGCATCAACGGTTTTATCCGTCGGCTGGACGATGTCCAGAACACGCTTATGAGTGCGGATTTCGTACTGATCACGCGCGTCTTTGTTGACGTGCGGGGAGATCAGAACGGTGTACCGCTCCTTACGAGTAGGCAGAGGAATAGGACCACGCACCTGAGCACCAGTACGTTTCGCGGTTTCCACGATTTCCTGGGTGGATTGATCGATCAGGCGATGGTCAAAAGCCTTCAACCGAATACGGATTTGTTGGTTTTGCATTTTGACCTCAGACTCTATCTCTGCTTGCCCCCAACGGACGGACTACGCCCGTTAAAAGGAGGCGTGATTGTACGGATGCGCCAACAGGGTGTCAACTTTTGACCAATCAAAAGAAAAGGGCCCCGAAGGGCCCTTTCTTTTTAGCGAGATCTTCGATTACTCGATGATCTTGGCAACCACGCCGGCACCAACGGTACGACCGCCTTCGCGGATCGCGAAGCGCAGGCCGTCTTCCATGGCGATCGGAGCGATCAGGGTGACAACCATCTTGATGTTGTCGCCCGGCATTACCATCTCAACGCCTTCCGGCAGTTCGCAGTTACCGGTTACGTCGGTGGTACGGAAGTAGAACTGCGGACGGTAGCCCTTGAAGAACGGGGTGTGACGACCACCTTCTTCCTTGGACAGCACGTACACTTCGCACTCGAACTTGGTGTGCGGCTTGATGGTGCCCGGCTTGGCCAGAACCTGACCACGCTCTACGTCGTCACGCTTGGTGCCGCGCAGCAGGGCGCCAACGTTCTCACCAGCACGACCTTCGTCGAGCAGCTTGCGGAACATTTCAACGCCGGTGCAGGTGGTCTTGGTGGTCGGACGGATACCGACGATTTCGATTTCCTCGCCCACCTTGACGATGCCGCGCTCAACACGACCGGTTACCACGGTGCCGCGACCGGAGATGGAGAACACGTCTTCGATCGGCATCAGGAACGGCTGGTCGATGGCACGCACCGGCTCCGGAATGTAGGAGTCCAGGGTCTCTACCAGCTTACGAACGGCGGAAACGCCGATTTCGTTGTCGTCCTTGCCTTCCAGAGCCATCAGAGCGGAACCGACCACGATCGGAGTGTCGTCGCCCGGGAAGTCGTAGGTGTTCAGCAGGTCGCGAACTTCCATTTCGACCAGTTCCAGCAGCTCGGCGTCGTCAACCATGTCGGCCTTGTTCAGGAACACGACGATGTAGGGAACGCCTACCTGACGGGACAGCAGGATGTGCTCGCGGGTCTGCGGCATGGGACCGTCAGCAGCGGAGCAAACCAGGATCGCGCCGTCCATCTGGGCAGCACCGGTGATCATGTTCTTCACGTAGTCAGCGTGACCGGGGCAGTCAACGTGAGCGTAGTGACGAATGGCGGAATCGTACTCAACGTGGGAGGTGTTGATGGTGATACCGCGAGCCTTCTCTTCCGGCGCGTTGTCGATCTGGTCGAACGCACGAGCGGAACCGCCCCAGGTCTCGGAGCAGACCTTGGTCAGAGCAGCAGTCAGAGTGGTCTTGCCATGGTCAACGTGACCAATGGTGCCGACGTTGACGTGCGGTTTGTTACGTTCAAATTTTTCCTTAGCCACGACAGTAAACCTCTTACTTAAAGGGCTGAATCAACCTTGTTTTTTAACCAGTGCTTCGACGATGTTCGACGGAGCTTCGGCGTATTTGGAGAATTCCATGGAGTAGCTCGCGCGACCCTGGGACATGGAACGAACGTCGGTCGCATAACCGAACATCTCACCCAGCGGAACCTCGGCACGAATAACCTTACCGGAAACCGAGTCTTCCATCCCCTGAATCAGACCACGACGACGGTTCAGGTCACCCATCACGTCACCCATGTAGTCCTCGGGGGTCACCACCTCTACCTTCATGATCGGCTCAAGCACTTTACCGCCGCCCTTCTGGGCCAGCTGCTTGGTCGCCATGGAGGCAGCGATCTTGAACGCCATCTCGTTGGAGTCGACGTCGTGGTAGGAACCATCGAACACGGTAGCCTTCAGGCCGATGAGCGGATAGCCGGCAACGACGCCGTTCTTCATCTGCTCTTCGATACCCTTCTGGATCGCCGGGATGTATTCCTTCGGAACCACACCACCCACGACTTCGTTGGTGAACACCAGGCCTTCGGCGATGTTGCCTTTTTCGTCCACATCAGCAGACGAGAAGCGGATCCAGCAGTGACCGAACTGACCACGACCACCGGACTGACGAACGAACTTGCCTTCGATCTCGACGTTGTCCTTGGAAATGGTCTCGCGATAGGAAACCTGCGGCTTGCCGATGTTGGCCTCAACGCCGAACTCGCGCTTCATGCGGTCGACGATGATATCCAGGTGCAGCTCACCCATACCGGAGATGATGGTCTGGCCAGTCTCTTCGTCGGTCTTGACGCGGAAGGACGGGTCTTCCTGGGCCAGCTTGCCCAGAGCAATACCCATCTTCTCCTGGTCGGCCTTGGTCTTCGGCTCAACAGCAACCGAGATCACAGGCTCCGGGAAGTCCATACGCTCGAGAACGATAGGCTTCTCGATGTCGCACAGGGTGTCACCAGTGGTGACGTCCTTCATGCCGATCAGGGCCGCGATGTCGCCAGCGCGAACTTCCTTGATCTCGTCACGCTGGTTAGCGTGCATCTGCACCATACGACCAACGCGCTCTTTCTTGCCCTTCACCGAGTTCAACACGGAGTCGCCAGAGGTCAGAACACCGGAGTAAACACGAGCAAAGGTCAGGGTGCCCACGAAGGGGTCGGTCGCAATCTTGAACGCCAGAGCCGAGAAGGGCTCAGCATCATCAGCGCGACGCTCGTCCTGGATCTCGTTCTCCTCAGTGCTGTCCGGGTGGACACCCTGAATCGGCGGGATCTCGGTCGGAGCCGGCAGGAAGTCGATCACGGCGTCGAGAACCAGGGGCACGCCCTTGTTCTTGAAGGAGGAACCGCAAACGGCCGGAACGATTTCGCTGGCCAAGGTACGAGCACGCAGACCAGCCTTGATTTCCTCGGCAGTCAGCTCACCCTCTTCCAGGTACTTGTTCATCAGCTCTTCGCTGGCTTCGGCGGCAGCTTCAACCATGTTGTTGCGCCACTCTTCGGCCAGGCTCTGGAGCTCGGCAGGGATATCCTCCTCGCGGTAGGTAGTGCCCTTGTCGTCTTCGTTCCAGTAGATCGCCTTCATCTTGATCAGGTCGATCTGGCCTTCGAAGTCGTCTTCAGCACCGATCGGCAGCTGCACCGGAACCGGGGTGTGGCCCAGGCGCTGCTTGATCTGGCCGACCACGCGAAGGAAGTTGGCACCAGCACGGTCCATCTTGTTCACGTAGACGACGCGCGGAACGCCGTACTTGTTGGCCTGACGCCATACGGTTTCAGACTGAGGCTCAACGCCGGAGGTACCGCAGAACACAACGACAGCACCGTCGAGAACGCGCAGGGAGCGCTCTACTTCGATGGTGAAGTCTACGTGGCCGGGGGTGTCGATTACGTTGACGCGGTACTTGTCGTACTGGCCACGGGAACCCTGCCAGAAGGTGGTCACGGCAGCGGAGGTAATGGTGATACCACGCTCCTGCTCCTGCACCATCCAGTCGGTAGTGGCGGCGCCGTCGTGCACCTCACCCATCTTGTGGCTGAGACCTGTGTAGAACAGGATCCGCTCCGTAGTAGTGGTCTTACCGGCATCTACGTGGGCGCAGATACCGATGTTACGGTAGCGGTTGATAGGGGTTGTACGAGCCACGAAAAAATCCTCGCTAGATTAGAAGCGATAATGCGAGAAGGCCTTGTTGGCCTCTGCCATGCGGTGCACGTCTTCACGCTTCTTGACAGCAGCGCCTTTGCCATCGAAGGCATCCAGCAGCTCGCCTGCGAGACGCAGGGCCATGGATTTCTCGCCACGCTTGCGCGCGGACTCAACCAGCCAGCGCATGGCCAGCGCATTACGACGGGACGGACGAACTTCGACCGGAACCTGGTAAGTGGCACCGCCTACACGGCGGGACTTGACTTCGACCAGCGGAGCGATGGCGTCGAGAGCTTTCTCGAAGATTTCCAGGGGATCGCTGTTCTTGCGTGCTTTGACGGTATCCAGGGCACCGTAAACGATGCGCTCGGCTACAGCCTTCTTGCCGCTTTCCATCACGTGGTTCATGAACTTGGCGAGAATCAGGCTTCCGTATTTCGGATCGTCCAGAATCTCACGCTTTGCTGCTACACGACGTCTTGGCATTGATAAGCCCTCAAACGGTCTTCAGGTTAGCCCGGGACCATAACCATTTGGTTACGCCCGACCTTACTCTTATCGACTCAATGAATATGAAAACTGGTCAAGCACCGAATTACTTCGGACGCTTGGTACCGTACTTGGAACGACCCTGCTTACGGTCTTTAACGCCGGTGGTATCCAGCGAACCGCGAACAGTGTGGTAACGCACACCCGGAAGGTCCTTTACACGACCGCCACGGATCAGCACTACGCTGTGCTCTTGCAGGTTGTGACCCTCACCACCGATGTACGAAGTTACTTCGAAGCCGTTGGTCAGGCGAACACGGCAAACCTTACGGAGTGCGGAGTTCGGTTTCTTCGGCGTGGTGGTGTAGACGCGGGTGCATACGCCACGACGCTGCGGGCAGTTCTGCAGCGCAGGTACGTCGGATTTCTCGACGATACGGCTGCGCGGCTTACGCACCAGCTGGTTAATAGTTGCCATCTAATTGCTCCACTGTTGTCTTTCGACGCTATTGCCTTACAAAGAAAGCAAAATGACAGGGCAATGCGCCCTGCCAAATTTAGGGGTGCATGAGTCTAAAGAGACTCAATGCCCCCGTCAAGGCAAAGCCCCCGGTGGTCAAGACCTCCGGGGGCATCGCACTTAGTTGCTGCTGGAGTTCAACGCTTCGGTCAGCGCTGCTTCCACTTCGCTGGCGCTCACGCGAACCGGCTTGCCGGCATCGCGCTGACGCTTGCGCTCACTGTGGTAGGCCAAGCCAGTACCGGCCGGGATCAGACGACCCACCACCACGTTTTCCTTCAGGCCGCGCAGGTAATCGCGCTTGCCGGTAACCGCCGCCTCGGTGAGGACGCGGGTGGTTTCCTGGAAGGACGCCGCGGAGATGAACGACTCGGTAGACAGCGAGGCCTTGGTGATACCCAGCAGAACGCGCTCGTACTTGGCGATGAAGCGGTCTTCGGTCGCCAGACGCTCGTTCTCTTCCAGCACCTGGGTCAGCTCCATCTGGTCGCCCTTGATGAAGCTGGAATCGCCGGACTCGGCAATCTCCACCTTACGCAGCATCTGACGCAGGATGGTCTCGATGTGCTTGTCGTTGATCTTCACACCCTGCAGGCGGTAGACGTCCTGGATCTCGTTGACGATGTACTTGGCCAGCGAGCTGACGCCCAGCAGGCGCAGGATGTCGTGCGGGTTGCTCGGACCGTCGGAGATCACTTCACCGCGGTTTACCTGTTCGCCTTCGAACACGTTCAGGTGACGCCACTTCGGAATCAGCTCCTCGTAAGGATCGGTACCGTCGTTCGGAGTGATGACCAGGCGACGCTTGCCCTTGGTCTCCTTGCCGAAGGAGATGGTGCCGCTGATTTCCGCAAGGATGGACGGCTCTTTCGGACGACGCGCTTCGAAGAGGTCGGCCACTCGCGGCAGACCACCGGTGATGTCGCGGGTCTTCGAGGTTTCTTGCGGGATACGGGCGATAACGTCACCCACACCCACCTGGGCACCGTCGGCCACGCCAACCAGGGCGTTCGCCGGCAGGAAGTACTGGGCGGGAACGTCGGTGCCCGGCAGCAGCAGCTCCTTGCCGTTGGCGTCGACCAGTTTCACGGCCGGACGAATGTCCTTGCCGGCAGCCGGACGATCCTTCGCATCCAGAACCTCGATGTTGGTCAGGCCGGTCAGTTCGTCGGTCTGACGCTTGATGGTGATGCCTTCCTCCATGCCGACGAAGGTCACGGTACCCTTCATCTCGGTCACGATCGGGTGGGTGTGCGGGTCCCACTTGGCAACGATTGCGCCCGGATCGACCTTGTCGCCTTCCTTCACGGAAATCACGGCACCGTACGGCAGCTTGTAGCGCTCGCGCTCACGACCGAAGTCGTCGGCAACAGCCAGCTCACCGGAACGGGATACCGCAACCAGGGCGCCGTCGGCACGCTCTACGTGCTTCAGGTTGTGCAGGCGGATGGTGCCGCCGTTCTTCACCTGGACGTTGTCGGCAGCCGAGGTCCGGCTGGCCGCACCACCGATGTGGAAGGTACGCATGGTCAGCTGGGTACCCGGCTCACCGATGGACTGGGCGGCGATAACGCCGACAGCTTCACCGATGTTCACCTGGTGACCACGAGCCAGGTCGCGACCGTAGCACTTGGCGCAGATGCCATAGCGGGTTTCGCAGGTGATCGGCGAACGCACGACCACTTCGTCGACGCTCATGCGCTCGATGAACTCGACCCACTTCTCGTCGATCAGGGTGCCGGCCGGAACGATGACTTCGCCATCGTCGCTGCCAGGCTTGAACACGTCACGGGCGATTACACGGCCCAGAACGCGCTCACCCAGCGGCTCAACTACGTCGCCGCCTTCGATGTGCGGAGTCATGAGCAGGCCATGCTCGGTGCCGCAATCGATCTCGGTCACTACCAGGTCCTGGGCGACGTCGACGAGACGACGGGTCAGGTAACCGGAGTTCGCGGTCTTCAGTGCGGTATCCGCCAGACCCTTACGAGCACCGTGGGTGGAGATGAAGTACTGGAGTACGTTCAGACCTTCACGGAAGTTCGCGGTAATCGGCGTCTCGATGATGGAGCCGTCCGGCTTGGCCATCAGGCCGCGCATACCGGCCAGCTGACGGATCTGGGCTGCGGAACCCCGCGCACCGGAGTCCGCCATCATGTACATGGAGTTGAAGGACTCCTGGTCGACTTCCTTGCCCTCGCGATCCACCACCTTCTCTTTCGAGAGGTTGGCCATCATCGCCTTGGACACTTCGTCGTTGGCCTTCGACCACAGGTCGATCACCTTGTTGTACTTCTCGCCCTGGGTTACCAGGCCGGAGGCGTACTGAGATTCGATCTCCTTCACTTCCTCGGTGGCGGCATCGATGATGCGAGCCTTCTCGTCCGGAATGACGAAGTCGTTCACGCCGATGGAAACGCCGGAAATGGTGGAGTACGCGAAACCGGTGTACATCAGCTGGTCAGCGAAGATGACGGTGTCCTTCAGACCCACCACGCGGTAGCACTGGTTGATCAGCTTGGAGATCGCCTTCTTCTTCATCGGCTGGTTGACCACGTCGAACGACAGTCCGGCCGGAACTACCTGGAACAGCAGCGCACGGCCGACGGTGGTGTCGACGATGCGGGTGTTCTTGGTAATACCGCCATCCTTATCCTTGACGGTCTCGTTGATCCGGACCTTGACTCGGGCGTGCAGGGACGCTTCGCCGGCACGGAATACGCGGTCAACTTCCTGCAGGTCGGCGAACACGCGGCCTTCGCCCTTGGCGTTAACGGCTTCGCGAGTCATGTAGTACAGACCCAGAACCACGTCCTGGGACGGCACGATGATCGGCTCGCCGTTGGCGGGCGACAGGATGTTGTTGGTGGACATCATCAGCGCGCGCGCTTCCAGCTGTGCCTCGAGGGTCAGCGGAACGTGAACGGCCATCTGGTCACCGTCGAAGTCGGCGTTGTACGCGGCGCAGACCAGCGGGTGCAACTGGATGGCCTTGCCTTCGATCAGCACGGGCTCGAACGCCTGGATACCCAGACGGTGCAGCGTCGGTGCACGGTTCAGGAGAACCGGATGCTCGCGGATGACTTCGGCGAGAACGTCCCAAACCTCGGGCAGTTCGCGCTCGACCATCTTCTTGGCCGCCTTGATGGTGGTGGCCATGCCACGGGCTTCCAGCTTGCCGAAGATGAACGGCTTGAACAGCTCCAGAGCCATCTTCTTGGGCAGGCCGCACTGGTGCAGACGCAGGGTCGGACCTACGGTAATTACCGAACGGCCGGAGTAGTCCACGCGCTTGCCAAGCAGGTTCTGACGGAAGCGACCCTGCTTACCCTTGATCATGTCGGCAAGGGACTTCAGCGGGCGCTTGTTCGAACCGGTGATGGCACGGCCACGGCGGCCGTTGTCCAGCAGGGCGTCGACGGCTTCCTGCAGCATGCGCTTTTCGTTGCGCACGATGATGTCCGGAGCGGCCAGGTCGAGCAGGCGCTTCAGACGGTTGTTACGGTTGATGACCCGACGGTACAGATCGTTCAGGTCGGAAGTCGCGAAGCGACCGCCATCCAGCGGAACCAGCGGACGCAGGTCCGGCGGCAGCACCGGCAGGACGGTCAGAACCATCCACTCAGGGTGGTTGCCGGAGTCCTTGAAGGCTTCCATCAGCTTCAGGCGCTTGGACAGCTTCTTGATCTTGGTTTCCGAGTTGGTCTGCGGAATTTCTTCGCGCAGGCGGCCGATCTCGTGATCCAGATCGATGGCGTTCAGCAGCTCGCGAACAGCCTCGGCACCCATGCGGGCGTCGAAGTCGTCACCGAACTCTTCGAGGGCTTCGAAGTACTGCTCATCGTTCAGCAGCTGCCCCTTTTCCAGGGTAGTCATGCCCGGATCGATCACCACGTAGCTCTCGAAATAGAGCACGCGCTCGATGTCACGCAGGGTCATGTCCAGCAGCAGGCCGATACGGGACGGCAGGGACTTCAGGAACCAGATGTGGGCAACGGGCGAAGCCAGCTCGATGTGGCCCATACGCTCACGGCGCACCTTGGCCAGGGCGACTTCCACACCGCACTTCTCGCAGATCACACCGCGATGCTTGAGGCGCTTGTACTTACCGCACAGGCACTCGTAGTCCTTCACCGGGCCGAAGATCTTGGCGCAGAACAGGCCATCACGCTCCGGCTTGAAGGTACGGTAGTTGATGGTCTCCGGCTTCTTCACTTCACCGAAGGACCAGGAACGGATCATCTCGGGCGAGGCCAGACCAATACGGATGGCATCGAACTCTTCGATTTGACCCTGGTTTTTCAACAGATTCAGCAAGTCTTTCAAGGCCTTTCCTCCTCACGGACCCGCTACGACCGGCCTTGACCAGCCGTAGCGTTTTGGGCGTCGCGTGTTATTCGGTTTCCAGTTCGATGTCGATGCCGAGCGAGCGGATCTCTTTGATCAGCACGTTGAAGGACTCGGGCATACCGGCCTCCATGCGGTGATCGCCGTCCACGATGTTCTTGTACATCTTGGTACGACCGTTCACGTCGTCCGATTTCACGGTCAGCATTTCCTGCAGGGTGTAGGCAGCGCCGTAGGCTTCCAATGCCCACACCTCCATCTCCCCGAAACGCTGGCCACCGAACTGCGCCTTACCACCCAGCGGCTGCTGGGTAACCAGGCTGTAGGAACCGGTGGAACGTGCGTGCATCTTGTCGTCGACCAGGTGGTTCAGCTTGAGCATGTACATGTAGCCGACAGTGGTCGGACGCTCGAACTGGTTGCCGGTACGACCGTCGAACAGGCGCATCTGGCCGCTTTCCGGCAGGTCAGCGAGCTTCAGCATGGCCTTAATCTCGCTTTCCTTGGCGCCGTCGAACACCGGGGTGGCCATGGGAACGCCGCCCTTCAGGTTCTTCGCCAGATCCAGGATTTCCTGGTCGCTCAGCTCGTTCAGGTTTTCCTGACGGCCACCGATCTCGTTGTAAATCTCGTGGAGGAACTCGCGCAGCTCAGCGATC
Source organism: Pseudomonas sp. LFM046 (assembly GCF_000949385.2). Taxonomy (NCBI): domain Bacteria; kingdom Pseudomonadati; phylum Pseudomonadota; class Gammaproteobacteria; order Pseudomonadales; family Pseudomonadaceae; genus Pseudomonas; species Pseudomonas sp. LFM046. Next base: position 464,332 of record NZ_JYKO02000001.1, on the reverse strand, counting down.
TTGCGCTGCTCTTCCATCATGCGATTGATCTTCTCGCCCAGACCCTTGGCTGCGAGGCCCAGGTGGGTTTCGAGGATCTGACCGACGTTCATACGAGACGGTACGCCCAGCGGGTTCAGAACGATGTCCACCGGAGTGCCGTTGGCGTCGTGCGGCATGTCTTCGACCGGCATGATCACGGAGACCACACCCTTGTTACCGTGACGGCCCGCCATCTTGTCGCCCGGCTGGATGCGACGTTTGATAGCCAGGTAGACCTTGACGATCTTCAGGACGCCCGGAGCCAGGTCGTCGCCCTGCTGCAGCTTGCGCTTCTTGTCTTCGAACTTGTCGTCCAGCATCTGGCGACGGTCGGACAGGTAGGCCTGGGCCTTTTCCAGCTGCTCGTTCAGAGCGTCTTCCGCCATGCGCAGCTTGAACCACTGGCCGCGCTCGAGGCCGTCGAGGTACTCGTCGGTGATCTCGGTGCCCTTCTTCAGGCCGGCGCCGCCTTCGGCGATCTGGCCAACCAGAGCGGAACGCAGACGCTCGAAGGTTGCGCCTTCGACGATGCGGAACTCTTCGTTCAGGTCCTTGCGGATCTCGTCCAGCTGCATCTTCTCGATGGACAGGGCGCGGGAGTCGCGCTCAACGCCGTCGCGAGTGAAGACCTGGACGTCGATCACGGTGCCCTTGGTGCCGGTCGGCACGCGCAGGGAGGTGTCCTTCACGTCGGACGCCTTCTCACCGAAGATCGCGCGCAGCAGCTTCTCTTCCGGAGTCAGCTGAGTCTCGCCTTTCGGAGTGACCTTGCCGACCAGGATGTCGCCAGCCTGCACTTCAGCGCCAACGTAGACGATGCCAGCTTCGTCCAGCTTGTTCAGCGCAGCCTCACCCACGTTCGGGATGTCCGCGGTGATTTCTTCTGGGCCGAGCTTGGTGTCACGAGCGACGCAAGTCAGCTCCTGAATGTGGATGGTGGTGAAGCGATCTTCCTGCACCACGCGCTCGGACAAGCAGATGGAGTCCTCGAAGTTGAAGCCGTTCCAGGGCATGAACGCTACGCGCATGTTCTGACCCAGAGCGAGTTCACCCATGTCGGTGGACGGACCATCGGCGAGGATGTCGGCACGCGCGACCACATCACCCTTCTGCACCAGCGGACGCTGGTTGATGCAGGTGTTCTGGTTGGAACGGGTGTATTTGGTCAGGTTGTAGATGTCCACACCGGCTTCGCCGGTCTCGACTTCGTCGTCATTGACGCGAACCACGATACGGCTGGCGTCGACGGAATCGATCACGCCACCACGACGGGCAACCACACACACACCGGAGTCGCGCGCTACGTTGCGCTCCATGCCGGTACCCACCAGAGGCTTGTCGGCACGCAGGGTCGGCACGGCCTGACGCTGCATGTTGGAGCCCATGAGTGCACGGTTGGCGTCGTCGTGCTCGAGGAACGGAATCAGCGAGGCAGCGACGGAGACGACCTGCTTCGGCGACACGTCCATCAGGGTCACGTCTTCCGGCGCCTTCACGGTGAATTCGTTCAGGTGACGCACGGCTACCAGTTCGTCCACCAGCTGCCCTTGTTCGTTCAGGGTGGCGGAGGCCTGGGCGATGACGTGGTCAGCCTCTTCGATCGCGGAGAGGAAGACGATGTCGTCAGTGACCTGACCTTCCTTGACCACGCGGTACGGGCTTTCCAGGAAGCCGTACTGGTTGGTGCGGGCGTAGGTGGCCAGGGAGTTGATCAGTCCGATGTTCGGACCTTCAGGGGTTTCGATCGGGCACACGCGGCCGTAGTGGGTCGGGTGTACGTCACGAACCTCGAAGCCTGCGCGCTCACGGGTCAGACCACCTGGGCCGAGTGCGGAAACGCGGCGCTTGTGGGTGATTTCGGAGAGCGGGTTGTTCTGGTCCATGAACTGGGACAGCTGGCTGGAACCGAAGAACTCCTTGATCGCGGCCGCCACCGGCTTGGCGTTGATCAGGTCCTGCGGCATCAGGCCTTCGCTTTCCGCCATGGACAGACGTTCCTTGACCGCGCGCTCTACACGCACCAGGCCAACGCGGAACTGGTTCTCGGCCATTTCACCGACGCAACGTACGCGACGGTTACCCAGGTGGTCGATGTCGTCGACGATGCCCTTGCCGTTACGGATATCGACCAGGGTCTTCAGTACGTCAACGATGTCTTCCTTGCTCAGCACACCGGAGCCTTCGATCTCGGTACGACCGATGCGGCGGTTGAACTTCATGCGGCCAACGGCGGACAGGTCGTAACGCTCGGCACTGAAGAACAGGTTATTGAACAGGGTCTCGGCGGCTTCCTTGGTCGGCGGCTCGCCCGGGCGCATCATGCGGTAGATCTCGACCAGGGCTTCCAGCTGGTTGCTGGTGGAGTCGATCTTCAGGGTATCGGAGATGAACGGACCGCAGTCGATGTCGTTGGTGTACAGGGTCTCGATGCGGACGACCTGAGCCTTGGCGATTTTCACCAGCAGGTCGGTGGTCAGCTCGGTGTTGCACTCCGCGATGATCTCGCCGGTAGCCGGATGCACGATGGCCTTGGCAGAGGTACGGCCAAGCACGTAATCCAGCGGTACTTCCAGCTCCTTGATGCCAGCCTTTTCCAGCTGGTTGATGTGGCGGGCAGTGATACGACGGCCCTGCTCCACGATCACCTTGCCAGTCTGATCCTTGATGTCGAACACGGCGATTTCACCGCGCAGACGCTGCGGAACCAGCTCCAGGTGCAGGCCTTCGCCTTTCACGTGGAAGACGTTGGTCGCGTAGAACGCGTTCAGCACTTCTTCAGTGGTGTAGTTCAACGCGCGCAGCAGGACGGTGGCCGGCAGTTTGCGGCGACGGTCGATACGGACGAATACGCAGTCCTTCGGATCGAACTCGAAGTCCAGCCAGGAGCCGCGGTAAGGGATGATACGAGCGGAGTACAGCAGCTTGCCCGAGCTGTGGGTCTTGCCGCGGTCGTGATCGAAGAACACGCCCGGCGAACGGTGCAGCTGGGAAACGATGACACGCTCGGTACCGTTGATGATGAAGGTACCGTTCTCGGTCATCAGGGGGATTTCCCCCATGTAGACTTCTTGTTCCTTGATGTCCTTGATCGCTTTGTTCGACGACTCTTTGTCGAAAATGATCAGACGGACTTTTACCCGCAGCGGCACGGCGAAGGTCACACCGCGCAGCACGCATTCCTTGACATCGAAAGCCGGCTCGCCCAGGCGATAGCCGACGTATTCCAGAGCGGCGTTACCGGAATAGCTGATGATCGGGAAAACAGACTTGAAGGCCGCGTGCAGGCCGATGTCACGGAAATGCTCTTTGCTGACTCCCGCCTGCAGGAATTCGCGATACGAATCCAGCTGGATGGCCAGGAGGTAGGGTACATCCATGACGTCCGGCAACTTGCTAAAGTCTTTGCGGATACGTTTTTTCTCAGTGTATGAGTAAGCCATCAGCGTTCCCCAGCTTGGTCACCTGCTTGTTTGGCCCCTCCGACGGGAGTAGCCAGAAAATCGTGCAAACCCCTTGGTTTGCGCCGCCTCCCAATGGAGGTCGGTTCACGCTCCAGGTGGTGCCTCGGAGACAACCACCTAGAACGGAAAAAGGCCGGTGGCATAAGCCACCAGCCGTCAGCCTTGCGCGAGGCGCGGAGGCTGTAGACGCAAGGTCGTCGCTTACTTGAGCTCGACTTTGGCGCCAGCTTCTTCCAGAGCCTTCTTGGCAGCTTCGGCCTCTTCCTTGGAAGCGCCTTCCTTGACCACGCCCGGGGCGCCGTCAACAACAGCCTTGGCTTCTTTCAGGCCCAGACCGGTCAGTTCGCGAACGACCTTGATCACGTTCACTTTCTTCTCGCCAGCTTCGGCCAGAACAATGGTGAACTCGGTTTGTTCTTCAACAACAGCAGCGGCAGCAGCCGGGCCAGCGGCAACGGCAGCAGCAGCGGTAACACCGAACTTCTCTTCCATCGCCTTGATCAGTTCAACGATCTGCATGACGGACATTTCGGATACGGCGTTGATGATGTCTTCGTTGGTCAGAGCCATGACTCTAATTCCTGTATTGGTGGACAGCCTTCGCGGCCATCAAAATTAAAAGATTTCGTGAAAGTGACTATGCAGCCTGGATCAGGCAGCAGCGCCTTCTTTCTGGTCGCGAATAGCCGCCAGAGTACGAGCCAGCTTGCTGGTAGCGCCTTGGATTACGCTCATCAGCTGTGCAACGGCTTCGTTGTAGGTCGGCAGGGTCGCCAGTACGTCGATCTGATTGGCTGCGAGGAACTGGCCCTCGAATGCAGCGGCTTTGATCTCGAACTTGTCCTGACCCTTGGCGAATTCCTTGAAGATACGGGCGGCAGCGCCCGGATGTTCATTGGAGAACGCAATCAGGGTCGGGCCTTTGAACACGTCGTTGAGCACTTCGAACTGAGTGCCGGCAACGGCGCGGCGAGCCAGGGTGTTACGTACGACACGTACGTAAACGCCAGCTTCGCGGGCCTCTTTACGGAGTCCGGTCATAGCGGCTACGGTCACGCCACGGGCATCAGCCACGACAGCGGACAGGCCAGCTTTGGCAGCCTCGTTGACTTCAGCGACGATGGCCTTCTTGTCTTCGAGTTTAATTGCCACGGGTCTAACTCCTGGATGTTACCGTTTCGTCCAGCCGGAGCCGGACGGCGTTTTGGTGTCTGATTCGGTAAACGAATCGGGAGCACCATCTGCGTAGGCAAGGGAATTACTCCCCGGTTTAAGGCTTTCGCCGCCTACGGTCTTGGACAGCCCCCGCCAGGCAGGGACCCCAATACCTGGCGCGACGGACGAATCCGTCGCGCTTTTATCACTTAGCCTTCGAGGGAAGCCTGATCGATCTGCAGACCCGGGCCCATGGTGGTGCTCAGGGTCACGCGCTTCAGGTACACACCCTTGGAGGTGGACGGCTTCAGACGCTTCAGATCAGCCAGCAGAGCTTCTACGTTCTGCTTCAGCTTGACGGGCTCGAAGTCGACCTTGCCCACGGAAGCGTGGATGATGCCGTTCTTGTCAGTACGGAAACGTACCTGACCGGCTTTGGCGTTCTTAACAGCGGTGGCGACGTCCGGGGTCACGGTGCCGACTTTCGGGTTCGGCATCAGACCGCGCGGGCCGAGAATCTGGCCCAGCTGACCAACAACACGCATCGCGTCCGGGGAGGCGATTACGACGTCGTAGTTCAGGTCGCCAGCTTTCATTTCGGCAGCCAGTTCATCCATACCGACTTTCTCGGCACCAGCAGCCAGAGCAGCTTCAGCAGCCGGGCCCTGGGTGAACACGGCAACGCGGACGCTCTTACCGGTGCCGTTCGGCAGAACGGTGGCACCACGAACGACCTGGTCGGATTTACGCGGATCGACGCCCAGGTTGATGGAAACGTCTACGGACTCTTTGAACTTGGAGGTAGCCAGTTCAGCCAACAGTTTGGCGGCGTCTTCGAAAGCGTACTGCTTGCCAGCTTCTACTTTCTCGGCGATTGCCTTTTGGCGCTTGGTCAGCTTAGCCATTACACACCCTCCACGTTCAGGCCCATGCTACGAGCGGAACCGGCGATGCTACGCACGGCCGCATCCAGGTCAGCTGCAGTCAGATCAGCCTTCTTGGCTTTAGCGATCTCTTCCAGCTGAGCACGGGTAACGGTGCCTACTTTCTGGGTGTTGGGACGCGGAGAACCGCTGGCGATGCCGGCCGCTTTTTTCAGCAGCACGGAAGCCGGGGTGCTCTTGGTCTCGAAGGTGAAGCTGCGGTCGCTGTATACGGTGATGATCACAGGAGTCGGCAGACCCGGCTCGAGGCCCTGAGTCTTGGCGTTGAACGCCTTGCAGAATTCCATGATGTTCACGCCGTGCTGACCCAGAGCAGGGCCGACCGGCGGCGACGGGTTGGCCTGACCGGCCTTCACTTGCAGCTTGATATAAGCTTGAATCTTCTTAGCCATTTAAAACTCCAGTTACGGGTTCAAGCGCCCGAAGGCTCCCCGATTGCTTTCGCGTTTATCCCAGTGACGACAAAACCCCGCAACCTAGGGCTGCGGGGTTGGGATGCCATTTTCAGTTAAGCCTTCTCGACCTGACTGAACTCCAGCTCTACCGGGGTAGAGCGGCCGAAGATGAGCACGGCCACCTGGATCCGGCTCTTCTCGTAGTTAACCTCTTCGACGACACCGTTGAAGTCGGCAAACGGACCGTCGATTACACGAACAGTCTCACCCGGCTCAAACAGAGTCTTCGGCTTCGGCTTATCACCGCTGTCAGCTACGCGACGCAGGATAGCTTCAGCTTCCTTTTCGGTAATCGGAGCAGGCTTGTCAGCAGTACCGCCAATAAAGCCCATAACGCGCGGCGTATCCTTGATCAAGTGCCAAGTCGCCTCGCTCATCTCCATCTGAACCAGCACGTAGCCGGGGAAGAACTTGCGTTCGCTTTTGCGCTTCTGGCCATTACGCATCTCCACCACTTCCTCGGTGGGAACCAGAATCTCGCCGAACTCATCTTCCATGCCGGCCAGCTTGACGCGCTCGATCAGCGAGCGCATGACATGCTTCTCGTAACCCGAGTAGGCATGCACAACGTACCAACGCTTAGCCACGGCGCACCTATTAACCAACAATCAACGAAACAAGCCAGCCGAGCAGGGTATCAAGCCCCCACAGCAGCAGCGCCATTACCAGCACGACAGCCACAACGATCAGAGTGGTCTGGGTGGTTTCCTGACGGGTCGGCCAAACAACCTTGCGAATCTCCGCACGAGCTTCCTTAGCAAGAGCAAAGAAAGCCTGACCCTTTGCAGTCTGCAGAGCCACAACAGCAGCAACAGCGGCAAGAGCAAGAAGCGCGAGGACGCGGTACAGGATCGGCTCAGCTGAAAAATACTGATTACCGACTACGCCGACAGCGACAAGAGCCACCACAGCGACCCACTTCAGAACGTCGAAGCGTGTTTCTTTGGCTTCAGCCTTGGCATTCATCAGCTAGGATCCTGTGAGAGAAATGCCAGATTCTCGTTCTTGGAATCTGGCAGGCCAGGAGGGAATCGAACCCCCAACCTGCGGTTTTGGAGACCGCCGCTCTGCCAATTGAGCTACTGGCCTGTAACAAAGTCAGGCCGACCATTATGCCGGCCTGACACGCCAAGATCAAGTCGTTATTCGATGATCTTGGCTACAACACCGGCACCAACGGTACGACCGCCTTCGCGGATCGCGAAGCGCAGACCATCTTCCATGGCGATCGGGGCGATCAGGGTGACAACCATCTTGATGTTGTCGCCCGGCATTACCATCTCAACGCCTTCCGGCAGTTCGCAGTTACCGGTTACGTCGGTGGTACGGAAGTAGAACTGCGGACGGTAGCCCTTGAAGAACGGGGTGTGACGACCACCTTCCTCCTTGGACAGCACGTACACTTCGCACTCGAACTTGGTGTGCGGCTTGATGGTGCCCGGCTTGGCCAGAACCTGACCACGCTCTACATCGTCACGCTTGGTACCGCGCAGCAGGGCGCCAACGTTCTCACCAGCACGACCTTCGTCGAGCAGCTTGCGGAACATTTCAACGCCGGTGCAGGTGGTCTTGGTGGTCGGACGGATACCGACGATTTCGATTTCCTCGCCCACCTTGACGATGCCGCGCTCAACACGACCGGTTACCACGGTGCCGCGGCCGGAGATGGAGAACACGTCTTCGATCGGCATCAGGAACGGCTGGTCGATGGCACGCACCGGCTCCGGAATGTAGGAGTCCAGGGTCTCTACCAGCTTACGAACGGCGGAAACGCCGATTTCGTTGTCGTCCTTGCCTTCCAGAGCCATCAGAGCGGAACCGACCACGATCGGAGTGTCGTCGCCCGGGAAGTCGTAGGTGTTCAGCAGGTCGCGAACTTCCATTTCGACCAGTTCCAGCAGCTCGGCGTCGTCAACCATATCGGCCTTGTTCAGGAACACGACGATGTAGGGAACGCCTACCTGACGGGACAGCAGGATGTGCTCGCGGGTCTGCGGCATGGGGCCGTCAGCAGCGGAGCAAACCAGGATCGCGCCGTCCATCTGGGCAGCACCGGTGATCATGTTCTTCACGTAGTCAGCGTGACCGGGGCAGTCAACGTGAGCGTAGTGACGAATGGCGGAATCGTACTCAACGTGGGAGGTGTTGATGGTGATACCGCGAGCCTTCTCTTCCGGCGCGTTGTCGATCTGGTCGAACGCACGAGCGGAACCGCCCCAGGTCTCGGAGCAGACCTTGGTCAGAGCAGCAGTCAGAGTGGTCTTGCCATGGTCAACGTGACCAATGGTGCCGACGTTGACGTGCGGTTTGTTACGTTCAAACTTTTCTTTAGCCATCGAGAACGTCTCCGATCAAGAATTGAGCGATTCACGCCACCATTAAAACAAAGGCAGATATTTTCATATCTGCCTTTGTTAGGATGGAGCTCATGAGCGGATTTGAACCGCTGACCTCACCCTTACCAAGGGTGTGCTCTACCAGCTGAGCTACATGAGCCAAACACATTACGAAAACAGCAAACCTGGAGCGGGTAGCGGGAATCGAACCCGCATCATCAGCTTGGAAGGCTGAGGTTCTACCACTGAACTATACCCGCGGAGCTCACAGCTCTCGCTTTGAATCTGGTGGAGGGGGAAGGATTCGAACCTTCGAAGTCTATGACGTCAGATTTACAGTCTGATCCCTTTGGCCGCTCGGGAACCCCTCCAAACGAGGCGGCATTCTCAACTTCTGCCACCCTGCTGTCAAGCTTTTTCTCATTAAAATCTTGAGGTTAGCTTCATTTGACAGCTGCTTCGCATTTTAGCTTTTTGGGCCACCCTGCGAAGCGGGCGCCATTCTATTCAAGCTAGCGAGGAGATGCAACACCCTCGCACTGCATAAGTTGATGTTTTAAGCCCAAAAAATCTCGGGACAGTTGTTCGAGCAGCGAATCATCAATCAGCCTGCGGCTTTCAGGGGCTACACGAACCCAGTATTCCCGGTGCGCGCGGGCCAATTCACGCATAAAAGGCTCATATCCAGCATCGCGCAGTCGCTGCATCACGCTTTCCGCTGAGTCCAGGCGTGGAAATATCCCAAGCGAAATCCCGTTCACCAGATCTCCCTGGGTCACGATGTAGCTGTCGATCTTCCGCGCCTGCAGTTCTTTCAATTGCCGCAAGGATGCCTCACGGGAAGCAAGCGGTGCGAGGTACACCCAGTAATCCGTGCCGGCCGCCGCATCAATCGGCTGAATCTGGGAGCGAACATCGAGGCTGATCAGACGCTGCTCGAGCTCCCTGCCCTGCTCCTCACCCTCGAAGCCGCCCAGAAAAAGGCAGACGGTCTCTTCAGTGGCTGCCGCCGGCGCAGCGCTACGCCTTTGCTGGACATTTCCAGACTCACTGAGCAGACGAATATCCTGCTGCCCACCCTTGTACAGCGAAAGCGTCTCCACTTCCTTGGGGCGCAAGGGAGCCTGCTGCTGATGCCAAACGTAATAGAACAAGTTGATGACAAGGAGGAACAGGAACAACCAACGCATGGATCGACCTCATTGCAATGGACAGGCGATCGCCAGTCCGGCGAACACCAAATCGGGCAGCACCCTGGCACGGGGCAGCACATCACGCACCAGGAGTGCGTCGCCACCGGTGAGGAAGACTTCGAAATCTTCTCCAAGATGCTCGGCAGCGAGCTCAATCTGAATCTGGACGAAGCCTTTCAGCATCAAAAGGCAGCCCCGCTCAACCGCTTCAACAGTCGAGCGTCCGGGGGCCATGTCCAATAGCGCCTTTTCTGCCGCCTCATCGTCGTAGCGAATGCGGCGAGTATGGGTGCGCAACTGATTACGCATCAGTGGCATACCTGGACAGATAAAACCGCCCAGGTGCTCACCATCCCCGGAAACCAGATCAGAGGTGACAGCCGTCCCCAGGTCCAGGACCAGGCAGGCCTTGTGAGCAATGTGATACGCCCCCAGCACAGCCAACCAGCGATCCAGTCCAAGCCGCTGATACTCGGAATATCCATTGCGCACGCCAGCCATTTCCTGCGCAGGTGTCGCACAGCTGCAAGCGACTCCGAATGCATCCTGCAGGCGCGATGTCAGAGACCGAGTCTCCTCATCAGACCGGACACTGACGAGTCGGCAGAAACGAAGCGCCAAGCCTGCCGTTCCGCGCAATGCGGCTATCAGTTCCTCGTCGGAACCGACAACCCCCCCCGCCAGAGTCGCTGCTTGGGAGGCGTCGATTACCCGCCATTTAATAAAACTGTTGCCGCAGTCCAGCTCAAGAATCATCACTCAACCTCAAACTGAGCTCTCCACCGCTAAAAGCTCGTTCCTCGCCGTCGACATTCAGGCGCACTGCGCCTGTTGCGTCGATTCCTATGACCCTTCCCTGGATTTGGTGCACACCCGCAATCAGATTGACCATCCTTCCCTGCCAGAGATGCCCGGCTTCCCACTCCTCGCGAAGTGCGGAGAACCCCTCTCGCTGGTGCCGCCCAAGGTAATCCTGGAGACAAGCACTCAACCGCGCGACCAGTAGATTCCTGTCCACCAGAACCCCAGACTCGCTCTGCATGGAGGTCCACGGTTGATCAATTTCCTCGGGGGACAGCTGCATATTCACGTTGACCCCGATTCCAACAACCACGTGACAGATGTCAGCAGGATCACCAACTAGTTCAAGGAGAATTCCTGCGATCTTGCGATTGTTGATCAAGAGATCGTTAGGCCACTTGAGTCCCGCAGCAGCCAATCCGAAAGAGCGTAAGGTAGACAGCACAGCGAGCCCGACGACTAGGCTCAAGCCTTCCAGCTGACGAGCACCGCCATCGATGCGCAGCGCAAGGCTGTAGTACAGGTTCTGAGCATAGGGACTGACCCAACGACGCCCTCTACGACCTCTACCTTCGGTTTGCCGCTCAGCGATGACCGCGAAAGGCGGCGCGTCGCCCGAGGCCAAACGCCGCATCACCTCCGCATTGGTCGAGTCCAGGGAGTCGCATACCTGGTGTAGCCAAGGGCTGCCTTCTTTATTCAAGGCATCACAATCGAGCAGGCTTAACGGGCCTTGCAGCCGGTAGCCACGCCCACGCACCTTGTAGATAGGCAGATTGAGTTCGGCCTCCAAATGCTGCAACTGCTTCCAGACAGCACTTCTGCTCACACCGAGCGCAGCTCCCAAGGCCTCTCCCGAATGGAAGTGCCCGTCCTGCAGAAGTTTCAATAGGGTCAGCATGTGCTGGATCCGGCTCACAATGAGGCAGGCATCATATCCATGCACACTCAGGTTGCATAGAAATCCGGCATACCCAAGCACCTCACTCAAAATCGTGAGCAGACGCAGAGCAACTGGCTGACGTCAGCGCACGGTTTTTCCCGCGCGCAAAGACAAACCCCCGACACGCCGGGGCGTATCGGGGGTTTGGGATAGAAGCTTGACGATGACCTACTCTCACATGGAGAAGCTCCACACTACCATCGGCGATGCGTCGTTTCACTGCTGAGTTCGGGATGGGATCAGGTGGTTCCAACGCTCTATAGTCGTCAAGCAATTCGGTAGGGGCCTCGTCGCGAGACGCGACCCCGAATCAGGTATGTGACAAGTTTGGCTTTTGCGGTTCTGGCAAATTTTCGGTCTATATCGACTTCACCACCACACGCAACAATCACCAGATTGTTTGGGTGTTATATGGTCAAGCCTCACGGACAATTAGTATTGGTTAGCTCAACGCCTCACAGCGCTTACACACCCAACCTATCAACGTCGTAGTCTTCGACGGCCCTTTAGGGGATTCAAGATCCCAGTGAGATCTCATCTTGAGGCGAGTTTCCCGCTTAGATGCTTTCAGCGGTTATCTCTTCCGAACATAGCTACCCGGCAGTGCCACTGGCGTGACAACCGGAACACCAGAGGTTCGTCCACTCCGGTCCTCTCGTACTAGGAGCAGCCCCTCTCAAATCTCAAACGTCCACGGCAGATAGGGACCGAACTGTCTCACGACGTTCTAAACCCAGCTCGCGTACCACTTTAAATGGCGAACAGCCATACCCTTGGGACCGGCTTCAGCCCCAGGATGTGATGAGCCGACATCGAGGTGCCAAACACCGCCGTCGATATGAACTCTTGGGCGGTATCAGCCTNACGCAACAATCACCAGATTGTTTGGGTGTTATATGGTCAAGCCTCACGGGCAATTAGTATTGGTTAGCTCAACGCCTCACAGCGCTTACACACCCAACCTATCAACGTCGTAGTCTTCGACGGCCCTTTAGGGGATTCAAGATCCCAGTGAGATCTCATCTTGAGGCGAGTTTCCCGCTTAGATGCTTTCAGCGGTTATCTCTTCCGAACATAGCTACCCGGCAGTGCCACTGGCGTGACAACCGGAACACCAGAGGTTCGTCCACTCCGGTCCTCTCGTACTAGGAGCAGCCCCTCTCAAATCTCAAACGTCCACGGCAGATAGGGACCGAACTGTCTCACGACGTTCTAAACCCAGCTCGCGTACCACTTTAAATGGCGAACAGCCATACCCTTGGGACCGGCTTCAGCCCCAGGATGTGATGAGCCGACATCGAGGTGCCAAACACCGCCGTCGATATGAACTCTTGGGCGGTATCAGCCTGTTATCCCCGGAGTACCTTTTATCCGTTGAGCGATGGCCCTTCCATACAGAACCACCGGATCACTAAGACCTACTTTCGTACCTGCTCGACGTGTCTGTCTCGCAGTCAAGCGCGCTTTTGCCTTTATACTCTGCGACCGATTTCCGACCGGTCTGAGCGCACCTTCGTACTCCTCCGTTACTCTTTAGGAGGAGACCGCCCCAGTCAAACTGCCCACCATACACTGTCCTCGATCCGGATGACGGACCAGAGTTAGAACCTCAAGCATGCCAGGGTGGTATTTCAAGGATGGCTCCACGAGAACTGGCGTCCTCGCTTCAAAGCCTCCCACCTATCCTACACAAGCAGGCTCAAAGTCCAGTGCAAAGCTACAGTAAAGGTTCACGGGGTCTTTCCGTCTAGCCGCGGATACACTGCATCTTCACAGCGATTTCAATTTCACTGAGTCTCGGGTGGAGACAGCGCCGCCATCGTTACGCCATTCGTGCAGGTCGGAACTTACCCGACAAGGAATTTCGCTACCTTAGGACCGTTATAGTTACGGCCGCCGTTTACCGGGGCTTCGATCAAGAGCTTCGCTTGCGCTAACCCCATCAATTAACCTTCCGGCACCGGGCAGGCGTCACACCCTATACGTCCACTTTCGTGTTTGCAGAGTGCTGTGTTTTTAATAAACAGTCGCAGCGGCCTGGTATCTTCGACCGGCATGGGCTTACCGAGTAAATCGTTCACCCTCACCGGCGCACCTTCTCCCGAAGTTACGGTGCCATTTTGCCTAGTTCCTTCACCCGAGTTCTCTCAAGCGCCTTGGTATTCTCTACCCAACCACCTGTGTCGGTTTGGGGTACGGTTCCTAGTTACCTGAAGCTTAGAAGCTTTTCCTGGAAGCATGGCATCGACCACTTCGTGTTCTAGAGAACACTCGTCATCAGCTCTCGACCTTGAACACCCGGATTTGCCTAAGTGTTCGGCCTACCACCTTAAACTTGGACAACCAACGCCAAGCTGGCCTAGCCTTCTCCGTCCCTCCATCGCAGTAACTAGAAGTACGGGAATATTAACCCGTTTCCCATCGACTACGCATTTCTGCCTCGCCTTAGGGGCCGACTCACCCTGCGTCGATTAACGTTGCGCAGGAACCCTTGGTCTTTCGGCGTGGGTGTTTTTCACACCCATTGTCGTTACTCATGTCAGCATTCGCACTTCTGATACCTCCAGCAAGCTTCTCAACTCACCTTCACAGGCTTACAGAACGCTCCTCTACCGCTCGTCTTACGACGAACCCGTAGCTTCGGTGTGTAGTTTGAGCCCCGTTACATCTTCCGCGCAGGCCGACTCGACTAGTGAGCTATTACGCTTTCTTTAAAGGATGGCTGCTTCTAAGCCAACCTCCTAGCTGTCTAAGCCTTCCCACATCGTTTCCCACTTAACTACAACTTTGGGACCTTAGCTGACGGTCTGGGTTGTTTCCCTTTTCACGACGGACGTTAGCACCCGCCGTGTGTCTCCCACGCTGACACTTCCAGGTATTCGGAGTTTGCATCGGTTTGGTAAGTCGGGATGACCCCCTAGCCGAAACAGTGCTCTACCCCCTGGAGTGATACGTGAGGCGCTACCTAAATAGCTTTCGAGGAGAACCAGCTATCTCCGAGCTTGATTAGCCTTTCACTCCGA